>RXJG01000005.1:0-74760 GCA_003963365.1 Sphingobacteriales bacterium
ACGCCGTAAAATATGTGAAAAAGATGGTTTGTACTTTATTACTTTCACCTGTTACAACTGGTTACCTTTATTCGATATTATCAATGGATATGATTTAGTGTATAAACAGTTTGATTATTTAAAATGCTGCGGGCATTACATAACAGGCTATGTCATTATGCCCAATCATGTACATGCTCTTGTTGCTTTTAAAAATACCGGTAAAACTGTAAATAGCATAGTGGGAAATATAAAGCGTTTTATGGCCTACGATATAGTGGAACGACTGGAGCAGCAGGATATAAAAGAAATATTAATGAGTCTTGCAGATGGCGTAAATGCAGCAGATAAAAAGAAAGGACAGTTGCACCAGTTATTTGAGCCATCTTTTGACTGTAAGTGGTGTTACAGTGATAAACTGACCAATCAAAAATTAGATTATATGCATGGTAATCCATGCAGGGGTAAATGGCAGTTATGTGTAAACCCGGCAGAGTATAGTCATAGTTCAGCCAGGTTTTATATAACTGGTGAGCAGGGAGTGTACCCGGTTACCAGTTGGATGGAACTGATGGATATTAATTTAACAGCACCACAAAAACCTGGGCAGTAGTGCAACCACACCGCAGGGTCGGCTTGGCCAGACCCTGCGGGGATAGAAATTAGTCAAATGAAAACTTTAAAATTTGTAGCATATTTATTTTACCGATACTATTCTAAAGGCGGATTCACTAAAAAAATACCATATTTTAGTACAATAAGTGCCTTAACGTTATTGGCTTTTATTCATTTTTTTCAA
This sequence comes from Sphingobacteriales bacterium, assembly GCA_003963365.1. Taxonomy (GTDB): domain Bacteria; phylum Bacteroidota; class Bacteroidia; order Chitinophagales; family Chitinophagaceae; genus AWTP1-9. The sequence continues at coordinate 779 of RXJG01000005.1, forward strand.
TTGATGGCATTTCTAAAAATGACCTCAGTTATCCCTACAGATGGCAGCCAATTTAAGATTAGTAACTATTTTAAAATGGGATTATTTATGTTGCCATTCTTTTTATTTTTAATGATTGTAATTAAAGAAGCAGATTTAAATAGCTATCATTATGAATATAAAAAAATAAAGATTAGCTACATTGCCCTTGTTTTATATATAATCTTATCGTTTTCATTATTAATGTTTTTAGCAATACATAATAAAGGGAAATTATAAAATTTCTATCCTCACCCATCTGGTCTAAGGATGTAGTTCAATGATAAAACAGTTAACTGGTTCAAGTATGCAGGGCGTGTAATGAGAGTGGCGATCATACCAGCCTGCCTTTCCCATACTGGTCGTAGTTTATAAAAAAGATACTCGGCGTTGGTTGCACCAGCGCCGTTTCTTTTTCGTAGCTTGTAGCTACCAAATCGTAATGCCAACCAATACCACAAAACTTTATCATATGCCGGATAGCTATGTAATCAAAGATCAATTTGGTACTTACTTTCTAACCTTCCAGGTAGTGACATGCCTGCCCGACTGAGTCATTCAGGCGGGGGTAGATATTTTCACCAAAAAAAGATACAGGGATATAGTAGTAGATGCATTTAATTATTGTGTTGAGAACAAGCAATTACAAGTGCATGCATGGGTGATTATGAGTAACTATGTGCATTGTATTTTAAGCAGCTGCAATGGTACATTGTCTGATACTATACGGGATTTTAAACGACATACTGCTAAAACAATTTTAGAAAGTATACAGGAAGAACCGGAAAGCAGAAGGGAGTGCCTGCCTGCCGAAGCTTAGGCGCAGGCAGGGATGCTGTTTCAGATTAAACGGGCAGCGCAACAGCATGTAAGAAACAAAGAAATCAATTGTGGACGCATGATAACCATGCCATAGCTATTGATCCAAACATTCGTTATATGGGAGAAAGTAAGTTAGGTAACATTCATAACAATCCTGTTGAAGCCGGTATAGTTGAAACTGCTGCTGAATATTTATACAGTAGTGCTATGGATTATGCAGGGAGGAGAGAATTGGTTAAATTAGTTATGTGGTAGGCGTTGCGGTGGTGTAGCCCCGGGCTACAAGCAACGAAAGCGGCGCAGGTGCAACCAACGCCGAGTATGGGGGATTTTTTAATAAAGATAGCAATATAACATACCCGTTGTATTGTCTTTGTTTTGATAAAAACAATAATATGATTTTGTATCAATACAAAAAAGGAAGAAAAGTTGAGTATGAAACTGGCGATGTAATCATTCCAAGAACATGGCATTATTTAACGGACAGTTCTTTTCTATACGGGAATGTGCCTTGCAAAATTGAAAAACTTACAAGTGATACATTTTTATACTGGCATCGAGGCAAGCAAATTATTCTGAGTAACGGTAAAGAGTAAACATAAAGTTACCCCCCCTAACTCGGCATAGTTTGAAAAATAATAGTCGGCGTTGGTTTGAATCCGCAGGGCCGGCTTGGACCAGACCCCGCGGGGATAGAAAAAATATTTTTACTTTTTATACTTAACATACTGGCTTAAACTAATGGTTTCAGACATATCATTACTTACAAAACATAATGTGGAAGTATCTAACAAAAACCTCTTTTTAACAATTTCTGCAAAACTTGAATTCTTTTCTAATAGAGCGTCATAAGAATAAGCCTTCATTACATTGCTTTTGCTATTCGAAAATTCAAGCCATATTGAATCTGAACACATTTCAAAAAGGCATTTATAAGACCTGTAAGTAAGGCTTTCTTCATCAAAGGAACTGATATGCTTACCGTAATAGCAATCACTACTTTCTATGATATTTATCAACATAGCTTTATCATAGACAATATCATTTTTGGCTTTACGATTTTTGACATCTACTCCTGTTTTTTCTTTTTCCTGAGACCCTGATTGATGACAAGAAAGCATTAACAGAATTACAATAGCATTTAATAGTTTCATAAAATTTAATATATGTCCTGTGGCAGTTCTTTGGTAAATTGGGTTTTCGTGTTATCTGATTGCATTCTGAATGCTTCCCATACTCGGCGTTGGTTGCACCTGCGCCGCTTTTTATCCCCGCAGGGTCTGGCCCAAGCCGACCCTGCGGGGATAGAAATTTTATTCTTGCCAATTATTATTTCTAAAGTGTCCTATTGGAATAAATCTTTCGCTGTCAAAATATAAAGGAGTATAAATCTCTTTATTTCTTCTTACCATTTTTATATACAATGGGATATAACCTCTGTTATTTGCGAATTCCTTCCAACTCAATCCATCCGAACACAATACATATCCGCTATAATCCTTTGCATAACGTAGATCTTCCTCTTTTTGCTCTTTTAATAAAATGTACATAAAATGAGGTTCTATTTCCGCAACGTTATTTAGCCTGTATTCATATACTATTACTTTTCCTAAATTGAAAATCTCTTTCTTATATGATTGCAAAAACGAAATGGAAGATTTCTTTTTTACCCAAGTTGCAAATCCAGAATTAAAGTAAATATTCAATAAACCGAAACTTTCGGGGTTAGTCAACTTATCGTAACAAGAGAAATTTACAGTAATCCTTTTTTGATAGTCAAAATTTGTGACATAATCCATTACAGAATCATATTTTAATTCTGTCTTATCCTTAATGTTAGTAATAAAATCATCTATTGATTTATTGCCAAAATCAAAAGCTCTTAAAGTATCTGATTTACTATCTGTCTTAACTGGCTTGGTAACATAACAGTTTGTAATAAGACTATCTTCATTCTCTATTAAACTTTTCTTAGCTGTTTGTCTTTTACAGCAAACATTAAAAAAAAACAAGAACATCAAAGAGGTTAGAGCTTTATTTTGTAACATAATTTTCAGGTTTAAGGTGTGCAGCATTTTGAACCATTTTCTTTACCGAAGCTAAATAGTCCTGTCCATATTTTTTAGCACCGCCTGCTTTTCTGATGTCGCTGCAGCAAAAAGGAAAAGAAAAATGAAGTAATTACAGTATAAATATAGTTGCAGTTAAAAGCATAGGTCAACCGTACTACTACCCAAATAGTACCGTGCCACTACTGAATGAGTTAGTTGGTGCTGTCTGTACAGATAATGTATGGATGGTGCATTTATGATGCATAGATAATATACCCGTACAGTTAATTTCGGTCATCAGCACAAAACAGCTGAAATCTATCAAAAATTACTGTGCATAAAACCCTAAAAACTCCCTGCTCAAATACCACAACTTTCCTTTTACTTTGCGCCAAATTTCAATCAACCCTTAATGGCTTTAAAAGATATTCAGGTAACAGGCAATAAAGATACCCGCAGTGGTTTTGGTGACGGTATTGTAGAAGCAGCAAGAAAAAATTCCAATGTGGTGGCATTAACTGCCGACCTCGCCGGTTCATTAAAACTCGGCGGTTTCATGAAAGAATTTCCCGAACGCTTTATACAGGTGGGTATTGCGGAAGCCAATATGATTGGTATTGCAGCCGGTTTAACCATCGGTGGCAAAATTCCATATACTACTACTTTCGCTAACTTTTCTACCGGCCGTGTGTACGACCAGATTCGCCAGAGTGTGGCTTACAGTGGTAAGAATGTAAAAATATGTGCTTCACATGCCGGTCTTACCCTGGGGGAAGACGGTGCCACTCACCAGATACTGGAAGATATTGGGCTGATGAAAATGTTACCGGGCATGACGGTAGTTGTTCCCTGTGATTATAATCAAACCAAAGCAGCCACCAAAGCCATTGCCGGTTACGAAGGCCCTGTTTACTTACGTTTCGGCCGGCCGGTTTGGCCCATCTTTACCAAAGAAGAAGATTTTGTAATTGGTAAAGCACAACAATTCAGCCAGGGAACGGATGTTACCATCTTCGCCTGCGGGCACATGGTTTGGAAAGCAATTGAGGCTGGAAGATTACTGGAAGAAAAAGGTATTAGTGCAGAAATAATCAACATTCACACCATTAAGCCATTGGATGAAGAAGCGGTTTTAACTTCCATCAAAAAAACAAAATGTGCGGTAACAGCAGAAGAACATAACGTTATTGGCGGACTGGGTGATGCTATTGCCCAGGTAGCTTCAAAACATTTCCCTATCCCCATTGAATATGTAGGTACCCGGGATACTTTTGGTGAAAGCGGTACTCCTGCCCAGCTTTTAACCAAGTATGGACTGGATGCACCAAACATTGTGGAAGCTGCCCAAAAGGTGATTTCACGTAAAGCCCATTAATTCTGAAACCCGTTGAAAAATATGCCGCATCAATTCGTTTGGTGCGGCCTTTTTTTGCCTGGTCTTGCCATCCCTTCCGGGCTGGCTGACAATTTTTCTTATGCATCAAACCTTTCTATGTTTTTCAAGTCTTACCATCCGTATTTTTGTATTAACCTAAAACAATTGCATGGCCAGCCACGCCGATGATAAAGAGTTATTGCTATTATTCCGTCAACCCGAAAACCGGGAAAAAGCCTATACTGCCATCATCCGCAAATACCAGGAGAAACTTTACTGGCATATACGCCGGATGGTAGTTGACCATGAAGACGCCAACGATGTTCTGCAAAACATGTTCATCAAAGTGTGGAAAGGGCTTGACCATTTCAGGGAAGACAGCCAGCTTTATACCTGGCTTTACCGCATCGCCACCAATGAATGCTTAACTTTTATTGAACAGCAGAAAAAAAGAGTTTCGGTATCTATCAGTAATGAAGAAGGTGGTTTGAGTGAAAAAATAAAAGCTGATGACCATTTTGATGCAAATAAATTGGAGTGGAAATTGCAGCTAGCCATCCAGGAATTACCAGAAAAACAACGGATGGTTTTCAACCTGCGCTATTATGATGAAATGCCGTATGAGGAGATGAGTAAAGTTCTGGAAACCAGTGAAGGAGCTTTAAAAGCAAGCTATCATCACGCCGTTAAAAAAATTGAGGAATTTATACTAAATCGTTAAACTATTACAAAACAAAACCGTCTCATAAGTTGAAATGGCAATAAAAGCAGCAATATTGAACGAATTAATGGAAATCAGCCCCATGCTGGCGAGAATGGAAAGGGTTAACCCTTACACCGTTCCTGCCGGTTATTTTGAAGGGCTGGATGAACATTTATTGACCATGGTCAAAATAAAAGAACAAACTCCCGCATTACCGGGTATAGCCACCAAAAATCCTCCGCAGATTCCGGAAGGATATTTTGGTTCACTGGCCGGTTCAATATTGAGCAAAATAAAAGCTGCCGGAAATCAATCAGTAACGGATGAATTACGCAACCTCTCCCCTATGCTTTATGCAATAGATAAAGTGAATGTTTACAGGGTACCAGCTGGTTATTTTGAAACACTGAGTGATGATTTAGTCAATAAAGTTTCTGCAAAAGAAGAAGCGAAAGTGATATCATTAACACAGCATAAATCTATCCGCTGGATGCGTTATGCCGCAGCGGCAGTTGTGATTGGTATGGTAAGTATGGTTTCATTCTTTATCATTAATAATACAGGCAAAGAAAAAGATTTTGATGCAGTTGTGAAATTAGGAAGGAAATATGCTGAGCAGAAAAAGTTTGATGTGACTGAACAGTTAAACAATACTTCTGATGATGCCATTGCCAATTACCTGGATAAAACAGCCGATGAAGCCGACGCCATGCAAATGGTTGCCAGTGTGGACCAGAACCAACTACCCAGCGAGGAAGAAATGATGAGCAATGAAAAACTCATTGACGATTTACTTAAAGAATCTGAAAATAAAACTCATAATTAGACACAGGAGGTACCGATCATGAAAAAATATTTACTTATAACCTTTCTCTTTATAGCTGCTTTTACTCAATTAAAAGCACAACAAGACGACCCTGAAGAAAACGCCAAGATTGAGGCATTAAAAATTGCCTTTATTAGCAAGAAACTCGACCTCAGCCCTGAGGAAGCACAGAGATTCTGGCCCGTTTATAATCAATACTTTAAGGAAATGCGGCAGCTTATTAAAGATCAGAAAGAAAGTGATAAAGACGATGTTTTAGATAAGGAACAAAAAGTAATTGATCTGCGCAAAAGATACCGTGATCAGTTTATAAAAATTGTAGGCCAGCAACGAATGAATAAACTTTTTAATGCGGAGAGGGATTTCCGCAGGATATTAATAAACCGCATCAAAAACCGTCCTGTAAGGCCGGGGGGAGTACTGAAAAGGGGCTAAAAGAAAAACTTAAAATTTCTTGGAAATAAACTAAAGATTTATTTAGATTTGCATATAGGTGTTTTTCATAGGTTAGCAACGGCCGACTCTTTTCAGGGTTGGCCTACTTTTTTACAATAAGTCTTGATCGTTACATTATCAAAATATAAACAGAGGAGTTTTAATATCATGATAAAATAAAAACGTCCAGTTTTCTTTTTCTCCCTGCTCCCACCATTGTTGCCGCAATTCCATACAAAGCTTCCCATCATAGTCATACTTGGCTACAAACTTCGTTTTCATCTGCATCAATTGAGGAGCAACATCTCCGCCAAAGAAAACTTTTTGTCCATTTTCTTCAATCCAAAACACCTGGTGAAAGGGGCTATGAGCACCGGTTACCTCATAAAGGATGTACTGATCAATCCAGCCATTTCCATTTATTAATTCAACTCTGTCTGAATCTTTCAGTATCAAAAAATCCTCCGGAGAGAAGGATGGTTTTCCTTTTTCAATACCAAAAGCCAGTTCCTGTTCATTAACATAATAAACAGCGTTGGGAAAACTGAAGAATGACTGGTTTAATATCTCATCCCGTTTACTAATACCGCCGGCATGATCCTTATGCAAATGAGACAGCAATACTTTAGTCACCTCTAACGGGTTAATACCTTCATCTAATAAGTTTTGGTGGATTTGCATAGTGCCGTTGCTGTCACTAAAACCCAGCCCGGTATCTATCACAATTACATCTTTAGAAGTTACAATGGCAAATGGCTGAATTTCCACTAATAAAGATCCTTTGCTTCTTTGCTGAAGATCATCATTGCTTTTATCAAAAGGAATAAACTGTTTGCTTTTGTCAACGGTAAACGATCCTTCGGAGAGGGGAATAATTTTCATTAATGAGAAAAGATAGTTTAATTCATCACTAACCTTGGTACACCAATCATTGAATCGAAGATAAAAAGTTCTTCAATTTCGTATGTGATCATATCATGAATAGGAAAGTTCTCAATATATTCTGTTACTTCTTCTTCTGTTGCAGCACTGAATACCACCCAGCCTTTACTCCGTTCTGCATTTACACCATATGTTAAAATCACATCATCATCCATCAGTTTATTGATATACCGACGATGCTCGGGTATAATCTTCCAGAAAGAAAAATCCAGCACCTCAGGCAGGTAAAATGTCACAATAAATTTCTTCATTGCCTTTTCCATATAAGTAAAGATATAACATTTACCATCAATCTTTATTTATCTAGCGCAAAACCATTTGCCGGTCGGCATCCAGTCTTAACAAAATAAAAATTAAAACAGTGAAGGTCAGGAGGGACGACCCTCCGTAACTTAACATAGGTAGTGGAATGCCAATAACAGGGGCCAGTCCCACCGTCATACAAATATTGACCATTACGTGGAAAAAGATAATGCTGGCAACGCTGTAGGCATAAACACGGGAAAAGGCACTACGCTGTCGTTCGGCTATATTAACAATACGCAATAAGAGAAATAAATAAATGCCAAGCAATAAAAAACTGCCCCAAAAACCAAAGCTCTCCGCCCAGGCAGTAAAAATAAAGTCTGTATGCTGTTCAGGTACAAAATCGCCCTGTGTTTGTAACCCTTTTAAAAAGCCTTTACCCAAAAATCCACCGGAACCAATGGCAATTTTGGATTGTTTTACATTGTAATCGCTTTCATCTTTCTTTTTGCCTTTTTCTTTTTCCTGCAACTCTTTTAATTGCTGTGCATCTTTTGGTACATAATCTTTTCCGATAGCTGCATAAATACGTTTTACCTGGTAGGGCTGCATTATATGATCAAACACATATGGTACTGCAAACCGCTGAATAGATACCGCCAGCAACCAAATACCAACTACCAGGAAGGTGTAACGGCGATAACGTTTGAACCTGGAATAAAGCAGGTAAATAACAAAAACAGCAATAGTCGTTAAGATAATTGCGAGGATATTTTTATCAACCAATAAAGTAGCAACTACCAGCACTATTAAAGAAAAACCAAGTACGAGGTACCAGGCCGGTAACCCTTCCCGGTACATAACTATAAAGAAAGAAAAATATACTAACGCCAACCCTGTTTCATTTTGAAATATCGCCAGGATGGATGGTGTTAATGTTATTGCAAAAGCAACAAGATGCGAATTGGTTTTATTAAAATTAGTCTCCAGCCGGCTTAAATATTTTGCTAAGGCCAGCGCAACAAACAGTTTACAAATTTCTGCCGGCTGAAAATTAAAGGCACCAACTTTAATAATAGAATTTGTTCCTTTAATATGCGAATGAAAAGGAAATACTAATAATAGCGTAACTATACCAAAAGCATAAGCAAGGTTAGCAGTGGCAGTAAAAAATTTACTATCCGTAAGCAAAACAAAAACTCCCACAATTAAACTCAACCCAATAAAAAATAATTGCTTTGCATAGTTGGTATTAAAGCTTAATATTTTTTGAATAGCATTATCACCCGTGCGGTACTCCACACTAAAGATGGCAATCCATCCTATTGTAACTAAAGCAAAGTACAACCACAAAATGGTGGTATCAATTCCTTTTGATATGCCTTGACGGGTATTGTTCACATTTAAATATTAATGGAGTCTTTTGTTGCTTTCTTTTTATTATCCGGCAATATTGCATCCGGTTTTATTTTAGCCGGAGTATTGCTGCTGTCTTTATCGCTTTTACGGGACTTTGTTTTCTCTGCTTTTAAATCCGGTTCATCGTCTGTTTCCAGTGTATCTGTTGTTGTTTTCCAATAACCAGTTTTCTTTAAATAGGCGGTATCTTTCAAATGGTCCAGCGAATCTCTTGTTCTTAATTCTTTATAAATCCTTGGTGGAATCAGGTTCAGTTTAGATAACCGGTCCAGGTTTGCTTTGCGGGCATCACCGCTGATAGAATCTTTCAGGTATTTCTCAATCATCAAACCACAGATAGGTGCTGCAAATGTTCCGCCAAAATGACCGCTGTTTTCCACTACACACATGATAGCAATCTTCGGGTTATCTCTTGGTGCAAATCCGCAGAAGAAAGAATGGTTAGGCTGCTTTACTCCTTTATAATAATTTTCAACGGTACCGGTTTTACCACAAATGGTGATACCGTCAATTTTAGCACCAATCCCTGTACCTCTTTCCACCACGCCCTGCATACCATCATGCACTGCTTCAAAAATACTATCGGGTATATCTGTTGGAGTAATCACTTTTTTATAGGGGTCCAGTAACCCAAACTTGTCGCCACCTTCTATAGAATCAACTAAATGAGGTATGTGATACCAGCCTTTATTGGCAATAAAAGCCATTTCGTTTACCACTTGTATAGGTGTAACATCTACCTCCCCCTGTCCAATACTTACTGAACGGAAATTGCAATAGTTCCATCTTCCCTGTCCATATATTTTATCAAAGTATTGAGGAGTTGGAATATGACCTCTTTTTTCCGTTGGAATATCTATCCCGAGTCTGTGTCCTAATCCAAAAGCATACATGTACTTATCCCAAACTGCAAGTGCACTATCCTGGTTGGGATATTTTGGGTTATTCATCACCCGTTGCATTACAGTAGCAAAGTATGTATTGTCAGAAATGGTAATCGCTCCACGAAGATCAAATACACCTTTGTCCAAACATTTCATTGGTTTGCCGCCACCACAACCATAGAATGCACCGGAGCAGGCCACTCTGAAACCTGTAGTAATTACTCCTTCATGCAAACCAATTAAAGCCTGTAATGTTTTAAAAGTTGAACCGGGAGAGTATGTTGCATTTACAGCACGGTTCAGCAAAGGCAATGCAGGGTCACGGTATAGTTCATTAAAATGTTTTCTTCTTTCTGAGCCTGTCAATAAATTCGGGTTGTACGTAGGAGCACTAACCAATGCCAGTATTCCTCCGGTTTTTGGATCCATAGCTATGATAGAACCGATTTTATTCTCCATTAGCTTTTCTCCCAGCTTTTGCAGCTCCACATCAATGGAAGTATATAAATGTTTACCGGCAATTGCTGCTGTATCGTAGGCTCCATTTTCGTAAGGACCTTTGGGCCGGTTTAAATTATCTTTTAAAATGTATTGGATACCCCTTTCACCCATCAGCACTTTTTCATAGCTGCGCTCCATCCCGGTCATCCCGGCATAATCACCCATTTGATAACCTTCGTTGGCATGTTTCTTTAAAAAGTTTGAATCCACTTCACTCAGGTAACCTAAAATATTAGCCGCTGTATTAAAAGGATAAATGCGTACGGGACGTTCCTGCAGGAAAAATCCCGGTTGAAATTTATAGAGATTCTCATTGATCTTGGCATATTTGTCCGGCGACAACAATGCTGAAAATACTGAGGGGCGGTTGCGGGTATTTTTAATAATGGCGCTAATAACCCTTTCCCTGAACTCAGCAGTGTCAATGTCAAGAATGCGGCAAAGGGAGGCGGTGTCAATTCCTTTTACCTGTGAGGGGGTAACCATTAAATCGTACATGGTTGTATTATCAAGGATAGCTTTGCCTTTACGATCGAAAATGATACCACGGCTGGGATAAACCACTTTGCGCAGGATAGCATTTTCCTGCGCCAGCTTTTTATACTTGCTGGAAACTAACTGCAGATTGATTAATTGTAATAAAATGACAGCAAATGCTGCCAGGAAGATTAGCCTGATTACGTTTTTACGAGATTGGTTAAAAACGGACATTGGTTGGGTGAAGGAATTTTAGTAGGTCAAAGTTATTAGTGTTTTTCTAAAAGAAGTAATAATTCAAAAGTAAAAAGTAAAAAATTATCTTAATTAAGAATGATTGAGGAGTCCCTGTTTGAATTTTGACTTTTTACTTTTCAGTTAATATCAGGTATTCGTGATAAACTTTTGTTTACGGGAAAACAGCATCTCCACTAACAATATCAGCAATAAACTGATTAAGGTGGAAGCCAGTGTTTTAATAATGAGGTACCAGATATTGCCAAACTGGTAAGCCTCCAGTGTAAATAAAAAACCGTGATGGATTATGGTAAGCAAAACAATATACGTAGCATAGGGTGCTAACCCTAAACTTTTAATAGAAGGCTCTTTGTAATTCATTTCAGCGCCTTGCTGTGGTATAAGAATATTTACCAGGAAAGGACGCAGGTAAGCTATCATTACACAGGGAGCGGCATGCAAACCCGGTGAATGGGTAAACCAGTCCAGTGTCATTCCGGTAAAAAACGCTATTAGCATTAACGAAAAACGGGATAATGAAAAAGGCAGCCAGAGTATGAACAGGAAATATAAATAGGGATTGATTGAATAATGCAAAGCGGGTATTTCATTTAGTACAAACACCTGTACTAAAATAAATAACGCAAACCGTACTATAAGTCTTAACAGGTCACTCATTTCTTATTCTTTACTTTTTCCTCCAGTTCATTTTGCTCATTCCGCTGAAGATTGTGAATCACCCAAACGGTTTGAATGCTTTTGAAATCAGTAGCGGATTTTACTTTCAGCAAATAATTATTGGTACTTTTTTCCTGTATAACCTGGTCAATCGTTCCCACCATCAGGTTTGGCGGAAACTTATCTGAATAATTACTCGTAAGCACCGTATCCCCTCTTTGCAGTTTCACACTCTTTGGTATATCTCTTAAAGTAAGTATTGAGGGATCTGTTCCATCCCATTCCAGCTTACCGGCTTCACCTGTTTTCTTAATCTTAACACTGGTACTGCTTTGTTTGTGCAGCAAACTCATTACCACACTAAAGTTGTTGCTTACATCCACTACTTCGCCTACAATACCTCCGGGTCCATACACACCATCGCCCCTGTTTACTCCCTGTGATGTGCCCCGGTGGAGTGTAATAAAATTGTTAGGAAGATTGGTGGAATTATGAACTACCGCGGCCTGCATATATAAATACTTACGGCGGGTACCCAAAGTATCAACCGGAATGCTATCGGTTACAAATTTCTTTGTTGTATCCGGCAAAGCAAAATCAGCCTTTAATAAATTAATCAGCCTGGTGTTTTCTTTACTCAGTCTTTCGTTTTCTTTTTTAAGGTTAAAATAATTTTCTACTTTGCTGTACTGCGAAAAAACAGAACCCGTAAGCTCATTAGCCGTGCCCATAAAAGCCGCCTGGTGAAATTTATTATAGCTAAAGAGAAAGTATAAGCTCAGCACTTCCAGGAAAAGAAAGAAGAGCAGGTTAGAATGCTTACGTATAAAGGCAAAGATATTTCTCAAGGATGAATATTGAAGTTGATCACAGATCTATGATGTAAGATGCCTGATGTAAGGAGTCTTGAAACCAGAGATCCGATATCAGACATCCAACATCCTATCTCATTACAAAAGGATATCTGTCGTAATTCTTTAAGGCAATACCTGTGCCACGTACTACACTTTTCAGTGGATCGTCAGCCACATGCACGGGCAATTTAATTTTCTGACTTAAACGCTTATCCAACCCACGTAATAAGGCACCGCCACCGGTTAAATATAAACCACGACGGTAAATATCTGCCGCCAGTTCAGGCGGTGTTTGTTCCAGGGCTTTTAATATTGCTTCTTCTATTTTAAAAATACTTTTATCCAACGCTTCTGCTACTTCCTGGTAGCTTACCATAATTTGTTTGGGGATACCGGTAACGAGGTCCCTGCCATTCACCGGAATATCATCGGGCGGATTGTCCAAATCTTTCATGGCTGCACCAATCTGAATTTTGATTTGTTCAGCGGTCCTTTCACCAATCAATAAACTATGGTAACGACGCAAGGCCTCCATAATATCTCCGGTAAATTCGTCACCGGCAATACGAATACTCTGGTCGCACACAATACCTGCCAACGCAATTACAGTAATACCGGTTGTACCACCGCCTATATCAATGATCATGTTTCCTACCGGCTCTTCCACATCAATACCAATACCCAATGCCGCAGCCATCGGTTCATGCAAGAGGTACACTTCCTGGGCACCAGCTTGCTCAGCACTGTCACGAACGGCACGTTTTTCTACCTCAGTAATACTACTGGGAATACAGATCATCATTCTCCATTTTGGCGGAAACAAAGGCTTTTTAGGATAGATCATTTTAATCATTTCCCTGATCATGATCTCCGCCGCATTGAAATCGGCAATTACACCATCCTTCAGTGGACGAACGGTGCGGATGCTTTCATGTGTTTTTTCATGCATCAGCAGGGCTTTACGGCCAACAGCCAGTACATTTTTGGGATTATTTCTATCCAGTGCCACTATCGACGGCTCATTCACTACTACTTCTTCGTTATGTATAATGAGGGTATTTGCGGTTCCCAGGTCAATGGCAATTTCCTGAGTAAAAAAGTTAAAAAGACCCATGTTGGTATATTGAAAATTTTGTGAGCAAAGTTGAAGGAAATTACTTGAAAAAACAATGCCAAAACATTTATTTGTGGGGAAATTGGGAAAATAGTTGCTGGTGCTGGTTACTGGTTTTTTAGTTGATGAGACCGGCTTTTGTTCATTGGGCATCCTTCCTTGTGTCACTCACTTGTACATTCTGGTCTTTGATGAACAAATAATTGTTGTATCATCAGGCCTTTTTGCAAAATTCATTTTGAATATAATGCCAGTATTTTGTCTACTGCGGGTTTAATGATGGAGAAATGATTGGCGTTATTAACCTTGCTGTAAGATATTTGTAAACCGCTGTAATGCTTGATTACTCTTTCGTAAAATTCATTTGTGGAAAACAACACCTTATTAAAAATCTCCAATCCACCTGCTTGCAAAAACAAATTTGCCTTTAGCACTTTTTTTCTTTTATAAAAGGCCAATTCTATTTTCAGCAATTCTTCATCATTAGCCCAAACAGAAGGACTGATGGCAAAATGTCTGTCAAACAATTTGTCTTCTCTAAAGAGGAGATACAAACAAAACAAACCACTAAATGAGTGCCCAATAAAAGCAGTTGATTTTTGTTTGACAAATTTTTGATTGATATGAGGTATTAATTCGTATTTGAGGAAATAATAAAAATCATCTGCTTTACCAAAGTTATCATCTGAATACCCTCCTTCATCACTGGGAATAAAATCTCTTTGCCTTTTAACATGCCAGTCTCCTTTATGAGCGATAGCAACTATTATGCAACTATCAGAGATCGTGGCTTTCCAATCACCATAATCACCCAAAATGTATTTACCCAACTTCAATGATCCATCTGCTACATATATAATATTATAAGAAATATTAGCTGAGTAATTTTTAGGGAACCGAAAACTAATTTCGTAATCGTCATTTATACAAGTGGAATGAAAATTTTCACGACTGACTTTTTGTGTATAGCCATCAAAGCAAAAAAAGGAAAAAAATATTAAAATTAATATCCTCAACGTTTGTCATTTACATAAACTCATACCCAATATCTCTCCGGTAATAAATCCCATCATAATCTATCTGTTCTAATACTTGCTTAGACTTATTTACACAATCAGTAACAGAATCTCCATAAGAAGTAACTGCCAGCACACGGCCACCGTTGGTTACCACCTGATCGTCTACCTGTTTCGTTCCGGCATGAAAGATAAGTGAGTCTTCGCTAACATCAGAAGGAAAAGAAATGATCTTACCTTTTTCATAACTGCCGGGATAGCCATCACTCACCGCCATCATCGTAACTGCATGGCGACTGTCGGTTTCAATGGTTACTTCATTTAGTTTTTGCTGAGCTGTTTTTGTAAACAACTCCACCAAATCATTTTTCAACCTGGGCATCACTACTTCCGTTTCCGGATCACCCATGCGGCAATTATATTCTATCACATAAGGTTCATCTTCTACTTTTATTAATCCAATAAATACAAAACCTTTGTATTCGATATTTTCTTTTTTAATTCCTTCTATTGTGGGGATGATCACTTTCTCTTTTACCTTTTGCATAAATGCATCATCGGCAAAAGGAACCGGACTCACCGCACCCATACCGCCTGTATTCAATCCTGTATCGCCTTCTCCAATGCGTTTGTAATCTTTTGCTTCGGGTAATATCACATAATTGACCCCGTCAGTTAATACAAACACACTCAGTTCAATACCTGTTAAAAATTGTTCTATTACCACTTTCTTACTCGCATCACCAAATTTTTGCTGCTGTACCATTAACTCAAATTCTGCAATCGCTTCAATCGGGTGCTGACAAATTACCACTCCTTTACCGGCGGCTAACCCATCTGCTTTTAATACCACGGGCATTTCGTGTTGTTTAATATAGCCAACACCCTGGGTAAAATTTTCCGCAGTAAATTCTTTGTACGAAGCGGTAGGAATCCCATTCTTCATCATAAAGGTCTTTGCAAATGCTTTACTTCCTTCCAGCAATGCACCTTGCTGTGAGGGACCAATCACCATGATGTCTTTTAATGCTTTATCATTTTTAAAAAAATCATACACTCCTTTCACCAAAGGATCTTCGGGTCCTACCACTACCATTTCAATCTTCTCACTAACACAAAATTTCTTAATGGCATCAAAATCATCTGCCGCCATATCAACATTGATACTGCATTGTGCGGTACCAGCATTGCCCGGTGCCGTAAAAAGTTTAGAACAGTGTGGACTCTGTTGTAATTTGTAGGCCAGTGCATGTTCCCGGCCGCCTTGCCCGAGTAAGAGAATATTCATATACAGGTATAAAATATGCGCAAAGAAAACATCATAAAATGATATGATGAAAAATAGTTATCCTGACCAAAACCCTTACCTGTATTGAATATTAACGGACATTTGCTTGGCGGGCAAAAGATTTTCTGTATTTTCCCAAATTATTGACTAACTGTAAACAATTTCATTAACGAAACTCTGCTGTATGAATGATGCAATAAAGACCGGGCACCATCCCCGTGCATTGTATGTTTTGTTCTTCACCGAAATGTGGGAACGTTTCGCTTATTATTTAATGGTAGGCATTTTGCTTTTATATACGATTGACCCGGTTGCTAACGGAGGAAAAGGATTTTCCCAGAAAATTGGTGCGGATGTTACCGGCAGTTTTATTGCCCTCGTCTATCTTACTCCTTTTATTGGTGGTTTAATTGCCGACCGCTACCTGGGATATATTAAATCCATATTTATTGGCGGTTCATTGATGTCGATTGGTTATTTGTGTTTGGGAATACCCGGTAATACGGCATTGATTATATCGCTCTCACTTATTATTGTTGGTAACGGTTTTTTTAAGCCTAACATCTCCACATTACTGGGGAATATTTACAACCGGGAAGATTTAAAACCATTAAAAGATAATGCTTATAATATCTTTTATATGGGCATTAATATTGGAGCTTTCATCTGCAACTTTGTAGCTGCTTATTTACGGAATAAGTATGGCTGGGGATATGCATTTAGTGCGGCCGGCATTGGCTTAATCGTTGGCATGATTATCCTGGCAAGTAACCTTGATAAAGTAAAAATTGGTGATATAAAAAAACCGGTACAACCAGAAGACATGAGTTTTGGTCAAATTACCGGTTATGTTTTCTTACCGGCTATTATTGCAGCCATTATTGGTTTTATTGTCCCTTCCAAATTGTTTGGCACAGCATTGATGGGTACTGCTGCAAATGATGCATTCATATTTGCCTGCATTCCGGTAATTGCTTTTTATGTTTCACTGTGGGCTAAAGCAAAAGGATCGGATAAAAAAGCCATTGGCTCATTGCTATTCATCTTTGCTATTGCTGTTGCTTTCTGGACTATTTACAACCAAAATGCAACGGGCCTCACCCTATGGGCGGAAAAACATACTGACCGTGTAGCTTCGCCTATTACTGAGAAAATAGTTTCGAGAATATTTCCAATGCAGCAAGTGACAGATACGCCGAGGCTGGTAAATAAAGTGAACGAATATTTTGTGGATGTAAAAAATGATACGGGTGGTGTGGTACAGGTTATGGGGCCGGATCCTTATTTCAATAATGTTCCCAAAGACCAATGGCCGCACGGTAAAACAGTAAAACTTACCAATACAGAATTATTCCAATCGATAAATCCATTGTTCATTGTGCTATTGACATTGTTCTTTGTTCCGTTCTTTGATTATTTAAGAACGAAAGGAAAAGAGCCTACAACAGCGAACAAATTTGGTATGGCCATGATCATTTCCGGATTATCAGCACTAGTGATGGTGTTTGCTGTAATGTCTGTTCCATCTATCTACACACATAAAACTTCACCGCTGTGGCTATGGGCTACTTATTTTGTTTTTACCATCAGTGAAATATTTTTAAGCCCCATTGGTTTATCATTTGTTTCCAAGTTATCACCACCACGTCTTACTGCATTAATGATGGGAGGATGGTTCCTGGCAACTTCACTGGGCGGAAAAATTGCCGGTGTAATGACCACTTTCTGGGATAATTTTACCGATAAGAAAATATTCTTCCTCATCTTATTTGTGGCAGCCACTATTGGTGGAATTTTAATTTATTCCAGGATCAAATCACTTAACCAGATCGTGAAAGAACGAACGGGTGTGGATTAAATATATTCGCTTTATTGAGAAAGGAGTTGAGATGCATCAACTCCTTTTTATATAATCAAATTGTTTATCTTTCTTTATTAAAACCGATCGCTATGTCAGCACAAAAGTTTCAGCCTTTTGTATCTCCTGAAACAAACATGAAGGAGTTTACCATCAAAAGCATTTTGATGGGTTCTTTATTTGGAATCATTTTTGGCGCAGCCACCGTTTACCTCGCATTAAAAGCAGGATTAACCGTAAGCGCTTCCATTCCTATTGCTGTTTTATCTATTGCATTGGGCAAACTCTTTCTAAAAACTACCATTCTTGAAAATAATATTATTCAAACAACAGGTAGTGCCGGAGAAAGCATTGCTGCTGGGGTGGTATTTACATTGCCTGGGTTTTTATTTTTATCATCACCCAATGATGCTGATTTTTTTAAATACAGCACTATCATGACATTAGCAATTTTAGGTGGAATGCTGGGTACATTAATGATGATACCATTAAGGAGATCATTGATCGTAAAAGAACATGAAACACTTCCATATCCCGAAGGAACCGCTTGTGCTTCTGTATTGAAAGCAGGAGAAAAAGGCGGCGAATTAGCCAGGACAGCTTTTATGGGAATGGCTTTTGCCATGGGCTATGCAATACTGCAAAAAGTATTTCATGTAATTGCTGAAGTACCGGTTTATGTAACCAATCTTAAAAATAAGTACCTGCCTTCTGCAAGAGTAAATGGAGAGATTACTCCTGAATATTTAGGTGTTGGTTATATCATTGGTCCAAAAATCTCCGGTATACTGGTAGCAGGGGGTGTATTAAGTTCATTTGTTTTAATTCCATTACTGGCCACTTTAGTTCCTGCTGATGCAACTTTTGCTCAACTAACAAAGCTGGGTATTAACCCTGCAAAATATGGATGGGATGCAGCTACACATACATTCGGCAATAATGCAGAAGCTTTGTACCGTGCATTTATCAGGCAAATAGGTGCCGGTGCTGTAGCTGCCGGTGGTTTTATTACTTTGATCAAAACAATTCCTACCATTATTTCATCTTTCAAAGAAAGTATCGCTTCTGTAAAAGAAAAAGGTGAAGGCAAATCAGTTGCCCGTACTGAACAGGATCTCAATATTAAAGTAGTGTTATGGGGAAGTTTAGGATTAATATTCATAATGGCATTGCTCCCTATCATTCCGGGAAATAATATTGGAAGCCGTTTATTGCTTGGGTTGCTGGTTATTATCTTCGGAGCTTTTTTTGTTACCGTTTCTTCCCGTATTGTTGGATTAATTGGTTCCTCTAATAACCCTATCAGTGGTATGACGATTGCAACGATCATGGCTACCTGTTTGGTTTTTTTAAGTGTGGGCTGGGGTGGAAAAGCATATGAGGCTATGGCATTAGTAGTAGGTGGAATGATTTGTATTGCTGCTGCCAATGCCGGAGGAACTTCACAAGATTTGAAAACCGGTTATTTAGTTGGCGCCACTCCTAAATTTCAGCAGTTAGCTTTATTTGTTGGCGCCATTGTTTCATCTGTTGTAATTGGCTGGACAGTAAAAATATTAGACACTCCGAATAGTGCATTGGTTGCACAAGATGTTCACCATGCTATTGGTGAAACGTATTCAGCACCACAGGCAACATTAATGGCCACTTTGATTAAAGGAATACAATCACAAAATTTAGACTGGCAATATGTATTTGCCGGAGCCTGTATTGCTGTTGTGTTAGAATTATGTGGAGTTAAATCGTTAAGTTTCGCAGTAGGAACATACCTTCCTCTATCTACTACCCTCCCCATTTTTGCCGGTGGATTTATAAGAGGGTTAGCTGACAAGTATGCCAGGAAAAATAATTTTTCAGAAGAGGAAGAAGATCTGCGCAAAGGAAATTTATTTGCCACTGGTTTAGTTGCAGGTGGAGCATTGTTTGGAGTGATTGTAGCAATATTAACTGTATTCTTTGAATCGGGAATGAAAGCAGTTAACTGGGAAGAGAAATTAACAGGAGTATTTGGCACAGAATGGTATATGCTGATCGGAGTTATTTTCTTTGGGATTATGGGATTAACGTTATACCGTGTAGCAACAAAAAAATAAATAATATTCATTTAAAGAAAAAGGGTGAAGTAGTTGCTTCACCCTTTTTCTTTTTCAACTTAATGCAAAGAAGAAAGCACCAAGTCGTTTCTACTCACTTTCGCTTGTATACTTACTAACCCGATGCTTTCGGAGAGGTTTCTCTTCTTCTTTTTACAGAGTCTTTTCTACCCCCCTGATAACTGAACCTTTTTGAAGGGCCCTGTTAATTTTGTTTGCTGAAGATAATATTATCAATATACCTATTCCAAATTTTAACCTGTATTGATATGCACCTTTAATGCACAAGATTATGCACATAGCCTATCCGTATAATTCAAGGTGAACAGATTTTTTATCATAGCCCATAGCTGCTATCCGCTGCCTGGCTTCATCAATCATATTCTTCCATCCGCATAAATAAAAATGTGCCGGGTGTATTTCGGCCACATTTGCGCCATCGGGTAACCCATCTTTTAAAATCTCTTCATATAACTTGTGTACATAACCACTTTTTCCTTCCCATTGCTGTCTTGATAAGGTAGGAATATAATGGAAATTTGGCAGAGCACTTTCTATCTCTTTCAACTCATCGTAATAAAGCAGATCTTCTTTTGTACGGCAGCCAAAGAGCAAATAAATATTTTTATGTTCTTTTGGATGATCTTTTAAATAGGAAACCATGCTATGAAATGGAGCAATACCAGTTCCTGTACAAATAAGGAAAATGTCTTTATCTAATGTTTCTGGTAAAGTAAACTTGCCCTGGGGGCCACGCAATAAAACTTCTGTCCCTGCTTTGACTTCATTAAACAAATATGTTGTACCTGCACCACCTTCCAGCAAAACAATTACCAGTTCTATTATATTAGTACCATTAGGAGCAGACGCTATAGAATAGCTGCGCCAGCGTTTATTTTTTTGTTCATGAATGGGGAGATCAAGTGTTACAAACTGACCGGGTTCAAAATCAAATTTTTCCACTTCGGGAATTTCAATAAAAAAACGACGGGTTGCGGGGGCTTCATTTTCGATCCGGATAAATTTTCCGGTACGCCATGGTTCCAGCATAAGGACAAATTTATGCTCAATGTAAGCAATAAATTGAAATTTTGCAGATGACCAATGTTTGGTTATTGGTTGATTTCCGGTGTTATTTCTTAAAATGATTTAATACTGAAATAGGAAGCAGTACGATTGTAACCGAATGCCAAAAACCACAACGTTATATTTAGCTGAAGGCTTTAATTTATTGCCAATAATTGCTCAGCTTGCCTTTTCTGCTGCCGCTGTAAGTTTGCTAATTAAATTAAGTAATGGTGTAATGAAAAAAATATCATTACAATTTCAGATCAACGTGGTACAGCAGGAAATATAAAAATGTAAAAAAGAATTTACACATCCTCAGCAGCCGGAAGTGCGGTAATTGATTTTTTCCTGGGATAGTATTTTTTTTGTTTATAAACTATTTCCAGCACCAGCTTGTTTAAAGTAGTTAATTGCCTGAGCTGTTTACCCGGGGAACTTTTATCAGTTTTGCCGGGCCATATTTGCAGCACCATCACTTCTGATTTTGGAACCAGTTCTTTCACTTTTTTTCCATCAACGGTTTTTAAATCAAGCGAATACGGCACATCAATCTTTTTAAAACCCGCTACTGCATAACTTTTTTTATTTATCCATACAGCAGTGCATTTAAATTCTGCCGTATCAATATCTCCCTCAATGAAAAGATAGTATTCCGTTCTGGTTGGTACAGCAGAAATTACCGGTTTAGCACCAATGGCTGCTTTTATGGTGGGCTTGCCGGCAATAAAATTCCGGGAGTAAGCATACACTTTTTTTACCGGCCCCTGTGCTTGTATAAAAACAGGAAGAAGTAAAACTGGAAATATGATTTGTAAAACCTTTTTCATTATTTAGGCTTTATAAAATATTGTACTGTTTGATATTTATAATCATTACTGCTGATACTGATAAAATATGAACCTGCCGCCAGTTTTTTTGTATCGATCACCAGGTCCCTGTAACTATCTTCTTTCCTCATTAAAAGCTGGCCGTTCATACCAAAGATGCGGATATCGAGTTTTTGCACAGTATTTATATTTCCTTTTTTTACATAAATATTGTCAGTGGTTACTGTTGGCCATATATTCTGAATAAAGTTTTTATCGTTACGTATGGGATCATTTATTCCGGTAGCTACTGAACCTATGGTGGTGTAGTACATACCGTTGCCGTGGGTACCAACCAGTAAAGTATTGTCGGAAGGGCGTAAAGCTAATGATGATACTATAGCGTTTTCCAGTGGCGTTCCGGCCCCTTCTTTAACCCAGGTGGTGGAGGTACCATTTAACAAAGTAGTACTGTATAAACCAATGGAAGTTCCCACATAATATTCAACACCTGTTTGTTTTACAACAATTGCACAGCTACGCATTGAAAAGGGTTGGATATTACCTTCAACCTGTGTCCACGTAGGTGTAGCAGCATTTGCATTACCTGTTACCCAAATACTTGGCATATCTGCGTAAACTGGATTTCCATTTATATCGGTACCTGATTGATATCGATAATTTGACACCACTGTCATTAATGTATCATCATTACGTGGGTTTACCGCAATACCAATAAAATTGCCTCCCCTGCTTCCGGGCGGTGTAATATCTACCGGTATGCTGGCTGCCGCCGCATTCCTGGGATCTTTTAATCTTAACAGTTTACCGTTTTCTGTACCTATAAATAGATTATGATTGGTGTTATACGTTCCCCTGGTAGTTGCCAGTGAAGCAATAAGTGTTCCCAGCCCAATGGTGCTGGAAACACCGGTCATGTCAGTCCATCCGCCGCTGGTAACAGTAGACGCAGAAGTTGTTCGGTATAATTTGGGGTTGGGGTTAGATGATGTTCCGGTAAAAATGGTATAGTAAAGATCTTCAGTATTATCGGGGTTTAAGTGAAAGTAGGTGATTATCTGGTCGCTGGTAGCACCTGTTGGTTTTATTGAAGTCATAGAATTTGGAATAAGAGAATTATCAGCCGGAGAAACCTGGCACCTTCTTATATTACCCGATTGAGTTGCGAGGTAAAGAAACTTTTTACCTCCAATTACATTTGATATCCCAACCGAACTTCCATCACCACCAATAATTTCAAGAAAACTAAAATGGTCATTAGGAGTGGCACTCAATCCATTTCTTAAAACACAACTATTATCCTGGGCACCACCAAGAAATGTATTTTGTGTATTGTCAGGATCTATGGCTGTATAATAGAACTGGTAAGTTTGAAAGTTAACATTGTTCAATGTATATACAGGGCTGGATTGGGTAACATTAGTGGTTTTACTGATTCCGCCATCACTGGCCACTAACATAATATTGGGATTACCTGGCTGAAATTCAAAATAATGAATATCCGGGTGTGTATTGGGATAGGTAAACCCGGGCTGACCGGTAGTTTGGTAACCAGCAATTGAATTTACATTGGTTGTAGTAGAAAATCCATCGGTTGAAGAGTAAGCATTAGTACCACCAATAATTACAAAATTTGGGTTGTCTGGCTTAACTGCTATGGCCATATTGTAGCCACCCTGCGCCTGGTACCCCCTGAAATTTTGCAAGCCGGCAGGTACATTGGCGGATAAATTGGTAAAACCGTATGAACCCGGCAGTCCTGTGCTCATATCAATTTTATAAAGGTTAGCCTCAGGAGGGGTGGGTGTAGTAACGGTATCCTGGTTCTGTGCCAATACATACAGAAGGTTTTGATTAGAGGGGGCGAGTGCCAGCATTATTCTGCCCTGGCTTACCGGGTTATCCCATGCAGGATAAATAGATTGATCGGCAATTTTTGTCCATGAGCCGGCATCACCCGTTGTGCTTTCCCATACACCTTTTAATAAAACGCCGCTATTCCATGATGCTGTTGCTGTATCCGAACCCTGCCACGATAAAAACATTTTAGAACCATCCGTTTTAATAGCTATATCTGCAGATGTGTTAGAAGTAAACAAATCATTGGCAGGATATGGAGCAAATACAGACGTTCTGGTAAAAGCTGTATTGGTTGCATAAGCGGTGTTGTTTCTTATGATCTTTAACACCCCTGCATATCGTGAAACAAACAAAGCACCGGTAGTAGGATGTATAACAATTTTATTAATAATATCGTAAGCGTTATCAAACAGGTGTATGTTATTAGCCGGTGATCCCGGCGCAGTTCCGTTTGAGAACCCCAGGGGTGTCCAGGTATCGCCATTATCATCGGAAACAAACATACCGTATCCAACAATAAAAGATCCTACCGCATAAGAGGAGGGAATGAATTCACCAGTACCCGCATACCAGGTATCGCTGTAAGGCTTTCCCGTTATAGGATTTATAGCTGCTCCTCTCGGATCCTGCGCCAGAGTGGTAACACTGTTATAACCAGCTGTAGCTTTCCATGACCAGGTATTACCTCCATCGGTTGATTTAAAAATGCCGCCATTAACCCCACCCGACAGTACAACCTGGTTAGTGGTGCCATTATATCGTATATCATATTTCACTACTCTGCTCCTTCCTCCATAATTATTTGGGCCGGCCGATACATAGGAGTTAAGGGTTTCTCCCCTGGCAAACATTCCCTTTAACGGTACTTTTGCCGCAGCCTTTATTTCAGTCATCCTGGCATCAGCAGGAATAATATGATTTACAGGTGTGCCTAAGAGTTTATATTCTCTCTTTATCCACTCTCCTATTCTGTCAGTAGTTTCGTTTTCCTCATCAATATCATTCACGGTTTTCTTATTCAACGTATAAAAACCGATTGCAGCAACTGATACAATAGTTAGTAAAGCAAAAATTATTTTCGTTTTCATACCTTATGCTTAAAGACGTGAACTAGCAATTTATGATTTTTTCAAAATAATCAGCAGGTTGTTTAGCCAATACCGTAAATAGTACCACCAAAAAGGAAAATTTTTGCGCCAACCGGGCAAAACGGCCCACCCCGCTATTTTGTTATCACTTGCAAAGTAGTTTTTGCGTAATGGTTTCGGCCGCAGTTTGTATTTTCAACCAATAAATTCCTTTAGCCAATTTATCTGTATTTATTATAAACTGTTTCCTGTTTACCGGGTAAGTAGCAATCACCGATCCTTTAGCATCCGTAAGAGATATATTTTCCATTATTTCTTCCGACTGAATAAATACTTTTCCTCCGGTAACAGGATTGGGATATACCAACAGGTTATTCTTAGCATTGAAATCAACTTTTCGTATAGCTGAATAAGACAATGCCCCATTTTTTTCTATGATTCTTAAACGGTAATAATTGCTGCCTTTAGCCGGGCTGTAATCAGTAAACACGTATTTTGTACGGATACTATTACTACCATTGGCCATTACTTCCCCAACCTTGACAAAGCCGGCATTTGTTTTTCGTTCGATAACAAATTTCTCAATATTTATTTCAGCACCCGTTTCCCATTCAATAATCGAAGTATTATCATTTTTTCTCGCTGTAAAGCTCAGCAGTTCTAAAGGAAGTGCTTTATTATGACCGGGCCCACCATTGTTCAGCCAAAACTCTGAGAAACTATTTACACTATACTCAGCATAATATCCATTATCATACGGCAGAATATTAACATTGGCCCGGGTAATATATAAATAATTCCCGGTGGTGTTATCATCCAGTGTACCGTTTTCCTCCGGACCGTATGAATATTTTGTTACCCCTAAATCGTATGCTGAAGCGGGTTTACTGCAGGCAGCACATCCGCTTGCGTTAATTAATAATTCCGACTCCCGGTCAGTAAAAAAGAAGCGTACCATTACTGCACTGTCTGGTGTATTAGTTGGTTGCACCACAATATTTCTGTCGAGATAATATTGATTGTTACGGTAGCGAACGCTGGTAGTATCATTAATAAATACTTTAACGCTGGTGCTGCCTAAATTTTGTCCCCTCGGATTGATTGAAGCAATACGTTTACCGCCAAAATCAAAATTTACCCATCCATTACCCGATACATTTTGAATAACCTCTTTTGGATTTACAGGCCCGGTATAAATAGCTGCTTTTTCAAACACCTGGACATCATCAATACCCACACCATCATAATTCACAAAAGGATCACTGCTAAATACAAACCGGAAACGTACCTGCGGCCCGGTAACCGGTATATCAATGCTGGATACAATCCAGTAGGTTCTGGAAATTTGCCACCGGTTGTTTGTGGCATTATCATACCAGTTTGTTCCCTGGCCGGCTGTGCCTAATTTTTGCCAGGTTACCCCATCGGTTGAATACTCAATCCAATGATAATCGCAATCACAATTATCTTCGGTACGGAAGATATGACTGAATGATAAAACAGGATTGGTTAAACTCGTTAAATCAAAACATGGAGAATACAAATAAGAGAGCTCATTATTCTTATAATTACCAGTTAAATTAGTAACCCATGCCTTGGTTCCATTGGCAGCTTTATTAATGATGGGTTTTACAGGGGTACCCCATTGCCAGGATGATGTACCCGGTTGTGTGTACCAATATCCGTTTGAACTCTCAAAACCCTCATAGTAAGGATAACTTGTAACCGTAAAACTGTTAAAAATATTATACCCGATAATACTGTCGTTAGGAGCAAAATTGTCTGTTGGATTTTTCACCCAGGCATCAATAGAATATGTTGCCGGGTTACTTAAATCTGCTGTAGTACTAAAGGTATAGCTGCTGCTAGTATTAGCAGGTAATAAAGGAATTGTTTCTGTAATGATAGCGCCGCCATTGATCCTGTACGAAACAGGTACATTATTTAAAACTGATGCACTGGTATTGGTTACTGAAACCGTAATAGATGTGGCGTTGGTTAATCCGCAATTAAACAACAAAGGATAAGTTACCTGGTCCATTGCTACATCATTATTAGCCAGGCTGATGGTAACATCATCAAATGTATACCCATCATCTACATCATCTGCATTGGATGAATAACTTGAATTATTAGCTGAGGTTATGCCCTCTTCTCCAAATTTTATCTGAAAACTGGAGCTGGGTGCTTGTCCGGCATTAGTTAATAACTGGCTAACATTTATAAAACGGATAAAAATATAACTTCCGTCCGTTACATTAGTTTGATTAAGATTATATGCCTGTATCCATGGCTTGGTATCATCTCCCCGTATCCATATATAGTTATTGGGGCCGGGATATATTTGCTGATGATCCCGGTAATATAAAGTAAGCCTTAAACCAGTTGCAGATGTATAACCTGACAGGTTTACTGTAGTGATTAAATTACTTTGTGTAGTTACCAGGAAGTTGGTAGTAGCATCTAATGTTACTGATCTTGTTCCGGAATGAGCAAAGCCTGTATTGACAAATGTTCTTGCCCTGCTGTTAGTGTTGTTACCTGAAAAATCGCAATCATCCAAACCTGTTAATCCGGTTGTGGCAGTTGTATAAGTGGCAGCAGATGCTGTTTCAAATCCTTCAGTAAAGGGTAAGGTTACGGGGTTGTTTATTAATTGCTTTACGGTGACTGTGGCAGTGTCATTGTAATGCCTGGTATCACCGGTTTGGCTCACCCATGCCTCAATATTATATGTGCCGGCTGCAGAAAAATCATATGTAGCACTAAAAGTATAATTAAGCGAACCAGAACCGTTAATTATTGTTCCTGGTGTTTCTGTTACAATTGAACCACCATTAACCCTGTAAGAAACGGTATATGTACCTGATGAAGCAGCATTATCCAGGTTTTTTACAGCAATTTTTATTGATTGGGTGTTGGTTAAGGCAGTGGAAGTATTTTGACGACCAGATGAAGGGCCGGTAATGGCCGTTAATTTCAAATCATTACCAAAATTTGATAATGAACAACTGCCCCCTGATGGTGTTACACTACCGGAAACACATCTTCTGCCCGGCGCCCCGTTTATTCTTGCCCTAACACCAAACCAATACGTTTGTGAAGTGGATAAGCCATCCACATCAAAGGAAGTAGTGCTGGTAGTACCTATGCTAACCATATCATTACCGATCTTCTGAAATAGTTCATAATCAGTAGCACCTGTTACTGCTGTCCAGCTCAATCTAACATATCCATCACATAAGGTAGAGATTGCAAAATTGGTTGGCATAGCCAATATGGTAAACTTATTATCGCTCTGATCTGTAAGCGCCGTATTGTTCCTGGAAATTCGCATTAATGCTTTATCTGTTGGAGTAAGACCTGTATAAGTCCAACGGTAAAGATTACTAGTACCGGGAATGGTACTATTAATCACATTCCAGCTGGTGCCATTGTCTATGGAATATTCTAAAGTAAAGGGATCGGTGCCTCCATCCGTTGCACTCCAGAAAATAGTTTCTGTAGAGTCAGTCAAAAACTTTTCACCGCCGTTCGGGTATTCGAGTTCAATACCGTTGTTAATTACTTCATAAGTAATAACATAATCCTGCGGGCCCTGTGGAACAGCAAAACCGTTTACGTTAATGGTATATGTTCCCGCAGCGGGGTAATCTATTGTTACCTGCTCAATGTTATTTACGTGATCTGCATTGCGGGTAGCATTATTTGTTACACTTGCAGGGGCTGGATTAAGTACCCATGGCAGATAGGTGGTTGAACCATCGCTTACTGTTAAGTCAAGATCGTTTACTAGTGTTGCAGCGGCAGCGGGGTTAGCAGCCGGATCATTCCAGTATAACATCACTTTTAATTTAGCAGCATTAGGTGGTACAGTAATATTATTGGTTTTGGTTTGCCCGGTACTTACGTTATCCAGTAAATATCTTCCTGCTTCCAAATCCTCCACGGCTTTTTTGGCATTCATCCAGCCAAAACCATAGGTATAATCTGGTCCGGGATTACCTAAATCATCAGCGCTGTTACATAACAATGCTTTTAATAATGAACTTTTGGGATTGGTGTTCCCGTTTAATTGTTTATACCGTTCAACCAGTAATGCACTTACACCAGCTACAGCCGGCGAAGCAAAACTGGTTCCAAAGGCCCGAATGTATGTATTGATTGGTCCGGTTGTTCTTACATCATTTCCGGCAGCCGTTATCTCTGGTTTTATCCTGCCATCATTAACAGGTCCGCGGCTTGACTTTGTAGCCGTTATAACCAATTGTAAGTTTCCAATACCGTTTGCCACACTTAAAACATTCTTTGCACATTGCCATCCACTCTTAATAGTTGCATAACCTGTTGGATAAGTGGAGCAGGTGAGTGCACCATCGTTACCGGCCGCAAAAACATGTAGTAACTGATCATAAGTTCTCACTTGGTTATCAGCATACTGGCTGTAAATATCATAACTGCCATCACCAGTACAACCATTTTCTCCTGTAAAATAAGAGTTGTTGGTAATAGGCATGTTATAATCAGTAATATAAGCCGGGGCATTAGTAATTATATTATAGAAGTATTGATTAACGATAGTTGACCTGGGTGCAAGCCCCCTGTAAGCCTCGTAAACAATTCCGGCTCCGCCAATAATTCCGTTTACTCCAACTGTGTGATTTAAATAAGATGGCGGAGGAAATAAATTAAAATAGGTAGCACCATTACGGTTAATCAGTCTGTCTGAATAATCAATATGTGCATTCGCATCTGTTTCGTCTCCCACCCCCACTGTTACACCTGTTCCTGATAAACCTCTTGCCGCACCAATGGTGGAAGTTAGGGCATACACATTATGCGTGGCATTGGTAATATATAATAATGGGGTACTTTTTTCAGCCGCTTTTTCTATGTAAAACACATAAGGTATGGCCGCAATTTTTTCAATATCAGCGGTACTGATCTTTGCCTGGAAAATATTTTGATCTTCAAACTCCGCATTTAAAATAATGGCACCAGTTGCTCTTAATTCTTTTTTCAGTGCCTCTTTATTACCAATGTTTAAGCAGCTGATATTTACAGAAAAATAATTATTGGTTTTGTTTTCTGCAGCGTTTTGCCAGGCATTGTATAATGATTTTCCTAATTTATCACCCGTTGCGGGTTCATATATACCTCTTACACCAAAAGATGCCAGCCTGTTTGATTCAAATGATGATGGTATAGATATCCAATAAGCATTATCCGGTATATACTGTAACAGCTTAATACCTGCCTGTTGCAGTTTCATTAAACCCGGCGCATCAGGCAACTTATTAAACTGAACTATGATAAAAGATTGATTATTAACAGAAACTTTGCGTATATGGTTTTTAATTCTTTCTGTTTCCAGATTTGCTTCCACTATTTTATTACCGGTATGCAGTTTAATTACGGGTTGCCTTTGAGCATAGGTTCTAACCGTAATCATCAGTAACAAAAAGAAAAATATTTGATAAAAGCAGTGGCTGGAACGATGTCTGCTAAAAAGCATAGCAACAAGGGTTTTATTTATGCAGTACGTAGTAGTGGGCATTTTGGTTTCAGTCATTAGGATATATTGTTCAAATATAATGCTTTAAAATGATGTTTTTTAAGGGAATTTCGCTGCCTGACTGTTAATCTGGTTCGCCTAACTACTTAATAGTCAAATAACCACTTTTGAATTATCTTTGCTGCCCCGATGAACCTGGATTTGTTGCAGCAGTTGTATAAAAATGACCCCCGCATATTTTCTATTGCGGACAAACTTTCTTTTGCCCAGCCTCAAAAAATTTATCTCAGCCATTTACTGGGCAGCTCCTCGCAATTTGTAGTGTCAGCTTTGTTTGCGCATGAGTTAACGGCACAACTCAACCATTTAATCATCCTGAATGATGCTGAAGATGCGGCTTATTTTCATAACACGATTGAGAACCTTACACATGCATTAGACCTGTTTTATTTCCCCTCTTCCTTTAAAAGCAAAAAGAATTTTCAGCATTTAAACCCTTCGCATGTAATGTTGCGTACGGAGATGCTGACTAAACTGAGTGCAGGTGGAAACAAGAAAATCATTGTTACTTACCCAGAAGCGATTGCAGAAAAAGTAGTGTTACCCAAAACACTGGCCGGTAATATTATCTACATAAAAA
The DNA here is from genome assembly GCA_003963365.1 of Sphingobacteriales bacterium. Taxonomy (GTDB): domain Bacteria; phylum Bacteroidota; class Bacteroidia; order Chitinophagales; family Chitinophagaceae; genus AWTP1-9. The sequence goes on from RXJG01000005.1 coordinate 31,614, forward strand.
ATGGGGATGTTCTGGATGTGGATGGATTGATGGAGAAGATGGTGAACTACGGTTTTGAAAGAACGGACTTTGTGTATGAACCCGGGCAGTTTGCTTTACGTGGAGGTATTTTGGATATCTACTCTTTTGGTAATGAAAAACCATATCGTGTTGAATTGTTTGGTAACGATGTTGACTCCATAAGAATTTTTGACCCAGAAACACAGTTGAGTGAAAGAAAATTGTTGCAGGTTTCTATTATTCCCAATGTAGAAACACAATTTACAACCGGAGAAAAAGTTTCCCTGTTTGAATTTTTGCCGGAAAATACAGTTGTATGGTTACAGGATTGGGATGTAATAAAGGAAAAGATTAATGAGCAGGAAGATGAACTGGATGCTTTTCTTTCGCTGACGGCTAATAGCCAACAGCGAACAACTTCAGATGAGGATTCTACCAAAACGGAAAAGAGAGATACAACTGCTGATGATTTTATAAATGCCAGCATACTTGAACAACAAATTCTGCAGCGGCATATCATCGAGTTTGGTTATACTGCCTGCCTGGCAAAAAATGACAATACACAAATGACAGCTGACAGTAAATCAGCTTCTGTAAGCCCTCAACCCGCAACCGTTAACTTCTCTACGAAAGAACAACCAGCCTTTAACCGCCAGTTTGATTTTCTTATTAAAGATTTAAAAACATGGGAAGCTAAAAAGTATAACATCTATTTGTTTGCAGAGAATCCAAAACAATTAGAACGTTTATACTCCATCTTTACTGATTTAAAATCGGAAATAAAATTTACACCTGTTCCTATTGCCATTCACGAAGGTTTTATTGATGATGATTTGAAAGTGGTTTGTTATACTGACCACCAAATCTTTCAGCGTTATCATAAATACAAAGTCAAACAGGCTTATAACAAGAATAAAGCTTTAACGCTTCGTTCTTTGCGGGAATTACAACCCGGCGATTTCGTAACGCATATTGACCATGGTGTGGGTACTTACAGCGGTTTGCAAAAAATTGAAGTGAATGGCAAACTGCAGGAAGCCCTGCGCATCATTTATAAAGACAGTGATATTTTATATGTTAATATCAACTCGCTTCATAAAATATCCAAATACACCGGTAAAGAAGGATCTGTTCCTAAAATAAATAAACTTGGCAGTGATGCATGGGCAAGACTGAAAGAAAAAACCAAAACAAGAGTAAAAGAAATCGCCTTTGACTTAATAAAGCTGTATGCACAGCGAAAAGCACAACAGGGGTTCCAGCATTCGCCGGATAATTATATGCAAACAGAGCTGGAAGCTTCTTTTATTTATGAAGATACACCTGACCAGAGTAAAGCCACAGCCGATGTAAAGAAGGATATGGAATCACCATCACCAATGGATAGATTAGTGTGTGGCGATGTTGGTTTTGGCAAAACTGAAATTGCAGTAAGAGCAGCTTTCAAAACCTGCGTGGATGGAAAACAGGCGGTTGTTTTAGTACCCACAACTATTCTAGCCTTTCAGCATTATAAAACATTTAGTGAGCGGTTGAAAGATTTCCCGGTAACAGTTGATTATATTAACCGGTTTAAATCTTCCAAAGAGAAAAAAGAAACATTGAAGAAAGTAGTGGAAGGAAAGATTGATATCATCATTGGTACACATGCCTTGCTGGGTAAAGAGGTTAAGTTTAAAGATCTGGGATTAATGATTATTGATGAAGAACAAAAATTTGGTGTGGGACATAAAGAAAAAATTAAAACACTCCGCACTACCGTAGATTGTTTAACACTCACCGCCACTCCCATTCCACGAACCCTGCAGTTTAGTTTAATGGGTGCAAGAGATTTAAGTATCATCAACACTCCGCCGCCAAACCGTCAACCCATACAAACAGAAATTCAAACCTTCAACGAAGATTTTATCCGTGAAGCCATCTATTTTGAAGCAGAACGTGGCGGACAGGTATTCTTCATTCACAACCGGGTGCAGGGATTGCCGGAGATGGCAGCAATGATACAGGCTTTGTGCCCCGATTTAAGCGTAAGCTATGCACACGGACAAATGGAAGGTCATCAGCTGGAAGAAAAGATTTTAGATTTCATTGATAAAAGATATGATGTGCTGGTGTGTACCAATATCGTTGAAAGTGGCGTGGATATTTCCAATGTAAACACCATCATCATCAACAATGCTCATCATTTTGGTTTGAGTGATTTACACCAGTTACGTGGCCGCGTGGGTCGCAGTAATAAAAAAGCATTTTGTTATTTGCTGGCTCCGTCAATAGCAACATTGCCAAGTGATTCAAGAAAACGCTTACAAACATTAGAACAACATAGTGAGCTGGGAAGTGGTTTTCAAATCGCCATGAGAGATTTGGACATTCGTGGCGCCGGTAATTTACTCGGTGGTGAGCAAAGTGGTTTTATGGCGGAGATTGGTTTTGAAATGTACCAGAAGATTTTAGATGAAGCCATCCGTGAATTAAAACGTACCAGGTTTAAAGAACTGTTTAAAGAAGAAATTCAAAAGCAGGATGACTATGTGCAGGATTGTACGATTGATACTGATTTGGAAATATTAATTCCGGATGCTTATGTAGAAAGTATCACCGAACGTTTATCCTTATATACAAGGTTGGATAATTGCGATACCGAAGAAGATTTACAAAACTTCCATAAAGAAATGATTGACCGCTTTGGTCCAATACCACCGCAAGTGGAAGATTTGTTTACTACAGTTCGTTGTCGTAAGCTGGCAATAGAACTGGGTTTTGAGCGACTGATCTTAAAAGAAGAAAAACTGCGTTGTTATTTTGTAAGTAATCCTGACTCACCTTATTTTGAATCAGCCGCCTTTAATAAAATTCTCAGCTTCATCCAAACACAAACCAACAAGGCCAAATTGAAACAGGTGAATAAATTATTTATGCTGATTGTGGAGGATGTTAAGTCAATGGAAGTGCTGTATAATTTCCTCAAACGGATGAGTGAATATAAATAAAAAAGCCGGTCAATAAAACCAGCTTTCCAATAAATATCTTACTGTAATTATTCCCAGCCCTTTTTTGCAATACCAGCTTCAATCGCTGCCAGTGCTTTAGCTTCATTCAGCAGGGTGGTTAATTTATTTCCTTTGCCATCATGGCCCTGCGCCATATAAGCACCTTTAGCTGTTTTTGTAATTACTGCATCGTGGATAGGTACACCTTTTTCTTTTGTTTTCACATTATACGCAGTAAGTGTTACGTTAGACATAAGCTTATTTTTTTTGAGTTAGTAATCTTGTTTGTTTGCCGAAGGTAGTAAGAAAATTTTACACATCTATTTTCGCATATTTCGCATGACTTTCAATGAACTCCCTGCGGGGTGCCACTTCATCACCCATCAGCATACTAAACACACGATCAGCTTCGGCAGCGCTTTCAATGGTTACCTGTTTCAAACTTCTTGTATCAGGATTCATCGTAGTATCCCATAATTGGTCAGCATTCATCTCACCCAATCCTTTATATCGCTGTACATTCACACTGTCTTCTTTCCCGGCGCCAAATTTTTCTACATAATATTTACGCTGTTCTTCATTCCATGCATAAGCCTGTTCTTTCCCTTTCTTCACCAAATACAATGGTGGCTGAGCAATGTATACATAACCTTGCTCCACCAACGCTTTCATATAACGGAAGATGAATGTTAAAATCAAAGTCGCAATATGACTGCCATCCACATCAGCATCTGTCATGATGATGAGTTTATGATAACGCAGTTTGGATAAGTCTAATGCTTTGGGATCTTCCGGTGTTCCCACTTTTACACCCAGCGCCGTAAACATATTTCTTATCTCCTCGTTGTCATAAATCTTATGTTCCATTGCTTTCTCTACGTTCAAAATCTTACCACGCAAAGGAAGTATCGCCTGGAAACCACGGTCACGACCTTGCTTGGCTGTACCACCCGCCGAGTCACCCTCAACTAAATACAACTCACAACGTTCAGGGTCCCTGTCGCTGCAATCGGCCAGCTTACCCGGTAAACCACCACCACTCAACACTGATTTACGTTGTACCAGTTCTCTTGCTTTTCTTGCAGCAGCCCTTGCCTGTGCAGCCAGGATAACTTTATTGATAATGTTCCTGGCTTCTTTGGGATTTTCTTCCAGGAAAGAATCCAGTACTTTTGAAACAGTGGTATCCACAATACCCATCACCTCGTTATTACCCAGTTTGGTTTTTGTTTGACCTTCAAATTGTGGTTCGGGAACTTTTACGGAGATGATAGCACTCAATCCTTCACGAAAATCATCACCTTCAATTTCTACTTTGGCTTTTTCAAACATGCCCTGTTTATCACCATAGCTTTTAAACACTCTTGTTAAAGCACGGCGAAAACCTGATACGTGTGTACCACCTTCAATGGTATTAATATTGTTTACATACGAATAAATATGTTCGTTGTAGCTGTCATTATAATTCAGCGCAACTTCTACCCCTACGTTGGTTGTTTCATCTCTGCCTTCAACTGAAATGATATTTGGTATCAGCGCATTTCTTCCGGCACTTTTATCCAGCATTTCCACAAACTCCACAATACCGCCTTCACTGTAAAAAGTCTTGCTGTATGTATTGCCCTGCTCATCTTTTTCCCGTAAATCATTTAATGTAATGCTGACACCACGGTTTAAGTAAGCCAGTTCACGGAGGCGGCCTTCTAAAATATCTTTATTGTATGTAGAGGTAATGAATATGGAAGTATCGGGCCAGAAATGAACTTCCGTTCCGGTTTTATCACTCACCCCAATTTCTCTTACACCATATTGAGGGATACCGGTTGCATATTCCTGTTCAAAAACTTTTCCTTCCCGTTGTACGGTTACATGCAGTTTTGTACTCAATGCATTCACACAACTCACCCCCACACCATGCAAACCACCGGAAACTTTATAGGTGTCTTTATCAAATTTACCGCCGGCATGCAGTACCGTCATTACCAGTTCCAGTGCGGATTTATTTTCTTTTTTATTGATGCCGGTAGGAATACCACGTCCATCATCTTTTACGCTGATGGAATTGTCTTCGTGGATATTTACAATAATGTTTTTACAATAACCCGCTAAAGCTTCGTCAATAGAGTTATCAACTACTTCATAAACGAGATGATGTAACCCTTTTACACCGATGTCGCCAATGTACATGGCCGGACGCTTACGCACCGCTTCCAGGCCTTCTAAAACCTGTATACTATCAGCGCCATAATTGTTATTATTTGAAGTAGTTGCCGGGATGATTTCCTGTGTTTCTGCACTCATAAAATTAGTCTCAAAATCCTTTTAAAATCGCTAAAAAATATATTCGGACAAATGTACTGAAATGTACCGGCGTGACCAATAAAAAAGGTCTCTAAATCGGCTAATTTTTGCACTTGTTTTTTAACATTTTTAAGGGCCATTTTATAAGCAGATTTTGTGAAACAAGCTCAGGTTTTTCATGACTTTCCCGAAAGCGTTCGGGATTGTAATTCACTTCATCGTACTGTTTTCATAACTGGTTTGTAATGCCAATGTCAATTGTTAACCGATCATTTTAATATTCGGCCCGGGCTTTGTAAATTTGCAGTTCTCATGTATCAGCCGTTGGACATATTATCAGCAGCACAAAAGCGACCAGTAATGCTGGACGAAATGGAATTATTAACCACTTCGCAAAAGCAAATCCCTGGTTCGGTTGAGTACAGCATACTTCGTTACCGTCTTAATCCTCAAACTACTATTGAGGACATGGGAATGCTGGTGTATAATTACCAGCCAAAATCGAAAGAGAACAGCCTGGAATTGCGTTTTTGTGTTACGGGTAATGCTTACTGCACAAATAAAAAATGTGAAGGAGGTATATGTGCCAAAACCGGCCTTAGTTCCTGCAACGAAAGAACGAACACGATCGATGTATTAAGCTTTAAGTTTTCCAGTAGTTATTTATCTCAGTTTGTAAAAGGCAAGCAAATCGTTAATAAGTCTGATGAAGTATTAGCATTCAAGCATCGTTCGTCATTCAGCAAAATGGTAAACCTGTGTAACCGTACCAGGGCAGTACTGGATAATTTGCTAAACCATACTTACAGTGAAACTTTAGAGAATATTTATGTGAACAGCCAGTTGCAGACTTTATTGTTGTACGGACTGGAATGTTTGATTGATGAAAAAGCAGAAGAAAGCTTTGCCTGTAAATTCCTTGCCAGCGAAACGGAACGGGAAAAAATTTCCAAAGCAAGGGAGGTATTATTACAGCATATAGGTGAGCCCATCACTATTAAAGAACTTAGCCGTAAAGTAGCTATCAACGAATGCTACCTTAAAAAAGGTTTCAAAGAAATGTTTGGTACCACCATCTTTGATTTCTACCAGGGCCAACGAATGGAACATGCTAAATATTTGCTCTACGAAAAAGGACTGAGTGTAACAGATGTTTCTGCTTTACTGGGGTATTCTTCCATTTCTCATTTCTCCACCGCCTTTAAAAAGCATACCGGATTGAAGCCTTGTGAGTTATTGATGCGCTAATTTCTTTTTTTATACCCTTCTTTCACAATGCGCAGACCGGTTATCCCAACTGTGTAAACAAGTTAAATCCCTTCTTCCGTTTGTTAGCCGTTAACCAATCATTAAAAGGGTAAACCCTTAGTTTCTAAAAAAATTAATTAAACGTTTGTTTAATATTAAACAAGTGTTTAACTTTGCCCCTTCAATTTATTTTTTTAATGAATTACAGCGACAAACAAATACAAATCATGGAAGCAGCGGAAGAGCTATTTGCTGAAAAAGGCTTCAATGGTACTTCCGTACGGGATATTGCCGAAAAAGCACAGGTTAACCTGGCAATGATTTCTTATTATTTCGGCTCCAAAGACAAATTACTGGAAACTCTTTTTGAGTACAGGGGCGAACTATCCAAAACCAAGCTGGTAAGCATTATTGAAAAGCCAAATACTACCTCACTGGAAAAAGTATACCTGCTGATTGATAACTACATCGATAAAGTATTTAACCAGCAATGTTTTTATAAAATATTTACCCGTGAACAGGTATTAACTCAAACCGGGCACATAGCAGAATTGATTCTGCAAATGAAAAAGAACAACCAGGAAAATATCAGCCGCTTAATACAGGAAGGGCAGAAAAAGGGGGAGTTCAAAAAAAATATTGACACCGCCTTAATGATGCACACCATAGTGGGAACAGCGAATCATCTCATTACTACCAAACATCATTACCGGGAGCTGAATAACCTCCAATCTTTATCAGAAGAAGAATTGCTGAAACTGATTCGTAAAAAACTAGCTACACATTTAAAATTTATAATAAAAGCAATATTGACACATGAAGTTTAGATTAACATGGATGTTGTTGTTGTCAGCGTTTATTACCACGCAGGTTTCATCACAGGAGAAAAAACCATTATCACTGGATGAAGCGATTAATCTTGGTATAACCAACAGCAAACAGCTAAAGAACAGCCAGGCCAAAATTGAAGAAGCAACGGCAGCATTGAAAGAAGCCGTAGAAAAAAAATTACCCAATGCCGGCATTAGTGGTTCTTATCTGCGGATTAATAATCCCAATATTGACCTAAAGACCAAATCAAGCAACACCGGCGGAAATACAAGTGGGAGTCCAAAAGTAAACCAGGTATTATATGGAATGATGAATGTATCATTGCCCATTTACGCTGGCGGAAGAATTAGTTATGGAATTGAATCAGCAAAATATTTGGAGCAGGCAACTAAACTGGATGCGGAAGATGATAAAGATGAAGTGATTCAAAACACTATTGAAGCATTTGCCAATTTGTTTAAAGCAAATACTGCAGTGATACTTGTAAAAGAAAATCTATTACAATCGCAGCAAAGAGTAAAAGATTTTGAAAACCTCGTGACTAATGGATTGATGGCAAGAAATGATTTGCTCAAAGCAGAATTGCAGGAATCAAACACCGAATTAAGTTTGGTAGATGCAGAAAACAATTTACAATTAGCCAATGTAAATATGAACCTGCTATTAGGGTTACCGGTGAATACACAACTTTCATTAGATACAAATGGTATCGCTAAAAAAGATGATGTAAGAGGATTACCCGATTTTTTACAACAGGCATTATCCGGCAGGAAAGATGCCGAAGCTTTAGACTTAAGAAAGAAAGCAGCACAATCCGGTGTAAAATCAGTAAAAGCGGAAATGTATCCCAGTCTGCAATTAACAGGCGGTTACATAGCAGCAGATATTCCAAATTTTTTAACGGTGACCAATGCGGTTAACCTGGGTGTGGGTGTTTCCTACAATATTGGTTCCCTCTGGAAAACAAAATCAAAAGTGCAGCAGGCAGAAGCTAAAGTGAAACAACTGGCGATTACCGAAGAAATGATGGGTGACAATATTACCCTGCAGGTGAATAAAGGTTATTTTAATCTCATCAGCAGCCGTAAAAAAATTGAAGTAAATGCAAAGGCATTGGAACTGGCAACAGAAAACTATCGTGTAATTAAAAATAAATTTGATAACAGTTTAGCCACTGCTACTGATTTGCTGGAAGCAGATGCAGCTTTGTTACAGGCAAAACTGGCTTACACCTTATCAAGAGCCGATGCTTTTGTAGCTTATCATAAATTATTACAAACAGCTGGCATACTAGCCAGCGATTTAAAAAAATAATATTAACCAACTTATTAATAAAGAAAGATCATGGAAAATCAGGCAACAGAAAAAACGAACGGCAAAAAAAGAAACCCCGTCTTTATCATTATCCTTGGATTACTGGTAGTGGGTGGCGCATGGTTTGGTATTTCCAAATACGAGCACAGCAAGCACCACGAAGAAACAGATGATGCACAGGTGAGTGCAGATATCAGTCCGGTTATTCCACGTATTTCCGGTTATGTTACAGAAGTAAGAGTAAAAGATAACCAGTTAGTAAAGAAAGGCGATACATTAATTGTATTGGACAACCGTGATTATATCATTAAAGTAGAACAGGCAGAAGCAGCATTAGCAACCGCAGTAAGCAATCTTAACAGCGCTAAGGCAACTACTACTGCTTCCAAAGCAAATATTGCTACTTCTAAGCTGGCTGTTAATACGATTGATGCTCAAATTGAAGCGGCAAAAGTTTCGTTGTGGAGAGCTACACAGGATTATGACCGATATTCGAACCTATACAAGGACCATACTATTACGCTGCAACAGTTTGAACAAGCTTCAGCAGCCAAGCAATCAGCAGAAAAACAAATTGCGATACTGGAGCAACAAAAGAACCAGGCAGCACAGCAAACCAGTGCCGTGGCAGTTCAAAGTAATGCAGTGGCAGAACAGATTAGTGTAGCAGATGCTTCTATCCGTCAGAAACAAACAGAAGTAGATGCTGCTAAACTAAATTTATCGTATACCGTTGTAACAGCACAGCAGGATGGATTGGTTTCTAAAGTAAATGTTCAGCCCGGGCAATTTGTGCAGGCAGGACAAGCTTTATTCAGTGTGGTACATAGTGATGCTGTGTGGGTGATTGCTAACTTTAAAGAAACGCAATTAAACAAAATGGTAGAAGGGCAAAAGGTGGAGATTGAAGTAGATGCATTTCCCAAGCATAAGTTTGAAGCAAAGGTTGCTTCCTTCTCTCCTGCTACTGGTTCAACCTTTGCTTTGTTACCTCCTGATAATGCCAGCGGAAACTTTGTAAAAGTAGTACAGCGCTTACCGGTAAGAATTGAATTCACTGATAAGAATGATACCCTGGTTAAAAAGTTAAGACCGGGTATGAATGTGAACGTGGATGTTCATTTGGATTAAGATTGATTATTGAAAGGAGAAATTAAATTATGGTACAAGCATCATCATTAGTTGAATACGGGGCAAGACGGGTTATTATTACCATCACTGCTATTGTGTGTGCCCTGCTGGAAATAGTGGACACCACTATCGTGAATGTGGCCATCAAAGATATGCAGGGAAACCTTGGTGCCACTACTACAGAAATAGGTTGGGTAATTACTGCCTATGCTATTGGCAATGTTATCATCATACCAATGACCAGTTGGCTGGCTTTACAATTTGGCAGACGAAATTATTTTGCGGCTTCTATCATACTGTTCACCATTGCATCTTTTTTATGTGGTAATGCTAATGGTATAGGCGAGTTAATTCTCTTCCGTTTTATACAGGGTGTTGGTGGAGGTGCTTTGCTGGTAACCTCTCAAACGATAATTACTGAAAGTTACCCTCCTGAAAAAAGAGGAATGGCACAGGCTTTATATGGAATGGGGGTTATTGTTGGCCCCACATTAGGTCCTCCGTTAGGCGGTTATATTATCGACCATTTTTCATGGCCTTACATTTTTTATATTAATATTCCTTTAGGTGTGATAGCAACTTTGCTTACGCTTCAATTTGTACGTAGTCCAAAATATGCAGAGAAAACTGCCGCCAGTAATATTGACTGGTTGGGTATTGGTTTGCTGGCAGTATTTGTTGGCTCCTTACAATATGTTTTGGAAAAAGGACATGATGAGGATTGGTTTTCCAGTTCATTGATTATTTTCTTTACAGTTACGTCAGCATTAGGTGCATTCTTTTTTATTTGGAGAGAGTTAACCTTTCGTAATCCGGTTGTAAATCTCAGGGTGTTGAAAAACGGGAATCTCAGGGTAGGAACAATTCTTTCTTTCATTATGGGTTTCGGTTTATACGGATCTACCTTTATCATTCCATTATATACCCAGGCATCGTTAGGATGGACAGCTACGCAAGCTGGTTTATTAATGATACCTGCAACACTCACAACAGCTTTTTTAATGCCTTTCATTGGAAGATTATTACAGGCAGGTGTACGACAACAATTAATGGCAGCTATCGGCATGTTTGTCTTTTTTGTTTTTTGTATGTGGGGGTATAAAATTTTAACTCCTGATACTGGTAAAGATGCTTTCTTCTGGATGTTAATTATGCGTGGTATAGCAATGGCATTATTGTTTATACCGGTTACTACCTTATCATTAAGTACATTAAAAGGAAGAGAGATTGGAGAAGGGGCAGCGTTCACCGGAATGATGCGACAGTTAGGTGGTTCATTCGGTATTGCCATCATCACCACTTTTATGGCACAACAATTAATGGTGCACCGGGCTGATTTGGTAAGTAAACTCGATGTAAATAGTTCATCTGTACAAGCGAAAGTAAATGCCTACCAGCAATCGTTTATTGCTAAAGGACAGGCAGCCAATATTGCGTTGAAAGACGCTTACCAGGTGATGGATTATTCTGTAATGAAACAAGCAGCCGTATTATCGTATATGGACGTGTTCCTGTACATAGGCTTAGCGTTTCTTATTTGTGTGCCGTTTGTATTAATGGTGAAGGACAAAAAGAAAAGTCAGAAACTGGATATGGGTGTTCACTAGCCTTTTACAGGAGCTTTAATTAAAGTTCCTGTAAACTTTCTTTCGTTGCCTGTATCGTTTTATCCAGATCTTCTTTCTTCAATGCATTGTTGAGGAACCAGCTTTCAAATGCAGAAGGGGGTAAATAAACGCCCCTGTTCAGCATGGCATGAAAATATTTTTTGAATCGATCATTATTAGCTGAAGCAGCAGATGCAAAATCAATAACAGGATGGTCACTAAAATGAATGCTAATCATAGAGCCTGACTGGTTAATAACATAAGGCTGGCCCCATGCTTTTAATACTTCATTCAATCCATCTCGCAGGTAAATTGTTTTTTCTTCCAGTTCCTTATAAATAGATGGATTATTTTTTAATTCAGTCAGCATGGTATAACCGGCAATCATCGCAATAGGATTACCGCTTAATGTTCCTGCCTGGTACACATTTCCTAATGGAGCGATGTGCTGCATGATTTCTTTCTTTCCACCAAAGGCACCAACAGGCATTCCGCCTCCAATCACTTTACCATAAGTAACCAAATCTGCTTTGATACCTAAGTGTTCTTGTGCACCACTGGGAGCCAAACGAAAACCTGTCATCACTTCATCAAAAATGAAAACGATTCCTTCTTCATCGCATAATTGTCGAAGTCCTTCATGAAAACCGGGTTGAGGTAAAATACAACCCATATTACCAGCAACAGGTTCAACAATGATAGCAGCAATTTCGCCTTTATGATCAGCCACCAATTTCCTCACTGCTTCTAAATCATTGTATGCAGCAGTTAACGTATCATTGGCTACTCCTGCAGTTACACCGGGAACTGTTTGTATATTAAATGTAGCTACACCACTTCCAGCTTTTACTAAAAATGAATCCGCATGACCGTGATAATGTCCTTCAAACTTTATAATCTTATTTCTTCCGGTATAACCTCTTGCCAAACGTATAGCACTCATACATGCTTCCGTACCACTGCTAACCATTCTTATCATATCAACATTGGGAACCATGCTGATGATCAATTCAGCCATTTCTATTTCTAACTCTGTTGGCGCACCAAAAGAAGTAGAACCTAATGCTTTTTCCTGAATCGCTTTCACCACCGGTTCATATGCATGACCTAAAATCATTGGTCCCCATGAAGCGATGTAGTCGATATACTGATTACCATCTGCATCATACAAATAAGCTCCTTTTGCTTTTTGTATAAACAATGGAGTTCCGCCTACGCTTTTAAATGCTCTCACCGGAGAGTTCACTCCACCGGGAATGCTTTTTTGTGCTCTTTCAAATAACTCAATGCTTTTAGAAATATTCATGAAATGAAAAATGAATAGTGAAAAATGAAAAATTATTTGTTTGTCTTAGATGTTTTTACCGATGCCACCAACATTGCAATTATTTCTTTACTGTATTTAGATAAATCTTCAAATATTTCCCCGGAAATGTAATTTGTATCTTTTAACAGACTTAGCCAATAGATAGTTTCGTTCGCCTCTTTTAACGCTATTGACATTTTATTAATAAAATCTGCTTTGCTTTGGGCAAACTCAGCCTCCCGAATCAATGCTCCAATTGCTGTTCCACTTCTTAAAACCTGTTTACTTAGTATAAACTCTTTTCTTTCAGAAACCAGTTTTTCGGAAAGTTTTACAATCTCAATTGCAAAGGAATAACTTTTTTGTTTCAGGATATTTTCACTCATAGATAAGATTTTTCGTTATTCATTTTTCGCTTTTCATTCTAAAAGTCTCACCGCATCCTTAGCAAAATAAGTAGCAATTAAATCTGCACCGGCTCTTTTGATAGAGGTCAGTACTTCCAATATTGCTTTGTCTTCATTAATCCATCCTTTGGCTGCTGCTGCTTTTATCATAGCATATTCACCGCTGATGTTATAAGCACTCACCGGAACATTTACTGCATTCTTTACATCACGGATAATATCCAAATAACTTAACGCCGGTTTTACCATTACGATATCTGCACCTTCTTCCACATCCATCAAAGTTTCTTTTACTGCTTCAATTCGATTACTATAATCCATCTGGTAAGTTTTCTTATCACCAAAACCGGGAGCACTGTCCAGCGCATCTCTGAATGGACCATAAAAACAAGAAGCATATTTGGCACTATAACTCATGATGCCCACATTGATGAAATTATTTTCTTCCAGTCCTTTTCTGATGGCGCCAATTCTTCCATCCATCATATCACTGGGAGCTACCATATCCGCACCGGCTTCCGCATGACTGATACTCATCTTCACCAATGCTTCTACAGTTTCATCATTAACTATCTGTCCGTCTTTAACGATACCATCATGGCCATAAGATGAATACGGATCTAATGCCACATCCGTCATCACATACATTTCCGGAGCGGCTTCCTTAATGGCACGGATGGTTCTTTGCATTAAGCCATCTTTATTCCAGGCTTCTTTACCAGTATTATCTTTCAATTCGTCTTTTGATTTTACAAAGAGCAATACACTCTTTAATCCCATATTCCACAACTCTTTCACTTCTTTCACCGTTACATCTAAACTATTTCGGTAATAGCCGGGCATAGAAGCGATTTCTGTTTTTATATTTTCTCCTTCATCAATAAATAGAGGAACAATAAAATCATTAGGAGACAAGCTGGTCTCCGCTACCATCGAACGTATAGCAGCTGACTGCCTTGTTATTCTGTTTCGTCTTTGTAAATACATAAAATCCAGTTTAATCTTTTAACAAGAATTAGAACGTTTGGCCCACGCATTTCTCTCTTCTTCTGTTATTTGATTCAGCCAATCTCTTGGATGCAAACACACTTCCTGCAATTTATATTCTTCACTGCCAAATTTTGGCTGATAGTTATATTCAAAACGTACAGTAGGTGGAAGACTCATCAATATACTTTCAATTCTGCCATTGGTTTTTAAACCAAACAAAGTTCCCCTGTCATGCACTAAATTAAATTCCACATACCTGCCTCTTCTTATTTCCTGCCAGTATTTGTTTTGATCGGTGTAAGGAGTATTCTTTCTCTTTTCCACGATGGGAATATAAGCATCAATAAATGCATTACCACAACGTTGACCAAAATTCATCCAAAAGTTTATATCCTGTTTTTCATTGGGACGCTGGTAATCGTAAAAGATACCACCGATTCCTCTTCTCTCTTTATTGCGGTGCCAGTTGACAAAATAGTTATCGCAATCTTCTTTAAACTTTGGGTAGAAAGAATTATCAAAAGCATCGCAGGCATTTTTATAGGTTTGATGAAAATGTTTAGCATCTTCTTCAAATAAATAATAAGGAGTTAAATCCGTTCCGCCACCAAACCACCTGTCAATCACTTCCTCATTTTCATTGTACAATTCAAACATGCGGTAATTACAATGCACCGTTGGTACAAATGGATTAACCGGGTGAATGACCAAACTCAATCCGCAGGCAAACCATTTGACACCATTAATTTTTAATTGTGTCCTCATGGCATCTGTTACTTCACCATAAACAATCGAAGTATTCACGCCACCTTTTTCAAACACATTTCCATTGGCAATCACTCTCGTTTTGCCGCCACCACCTTCTGCTCTTTCCCATTTGTCTT
Source organism: Sphingobacteriales bacterium (assembly GCA_003963365.1). Lineage (GTDB taxonomy): Bacteria > Bacteroidota > Bacteroidia > Chitinophagales > Chitinophagaceae > AWTP1-9. Next base: position 46,623 of record RXJG01000005.1, read on the forward strand.
CAAAGAATTTTTCCTTTCCATCAACAGCTTCCAGTGCAGCACAAATATTGTCCTGCAATTGATGTATGAATGCTATCCAGTTTTCTTTGATATTCATATTGTGAATGGTGAATAGTGAATAGTCAATGGAATTTTATTTTATTCACCATTGACTATTGACCATTCACGATTTATATTCTTTCACTGCTTCCACAAATGCTTTGGCATGGTCAACGGGTACATTGGGTGTAATACCATGACCTAAATTGGCAATGTATCGCTGAGTGCCAAAGGCATCAATCATTTCTTTTACTGATTTTTTTATCTCAGGAATCGGTGCTAATAATTTTGCCGGGTCAAAGTTACCCTGAATCGTTATTTTATTTTGCGTTAACTCTCTTGCAAATTCAGGTGTGATACACCAGTCGATACCCACACCACTCGCAGCGCTTTCACTAATATCTTTCAACGCATACCAGCTTCCTTTGGGAAATAAAATCACCGGTGCATCCTCTTTCAATGCTTCAGCAATTTGAAATAAATAGGGTTGAGCAAAAGTTTTAAAATCAGCCGGACTTAATGATCCGGCCCAGCTATCAAATACCTGCACAGTATCAGCACCGGCTTTTACCTGTGCTTTTAAATAATCAATAGTAATAGCTGTTATCTTTTGCAATAATTGATGAGCCAATAAAGGTTGAGTGTAAGCAAACTGTTTTGCTTTGTCCCAGGTTTTACTTCCTTTGCCTTCCACCATATAACAAAGAATGGTCCATGGTGCTCCGGCAAAACCAATCAATGGTACACGGCCATTCAATTCTTTTTTAGTAAGCGATAAAGCATCACATACATATTTCAAATTTTCTTCGGCACCGGTTGTAATCAGCGCATCGATATCGTTTTGTGTTTTGATTGTTTTTGGTAAGGATGGCCCTTTACCTTCTTCCATCAACACTTCCACCCCCATTGCTTGTGGAATAACCAATATATCACTGAAGATGATAGCTGCATCTACTCCTACCTGGTCAACGGGCTGCAAGGTAATTTCAGTGGCTAACTCAGGTGTTTTACAACGGGTGAAAAAATCATATTTCTCCCGCAGCTTTATATAGTCAGGTAAATATCTTCCTGCCTGGCGCATCATCCATACCGGTGGTCTTTCTACTTTCTCTCCCCGGAGGGCTTTTAATAATAAATCGTTCTTGAGTTGGGTCATTGTCTTGTTTTTGTCAATGGTCAATGATGAATAGTCAATAGAATTTAATTCACTATTGACTATTCACCATTCACGAAAAATATTCCATCATCTTCTGAAACAAACTGTCTTTTCCCGGTTCGTTACTGATGATGATTTTATTGTTACTGAATTTTTTTATGGCTTTTGCTGTCGTGTTGCCGATGGCAAACAAAACAGTTGATTCCTTCACTTTGTTATTGCTAAAAAAACTTTCTACCGCACTCGGACTAAAAAACAAAATGCCGTGATATTGTTTCTCAACTTTGTGTGGCACGGCAACCGTTTCATACACCACTATTTCATTGACTTCAATATCATTGTTCCGTAAAATATCCGGCAGTTCGTCCCTGCGCTGGTCTCCACAAAAGAAAATTACTTCTTCATCGTATCCTTCTTCTACAATTAATTCTGCCAGTTCAGCGGCAGAGTTAGCGGTACCGGCGATTGAATGTTCACCAAAGTATTTTTTAGCCAGTTTTTGTGTGGTGTTGCCGATACTGTAGATTCTCCAGTCGGGTTGTTGTTCCTGTAACTCATCGGCCACTGCCTCTACCGCATTCATGCTGGTAAATACTACAGCTGCTGAGTGGAGCAATGCGTTTTCAATTTCCTGCTGTACTTCTATAGTATGAATAGCTTCTGTTTCGATGAATGATATTACGTCTGTTTCAATATTCAATTGCTTCGCTTCTTCAATCAGCGATTCATCTATTGGCCGGGTGGATAATATGGAAATTTTATTTTGTTGCATTACGGATTTTCTCAACTATTTTCTTTTCATCTCTTTCCAATAATTGATTGGCAGCATATATACCAAGGTCGTGAGCCTTTGATTTTTCAACTGTAACGCCAATATCAGCCTTTTCCTTTCCATCAGGTGAAACTATATTTCCAATAAAATGGATTTGTTTATTTTTTACTTCAGCTAATGCACTTATGGGTGTTGAACAACCACCCAATAATGTTCTTAAGAAATCTCTTTCTATTTTTGTGCATAAGGCAGTGTCTGCATCATTAAAATTATCGCATGCATCCAAACAATAGTTATCATCTTCTCTGCAAACAACCATAATGGCTCCCTGAGCAGGTGCTGGTAACATCCAATCTAATTCAATGGAATTTTCAGGACGAAGATTTATTCTTTCCAAACCGGCTGCTGCAAAAATGGCCCCGCTCCAGTTACTTTCTTCCACTTTTCTCAATCTTGTATTTACATTCCCTCTTAAATTTTCAATAGTATGATCAGGGTAACGATTCAACCACTGTGCTTTTCTTCTTATACTACTAGTGGCAATGGTGAATGGTGAATGGTGAATAGTAAAAAATTCATCGGTAGAATTAACATTGACTATTGACCATTGACTATTCACCACAAACAAATCTTTATAAGAAGCTCTTTTCAAAATAGCACTCTGCACAATTCCCTTTGGCAACTGCGTAGGCACATCCTTCATGGAATGCACCGCAATATCAATCTTATCATTCAGCAAAGCAATATCAAGGCTTCTTGTAAACACACCCTGCACTCCCATTTCGTATAAGGGTGTTTTTAAATCAATATCACCTTCGCTTTTGATATAAACGAGTTCTGATTGATAACCATGTTCAGCCAATAACTCTTTCACCCGTGTAGCCTGCCACACGGCCAGTTGACTTTCCCTGGTTCCAATCCTGATTATTTTCTTCATGAATTATTTAGTTCCCGTAGCAATGTACTCATTAATGGCTTCAATATAATAGCAGCCCTGCTGATTTTGTTCCCGCATTTTCACTGCCATGCCATTAATAACTTTTTGAATTTTTACTTTATCTTTTTGAACGGGATTAGAAGTAGTCCTGGAAGAATAACTGATGTATAAATTACAGTTATGAATTTGTTCGAGTTTCGTTTTCACCGCTTTCAGCACCGGAACATGACGGCGCATTTCATGCCACTCCACAAACTCATCCATGTGTTTGGCGATGATTGCTTTAGCCTTAGGCACTTCAGCCTGGCGTTTTTGCAGTGTTTCATCTTTTATTTTAGAAAGCTCATCTACATTCACCAGAGTTACATTCGGCAACAGTTGAGCTGCCATCTCTACATTATGCGGAATAGATAAATCGATGATGAGTTTATTACCGGCATTGGCTACATGTGATTGTAAAATCACCGGTTCATTGGCATTGGTAGCCACTAAAATAATATCTGATTGCTGTATTTGGTCTGTGAGTGATTCGGTTGGTGCTGACTGTAACCCTAATTCATCAGCCAGCGAAACTGCTTTCTCATCGGTACGGTTAACAAGGGTAATATTTTTGGTACCAAGATAATCCACAAGGTTCTTACAAGTATTGCGGCCAATCTTTCCGGTACCTACCAGCAATATTTTTTTATCGCTGATGTTGCTGATATTTTCTTTGATATATTGAACCGCAGCAAAAGAAACAGAAACCGTACCGCCACTCAACTCCGTAGTGGTTTTAATTTCTTTAGATGATTGCAGCACATCGTTAATCATTCTTTCGAGATAAGCGCCGATGCAGTTGTTTTCTTTAGAAAATTTTACTGCCTGTTTTATCTGGCCTAATATTTCATAATCACCTAAAATCTGTGAGTCCAAACCCGCCGCCACATTGAATAAATGTTCAATCGCTTCTTTACCTTGTTTAATATAAGCCATCTCTAAAAAAGATGCTAACGAACCTTCTGTCTGGCTGCATAACAATTCGCAAAGCACCTGTGCATTTTCAGCAAAACCATAAATCTCGGTGCGGTTACAAGTGGATAAAATAAAAAGTTCCTTTACATTTAAACCGGGAGAAAGAGATAATATGGTATTGTACTGTTCATTATTGATGGCATATAAACCTCTTATAGCCGCATCACTTTTTTTGTAGTTGATACCGGCGATAAAAAAGTTTGATATATCTCTTTGTCTGTGCATGGCGCTATTAAAACAATAACTATGCAAAAATAGTTTCAGGCCCTAAGTTGAGCTAATTTTACTGTCATTGCAATGTCATTTGTACTGAATGATTCTTATCAATCAACGAAGTGAGGAAAATCACCGATGAACTGCGAAACTAACCGATATTAGTTATAGTAATTTTTCATTGGCGATTGTGACAATTTCGTGACCAATAATGAACGATTTTACGAGTTACGGGTTATAGTTTTGCAAACATTTCAATTATGGCAAATAAGAAGGGTATTATATTGATGAACCTCGGCTCACCCGATTCAACGGAAGTAAAAGATGTGCGTCGTTACCTTAATGAATTTTTAATGGATGAACGGGTGATTGACATGTCTTACCTCGGCAGGCTATTACTGGTGAAAGGAATTATTGTTCCTTTCAGGGCTCCCAAGAGTGCACATGCATACAGTACTATCTGGTGGAAAGAAGGTTCTCCGTTAATTGAACTCACCAAACAATTACAAAAAGCAGTACAGCAGCAGGTGGATGCTCCTGTTACGATTGCTATGCGTTACGGTAATCCAACTCCTAAAGTTGCGTATGAAGAATTGCTAAGTAAAGTAAATGACCTGGAAGAAGTAATATTATTTCCTTTGTATCCTCATTATGCCATGAGCAGCTATGAAACGGCTGTCGAGTATATGAAGGAAGTACATGCAAAGGAAAAATATAATTTCAAACTCACCACCATCAAGCCTTACTATAATAACCCGGATTATATTAATGCCATGGTGGAGAATATGGAACCATTTCTTGAAAAAGAATATGATCATATTTTATTCAGCTATCATGGTGTTCCCGGAAGACATATAAAGAAGAGCGATATAACCGGATACCATTGTTTGCAGAAAGAAAATTGTTGCGAAGTGCCTTCACCTGCACATGACTTTTGTTATCGTCATCAGTGTTTTACCACTACCAAATTGATAACTGAAAAATTAAACATCCCGGCAAACAAATTCAGTATATCTTTTCAATCCCGGTTGGGAAAAGGCTGGTTAGAACCATTTACAGATATTCGGCTGGAGCAAATGCCCAAAGAAGGAATTAAAAAATTGCTGATCATCTGCCCTGCATTTGTAAGTGATTGTTTAGAAACATTAGAAGAAATTGCTGAGAGAGGAAAAGAAACATTCATTGAAGCAGGCGGGGAAGAATATACGATGATCCCCTGTTTGAATGTACATCCATTATGGGTAGCGTCTGTTTCAAAATGGTTAAAGCAGTCAATGGTCAATGGTGAGTAGTCAATGAAGAAGAGCCGCATCCTGAAATAATTGTAAATTCATAAAGTTTTAACCATTAAAAATTATTTTATGTTTTTGCAATTAAACCATCAAAAATTGGATGTGTACAAATATTCAAGAGTTTTTGTATTGGAGTGTTATAAGCTGAGTAATATTTTGCCGACAGAGGAGAGATATGGAATGATTACGCAAATCAGAAGAGCGGCAGTTTCTGTATACTTAAATATTGCTGAAGGAGCATCCAGAAAATCGGAAGTTGAAAGAAAAAGATATTATGAAATAGCCCGTGGTTCAGTAATTGAAATTGATGCGGCTCTTGATTTGGCTAAAGACTTAAACTATTTAACAAATTATGATTTAACAACATTGGCTGATTCTATGGTCAGCAGTTTTAAAACACTAAGTGGATTAATCAACTAGTTGTTTATTGACCATTGGCTATTCACCATTCACAATAACCCATGTACTACTACATAAAAGCATTACATATCATCTTTGTTGTAACCTGGTTTGCGGGGTTATTTTATTTTCCCCGTTTGTTTATCTACAATACGGAAGCGAACGATAAACCGCAAGTAGCCAAAGATGCATTACAACAACAGTTTTCCATTATGATGAAACGCTTATGGTATGGTATCACCTGGCCATCGGCAGTATTAACATTAATCTTTGGAATTACAGTAATGATTAATGGCAATTGGACTGAACTTGTTTTTAAACCAGAAGGAAAATGGTTGTTGATTAAGCTGATATTTGTTGTATTCCTTTATGCCTATCATCTCTCACTTCATAAAATATTCAAACAACAAATCAACGGTATATTCAAATACACATCGCAGCAACTCCGCATCTGGAATGAAGTAGCCACCATCTTTTTAATTACTATTGTAATGCTGGCAACGGTAAAACAAAGTATGAGTTTTATATGGGGATTGATCGGACTGATTTTGTTTATTGCTTTGCTGATGAGTGCTATAAAGATTTATAAGATAGTTCGCAAAAGTTAATGGTGAGTAGCGGGTAGCAAATCACAAAACCAGAAACCAGCAACCATCAAATCGCTTTACTAAACATAGGCTTACCGCTCTCGGTCTGGTTGCGGAGTAAGTGCAAATCAAATGCACTGCAGATATTACGAATAAAGTGACGACCTAATTCTGTTACCTGTACATGTTCTTCATTCCATTCCACCAATCCATCCGCTGCTAATTTTTCCAACTCAGGAAAACTATATTCTTTCAGTGCCGGTAGATTGGCTGCATAAAAATTTGTTTTGCCTTCGCAACTGATATTGAGAATGTATTTGCGAAAGGCAACATCTTCCTCATCTAAAAAATATCCACGAAAAACGGCCGTTTCATTTTTGCTGATGGCTTCGTAATATTTATTAAGCGTTTTGGCATTCTGCGCAAAAGCAGTTCCCGCATCACTGATGCTGGACACACCTAATCCCAACAACATACTTGTTTTTTGCGTAGTATAGCCCATAAAGTTGCGGTGCAGCCATCCTTGCTGCCATGCTTTGAACAAATCATCTGTTGGTAATGCAAAATGGTCCATGCCAATATCAACATAACCATGCTCCGTAAACAATTCTTTACCCAACTGGTATAATTTCATTTTCTCCTCCACAGAAGGTAAATCATTTTCATCAAACAAACGCTGACCACGGCTTGTCCATGGCACATGTGCATAGCTGTAAAAAGCAATCCGGTCGGGTTTCAATTCAATGCATTGCAAAATCGTTTTACGTAACCGCTCCTGGTTCTGCAGCGGCAAACCATAAATTAAATCATAGTTGACGGAACGGTAACCAATCTCCCTGGCAATAGCTGTAACCCGTTTTACATTTTCAAGGGGCTGAAGACGGTTGATAATGCGTTGTACTTCCGGGTCATTATCCTGCACACCAAAACTTACTCTTCTGAATCCAAGATTGAACAATGCCTGCAAATGTTCTTTGGTGGTATTGTTGGGATGACCTTCAAAACTAAATTCCTTATTGGGATGAACGATTGAATTTTTGAATATAACTTTTAATAAACGGTTTAAGTTGAGCGGCGAAAAGAAAGTTGGTGTACCACCGCCCAAATGTAATTCACGAATGATAGGCGGCTCACTCATCAGCTTACGGTAAAGGTTCCATTCTTTAATAATGGCTTGCAAATATTCTTCTTCCACTGAATGATTAGTGGTTATCTTTTTATTACAACCGCAGTAAGTACATAACGATTCACAAAAAGGAAGATGAATGTAAATGCTGATGCCGTCTTTATGATTAAACTTATCAAACTGCTGCTGAAATACAGCAACCCATTGCTGGCTGTCGATACCATCCTGCCAAAACGGAACCGTGGGGTAACTGGTGTACCTCGGCACAGGAACATTGTATTTGTTCAGGAGATTAGTTGGTATCTGCATTTTACAAAAGTATCTTCATCCCCGGTCGTACTGCCTGACTTTTGCCCCCAAACAAACTGACTTTTATCAGTGAATTTTTCATTTCTCCATCGGAAAAACTTTAGTTCCCCATCTCGCAATCCTATTTTCCTTTATCGTAAGCCCCCCGATTAAAAAATAGAAGAGTTTTGCTGCTCACTGTTAACAATTCGTATGAAGAAACTTTTAATAATAGCACTTGTTATTTTTATTATAAACAACAGTCTGCATTCCCAGGACCGTTTTTTTGCATGGACATACAACAGTAATGTTTTGCCAAAAGGTCGAATTGACCTGGAGTTATGGCACACATCAAGATTCGGACATAAGAGTCAGTTCTATCATGGCCAGGACCAGCGGATGGAATTTGAAATGGGCTTAGGGAAAGGATTACAAACCGCTTTTTATTTTAATAGTTACCAGGAACGTTTTAGCGAAGGAACAGATGGTACCATTACCAAAAGCGAAATAGGTTTCAGTAACGAGTGGAAATGGAAATTGAGTGATCCTTCCACCAATAAACTTGGCTTAGCATTATATGGCGAATGGGGAATTAAAGGTGGTGATGAGGCAGAATTAGAAACAAAACTTATACTGGATAAATATATTGGCAAAAGTTTACTGGCATTTAACGGCATTGCGGAATTTGAAAAAGAGTTTGAATGGAAAAATGGTACCACTATACACGATGGGCTGCAATCTCCTGTTGAGCTGGATTTTGCTTATCTCTATAATTTAAAACCCAACCTTGGAATTGGCTTTGAAGTACGTAACCGGAACGATATAGCTAAAGCAAAAGGCTGGGAAAATTCCATTCTTTATGCCGGGCCAACTATCAACTACCGCACACCCATCTGGTTTGTCATATTTAATTGCCAACCACAAATTGCCAATATTCATAAGACTGCTTATGCCCCTTATTCAAAAGTGCTGGATCAGCATGAAAGAACAGAATTGAGGATTATTCTGGGTATCAGTTTAAAATAATTATAAGCAGTTTGCCTGCTAAGGAAAATTAATAAAGCAAAGCCGGGTTACTTAACCCGGCTTTTCATTTTCTTTTTTCGTAAATCGTTTTTCTATATCCGTAATTGACCTGACTTTTTTGATAAGAAATTCGCACCCGGAAGTTAACCAATTAAAGTATAGTAAAATGATAAGAACATTATTTATTGCAGCCAGTCTTTGTGTGAATTGTGCCTATGCACAAACAGATACAGTCAACGCAAAACTTTTTCATGATGACAGCACATCGCCAAAACAAAAATATTTACCAGAAATAACGATGGTGGGCCGCAACAGTAAAAGTGATTACCAGCAGATGCCCCAAATAGTGGGAACCAATATTTATGCGGGAAAGAAAAATGCCTTGATTGTTTTAGACAACGTGCAGGGAAATGTAGTGACTAATACAATGCGGCAGGTGCTGGCCAAAGTACCAGGCGTGCATATTTGGGAAAGCGATCCAAGCGGAATACAAATTGGTATTGCAGCCCGTGGCCTCAGCCCCAATCGTAGCTGGGAATTCAATATCCGCCAAAATGGTTATGATATAGCAGCAGACCCATTTGGCTATCCTGAAGCGTATTACAATCCTCAATTACAGGCAGTGCAAAGAATTGAAGTGGTACGTGGACAGGGTTCCTTACAGTACGGACCACAGTTTGGTGGTATGGTGAATTATATTTTGCGTAACGGAAGTGACATTACTAAAAAGTTCCAGTTTGAATCGCAGCAAACATTGGGAAGCTTCGGTTTATTCAATAGCTACAATGCGGTGGGTGGTAAAACAGAAAAAGTTCATTACTACTCTTTTTTCGACCATCGCAATGGTGATGGCTGGAGAGCCAACAGCCGTTTTTATACCAATGCTGGTTACGGAACAGTAACGTATTATTTTACGCCAAAGCTTTCTTTAAATGCGGAGCTGATGTATTCACATATCCGCAGTCAGCAACCGGGCGGCATTACCGATGCCCAGTTGCAAGACCAGGCCGAACAAAGTACCCGCAGCCGTAACTGGTTTGATATTAAATGGACGACTCCGGCACTCATCTTAAACTATAACATTAATGAAAATACCCGATGGAATACCAGGTTGTTTGCCACTATTGGAGATAGAAACAGTGTGGGATATTTACAAAGTATAACTGTGAAAGATAGTATCAATCCTGCTACCATGCAGTATAATAACCGGGTGCTGAATATTGACCAGTACCTCAACTATGGCCTGGAAAGCCGTATCATCACTGATTATCATTTAGGTAAAATGAAAAACACTGTTTCCGGTGGTATTCGTTTGTATACTGGTAATACTTTTCGCCGTGCAGATGGTAAAGGAACTACCGGTAGTGATTACGATATGACGGTGATTGGTGAATATGCACGAGATGTAAACTTTCGTTCAAATAATATTGCAGCCTTTGTAGAAAACATCTTCCGTATTAACGAAAAGATTATAGTAATCCCGGGCCTGCGTTATGAATGGTTAGAGGGCTCTGCGTCCGGAAGAAACGGATATGACAATACAGGGCAACCCATCATTTTACAAAACATTACCCGCAGCCGCAGTTTTATACTTGCCGGTGTTGGGGCAGAATATCATGTTACCGAAGCGACAGAATTATATGGAAATATTTCCCAGGCTTACCGTCCAATACAGTTTGCTAACCTGCAAGCTCCCCCCACTACAGATATTGTAGACCCCGACCTGAAAGATGCAAAGGGCTATAATATTGATTTTGGATACCGTGGTAAAATCAAAAATTATTTACAGTTTGATGTAAGCGGTTATTACCTGCAATATAATAACCGGGTGGGTACGGTAACTGTTTCTGCCAATCCTGTACGCAGATTAATTACCAATGTTGGTAACAGTACCAGCAAAGGTTTTGAAGGATATATAGAGTTTAACCCGGTAAGAGCCTTTACAAAATCTGCTAAAACTGATTTGATATTATTTGCATCTTACAGTTATACCGATGCCCGTTATACTAAAGACATAGAGAAAGCTACCACCAAGCTTACAGGTAAATGGGTGGAAAATTCTCCCCGCAACATCTTTCGTGGTGGTATTACTGCAGGATATAAAGGATTTTTATTTACCACTCAATTGAGCTATGCAGATGAATCTTTCAGCGATGCTAATAACACTGTTACGCCAAGTGCCAATGCGCAAAACGGATTGATTCCTTCTTATGCGATCGTAGATTTTTCTGCTACTTATAAATTCAATAAAGAAGTAACCATCAAAGCAGGATTAAATAATGTGTTTAATAACAGATATTTTACCCGTCGTGCAGGAGGTTATCCTGGCCCGGGTGCTTTACCAGGAGATGCAAGAAACTTCTTTGTATCGGTTGGCGTTAAACTATAAAAAACTGTGATGAATAAGTAAAACATAAAGGACTGCCGGTGACAGTCCTTTATTATTTTATCATACTCTCGTAAAGTGAAGTATATTTATTGGCTACGGTATTTACGTTATACCGCTCTGCATTCATTAAACCGTTTTTAATAAGTTGCTGCCGTAATGCAGCATCAGCAATCAACTGCATAATGGTCAATTTTATTTCCAGCACATCATATGGATTTACTTTTAATGCGGAATCCTGGGCAATTTCATTCATCGGCAACAGGTTACTTGTTATTAAAGGGCGGCCCACCACATTGGCTTCAATAATAGGCATTCCAAAACCTTCGTAAGTAGAAATAAATAACACCATATCGGCTTCCTCATATTTTTTTTTCAATTCTTCAAATGGAATATTACTGCCGCACAGGTATTTCACATTATTCTCTTTGAGTAGTTTTTTAATTCCTTCAGTCAACGGGCCTACAATATCTAATTCGCAGTTAATACCATTTAATGCTTTAATAATCCTTGGCAGGTTTTTGTTTGCCTTAGTTCCTATCTGCAATATTCTTGGACAGTTGCTGTTAAATGTTTTAGGAACAAATGAAAGCCTTGGATCGTAAAAATTAGGAATGATTTTTATTTTATCGCCACTTATTCCTGTTAGCTCCATCACTTCTTTTTTTGTTTTTTCACTGATGGTAGTAATCATATTACACCGCCTTACGGGTAATTGATACCATAGCCAGTTTATGATCCAGTATTTGGGGTTCCATTTGCTGTATTGCGTTTTAAATACACAATCATGAATGGTAAGGACGGTACTGCTTTTATTCAGTCCTATCATTACATAATAAATATCCCCGGTGATATGATTTACTTCGCTCTGTGCTGCCCTTGCCTGGAATATGTTCGTAAAAATATCACGGATGCTGGATACTTCAATTTTTCTGACACGTATCCTGCCTTCCTTTTTTATCTGGGCGGAAAGTCCTTCAAAAATATGTTCAATACTATAAGCGTTTTTCCTTCGCTTGCGGAAGAAATAGGAAACGTACATAGGCGTTCAGTATTTGACTCTTTACGGGTCAAAAGTAACTAAACAAAGTAATTAATTCAGGTTAAATAAAGGAAAGATGATTATATGATTTACCTAAAATCGTTTTATCGTCTGCAGACAACCATTTATTCAGTACTGTAGCATATACCTCTTTAAAATCAATTGAATATTTCAGGTCACCTTCATCCAGGTTGGTTAAATCGGGCAGTGAGTTAATAATACCTTTTTGTTTCAACGCACCGCTTATTAAAAACATGTTGTTAGCAGTGCCGTGATCGGTACCGTCGCTGGCATTCTGGCTAACTCTTCTTCCAAATTCGGAGAAAGTGAATAACAGCACATCATTAAAACGATTATTTGCCTTTAAATCTTTTACAAAAGCTGTTACCGCATCGCTTAATTGCGTAAATAAATTTTGCTGCTGAGCCTGCTGGTTAAAATGGGTATCAAAGCTTCCCAATGAAACATAATAAATTTTTGTGTTTATTTCAGAAAAGATAAGTGAAGCAATTGTTTTTAAATTTTTACCCAGTTCAGTATTGGGATACTCCTGTGCAGAGGGATGCAGTTTACTCTGCCGAAAAATATAATCGGCACTGGATAATGTTTCAGCCATTATTTTATAGAGATAATCTACCGGTTGCTCCCCCGGCTCATCTTTGAAAGAAGCATTTAGCTCTTTATAAAATTTTTCATGACTGGTATTGTATAACCTTCCCGGATCCTTAAGTGCCAACCCCTTAATATCTGCACCTTTTAAAGCCAGACTTAATACATCATCTATTTCCAAAGCCTGTGTTGGTTTATCACAACCTTTACATTGTGCATCCAAATATCTTCCAATCCATCCTGTAGTAAGATATTCATTGGCACCAGAACCTGTTTGCCATATATCCATACTTCTAAAATGAGAACGATCGGGATTTGGGTAACCAACGCTGTTTAATATGGACAGGCTTCCTTCATCATACAATGCTTTTAACCCAACCAATGCCGGGTGCAGGGCTGCTTCGTCAGTTAATGAAAGTGTTTTTGTTTTTTCTATCCCCAGCTTTGGTCTTTCTCTGTAGTAAATATCATTACGAACAGGTATAATGGTATTCAATCCATCGTTCCCACCGCTCAGTTGAATGATGACTACTGCTTTATTGCCTGTGGGCACAGGTATTCTTCCTTCAAAAGCTTTTAAAAACTTTGGCATCATCAGCGTAGCAGTAGCTAATGATCCGATCTGTAAAAATTCTCTGCGTTTAATAACCATAAAAAAAACTTTGAGCTATCAGCTGTGAGTTGTGAGTTAACACCAAAAGGCTTGTAGCCCGTAACTCACAACTCGTAGCTGAATTTAACATAACTGGTAATCAGGTGTACACATAAGTTGAACAACGGCCGTTTTGATATAGGTTTCTTTTGAAGTGTTATCAATATATTTCTCTAAAATATTTTTGTTAATGGCTGACGATGCAGATTGCAACAATGTGAGAGCAATTTCTCCCAATAAATTTTCACGGCTTATGGCAGAAAATTGTTTAATCACTCCGCTCCAGTCAATGGTGGCATTTACCATTTGTGATTGTATTCGCTTATCCACAACTTTAGAATTATTTTGTTGTTTCATCTGGTAATTCTCCAGCATATCATCCGGCATTTCTTTAGGTCTCACTGCAAATTCATCTGCATTGGCCAGCAATTGTGGAATCCGCAAACGAAACATTAATGTGGAACTGTCAATCCAGTTTTTACCACCGGGCCAGCCTGCAACGTTAGGGGGGTAAAATAAAATTTGTCCCAATACTCTTTGCACCAGCAATTGTGCTTCCGGTTGTTCAAAAGTTACCGGTAGTATTCTGCGAATACCCACTATCAACTCAATGGGTGATTTTATTTTACTGCCGATATTTTTATTATTGTAAAACCAGTCACTGGTAAAAATATTTTTCAACAGCGATGAGATATCATAATTACTCTGGTAAAATTTATCCGCCAGTGAGTTAACAATATTTTCATCCACCACGTTTTCATTCACATAATACTTGTATATTTTACGGGTAATAAATTTTGCTGTTTGCTTTTGTTCCAGCAATATGCTAAGGATATCATCTCCATCAAAGTTTCCCGATTTACCCAGTATCTTTTTAATTCCATTATCGTGTTGAAATTTCCGGAAAACAAATTCTCCTTTTAAATTAAACCCCCAGCCGGTAAATGCACGGGCAGCTTCCTTAATATCTTCTTCGCTATAATTACCTCTGCCCATTGTAAATAATTCCATTACTTCACGGGCAAAATTTTCATTGGGATGTTCTTTTTTGTTTTGCTGGTTATTGAGAAAGGCCAGCATGGCGGCACTTTTGGAAACTTCTCTCAGCATATCGCCGAAATTGCCTAATGCATTTTTACGAATGATATGCAATAATTCCTGCTGAAAAACAACATTGAGGTTGCGGCAGGCAAAATGTCCATGCCAGAACAAACTCATTTTTTCTCTCAGCTGCTGTTCACTGTGCACCATCTCTTCTATCCATTCCAGGTTCAGGTTACGAATTTCTTCCCTGGATTTTTGACCCAATTCTTTTTTTTCTTCTTTGGAAAGATTTTCTAATCTGCCCACCTCCTTTATACCTTTCACTAACCCATCCATTATATTGTCGGCTATTTTTATGTAAACGGGATCTTTGGAAGAAGCTCTGGCCAGGGCTTTAAAGTAAGCCTCTGGTGAAGCATTATAGGTTTGTGACAGATCGTTAACTGAAGGGCCAAATCCTGCACGCCATAAAAGATGTTGATTTTTTACCTGCCTGATCACTGACATGGAAAACAGATTTACGTGGTTAAGACCAGCCATTAACTCTAAAGTTTAATTGAAAATTGTGCAGGTAATAAAACTTCTTGCCACTAATATGTTAAATTTGGAAAAAGGTTGTTTGCTATGAGTATCCGGGCATTCAAATATGCTTCCCCATTAATTGTTTTTGTGATGGCTTATTTTGCTTTCACTTTTAAAGGATGGTGGGTTACAGTACCTCTTTTATACGCATGGGTATTCATTCCGCTGGTTGAATTATTTATTAAACCAAATGCTGAAAATATTTCCAAAGCGGAAGAAGAAATAATTAAAAATGATCCTGTTTATGATTGGTGGCTGTATATTATTGTAGTGCTGCAATATGTTGCTCTTTTTTATTTTTTGCAATCTGTAAACGATCAAACGCTGACTTGGTATGAACTAGCAGGCCGAACATTATCCATGGGTTTATTATGTGGTGTTTTTGGGATTAATGTGGCCCATGAACTTGGCCACAGGGTTAAACGGTCAGAACAATTCATGGCAAAAGCTTTGTTGCTTACTTCTCTTTACATGCATTTTTTTACTGAACATAATAAAGGTCATCACAAAAGAGTGGCCACACCGGAAGATCCAAGCAGTGCACGGTATAACGAACCTATTTACATTTTCTATTTCCGCACTGTGATTATGTCATATTTTTCGGCCTGGCATATAGCTAACGATGAGGTGAAGAAAAAAGGGTTACCAGTTTTTCATTGGAAAAACGAAATGATACAATTTCATCTGATTGAAATTATTTTCGTTGGTTTTATATTTTATTTATACGGATGGGTGATCACTTTATACTTTATTGCCGCTGCTGTAACTGGTTTCCTGTTACTGGAAACAGTAAATTACATTGAGCACTATGGCCTGCAACGCAAATCAAGCGGAAACGGCAAGTATGAAAGAGCAATGCCTGAGCACAGCTGGAACAGTGATCATACAATTGGCAGATTAATGTTGTTTGAACTCAGCCGTCATAGTGATCACCATTATCTTGCCAGCCGCAAGTATCAAATCCTCCGGCATCATGATGAAGCTCCGCAGATGCCTACGGGTTACCCGGGTATGATGTTATTATCGTTATTACCTCCCGCCTGGTTTTATATAATGAACAAAAAAATTAAGGAGCGGGATAAAACAAAAAAGCCCCTCTTACATGAAGAAGGGCTGTAATTTTTTTATACATTCTTTATTTCTTTGCATTAGCCTGAACGTATGCCAATACATTAGCTTTTTCCGTGTCAGTTAATTTAGCTTTTATAGCCATTGCATCAACATACGGTACCCATTTTTCTGCAGAAAATTCGTCAGGGGCGTGTAAGGCATGGCAACGTCCGCATTTTGATTCGTATGTTGTCTTGCCCTCAGCTATTAAATCAGCAGATACAACTGTCTTGGTTTCTGTGTTGGTAGTAGCTGTATTGGTTGACGGTGCGGTTTCAGATTTAGCGGGAGTAGCTTTTTTGGTACAACTCCAAATAGCCATCAATAAAAAAGATGCGAAAAAAAGTTTCTTCATGGTTGAGTGTTGATTGGTTGGTGAATGTTTAAACAGCAAAATAAGAAAATTATAGGTTTGTCTGAAATACGCTTATACCAACTTCGGTATAGTTGAATTTATTCACATTTCAACATGGCAGTAATTTTACTATTTACTCATATTTATTAAGTATTTATATTTACTTATCCCACTTTTTTAAATCACAAAACCAAATCAAGACAAAATGAAAAAAATTCTGAGCCTCGTAATTGCAGCTACCCTAATTGCAATTGCTTGTAATAAAGCCGACCGTCTCTCAACCCAGGGTCAAGAAGAAACTGTAGCTGCCCCCACTAAAAGGATGTGTGCTTCCATGGAAGTTTTGCAGGAGCAATTAAAAGCAGATCCGTCTCTGCAAAAAAGAATGGACGATTTAGAAAAAATAACCCAAAACTTTATTCGCAACAAAAGTTTATATCGTCTATCTGGCGATACTATGATTGTACCTGTTGTGGTAAATGTAGTTTACAGAACAGCAACTGAAAATATTGCATTGGGTCAAATTCAATCTCAAATTGATGTATTGAATGAAGACTACAGCGGAAAAAATGCTGATGTCAGCGGTGTTCCAAGTATTTTTAAAAGCGTAAAAGCTGGCGATACAAAAATTCGTTTTGTACTTGACCAGGTTGTAAGAAAAAGTACTACAAAAAGAAGCTGGAGTACCAATGATGCAGTTAAGAAAAGCAGCCAGGGTGGTGTTAATCCAACAAGTCCCACAACCAAATTGAATATTTGGGTTTGTACATTAGGTCAGGGATTATTGGGATATGCACAATTCCCCGGTGGTAACTCTGCAACAGACGGTGTAGTAATTTTAAATTCAGCCTTTGGAAGCAGGGCAAAATTTCCGGGAGGATATTATACTGCCACTTATGATTTAGGAAGAACTACTACTCACGAAGTTGGTCACTGGTTTAACCTTCGCCATATTTGGGGTGACGCTACTTGTGGTGATGATCTGGTGGCGGATACCCCTCAGGCTAATGCAGCAAATTTTGGTTGCCCGGCATACCCTCATTACAGTACATGTACTGGAACACCAGTTGAAATGACGATGAATTACATGGATTATACCGATGATGCATGTATGTATATGTTCAGTGCTGGTCAGGCTTCCCGCATGCAAGCTACATGGATTGTAGGTGGTCCCCGTGCAAGTTTCAGATAAATTTTATTTAGTCCTGATACAAAAAGGGCCGATAGTTATCGGCCCTTTTTATTTATATAAAGCATCTTTTAACTGATTCTTACATACTAATTCAACATACTGATTGTATTGTTTTTTTGTTTAATATAAACTTTGAATAATTAAACAAATTGATTGCTCAAAAACTACGCTTTTGCCAAAAATACCCGGTTTGAGGTATTGTGCATTCAAACTCAAGTATTATCTTTGTTTCGGTTTTTCATAGGATATTGGATTTTAAAGACGGGGCTGGATTTCTATCCTGGCCCCAATTTTTTTTAGCTCCTTCCTGCCTTTAAACCCTAAGGATTATTATTGAAATAATCCCTGATTAATGAAGCCCTCGCCTGACCCACTTTTTCCACCAATGTTTCAAAAGGAAGTGATTTAATTTTTGTAACTGACTTAAATTCTTTCAGCAGTAAATCAGCCGTATTTTTCCCTATACCTTTAATTTGCTCCAACTGGTTGTTTAAACTTCCCTTACTTCTTTTTTGACGGTGAAAAGTAATCCCAAAGCGGTGTACTTCATCCCGTATATACCGGATAAGCCGCATGGTATCACCGTTAACAGGCAGACGTAATGATTCTGTATCGCCGGGGAAAAATATTTCTTCTTCATTCTTTGCAAGACCCACCACGGTCATACTACCCTGCAGGCCGAGTGCTGTAATACTTTCCATTGCCGCTGAAAGCTGCCCCTTACCCCCATCAATAATAACCAGTTGAGGTAAGTCAGATTGCTCCCTGAGTAATCTTGAATATCGCCGGTGCACTACCTCTTTCATACTGGCAAAATCATTGATCCCTTTTACTGTTTTAATATTAAAATGCCTGTAGTCTTTTTTACTTGGAGCACCGTTCCTGAAACAGACCATAGCTGAAACAGGATAGCTGCCCTGGAAGTTGGAGTTATCAAAACATTCAATATGATCCGGCAATTCCTGTAACTGTAAATCTACCTGCAATTGAAATAAAACATTTTTCTTTTCCTCCTCACTTTTTGTCTTGATATGCAATAGTTCTTTACGCTTCTGTTCCTGTTTGAAATAAATTGTATTCTTTTCAGAAAGTTCAAGCAGTTTCTTTTTATCGCCTGCTTTTGGAACGGTGATTGTTAGTTCCTCATCCGGATAATTGAGTTTAAACGGAACAATTAATTCTGTAGCTGTGCTCTTAAAATTATCACGAAGCTGAGCAATGGCAAAGAGCATTATTTCCTCATCACTTTCTTCCAGTTTGTTTTCAAGAACAATGGTATGAGTTTGAATGATTGCTCCGTTATTTACCATTAAATAGTTTACATAAGCAGTATCATTTTCCCGGGCAAAAGAGAAAACATCTAAATCACCCAACTTAGGATTCACTACTGTTGACTTTGCTGCATACTGTTCAAGGTGCTCCAATTTATTTTTATAAATGGCTGCTTTTTCAAACGCTAAATTGGCAGCATGCTGCTGCATTTGATTTTTAAATTCTTTAATTACCGGGGATAAGTTTCCTTTTAATAAATTGCGTACCTGCTGTAATGAGTCATTATAATCCTTTTGGTCCTGCAAACCTGCACAGGGGCCTTTACAATTTCCCAAATGGTATTCAAGGCAAACCTTAAACTTTCCTTTGCTGATGTTAGATTCTGAAAGATTTAATTTACAGGTGCGCAACGGAATATAACGGCGTATAAATTCAATTAACTCTCTTACTTTGGCAACGGATGTAAAAGGACCCAGGTATTCAGAACCATCATCTATCTTCTTCCTGGTAAGAAACACTCTTGGAAAAGGTTCTTTCTTGATAATTATAAAAGGATAACTTTTATCATCCTTCAGGTTAATATTGTATTTGGGCTGAAACTCTTTTATCAGTGAATTTTCTAATAAAAAGGCATCCTGTTCTGAGTCAACTATGGTAAATTCAATTTTACGGATATTGTTTACAAGTTCATGTGTTTTATACCCGGTAAATGTTTTATTAAAATACGAGCTGATTCTTTTACGGAGGTTTTTTGCTTTGCCAATATAAATAATATCACCCTCTTCCCCGAAATATTTATAAACGCCGGGGCTGGTTGGAATACCCGGTAGAATATATTCAAACTCTTGTCGGGTCATAATTGTTTAATACTCCTCTTTTTCATCCCATACAATTTTTTCCTGTACCACCGATTCTTTATTGTTGATATTTTTTATAGTGATAATTATAAAGTTTCCTTTTGTTTGCCACAGTAATTTTTTTGTTATGGCAGTATCACCACCATTATAATTTCGTTCAAGATATAATCTTGTTATTTTTTGTGATTCAGGGTTAACATAGGCATCCACTTTAGAAAGTTTAATACCGGGTGATTTAGATATATATGTGAAACTAAGTGTACCTGTACTGTTATCTGCAAAAGAGGTTTCCTCATAATTATCTTTATACTTATCATCCCGGATATTTATTTCCAGGAATTCTTTAGTCATATTTCTGAACTCAGGCCTGCTGATAATAACTGAATCGGTACGGTCATTAATGGTTGTATATTTTACCAGTGTGTAAGGAACAGTGTCAACATGCTTTATTTCGCCGGCCAGGAACTCAATCACGGGTAAAAATTCTTTTTTCTTTTCTTCTGCCCTGGCAGTTTCACCCGGTTTTACTTTAGGCTTACAGTTTGAGAAAAATATAAGACTAAAAACTATCGTGAGTGAATAAGCAATCTGTTTCATCCGGTAAAATTAAAGGAATTGATAATAAAGAAAAACGCCCCGTATAGCCGGGGCATTTTGTAATGAATGTTAAATTATAAATTAAAATCGTTTGGTTATACCCAATTTTACTCCATACTCTATCAGATGTTCGCTAATTGGGTATTTACTGGTGTAAGAAGAGTTAATCTGGTATCGAAGTTGGGGTCCGATCTGAAGAGCAACACCATTACCTTTTTCAATCCGCAGGAAAGTTTCTATTCCGGAGTTCATGGTGAATTTTCTGAACAACTCAGAGTTTCTAACATAGTTTTTCAAATCGTTAGAAATGAGGTAAGCTTTGTTATTGATAATGTATGTAGGTTGAAAGCTTCCTGATACATACCAGCTGATATTACCACTGCCCAGCATTTTAATATCAACTCCTATCGGAACTGAAACGGCAACGTTTTGACTGCTGATCGTTGTTGAAAGATAATAAGCACCATAATTTTTATAGTTAGAAGCAACTTTTAATTCTTCCGTTCGATTATAATCTCCTCTCAGGCGAAGAGTGGTCAGTTCAGGATTGGTAGAATAAGCTTTTATATTATACCTTGAATAATTGAACTGCAGCCCTGTTTTGATCTTTATTGATTTAGTTAATGAATAGAGCACTGCATTACCCATTTCAAAGCCTAATGCCGGTGTATGATTAACTGCTTTATTTATATCCCCGGGTATATACGAATTAAAGGCATAAGCAAGGTTTGTATTATTTACATCGTTAAATAAAGCCCGGTAGCTAACCGAAGGTGCAAAATATAACTGCCATTCAAAACGTGATGTTCTTTTCCCTGAAATCTTTGTAGTTTGTTTATTCGAAAATAAGTCTGGGTTTATATTGTCTGTTGCAGTATTAATTACTGATTTTTTTTCCGCTGCAGAAGTTGTATTAATATCAACACCAGCTAATTCTAAAATTTCGTTCAATTTTCTTTCAGGTACCTTGTAATAAACATTATCAAGCGTATTATTGTTCTTTTCTGCTGTCACAAAATGGTCCTGCATTTTTGAAAGTGTTACCGGGTTGTTCTCATTCTTTGTTTGAGAGATTACCATTAAACCTTTTTTATCTTCTCTTTTTGAAATTTGTTTTTTCTGAACCCCGGCTTTTATAAATCTAACAGTTGGAGAAGTAAATGGAATCTTAACAACAGCTGCAGGTATATTATTGCCCGGTTGAAGATCATTTTGTATTTCAGTATCAAATCCGGGTATTGTTTGTTGCTTATGGTTTAACAGCGTATAATTATTTTTTTCCGGTAATGCTGCTGTGGAGTTAATATGTTGGTTAGTTGTTCTAAAAACTAATACAGAAGCAGTAAACAATAATAGCAAAAAAGATCCACCAATTATTCCCCATCTTCTTCCGGGGTGAAGTTTGTTAAAGATATTACTCCACACCGACTCAGAAGGATACATTTTGAACTCCTCGGTCCGTTCCCGAAGCAACTGTTCAAAATCGCTGGTAAAAAAATCTTTGTCCATGGTCAATTTTGGTTTGTGTTTTCAGTTAGGGTTGGGTATATTATAAATGCATTGCTGCAAATATTTCACTTGTTTTCTTTTTGGGTTCCAGTATAATCTTTTTACGCACCAATATTTCCTGCAACATTGCTTTTGCCCGGGTATATTGAGAACGGCTGGTACTTTCTTCAATATCCAGCATGTCTGCAATTTCTTTATGACTGTAACCTTCCAGTGCAAAAAGATTTAGTACGGTTCTGTAACCAATGGGCAGCATCCTGATGCATTCAACAATTTGCTTTGCCTGGATGATGGAGGGTACCGACTCTTCTCTTACCTGAATATTGGTGGCATGAATAATGTCCACACTTTCATTAAACTTCTTATTCTTCTTTAGCACATTAATACAAGTGTGTACGATTATCCTGCGCACCCAACCTTCAAAAGCACCCTGTGCCCTGAACTGGTGTATCTGCGAAAACACACGGATAAATCCTTCCTGCAACATATCTTCAGCATCTTCCCTGTTCTTCGCAAACCGGTAACAAACAGCCAGCATTTTTGGACTGTATCGTTGATACAATTCCTGATGGGCTGCTGGTTCGTTATTTAAGCAGCCTTTAATTATGGCTTCCTCTGTCATTAAGGATAATTTAGTTACCCGTAATATAGACAAAATCCCCAAATGGGTAGCTGCTTCCGCTGTTAAATTTTGTCATGAAAACGTAACAAGAAAGCTATCCTGCATAAAAAATGCGGTCAATGTTAGACCGCATCCAATATTGTGATAATAATTTTAGAGAAAATCAAATTAAAACCTCCCCGGTCATTTCTTTAGGTATGGGTAATCCCATAAGGGTAAGGATGGTGGGAGCTATATCTCCCAGTTTACCGGGCTTAATCGTTCCTTTCCATTCGTTATCGATGATGAAAAATGGAACCAGGTTCAAGGTATGAGCTGTGTTTGGTGTACCATCTTCGTTAATCATATAATCGCTGTTACCATGGTCGGCTGTCAGGAAAATTGTATACCCGTGAGCTAAAGCAGCTTTTGCAATTCTCTCTACACATTTATCAACTGTTTCCACTGCTTTTACAGCTGCTGAGAATACACCTGTATGACCCACCATATCAGCATTGGCAAAATTTAAACATATAAAATCAGCACTTTCTTTTTCAATCTCCGGAATAATAGCATCTGTTACTTCATAGGCACTCATTTCCGGTTTTAAATCGTAGGTAGCCACTTTGGGTGAAGGAATCATAATGCGGCTTTCGCCTTCAAATGGTTTTTCTCTTCCTCCACTAAAGAAGAAACTTACATGCGGATATTTTTCTGTTTCGGCAATACGGATTTGCTTTAATCCATTTTGCTGTAAAATTTCTCCCAGTGTATTATTAAGATTATCTGTTTCAAAAATCACATTGACGTTTTTATAAGTTTTATCATACTCCGTCATGGTGGTATAATGAAGGTTTAATTTCTTCATACCAAAATCTGGCATGTCCTGCTGTGTAAGCACTTGCGTAATCTCACGGCAACGGTCTGTACGGAAATTGAAACATATCACCACATCCCCATCCTTAATCGTTGTATTTTCAACAGAAGAATTTATAATTGGCTTGATAAATTCATCAGTAACATTATTATCGTATGATGCTTTTACTCCTTTCAGCACATCATCATATTTATCTCCCACCGCATTTACCAAACAATCATAAGCCAGTTTCACTCTTTCCCAACGTTTATCCCTGTCCATTGCATAATAGCGACCACAAACAGTGGCAATTTTCCCAACTGTTGAATTCAGGTGATCTTGTAATTCACTCAAAAATCTTAAACCACTTTTGGGGTCAGTATCACGACCATCAGTAAATGCATGCACCAGTACCTGATTCAATCCCTCAGTTTTACAAGTATCTGCAATTGCTTTTACATGATTGATATGTGAATGCACCCCTCCATCACTTACCAAACCAATCAGGTGCAAAGTTTTATTACCAGACTTCGCTGTTTTAATGGCATTTAGCAGTACTTTATTTTTGGCAAATGATCCATCTCTTACGGCCACGTTTATTCTTTGTAATTCCTGGTAAACAATGCGGCCGGCACCAAGGTTAAGATGCCCCACTTCACTATTGCCCATTTGCCCATCTGGTAAGCCAACAGCTTCGCCACAGGTTACCAGCGTAGAATTTGGATATTTAGCGTACAATGAACTTACAAAAGGAACATTTGCATTTTGGATAGCATCGGCTTTTTTAACCTTTCCAAGCCCCCAACCATCCATAATAATGAGTATAACTTTTTTCTTTGCCATAACGCCGCAAAACTACTTCATTTACAGGATTTTCAGCCATTTTGCTTTTTGTTAAAGCCCGAAATTTGTATTTTGGCAAAGCTTTAAAGCAACTGATTGGCACGTTTTTAGCCCCTCTGTAAGAGCATAACCAATTAACTAAACATGAAAAAAACTTTACGAACCATTTTTTTATTAACCTTAATTGCAGGACTGATGTCGTTCCGCTACCTGGGGATCCTGGATGATGTGATAGGTGCTATGAAAGCAGGAAGCTCTGACCAACTGGCAAGGTACTTTGATAATGTTGTGGAAATAACTATGCCGGATAAAAGTAACTCCTATAGTAAAAGCCAGGCAGAAATGATTATGAAAGATTTCTTCAATAATTACAAAGTGAAATCATTTGATGTTTTGCATAAAGGAGATAATGGCAGTTCTAATTACTGCATTGGAAACTTACAAACAAAAGATGGCAAATTCAGAACAACATTGTTTGTAAAACAAAAAGGAGACAAACAATTTCTCCAGGAGATTAGGATAGAAGCTCAGGCACCATAATTAAGTGAACATAAACAAAAAATCTCCCGTCAGTAATGGCGGGATTTTTTATGTATATATACTTCCGTTTTTTTTGACTTTTTACTTTTGAATTTAACTGATATTTGCCGCATGATGACTTATGATCAGCAATTGAATATTTTAATCAAGAATGCATTGAATGAAGATATTGGTGATGGGGACCACTCTACTTTAAGTACTATTGATAAAAATGCAAGAGGCAAAGCAGTTTTAAAAATTAAAGAAGATGGAATTTTAGCAGGGGTGAAGGTAGCACAGGCGGTTTTTCATTTTTTAGAAAAAGAAGCTAAGTTTATTATTTACAAAAATGATGGCGGGGTAATAACAAAAGGTGAAATAGCGTTTGAAGTAGAAGCAAGAGTACACACCATATTGCAATGTGAACGATTAGCCCTTAACTGTATGCAGCGCATGAGTGGCATAGCTACCCTCACTAAAAAGTTTACTGATAAATTACAAGGTTATCATACAAAAGTGTTGGACACCCGTAAAACAACGCCCAACTTTAGGTTACTGGAAAAAGAAGCAGTGAGAATTGGCGGTGGTATTAATCATCGTATGGCATTATATGATATGATAATGCTGAAGGATAACCATATTGATTATTGCGGTGGATTGGAAAAAGCCATCCATAAAGCATATGAATATGTACAAACAAAAAAACCGGGTATAAAAATAGAAGTGGAAACAAGAAGTATAGAGGAAGTAAAAAAAGTGATACAAACAGCTAAAGGAAAAGTATTTCGCATTATGCTGGATAATTTTTCACCAGCACAAATAAAAGAAGCATTAACCATTATTAACGGGGAATTTGAAACAGAAGCAAGTGGTGGCATTAATTTAGATAATGTGGTTAGCTATGCGGAAACAGGTGTTGATTATGTAAGCATCGGCGGATTGATTCACCAGGCAAGAAGTTTGGACCTTAGCTTAAAAGCAGTAATTCTTTAATTCGTTTAATGGTTTAACAGTTTAAGGGTAATCAACCTTTAAACCATTAAACCCTTCAACCTTTAAACATGAGCAAAAAAAATAAACCCGATAACAGAGGCTTTGTATTTAGTACAGACCCCAACTTTCAATTTGAAGAAGAAAGAATGGAAGAAGAAACGCTTTCAGCTAATCAGCAGAAACTCCGTATTCGATTAGAAACAAAACATCGTGGTGGTAAAACGGTGAGCTTAATTACCGGTTTTATCGGCAAAGAAGTTGATTTGGAAGAACTGGGTAAAAAACTGAAATCTTTTTGTGGCACCGGTGGCTCAGCAAAAGATGGTGAAATAATTGTACAGGGTGACCATCGTGATAAAATATTACAATGGCTTTTAAAAAACGGGTACTCACAATCAAAAAAAACCTGATTTGATTTTTATAATAACCTGCATACTGGCTGTTATTTCTGCAATTGTTGGAGTATTGGGCTTTGTTCTGTACATCCGTGCAAGAATGATGGCTGATGAAAAAAAAGAAAAATTCTACCTCAAACTTCATTATACTGCTTTAACACTGCTGTTACTTTTTGTAATAGCCGCCCTTAACTTATACGAGGACAGTAATTGATTTATTCATTGTCAACTATTTGTCAACTACAAAAAACTTAATTTTAACGGCGTTGTGCTCTTAAATGTTTTTTCATTATTTTTATAGTGTTAGCAAGAAACATGACTTCAAAAATCTCCGAAGGCGTTCGCATTAGTGTTGAAACTTTTTACCAGCAGGATTACAGTAATCCAATGGCGGGCGAATACATGTTTGCCTATCGTATCACAATCGAAAACAGTAATACTTTCCCTGTTAAATTGTTGCGCCGCCACTGGCATATATACGATAGTAATGGGCAGTATCGTGAAGTGGAAGGTGATGGTGTGGTGGGGGTTCAGCCGGTATTAAATCCGGGTGAACAATATCAGTATGTTAGTGGTTGCAATTTGCGTACAGAAATGGGAAAAATGCATGGCATATATTTAATGGAAAATATCCACTCTGCACAAAAATTTTCTGTTAATATCCCATTATTCGAAATGATTGTTCCTTTCAAGATGAATTAGCAATAAACCACCTAAAAGCGGCAAGCAACCAATTAAGGTTTATATTTTGCTTCGTTAAAAATTTCCTTTGATGAAAGTTTCATCAGTTGCTGAATGGTGATATTGGGATGTTTTTCCGCATACTTCTGTACAATTCGCCATCCAACAAACAAACCAATATTTCCCGGCGATTCCTGCGGCATTCCCTGTGTATTCGGTCCTTCGGAAACAAAGTTGCTGGTGGATGGATCGGTTGAGTAGAGCAAATCTCCGTCTAAGAAAAACTTCCAGATGTTTTTTTCATTTTTATAACACCAGTCCAGCTGATCTTTGGTGTATTGAAGTTTTAAAGTGTCGTTTGTTTTAGGCAAAAATTTATCCAGCACAAAATACCGTTTCCCTTTTTCTACCATTTGTTCAATTAATGGTTTGGAAAAACTGGTGTCGGGATATAAATCATCAATCACTGCCTGCATACAGTTTGTTGGAAGGTATTCAACAGAAAATCTTCTTGACAAATAAGTAGGAATTTGTGTTTGCACTTCAGGTATTAAATAGTAGCTAAAATCCTTGCCCATATAATAATCTAATCCAATAGCAAGACCATCCTGCGTTAAAATTTCTCTTCCGGTTAAATCACCAATAAAACCAATTAGCTTAGGTAATTTATATTGGGGGAAATAATATTTCACATACTTCAACCCGTTCTCCACTCCTTTCGTCCATTCAGTATTCTTATCAAATTTCTGCCAGACGGAATCTTTGAGCTGCTGTGTATGTGTAAGAAAACTATGCATTGCTTCCTGTAAAATCTTACTGGTATCACTATACGGTTGATTCAACTGTAATACCTGTGCTATAAATGCATTGGTAAAACCGGGTTGTTGTGCATACACTTTTTTCAAGCCTTCCGCTACATTATTAGTATCAATGGAATAAATAAGCTTGTCATACCGATCAACAGGCAAATCCACTTTAATGTTGGAAACATCAGGGGTTTTGTCATTACAGGAAGCTAAAAAAAGCACTATTAATAACGGCAATAGTAATCTCATATAATGGGCTTGAATATTTTAACTTTGCAAAGAAATCAAAAACATTCAAAAGTCAGCAATTGGCGGTAAAGGTTTATGAAAATATTTTTAGCACAGCAGAATTATCATATCGGCAATTTTGAAAGTAACACACAAAAGA
>RXJG01000005.1:74810-611749 GCA_003963365.1 Sphingobacteriales bacterium
TTCCTGGAGTTCAACGATTTTTTAAATAAGTGTAATGAAAGCATTAACAGAATAAAAGAGCATGCGGATACAATTGCCGTAATTGTTGGTGCACCTGATAAAAACAAACGGACTGAAGGAAAGGATTTACATAACGCCGCTTATTTTCTCTTCCAGAAAGAAGTTAAAGCTATTGTTCATAAAACCTGTTTACCCAACTACGACGTGTTTGATGAGTATCGTTATTTTGAACCGGCTTACGACTGGAACATTATTGAATTTAAAGGAAAGAAAATAGCACTGACTATATGTGAAGATATCTGGAACCTGGGCAATAATCCTTTATACCGCATTTGCCCGATGGATGAGCTGATGAAGTATCAGCCGGATATTATGCTGAATATTTCTGCTTCTCCTTTTGATTACACACATGTAGAAGACAGGAAGGCCATTGTAAAACTAAATGTAAAAAAATACGGACTGCCGATGCTGTATTGTAACACCGTGGGCAGCCAAACAGAAATTGTTTTTGATGGTGGTTCGCTGGTGTTTGATAAAGATGCTAATCTTTTAAAACAACTACCATTATTTGAAGAAGCGATTGATTTTGTTGAATGGAATGATGACGGAAGTTTTAATGTGCCCGTAAAACAAAATGCCGCTACTGTACCTGATGCTGAACTTAATCCATTGCATTTAGATGAAAACTTATGTATTGCCGAAATACATGATGCTATCATTCTTGGCATAAGAGATTATTTTAAAAAAATGGGCTTCACCAAAGCTATACTCGGCAGCAGCGGTGGTATTGACAGTGCAGTAACTTTAGCGCTTGCCTGCACCGCTTTGGGAAAAGAAAATGTAAGAGCTATCTTAATGCCATCTCAATATTCAACCGGGCATAGTGTGAGTGATGCAGAAGAGTTGAGTAAAAATCTGGACAATCCTTATGATATTGTTCCCATTAAAAACATTTATGAATCTTTTATTACCGGGCTGAAACCCATCTTTAAAGATTTGCCTTTTAGTTTGGCGGAAGAAAATATTCAAAGCAGAACGAGAGGGAATTTATTGATGGCTATCGCTAATAAGTTTGGATACATCCTGCTCAATACCTCCAATAAAAGTGAATTAGCAACAGGCTATGGAACTTTATATGGTGATATGGCCGGTGGATTAGGTGTGCTGGGTGATTGTTATAAGTTGCAGGTTTATGCGCTGGCAAAATATATAAACCGTAATGCAGAAATCATTCCCAATAACATTATCACTAAAGCACCCAGTGCGGAATTAAGACCGGGACAAAAAGACAGCGATAGTTTACCGGAATATGATATTCTGGATAAAGTGTTGTATCAATATATCGAAAGAAGACAAGGTCCCAATGAAATTAAAGCCATGAGATATGATGCCGCTCTTGTTGACCGGGTATTACGATTGGTAAACATTAATGAATATAAACGTAATCAATTCTGTCCCATCATCCGTGTTTCACCAAAAGCATTTGGTGTGGGAAGAAGGGTACCCATTGTAGGAAAATATTTATCATAAATCATCAGCATGGAAAGAGAAGGATACTCAATTACAACTGACACTACATTTTTTAACTTAGAATACATTCATAATTTCCTTACGCATTCCTATTGGGCAGAAGGTATTCCGATTGAAACCGTACAAAAATCAATTGAAAATTCTTTATGCTTTGGTGTGT
This sequence comes from Sphingobacteriales bacterium, assembly GCA_003963365.1. Lineage (GTDB taxonomy): Bacteria > Bacteroidota > Bacteroidia > Chitinophagales > Chitinophagaceae > AWTP1-9. Next base: position 76,501 of record RXJG01000005.1, read on the forward strand.
TTCATTTGGGAAGACAAATTGGTTTTGCCCGGATGATAACCGATAAAGCAACCTTTGCTTATTTAGCGGATGTTTTTATTGATGAAGCTTATCGTGGCAAAGGATTAAGCAAATGGCTGATGGAAGAAATACTATCTCACCCCGAATTACAGGGTTTGAGAAGAATGATGCTGGCCACCCGTGATGCACATGGACTATATGCACAGTATGGTTTTGTTCCGCTTACGTTCGTTGACAGGTGGATGAATATTCATAAGCCGGGTATCTACAAGAAAGAAGCTTAAAGCAACATTGCACTTCTCGGCTCCATCCGTTACCTTTGCCGCAAATTTTAGTATATGTTACAATTGGCTTTTATCCGCCAGAACCGTGACCTCGTTGTTGAAAGATTAGAGATAAAGAATTTTAAAGAACTCAACCTGGTGGATGAGATTATTGCATTAGATGAACAGCGCCGTAAAAAACAAACGGAGAATGATGAACTGGCTGCTAAAGTAAATGCTGCTTCCAAAGAAATTGGTATGCTGATGGGTAAGGGTGAAAAAGAAGCGGCAGAAAGTAAAAAAGCAGAAGTTGCCCAATACAAAGAATCAACAAAACAAATTGGTGAAGAATTAGCTGCCATAGAGCAAAAATTAAACGATATACTGGTTCGTTTACCTAATCTTCCTTCCACATTAGTTCCTAAAGGTTCCACTCCCGAAGAGAATTTGAATATAAAAGAAAGCGGTGATGAACCAACACTTCCGTCAAATGCACAACCGCACTGGGAACTCATTAAGAAATATGACCTGGTAAATTTTGAACTGGGAGTAAAACTTACTGGTAGTGGTTTCCCTGTGTACAAAGGAAAAGGAGCAGGATTACAAAGAGCCATGGCCCGGTATTTTCTTGATTTTAATACGAAAGCTGGCTATACAGAATACATCCCGCCTTATATGGTAAATGAAGCGAGTGCATTTGGTACCGGACAATTACCCGATAAAGAAGGGCAGATGTATCACATGCAGACAGATAACTTTTATATGATTCCAACATCTGAAGTTCCTGTTACCAATATTTACCGGGATGAAATTGTAAAAGAAAGTGATTTACCACTAAAGATGACTGCCTATACACCTTGTTTCAGAAGAGAGGCGGGAAGTTTTGGTGCAGATGTTCGTGGATTAAACCGTGTGCATCAATTTGACAAAGTAGAAATAGTTCAGATAGTTCATCCTGATAAAAGTTATGAGGCATTGGATGAGATGGTGGCACATGTAGAAAAGCTGATTCAATCATTAGGATTGAAATATCGTATTCTTCGTTTGTGTGGCGGTGATATGAGTTTTGCTTCTGCACTCACTTATGATTTTGAAGTATGGAGTGCGGCACAAAAGAAATGGTTAGAGTGCAGTAGTGTAAGCAACTTTGAATCTTTCCAGAGCAACCGCATGAAGATTCGCTTTAAGGATGAAAAAGGTAAACCACAGTTAGTGCATACACTCAATGGTAGTTCATTAGCCCTCCCAAGGATCATGGCAAGCATCCTTGAAAATAATCAAACGGAAAACGGAATTAAAATACCCGAAGCTTTACAACCTTATTTTGGTTCAGCGCTGATCGGTTAATTCAATTCTGCCGGATAAAAGATAAAGGACTATACAAATTGTACAGCCCTTTTTATTTTAGAAATATTAAAGCCTTAGTAAGACCAGAGATCCTGCTCGTAATTAAATATCTTTTCTTTGATATTATCACCCTCCAGAAGGCGCAGTATAGGATCTTTGTACATCGCTTTCAAACGCTGATCGTATGGATTATCCAAAGTAGATTTAGTGATATAACTTGCAAAAAATCTGTTTTCAAACAATTCCTCCCAGGTCATACGTCCGCCAAAGTTTTTGTTATTGTAAGCCTCATACTTTGCCAAAATTGGTCTCATATCAGGATAATAAACCCAGAACATAGGTATATCATCATCGCCTATAGTCATACCACTTGAGATTTGTAATTTCTTTAAAGGAGCAATACCTAAAATTCTTACAAACAACCTGGATGATTCTTTATCAAACACCCATTCTTCTTTAATTCTGAATTTGGTGATTGAATCGGGGTCAATTTCTTTTTGAGTGATAACATATTTTACCAGGTTACCATTTAAATCGTAAGATGGTACGGTATCCAGACCACCACCAAATTGGCTCATTGCTTTTGCTACTGGTAATGGAGTAGTGAACCTGTCATCTATCGGATCAAATGCTGTAATCAAACTGTCTTTTATCGCCTTTACAAGTATGGCAAGAAAGCGCTGGTTACCGTTATCTTCATTTGCCGAATAACGGAACGGAAGATTCATTTTTTCACGGATATCAATTTCTCTCCAAACTCTCTGACGATAAACGGCATCATCCTCCCTGATATGCTCATACACAAGCGGCTCTCTGTCCCTTATCAGGTTTCTTTCAATGGCCGCATCGTTTCTTAAAGAAACAGATGATGAATCCCATCCGGCAGAAGTAGATTTTTGCACTTCGTAAGGAATATTCGATTGCTTCGGCTGGCTGCCTGAATTGTTATTATTCATATAGGCGCTCTGAGACTTGTTGCCGGATTGCTGTGGCTGACCGTATGCAGACTGCGTTTGATTTCCATACGCAGACTGAGTCTGAGTATTACCGCCCTTTTTCTTTTTTGTTCTTTGGGCACTTACATCAGTAGCATTCATCACTAACCCAAATGCTAACAAAGCGGCCGCTGCAATTTTTATTTTCATACAAAATATTTTTATCTGAGATTAAATACTATTGGTGGCAACTTCCTGCGTCCACCGGGACCAGTTGCGTAAATTTCATCCAATACAACGGTAGTACCTGGTGTACACCTGTTTATCACATCTCTTACCGGATCAAACAAATTTCCCGCAATTGATGGTCGGATACCAGGTGCTTCTTTAAAGTTTTGACCACCTACACAAATCAGCGTATACTGGTTAACTGTAAAGTTTACTCCTTCAAATACGAAGTTTTCTAATTCAGCTCTTACCCCTGCCTGTGCTTTAAATTCAGCGGCACCTATTACACCACCTTTATTCCTTCCCACCATTGCTACTGGATCAGGCACTGTTTTTACTCTGAATTCAAACTTGCTGATTTTGCCATCTGCATTTACAGTAACAATAGCTTTACCTGGCGTGGACGGACTTGCTATATATCTACCGGGACCAGTTTTATTTAAACTACCATTATCAATACTAACGCTTACTTTTTCATCACCCACATTACCACCGGTTACCGCTAATTCGTTTGGTAAATCAATGTATAATACTTTTACTTTTTCTGCTGAAACGAATGCACCAGTTGGAGAACCAACGGTATAATTGATTTCTTTTTCTACTGTCTTTTCTTTTCCATCAATAGGGTCCTTATACTTTACAGATACTTTAACTGTTCCCGTACCTGGCCCTCCAACTGTACTTTTCCATGACCCTAGCCCACCTTCTACAGGGACTTTACTGCCATTTACAAATATATCAGGAACCGCTTCTTTGCTGTAAGCACCTAAACCGGCACTCACCTGCAGCTCCTGACCGGGCATTAAATAAGTGGCATTGGTACTAATTAATGGCTCAAACTGATTATAAACTACTTTAACTTCTCCCACTTTTTTATGGAAAAAATCCACCAATTGAGATTCACTATTTTTAACGTCATTCTGAAATTTACTCAGAATAGTTACTGCCGCAATAGCAGGAGTCATTCTAAAATAAGCTGAGGTCCAATCTTTATTTCCTTTATTCTCAACTTTAGGAGGTTCAAGATTTAAAGGAAGTGTTTTGCTAAATTCCCTTTTCGCAGAATCATCGGGTAATAATTTAAAGATGTCTGCTTTAAATTGAGTAAGCTTACTTAACAATTCTTTTCCTTTACCCTTATTATCCATAAGGCGTGTTGCAGCTTCAAGATTATCATATTTGAACGTTTCTTCTCCGTTTTCAATTTTTAAACCTGCCTCTTTTTTCAAATCAAGTTTAAGTCCATTCAGATAGGAGTTCATAGCGTCTGCTAATAACTTAACAGAATCAGCTTTTGGTTTCCAAATACGAGCTCTTTCTGCTGAAAGAGGGTCACTGAGCTTTTCTTGAAAAGATTTATAAATTAAATTATTCTTTTCAGTTGCTACGCCATTGGCAATCTGCAAGCTGTTGTTTACGGTTTTAAAGGCGTTGATGATCTCTGCAGATACATTGAGTGCCAGCAGTGCGGTAAGCACCAGGTACATCATGTTAATCATCTTTTGCCGGGGCTCCTTAGGTAAAGCCATGGATGACTATTTTTGGTTTTAATCTAATGTGGTTTTGTTTCGGTTTTTTACAGGATAACGGATTAATAAACTTAACCCTTTAATTTATTACAGATTAACGGCCCTGCATAGCGTTAATCATATTACCATAAATCTGGTTTAATGAACCGAGGTTCTTAGCCAGGTTGGCAATTTGTGTTTGTGCAGCTTTGGCATCATCCACACTTCCCTGCATGGCCTGAGAAGCTTCTGCCAGGTTGCTGTAAAACTTGTTCATGGCTTTCAGGTGGTTGTTAGTATCCTGTAATTCCAGTTCATAAATAGTGTTTAATGAACTCAGGTTCTTCGTCATCACCTGCACCTGCTCGTGGAATTGTTTGGTACTGTCAGCTGCATTATTAAAATGTGTCATTGTTGCTGTTGCATTGCTGTACACATCTTTCATTTGTCCTAATGCATTAGCAGCTTCTTTTGTTTTAGCTGTATAATCATTAGTAGCTGCTACTACATCAGCGGTATCTTTTATTTGTGATACAGTTGTACTAAATTTCTGGAAACCTTCGCTTAATTTTTTAAGGTTGGCAGGAGAGATATCTGCATCCTGTAACATTTTATCCATTTGCTGTAAAGCAGGATTTCCGTTGTTACCACCGCCCAAAGCGATAGGGGTCATTTCAAATTTTCCCGTTTTTGCTTTTTCTACATCCGGGTGTTCGGTGATGTTGGGGAAATATCTTTCCCAGTGGTATTCTTCCATTGGAGGAACTACAAAAGCCATCATCAGGAACACGATTACCTCTGCCAGCAATCCAAGTGTGATCATTTCATCAGCAGAAGGCCAGTGACGGATTTTAAATAATGCTCCCAGGATTACCATGGCAGCAAAAAAGCTGAATAAAAAGTTGAGTACTTTCTGTCCTGTTTTTGTTTTAAAGAAAAGCATAACGGTTAAGTTTATTAGTGGGTTTATTTAAAAATTTGTTGATTCCGGACAAGGAACGCTAAAAACTATTGTATTATTTTATAATCAGGAAATTAACGTTTACCAAGTGTGGGCGATAAATCGATTACACACCTGAAACCGATGTAAGATTTAGCTGTATCCTGGTACTCGTAATTACGGGTACTGGTTTGCAGGTAGTAACCAACATCTTTCCAGCTGCCGCCTCGTACTACTTTACGTTTCATACGGGGAGGATCGCTATCCTTAGCATTGTACCTTAAATCGGGGTTTAAATCGTGAGTGAAGTTATATGCACCTTCGTAGTAGTAAGATGATGTCCATTCTGCCACATTACCAGCCATACAGTATAAACCAAAGTCATTAGGCCAGTAAGCATCAGCTCTTACGGTATAGAAACCACCGTCTTCAGGATAGTTACCACGGCCTGGTTTAAAGTTAGCCAGTAAGCATCCTTTACGGTTTCTTAAATAAGGGTTACCCCAGGGAAACATTGATTGAGAACGGCCGCCTCTTGCTGCATATTCCCACTCTGCTTCTGTTGGTAAACGAAAACTGGATTCGGTAGCTTTCTTCTTGCTCTCCAAATAATCATTCAAAAATTTACTTCTCCAGGTGCAAAAAGCTGAAGCCTGTTTCCAGTTAACTCCCACTACAGGGTAATGCTGAAAAGCCGGGTGAGCAAAATACCTGTGAGAAATTGGTTCATTATAAGAATAAGAGAAATCTCTAACCCACACCAATGTATCCGGATAAATTTTTATATCCTGGCGGATGATAAATTTTGAACGGGGTTCGTTGGGTTTTCTGTATGCGGCAGCTTTATAATCGATGTACTCTTCTTTATAGATTAATTTGTCCGGATCAATCTCCATCTTTCCGTTGATCCTGTCATCGGGAGCCATTATCATGCCGCCAATTTTTTCCATTACATTCTTATCCTTCCACAAGGCTGCTAATTTCTTTTGATCAAAAGCACCTGTTTTAGGATCTCTTGGTATTTGAGCTAATTCACCGGCAATGGAGTCTCTAACCCAATTCACAAACTGATGATATTCGCTATTGGTGATTTCCGTTGCATCCATCCAGAATCCATTGATAGAAACTGCACGGTTACGGGATGTAAAGGAGAAGTTGATATCCTCATCACTGGGGCCCATATGAAAAGTTCCCTGTGGAATGTATACCATTCCATAAGGTTTTGAATTCATACCGGGTGTGGCGTAAGCAACTCCGCGGAGTTGGCCATTGTAGGCTGTAGATTTTGAGGATTTACCAGACTTGCCGCAGGAAGCCACAAGTAGGGAAATAGATGCCACAGCTAGCAGATTTAACAGTTGGTTCTTCATGCTTTTAATATTTCTAAAAGGAATTGGCAAATCTAGCGAGAAAAACTTGGTTTTCCCCGATGTTTCTGCCACAATGCTAATATTAATTTTGTTCAAATCAAAGTACAATTTGATTCTTTTTTGTGTAAACGGGATTAACTCTTAATTATTGTGTTCAGAAGCTTGTGATTTTACTAATAGTTGAAAAAGTGTATTTACGGAAGTAAGCGGTTGCTGACAGGAGTAATTTTTGCACAAAAAAACCAATGTTTCTTTAGCTTTTTTCTTTCCTTTTAACAACGGAAATTGAGGGTTTTCATCTACGGCAGATTGCAGGATTGCATGGGGCAAAAACTTTGTTTTAAATTCATCCCTGAACTGCTCATAATTTTCTCCTGTAATAACCACTTCATTAACTCCGTTAACCAGGTTAAAAAGCGATGTTGCCCACACACCAAACGAACCGGGGTAACGGGTGATTGCCTGTAAAACAGAAGAAAGATTGTTAACCGCCTGTTGCATCCATTCTGGTATATCGAAAACTATGGAAAGATAGATGAGGTTAGCTGTCATTACAGCGTTTCCGGAAGGGGTGGCACCATCATAAATTTCTTTCTTCCGTATAATTACATCTTTTTGAGTATTGGAAGTAAAGAAAAAATAACCGGTTGAAGCTTCTTCAAAATTGTTTTTTACGAATGCTGCCAGTTCTCTTGCCTTCCAAAGCCAATTAACGTCTGAGGTAATTTCCTGCAACTGAATCATTGCCTGGATTAAAAAAGCATAATCATCTAAAAATGCCGGGTATTTGGCCAAACCGTTTTTATAGGTGTGGTAAAGCCCTTCTTTGCCGGCATTAAACTTATCCAGTATAGCTTTCATGTTTGTTTCAGCTAATTTCCTGTATGCTTCTTTTCCTGTTGCTCCAAACGCTTTGCTAAGGGCCATATTCATCAATGCATTCCAGCCTAACAGAACTTTATCATCTGTTTGTGGTCTTATTCTTTTGTTTCTGACAAACAAAAGTTGTGCTGATGCTTTTGATATTTTGATTTTTAATTCCTCCGCTGTTAAACCTGTAAATTGAGCAAACTCACCGGGTCTTGTCTTAAGCCGGAGAATATTTTTATGCTCCCAGTTTCCCTGTTCCGTTATGTCATAATATGAACAAAAAAGAGAAGCATCTTCTTGTAAAACAGACTCCACTTCCGCTTTAGACCACACATAAAACTTCCCCTCCTCTCCTTCACTATCGGCATCTAACGCTGATAAAAAAAGATATTCGTCATTCATCAGTTCTCTCTTAACAAAATCAATCGTTTCATGGATCACTCTTTCATATTCAGGGTTCTTTGTTATTTGATATGCTTCAGACAGTACGGTCATCAACAGCGCATTATCGTAGAGCATCTTTTCAAAATGCGGAGCCAGCCATTCACCATCCGTACTATATCTGGCAAAGCCTCCGCCTAATTGGTCATAAATTCCGCCGTATATCATTTTATCCAAACTTAAACAGGCCTGCTGCAATGCTTTTTCTTCTTTATAAAAATGATAGTACCTCAATAAAACTGCAATAGAAAATGTTTGGGGAAACTTGGGTGCTTTTCCAAAACCGCCTTCAATGGTATCTGCTGTTTTCATCAGGTTATCATACCCCATTTTTAAATGCTGATAAGTAAATAATTCATCTTTCGGTATATCAACTTTTACCGTTTTTTGACCAAATGAATTTGAGTTTTGAAGGTGTTCAGTAAGATTTTCTGCCTGCGCATCAATTTCATTTCTTCGTTCATGAAACGCCTGTGCAACACCATACAATATCTCAGTCCACGAAGGACGATTATATGCTTTCGCCGGTGGAAAATAAGTTCCACCATAAAAAGGTTTTCCATCCGGAGTTAAAAAAACATTTAAAGGCCAGCCACCACTACCCGTCATCGCCTGCACAGCATCCATGTAAATATGGTCAATATCGGGCCGCTCTTCCCTGTCAATTTTAATGTTGATGAAATACCGGTTCATAATGTCAGCCACTTCTTCCTTTTCAAAACTTTCCTTTTCCATTACATGACACCAATGGCAAGCTGCATAACCAATACTCACCAATATGGGCTTGTCTTCTTCCCTGGCTTTGTTTAATGCCTCTTCTCCCCAGGGAAACCAATCAACAGGATTATGCGCATGTTGAAGTAAGTAAGGACTTGTTTCATTTATTAAACGATTGGTGTGCATGTGATGAATTTAAAATAAAACAGGGACAACAGTATGTTTGTTGCCCCTGCAAATTATTTAATCAGGAATATTATTTTTTTAAACTAACCAGGTAACGCTCTAAAGCCGCTACCATACTTGGCGCCTGTGGTTCCGGTGCTTTTATATGAAGCGTTAATCCCGCCTCCTCAATTGCCCTTACTGTATTGGTACCAAACGCTCCCAGCAATGTTCCGTTTTGTTTATACTTTGGTAAATTCTCCAGTAAACTTTTTACTCCGCTTGGGGTAAAGAAACAGATGATATCGTATTCCACCTTTAATATTGCGGTTATATCGTTACTCACCGTTTTATACAATACCGGGGTGGCAAATTCGCAATTGTGATTTTTCAGCCAACTGGTGATTTCATTATCCAGAGATTCAGAACAGGGATAAAGAAATTTTTCATTTTCCTTGTGCTTGTTGATCACATCAAACAAACTCTTGTTGCTGCCATCGGCACCATAAAACACTTTTCGTTTACGGTAAAGAATAAACTTTTGAAGATAGAGTGCCACCGCTTCTGTAATACAGAAATACTTGGTATCCTGTGATACGCTTACTTTCATCTCCTCGCATATACGAAAGAAATGATCAATGGCATTTCTGCTGGTAAATATTACAGCAGAATAATTGGCAATCTCAATCTTTTGCTTTCTGAAATCTTTAGCAGGAACACCCTCAACCCTGATGAATGGGTGAAAATCCAAACTTACATTATACTTCTTAGCTAACTCAAAATAGGGAGACTTTTCAGAGTCAGGTCGTGGTTGGGTAATGAGGATTTTATTGATGATTTTGCCAGCCAAATTATTGTGTTGCCCGTTTTTAGTCATACAAAAGCGGTAAAATGAGTTGCAAAGATATAATAAATCTTAAAAATATTTCAACAACACCTTGTATATCAATAACAGGGGTGTTATTTCAAAGGCGCAAAGGTAGAGAAAAAAGTGAAACCTACTTACTTTTATATCGTTTTGAATGGGGAGGTAAGAACGTACAAACCTATATATAAACATACTTACAATCATTAATAATGAAAGGGTTAAGGCTATTTTAGCGATATTGTTAGCGGCAAAAGCCATCAAAATAATAAAAGGAATAAGCAACACACCCAGTACTTTATTTACCAGGAAAACAATAAATGTATATGTTTCAATAGCAGGTTTTATCCCAAACACCCAGCCGGATGCTTTTAGCACGGCAAATTTTACTGTGTACAAAATAGTTATCAGCGCAAAACAGGTTCCAAGTTCCCGCCACTTGTTGGATGTTATTGAAATATCATAATACCTAACCAGCAAAAACAAATAAACACCTGACGCTATAAAGAAGAAGATATTGAATAACAAATTCGATAATTGTGATTGGACCAACTGCTCTTTAACCTGGCTTTGCCTGAGTGTAGTTCTGAAAAATAAACGAAAGAGATTATTAAAGTATTTGTGATAAGATATCCTGAGTATAGCTAAGAAAAAAAGTAGTGCCAACATAAGATAAAATAACCAGTCCTTTCTCTCTCCGCTGGCAAACTCTTCTATTTTATATTCGCCTTTTCCAAATAAATTAAAAAAAAGATTGCTTTGCAAAACTGTTCTTTTATCAAAAGGCCTGGTTGAACCGGGTATTACCCCGGTCACAGAATCTTTTTTTGCAAATATACTATCAGCTTTTAAGGAGTCAGCAATAGCTGGCTTAACTATCACCAAAGCACTATCCTTAACCTGTGCATTTGTAAAAACAGTTACAACGGAAAAAAGCACTATGAAGAGAATTGGTTTCAATGGCGCAAAAATATTCAGGGCGGATGAGAAACCCGTTTTTATTTAGAAAAAGTTTACGTATCCGAAATGAATTTTAGCCTGCCGCAAATTCATTGGTATATCGTTTCTTTTACCGGCAGCAAAACTGATATTAAATAAACCGGCTTTTGTTTCAAATGATATACCAAATCCACCACCAATAAATGTATTACTGGTATTGGCAAACTGGCTTTTATTTCTTGCCCAGGCACCATCACTAAAGGCAAAGAGATAAGAATTCTGTCCAATCAAATAACGATATTCAAAAGTGGTAACCACGTACTGGGAGGCAAATATGCTCTCTTCATCAAAACCTCTTAACAAACGATACCCGCCAATTTGAAACAATTCATTTCTAAAAACAGACGGACTTTCCAGCCAGCCAATATCACCACCTGTTTTAATGGTTGCCTGTTTACCTACAGGAAAATAATGTGCCCCGTTTAATCTTCCCCTGAATACATACGATTTCAACTTGACTGAATCATATAAAGTGGAATATTTAAACCCGTTATTGTCTGTTAATTCAGTAATAGAATTATTTTTCTTCACCGTTCTTGTTCCTGTGCTGAATGTCAAATGCAGCTCATTTCCTTTTCTTGGATTGAAACGATAATTAGTATTGTTTAGCTCATATTCTGCAGCAATGTTTACCGTACTCACATCAATTTGCTGCGGTAAACGTTTACTGTATTTAACTGTATTGGTATCCACATCTAACAGAATAGTGCGGAAATTTTGCAATAATAATTTCCCGGTTTGTGTGGAGGAGAAATGGTAGTTGGTTCCTATTTGAAGATTGACATTTACATAAGAGCTGTCCTTCTTCAATAAATCAAATGCAAAGTCAATTCCAAATGGCGATTTAAAAAGATAGGGTTGCTGAAAAGCAAGATTTAATCTTGGTGAATAAGGCTGTAGTTGCTGCCAGTTAACTTTAATTGACTCCCCCCCGCCAAACTGGTTTTGCAGGTTGAGATTAAAATCACCTGTAATGAGTAATTTCTTTTGTCCCGGAAACTGCTGATTGGCCGGTAAGAAACCAATCAATCCATTTATCTGGCTGCTTCTTTTTTGTTTGAGATATAAGTTAAGCGTAGCTCCATCAGCCAGCATAATCATATCCCATGGCTTATCTTCCTGCAGGTAGGGTAACTGTCGTATCCGGTTGCTGATGTTTTGCAGTTTGTCTTTCTTATAAATACTTCCATTCTTTATGTCAAGAAAGTTTTGCAGAAAGAGGTTGTCGATTTTGGCATTACCAAATAAACGGATACTATCAATTTTATATAATGGCCCTCTGTCAATTTTTAATTGCCCATATACTTTATCATCTTCAAAAATGATACTATCCAGTTTTATGGCAGCAAAGGGATAACCGGTAGTTTCATAGTAATTGAGCAGCTTTTGTTCCACCAGTTGCACCTGCTCCATATTCAATGGCTGATTAAAAAACATTTTTGCAGGAAGATTGATGGCTTCCATTACTCTTATTTCGCCGGCAGTTGGTTGCAGCGTAGCCCACTGATATTTTTTGCCAACAAACAATTTGACATTAGCTGCGGTAGAATCGTACCAAATACTATCAACCGATGAAGACACATAGCCTTTACCATGAAGATGGCTGGTAAGTTTATATAAATAATCAAAACAATCAACCTGGTCATTAAAGCTTTCTTTTAAGGCCAGCACACTTTTGTTGAAGGAGCTATCTTTGTCAACCAAATGATAATGCAACCAATAGTTTTTCTGTCCAAAAGAGACATTGGAAAACTGGAGAATCAGTAAGCACAAAAAAATAAACCGGTTTAGTTGCATAAACAGCTTCGTAAAGATAACAAACACAATTAATGGCAGGCATTTACATACATATTCCTTTTTGCAAACAGGCTTGCCACTATTGTAATTTTCATTTCAGTACTTCGTTGCAGCTTAAAAACGATTTTATCGGCGCTTTATTGAAAGAAGTTGAGCTGCAGCAAAATTATTTAGGAAATGAAGTTGTTAAAACAATCTATTTCGGTGGTGGCACACCCAGCATTTTATCAATTGAAAATCTCTGCTCAATTCTTAATTCGATTAATACATCTTTTGTTATTGATCCTGATCCGGAAATTACTTTAGAAGCCAATCCGGATGATATTAATCCCGAAAAACTTCAGCAGTGGAAACAGCTTGGCATCAACCGCTTCAGCATCGGTATACAATCTTTTTACGATGAGGATTTACAATGGATGAACAGGGTACACAATGCCGGTGAAGCGGAAAAATGTATTAAACAGGTAAAAGCAGCCGGTTTTAATAATTTTTCTATTGATCTTATTTATGGCGGACCAACCTTAAGTAATGAACATTGGGAACAAAACATCAGTAAAGCAATTGAGCTAAACGTTCCGCATATTTCCTGTTATGCATTAACAGTGGAACCAAAAACTGCTTTAGCAAAAATGATTGAGCTGAAAAAGAAAGAAACGGTGGACTCAGAAAAACAAGCGCAGCATTTTTTAATACTCATGGATGCCATGCAAAAAGCAGGTTATGAGCATTATGAAATTTCAAACTTTGCCATACCGGGTTTTCGCAGTAAGCATAACAGTAGTTACTGGCAGGGACAAAAATATCTTGGGCTGGGACCCTCTGCTCATTCTTTTAATGGATCATCAAGACAATGGAACATTGCCAACAATGCCTTATATATCCAATCGCTTAAAAGAAATGAATTAACCTTTGAAAAGGAAGAGCTTTCCGTTCAAACCCAATTAAACGAATACATAATGACATCCCTTAGAACGATGGAAGGATTAGACCTGAATTATGTAACTGATAAATTTGGCAGCAACTACAGCGATAAACTTTTAGCTGAATCGTTACATCAAAAATATCAGCTTAATCTCAGGCTTCATAATTCTCATATTATCCTGACCAATGAAGGCAAATTATTTGCTGATGGAATTGCTTCCGGTTTGTTTTTTTAACCGTTTGTTTATCTCCTAATCAATATTATTTACCACTTCATCAATGGTATAATAAAGTGCCATGATAACAGGATAAAGTACATGATTGTCTGACTGGCGGGACAGGATTTTATCCCGGATACTATCCAGCATCATCAATAAACTTTCTTTATTAACGTTTTCTGTCTTTATGCTGATGGGCCGGTGCAGTTCAAATTCATCTTTCATTAAATCACTCATCGGAACCTCCAGTATATCCGAAAGTTTTTTAAGATGATTTACCGTGAGCTGGGTAATATTGTTTTCGATCTTGCTGTAAGCATTTTGAGATATTCCCATTCTTCCGGCAACATACTCCTGTGTTAAGCGCTTACTTTCCCTGAATTTACGGATAACTGTTCCTGGCATATAAAAGAGAGTTAGTAGCAGTTGAAACAACCGCTGATTTTAATTTGTCAAAAGTAACATGATTTTTCTGTTAATGCTTAAAACGGTGGTGAATAACTTTTACCAATTCTCCCAAAGCCAGGAAAGCAACCATTAAAAGAATGGCAGTGGCGCTGAAATTGTTAAATGAGAATGGCATGACTCTAAATTTAATATCCTGTTTCACTTTTCATATTCGCATCATAAAGGTACAATAAGAAATGTGTTGCGAAAGCCCTGGCCTGATAAATGGCTGTTAATATTTATAGAGAGTTACCAGGTCAGATAAGCGTTTCTTCAATCTGCTTAAATCCTTCTTTGGGGCTTAAGTTCTCCCACAAAATTCTGTAGACTGTTTCAGCAATAGGCATGTCTGCTTTCTCCTTTTCATTAATTATGTAAATACACCTACTGGCATTATACCCCTCTGCCACCATGTTTAATTCAAGCTGGGCGGTTTTTACATTATATCCTTTACCAATCATGTTACCAAAAGTGCGGTTACGGCTAAATAATGAATAGCAGGTAACCAGCAAATCACCCAGGTAAACGGAAGCAGCATAGTTAGCAGATTTCTTTAATACAACTACAGTTTTAACTCCCGGAATAATTTCGTGATGAACACCCACTTCCATATTTCTTACTCCCACTTTACGAAGAAACCCGGCCATTTCATCTGCAGCATTGGCAATAAGCACACTTAAAAAATTATCGCCATATTCTAATCCATGTGCAATGCCCGCAGCTAATGCATAAATATTTTTTAAAACAGCGGCAAATTGTACCCCAAATACATCATCGTTAATAATTGTATTGAGGTATTCTGTTTTAAACTGTCCGGCAATTTCCTGGGTTAATTTTTCATCCACACCCGAAAAAGTAAGATAAGAAAGCTTTTCAGCAGCTACTTCTTCTGCATGACAGGGACCCATGATACAGCAATAATGTTCTAACGGAAAATTAAATTCCTGCTTCAGGTAATCATTCACAAGCAATACCTGTTCAGGCATAATGCCTTTAACCGCAGAAATAATTTTCTTTCCTTCGAATATATTTCGTGGCAACGATTTTAATGTGTCGTGTATATATGAGGAAGGTATTGCCAGTACCAGGTATTCCGATTGTGCGATGGTTTCTTCAATATTTGCACTAAGCCGGATGCTGGTGGTATCAAAATAAACAGAATGGAGGTAATTAGGATTATGATGACGGGATTTAATATAATCAGCTGTTTGCTGTGTACGCACATACCAGTTAACAGGATTGGCATTAGCCAGTAATAATTTGGCTAATGCTGTAGCAAAACTTCCGCTTCCTAATACACCAAATTGCATTCGTTAGATTTTTTGCCGCACTTCAACAAGCTCCGTGTGGTATAGTTATGAAGTTGTAAAAATAAAAAAGCGGTGAAGAAATCCTTCACCGCTACCTGTTTATTTTAAAATTATTTTTTGATATCGTATAGTTTTTCTTTGGGTACTACTGTTACCTTCTGATCGTTCTTCAACGTTTTGGCGATAGCATTATACGGTCCGCTCACCACCTCATCACCGGGTTTCAATCCTTCTTTTACTTCTATATATTCGTTATCCTGGATACCCGGTTTTATTACGGTACGCTTTACTTTACCCTCCGCAGTATTATAAACAAAAACAACCACGTCTAATTCATCTGCAGCCGTATTTTTAGCTTCATCGTCTTTTCCCTCTGCTTTATCTTTTTCTTTTCTTTCTTTAGCTAATGCTTTTGATTTCTCGTCCTCTTTTTCCCTGGTAGCTACCGAAAGAATAGGAACAGCCACCACATTATCTGCCTTCCTGGTTTTAATATCCACGTTAGCACTCATACCCGGACGAAATGGAAAGTTCTGCTTGCCACTTTTTTGCATTAAATCAGTATAAGATGCTTTATCAATACGGATACGAACTTCATAGTTCGTTACATCAGATGAAGAAGTTGCAGAAGCAATACTGCTGCTTAAATTTTTACTGGTACTGGCAATCTGCGTTACCGCACCTTTAAACTTACGATCGTTGTACGCATCAATTTCAATATCCGCACTATCGCCCAGTTTTACTTTAGAAATATCATTCTCTCCCACCTCCACTCTCACTTCAATTTTATCCATATCGGCAATGCGCATCATTTCTGTACCTACATTAAAGCTGTTACCGGCAACCCGTTCGCCTTTTTTAACCGCCAGTAATGAAACTACTCCATCCATAGGCGCTACAATAGTAGTACGGCCTAAATCTTTATTTGCTTTTTGTAATTGGGCCTGGGCACTTTGAATGGCGGCTTGTCCCCCTTTAATTCCCTTGAGAGCAGCATTATAATCAGCCTGGGCGGTTTTATATGCCTGGTCAGCTGTTTCAAATTCTGCTTTGGAAATTACTTTATCATCCAGCAATTGTTTCTGGCGGTCGTAGGTAATTTTTGCCTGGTCTAGCCTTGCTTTAAAGGCCTCCAGCGCAGCGGTAGAATTTTCCACCTGTGCTGATTGCTGGCTCACAATTGCAGCAGCCTGGTCACGTTGTGAATTATAAATATCGGCATAAATCCTTGCTACTACCTGTCCTCTATGTACACTGTCTCCTTCTGCTACATTTAATTCAGTAATCTCACCACTAACGTCCGGACTAACCTTTACCTCAATTTCAGGATAAACCTTTCCGTTAGCTGTAACTGTTTCAACAATAGTTCGTTTACCAACTTTTTCTGTGGACACTTTAAATCCTTCTTCTTTCCCGATTACGCCTGCATTTTTCAATCCTACTAATGCTACTACCAGCACCACCAACCCGCCTATGATCCACCATAATTTTTTGCTCATATCAGTATTATAATTTGTCGTTATTGTATGATGATAAAATTTTATTCCAGCACAATACCATTTCCTTTATAAAACTCCAGTATTTTCATTTTGAAAATATAATCATACTGAGAGTTAGCCAAATCGATCTTTGCTTTTAAAAGATTGTTTTGATTGGTAATTAAATCAAGGGTTGTTAATAAACCCAGTTCATATCTTTTAACCGTAAGGTCGTATGTTCTTTGTGCCACATCCACCGTTCTTTTATTGGCATTAAATTTTTGTAATGCCGCAGTGGCTGCCTGGTATGCCTGGTAAATATCCTGTTTAAGTTTATTATCTGCCTGTTCTTTGGTAACTGACAGGTTTTCTAAATTAAGTTTCGCTCTTGCAATGTTATTACGAACCTGGCCCCCATTAAAAATGGGAACACTTACTGCCAAACCGATATTTTGCCTGAAGTTTCTGTCCAGTTGTGAACCCCAACCGGTCCATTGCTGGTAAAAAGATTTTTTTCCCGTAATAATAGAAACATCCGGGCTTTGTACCGGTGTAAGTACCCCATTTACATTTACTGCACCATTAGCGGGGTTAGGAGAGTTATACCCATTAAATGTAAAACCCCTCACTTCCTGGTTAGACCCTGAAAAAATGGTAGTTAACCCCCCAAACCCTGAAATAGTTGGGTTGCGGGTAGCCCGGGCAGATTTAAGTGCGGCATTTAATGATTTTAGACGGATTTCATTTGCTTTCTGTGCAGGTTGGGTTTGCATAGCTGAGGTATATACTACGTCCGGTTGAAGTTCAGCCAAACTTATTACCGGTATCTTATCAACAAAAGGTACATAAATATCAAAAGGCAATGAGGCATCCATATTCATGGATGATTTTAGCTGCAGCAAATTCAGCTCAGCAGTTGTTTGTGCAGTAATTAATGCAGCACTATCCCGGGCCAACTGTGCCTCCAGTTCCAGTGCATTAAGTTCAGGTAAAGATCCGGCGGTAACTTTTCTACGGGTAACTGCTAACTGTGCCAATGTTTGTCCTACCTGTACAGAAGCAATATTGGCCTGTTCTTTAGAAAGTAAGGTTTGCAAAAAATTGGTGGCCACTGTTAAGGCAATATCATTCCGGGCTTTATTCAAATCTGATTTACTGGCATCCAGTTCATATTTGGAAGCAAGAATATTGTTTTTAATACTATTCCAGTTAAATATGATAACATTGGCATTAAAGCTATACTGCTGGAAGATCAGTTCTGTATTAGTAAACTGGTTAGTGGAAGGGTCAATTGAACGGCCAAACTGGAAACCCGTGTTGTTATTTAAATTGGTGTTTGGTTCTTTGGCCCTTTTAGTTTGCAAATAATTTAATTCTGCAAATTTTGACTGGATAGCTGATTGCTTCACGGGGATGGCGTTATTCATCGCATACTCCACACATTTCTTTAAATCCCACTTATTTTCCTGTGCTGAAACTGATAATGAAATGCCGATCAATACAACTAAAAAAATGTTTCTCGTAGTGCCCATATGACAAATGTATGACTTCAATCACCGAAAATATTCAATTTTGGTTTACTTACAGGAAAACTTGGATGAATTATTTTAATAGCTGACCAAAGGCAATTATCCCATTTTTTCGAGCGCCTGCTCTATATCTTTTATCAGGTAATCTGCTTCTTCCAGGCCTACATAAATCCGGACGGACCGGTGCATTTCTTTTTCTGCTTTAAAATGTTCCGGCTTTATGCCGGCACATTTGGGTAAAGCCAGGCTTTCGTACCCGCCCCAGCTTACTGCCATCACTAAATGCTGTAAGCTTTCGCAAAAGTTTACGATCTGTTCCATTCTTTCCGCTTTTAATACAATCGTAAACAAACCACAGGCTCCCTTCATCTGTTTTTTTGCCAGTTCATATTGAGGAAAGCTCTCGTCTAACGGGAACCACACTTTTTCTACTTTAGGATGTTGCTTAACCCATGCCAGTACTTTTTGAGTAGTTGCCGTAATTCTTTCAAACCTTGCCTGTAATGTCCGCAATCCTCTTAACATCATCCATGCATTAAAAGGAGTAGTGCCGCTGCCGATACACATATATTCACTGTCGAATATTTTTTTTATCATGGCATGTGAACCGGTAAGTATACCACCTAAAGTATCGCTATGGCCATTGATATATTTAGTAGCCGTTTGCATTACAATATCAATCCCAAAATCAATTGGTTTTTGATACAAAGGCGAACAGTAGCTGTTATCAATTATAGTAACGATGTTTTCGGATTTAGCTAACTCAGACACAGCTTTTAGATCCTGGATCTTATAATCCCATGAATTGGGCGACTCCAAATAAATAACTGAAGTATTGGGGAGAATAGCTCTTTCAAAATTTTCAATTGAAGTGCCATCAATATAAGTAGTAGTTACTCCAAAGCGGGGCAATATACGGTTGCACATATGCTGTGTCCACGAATAGGGTTTATCAACACATACAATATGATCGCCTGCATTTACATTGGCAAATACCGCCGCAAAAGTGGCAGCAGCACCATTATTAAATACCAGGCAATCTTCCGCACCATCCAATGCTGCCAGTTTTTTTCTTAGTATATCAACCGTAGGATTTAAACCACGGCTATATAAATAGCCACTCATCTCATCCTGGAAAGCTTTGTACAAATCTTCTACCTTATTATACACAAAGTTGCTGGTTTGAATAATTGGCGGAGCTACTGCATTAAAGTAGTGTTCTCTTTCTTCGCCCAGCTCGTTGATGATGTAGGAAATATCCATCAGGAATCGATTTTGTTTTGTACAGATGATTTATGCTTGAATAAAAAATAAATTACAATCATTACCGCCAGTACACTGGCTCCTCTTAAAGCTGCATACTGATTGTTTTGATAATCCATCGCAATACTGATGCCTACAAATGTATAAGCGGCAATAAAAATGATGGGTGCCAGCGGAAATAATTTCATTTTAAATATTCCGGTACCATCCAACTGTTTTGTCTTTTTTCTGAACCAGAAAATGGTGGCACTGCTCAGCACCATTCCAAAACAATCTAAAAAAATACTGAACGAAAGCAATTCATCAAACCGCTGCATAAAAAACAAAATGATGATACAGGCTGCCGCAAAAAGTGTTAACGAGAAAGTAAGTACCCCGGTTTTTTCATTGCGGCCGGCAAATATTTTTGGTAAACTTCCATCCTCTCCCATTGCATACATTACCCTCGGGTTACTCATCAGTAATCCGTTTACATAAGCCAGTACGCCTAAAAACAAAAAGCCCGAAAATATTCTGGCGCCGTTTTCACCAAATACTTTTGCTATCACCACATAGGCAATCTCTTTTTGACCTTTCAGCTGTTCAAAACCTATAATATTATAATAGCTGAGATTAACCAGCAGGTATAATATAATAATGATGGCAATCCCAATAAAAATTCCCAATGGCATATTACGGGCCGGTTTATCTACTTCGCTGCCAAAATTGATGGTTTGCTGATATCCACCATAAGCAAAAGAGGCAGCTACCATACTTACACCTAAACTTTTTATCCAGCTCATATTACCGCTATCGCCTGCAATATGATAGGCGGCTGAATTATCAACATACTTGTTCGGGAAAAATAATGCTACAATCAATACCAGTATCATGGAAATTTTTATCAGCATCAAAATATTCTGTGCCATCGAACTCAGCTTTAATCCTCTTAAATTAATGATATAAAAAATGACAATGGCAATACTGCTCAGTATAGCTTTATGGGTATCATTCCAGTTGCCAGGCACTAATTTTAAAATATACCCGGCACCAATAATGGCCACTGCACTCAAACTGGCAGCATTACTTACCAGGATCAAACAATTAATAGCAAATGCAATACTGGGATGATAGGCTTTGGCAAATACCTTATAATAACCACCGGTAACCGGGTACCGGCTGCCTATCTCTGCATAGGTTAATGCACCGCATAAGGCAACAATGCCTCCAATGATCCAGGCGCCGAAATAAACAGAGGGATTAATCGCATTTTTGACACTGGAACTTACGGCTCCAAAAATTCCCATACCAATCACTAATCCCACCACAATCATGGTTAGTGAAAAAAGATTGAGTTTTGTTGACTTCATTATGGGAAGATAAAGAATAATGAGTTTAACTTTGTGAACCTTTTATGAAGCAATACATTTTATTCGTTTTAATACTTGCCGGGTGTACAAGTATTAACGCACAGGAGAAAGATTCATCCGTCACATTGCAGGATGTTACGGTTAAAGCATTCGAACAATCAAAGAAATTAATGCAGGTGCCGGCATCGGTAGCGCTTATTACCAAATCACTATTAAACCGTTTTGGTAATGCAAGCCTGGTTCCGGTATTAAATACACAGCCGGGTGTACGTATGGAAGAAAGATCACCGGGAAGTTACCGGTTAAATATCCGGGGCAGCTCTTTACGTTCACCGTTTGGTGTAAGAAATATTAAAATCTATTACGATGATATACCTTTCACCGACCCGGGTGGCAATACCTATCTTAATCAGTTAGGGTTTTATTCTATCCAATCGGCCGAAGTGATTAAAGGACCAGGTAGCAGTTTATATGGCGCCGGCACCGGTGGTGTGCTGTTATTAAAAACAACTGTGGCCGACTGGCATCCCGGTGCTTCCGTTGAATATGCCGGCGGCAACTGGGGTTTGCAAAATATAAATGTTAATCTCCGGCTGGGTAAGGAAGCTTTTCAAAACAAACTGAATTATCATCATCTTTCTTCGGATGGTTACCGAAAAAATACTGCATTGGATAGGAGAATATTCTCCTGGGATTTGCAGGCAAAACTTTCTGATAAGAGCAGTATAACCGGTCATTTTTTGTGGGGTGATTTGTTTTATCAAACTCCCGGAGCCTTAACATTAACGGAATATAAAAACAATCCCCGGGCAGCCAGGCCGGGTGCTGAAGCAAATAAAGCAGCTATTTATCAAAAATATTTTTTAACGGGTATCAGCTTTAATCAGAAATTTTCTGATCACTGGCAAAACACTACTGCTGTTTATGGTGCCGCAACAAGATTATTAAATCCAACTACAAGAAATTACGGCCGTACCAATGAACCCCATTTTGGGGGTCGTTCCTCTTTCCAGTTTAATAAGGCATTAAGTGATCAAACAAAATTCACTCTCGTTTCCGGTGTCGAATTTCAGCAGGGTATTTCTTCTGTCAGAATTTATTCCAACAAAAACGGCAATCCGGATACTTTACAAACGGATGATGAAATAAACAATCGTGTATTTTTTGCTTTTACACAAGCTACTTTAGAATTAAAGAATAATTGGTTTATTACTGCCGGCTTAAGTTATAATACCCAGCAACTAAGCATTACCCGCTTATCCACCAGGCCGGTAACGGAACAAAGCAGAAAATACGATAACCAGCTGGCGCCAAGAGTAGCGGTGTTAAAACAACTCAGCAAATCATTATCGTTGTTAGGAAGTGTTGCCCGTGGATTTTCTCCGCCAACAACAGCAGAAGTTTTACCCTCCACCGGAATTATTACCACAAACCTCAACGCAGAAACCGGTATCAACTACGAGGCGGGTGCCAGGGGATCACTTAAAAAAGCAAGAATTTATTTTGACATCACTGCTTTTTATTTCGGGTTAAAGAATACCATTGTACAACGTAAAGATGCAGGTGGTGCCGATTATTTTGTAAATGCCGGAAGTACCCGGCAAAAAGGATTGGAAACATCCATTTCATGGCAACCTGTTGCGAATACAAATAAAAATATTTCCTCAGTAAAAATTTGGCTCAGCCATACATGGAATGATTTCCGTTATAAAGATTTCAAACAGGTAACAGCAGATTATTCGGGCAACAAATTGCCAAGCGTACCAACGCATTTTGCAGCGGCTGGTATTGATGTTAACAGTAAACAGGGTGTTTATGTTAATCTTACTTATTATTACAGCGATCCAATACCGTTAAATGATGCGAACACGGATTATGCGTCTTCTTATAACCTGCTTAATGCAAGAGCCGGCTGGAAAAAACAATTATACTCCAAACTGCTGATGGACTTGTTTGTGGCGGCAGACAACATCTTTAATGTAAAATATAGTTTGGGTAATGATATTAATGCTTTCGGCGAAAGATATTATAATACCGCACCTGCATTTAATTTATCAGCAGGTATTGCATTGCACTTAAATACCCGTTAATGAATTGTTGAAAATTAAAATTGCAGAACTACTTTCACATCCTACATTTGCAATTGAAAATGGTTCCTGTAAAAAGGGATTAAAAGGGAAGTCCGGTGTAATTCCGGCGCTATCCCCGTAGCTGTAAAGCTCTTTGGTTTGTTGTTCTTTGTTTTTGGTTAAGCAACCACAAACTATAAACCACAAACCATAAACTGATTAACTGAATTACCACTGCCGATGACAGTTCGGTCGGGAAGGTGTTAACAGTTGAGCCAAGCCAGAAGACCTGCCAGATTCAATTAAACAACATTCAGCTTTCGGGTGAAAGGCTTGGAGATTAAAAGATGCAGGGCGTCTTATAATTTTCTTTCTTTTTTATTTTCCTGGAAGCAGTCCCTTAAAACATTTTCAACAACATGAAAAAAACGTTTTTTCTGGCGACTGCTGTGATCATCAGTAGTCAGCTGCATTCGCAAGAAGACAGTACACAATCCAAAACATTAGAGCAGGTAACTGTTACCTCGTCCCGCAGTGAAAAAAAATTATTAGACGCTGCTAGAAGTGTAACCGTATTCACGGCTAACGACATCAAAAAATTACCTTATCAAAATTTAGCTGACCTGTTAAGCAGAAGTGAAGGCTTTTATATTCCCGGAACATTGCAAACACCGGGCTCATTACAAACAATTGGCTTACGTGGCGCCAGCAGTAATCAAACACTGGTAATGATTGATGGTATTAAGGTATCTGACCCATCTTCCCCTGATAACGTACTGGATTTTAGTGAAATTTCATTAGTCAATGTGGAACGCATCGAAATTGTCCGTGGTTCGCACAGTACATTGTATGGATCTTCTGCTATTGGTGGTGTGATCAATATTATTACCAAACAAAATGGAAAGGAGGGTGTTAATGGAAACCTAAGCTCCCGCATTGGAACATTCGGTAATAAAACAAGCGACTTTACTAATCATGCTTTCTTAAACTATACCGGTAAATCTGGTTTTTATGCCAATGCTGAAGTACTGGACACAAGAGTAAGAGGGTTGAATGCAACTATTGATACACTCAGCCCATCCAAACCAAAGTTGAATGAAAGAGATAATTTCTGGAAATCGGATATTGTTGGTAAAGCAGGATTTCGTAACAATAAAGTTGATGCTTATGTTTCTTACAAAAACGTTTATCAAAAAGCAGATATTGATGATGGGCCTTACCAGGATGATGATCAAAGAACCATTCGTTTTAAAAGAGATCTCATCACTTACGGAGGACAATATAATTTCAACAGCAATACTTCATTAAAATATATTGGTGGCTATACCAATATGCTGCGGAAAGACAGGAAGGATTCCACAAAGATTGGTGGTGTAAGCGATTACACTTTTACTTCCGGTAAGTACAGCGGTCGTAACTGGAACAATGAATTACAATTTAACTGGAAGAACGATAGCTGGAATATTGTAAGTGGTGCAGGCCTCGTAAAAGAAAGAATGACTTTAGAAACTTTTTTTGCTTATAACTCTCCTTTCTACAGTTTTTCACAAACCAGCAAAATTGACAGTGTAAGTACAAACACAACTTTTGCTTACGCTCATGCCGACTGGAAACAAAAAGCCGGCAATGGAACATTTAATCTTGCTTTTGGTGGAAGATATAATCACCACAATCGCTTTGGTAATTATGTAACATTTGAATTAAACCCATCGTATAAATTCTCCGATAAAGTATTAGTGTACGCTGCATTAACCAGCGGATTCAATGCGCCATCACTTTACCAGTTATATTCACCAAATAAAGATTTTACATCTGGCATTACGAGAGGAAATGAAAACCTGAAACCGGAAAAATCATTGTCGGCAGAAATAGGTGTTAAGCTGGCTCCAACTAAAAACATCAGTGCAACGATAAGCGGCTTCCGTACACAGGTGAAAGACGCCATTGAATATGTTTATTTATGGAATGGACAAACACCCGTAAACAATTTAAGTTACTCTGATGCTTATGGTGATACTTATTTGAATATTGGTAAAACAATTGTTTATGGAGCTGAGTTAACTTTCAACGCTTCTATTTCAAAACAATTTGCTGTATCAGTTAATGCTACAATACTAGATGGAAAATTGAAGTATAACAATAATGATATTGACAAAAACAAAACACAAAACAATCATGTGCAGCTTTACAGCAATGGATTGTTTTTAGATCGATCAGCTACTGTGCAAAAATTAGTACGTCGTCCTTCAACCGCTAATCTCTCATTGATCTATAAACCCGTTAAGCAATTACGAATCATAGCTGATTATCGCTTTGTTGGAAGTCGCCAGGATGTGTATTATAATGATGCTTTGGGACCATATGGTGCATTGGGCAGAAACAAACTCAGTAGTTATTCATTGGTAAACTTATCAGCCAATTACCAGGCATTGAAGAATTTAAGTCTGCAACTACAATTGAATAACCTGTTAGATGAATCTTATATGGAGTTAGCTGGATACACTACAAGAAGACGAGGATTTGTTTTAGGAGCCAATTTTTCATTCTAACTTTATAAGACCCGCTATGAAAATAGCGGGTTTATTTTATTTATGATACCGGCAATATTTAACTGGAGCGGCGGAAAAGATTCCACACTGGCATTACATCGTGTACTGGCAGAAAAGAAGTTTAATATAAAGTATTTGCTCACCACACTGAGTGAAAAATATCAGCGCATCAGCATGCATGGAGTGAGAGAAGAATTGTTAGAAAAACAAGCAGCCGCTATTGGCATTCCATTAAAAAAAATTTATTTGCCCGAAAATGCTTCCATGAGTACCTACAACGAAATAATGGAAAAAACGATGAATGAGATTAGTGCAGAAAATATTCATGATGCTATTTTTGGAGATATCTTTTTAGAGGATTTGAAGAAATATCGTGAAGAGCAATTGAACAAAGTTGGATACACGGCTCATTTCCCTTTGTGGAAAGAAGACAGCAAGGCATTATTGAATGAATTTTTACAGTTGGGATATAAAACGATTTTAGTTTGTATCAATGAAAAACAATTAGATAAAAATTTTGCCGGAAGAATAATAGATTCTTCGTTTCCTGGTGATTTACCGGCCACAGTTGATCCTTGCGGAGAAAACGGAGAATTTCACAGCTTTGTATTTGACGGCCCCATCTTTAAAAAACCCATCTCCTTTACAAAAGGTAAAGTTGTGAGAAGAAGTTATGTTTCTACCGATGATGACGATTGCTTTAGTAACAACCCGCAACCTTATGATACGGGTTTTTATTACTGTGATTTAATACCCGCTTAATAGCCGTTCATTTATCTTTGCGCAAACTCAACAACTATGGTATGGGATTTAAAAGAACTGCTTACGATTACTTTCACCCTGTTTGCGGTAATTGATATAGTCGGCTCCGTACCCATGCTTATTTCCTTAAAAGAAAAATTAGGTGGTATTAATGCCGGCAAAGCCACCCTCATATCAGGTGCATTAATGATTTTGTTTTTTTTCCTGGGCAAACCATTTTTGAATTTGCTGGGAGTGGATATTAAGTCTTTTGCTGTAGCCGGTTCAATTGTAATTTTCATCTTAGGATTAGAAATGGTGCTGGGCATTGAATTTTTTAAAGCTGATAATAATCCCAAAGCCGGTACAATTGTTCCAATAGCCTTTCCGTTGATTGCAGGTTCAGGTACATTAACCACTATCATGTCCATTAAGGCCACTTATGAAAAGCATGATAAAAACGAAATGATCATCTTAATCGCAATACTTATCAATCTGATTATTGTATACCTGGTTTTATTATCACTCAATAAAATAGAAAAATTTTTAGGGCCGGCAGGATTAATTGCAGTACGAAAGTTTTTTGGCGTAGTTTTGCTCGCCATTGCCGTAAAGGTATTTGGCAGTAATGTGGGGGGATTGATAAAGTAGTTGCTTATTGTTAGTTGCTGTTTATTTAACCAGAAATGAGCAACCAGTCTGGCCTCGTAGTACAATGGATAGTATAAGAGTTTCCGAAGCTCCAGATCCCAGTTCGATTCTGGGCGAGGCTACAAAATCTTTTCATAATGTTTTATGCTTACGTTTTAAAAAGCGTTAATCATGATTATTATTACAAAGGTCATTGCGAAAACCTGGAAGAAAGACTTGCGCAACACAATTCAGGAATGACTGCATCAATTGCTTTCTACAAGCCTTTTGTTATTGCTTACTATGAAGAATTTAATACAAGAGAAGAAGCAATTAAAAGAGAAAAATATTTTAAATCGGCTGCCGGAAGAAGATTTCTAAAAATTAAATTGGCCTCTTAGTACAATGCCCGCCCGGCTGAACGCCGTTCGGACGGGGATAGTATAAGAGTTTCCGAAGCTCCAGATCCCAGTTCGATTCTGGGCGAGGCTACAAAAAAGGTTGCTATCTTGGCAACCTTTTTGCTTTTCATTAATAATTAATTTTGCATTGTGTCGTTTCTAATTATCCAAATCTTTCGAATGAAAAAAATATGGTTGCTCTTGTGTTTGATTCCTGTAACAGGTTTTACGCAAAATCTTTTTATATCTGCCCGGGCCGGGTTGTCCAATTACCAGGGCGACCTGCAGGAAAAAAGTTATACGTTTAAAAAATCAAAGTTTATCGGAAGCCTGGGGGCTAAATACGATATTAGTGAACATATACAGCTGAGGGGCTATTTAAGTTTTACCAATTTAGGGGCAGATGATAAAGACAGCAAGAGTCCTTTTAACCGGGCAAGAAATTTAAACTTTAAAACCGGTTTACAGGAACTGGAATTAAGTACTCAATACAATATCTTCAGCTTAAATGATCAGTGGTGGACACCCTATGTATTTGCCGGTATTGGTATTTTTCACTACAACCCATATACTACTTATAACGGCAGCAAAGTTTATTTGCAACCGTTAAGCACTGAAGGGGAAGGAGTGGTAAGTGGCGTAAAACCTTACAAACTCACACAATTTGCCATTCCATTTGGCTTTGGCGGTGAATATGCGTTAACAGAAGATATCCGTATCGGGTTGGAATTTGGTTTTCGTAAAACATTTACTGATTATATTGACGATGCCAGCGGCAGTTATGTAGATTATACTACTTTATTAAATGCAAAAGGACCCACAGCCGTAGCACTGGCCTACCGTGGTGATGAATTGCCGGGTGGAGCCCCTTACCCCCCGGGGGGAACGCAAAGAGCCAATCCAAAAAAGAAAGATGCTTATTATTTTACCACCTTAACAATTACTTTTCGTCCGTTTGTTGATGAGTATAAAAGAACTTCCGGTATCGCTTCAATGCGAAAAGCAAGAAAGAGAGTGGGTTGTCCGGGTGTAAAATAATTGGATGAAGCTTAAAATTTGTATTGCCGGTTGCAGTGTTGTTACCGGCTTTATTATTTTTAGCCTTATTTTGTTACATGAAGAACATACTCCTTTTACTGCTACTCGGTACAGCCGCTGTTGCACAGGTATCCCTGCCCATTCCTTTAAACATTAAAGCTGCATACAATACAGGAACAAGATCTGTTGATGGCAAACCAGGAAAAAATTATTGGCAAAATGCAGCAGACTATACTATTAATGTCAGTTACAATCCTGTTACAAGAGTATTAACGGGCACAGAAGAAATAGATTACATCAATAAAAGTCCTGATGTCTTATACGAAATTGTTTTCAAATTATACCCCAATATTTATAAAAAAGGAAATATCCGTGATATGGCTGTGGAGGCAACAGATTTAACAGATGGCGTTATTATTCAAAATATTTTTTTAGACGGCAATAAAAGCCCTTATGATATTAAGGGGACAAATATGATTATTCCTTATACAGCAGTGCAACCAGGTCAAAAAATTCATTTCAGTATAAAGTATAGCTATACGGTAAATGCAACTTCCCATATCCGTACTGGCGAAATTGATAAAGGCACCGCTTTCATTGCCTATTTCTTCCCCCGCATCGCCGTGTATGATGATATTGATGGGTGGAATAAATATCCATATACAGGATCGCAGGAGTTTTACAATGATTTCTGTCATTTCAATCTATCTGTTACAGTACCCAGTAATTTTCTCGTATGGGCAACTGGTGATTTATTAAACTGTGATGAAGTACTGAATCAGCAGTATTGTGAAAGATTACATAATGCTGAGCAAAAAGATGATATTATTTATGTTGTTGACTCAACCGATTTAAAAGAAGGAAACATTACGAAACAAAAAGAATTCAATACCTGGAAATTTAAGGCGGATAATGTGGTGGATGTTGCTTTCGCATTAAGCAATCATTATGTATGGCAGTCAACCAGTTTAGTGGCAGATAAAAAAACAAACAGGAGAACAAGAGTGGATGCAGTGTTTAACACACAACACAAAGATTATTTTGATGCACTTGAAGTTTCACGAAAAACAGTGGAGCTGATGAGTTATAATTTTCCCAAATGGCCCTATCCCTACAATCATGAAACTGTATTTGATGGACTGGACCAGATGGAATATCCCATGATGGTGAACGACAACCCGGTTGCTACTAAATTTGATTTAATAACATTAGCTGACCATGAAATCTTTCATACCATGTTTCCTTTTTATATGGGTATTAATGAAACGAAATATGGCTGGATGGATGAAGGCTGGGCTACTATAGGAGAATGGCTGCTTTCTCCAATGATTGACAGTACGGCGGCAGATGATTATGGCATGGCCCGTTATGAAAAAAATGCAGGCAAAGAAATTGATGCTCCAATTATATCGCTCAGCACTCAGCTAAGAGATGCTCCATTGATTAACAACTCGTATGAAAAACCGGCATTGGGTTATTTGTATATAAAAGATTTGCTGGGAGATGAGTTATTTTTTAAAGCATTGCATTATTACATTCAGCAATGGAATGGCAAACATCCCATGCCGCTTGATTTTTTTAATTGTATAAACACAGGCAGTGGCAAAAACTTAAACTGGTTTTGGAAGCGGTGGTTTTATGATGTGGGTTATCCTGATTTAGCTATTGAAAAAGTAGTTGAGAAGGGAAATGCCAAACAGGTGATTATTGAAATGAAAGGAAATAAACCAGTGCCGGTTGATGCAACTATTACTTATACCGATGGCAGTAAACAAACCATTCACCGCACTATTGCTGTATGGGAAAAGAATAATACAACAGTAACACTGAACTTTACTGCCCCAAAGAAAATTAAACGGGTTGATTTAGGTGGTATGTATATACCGGATGTGAATAAGAAGGATAATGTGTGGGAGGGAAAATAAGTTACCGGAAAAATTCTTTTACTCCTGCTTTGAAGAAAGAACCGATTTGAAGGGTTGACATAATTTTAATTTCTTCGCCCAAATTGGTTTCATTATCTAAAAACTTAAATACCTGTTCAGCTTTATTTGCTTTAAACAGGCGGGTAAAAATTTCCTTTCCACCTAATTCTCCTTTAGCTAAAAGGCGCAGCAGGGTGCTATCGTAAAATTGAAAACGTTTTGGAAAAAAACTGAGAGTGGATAAATCCTGTTGCTGAAGTAAAGCATCCACTATTGCTTTTGCCTGTTTTTGTATAAACTGGAAAGTATAACCGGTGGAAGCCTTGGTTTGTCCTCCGGCCGTACCAATATGAAAGACTCCGTTTGATGAAAAGGAAAAGTCTTCGTTCGTCATGGGAATAATGCCAAATTCTTCATCAATTACTTTAAAAGAATCAATCTTTAAAAAATCTCTCACATAATTTTTTAATTCTTCTTCATATTGCTGGTTGTTCAGTAATGATTCAGTGAACAAGGTATATTCCACCAACGCTTCTCTTTCATTCAACGGCAGGGTGTACACAAAAGTTGTCCCGTAATCCTGCTGAACTCTGAAATCCATTAGCGTAGCTACATCAGGATTAAATGTATTCTTATCAGCTTGAACAATCCATCCTTTAAAATGCTGCAGCAAATAAAATTTGTCCTCTTTCTTCTCTGCAGGTTGATATAATGAATTAAACACCATCGCCTGTCCCACCTTTATTGACTGGTTTGTTAATTGGATTACAGATGAGTCAAATGAATTAATCTCATCATATATAATATCCACATTTACCTGTTTATTAATTTCATTAAAACAGTGGTTATAAAAATCAATCCCCCGTATCATTTTGTATTGGTAGGGAAAAATGTCCAGCAGGGATGAATAATTATCAGAACGGAATACCAGCCCGTCCCATTTACGGTACACTATCTTTTCAAAAAAGCCTTTTTCTTTTTCCCAGAAACACCAGGTTCGATCATTTTTAGTTTTAGGAGTTTTATCAATCAGTAAAATTCTTTTATCGGCAAACTGAGCCGAATCAATCATCCGCATCAGCAGGCTGAGGCCGGCACAACCGGCGCCAAGAATAATATAGTCATACGACTTTTGCATTAAAACTGTTGAGTAAAGATATAAACGATGAAAGGATTGCGACGCAACGAAAGTTAAATAGTTGCATCATAGCTGGTATCAACACCTAATCCTTTTCAGGAGCATACTCCACCTTTTTATTACCCGCCATTAATTTTTTATCACGACGAATTTTGTCCCAGTATTTTTTGTGCACATATAACATTCCGAAGCTTTCCCCCTCGTGTTTATCCAAATGTTTATGATGCATCTTGTGTGCCCAGCGGATGGCCCGTACATAAGTATTGTTGCTGCGGGTAAACCATTTAAACCGCTGATGAATAATAACATCATGCACCATAAAATAAGCGAAGCCATAAGCCATGATTCCAAAACCAACAGCCTGCATCCACCATTTGTCATCAAAAGTTCCAAAGTAAATAAGCAGCATACTGGGCACAGCAAAAATGACAAAGAATGCATCATTCTTTTCAAAAAAACCGGGCTCTGCCTGGTGATGGTCACGATGGAGATACCATAAAAACCCGTGCATTACAAACTTATGTGTACACCAGGTTATTCCTTCCATTACAAGAAAAGTAACCAGCAATACCACTATATACAACAACACTGTCATGATTACAAAATTAAAAAGTATTACCCGATTTTATCCATTGCTTTAACTGAGGAAAGGCAATGTGAAACCAGGCGGTATATTTTTGCGGATGGGATTGTAATGATTGTTCAATCGCATCCAGCGTTATATAACAATAATCACTCACTTCTTCTTTATCAGGATAAATAGTTCCTTCATATCTTCCGGTGAATACGTGGTCGTATTCATATTCCGTTAAGCCATTGTTGAAAGGAGCTTTGTAAGTAAAATGAAATGCTTTTTTTAAATCAGTGCTAAATCCCAGTTCTTCATACAGCCTCCTTTTAGCAGCAGCGATGGTTTCTTCGCCGGGTAATGGATGACTGCAGCAGGCATTGGTCCATAACCCACCACTGTGATATTTTTTTAAGGCTCTTTGCTGAAGTAACATCTCCCCTTTGCTGTTAAATATAAACACACTGAAAGCACGGTGAAGTACAGCCTTTTCATGTGCTGCCATTTTCTCCATGGTTCCTACCGGCTCATCCAGCTCATTCACAAGTATTACTTCCGTCATGGGGTGAAGATAAACGTTTACATCAAATTTAACTGGTTACGGACAGAGGATTTAAAAACAATCATCGCCTTGTGATAGTTGGGAATACGGATTCTTGTTTCTAAAATTTTATGTGGTTCTGTTTGTTTTATTTTTTTAAAGAGCGACAGGTAATAACGATAAGCAACATACACCCCAAACCTTGCTGTTAATGGTAACTGTACAATACCATGATAAGCATCATCAAAATCTTTTTGAATATCTGCTTCTATTTCTCTCTTTTCCCTCTCTGTAAAATTGCAGAAATCACAACCAGGAAAATAAGTACGGTTCAGGTTATTAAAATCAGCTTTTACATCTCTTAAAAAATTCACTTTCTGGAATGCTGCTCCTAATGAACGGGCTGCTGGTTCCAGTTTCCTGTACAATTCTTTTCTGCCTTCGCAAAAAACATACAAACACATCAGGCCCACCACCTCGGCACTGCCATAGATATACGTGTTGTAAGCTTCCTTGTTGTAATGGGTCTTTTCCAGGTCCCATTCCATACTGTTGAAGAAAGCTTCTATCAAATGGTGGTCAATATTGTATTCATTAACCGTTAACTGAAAACTATGCAGGATAGGATTGAGACTTATTTTTCTTTCTATCGCTTCGTACGTTTCTTTTTTAAACTGTAACAATAATTCTTTTTTGTTATGCTGATGGAAAGTATCCACTATCTCATCTGCAAAACGGACAAAACCATAGATATTAAAAATGGGTGTACGTAATTTTTTATGCAGCAACCGGATGGCACTGGAGAACGAAGTACTGTACCGTTCTGTTGTAATGCGGCTGCATTCCCTGCTTATTTCATGAAATAACTCCATCATACTTTCTATAGTTAGTTTTAAATACAATCAAACTCCAAATGCTTTCACTATTTCTTTTGCCACCACTTCTCCACTTATCAAACTGGGTGGCACACCCGGACCCGGCACCGTTAACTGGCCGGTATAAAAAAGATTTTTCACTTTTTTACTTCTGCAGCTTGGTTTAAATACAGCAGTTTGCAGTAATGTATTGGCCAGCCCGTATGCATTTCCTTTAAACGAATTATACTCTTTCAAAAAATCACTGTATGCAAATGTTCTTTTAAAAACAATTGCCTCTCTTACAGATTGACCAATATGTTTTTCAAACCGCTCTATAATAATATTAAAATATTTTTCCCTCAATGCTGCTGAATCATCCGACAATCCTGCCGCTACCGGAATTAAGAAAACCAAATTTTCACAACCGGCAGGAGCCACCGTATCATCAGTGAGCGAGGATGCACTCATGTAAAACAATGGTTGCGATGGCCACTGCGGATGGGTATATATTTCTTTAGCATGTATTTCAAAAGGTACGTCAAAAAAAAGGGAGTGATGCAGGAGGTTCGTTAACTTTTTATTCAAACCCACATAATACAACAAACAACTGGGAGCCATCATTTTTTTATCCCAATAGCTTTCTGTATACGTACGAAATTCTGCCGGCAAAAGATTGCTTTCTACAAAATGATAATCCGCCCCGCCTACTACTACGTCTGCCGTATAGATATTGTTACTTTCGGTTACCACTTCTTTAGCAGCATTTTGCCGGATATTTATTTGCGTCACATTTTCATTGAAACGAAAATCAACTCCTAATTCTTTAGCCAGTTCATACATTCCGTTCACCACACTGTACATACCCCCTTTGGGATACCAGGTTCCCAGTTTGATATCGGCATAATTCATCAGGCTGTATAATGCCGGTGTATTCTCCGGCAGGGCTCCCAGGAATAACACGGGGAACTCCATTAGTTGCCTGAGTTTGGGATGCGTAAAATGTTTGGCAATATGTTTTTTAATAGAAGTAAAAACATCTAAACGGAAAACACCTTTCATCACCTCCCAATCAATAAATTCAGAAACTGATTGACCTGGCTTAAACACCAGCTTGTTAATGCCAACATTGTACTTATACTCCGCTTCACTTAAAAATTTATCCAGCAACACTGCAGTTCCCGGTTCAATCGATTCAAATAAATTTCTGAGTTCATCGTAATTGGAAGGAATATCTGTAAATCCATCTTCCCAGTAAATACGATAAGATGGAGATAATCTTTCCAGTTGATAATACTCCTCCACTCTTTTTCCAAAATGATTAAAATACCGTTCAAACACATCGGGCATCCAATACCAGCTGGGACCCATATCAAACGTAAATCCATCCGCTTTTAATTGCCGGGCCCTGCCACCGGGTGTTGCATGTTTTTCTAACACGGTAACTTTCCAGCCATCTTTGGCAAGAAAAGATGCCGTGGCGATACCTGCAAAACCACTTCCGATAATTATAACTTTTTTGCTCAAATGATTATTTTTACTGGCGACCTATTTGTTCCTTTAACAATTTACGGGCAAAATGAATTCTGCTCTTAATCGTTCCTAACGGTTCTTGTAATGCGTCTGCTATTTCATGGTATTTATAACCATCAAAATACAGTATAAATGGCTTCCTGAAAATATCAGGCAGGTTATGAATTGCCTTTTGTATATCTTTTAACCTGAGATTACTTTCTGCCTCGTTCGCAATCATCGTTTGTTTATTGTCCAGCAAAAAATCATTGGGCGTACTGTCAAAAATGGTTTGCTGTTTGGCTTTACGACGGTAGTTGTTGATAAAAATATTACGCATGATTGTATACATCCATGCTTTAATATTAGTACCAACATGGTATTTGTCTTTATTGGCCAGTGCCCGGTACAATGTCTCCTGCATCAGGTCTTTGGCAGATTCGTTATCACGGGTAAGTGTGAAAGCAAATGGCTTTAAAAATTCCGAATTGTTAAGCAGCATGTTGTTGAATTCTACCGTTGACATAAAATATGTGTTTAACTTTTACTCAATAAAATTAAACAAGGTTTTTTTACTGGCCAAATATTTTTGTTTAAACTATTATAAAAATAATTTAAACAAAAATTATAGGTAGGGTAAGGACGATAAAAAAAGGAGAATCTTGTGTACTACAGATTGTGGATGAAATCAAAAACCTCGGTGAAGGATTTGATAAACTTAAAATGAGCCGGGATTTTTTTCTCATATACATGAGTAAGCTGCCCGGAAATAACAACCTTGATATCTTTAAACCTTTTATCAAGTTGGTTCATAAATTTTTCAAAACTGAAGCTATTTCCAACAGTGCTCAGGTGGGAATAGAGGTAATCGGGTTTTCTTAATTTTACTACAAACTCCACATCATTGATGGGCACATTAGCACCTAAATAAATCACGTTTGCACCACGGCTCTTAAGCAGGTAGTACAGGAATAATAACCCCAATTCATGGTATTCACCCTCTGGTAAAAAGAGTAAAATCGTTTTATTTAATTTTAAAGGAGTGGATACACCTTCAATTCCCACAATAAGTTTTTGGCGAATAATATTAGTTACTAAATGTTCCTGTGCCGGGTTAACGTGATTGGTAAGCCACAGTATTCCTATTTTTTCAAGAAAAGGGAAGATGATTTGAATGATGGCTTTTTCTATTCCACGGGCCAGTATGTAATTATCCAGAATTTTTTCAAACTCCTCAATCCCCAGGTCAATCATTTGCTGAATAAGATCATTTACAATCCGTTCCTGCTGTGCCTGTATGCCGGATAATGAAAGAATTTTCTCTTTCATATCCGCTTCATTCATTTTATCAATATGAGAAATTTTATACCCGTACTTATTGAGTAAGGCTATATTTAAAATAGTCTTTACCTCATCACTGCTGTAATAGCGGATATTCGTTTGGGTACGCTGTGGTTTTAAAAATGAATAGCGCTGTTCCCAAATGCGGATAGTATGAGCCTTAATGCCACTTAAATTCTCGATATCTTTTATGGTAAACGAATTCATACCTCTATAAACAAAACAAAAATAGATTTTGTTTAATATTTTTCAAAGAAAGTTTATCAAAATAAATTAGAAAACGAAAAAGAGGGGGAATTAAAGACGGGAGTAAAGCTGGCGGTGATTTTCCACCTGCTGTTCTTTGGAGAATTTCGATTCAATGAATTTCTCGCCATTGGAGCCCATTTTCTGGCGAATGATATCGTTATTAACAAGAAGATTTAGTTTTTTTCGGAAAACATCAAGCTGGCCCTGTTCAATAATGTACCCGGTACCCTGGTCAATCATAATTTCTGCCACCCCACCGGCACGGGTGGAGATAACCGGTTTGCCGGCTGCCTGGGCTTCCATTAGTGAAAGGGGTGTGCCCTCATTTAAAGAGGTTAGGGCTATAATGTCTAAGCCGGCAATTACTTTTTGTATATCAGTTTGCCAGGATGTAAAAGTTACTGGTGAAATGATGGCATTACGGGGAAAGAAAGTATGCGATATCATCAGGTCATCTAAATACAGTTCCAGTTCCTCTCTTGCAAAACCATCACCTACAATATAAATCCGTACCGATGAATTTTCTTCCAGCAAATCTTTTATAGCGTCAATAAAGAAACGATGATTTTTGATAGGTACAATGCGGCCAATGATACCAATTGCAATTTCATCATCATGTAAAAAATATTCTGTACGGAAAGCTTTCCGTTTTTCTTCCAGGTGTTCAAATTTCTTTGATTCCACCCCCAGTGGTATCATCACAATTTTATCTTCGGAACAAATATGATACCGGTTAACCAGTTCTTCTTTTTGCGAATTACTGATGGCAATAATTTTAGTGGAAAAACCGGCCAGCCACCGGTCCATCTTTATAATAAAGGAAGTAATAAATGAATTAAAATAAGAATGGAAAACATGCCCGTGGTAAGTATGCAGAATAACCGGTACTAAATTTTTCTTTGCGGCTAACCGCCCGATAAAACCGGGTTTGGTTCCATGGGTGTGCATAATATGCGGACGAAAAGACTGAATGATTTTTTTTACCTGTTTATAAGAACGTATATCATTAATAACGTTGAAGGAGCGTTTTAAATAGGGGATTTCAATAACCGTTAACCCGGGGTATTCCTGTAGCAATTCAGTTGCTTCCAGTTCATCTTCATTTTTTTCTCCTACTAATATCAAAATCTCAAAATCAGTACTGAGGTAATAAGCCAGCGGAACGATATCCTGTGCCACTCCTCCTAAAACAAGACGGTTTAGAAATATGATAACTTTCTTCTTCAGAAGTAACGATTAGTTATTTTTTAATGTTGCCCGGTTTATAACAAGCCGGTTTCAAAAAACCACATTTTAAAATTTATTGCCCAGTATTTCAACTTTGTTCGCCTCGTTTAACCTCCCTGTAATAAAGTCAACATCTCTGATATAGATTGTATTAATAGTCCCATATTTATCAAGCTGGAGCAGTTTCCTTTCAAAGGGGTGATATTGATAACAATAAAATCCCTGAGAGATTAATTTTTTATGGATCTCTGATTCATTATATCCATAAATGTTACCCGAGCCGTTTAACTCAATAATAATTGCCTTCAGGTTATCATTACTAAGTAATCCCGCGGCGCCATTCAATACTTCTGTTTCATAACCCTCAACATCAATTTTAAGAAGCATTGGATGAATAAATTTTTCCGAAAAATTATCTAGTTTTTCAAGTTTAACCTTAATGCCTTTCTCGTCAGTACCATTCAATACATGATTAGCGGTGTCATGGTTTTTTGAAAAAAAAACTTCTCCCTGTACAGATCCCAGCGCAATATTGTATGACCAAATTTTATCCTGTATTTTGTTGACCAGAATGTTTTGCTCAAGGTGACTATAGGTGTCTGGTGCTGGTTCAAATGCAACAACATTTGCACCGGCATGGGCAGCAGCAAGAATCGAATAACTACCAATATTGGCACCAGCATCTATAAACAAATCACCGGGTTGCAGGAAATGCAAAACAAAACCCATCTCATTAAAATCGTGCAACCCACAATAAATGTTCCCGGTTGCTCCGGTCATACCTCTTTGTATCAGTAATTTTGCTTTATTCGTTATAGGATACAAAACCGGGTGTGGATTCAATCTTGTGTTAATTTGCCATTTTACAAATCTGAATAAAGCTTCAATTTTATATTTCTTATTTAAGGGGTGTGAAAGGATGAATTTTATTAGAGGAATAATTCCCATACTGCATAGTTTTGAATTGAAGAGACATTGTATTTACTATAATTCCGCATTCAAAATATTACCATTTTTAACAGCCTGGGCAACTGTTTGAAATATCTCTTTATCATGCAGCGATTCCAGGTGACGGAAGTGATGAAGGTCTGTACCAAATAAGCTCACCATATTATTCTTTAACAGGTATTTCGCCATTTCCTGCACAGGCCTTCCATAGTAACCGGATAGGGAAAGCAGGTTAACCTGCAATAAGCAACCCTGTTCATATAGTTCGTGTACCTTTTCTTTTTTTGAATGGAAATAAGCATACCGCTCAGGATGAGCAATTACTGGTTTATATCCTTTTATCTGAAGATCAAATAAATTTTGTTTCAGGTCAAATGGTTGTGATATAAAAGAAAATTCAACTAATACCAGCTCATTTTTTACAGTAAGTAACGGAGCACCTGACCGTATTAATTTGGCGAAATAATCATCCATAAAATATTCCGCTGCTGCGTGAAATTCAACATCAATATTCCGGCGCCTTAATTCATTTCTCACTTCATCAGCTATTCTTAATATAGTGTCCCGTTCATTTTTATACATATCCCACATAATGTGGGGAGACGTAATAAATTTTTTATACCCCAATTGTTGCAAACCGCTGATCAGGGTCATGGTTGTCTCCATATCAGGTGAACCATCATCTATACCCGGAATAAGATGCGAATGCATATCTGTTTCCAGTAAGCTTAGCTTAGCTGAAACATCCACATTCTTTTTAAAAAGATTAAACATACACTTACGAACCTAAATCTTTTTTGAGAAATATTCTTTTATTTTAAAGAAATACCTTGCATAAAGTTTTAAATAATTACTGCGGATATTATTCTGGCGGCATGCTTTTAAAATTTCCTGATTGATCTTTACGGTACTCCTGATACCGCTGGTGCTTTTACCTCCCAAATTCATATTGGTAACCCGTACAGGTAAGTATTTTGCCTGAATATTATGTACTTTAAAAAAACGAAGCAACAACTCGTAATCTGCAGCAATATCAAAATCAGTTTTATAATACCCGAATTTTTCGAAACACTTTCGCTTACAAAAAAAGGTAGGATGTGCCGGAATGAAACCCCAGGTAAGTAAAGCTGGTTTAAATACGGAAGAAGAATAATAACGTACTACTTTATTGGGATCGTTTTCTTTGATAAAGGCGATGTCCCCATAAACTGCATCCAACTGATGGTTTTGCTCAAACTCCTTTGCAATTTTTGAAATGATATGATGAGAGGCAAACCAGTCATCTGCATGCAAAACCCCAATAATATCTCCAGTTGCCAGTTTTATCCCTTTATTTAAAGCATCATACATCCCATCATCTTTATCGGAAATATATTGATGAATGTGATCAATATAATTATTGATTACGGTAAGCGTTCCATCCGTTGAGCCACCATCCACCACTACATATTCAATATCATGATAGTCCTGCGCTATTACCGATTGAATAGCTTTTTCAATGGTATTGGCCCTGTTGTATACAACTGTAATTACAGAAATTTTCACCGCTGGCTGTTAATAACTCTTTCTCTTATTTTAATGGCCGGATTACCCTGGTAAATTCCATAGGCTTCTAAATCACCTGTAGCAACAGAATTAGCCGTAAGCACACTATGAGACCGGCACCTGACACCACCAGTAACTATGGCGTTTGCACTGATCCAAACACCTTCTTCTAAAATAATTTCTTCAATGATTAAATCAAAGGTTACTGCTTTATAATTATGACTTCCGCATAACAGCATGGCTCCCTGCGACAGGCAAACATGATCGCCTATAACTGTTTCTCCCAAATTATCAATCCACACTTTTTCACCAATCCATACATAATCACCAACAATCAGTTTCCATGGGAATTTAACATTTACCGCAGGCTTAATATTTACACCTTTGCCTACTTTGGCACCAAATATCCGCAGCAAAAAAACCTTAAGGGATGAAAAAGGGTTGAGCGGATTAATAAAAAAAAGCACATTCGTAAAATACCACAGCACCTGCTTCAGTTTGGAAGCGCCAATTACAATGGTAGTTTTATATTGGGAATTATCTACTTTATTATTCACGTAAATAATTGTTTATATGCTTCTGAAAAATTAACACCTGAAAAATAATTATCAGCTACTTTTCTGGCCCCTTTACACAAAGCTTCATAATCACTATTATTTAAATTACAGGCCTCATCAAGTATACATACCAAAGCATCGGCACTGGTTGCGGCATTCCAGCCTGCTTTAAACTGCTGTAAATTTTTCCATGGGGTATTGTTACTGGTAATTACTGGTTTGCCGGCACTGAAACTTTCAAATAGGGCATGCCCAAAATTTTCACTTACACTGGGTAAAATAAATACATGATTTTCTGCCAGCACTTCTTTTACTTTATCCGGCAATAATTCACCATGATAATGCACTTCTATATTTTCCGGCAAATCACCGATAATTTTCAAACAATCCTTCCAATAATCTTTATGTATGATGGGGCCGTAAATATTATAAATTACGTTGCCCTTAACTTTCTTCAATGCAGATAACACTTCGTGGTAATTTTTCATCGGCCCTACCAAAGCCACACTCACCAGCTTTAGTTTTCCCGGATCTTTAAAAAGTACCGGGAGCCGGCCAATATTTTTTGGCACATTTGGCGCAACATATACTTTCACATTGGTTCCAAACAGCTGTTGAATAAACTCCTTTTCGTTTTCATCCGTAGCATGAAAGACCACTTTTTTATGCCAGCCGAAAAGTTTAAAAAAAAACAGATAAATTTTTTTCTTTACTGGTTTCTGAGAGAGGGCTCCTGCATGCAGCATTCCCCTGGGTGCCAGTACAACTCTTCCTTTAAAAAACAATAGTGGAAGGATATTAAAATACAGTGAATATATCCCGTTGATATAGATAACCCGGGAACTACATTCCCTCAACAGCTTAATGAATTTAACCAACCCACCTTTCCAGTAAAATACTTGGGTGTCTTTACCCCTCTCATTCCATTCATCAGGACGGATAGTTGGCAAAATACTTTGCTCTCCTTTATCATAAGCTCTTGTAACTACACGAAAAATATATTCATTCTCCAGCAAGTCTACGAGGTTAGCCAGGGACTGAATAGGTCCTCCGGCCTTAAAAGCCGGACTAAAATAATCATAAAAAATAGTAACCAATGATTTCACAAATTAAAGAGATAAACGGGTGGTACGTTCAAATGCGAAAAAGAAAAACCATATAAATAAGGCCCCTTTAATAATGGTATTTACCGTAAGCAGGGTATCTGTTTCTACCTGTATAGAGTTAAGAAATAAATAAGGCACCCATAATAAAATAGTAGGCCGTTGCTTACTGATTATTTGTATCTGGTAAAAAACAAAATTGAAAAATAATCCATAGATAAACATGTAAAAAATTCCGCCATTTTTACCAAAATTACCATAGGCTTCTCCATAAGGACCTACATTCATGCTATAACCCTCAATATTATAACCTGTAAACAATAACATATTTTCATGTCCACCTGCCTCTGGTTTATCAGGCCATAAATATCGTGGTACAAAAGAGGCGGCTAAAGATAACCAGATTGTTTTCCCGTCCTGGTAGGGCGTTATTCTTGGAACATAATCCATAACCTTTCCAACAATCATCCCTTCATTAAACCGCACTACTACGGGAAAAGCTCCTTCTTTATCAAAGATCGATTCAATATTGGTAGCCCGGTCCAGGGCAATATTAAAAAATACCGAGGCTTTATCAGCAGAAGAATCCTTCCAGGTGACTTTCCGGTATTCTTGTTTCAATGTTTGTAAAATCAACACAAAAAAACTACCAATCAAAATAAGAATAATACTTTTCCCAAAATTGATTTGTTTACCCAGCAATACCAAAAGAATGGAAAGGGCACTTAAAAAAACAAGATCTCCAAATAACCCGGTTAAAATAGCCTGCGTTAGTGCTAAAATTAATCCACCCGCCAGGTATAAATTTTTCCGCGGAGAGTCTGAAAAATAGATGTACATAATCCCTACATAAATTAGCTTACTAAACAAAAAAAGAAAATAGTCCAGGGTTTCTGGTAGTAATTTTTCAAAAAAACCGAAACTAAACCCGATTACGATAAGTAGTAAGCCCGTTTTTTCCTTCCCTTTTAAATGTTCTTTAATGTTGTTTACCGTGTTACGATAAAAATCAGGTGTACCAACAACCGGCTGAATTCCTCTTATTGGAAACCTTAATCCAACGATTAATGCCATTACAGCAAGTAACATGTACCCGTAATATACTTCTTCATTTACGGACATATCAAACTTTAATGCTTTAACATAATAATCATCGTTATACAAATGATAAACAATGGCCGGCATCACCAGGCATTGGAAAACAGATAAAAGAATTGGGAGATCCAAAACCCTCAGATCTTTGCCAAAAGAATAAACAAAATCCAGCAAAAAATAAATCAGCAAAGTATATGAAATCAAAGCATACCAATCTGAATTAAAAGTACCGTTAATCAGGAACGATAAACCCAGTGATATCAGGAAAAAAATAAATCGGTTCATAGTTTAGTAATCACTTTGTAGATGGTTCATCAATAAAGATATCTTTAATAACGGCCACCTGTTCTAAATAATTCCAGCTCTTAATGAGTTGGCTCGAAGCCGTGCCAAGCAAAGGAACAATATCCCTGTGTTCCGCCAAATACTGCAGGGCGGATTTCCACTCATTTTCATCACGGGCCCGAACAATAAAGCCATTATGGTGATTTTTTACTAAATCTCCAGCACAGCCACATTTATCGCTAACCAGCACAGGTTTGCCACATGCCATTGCTTCATTTACAGCCAGCCCCCATGTTTCTCCCGGACCCCTGGAGGGTAATACAAAAATATTGCCCAGGCGGTAAACTACCGGCATGCGGCTTTGATTCTGAAAAGGTAAAAAAACAATTCTGTTATCGGCTTTAGCCTTTTCTTTAAGTGACGCTTCCAGTACCCCATTGCCGGCGAAAATCAGTCGTGCATCCTGTACTCCCGATTTCATAAAAGAATGAAGTAATAACTCCGGGTCCTTTTTAGGCTCAAGTTTTCCGGCAAATAAAAACACTAATTCATGATCTTTTATTCCCAATTCCCTTCTCCAGTAAATAGCCTCTTGTTCATAAACCCCATCTTTATCTGAAAATCGTTCGTTTTCAATGGCATGCGGTGCAAACAATAATTGATGTGGCTTTAAACCCAGTCGCTCAAAATAAATCCGGTTAGCAGTACCGGCATATAAAACATAATCCACATGACGATAAACCCATCGCAAAAAAAACCTCCTGGCAATTTTTTTTACAGAAAAACCCGGA
Source organism: Sphingobacteriales bacterium (assembly GCA_003963365.1). Classification (GTDB taxonomy): domain Bacteria; phylum Bacteroidota; class Bacteroidia; order Chitinophagales; family Chitinophagaceae; genus AWTP1-9. Next base: position 120,568 of record RXJG01000005.1, read on the forward strand.
GGTTCATCAAGTAATGTTGAATCTCCTCGAAATATTACCGGTTTTTTCTTATAAAAGTAACGCATAACTCTGAGGTGGCTCTGAAAACTCCAGCCAAAAACCAGCAAGCCGTCGGGGTTGTACGCTTCAATTTCACGGATTAAAGAAGGATTAATTATACCGTTAAAATGATGGGAACCCGGCTCTTTGGATACATTTTCTACAAACTGGTAATCATATCCATCCAGCAAAGGGATATCCCATTCTCTCGTTTTTCCAAAGCCCGGATCAAATACTTTTCCCTTTGCTTGTCCCCATGTATAAAAAACTTTTATTGAAAACTCTTGCTGGTCGCTTAATAGTTTAAATAATGGCGCATTATATTGAATAGGATGTGTGCTTACAATCGCCAGTCTCTTTTTCATTAGCCCTGTGTCTTTGAAGCTTTATCAAGTAAAGATGCTAACTGTCCTGTTACTGCTTTGGCTGAATATTGATTAAAGGCTGATCTGTCAACCTGCGCTGGCCTGAATTGCCTTGCAAAAACTCTAAACTCATCAAAAACAATATTAAAGCAGCGGTTAATTTTTTGGACATCTTCCTCACCAGAAAAGTCGAGTACTAAACCGGCTTTAGATGAACGCAGAATGTTCACCGCTGTGCTATGTGTATGCAGTATAGCCAATACTGGTTTTTCACTGAGCACTCCCTGGTATGTTTTGGATGGGGTGTAATGAGGTTCAGTACTGCCTAAAATAAAAACGGCATCTGCAGCATGCAAATGAACAAGAACATCTAAGTAAGGGATCCGTTTGGGATATTCAAAAACTATTGTTTGCCAAAGTCCATATTTAACAGCCATTGGCTTTATATTAAATGCCACGGGATCATTAGGAGTCTTTCCAGTCCCGATAAAATGAAATTCTACATCTGCATATTTTTCTATATCACTGGCAATGGCTTTAAACATGCTTTCCATTGGCCCGTAAGCTTTTGGCAGCATAGCCCCTGCATAAACCAATTTTAATTTTGAATTTTTTTCAAATAAATATGGCTTTATAGATAGTTCGCTTAATCGATGGTGGTCCTCAATTTCACCACCATAAGGCATAGCGCCAAACAAACAACTATTTAGTAAATGTGGGTTTCGTTGTTGTACGCCTTCATAATAACCTTCCGCCACACCCGTGATGAGGGATGCTTTTTTTATGGCCAGTGGTTCCAGTATTTTGGCAAGCCTGGTAGAAAACCAGTGACGGGAAAATTTTTTATCGCTTCCCGGGAAAATATGCACCCAGGGATCTACATAATCGATTCCATATTTTATACCGGTGGAATGATGCAGCCACCTGCCCAGTAAAGCCACATAAAAAGAAGGTACAGGAATATATAAAAAGTCGAATTTTTCAGAAAGGATTAATTTTTTAGCTTTCCGGTATAACTGAAAAAATCCTCTCAATCCAATATCCCCAACTATTCTGGGTTTTGAAACTTTAAAAGCGCTACATTTTTCAATACGTAGTGAGGGTGGTAAAAGTTTAAATAAGTTCCAGTCTGGCTCTTCTTCATAGTATTTCTCATTTACCGTAAGAATTACTGGTTCCCATCCAAATGAAGGCAGGTGCTGGGAAAATAAACGACTGCGATGAACGGCTGCCAGGTTAGAAGGAGGAAAATGCGGGGATATGATCAGTATCTTTCGCTTCACATTACTTAAATAATCTTTTTCAAATTCGTGGCAATTTCTTCTAACGACAAACCTGATTTGCCCAGTAAATCAATTTGTTCTTTAGCTTTCCCGATGTAATTACTATCATTTGCGTAATCTATTATGCACCCCGCCATACTGGAAGCATTTTCTGCCAACACAACCCCCCCTTGTTTCCATACATACCCCCGGCAACCAATAGTAGTGGATATCACAGGTATACCCCAACTAATAGCTTTAGCTAATTTTGTACTTACCCCCCGGGAATAATAAAAAACAGGGTTAAGAAAGAAACACCACGTACAAGCTTCTTGTTCTAAATCTTTTGCCGGCAAATACCCCAGGTAGTTTACAAACGAATATTTTTCAGCCAATTTTTTTCCGGTATCCGTTGGCGAGCCAACAAGCCGGAGTTCAATATGTTTATTATCTGTATTGCTTAAATGTTTACACAATTCATCTAATCCATAATAATTAGGCCAGTGACTCAGGTCGCCTATAAACCCAATACGTCCATTATAAGGATTCCACGGGAGGGGATTGCTTTTAATCGTACGGGGTACCATAAAAACATTTTTGGCACCTATCCATTTTTCAATGGCTTCCTCCACAGGCGAAACAGTTAATACCAGGTCCAAAAAAACTTGACGGAACCGGGCTTCTGACTTTAATAATTTACCAAGTGTATAAGTTGAAATTAGCCTTTTATATAAAGGGACTTTTCCCCGGTGCTTCACTACTTCATGAAGATAATCACCGGACTCGTTACCATGTGAACATAAAATAATTTTCACGGTATCACCAAATTCATTTTTGATGATGCGGGCAAAAGGTACCGTATTGGAAAGATTCAGAAACACATATGTTATGCCCTGCTGTTTAATGAGGTTGATTAATTGAAAACGGTATGAATCAACATCATAATCATCATAAGCATTAAAGCCTGATTTTACTTTAATACGGTAGCGGATATCCCGGCGGGTTTGAACAAAAAATAAATGGGTTTCAAATAATAATTGTACCAGGGAAAGATATTCCATGGTACATAATCTTACACCCCCCTCTTTTTTGGAATCATCAAAGTAAATACGATTAGACAAAAATAAAGCCCGGGGTTTCATAATGATTTTTTGAAAATTGGATATTTATAAAATGCTAATCCCACCTTTTTTGAGCAATCAGTAAAGAAGTCTTCTTTATAAACAATAGATCAATTTGATATAAAGCCTGATCGTATGGACGCCGCATGAACTGGCAGATATCATAAGCCTGAAAACCTTTTTCGTGCATATAGTTCATTACTTCCAGCATCAATGGTGTACCGCCTAAGTCAAGTAACGATACTTCTAATAAACAAAACTCAGTATTTGCGATGCACTTTTCTGAACCTTTTAATACTTCCAGTTCAAATCCTTGCAGATCCAGTTTAATAAAGTCAGGGTAAGGGAACTGCCTTCTTTCAATAATCGCATCCAGTGATTCACTCCTGATCAATTTTATACCACTACCATCCCGGTCAGCTATCACATGACTGGCTGTTTCATTTTCCATAAAAGCAAGTTCCTTTCCATCCTCATCGGAAAGAAGCCCTATATGATAATGGAGGCGCTTATTTTCATCACAAATAGCTTTGAGATATTTTTCTTTTCCGGCTTGTGCCTCTAACATCAAAACCTGCGCATCTGGAAAAACCTCTGAAAAATCTTTTGTCCAATATCCCTCATATGCACCTCCATCAATAACAAAAGAAGGAATAAAACCCATACGCTTAATATTTTCCAAACTCCAGTGTAAAGAAGGGACTCCCAGTTCTTCTTTTACTTTTCGCTTGAAATTTTCGGGAAGTATTTTCTTTAATATTTTCATACTTGATTTTTAAATAAAGAAAGATACGTTTGAGCAACAACTTCTATATCAAACCGCTCTTTCGCCCGGGCCCTGCATCGGCTCCTGTTTATATGGCTTATATTCCCTATAGCGGTAATCATCTGATCTGGATTGTCAACCACATAACCCGTTATATTTTCATCCACTACTTCAGGCACTGATCCTTTTCTATAACCAATTACCGGCGTACCGCACGCCATAGCTTCAATCATAACAATTCCAAATGGTTCATTCCACTCTATCGGCATTAACATGGCTTTGGACTTACCCAGCCATTCGTTCTTTTGTTCGTCATTAACCTCACCTATATAAATAATTTGATTCCCATCAATATGAGGCTTGATTTCATTTTCAAAATAATCGATCTCTTCTGGTAAACGGGAAATATTACCAGCAATAATTAACTGATGATGAGTGGCCTTAGCAACTGCAATGGCAGTATGACAACCCTTAATGCGCTCCAATCTGCCTAAAAATATAAGAGGGGCTTCTTCACTAACAGATGCCTGTAAACTGTATTGATCAAAAGGAATAGAATTGTAAACCGTTTCCCATTTGCCACCTGCATTAACTCTGCTGATTAAATCATTGCTGCAACCTGTATAAATTAAATTTCGCAAAGGAAGCCTGTTAATAACCCTGATATTGCGGCTGCTAATCTCCCTGCCATAGGTCATTATCTTTTTAATTGGATGATTTAATATTGGCAACAAATAAGCTAACCTTCCAAAATTATGTATAAGATCAAAATCGTTTCGATGCTTCCACAAAAAATACCAGGCAGTTGGAATAGCCAACCGTGCATCCCATTTTCGGGGAGGGAATCCTTCTTTACCAAAAGGATGTACAACACAACCCGCTACTTCCGACCCGCTTGTTACCAATAAATGAACCTCATGCCCTCTTTTTTGATATTCCCTGGCAAACATATAGACCAATCGTTCATGACCACCATACCCCTTTGGCGGAACTAGTATACCCGGGTCCATTACAAGTAAAATACGCATCAGTTCAGTAGTGTTTTATACAATGCATAGTAAGCATTTCCTGTTTCTGAGAATGAACGCGGGGCTTTAATATTTTGCCTCAGTCCCGGCAATAAGAAAGGATCCCTTACACAACGTGCTAACTGATCTTTTAAAGACTCCACATCTTTAAAACGAAACAATAACCCATTTTGATCATGTACTATTTGTTCAGCGTTTCCATACACATTACTCGCAATCACCGGTATGCCTGCGGCAAATGCTTCCTGTATAACCAGCGGACTCATTTCAGAAAAAGTAGAACATAAACAAAGTGCATCATACTCTGACAATGTATTTACAACAGCATCAGGTGAAATAGCGCCTTTCCACCTGATATTGATCTTAGATTTTGTTTTTTCTTTCCACCCACTCTCATAAGCGTTGTCATTCGATGATCCATAAATATCAAGCTCAATTTCATTAACAGAAAATTTAAGTACTGCACTTAATAAAATATGTAAGCCTTTAAATGGGCTAATCCTTCCAACAAAAACCAACTTTATAGGAAGAGAACCTTCTCTTACTCCTTTTTTTTTATACTCAACTGTATCTTTCGGTAATGCCTGTTTTATCAGTGCAATTTTTCCTGGCTGCACTTCATTTAATTCTAAAATCTTTTTATACCAGTCTGTAAGTACAACCACTTTATCACAGGTATTTATCAAATCTTTAAATTTTTGTTTTAGTTGATGGATAAGATACACGGTTCCCAATGCTGTTCCGGGCTTGTTATTCCATTTGGTTGTGTTAACACCAGCTTTATATAGTAAGAAGGAAACCGGAAGTAAAAATGGTGAAACACTTCTTTGCCCTTTAAACTGTAAATAGCATTTACTGCATTTATATAAATTAATTTTCCCGTCACATAATTGCTGATCTTTATAAACCAGGGTGCCGGTTGCACAGGAATAGCTGGCTAAATGAAATGTAATCACTACTCTTGCCCCATTTTTTTTTGCAGCTTTTACATGCCATAATGTGACACCATTACTGCCAGCCAATTCATGAAAATGAACAATATCCGGTTTATTTTCCTGTAAATACTGTTCAAATGCCAATAATCCATCGGGCTTTCTTATACCCATTATTAATTTCCTGTCTACAACAGATGGCTCAGCATATCGGGTTACTTCTATCCCATCATAGTGATAATACTCATTAAATTCTTTGCCGTAATTAGGTATTAAAATGCTGGCCTGTACAAGTGCTGTTTGGCGCAAATTCCATATCAATGCCCAGGTATATACTTCAGTTCCGGCAGTTTGATAAGGCAAAAAATGATTGAGTACATGTATGACTTTCATAGCTTGGTACAAACTGCGAGTAAAACAAAAGGGCCTGTTTTACCCAACTGATTTAATTGGGCTGCGTTATCATACTGTTTAATTTCAAAATCCTCAGCTTGTTCTGGTAATAATGCAGTAACCCTGTGACCACGGAGCAAACGTTGTATTAATCGGCCCATACGCATAAATGGGTTACTATGAATGATAAACAATTCATTCCGCACTCTTTCTCTTAACCGGCCAATGCCGGTAAATTGCTGTCCAAACATTTGAATTCCGGTAAATCCATGATCAGAAAGTATGGAATAAAACTCCTCGAATGAATATTCCTTTTCATGGTATTCCCAGGCAAGTTTACCATCAGGGCTTGAAACAAGTTTATTTGGAGTGCTTATAATTAATTGTCCACCTTGCTTCAAATTATTAAAGCAGGCGGTAATAAAAGCACCCGGATCAGGAAGATGTTCAAGAGTTTCAAAACTAACTATTGCATCGTAGGGGCCATTTGCAGAAGCAGCCATGAGCGTATGACAATCATCTTCTAAAAAAAAGATATTCTCTCTCTGAAATTGAGATTTGGCAATGTTTAATGCCTTCTTAGACCGGTCGATAGCTGTAATTTGACGAGAGGGTAGTTCACTTAAAAAGTAACTGCCATATCCAACCCCGCAAGCTGCATCTAAAACTAAATTTGCATCGTGTTTTATTATTACATCTCTGGCAAATAAATACCTGTTAATATGATTAGCATAAAACGAATCCCATTCAATTGTACCCGGAACAATCCTTTCAATAGCCATTAAATAAAATTATAAATGTGTTGTAATGATTTGTTGTTGTTGTGTTTTTACGATTGAATTAGATGGAATTGATCTATATATTAAACTATGAGCACCAATTATAACATTATCACCAATAGTTACATCTTTAAGAATAGTCACATTAGAACCAATCCAGCAGTTATTCCCAACAAAAATACTTCCTTTGCTGTATCCCTGTGCCGAAATCAGCTCACCCTTTTTACTATGTTCATGATTGATATCATAAAACCTTACATCTTCTCCAAACTGGCAATCATTTCCTATTGTAATCTTGTTGAAACAATTGATAGAACAGCGGTTATTAAAAAAAACCCTGTCGCCTATTTTTAGCTCCCCGTTTAACCCGGAACGGATTTCACAAGAATCACGGAATTGTACATGATGACCTATACGGATTACTGATTTTGTTGTATCGAAATAAACAGAAAAGAAACGGCCTGTGTTTATTTTAGTACCACAAAAAAAACGACCTGTATACCGTGATTTGTATTTTAAAATGGTAAACCACTGAGCTATTTTTTTTAATCCATTTCCTGTTTTAAAAAGTAGCTTAAAAAAAAATCGTACTGCTATCATCATTTATCAAAATTATACTGGTTGAACAGAGGATTGTATGATGTTGCTCCTGCTTTATAAGAATAATCGCCTTTTTTAAACAGCAAGAGCAAACTTGAATACGATATATTCAGTTTTTTCATGAGTTTCACAAAATCAAACAGCTTCCCTTTTTGTAAAGTATTTCTTACAATCATTTTTACAGCACGAATTCTAAAATTCAATTTCGCTTTTTCCAATTCTTCATCCGTTAAAACAAAATCAACACTACGTAAAAGTTCCGCATCTATCGCATAAGTTTCAATTATATTTCTATAAAACTTTGTCACCCTGCGACTGGCCTGTGTTGGATATTGTCTCCAAAATGCATTACCTGCAGGCACCAGCAATACTTCATAATAATTGCAGAATTTTCTTTTAATATAAGTATCTCCTATTGCAAACCGGGTATCAAACCCGCCTAAAGCTCTAAGCTCTTCGACTGCAAAAACCGTATCGGTAAATCCGACTACTGTAACAGGATAAGTACTCAAAAAATTAAGTGCCGTTAATTGCCTTGGGGAAAAAAGATAAGGAAATACTACAAAATCAAAATAAATTGCATGTACACCCCAAACACCTTTTGCCTGGGGAAATGCATCGATGTAATTTGCGTATGATAACAAAGCATTTTTGTATAAGATATCGTCTCCGTCTATATATAAAATGTATTTCCCTTTTGCCTTTTGTAAAACTTTATTCCGATTCGGATACTCTCCTAAATTTTTTTCATTACGCCAGGCCCTAATGCGGGAGTCCTTATACGTTTGTATAATATCCCAGCTATCATCTGTAGAACAATCATCCGAAATCAGGTATTCAAAATTCGTATAACGGGAGGCGAGCACACTTTCAATAGTTTGCCGTATCCATTTACCGGAATTATAGGATATAGTAGCGACAGTAAACAATGGAAATTTATCTGCTGTCATTTTAATTAAATTTGATCAAACAGCCTGTAAATGTTATTTGTGTCTGTCATTTCATTAATATGTTTCAGGGCATTCATAACTATTTCTTCTCTTTGAGCAGGGTTATTAATAACCTTTAGTATTGTTTGCGCCAATTCTCCGGCATTCCCTGTTTCAAACAAATAACCTGTTATATTATCAGTAATTATTTCTTTTGTTCCGCAACTGTTTGAACCAACTACCGGTATTCCAATTTTCATGGCCTCAGCGGTTACCCGGCCAAAAGCTTCACATCTTGAACACATTAATAAAATATGGTGATTCGCCATTACTTCGGTTGGTACGCTGGTAAACCCTTCAATAAAAACCTTATCATTCAAACTGCATTTTTTTATTAACAGATTAATTTCTTCTTCAAAAGATTTGTCATCACACTTACCCATAATCGTTAGAGTAACGTCAATCCCTCTGTTAATTAAAATTTTTACTGCTTCTATAGCTATATGCTGCCCTTTAGTTTTGGCTATCTGACCAATAAGCAACAACTTTACCGGAATAGTTTCACTCCATTTTGCCAGGTTTTCTGCCTTCTTCACAAAAACCGGATATCTTATAACTTCAATGTGCAATGATGGGTAACGGTTAAGGTATTTTGAAGCAAGATGATAGCTATTAGTTAGTACTTTATCAGCAAAATTTTTCATAAACCAATAGCTTTTCTTTCCCCAGGGTAGTTTAAACCCAAAATCTTCCTCCCCCATTTCATGAACATACCAGTAATGTTTGCTCCCGGTAAGTTTTGAAGCCCAGCCCCCAACATTAACAACAGAGGTATTGGTAAAAAACAAATTATGCCCGCCCCTCCTTGTCAGCAACATTAATTGAAAAACTGCTAATGTATTTCGTATTAATCTTCTAAATAAAAGCTTATCAAAGAAATATCCATTAGCTGGTCTTGTCCAGAAATAGTATGGAATAATTTTTACAGGAATTTTTAGTTCCGCAGCAACTTGCTCCATACTGCCTTTATGCGGAATTATCAAACACTGATCTAATCCTTTATCCTTTGCCACTATCATAAATTCTTTTAAACACAAATTAGCACCACTGATATTAGCCTCATGTGCCAGCCAAATTATTCGGGTTTTAATCATGTTTGTCTAAATTTTTCTGCCCTTAATAATTGCATTTAAGGCACCGGCCGTCTGTCTTGAAAAACTTACCCGGTAAAATTGAGGCATATGGCATAATACCTGAAAAATTTTATTTAATACACTTGTTGATGAAGTTGATTGTGCTGAAAGAAATCGGGTCCATTCTGTTTTACTTATTTTATATTGGCAAGTTTTATGTAAACCTGAAAAATCTGCCAAACCACTGATTTTTTTTATAATTTCTCTTTCTTCATCTGCAAATTTTTCCCGGGATGTTTGTGTCTTTGATTCCTCATGCAACCTGAAATGAACTAATAAATCTTCAATTTCTTTTACAGCAGGGAAATGGTATAAATAACGGATATACAAATCCCAGTCAAATGCATAATGAAACTGTTCATCAATACCTCCACACCGTTGTATCAATGCGCTTCTTAACCATACTCCCGGTTGTACAAACTTTACTCCGGGTTCCCAGCACATCAAACCCCTTGCAGTCAGTTTTGAATTGTTGACTATTACTGTTTCGTTTTCGGAAAAATTACGCACCGCCCCGGCCACCACCTGTATTTGCTTATTGGCAAAAGCTTCTGCTATTTTATACAATGCCCCCGGCTCAAGATAATCATCACTGTTCAGCCAGTTAAATATTTCACCGGTACACCTCGCTAACCCTTTGTTAATAGCATGTGCCTGTCCTTTATCCTTTTCGCTAACCCAATACGTAAGTTGGTTTTCATACTTTTTAATAATCTCCACGGTATCATCTGTACTGCCTCCATCCATTATAATATATTCCAGGTTAGGATAGTTTTGGCTCAGGACACTTTGTATGGTTTGTTCAATAAACTGACCCTGGTTATAACTGGGCGTTACAATCGAAATCTTAGGATAAATCATTTAGGAAGAATAAAATTTGCTGAGAGACTTTTGTTCGACAGGCTATTTAACCAGTCGTTGGTATTCGGCAAAATACCGTTTACCCATTTCCCGCTGTCCATTCGCATCAAAATGGATTGGCTCTGCAGAATTGTCTGGCTTAACGATTATAAAAGGAACCCTTGGATCTGCAAAACCAGTTACCGCAACACGACTTGGCGTTGCCCTTAACACTGAATCTACAATCCTGAACCTGGGATTCATATCAACCCAGTAAGGAACAAAGCCGCCAGCTATAAAAGGAATACTATCTCTGTTTGATTGATGAAATGATATCCTCATGGAAGCAATCATATTATCCAGGGCTTTGTAATAATTTTCGCCAAATGTAAAGTCTGCTTCTCCCTGGTGCCAGAGTACCGCTTTAAGCTCACTTCCCGGGAAACTATCCAGCACTTTATTGACCCTTTCAATGGCATCTTTATAATAATCATTACCCTTGTTCCAGTGGTTATTTAAAAACCCGCTGCCATTGGCACCGCATGGAATGATCAATACTTGTCTCCCTTTTTGCAAATAAGAATTTGCATAGAGTTTTGCAAAAGTAATAGCGAAGCCAATACAGGAATCATTGGGTGTATGATTTTGTAATGGTTCAGTTGCCTCAATAATCTGGTAATTGTCCTCATTAAAACGTCCAAGTTGTTTTATACCTGTTACAACCAGGTCAACACCAGGGTTTAATCGATAACCCGATAATGTATTTGACTGGCCCGCCAGCAGAAAAACATCATACAATGGTTTCTCCTTTTGTTTAAGCTCTTTTTGGCAAGAGTTAAAAAACAAAGCAACTACCGATAAACCGGCAGCAACCATTATTTTTCTGTAGTTCAGCAAAGCCATAATTGTTAGCGGTGGTGGTTCTTTTTTTTCGAACAACCAAAGACAAACAAAATATAGTTTTTTTATGAACTTTCAAATGGTTGATTATAAATATTCTTTGTTAACAGGTACTTGGTTGGGGACATTTTCCAGCTTCAAAATACTGCGTATCATTTGTTTAAAATAAAAGCTAAACGGCAATCTTTTATGGTAACACCAAACCCATTTTACATATTCTTCCTCATAGATGAAATCTGGCTTTACTTTTAACGGATGCCTGTAACTTACAGGCATTGCCCCAACAGGTATATTAGCAGCCGGGTTTGTTTCTTCGTGGGTATGTGTAGCATCACTGGTAAACCCAATATTGGTTACCAGGTTAACAGCAGGAACCACACTATATTGCCGGTTTGCGAGTTGATGATAAATCCATTGCCAGTCCCACCAGGTAAAATTTGTGGTAACTGTAAGGTCAAATTTATGTTTCCAGTATTTATACCAGTTAATATCTGTATCAAACAGCCCCTGCCGCATTTTACGATAAAGGTACCAAAGTGGACTTTTAATTTTTTTCCATTCGTTCAACGAATAATCGATTTCTTTCGCCCGGTCAGCCCAGGTAGCCCATCCCCACATATTCATAAAACGGCTGAAAGAATAACTGTATCCGTGTGAGGGTTTATATCCAAGATTGGAGCCGTTAATTGAAATGATTTTTTTATTATCCCGGAACCGGTTAAGCATTTCACCGGCAAATAAAAAAAAATCAGGATGGGGTACACAATCGTCTTCCAGTATTATCCCTTCTTTTTCCTGCGAAAAAAACCAGTTAAAGGCCGTTCTTGGTCCAAGACTGCAACCTAAATTATCTTCCTGGTACAATCTTTCCACTTTACATGGCCAGTCAATAGTATCCGTTACCGCTCTGGCTGCTTTACATTTTTCATTATCCTCCGGCTTATCTTTTCCCGGCGCATCTGCGGCAATATAAAGCCGGGTAGGTTTTACTCTTCTGATTGCCTCAAAAACTTTTGCCGTTGTATTGGGCCGGTTAAAAATAATCAACAAAACAGGGACTTCGGTCATGTCTTTACAATATGAACAAATGATTTAACCATTTCCTGAACATCAATCTTTAAAACCTGGGGCATATAGCAATTAATATCGCAAATTTTATCAACATTTCTCCACGAGGATTATCGTTATTACTATGTAAAAAGCGTTATTCATTATTGCTACCAGAATAGAAAATAAAAAATATGATAAAATACTTGATTTAGGCTTACGCTTTGTAACCGGTTATTTTTTTTACGAAAACCCGGTGCCCCGCATTGATATGCTTTGCAATAAAATACCCATAACCTGAGTTCCATTAATTTGAACCAATTAATTTTTCAAATGTTAACAGTAGTGCAGGCTTACCCACCTGCTCATTACAGATATATCGTGAATTTATTTCACCCATTCGGGTGGCAAAATCAACAAGAAATTGTTTATATCCATTCTTTAATAACCGGGTTTTTAAATGAAAATAGAGAATTTTTAATATTTCCATATTACCCGCATACCGGCAGTCGATTGGTGTATCAAAAAAAACCTGGTTATATGCTTTTATATAAGAAGAACCGGTTCCATAAATTAATCTCAACAAATATTTTAATTTAGTTTTATCGCTTTTTATATGATGTGTTAACTTTAGTGTTGAAGCTATACCTGCTTTATATCCCATTTTAATTCCCGTAAAAACAATCTGAACATCGCCTCCACTGGAAAGGCTTCTTCCTTTTCTGTCACTTAACGTATAATTTTTTAACTCTACCTGCTTTATATACTCTGAAAGTATATTCTTTTTTACGATTAAGCCAGTGCCGGGAGGATAACAATCCATCCATTCCTTTTTATCAGACAATTGAACACCATCAACATATTTTTCCTGGAAAACAGGTTTTATTTTTTGTAACCACTTATTATCAGAAACATTCTTACCAAAATACTCAACCTGAATTCTTCCCGGCCCCCAACAACCTGCTTCAGGATAATTGTGGATTAACTCCGTTGCCCTTTCTAAATAATCTGATGCTGGTTCATTATCATCATCAAAAAAAATTATCCATTCGTATCGTGCTTTTTTTACTCCTGCAATCCTTGCCAGGGTTAGCCCCGGTGCTTTTTCTTCTATTAAAACAATATTTTCATTTTGTTTTAGAAATTTGTTTAAGATATCAGACTCCTTTAATGCAGGTTGAGAGTTATTATCAACAATTATTATTTCATATGATGTCAATGATGAAGCAAAGCTGTTCATTGCAAATAACAACTTTTCAAAAATTTTTGCTTCGGGGTTATAAGCACAAACAATAACAGAAAAACTCATGACGATATTAATTGGTCAGCAGGCAACTTGTCAAAAACGAATTTATCTTTAAGTCTTAAAATTGGTCTCTCAAACAAATACCAGGATAAACTGGCTAAGCCAATCAATAAAGCAAAACGCACAGCCTGGGCTATGTACATAGAGGCAGGCTGTAAAAAAACTGGCAAATTAATAGAATAGAGATACGGTATGAAATTATGGAAGAGATAAACACCGTAACTGATTTTACCAATATACAATAATGCCCTGTTGTTTAATATTGCTGATATTACCGGTGTATTTACAGTATCCGCTACCCGGTCAATCTGAATTCCGAAAGCTACAGATATCAGCAGGAAATAAAAACTTACATAAAAATATTTTCCGGCATTATTAAAAAATGGAGTGTGTACAAAAATCAGCAATAAAAAGGAAAATAAAACGAACAGGCTTCTGTACTTAACATATTGCTGATACCATTTATTACGGTAAAGTCTGCCATAAGCCAATAACCCGCCGATACAGAATGAATCTAAGCTGCCCGGCATTAAAATTCTGCCAAGTTCATTTTGATCAGTAGTGATTTGATATCGGAATAATACTGAAAGAATGATTCCCGAAACCAGTATTGTTGGTAAATATTTCCGGGGTGAAAAAAGTAAAATTGCCGGCCAGCAAATATAAAATTGCTCTTCAACGGATAATGACCATAGATGTGACAGGGACCCACCAAATGTCCCCTTTAACCAGAAATAAAAATTAGACCCTTAAAAAAAATGCCACCAGAAATTATCCCTTATATCTGAAAGATTGAAAATGAGCAATACTATAAGCAGCAGGTAATAAACCGGGAATATTCTTAATGCCCTGCGAATGTAGAATACTTTAAATGCTTCCCGTCTGGAAGCCCCACTTTCCACCTGTTTTTTACTCCTCAAAAGAATTCCGGTAATAAGAAAACCACTAAGTACAAAAAAAAGGGTTACCCCCAAAATTCCATTAGAAGTATATCTGTTTAAAATTTGTTCATGTGTGAACCAGTGTGAAATGATCACAAGTAGTACAGCAATCGCTCTTAAAGAATCCAGTTGAGGGAAGTAATTGTTGTCATTTGCTGAATTAGTCACAATTTTAATTGCTTCGGGTTTTATTCTTCAGGAGGTTAAACAGAAAAAAATTACCCTCTCATAATTTTTATGATTTCAATAGTATTACTTCTATCAGCTTTTATAAGCACTTGCCTTTTGATTTATTTTCCATTTATTAAATTATTAAAAATTACTTGTTGCTGCCAATGCAAGTGTTTCTATCTTTTCAAAAAAACTTTTACCTGGTTCTTTATCAATAAAAGCACTGGCAACAAGGTGGGCCTGTTCTCCTATTTCTTTCCATTTGTTTTGGTGATGCCAGGCTTGTTCAAGGGCTTTTTGCAAATGATCAGTAGTTGCTGCTTCTGCAACCCATCCGGTTTCATCATTTCTTACAATTAAACTACTGTCACCAACATTGGTAACTACAACAGGTCTTCCGCATAACATAGCTTCAATAACCGCTAATGGCATTCCTTCTTTTCTGGAAGGAAGAACCAATAACTGATTTTCTGACCATACTTTCCTTACATCCCCTGCATGGCCTTTTAAAAGAACCTTCTCCTCAAGTTTATAAAATTGTATAAGCTCTCTGATATAATTTTCATGGGGTCCATTGCCATATATATTTAAAATAAAATTCCTGCGCTGCCATTTTGTGCATGACAATACATTCAATAAAAGGTCTAAACCCTTATGATTAATATCTAACCGGGCTACAACAGCTATATTAATTATTTCTGCAACGGGCCAGGGTAAAATTAAAGTAGAAGAAAGATTGACCGGATTTTTTACCAGCTCACTATCAGTAAACCGCATCACTAATTTCCGTTCAAGGATCTCCCGGTTTTGATGAGATACAAAAAATACCCTAATAGCCTTCTTATAAACTTCACTTAAACTCTGCCGTTCCGCATCATTCAGGTAAGTATCATCCGAAAACAACTGATTAACTATAACAAGCGGTTTGCTGTTTTGCTGTAAATATTGTTTTAGATCAGGATAATATACCAAATCACTGGCACCTCCCTGACTTAAAAGTATAATATCCCCATTTAAACCGTGTATAAAATTAAAACGATCTGCATAAAAGACTGGGACAGGCCTTCGCAAAATTTTTAATAAAATTCTTTTAAACAAAGAGGGCAATATTGGCGTAGCCGGTTCAATAAAATGTATGGGTATTTGCTCACTAAGTTCAATAAGTTTATGGCTTATTGGCTCATTCTTAAATACAATGATCTCCACGGTATAACCCCGGGCTGTGGCATACTTTGCTGTTTCATACCACAACTCCTCACTCCCCCCCCACGAAAAACCGTTCATGGTGGAAATTATAATTAATTTTAATCTCCTTTTCTCCAAATAAATTGCTTTAAAAATAAAATAAATGATCCGTAAGAAAATTTTGTATATTTTTTATGAGCCAGAAGCCATATATAATTTTTGAAAAAATAGAAAACCCGTCTCTCCTTTTTATAATACTCCATCTCATAAATAGCGTCTTTAACTTTCTGATCGTTCGAATAAAATATATCTCCATATTTCCGGGAAAATATTTTATTTAATGATTGCCTTAATTTCTTTATATCCATCGCCTTTTTGTAGTAAGATGAAGATGACCATATACCAAAATCATGTTTACGGTAAACTGACATACATTCATGTGAAAAATGAATCTTTCCTGTATCAGCCAGTAAAATCATTAATGGCCAGTCACCAACGGGTTGTTCAGATAACCATTGTAAATTCGATTTTATCAAAGGGAGATTTCTAAAAACGGCGCTGGAGGTGGGTATAAAATTTCTTGCTGCCAAATCCTGAATTGTTAACTCGTCAGGAAAACTATCATTCAAATCAAACACATCGTTCAAAATATTATTATCGTTGTCTATTGTTATAACCTTATGAAAGGAGATGGAACAATCAGGTCTGCTTTCAAGAAGATCCACCTGCTTTTGTAATTTAAATTCATCAATCCAGTAATCATCTCCCTCAAAATATGCGATGTATTTTGATTTTGGTGCTGAAATCAAAACTTTCCAGTTTTGTGCCGGGCCCACATTTTTTTCCTGCAGAATTAAATGAATAAGGTTAGGATACTTTTCTTTATAATCATGTAGAATATCTCTCGTTCCGTCTGTAGAAAAATCATCAGCAATGATTAATTTGATAGGGAAACTGACCTTTTGCATCAACACCCCTTCAATTGCCTGCTGTATATACTGCTTATGATTATAGGTAATAAGGCACACAGATAACAATGGATCCATAGTATTACCGGGATGGTCCTTTTTCACACATTAGAAAAATACTTGAACAAAGATCAGGATATTGATGGCCTAACTGGTAGCAGCCTTCGAGAAATTCCGGTGAAATAATATCAGTATTGAGTAACCTGTCCCACTGAAAATTAGCTAGTGCTTTAAAAAAAATACCCGACCTGTATACAACTTTCAAACCAGCTGATTTTGCATCCCGTTCTAGTGTATCAAGTGAATAAGTGATACGATGACCATGTTCTTTTTCTGCAGCCGTAACTGCAGCATTATGTGTGATAAGCCCCATTTTTACTGCAATTTGCCTGGATGGAGCATTTGCATTGGGGCATACCAAAAAGAAACGGCCGCTATCTGTTAGCCATTCGTCATTAATACGTTTCATTACAGATACCGGGTTATCCAAATGCTCCAGTACATGTGTTAGAATGATATTATCATATTTTTCTGGCAAAATTACCTCTTCAAACAAAGCATTAACAAATTTCAGATTACCTAAC
The DNA here is from genome assembly GCA_003963365.1 of Sphingobacteriales bacterium. GTDB lineage: Bacteria > Bacteroidota > Bacteroidia > Chitinophagales > Chitinophagaceae > AWTP1-9. Next base: position 137,917 of record RXJG01000005.1, read on the forward strand.
TCTTTCCTGGCTGTTTCAATTGCTTCATCAGATGCCTCTACGCAGGTGATGTCTTTAAAATAGGGTATTAATCGCTTTGTAAAATCACCTTTAAAACTTCCGAGTTCAAGGCAGTTACCCTCTTTAAAGAAAGGCTCAAAAGATTTTAGCATAAACTTATGCATTACATCAAAATCAAAATTATAGGCATACCTGTGATCTGCCGTATCTTTTAATTCCTGGTTATAATCTCTTTTCATATACTTGTTATTTCAGATTATATTCTTTATTAATTTAGTTTTTTTTGCATCACCAGCTCATCATATTCTTTCTTTGTTTGCTTAAACCCAAATTTTGAATATAAACTGATAGCTTCCGTATTACTTGAAATAACCCGGAGGCTTATTTCCCGGCAATGATTAGCTTTTGCAAAATTCATACATTCCTCCATCAATTGTGATGCAATACCTCGTCTCATATATTGGCTGATTACACTTACGTTGGTAATAAATACTTCTTTTTTTTCCTGGTTGAAATATGCTGCTATCAATCCTGACAATTCATCCTCTCTCCATGCTTCAAACATAACAGCATAGGTTGTTATTTTTTTAGCATAGTCCTCCAGGTTGATTTTCTGCTTTAGTCCTGCTAAAAACTGATCATTGCATTTTTTAAAATGCTCCAATACATGCCCGGTAGTGGCTGTATTTATTTTATAGCTTATGTGCAATTGATTCACAAATATCACCTGCCTTGTTCAAGTTCAGCAATACCAAAACCCCTTCTCCCGAATTCATTACCGTTATATAGTAGATATACTTTCTCATAACATTGAAAAATATGCGGATAGCACATCATTTCAGCATCCCAACCGGTTGCAGGCTTCTGCATACCGCCCAGTTCATCATTTCTTGTCCAGTTTTTTAAATCATCTGACCAGGCATAACCCAGTCTGTAACCACGGTCATGATTTTTTCGGAAATCAGTGGCTTCCCTGAAACAGAAATACATGTGGTAAAGATCGCCAATTTTAGTAACGGTAGGCAAAGCCTGGCATTCATCAGCATTTAACACATCAGCAATGATCTGTTTACCTTCTTCTTTTTGCCAGGTAATACCATCTTTAGATATAGCATGAGCAATTTTATATACCCGGGCAGGCGGCTCTTTATCAGTTGATTTCAACCAGCGTTGACCAAATATATACCACATATGAAACAGGTTATTATACACCTTTACAAATGAATCACCAACAAGGCATGGTTCTTTCAATGACGATGTTAAAACCGGACCAGAACCATACTTTTCAAAGCTTACACCACCATCATTACTATATGCTAAACCAGTAGAGGTTTCAACTGATACTGACATCCTGCGACTCCACCCACATGTATAAGCCAATATTTTATTATCATGTCTTAAAATATTGATGGGAAATATTCCATGCTCATCAAAACAGCCAAGATCACCCAGCTTAATGGGCGTTTCAGCAGATACATTAAGTACCTCATTAAATTCTTTGTCAAAATCTAAATAGGCAATCATGCTTAAAAACTTACCTGTATTTTCTTCTTTTTTTCGGGTAGAAAAATATATACGAACAAAATCATCAAAAACCAAAGTTTGTGGAGACTGGGCAAATTCAAAACAGCCATTAGGTAATCGGTAATCCAATGGATCAAATATATGTCTGCGGTTAATCCATTTCATATTATTTATGTTAAGGGACGTATTTTTTTAGTCTTGCTAATCCAAAACCATTCCTGCCCACCTGGTTTCCTAAATAAAGCATATAAACATTATGGTCAAGTTCAAATACATGAGGATAACTCAGCATTTCATTATCCCATCCTTCGTCTGAAACATCAATACCAGCTTTTGAATCATCCCTCACCCAACTTAACAAATCAACAGAAGAAGCATAACCTATTCTGTACCCTTTTTCTTTACTTCTGTAAGCTTTACTATGTCTGTAACAAAAAAACATATGGTACTTACCTTCATAATAAAACACATCAGGGCTAGCTTGTGCTTCGTCTTTCTCTATTCTTGTTTCAATAATGTCTTTGTTTTGTTTTTCCCAATTAACTCCATCAGTTGAAATAGCCATTCTGATCCTGTAAACAGGTTCAGGTTTCCCATTATCAAGAATCCATTTTTTCCCGGCTATATAAAACAAATACCACATGTTGTTAAATATCCTCACTTTAGGTCCACTTAATATAAAAGGTTCATCCACACTGTAGGACAATACCGGTCCATGGCCCATTTTTACAAAAGTCTCTCCGTTATCATAACTGGTTGCACAACCAATGGCAACATTAAAGGGAACAGATTCACATCTTGTCCAACCGCCGTAGTAGGCCCTGATTTCATTATTATATCGTACAACTGAAACGGGATATGTTCCAAATTCATCAAACATTCCTAAGTCTCCCAACTCCAAAATAGGTTTATCACTTACATTCACTATTTGCTCAAGATTAGCACGGCTAAAATCAGCATATGCAGAATAACTAACATACTGCCCTCTTTCATCAGCAGGTGGCCTGCACGAAAAATAGACACGAACGAAATTATCGTAAATTAAAGAAGCAGGTGCCTGTGCAAATTCTTTTAGCCAGGGTTTTTGACTTACCTCAGCAGGGTTAAAAATTCTTCCCCTCTTTTCCCATTGAAACATTTCGAAACCGCTTAATTGATTAAATAAAAATATGTAAGAAGTTTTTTTATCTCTTCACGTGAATTGAACATCATTACATCAATAATGGATAACCTTTCAATAAACTCATTATTGAATTGATGATAACGGATGTGTTCTGATTGTAAGAACTCAAGCCCTATTCCGTTTTCATTAAAAGTATTTTTTGCATACAATTCCACTCCTCCCGGAGGGTTTATATAGGTTGTTGCGTTTAATGCTTTACATATGGCAATTACTCTATCCTGAGATTTTAGCTGATGATCTACAGGTAAAGTTGAGGAAATAACAAATTTGGTTTTAATCTCTAAAAATTGACATATTTCTGATACCGATTTATAAATAAACTCAAACAGGTTGTTTTCAGGTTTTTCTAAAATGCGCTCCATCAAAGCATAAACAGCATCGTAATGAGGTGCCTTGCGATAGGCGTATGCCAGCTTTCTGAGAATTTTATTTTTGTCATCAATAAAACTATCTGCAAGTTTTCGTTGATCTACATGTAAATAGTCAGAATCTTTCCGGATAGGCAACGTGATATATTCATCCTTACCATCAACCAGTATTCTGTTCCTGTTGATCCAGCCCTTTTTTGTGTATTTGATATTATCATAGATAACAAATTGATCTACCGCGTTAATCAATTGAAAATATCCGATGTAGGGCACAAAATAAGGTTGCATGATTGCAATCTTCATATTAAATCTTATTAAACCAATTCATTAACAATACAGCTAATTTGGTTAATATCTTCAGTACGCAAGCTTGTGAATAAAGGTAACGCCAGCACCCTGCTGCTGATATCTTCTGAGATTGGACAATGCTGAAAATTATTTAAAAATGGAAGCCGGTTTAAAGATGGATAAAAATATCTTCTGGTTGAAATACCATTCTTCAACAAAGCCTCTCTTACATTCAGTAATATCTTTTCAGACTCAAAAATAACCGGGTAATATCCATAGTTATAATCAGCATTTTTTGCAAACTCAGGTTGTTGTATTTTTTTAAGCTTTAACCGATTATTGTATTCGAGGTAAACTTGTTTTCGGGCCGCTATTATTTCACCAATAGCAGGTAAATTGCAAAGTCCCAGTGCGGCGTGAAATTCAGAGTTTTTTGCATTAATACCGATACTTAAATAATCATCTCCCAAATGACCAAAACTTCTGTATAACAATAATTGCTGTGCAACCCCGTCTTCTTTTGCGATAATACAACCGCCTTCACCTGTATGAAACACTTTGGTTGCATGAAAACTGCAGGTGCTGATATCGCCATAGCTTAACAAGGAACTTCCGTTGTAGGTACAACCAAATGCATGTGCTGCATCATAAATAACTTTTAGCCGGTATTTCTGTGCAATGGAATCAATTTTTTCAATAGCACAGGGAATGCCATACACATGTGTGGCCATGATTGCCTCTGTATCTTCCGTAACGGCGGCTTCAATTTTATCGGCGTCAATGCAAAGCGTATGTGGATCTATATCCACAAAAACAGGCCTGGCACCTTCCCATAAAATTGAATTGGTGGTTGCCACATAACTGAATGGAGTGGTGATAACCTCTTTTTTGATGTTAAACACTTTCAACGCCATTTGCAACGGAACTGTGCCATTGCTGGTAAACAATAAATGCGGAACCCCCAGGTAATGCTTCAGCTTCAATTCAAGTTCCTGTACCAATTCTCCGTTATTGGTGATCCAGCTCTTATCCCATGCACGTTTCAGAATAGCTGTGTATTCATCGAATGATGGCAAATATGTTTTGGTAACATTGATCATCAATTGCTATTATTTACACAAAGTTGAAATTTAATTTAGGTCGCACAATCCCAGCATGTTTCCCATGCCATCCACTGATGCCTCTCTTTTCATTCACTTCAAATGAAATGACATGTTCAAAATTATAAAGACTATAAGCTCTTTCTGCTACAATCATCATAGACACAGAATAGATGCCATCATTTAATAAGTGTGCAGGTATTTCGCAAACTCCCTTATTTAATCCTTCAGGTAACAATTTTGCGTCCGTATAAACATTAAAAACACATTCCTCAGTTGGAGTGTATAAATGAAGACTCAAATTCAATTCTTTATCCGGCACATAATTCCAGAATTCAAACTCAATATTAATCGGCGTTTCTATAGTAATCGGATCAAAAGGATTAGCCAGGATCGGGAGGGCTTCGATTCGTTTCATCTTTACAAATTCATTGCCCGGCGCATCTTCGGGTTTTGCGAATGATTGCACCATTTCACTATTGATCTCACTATGTGTTAAGTAATGATTGATGACAGTGTCTGTTTGCCCGATCTCCACTATTTTACCATGCTGCATATACATAATAGTATTGCACAGGTTCTTCATAGCAGTCATATTATGACTAACGAATAAAACTGTTCGACCATCCTTACTGCTTACATCTTTCATTTTACCTAATGCTTTCTTTTGAAACTCTGCATCGCCTACTGCCAGTACTTCATCCACAACTAATATTTCTGGCTCTAAGTGGGCGGCTACTCCAAAAGCAAGCCGTACATACATGCCCGAAGAATACCTTTTAACCGGCGTATCAATATATCGTTCCACCCCGGCAAAATCCACTATCTCATCAAACTTCTGCTTTATTTCTTTTTTGGTCATACCCAGTATGGCCCCGTTTAAAAAAATATTTTCCCTGCCGCTTAATTCGGGATGGAAACCTGTACCTACTTCTAATAAACTGGCCACCCGCCCTTTAATTTTAATGCTGCCTGTTGTAGGCGCCGTGGTACGGCTCAGTATTTTTAATAAAGTACTTTTCCCAGCCCCGTTCCGTCCGATAATCCCCAACACTTCCCCGTGTTGCACGGTAAAATTAATATCCCTTAAGGCCCACACATAATCACTGTTGCCCCTTTGTGTACGGTCATTTGCCTCTCCTATTTTTAAATAGGGATCTTCTTTCCCCCTTAGTCTGTGCCACCACCGGTTAATATCATGGCTCAATGTTCCTGTGCCAACCTGCCCAAGGCGGTATTGCTTCGATAAATTTTCAACTTTAATAACTGTATTCAACTAAAACAAACTTTAATACTATCTGATTATTTAATCAACCCTCTCACCACTTCAACGACTAAAGATCTACTTCCATCACCCTCTCATTTCTGAATCATTTTTATTATGGTATTTCCGGCTTCCTGGCTTTGACACCCAATCTGAGTCACTTCCCATTCCCCTGCTCGCCACTCACTACTCGCAACTTGCCACCAGAAATTCCATCACACCGTATCCATAAACGTTCGCTCCACTTTATTAAAGTACATCGCTCCAAACAGGAGTACCACAATCATAAAAATAAATGGATATAATAAAGAGGAATAAGTAAAACTCCCCGTATGAAACAAGGCAAACCGGAATCCTTCCACAATAGCGCTTAAGGGATTCCAGTAGATAATCCACGCATAACTCTTGTTGGATAAAAAAGAAAGCGGGTACACTACCGGTGTCGCATACATCAGTAATTGTATACCAAAAGTAATCAGTACCGAAAAATCCCGGTACTTGGTGGTAAGCGACGAAATGATGATTCCCAAACCCAAACTGATTCCCGCCATCAGGATGACCAGCAAAGGTAACAGTAACCATTGACTTCCAAAAACAACAGGAACTTGTTTAAATAATGCATAATAGAGTATCGCAATAATTAAAATTCCAAATTGAATACCTAACCGGGCAATATTGGAAAAAACAATACTGAGCGGGAGCACCAGCCTTGGAAAATATACCTTACCAAAAATACCGGCGTTCGCCACAAAGGTGTTGGAGGTAGCGGTTAAACAGCCAGAAAAATAATTCCAGATGGTTACCCCACTCATATAAAACAATACCGGCGGTATACCATCTGTAGGGATATTGGCAATTTTACCAAAAATTAAAAGAAACATCAGGGTGGTAAGAATAGGTTGTATTACGTGCCACAAAGGACCCAGTATGGTTTGTTTGTATTGAGCAACAAAATCCCTCTTCACAAACAATAGCATCAGGTCCCGGTAATGCCACACTTCTTTCAGGTTCAGTGAAAATAAAGAGACCTTTGGCTTTATTTCGAGGTCCCAGGTTTCTCCTTCCGAATTATAATGATTCATGTATAAAATACCTTAACAGGTGCCGTAATTTATTTTGCTACCCGGTAAATCTTTTCAATGATTTCAACAGATTTAATACCGTCCTCGCCACTAACATATTTTTTGGATGACCCGTTAAGAATGCTGATAAGATTTTCATACACCAGTTCATGATTACTCATAGACCCTTCATAAAATCCATACTGGTTAGCCCCTTTTCCTTCTTTCAATTCAGGGATACTGTTTTTTCCCCAGCACAGGTATTCCAGTTTATTCAAATATTGTCCTCCTATTTTAACGGTACCTTTTTCACCAAAAATAGTAATGGATCCCTCCATATTCTTTTTATAACTGTTAACAGAGTAATTAATGGATCCGCTAACACCTGATTTCATTTGCAAAATGGCCGACCCGGTATCTTCCAGCTCACTTACTTTTTTATGAGCAATATTTTGACGGAATGCTTTTATGGTTTTTACTTCTCCAAAGAACCAGTAGATTAAATCGATAAAATGACTGAACTGTGTAAACAACACACCGCCATCCAGTTTTTTTGTCCCTCTCCACAAAGAGTTGCGGTAATACTGCACATCCCTGTTCCAGAAACAATTTACCTGGAAACTGTAGAGCTTACCCAGCTGTTTTTTTTGCAGTAATTCCTGCACAAAAGCAACCGGCGGGTTATACCGGTTTTGCTTTACTACAAAAAGTTTCCGTTTGAATTTAATTGCTGTGTTAATCATTTTACGGGCAGAAACCGTTGTAATAGCCATTGGCTTTTCACATAACACATGGCATCCGCCCGAAAGAGCAGCAATGGCATGTTCCGGGTGCAATCCGTTTGGTGTACAAATAACGGCTACGTCTATACCAGTCTCTTTATTCAGCAAAAGGTTGATGTCAGTATAAAAACGGGCATCGTATTGCCGGGCAAATGCTTTTGCTTTTTTTATATCGGTATCACAAACTGCCTTAAGCACACCCATTGAAGAAATGATAGCAGCATGTCGTTTTCCAATAGCCCCACAACCAATCAGCGCAAAATTTAATGACTTCAACCTATCAGTTATTTATTGCCAGGTAATCCGCCAGCCTTTTTTTAAATTTTTCAAAACCAAAATGACCCATCACCTCCTGCTGAACAATCTGATGTTGCTTAATGGATGAGTCACTCTCTTGTTTTTTTAAAGCCGCTACTACTGCACTGGCGATTTCCTCAATACTATCCGGGTTTACCAGGGTTCCTAACTGGCCATTCACCAGTGCATCAACGGTACCATCTTTATTACCACCAATAACAGCAGCACCGCAGGTAAGCGCTTCAATAAAAACAATTCCAAAACCTTCTTTACTGCTGGGCATTACAAATACATCGCTTAACAGGAAATGATCGGTCAGTTCCTCATCGGGAACATATCCTGTAAGTAAAACATTTTCTTGTAACTGGTATTGCTCCAGCAGGGATTTGATCTTATTTATTTCTTTTTCATCTCCGGCTCCGGCTATAATATAGCGGATGGATGGGTATGTTTTTTTTATGACGGGCAGGGCGGCAATTACTTTGTCGTATCCTTTATAATTCTCAGTATGATTTAAACGGGTAACGGTAAGTAACACTTTTTCTGTCGGCGTTATAGTATACCGCTCTTTCAGGTAAGCAGGTTTTGTAAAATGCTGCGGCAGGTGAAAAAATGGATCGATGGTATTATAAAATATTTTTGTCTTTTCAGCCGGCTGCTGCTGCAGGCGTATAACATTTTGTCTCGTAAATTCACTCACTGTCCATATCTCATCACATTTATCCAGTGCTTTTTTCTTATAACCGTTTACAGGTTCCATCACTTCAATACCATGTACAATCAAAACAATTTTTTTTGAAGGAAATATTCTCTTTATCCACACTACTAAGAGGGCCATATTAATATGGCCGGCTATAATTTCATCATAGCCCCTGCTTTTCCATAGTTCATTTAAAATAAACCACCAGCGCCTGCCTTTATAGGATCTGAAATTATGTTGGCTCACATATTTCTCATCCGGCTTATCATCATACACACTGCTGGTAGTAATGCTGGCTTTGCCGGCAGCAGAAAAATCGTTTAAAGCTTTTGAGAAACTGCGGTTAAATTTTTCTATCCCGCCGGTTTTTGAAAATGCAGTCAGTGTTAAAAATAATATTCGCCGCATCTATTGTAAACTAAACCCTGTTTTGCCAAAGCGGTTCATCAGTATTACCGACCAGTAACGGCTCCAGCTAAGTTTGTTAGCACTAAAATCCTTGAAAAGCCTCTCTTCTGTTTTGTCTGAGGGTTTAATGAATGCCACGTCTTTAAACCAGTTGGCAAACGGGAAAGTAAATCCCTGTTTTTTCCGGTTCCAAATAGCTTCCGGCAGTTCGTCCTTAAAGGCTTCAATCAGCAAATATTTTGGCGATTGATATTTTATGGATGAATCAATTTGTGCGGCCGTATTCATTAAAAATCTGTCCAAAAATGGAACCCGTATTTCCAGTGCATGCCACATACTCATAAAATCGGTATCTTTCAGCAACTGGTTCTGCATATATAAAGATGTTTCCAGGCTCGAAACCCTGTTACCATTTTTTAATGATTGTTCTGTATAATAATCTTCCAGTGCATTTAAAGAATTTATCACTTCTTTTTCTGAACTGTCCAGCACCCGGGCAATAGACTGCGGTACAAACAAACCCCGGTAAATAAGGTATTCCCCGATATTATTTTTCATGGCAGCATACCCCAGTTTCTTAAGCCGGTAATCTCCTGTATACTTAAAGTTATTTAATATAACGCCGGGCACCATGCGTAATAAAGAATAGTTTTTTGACAATTGAAACGAAGGATACCCGCCAAAAAGTTCATCAGCTCCCAAACCGGATAACACTGCTTTTAATCCATATTCATGGGCACAGCGGGAAATAAAATAACTATTGATGCCATCCACTGTTGGCTGATCCATTGCTTTCATTACATCCGGCAGTGATTCAAAAAAAAGAGATTTTGTTATGCGGAACGACTGGTGATGTGCCTTTGTTTTTTGAATAATAATTTTTTGGAATTTTTCTTCCGAAAATTCCTGTTCATCAAACGTAATAGAAAGTGTATGCAGGTGATCTCCATGAAATTTCCTGGCTATTAAAGTAAGTAAACTGGAATCAATACCACCGCTTAAAAACAAGCCAATCGGTGCATCTGAAATTAAATGCCGCTCTACAGCTTCTTCCAGTTTGGTACGCACTAATAGCAGGGCATCCCGCCTGAACTTTATTTCTTCACTATAGGTTAATTTATAAAAACAAACTTCTTTTTTCTCCAGCGAGGGGATATCAATTATTACAGCGGTTCCTTTTTTTACAGGAATCACATGCTTTAAAGTGGTTATCGGCTCAGGCAAACTGCCAAATGAAAGAAAATACGTTTTCCATAATTCGTTTTCTTCAAAATCATGTGCTGCCCGGTCAAAACCTCTTATCTCGGAAGCAAAATATAAACAGGTATGGGAGAGATAATAATAGAGGGGCTTAATACCTGCATGATCTCTTGCCAGGATTAACTGGTTATGCTGCTTGTCCCACAATGCAAGGGCAAACATGCCATCAAAATATTTAAAACACTCAACACCCCAATGCTGGTATGCTTTTAATATCACCTCGGTATCAGATGCCGTGGAGAAATGATAGCCAAAATTTTTAAGAATGGATCTCAGCGCCTGGTAATTGTAAATCTCCCCGTTAAAAACAATCTGCAACTGGTTATTCAGGTCAGCCATGGGTTGATGACCACCGGGACTTAAATCTATCAATGCCAGCCGGCGGTGACCTAAAGCCAGTTTAAAATCTTCATCAAGATAAATTCCTTCATCATCGGGGCCGCCATGTTTCATAGCATCCCGCATGTTGATGATTTCTTTGCTTAGGTTTTGAGAAGAAGGATTAAATATTCCTGTTATTCTGCACATGTTTTGGGATAATACTTGGCATTATCTGAATAAATCCGTCAAATTGTCCCACCACTTACGGTACCAGGGCAGGTTCTCTTCGGTAAGATACCCTAACCCATAGCCATAACCATAACCATAGCCGTAGCCATAGCCATAGCCGTAATAACCATTGGCTCCCTTAAATTTCACATCATTGATCACCAGGTTTAACCGTGGCATTTTATTTTGCGTGTAAAGTTCTTCTATAGCTCCTAACTGCCGCTTAAATGTATACCGCTGGCGGATTACAAACAAAGTACAATCAGCATAACGGCCAAGTACCAAAGCATCACTAACCAATCCTACCGGGGCGGTATCAATAACGATACATTCATAATTTTCCCGGAGGTAGTTAAATAAATCATTCATCCTGGGATCTAACAAAATCTCAGCAGGATTGGGAGGGATAGGTCCACAGGAAATCACATCCAGGTTTTCAACACTGCTGATGGGAATCGCCAAATCTTCTAAAGAGGCATTACCTACTAAGTAATTAGTCAAACCAATTTTACGGTTTAGGTTCAATGTAGATACAATTTTAGGTTTGCGCAGGTCAAACTCCAGTAACACAGTCCTTTTACCACTCAAAGCCATTACCGCTGCTATATTGGTACTGATAAAAGATTTACCCTCTCCGCTCACCGAAGAAGTTACCAGGATGGATGGACATTTAATTTCCCCAAGTGTATGAGCCAGGTTGGTACGGATAACCCGAAACTGTTCGGCCACCATATTGCGTTTACGCTTGGTGATAATTGCTGAACTGGGATCATCGTTATGCCCTACTTCCCCCACAATAGGAGTATTCAGTACTTTAATAATATCTTTTCGGGTGGTGATTTTATCATTGAGCAAATCAATACCATAGATTGCCACAACAGGAAATATCAATCCCAGTAAAATAGCAATGCGGTATACATTCGACCGGTTAGGACTGATAGGAATACTGGAGCTGACTGCATTATCTATTAATCGGGTATTTGATACGGTTGAAGCCAGTGAAATGGCTGACTCTTCCCTTTTTTTCCGAAGGTATAATACTAATTCCTCTTTCACCGCCCTTTGCCTTTCAATCTCTCTTAAGGCTCTTTCTTTTTTGGGGAGGGATTGCAGTTCGGAAAGATATTTAGTATTGTTTTTTTCAATACTTGCTAAACTCAATTGATACGATTCCCGTACATTTTTTAAGTCCTCCAGCATTTTCAATCTCACCACCTCAATTTGTGATTCGACATCAGCAATAGCTGCACTGCTTTCTGGTACATTATTTTGTAAAAAACGATTTCTTTTTAGTACCAGTTCATTAAACCCGGCAATCAACCCATTCAATACAGGGTCTTCAATGCCTAAATTCGTAGGCACAAGGTAAAACCGGTTTGCTTTATTTCTAATATAAGTATCAAGCAGGTTCAGTAATTCCAATTTCAATTGAATCCCTGATAATTGGCTTTCGAAATCATTACTGGTATTAATATTTGCTCCGCCACCCCCACCCCCGTTATTACCGGAACTCATCGTAACTAAAAACTTGTCGCTCGATTTGAAATTCTCCAATTTACGTTCTACACTATCCAGTTCGCCTGCTATCAGGTTAAGGCGTTCATCAATAAACCTGACAGTGTTTTTCCCTGTACGGTTTTTATCTTCCACATTCACATAATCATATTCCTTAATTAACCTGTTGATAATATCAATACCCTTGGCATTGTTAGTGGTGGAATAATTCACTTCCAGTATGGTGGCGCCACCCGGTTGAATCCGGACATTTAAATTACCCACCAGCTCTGAGGCCACCTCGTCAGAAGGCGACCAGCTGACAATATATTCCATATTCATTACCGGTACCAGGTCTCCTCTTGGCACCAGCTTGAACTCACCGGCTGGCGTTCGAAAAACCTGGTTCAGGAAATAGGACCGGTCATTGTTAATCCTGAACTGGTTTTCACTCAAAAAACGGAAAGTATATTTAATGCTGGTATTGCTGTCAGCAATAAATAGGGGTACAAAAACAAATGGAGCCTGGTTATAAATTTCGCTGGTCTTAATTTTACCTTTGGTAAAATAAGTGGTATTTAATCCAAGTGAATCCACCACCCGCTGCATCAATTTTCTCGACTTCATGATCTCTATCTCATTCTGCAGGTTTACTGCTTTTTTAAAAACCATAACCTTCTCCAGCGCCTCATCATTGGAATTACTGTTTTCGTTTTTAATGATGATTTTGGATGACACATTGTAAACCGGGACCTTATAGCGCAGGTAAACCCATGCTCCCAGCAATGTCAAACCCAGTGAAAACAAAAACAAGGGGAAATAATACAGGTATTTGAATAAAAGCTCCTGCGCATTCAATGGGCGGGAACTCTTTTCCAAAATTTCCATCAGTTCCTGCGAATGCTTGGTAACACCATTACTCATTCTGATAAATTATTAAAATTATTTTTTAAACAGATTAATTAACAAACTGATACTGGTAACCACTGCCAGCCCAAGCTGAATATATTGTAAGGTTTTGGTCTGCTTTTCAGGTATAGAAAATGTATTTAGTTCAACATATATAATATCATCCGGCTGTATAAAATAATAAGGGGAAGAAAAAATATTACCCTCGTTCAGGTTGATCCGGCCTATTTCCTTCTTCCCGTTCGTTTCACGTATAATCATAATATTTTCTCTTTTCCCGTTGAGGGTAAGATCTCCCGCAGCCCCAATGGCATCAACAATCGTAACCCGGTCGTTGATTATGGACTGTTGCCCGGGAATTTTCACTTCTCCCAACACGGTAAATTTATGATTCATAAATCGTAATTCCACAACCGGATCTTTGATCTCCTTTTGTAATTTTTCTTTTACTGAGTCAGCAGCCTGGGTTCTCGTTAAACCCGCAACGGGTATTGTGCCTAAAAAAGGAACAATGATCTGCCCTGCTTCATTTACCAGGTAACCAGTTATTCCTGCGGAAATGCCATTACTTGTACCGCTACTACTAGTTACGGCAGAACTTTTATTAATAGCTTCGAGGATAGGGGTTGCTGCTTCTTTTTCCAAAATACTGCCACTCGCCATAATACTAAGGATATCCCCTTTTTGAATAAGAGGTTCGTAAGCTGTGGCAACCTTCAAGGCAGAGTCTTTAACATTCCTGAAATACATTAATTGCTGTCTTGTCTGTTCACTTGTCTTACAACTGCTGGCCCACACCAGTAATAAAAGCAATCCGCTATAAAAAATTAACTTCTTTTCAGTTGGTTGAATCATATATCTGGTTATTAAAATAATAAAAAATCAAAATCTGCAAATCCAAACATTATCTTACCCAATTTTATTCATGATATACAAACGTTTTTCATTACAGAACATTTAAAATACACACACTTACCATAAATTTTCTTTCTTCATTCAATATTTACATCTCACCAACCTGTTCCCTGTCTTCTCACCATTGCCAGGTTGTTTTTATTAATTTGGGCTACTATTTTATATCCCAAACTATTGATAACAATAACTGCTTTATTATTCAGCACCTTTATTACCTCTCCTTCTTTTTCCATAAATGCTCCCCGCTTAATAATCACTTTTTGCGAAGGCTTTATCTCTATCGACTCCAGCTCTACATTATCATATTCGTCCAGGAATTTTCTGATCAACTCAATTTCTTTATCCTTAATTACAGCCGGCTTACTGTTCCAGTAAACAAAATTTAATACCCCGTTGGTCATCCGCACATTGGTCATTTCGTCCGGCGAAATTCGGGTAAAAACATAAGATTTAAACAAAGGTTCCAGTACAACTTTTACCCGGTCACTCCACTGGCGGCTTACTTTATTAAGCGGGCAATAAGTATCAACCCCCTTTTCAGCAAGTAATTGATTCACTTTTTTTTCCCACCGCGGTTTGGTGTAAACAGCATACCATTTTTTTTCGTTCTTCATTTTTGGTTTATTGCATGGCTTCGCCACCTCAGTCACAGCTGCTTTTTATAACTGGCTGGTGTTTACGTTATTGAAACTGTTTTATCTTCACTTACCTGTAACAGAAAAGGGTATACTAAGCATACTTTATATGCTTTAATATACCCTTACTAACTTCCATCTTTTACTCACTAAATCACTATCTCCTGCAGATATTAAAAAATAAATTATTCCATCCTCATTCAGGAATATTGAATTGTTCCAGGGCAAACGCAACATAATTTTTTAGATTACTTTGCCTGACAGATGTTTTACGGTCATGCGATGCAAATATAGGGAATTTCATTACGCACAATTTTCACAAAATCAAGGTCTTTTTCATAAGTCCCAGTCACATTTTAGCCAAAAAACTTCTTAAATTTAATATTCAAAATTTGGTGAATTGAAAGAACGCTTCTATTCTCTTGATATATTTCGTGGTGCTACCGTTTGCCTCATGATATTGGTGAATAATCCGGGCAGCTGGTCGCATATCTATGCCCCGCTGGAACATGCACCCTGGCATGGACTTACACCTACTGATCTCGTTTTCCCTTTTTTTCTTTTTGCTGTGGGAAACGCTATGTCGTTTGTAATGCCCGGGCTGCAAAAAGCCGGCGATGCTGTTTTTTGGAAAAAAATAGTAAAAAGAACCGCTTTCATATTTCTGATCGGTTTGTTTCTTAACTGGTGGCCATTCTATAAATGGGATAATAATATATTAGTATTCAAAAGCTGGGTCGACAGCGGAAATCCACAATCAGGTATTAGAATTATGGGTGTGCTTCAGCGAATTGCCTTGTGTTACTTCTTTGCCTCCATAATCATTTATTATCTCAAACCGGTAAAAGCCTTTTATGCAGGGCTGATATTACTGCTCCTGTACTGGATCCTTTGTATCGTTGGTAATCCGGCAGATCCGTACAGCTTAAATGGCTGGTTTGGAACAGCAATAGATAAAAGTATTTTAGGTACAGCTCATTTATATAAAGGAGAGGGTGTGCCTTTTGATCCGGAAGGGTTAGCCAGTACAATGCCGGCTGTGGTTGAAGTGATATTTGGTTATTTGGTTGGGGACTACATTCAAAAGAAGGGAAAGAGTTTTGAAACGCCGTTCGGTAAGTCAAACGAAAAAAATATAGCTGCTCCTTACCAAATGATCAGCGGACTTTTTGTTGCCGGGGTAGCAATGCTGGTGACCGGTTTTTGTTGGGACATGGTTTTCCCCATCAATAAAAAGATATGGACCAGCTCTTATACTGTTTACACCACAGGATTAGCCACCATCACCATTGCCACCATGATATACCTGGTGGAATTAAAAAATATTAAGGGCTTCCTTGCCCGGTTTTTTGATGTGTTTGGAAAGAACCCTTTATTTGTTTTTGCCCTCAGTGCTTTTCTTCCAAAGAGTCTTGCATTAATAAAACTGGAAGAGGGGGTTAACCCCTGGAACTGGTTATATAAAAAGCTGTTGATCCATACTCCCGGCGCACCAGAAATTGGGTCTTTATTATACGCAATCTTCGTTATCCTCTTAATGTGGGCCATCTGTTACTGGTTAGATAAAAAGAAGATCTACATAAAAGTGTAACCAACCCCTTTCGTCGGTTGTAAACCCCGAAGCGCTTTAGGATAATATTTATGGCCCTTCACAAGTAGGGCAGCCAGGCAGGTAAGCCAGGTGATTCTTCTGTCTAAAGCATTCATCCTTCGTTCATCCTTCGTTTATTCAGTATAAAATAGACAGGTTTTGAGCAGCGCTAAAGTATGGGTACTATACCCTGTCTACCCCTTAGTCTCCAATCCATGTATCGGTTGAACATTGTAGCAGTTTATGAAAACTCCCGGAATCATACACGTATGAGTTTAAAAAATCTTTAACGATAGAAATTTCACTGTTGATTTTGTTGCATAATATCTTCACATCAACAAAATCAACCCACTTTTTTATGGACACTTCCGATGGTTCTTCTGACGACGAAAGTGAAGAACAAACCGCCTTAAAATTCTTTCGTAATTCTTTTCTCATCGTTTTCTTTTCTTCCTGCAGCATTGACCATGGTTATGATAATTCATTACCAGCTAAATTCATTACGCATGTTAGGAAAAATACAGCACCCGTTGAAACCATAAAACCGGTTAAGGTGAAAAAGAAGAAAACGATCTACTTAACTTTTGATGATGGCCCTAACAAAGGCACCAAAAATGTACTGCAGGTAATTAATGAAGAACAGGTACCTGTTAGTATGTTTATTGTTGGTCAGCATGTGTATGGCAGCCAGGAGCAACAAGCAATATGGGATAGTTTGCAAAAAGACAGTTTAGTGGAACTGTGCAACCACAGTTTTACTCATGCCCATAATAAGTATAATAAATTTTATACTAATGACAGTACAGTAGTAACGGATTTTGAAAGATGTAAAGATTCCCTTGGTCTTGACAATAATATTGTACGAACGCCGGGAAGAAATATTTGGAGAACAGCAACTATAAGCTCCACCGATATTAAAAAAAGTAGCGAAGCTGCCGATTCATTATATAAAGATGGATTTACTGTTGTGGGCTGGGATGTGGAATGGCGTTTTAATGATTCGTTGAAATTAAAACAAACAACGGATGAAATGATAAATGAGGTTGACAGTGCATTTATTAAAAACAAAACTAAAACGCCTGAGCATTTAGTATTATTGGCACACGACCAGGTATTTGCCGATTCAACCGATGCTTCTTCTTTGAAGAACTTTATCCGTTTATTAAAGCTCAAGGACGAATATAATATTGAGTTTGTAAGCCGTTACCCCGGTCTAAAACAACAATAAGCTTAACGAAACATTTTAATTAAGAATAACTAATTTTACGGTTCTAAATTTTACAACTATGGCATTATTTAAGTCTGGCAATCCCACCCTGTCAGAAAAAGCTTTTCAAAGTGCAATTGTTACAGACTATCAAAATGTAATGACTGTCCGTGGCACACTTAATAAGTTTGGATTTTTATTTGTGATGATGATGGCTTCTGCTGTTTTCAGCTGGAAGTATTATTATGATGGAGCTAATGTGATGCCGCTCATTTTAACCGGCGCAATAGGTGGACTAATTGTAGCGCTGGTAATTACGTTTAAAAAAGAGTGGTCTCCTTTTTTAGCTCCTGCTTATGGTTTATTAGAAGGTTTATTCGTAGGTAGTATCTCTGCTTACTATGATTATGCATTTAAAGAAAAATATCCCGGCATTATAATGAATGCAGTTGGAATAACTTTCGCTGTTACCATTGCTATGTTTCTGTTATACAACTTCCGTATAATACAGGCTACACAAAAATTTAAAGCGATCATCTTCACCGCTACCGCAGGTATTGCTATATTTTATTTTATTACCTGGATACTGGGAATGTTTGGAATTCATATTCCATTCCTTGTAGAAGGTAGTATGTTGGGGATTGGATTCTCCTTGTTTGTAGTAGCTATTGCTGCGCTAAACCTGATTCTTGATTTTGATATGATTGAACAAGGGGCGGCACAAGGGGCGCCAAAGTATATGGAATGGTATGCAGGTTTCGGCTTGCTGGTTACATTAGTTTGGTTATACCTGGAAATTCTTCGCCTGCTTTCAAAACTTAGCGATAGAAAATAATCTTCTATAGACTTCAATAAAAAAGGTTCGCATCTGCGAACCTTTTTTATTACAATTCTTCAATCAGTTCCTTTACTTTATTACTGATATAATCCCTTACTTTATTAAATTCTTCCGGTTCCATGTATTTGGGATCGGGTATCTGCCAGTCAATAAATTGTTTAGCCGGCATCCACGGACAAGCATCACCACAACCCATGGTAACCACTGCATCAAATGGTGCATATTGTTCTACTTCCTGCAATGATTTTGATTCATGTTTGCTCAAATCATACCCTAACTCTTTCATAGCAGCAATTGCTTTGGGATTTACCACGCCACTGGGTTTGCTTCCGGCACTATATGCTTCCACTTCATCTCCCCCATGAATAATGGCAAACGCCTGGCTCATTTGAGAACGGTTACTGTTTTCTACACAAACAAAAAGCAGTTTCTTTTTTGACATAATTTTTATTGTTTGATGATTTTACATACTATAACAGCTATTAAAGCACCAATAAACGGCGCTGTTAAATAAACCCATATATCATTAAAATGTCCGCTTACTATTGCAGGTGCTAATGATCTTGCAGGGTTCATAGAGGCTCCCGAAACAGGTCCGGCAAACATTGCTTCCAGTAACACTACACTTCCTATTGCAAGTCCTGCAAACATTCCCTGTTCTTTAGAGCCTGTTGCCACCTGTAAAATGACAAACATTAGAAAGAAGGTAAGCAGCACTTCCAAAATAAATGATTGGATAGCTGAACCGCCTGGAATGGTGGCACCCAGTAATGAATTAGCAGGGAATAACAACTTAAGCGCAGTACTTGCTGCTATAGCCCCTGATAGCTGACTGGTTAAATAAGGGATCGTTTTCTTCCATTCAAAATTTTTATTGACTGCAAAAGCAATAGTAACAGCAGGATTTAAATGTGCACCTGAAACATCACCAACTGCATATATCATTGCCATTACAACAAGTCCAAAAGTTATAGCGATACCTGCATGCGTTACCTGTCCATTCGAAACTTCATTAATTACAACCGCACCAGTTCCACAAAATACAAGCGTAAAAGTTCCAATAAATTCAGCCAGGTATTTTCTCATGCTTTTATATTTTTCTTCATCATTTACAACTATTAAATGCTAATGCAGTTGAAAATAATTTAACAGCATCCGCTGCCCGGCTCACAGCATTTGCGTTCATCTTTAGCTGGTTTTTCAGCATACACCGTTACACTCAATATTCTTAAGCTACTATTCTTATATTCATTTACTTCCTCTTCACTTAAGTAATTCGCCAGGATATCATCCGGAATATTGATCACCTTTTCCTTCTGCAGCGTAATATTTACAAACCCTGCTTCTCTAATGATGGACAAATAATTTTCTTTTTGAATAGCGCCGCTTACACAACCTGCATACAATTCAGCAACCTCTTTCCATTTAGCAGGCAACTCACCATTTAATACAATATCCGAGATAGAAAAATGTGCGCCGGGTTTTAAGGTCCTGTAAATTTCGCTGATCACTTTATGTTTGTTTGGCACAAGATTCAGGACACAGTTACTTACAATTACATCAGCATAATTGCTGGTTACCGGCATATCTTCAATATCACCTAAACGAAATTCTACATTATTATATCCAACTTTTTCTGCATTGGCCCCCGCTTTGGTAACCATAGCTTCTGTAAAATCAATACCAAGCACTCTTCCTTTTTCTCCAACTATCCGCCTGGCAATAAAAGCATCATTGCCGGCACCGCTTCCCAAATCAATTACCGTGTTTCCTTTCCTGATTTGTGCAAACTCAGTTGGCAAACCACAGCCTAATCCTAAATCGGCATCAGGATTATATCCTTCCAGCTTTGTGTAATCATCGGCCATAATATTATAAACATCCTCCCCACAACAGGATGAAGTAGCTCCGCAACAGGAACTGAGATTTTGCGACTGTGATTGACTGGCAATGGCTGCATATTTTTCCTTTACCAGTTCTTTTAATTGAGCTTCGTTGTTCATGGCTTTACTTTTTATGTTTATATTATACTTTTTAACAACAGGCTTTTTCGTTTTTAATCTTCAGGTTGGCAAACAAACCATTGAATTCATTATTGAATTTTTCAAAAGCCTTCCAGTTAATACAATAACAACTGCGTGGACCATCTATTGTTCCATTGATCAATCCTGCATTCTTCAATTCTTTTAAATGTTGTGATACGGTTGATTGTGCCAATGGTAATACATCCACTATCTCTCCGCAAATGCATTTGTTATGCTGAGCCAGTACTTTTAATATAGCAATACGGGCAGGATGACTCATAGCTTTGGCAAAAGCTGCCAGGTCCTGTTCCTTTTGTGTAAACTCTTCTTTTTTATGAAATGCCATAGCTGGTTGTTTTTAAAAAACTGCAGTATAAAAAATTTTGAATAGTATTGAATGGTGTAAGATGATCAGCAGTGATACATTTGATCTTATGAAAATACTTTTTTACAAATGCAGATAAACTGCTTTCATTATATTGCTTAACCGGTAAGCCACTGCATTCATCCGGCCCCTGGTCAGAAAAAGCACCAATGATGATCTTAGCATTTGGTTTTAAATATTTGTTAGCTGTTTCTAAATATAGTTTCCGGTCTGCTTCATCGGTTAAGAAATGTAATACAGCCCTGTCGTGCCATACATCAAACTTTTTAGCCGGAGCAAAACCATTTATATCTGCCACAATCCAATTTACCAGTTTTGCTTTTTCTCCCAACCGCTGAATTGATTTTTCCAGTGCTTTCTCAGAAATATCCAGCACCGTAATATCTGAATAACCTTCCTGCAATAAATAATCAACAAGATTACCATCTCCTCCCCCCACATCAATAACAGCCGCCTCTTTTTGAATATTCAGCTCTTTAAAAAAGCGCAATGAAACTTCCGGTTTTGACTGATACCAGCTTACATCCATCGAGTCTTTATTGCCATAAACTTTCTGCCAGTGTTCCCGGGTATTCATTAATCTTTTTTTTACGATGATTATGTTTATTAAAAAAGACGAACCGGTCGTCTAAGTTCATTCTATATCGCAAATATACGATTAATAAATTCAGCTAATCAAATTTTCCAGGTCAATTTTTAATTAAATAATAATTTAACCGGCCATAAAGTATATTAACAAACTGATCTTCAGAAATACTTATCTTCACTGTCTATGAAAAAAATATTTATTTTCCTCAGTGCGATACTGACACTTTCTCTTTCTTTACCCGCCCAGGAACTTCATTACTCCATTACCAGAACAATGATTCCTATGCGGGATGGCGTTAAACTATTTACAGTAATTATCAGCCCTGATAACGCCACTGAAAAATTACCAATACTGTTGCAGCGTACTCCGTATGGTGCCGATGTTCCCGGTAATTTTAATCCTTTATTGGTACCCTCTGCAGCAACAATGGCAAAGGAAGGATACATTTTTGTACGCCAGGATATTCGTGGCAAATACAAAAGTGAAGGTGATATGCAAATTCATACACCATTAATTTCCGTGCAGAATAAAAATGCTATTGATGAAAGTTCCGATACATGGGATACGGTTGACTGGCTGATCAATAATGTTTCCAATAATAATGGAAAAGCAGGCATTTATGGTGTTTCATATCCCGGCTGGCTGGCATTAGTGGGGGCTGTTAATCCGCATCCGGCATTAAAAGCTTCCAGCGAACAGGCTTGTATGGGTGATTTGTTTTTGGGCGATGATTTTCATCACAACGGGGCATTCCGGTTGAGCTACGGTTTTGAATATACCTATGAAGTGGAGTATGATAAAACAACTGACAGCGATTTCCCTTTTCCACAATATGATTTGTATAACTGGTATCTGAACATGGGATCATTAAAAGATATCAACGATAAATATTTTCATAACAAAGTTCCTACCTGGAATAATTTTATCAAACATCCAAACTATGATGAGTTCTGGCAAAAGAATTCACCGTTGAGTTATGTTTCTTCTCCGCAAATTCCTCAACTGCATGTGGGAGGTTATTTTGACCAGGAAGATATTAATGGCCCGCAGCTGATGTATGCACATATGGAGAAAAAGGATTCATTCAACCGGAATCATATTGTATTAGGGCCATGGAATCACGGACAATGGAGCGGGCCTAAAGCTGATAGTTTGGGTAAAATAAGTTTTGAAAGTAAAACAGCAGTATGGTTCCAGGATTTGCAAAAGCAATGGTTTGATTACTGGCTGAAAGGAAAAGGTGATGGCAAATTTAAAGAAGCTTATTGTTTTCAAACAGGAAGTAACCAATGGAAAACATATGATCAATGGCCGCCAAAAGAAACCACTTCAAAAAAATTATATGCAGCGGCCGGTAATAAATGTTCATTCAACGCCCCTACTGCAACCAATGGTTTTGTAAGTTATATCAGTGATCCAAAGAAACCGGTGCCTTACCGGACATTACCGATTGAAGCAACGTACGGGCCGGGCAGCCGCTGGAGACCCTGGCAGGTAGAAGATCAGCGTTTTGTTACCACCAGGCCGGATGTGGTAAGTTTTACAGGAGAAACATTAGAGAACGATCTTACTGTTACGGGGAAAATTACCGCTCATGTTTTTGCCAGTACCACTGGTACCGATGCAGACTGGATTGTAAAAGTCATAGATGTTTACCCTGATATCAATGGAAAGAGCTTAGCAATGAGCGGTTATCAATTACCGGTCGCCATGGAAGTATTTCGTGGAAGGTTCAGAAAAAGTTTTAGTAAGCCTGAGCCATTAACGCCGGGTAAAGTGAATGAATTTGTAATTGATCTTCATCAAATCAATCATACCTTTTTAAAAGGACATAAGCTGATGATTCAAATACAAAGCAGCTGGTTCCCGGTGATTGACCGTAATCCTCAGAAATATGTACCGAATATTTTTGAAGCGAAAGAATCAGATTTCATTAGAGCAGAACAACGTATTTATTTTTCCAAACAATACCCAACTTATATCGAGTTGCCGGTGATGGAATAAAAAAAGGAGAAGCGATGCTTCTCCTTTTTACTTTATATAGATTCAAAATTAAAATCCATCTCCATCCAACAAATTACCTAATCCGCCTAAAATACTTCCCTCTTCTTTACGATGACCAAACTGCGGACTGTAAGAAATGATCTTACTTGCCAAACGACTAATCGGTAATGACTGCAACCACACTTTACCAGGACCACGCAATATTGCAAAGAATAAACCTTCACCGCCAAAAACCCAGTTACGTATACCACGTACCATTTCAATATCAAAATCAATATTACCGGTGTAGGCAACTACACATCCTGTATCCACTCTTAGCAATTCTCCCGGTACCAAAGTTTTTTCAATCACATAACCGCCTGCATGCATAAAAGCCATGCCATCACCCTCTATCTTTTCCATAATAAAACCTTCACCACCAAAAATACCGGTACCTAATCTTCTTTGAAATGCTATTCCAATACTTACTCCTTTGGCAGCACATAAAAAAGCATCTTTTTGTGCAATGATCCTTCCACCTAATTGCTGCAGATCCATTGGAATAATCTTACCGGTATAAGGAGCAGCAAAACTCACTTTCCTCTTTCCTTGTCCGACATTGGTAAAAGCCGTCATAAATAAACTTTCACCAATCAATAATCTTTTACCAGCACCTAATAACTTGCCTAACAAACCGCTTTGCTGTGATTGCTGGGAACCATCGCCAAAAATGGTTTGCATCTCAATACCATCATCCATCATCATAAACGCACCACTTTCTGCAATGGCCGTTTCCTGCGGATCGAGTTCTATTTCTACAAACTGTAATTCTTCACCATAGATCTTATAATCAATCTCGTGATTGCTGCGCTGAGAAGCATACGTTACATCCATATTTATATCATTTAGGAAAACAAAATTAATAAGCGCTTAATTCAAAAATCGGTGTGCCGGTGAAATTTCGGTGAAAATATCCTGTCAATTGACAGGGGGTTCATTCATCATTTTAATGAAGGCTTCCGTCAGGCCACTGACGGCTGAAATTTTTTTTTCGTTTTTTACTACCAATAAGATAAAAGCCGTTCTTAAGAATAAGAACGGCTAATTATAAACCAAAACCAACTGAGTTTATACTAAATTATCTTTTTGTTTTAAATCCTAAGTAATGCGGTAACATCGGTTTACCCTGAACGAGGCGTTTCCATATCCACATTATCAATACCAGCAGGAAGAATAAGGGTCCTGTAAATCCAAGCAATGCCACCCATTTGGTTCCATAGAATTTTGTCATGGGTCTTCTCAATCTTTCTGAGATTAAATACATTGATGGCACGATGAGTAAAGTCATGAAGAAAGCGAAGATCAAACCAAAGATCAATGTCCATGACAATGGTCCCCAGAACACCACACTATCACCACCAAGGAAAATATGCGGATTAAATGTTCTTAAGAACGATAACCAGTCAATGTTTAATCCAATGGCTAATGGTAATAATCCAAGAATGGTTGCCAATGCTGTTAACAACACCGGTATAATACGAATTTTACCAGCCTGTATAATAGCATCTTTTGTTTTATACCCCCGGCCACGCAGCTCATCTGTAAATTCAATTAAGAGAATTGCATTCTTTACAACAATACCCGCTAAACCAACAATACCCATTGCCACCATAATCAATGGCATCTTCATTCCGGTTAATGCAAATCCAAAGAGCACACCTATGATACTGAAGAAGATTTCATTCAACACAATAAATGGTTTACTTACAGAATTAAACTGCAATACCAGTACACCGAAAATCATTCCCAGCGCAATAACCAATGCTTTTAAAAGGAAGCTGAGTGATTCCTGTTGTTCTTCCTGCTGACCGGTTTGTTTAATGGTGATGCTATCTGGTTTGCCGTTGAAATTATCAATAGCTTTCTTCACATCAAGATTGATTTTGTTTGGATCTGATCCCTGTAAAATATTTGAATACACCGTGATCAATCGTTTAAGGTTTTTACGTTTTACTCCACCCAGTGTATTGGTATAATCAAACTTCACCACATTACTGATCGGTACTTGTTTCACCTGGCCTGATGAAAAATCACGGTAAGTGATTTTCATATTCTGCAAATCGGAAATACTATTTCGCAACTCATCGGTATAACGTATTTGTACTTTGTATTCATCTTCACCATCTTTCAATTTACTTGCTTCACGACCAAACAAAGCTGTTCTTAACTCACCACCAATTTGCCCGGTACTTAATCCTTCTCTCATTGCTCTTTCTCTGTCAACAGTTAAAGTAAGTTCTGGTTTGTTTACATCCACATCCAACTTCAGTTTCTCCACGCCTGGCACATTCACACTGTCTAAATAGTTTTTCAGTTTCACTGCCGTCTTTACAATATCATCAAACTCATCACCTATTACTTCAATATTAACCGGCGCTCCCGACGCTGGACCATTTTGTTGCCCCTGTATACTTACTTCAGCACCGGGAATTTCTTTGATAACACTCCGCAAACTATCTACATACATGGATGTTTTTATCCCATGACGTTTTTCAAACTCCACAAATGAAATTTGAATTCTTCCTAAATGTGGTTGTGTTCCTCTTTCTCCCTGGAAAGGATCTGTAGCACCAACCGCAACGTTAGTGATCACCGACTCTACTATCGGGTTGTTTTCCCCCAGTACGGAAAAGACTTTATTCTCTAATATTCTCGTTACGCTATCGGTAACTACTGTTTTTGTACCTACCGGCATTTTTAAATACACATACACCACCGGCGGATCACCACTCGGGAAGAAATCTGTTTTTGTTCTTCCGGTAAAGATGGAAGCTATTAAAGCCACTAAGCCAACTAAAAACGAAGCAAACACGGAAGCTAATAACCAGCCCGGCCTGTTACCACTTAATGCCCATTTAATACCCCGTTCATAACGACTCATGATGCGTGGCAAAAATTTATTTTGAAAACGATGAATCCAATCAGTTAATAAATAGGTGTTGAATATAACCAGCACTGCCATTATCAGTAAGAAGTTGGCAAATGCAGGTATTCTAAATAAATGAAATAACAAACCAAATCCAACCAAAGCCCAAAACCATTTCTTTTTAAATAATGCTGATTTAGGTTCGGGATCAGGATAATGCTCCGGTTTCATAAATGAGGTGGCAAATACCGGGTTTATAAGGAAGGCCACAATCAGCGATGCCGTTAATGTTAAGATCAGCATGGTTGGCAAGTAGATCATAAACTTACCAATGATACCCGGCCAGAATAACAATGGGAAGAAAGGCGCCAGCGTTGTAACTGTACCGGAAAGTACCGGTGCAAATACTTCACCTGCGGCTAACTTGGCAGCTTTTATAATAGGCGTTTTACCATTATTGAAAATACGGTGTGTGTTTTCAATGACCACAATCGCATCATCCACTATAATGCCCAAACCAAACAACAGGGCAAACAGCACAATAAAGTTGAGGGTAACTTTTGTACCAACTATCACATCTGCTGATGGAATAAACAGGAACGCCACAAACACACTCAACGGTACACTTAATGCTACAAAGAAAGCATTGCTTACACCCATGAAGAACATCAATACGATCAATACGAACAGGAAACCTATGACAATCGTATTGATCAGTTCATTAAAAGATATTTTAGTAGGTGTACTCTGGTCACCGCTAACAGAAATATCAAGGTCTTTAGGGAACTCTGATTTCTTCAGTTCATCAATAATCGCATGCACCTGTTCTGAAGTACGGATCAGGTTTTCTCCTGATCTTTTTACGATCTGCAGGGTAACTACATCTTTTTTATTGAGACGACTATAGCTTTCTTTTTCTTTTACCGTATCCACCACCTGTGCTATGTCTCTTAAATATATTGGCTGACCATAAATATTTTTGATAACGATGTTATGCATATCCAGCGCCGTTTTAAACTGGCCACGTACCTGGATAGTTGGCTGCATTTCACCAATTTTAATATTACCGGCGGTAATATCTCTGTTCTCAGATGAGATTGCATTGGCTATATCTGTAAAACCTAAACCGGCTGCCTCCATTTTATATTTATCAACATTCACCTGTATCTCTCTCTCCGGTGCGCCGGCTATTTCAGCTTTACTAACTTCCGGTAATTCTTCAAACTTATCCTGAAGTTTCTTGGCATATTCTTTCAGCTTCACTCCATCATAATTACCACTTACGTTTACAAACATGATTGGGAAGTCAGAGAATGCTACTTCCACCACATCTGGTTGTGTGGTCATATCAGCAGGTAAATCTGTTTTTGCTTTATCTACTGCATCTTTTACTTTTCGCTTGGCTGTTTCTACGTCTACTGTTGTTTCAAACTCAACCAATATGCTGCTGAAATCCTGGATGGATGTACTTTTTATATTGCGAATCTTGGCACCACTGATAGCTTTTATTTGTTTTTCTATCGGGCGGGTGATCAAATTTTCTACATCCTTGGGAGAGTTACCGGCATATACTGTTGCCACATATATCTGTGGTAAAGTAATATCAGGATATTGCTCCTTTGGCAGCGAAGTAAAAATATTTAAACCCCACAGTGTGATGGCAATAGTTGCCACATAGGCTACCGTTGTATGATCAATCACCCAGCTGGTAGGCTTAAACTGTTTGAATAAATCTTTTATTTTGTGTGCAATGTTCATGATCTTTCGTTTAGTCAATTCTCAAATTGAATCCTTTCTTCTTTCTTAACTATTTTGCAATAGCAATACTTTGTCCATCATACAAACTCTGGAAACCCTTAGTGATTACCTGGTCGCCTGCAGCTAAACCACTTTTTACTTCTACTATATCACCATTTACTTCACCAATGATCACTGGTTTTTTACGGGAAACAGTTTTGTTATTTTCTTTGGCATACACAAAAACAAATTTTCCTTTTTCATCAGTTTGAATAGCAGCCAACGGAACAACAAATGCATTGGGATTTGCATAGTCCTGTATCTTCACCTGTGCTACCATATTTGGTTTTAATAAACCATCTGATGGAATTTTAGCCTCAACAATAAATCCTCTTGAAGTAGAGCCAATTGTTTGACTTACCACTGAGACATTTGTTTTAATTACTTTATTACCTAAATCAGGAATAACTACTTCAACAACATTTCCAGTTTTTACCCTGCCTAAATAGGTTTCAGGAATATCAGCAGATACTTTTAAACTACCAGTATTTACAATTTGAATTTGTGGCAGATTGCCATTAAAACCAGTAAAGGTTTCCCCAACTCTTACATTTACCTGGTCAGCAATGCCACTAACATCAGCCAGTACGTTTGTAGTTGCCCATTGCTCCTGTGCAGCTTTTACATTTTCTTCTGCCGTTTTTAACTGTGCTTCCAAAGACTCAACATTGGTTTTTGCCTGTAGCAATTGTACTTCTGTACCAATCTTCTGATCCCATAAATTCTTTTGTCGCTGATAGAGACTTTTAGCCAGTTCTAATTGAGTTTTTATTTGCTCTAACCCCTGATTGGCAGCAGCAATACTTTGTTTAATTATTGCATCGTCTAACTTGGCCAATTGCTGACCTTTTTTTACAACATCTCCTTTCTTAACATACAATGCTTTTACAACACCCGGCACTCCTCTTGGTGATACAAAAGAAATATTGTCGGATCCTATGTTTCCCTGCAATTCTATAAAGTGTGCAAACTTTTGATTGGCAATAGTGATCACTTCCACCAGTTTGGCTGATTTAGCAGCAGCAGGATCGGCTTTGGCAATTTCATCTTCCAGTTTAGCGATCTGGTCAGACAGCTTTGATTGTTCTGCCTGCAATTTTGCTAACTCGGCTTTTTTATCTCCCAGGGCTGATTTTTCTTCTTTAGCTCCACCTCCGCAGGCAGCAATTATGATCATCATCCATGCGGCTATGCTTATTCTTATTATTTGTTTCATACGATTGTTTTATCTGTTAGGTTAATGTTATTATTGAAGTTTTCCAATGGCTTTATGGTAATCCACTTTGGCAATGATGGCATCATATAATGCAGCGTAATAATCGCTTTGTGCCACCTGCAAATCTTTCCATGCTGTATTGATCTCTGTATTGGAACCTAAACCCTGTTCATATTTCTTTTTGGTTTGATTGTATACCGATTCTGCCAGCTCCATATTTTTTCGCTGTGCATCAATAGTGAGAATGGCACTTTTAAGTTTGTCTTTTGTTTGCTTCACCTCCATATCCACGTTTTCCTTAAAATTATCCAGGAGGTTGGTGGTTTTTTGAAAGTCAATCTTCGCCTGTTTCATTCTGGCATCTTTCGTAAACCCATCAAAAATGGGAACATTAAGTCTTAAGCCAATAACAGAGGTAGTAAACCATTGCTGACTGAAATCAAAAATGTCAAATTTGGTACGCTGCGCATTTTTACTGTAAGAAGCAAAAGCAGAAAGCGAAGGGATATAACTTAATTTATAGCGACGAACGTTATACGCATTTAATTTATTTGCCAGCTCTAATGCCTGCACTTCTTTACGGTCTTTATAATTATACACATCATCTAATAAATCCTCTTTAATATTTTGTTCAGTCAGTGTATCAGTTAATACCAATGCATCTTTTTGCGGCATCCCCATTAAAAATTTCAAAGAAGCATTCCCTGCATCTAATGTATTCTGCACTTTTACTTTTTCAGTTTGCACATTGGTTAATGCCACCGTAGTTTTATCTACGTCTAATTGCTCAGCAAACCCATTTTTGTAAATCTCTTTGGTATCATGCAATAGTTTTTCCAGCAAATCAATATTCGCATCAATCTTTGCCATTTGCATTTTACCAATTACTAACTGGTAATAAATTTTCTGGATGTTAGCATTAATTGCTTCCTGCGTTACTTCAGCATTTATTTGTGACAGTTTTAAATTGGTGCTCCTTGCCTGCAACCCAATAAATACCTGCCCGTCAAACAATGTTTGATCAAGATTAATAGAACCTGTTGCTGAATACTTGGTTCCAAATTTCACAGGAACGTACGTTCCTGAAGCTCCCCCAAAAAATTGTCCCGGAAGCAGTGTTGTTGGAATAGCAACATAATCATTTATGTTAGCACTACCACTAAATTGAGGAAGAGCCAATGCAGTGTACTCCCTGTTTACCTGCTGCGTTTTTTTAATATCCAGCAAAGCATTTTTAACCTGCACACTGTTTTTCATTCCATACTCCACTGCCTGCTGAACAGAAAACTGGTGTGTTTCATTTTCCTTTGGTTGCGCAACGGCCGTGTTAATCATCACCAGCAAGGCAATGGTCCATACTGATATTTTAGCCAATCTGTTTCTCATGATTCAGTTTTTATTCTTTCTTGTTTGTATTTCAAAATTTGTTTGTGCCCCTTCAACGTAACAAGTCCATATAGAAAATGCTCCATTATATCATGGGTAACATTGGCGAGGTTGTATTTGCCGGGTGGAAAGACAAATACATTAAAAGGAAGCATCATTGTTTCCAGCCGGTATTTGCTGATGATATCAATATTCAGTTCCGGGCGGTACAGTTCTTCTTTAATACCTCTTTCTATATTGGCTTTAATTACTTTGTATAAGAACTCGTTTTTGTGCTTCGAGAATTTTTGGTAAGCCTGCTGGTGAAATTTTTCCAAATCAAACACTACCATCGGGTTCATATTGCTCATTTGCTCATGCACCTGCTCCATGGTAAGCAGCATTTCTTCAATGGCATCTTTGGCTTCAGACAAGCATTGCATACAATCCTTTTGAGTAGAATCCAGTTCCTCATTTACCACAGCTTCAACCAGTTCATCTTTATCAGCAAAAAACTGGTAAATGGTCTTTTTACTCATGCCCAGCTGAGCGGCTATATCATCCATCGATACGGAGCGGATACCGTATTGCATAAAAAGATCGTGTGCCTTGTTTCTTATTCTATCACGTATTTCCATAATTCAAAATCGGGCACAAAACTATGGAAACTTTTTTCGTAGCCAAAGTTTCCATCAGTTTTTTTTACCATTTATCCAAAAACCAGCTTTTGTTTATGCTTAAATGCAGGACTATCTTTGAACTATGAAGAAGCTTATTTCTTTCCGCCACCTGTTTCCACGGGAGCCATTTCGTTTCAAAAAAATATTCCAGTATTTTTTACAGGGGCTTTTAATTATTGCCCCGGTAGCCGTTACCGGTTATGCTATTTACTGGGTTGTTTCTACTATTGATGGATGGATACCCCTTTTTACTGCAAGAAATGAGGAGGGGCGGCTGTATGTGAGAAACTTCGGACTTGGCTTTCTTATCATCATTGGAACGGTATGCCTGCTGGGTTATTTATCTTCTTTCTTTATTGAAAGCAGGGTATTTAACCTCTTTGATTACTGGATGGAAAAAACACCGGGTATTAAATTCATTTACTCCACTGTAAAAGATTTTTTTGAAGCTTTTGCGGGTGAAAAGAAAAAATTTGATAAGGCAGTGCTGGCCAATATAGATGATAATGATGTGTGGAGAGTGGGTTTTATTACACAACAGGATATGACAGAGTTTGGATTAAAAGATTATGTGGCTGTTTATGTGCCGATGAGTTATTCCATTGCCGGCAATGTTTATTTAATACCATCTACCAGAGTAAAACCTATAACAAATATCAGCAGTACGGATGCAATGAAGTTTGCCATCAGTGGTGGTATTACAACAGTGGATGAATCAGCTCGTCCAGACAAGCAAAAAGATAACAAGTAATATTTATCTTAATACAGTGAAAAAACTCTTCTTTTTACTGGTATTACTCGCTGTGCAGATAAAAGCACATAGCTGGGGATTTTTTGGTCATCGTAAGATCAATTATTATTCTGTGTTTTTATTACCGCCAGAGATGATGGTATTATATAAATCACAAATAGATTTTTTAACTGAGCACTCCACTGATCCTGACAAAAGAAGATATGCAGTAAGCAATGAAGCCCCCAAACATTATTTGGATATTGATCATTATGGAACTTATCCATACAATGATTTGCCAAGAAAATGGACGGAGGCCGTTGCGAAATATGGACAAGACTCATTAAATGCACACGGCATAGTTCCATGGTGGGTGCAAACAATGATGAATCGTTTAACTGAAGCATTTAAAGAAAAGAACCAGGCAAAAATTTTAAAATACTCGGCTGAAATTGGTCATTACATTGCTGATGCACATGTACCGTTGCATGCCAGCAGCAACCATGATGGTCAGTTAAGCGATCAAAAAGGCATCCATGCTTTTTGGGAAAGCCGTTTGCCTGAATTGTTAGCTGATAAAGATTGGGATTTCTTTATTGGCAAGGCAGATTATATCCAACGCCCCGGTGAATTTATTTGGGCGAGATTTTTAGAAAGTGCCAAAGCAAGCGATACTGTTTTACATTTTGAAAAAACTTTAAGTCAAAGATTTCCCGGGGATAAAAAATATGGATTTGAAAACCGCAATGGTGTGGTGATCCGTCAGTATTCAAGTGAATATTCCAACGAATACAACAGCATGCTGAATGGTATGGTGGAAAGAAGAATGCGGCAAGCGATTTATTGTGTGTCATCTTTTTGGTACACAGCCTGGGTAAATGCGGGGCAGCCTGATTTAAGTAAGCTCTCCGGTAAAGAATTCTCCGCCGAAGAGCTGAAAGAGTTTGAAGAACTCAACAACCAATGGAAAAGCGGGAAGATACAGGGTAGGGAGCATGAGTAACCACTCTTCGTTTTACTAACACCCATTACTTTCATTACCTGTACATTTGCAATTCATTTTTCATTACAGGTAATTGCCTGTGCAAATACATTGAATAGTGGTATACAATTTTAATTCTGGTCCAAGTATTTTACCCAAAGAAGTTTTTGAAGAGGCAAGCAAAGCCATTATTGATTTTAACGGAACTGGTTTATCTATTTTAGAAATAGGTCACCGCACTACTTTATTCCAGGCAGTGATGGATGAAGCCATTGCACTGACAAAAGAACTAATGCAGCTGGACAGTGATCATGAAGTATTGTTCTTGCATGGAGGTGCTTCTACACAATTCTTCCAGGTTCCCATGAATTTGCTGAATGAAAATGAAGTGGCTGCTTATACTGATACCGGTATCTGGGCTACTAAAGCCATTAAAGAAGCAAAACAATTTGGCCATGTAGATATTGTGTGCTCAGCAAAAGATAAAAACTATTCTTACTTACCCAAGGATTTTGCAGTAGCTCAAACATCCAAATACTTGCATCTTACTACCAACGAAACTATTGGCGGTGTACAGTGGCAGGATATGACCCCGTTTTACGAAGCCGGTGTTCCATTGGTGGCAGATATGAGCAGTGATATCCTCAGTCGTAAATTAAACTTCAACAAGTTTGATTTGATTTATGCCGGTGCACAAAAGAATTTAGGCGCCGCCGGTGTAAACCTGGTAGTAGTTAATAAAAATATTTTAGGAAAAGTAAATCGTACCATTCCTTCCATGCTGGATTACCGTATTCATATTGACAACGGTTCGATGCTGAATACCCCACCGGTATTTGCTGTATATGTGTGTATGCTTACATTAAGATGGCTGAAAAAAAATGGTGGTGTGGAAGTGATGGAAAAGTTGAACGAAGAAAAATCTGCCTTACTCTATAATACGATTGATGCATTACCTCTCTTTACTCCAACGGTTGCCAAAGAAGACCGCAGTAAAATGAATGTGGTGTTTATTATTAAAGAGGCCGCACTGGAAAAAGAATTTTTAGAGCTGTGCAAAAAAGAAAACATAGTGGGTATTAAAGGCCATCGTACTGTTGGTGGTTTCCGTGCCAGCTTGTACAACGCCATGCCTTTAAGCAGTGTGCAGGTATTATGTGATTTGATGAAAGAGTTTGCAGTAAAGAAAGGATAATGCTGAATAAACAGATCAATTATTTTTATAAAAATTTTGTACAGCAACTCAAATAAAATAAAGAAATTTAGTTGTTTAAACAACAGAATTAACCGCATCTGTTTAGTGCAAATAGTTTATCTTGCGACCTCCTTAATACCCTGCTGAAACATCTTGCCAGATGAGAGAGAATGAAGCCTGGTTGCTTCATAGAAAAATCAGCAATAAAAATTATGGCTATAATATCACCGTTTAAAGCACTGAGACCACAGGCTCCGTATGCCAAACAAGTGGCCTCAAGACCTTATGATGTGCTGAACTCTAAAGAAGCAAAACTGGAAGCACAGGGCAACCCTGCTTCTTTTTTGCATATCACCAAATCAGAAATTGATCTGCCGGATGATACTGACCTGTATTCACCTGCAGTTTATAAAGCAGCAAAGGAAAATTTAACTGCTTTCATCTCCCGTGAAATGTTATTCCGTGAAAGCAAACCCTGTTATTATATCTACCAGTTGATAATGAATGGCAGAAGTCAAACTGGTTTGGTGGCGGTATCTGCTGTTGATGATTACGAAAAAGACATCATCAAAAAACATGAATTTACCCGGCCGGATAAAGAGAATGACCGCATCAATCATATTAAAACCACCGGTGCACAAACCGGCAATGTGTTTTTAGCCTACCGTGATGTGGAAGCGATTAATGAACTGATTGAAAAATGGAAGAAAGAAAAATCTCCCGGCTATGATTTCATTGCAGATGATGATATCCGTCACACCATTTGGGTGGTAAGTGATAATAAAACAATTGAAACAATTACCGGTTTATTTGCCACCCAGGTTCCCTGTACTTATATCGCTGATGGACATCACCGTGCTGCCTCAGCTGCAAAAGTTCGTGCCGCATTAGGTAGTGAAGCAACTGAAGGAAGTGATTTCTTTTTAACTACTCTATTCCCTGCTGACCAGTTAGCCATACTTGATTACAATCGTGTGATTAAAGATTTGAATGGATTAACAGAACAGGAGCTGATTACTAAACTGGAAGAAAAATTTATCGTGAAGAAATCAGAAAAAGCAGTTAAGCCTGCTTCTTTACATGAGTTTGGAATGTATCTTAACAAAACATGGTACCAGCTCAACAGTAAAGAAGGAACTTACAGCGAAGACCCGATAGGCATACTGGATGTAACCATTCTTCAAAACAATGTATTGGATCCCATCTTCAACATCAAAGATCAGCGTACCGATAAACGTATTGATTTTGTTGGTGGCATTCGTGGACTGGAAGAATTAGAAAACAGGGTAAATAGCGGTGAAATGGCCATTGCTTTTAGTTTATATCCCGTAAGTATTCAGCAATTATTTGATATTGCTGACAGCGGTAATGTAATGCCTCCAAAAAGCACCTGGTTTGAACCAAAGCTGAGAGATGGTTTGCTCACGCATCTCATTTATGAGTAGGGTGCCAGGCAATTTTCAGTTGCCAGGCACCTGCATAATAAGCAAGCTTTAACATTCTGCTTAAATTCTTACCATAAATAATTTGTAATCTTGCAATGGAGGCCTAATCGTCTCCATTGTTTTAATAAGAACTTTATGAAGCAAACACTGATTTTACTTTTCTCCTTTTTCACCCTTACTGTGCTGGCACAGGATGTAAAAGAATTGCAGGAAACAGCCCGCAACTTTATGAAAAATGGTGATTTTACCAATGCCATACTTGTTTTACAAAAAGCCTCCACACATGACCCAAAAAATGTTGACTTGCAAAAGGACATGGTAATGGCTTATTATTATAACCGGGATTATACCAATGCAAAAATGGTAGTGGAAAAATTAATTGACCGGGATGATGCCGATATTCAGTCATTTCAACTGGCTGGTAATGTGTACAAGGCACTGGAAGAAAATAAGGAATGTGAGAAGGCTTATAAAAAGGCATTAAAAAAATTTCCTACTAGCGGTGCATTGTATAACGAGCTGGGCGAATTACAATGGGGCAAAGGAAACAGCGAAGCTATTCAACAATGGGAAAAGGGAATTGAACTCGATCCAAATTATGCCGGCAATTATTACAATGCCGCCCGTTATTATTTTGTTACCACCGACAAAGTGTGGGCCCTGGTATATGGGGAGATGTTTGTAAATATGGAAAGTTATACCACCCGTACCGCAGAAATAAAATCCTTATTGCTCGAAGCCTACAAAAAATTCTTTACCGATGATGCTGCTTTGGCAAAAAAGGAAACTAAAACAAAAGACAATGAATTTGCCAGGGCATTTATTGAAACCCTTAATAAAAATGCACCTGAAGTTATTGGTGGCATTACACCCGAAACAATGGTGATGGTGCGTACCCGCTTTATACTCGATTGGTTTGAAACCAATGCAGCCCGTTTCCCCAACCGCTTATTTGATCATCAACGTCAGTTGTTACAGGAAGGAATGTTTGATGCCTACAATCAATGGCTGTTTGGTGCGGCTGATAATTTAGCCCAATATGAAGTATGGACTAAAACACACCAGGAAGAATATGACCAGTTTACTAAACTGCAGCGCAATAAATTATTTAAAGTGCCGCAGGGACAGTATTATCAAAAATTGTAAATAACCTTCAAATAAAAAATAAGAACCCGTCCCGCCGCTGGCGGGATTTTTAATTGGTAATATTAAACCACCGTCCTATTTTGCTGTTTTTTCCTATATTGTTATTCTTAGTTCAAATTCACCGATTGCTATGACCGAGCCCAAAAGACTTTTCGATTGCATTCAATACCATATTGACAAAGGCCCGCTGGATGTGATGCTGGCTGCCAAAGAAAACGGCAAGTGGCGTACTTACAGCACACTGGAGGTTGAAAGTATAGTTAATAAACTCAGTGCCGGTTTAATTAACCTGGGCATTAGTGCCGGTGATATGTCGGCGGAGGGAAGAGATAAAGTTGCTATCCTCTGTAAAAACCGGCCGGAATGGATTATGCTTGATCTGGCGGTTCAGCAAGTGGGTGGTTTGCTTACCCCTATTTATCCAACGATCAATGTAAATGAACTGGAATATGTACTGAATGATGCGCAGGTAAAAATTGTATTTGTAAATGATGAGGATCTTTACCTGAAAGTATTAAGCTTAAAAGCAAAGGTGCCATCCTTAACAGAAATATTTACGTTTGAACATGTGCCAAATGCCCGGCACTGGAAAGAAGCAATGAATGCTGCTACTGATGAAGCCTTGCAAAAAATCCCACTCATTAGTGAAAAAATTGGTTATAAAGATTTAGCTACCATCATTTATACATCCGGCACTACCGGTAAACCTAAAGGTGTTATGCTCAGTCATGAAAATATTTTAAGTAATGTGATGGCCAGTATCCCTTGTTTTCCCGAGGGAGAAGCACAAAGAGCATTAAGTTTTCTGCCGCTCAATCACATATTTGAACGGATGGTTACCTACCTGTATCTTTTTACCGGAACAGCTGTTTATTATGCTGAAAGTTTAGATACCATTGGCGATAATTTAAAAGAGGTAAAACCGGATCTTTTTACCACGGTACCCCGTTTGCTGGAAAAAGTATACGATAAAATTATGCAGAAAGGCGCTGAACTAACCGGCACTAAACGGAAACTGTTTTTTTGGGCTCATGACCTGGCAACCAACTATGAGATTAATAAAAATCTTGGATTCTCCTATAATTTAAAACTGGCTATCGCCAATAAATTAGTGTTTAGTAAATGGAGGGAAGGACTGGGCAATAATATTAAATGTATTATCACTGGTGGCGCCGCCTGCCAGGTAAGACTCATCCGCATTTTTACTGCCGCTAAAATCCCTGTGATGGAAGGCTATGGTTTAACTGAAACCTCGCCGGTAATGTGTGTAAACCGTTATGAAGTGGAGGGCCGAATGTTTGGAACGGTGGGGCCAACGCTGAATAATGTTGAAGTAAAAATTGCTGAAGATGGAGAAATACTTTGTAAGGGACCGAATGTAATGGTGGGTTATTATAAAAATCCCGAACAAACAGCCGAAGTCATTAAAGACGGCTGGTTTTATACCGGTGACATTGGAATGCTGATTGATGCAGACTATGGAACTTACAAACAATTTTTAAAAATAACTGACCGTAAAAAAGAATTATTTAAAACCAGCGGCGGTAAATATGTAGCGCCTTTGCCCATTGAAAGTAAATTAAAAGAATCTCCCTTTATAGAACAGGTGATGGTGGTGGGCAGTGAAAGAAAATTTGTTGGTGCTTTAATTATTCCCAGCTTTCCCAGTTTGCTTGACTGGGCAAGAAAAAATGGTATTACAGAAACCAGCAATGAAGCACTCCTCCAAAATGAAAAAGTAAAAGAACTCTATATAGAGCTGGTTGAAAGTTTTAATAAATTCTTTAACCACGTAGAGCAGATTAAAAAATTTGAATTACTGCCACAAGACTGGAGTGTGGAGACTGGTGAACTTACCCCCAAACTCAGCCTCAAGAGGAAAGTGATAATGGAGAAATACAAAGAGGCTATTGACCGTATCTATTCCTAATTAGAAATGTTTTCCCATGTATACACATCATTTTATAAGAATAAGCATTTTAAATGTAATACTATTCATTTTTTATACGAACTCATTTGCCCAAAAGATTGAAACGGTAAGTGGTTATGTTTTTGTTGATAACAACCAAAACGGCATTAAAGACAGTAATGAAGAAGGGATAAAGAATGTAGCCGTGTCAGACCAGGTGAATGTAGTTACAACAGATGCCAACGGATTTTATCAACTCAATAATTCCGGCTATGGATTTATTTTCATTAGTGTGCCCGATGGATATACAACAAAAAGTTTCTGGCAAAAAGCAAACAATAATATCAATTTTGCCCTTACTAAAACCAAACCTGTCAGTTCTTTTTCATTCATCCAGGCTTCCGATACACATGTCAGTGAAAAGAGTTTGGAAAGAATGAACCGCCTGAGGGCATTGGTTGATTCTGTTAATCCGTCTTTACTATTAATTACCGGTGATTTAGTAAGAGATGCACTTCGTGTTCCGGAAAAAGAAGCAACGGGTTATTATGATCTTTTTAAAACTGAAATTCAAAAGATAAAACAACCGGTTTGGTTAGTCCCCGGCAATCATGAGATATTCGGTATAGAACGGCATCTTTCTTTAGTAAGCCCCCAACATCCTTTATATGGAAAAAATATGTATCGTTCCTATTTTGGACCGGATTATTATTCTTTTAATTATGGCGGTGTTCATTTTATAGCTTTAAACAGTTTGGAGTTTGAAGATTTATGGTATTACGGCAGCATTGATTCACTTCAACTGGAATGGCTGAAGAAGGATGTATCATTTCTGTCGCCTGCCACTCCCATCGTAACCTTTCAGCATGTACCATTTTTTTCAGGCAGTATCAGTATATCACCTTTTGAAGCGGATGGCCCGGGAAAAACATTGGAAAAAGAAAAAGGTGTAATCAAATTCCGGCATATTGTTTCTAATGCACAGGAGGTGCTGGTCATTCTTAAAAATCATAACTATCCATTAGCATTGGCGGGTCATAATCATTTCCAGCAAAAATTTAGTTTGGAAGGAGTACAAACAAGATTTGAGCAAACCGGAGCTGTTATCGGCCCATCGGAACAGGGAATTATCAAAATGCCTTCTGGTATCACCTTATATAAAGTAGTCAATGGAAAAATAGATGAAGGAACTTTTATTCGTATGGATAAATAATGGTCTTTCTTAATTAGCACCGGGCCTGGTTGCAATCTTTCGGGCAGAATCTTTTTTATCACCTGTAACAATTCCGTCGACCGTTCGTATAACATACATTCCGACTTTATACGACATGAACAATATAGTTACCGAAAGGAAATATTATATCGACTGGATCAGGGTACTAGCTTTTTTTCTGCTCATTTTTTTTCATTGTGCTATGCCCTTTGTAATTTTTGGGTGGGAAGTAAAAAATAAAGAACAATCTTTAGCATTAAGCCGCCTCATCTGGTGGTTACACCAGTGGCGACTTCCTTTATTGTTCTTCATATCCGGGGTTGGGATTTATTTCTCATTGGAGAAAAGGTCCATAATAAAATTTGCAGGCGAAAGAATTGTACGGCTATTTATTCCTTTATTATTTGCTATGTTCTTCACTATCCCGTTACAGGTTTATTTTGAAAAAACACAAAAGGGATTAATTCACCAGTCATACAGTAGTTTTTATCCTACAGTTTGGGACATGGTTCCTTACCCTGATGGAACGCTAACATGGAGCCATATGTGGTTTGTTGTTTATCTCTTTGTATTTTCTATGTTACTCCTGCCGGTCTTTGGGATTTTTAAAATTAAGTTCTTAAAAAAGCTACTGGAAAAATTTAGTTTATTGCTTTCTCATCCAATCTTTTCATTTTTCCTTATTGCTCCATTTATTGTTTATTATTTTACACTTTATCTTAAATACCCGGAGCAACAAAGCCTGTTGGATGATTGGTTTCTTTTTATATTCTCTCTTACGCTGGTAATATATGGCTATGTGCTTGGCCGAAACAACAGGTTTTGGGAGAACTGTGAAAAATATCGTTTTATCTATCTCTCCATTGCTATCATTTCCATCATCATATTATTTTACAGCTATTGGTGGAATATGAATTTTCCAAAAAAAGAAGACAACAGTTTGTACACTTATGGTGTCACTAATTCCATTCATATATGGTGCCTCATAATGGCTTTGCTGGGTTTTGCAAAAAGACATTTGAATTTCAGTAATCGTTTTTTAAAATATGCCAACCAGGCTGTTTATCCGTTTTATATTTTACATCAAACATTAATTGTGGCCTTTGGTTTTTATGTGGTGCAATGGGCAATGCCAATAGCATTTAAGCTTTTGATATTGATTCTTCTCTGCTTTAGCAGCTTGTGGTTGATATATCACTGGATTATTCGTCCGTTTATGTTGACAAGAATATTATTTGGACTTAAACCAAAAGACAAGAAGATTGAAAAAAGAATGACGCCTAATGATGAATTGATATCAATGCAATAAGCAAATTCTATCCTTAATTTTTATTTGAGCTGCAAGGCCTGGTTCATCAGATTGCTTAACTATAATTTTTCCGGAAAGATTAATTGACTGTAAAAAATGTTCAATCATTTTTGCCTCCGGATGATGTATTTCCAGTTGCAGCAGTAAACAATCATTATCCAATAACCTGCTTGCCGGATGAGAAGCTGTTTGCCATTGAATCAAGATCGGTAACATACCATCCATTAGCATTATTCCATCTTCGGTAATAGTGATAAGCCAGTTTAAATCACCACGACTCATTGGCTCTATATTTCCCAATGAAACATGACTTGCTTTAACAGCTTCCTGTATATCATTTGTTCTCACTACCCAGGTGGCCAGTTTTGGTTTTGCATCAGCAGGTAATTCATCCAGTTCAAACCATCGGGGCCTGCCAACAGGTAATGATTGTGGATTAACAGCTATCACTTCTAAATAAATTGATTCACCTAATTTAAGCAAACGGTTATGTGTACCCATTCGTTCATGTTCTCCGCCGGGTTGTGGTCTTACTCCCAATTGCTGAAAAACATACTCGCTGCCAGATGCTAAATCGGGGGCTGTTATTACCAGGTGGTCAATGAATGATTGGCCTTTCATGTTACAAATTTGCCTATAAATTTTCATTTGTTATCTGTAGCATAGCGTACCAACCGTACAAGTGTGCGACGCAACGAAAGCTAAATTGAAATACCTTCGCTCACTAAATCATCATCATGAAAACAGCAATCGTAACCGGGGCTTCCGGTAATATGGGCCTGGCAGTTGTACAAAAATTTATTGATGAAGGATATTTTGTAGTGGGAACTGTTATTCCCAATGACCCGGTGAAACTGGATTTTCCTGCCAATAAATTTGAAGCAGTGGTAGTTGATTTGATGAATGAAGAAGATGCCGCAAAATTCATTGCTGCTGTTATTGAAAAACATAAAAGTATTGATGTTGCTGTGCTTACCGTTGGTGGTTTTGTAATGGGCGGTATTAGCACAACGTCAGCCGCCGATATTATGAAGCAATACAAACTGAATTTTGAAACCGCTTATAATATTGCCCGGCCAGCCTTTATACATATGCTTCAGCAAAACAGTGGAAGAATATTCCTGATTGGTTCAAAGCCCGGATTAAGTGCAGCCGGTAACAAAGGATTGGTGGCGTATGGTTTGAGTAAATCACTCATCTTTAGGCTGGCTGAATTAATGAATGATGAAGCGAAAGGGAAAAATGTAGTAACATCCGTAGTAATTCCAAGCACCATTGATACACCACAAAACCGTAAAGCCATGCCCGATGGCAATTTTAATAACTGGGTAAAGCCGGACGCTATCGCAGAAGTTATTTATTTCTACTGTACCGGTAATGCAGCAGTTCTCCGTGAACCCCTAATTAAAGTGTACAATAATTCGTAAGAATTGATACTGAATTAAAATAGTTAACAAATAAAAAAAATCCACCATCTTCAGTATTTATCATTCCGTTTGTTTGAGTTGCCCCGGTGAACATTAATATAGAATTAAAAGATTTTATTCATACCCTCACTATTCGTTAAATATTTTTTAACACCATCATTTAGCTTTCGCAATAGTTCATTCCTTTCAGTATGTGAATAAATGTGATTGTTAAAAAAATACCTGTGTAAATATTGAATTTGAAGCAGTTATTTTTTTATTGATTTCCGCTTTAACATTTACCAAAAGTTCTGGCATAGTTTTTTTAGCTCTCTGTACTGTGTTTAAAAACTAATTGTTCATCTAAAATTCAGGTTATGAAAAAAATTTTTAGTGCCATAGGAATCATTTTAGTTAGTGCGGTAGTTTTTACTGCTTGTAAAAACAATGCAACTAAACCCAATGATGAAACAAAAATATTATCAGCCGCAGATGCTGCACAGTATAACGAGTTTCAGCAATTCCAGGAATGGAAAAAACAACAGGACATGCAGAATGACAGGATGGCTGGTACCAC
Source organism: Sphingobacteriales bacterium (assembly GCA_003963365.1). Lineage (GTDB taxonomy): Bacteria > Bacteroidota > Bacteroidia > Chitinophagales > Chitinophagaceae > AWTP1-9. The sequence continues at coordinate 181,167 of RXJG01000005.1, forward strand.
TGCTTCTAATACCGGTGCTACAAGAGTAGTGTACAGAACAAAACCAGTATACAGAACATCTGCTCCAACTACTTCCACAACTGCTACCCGAAAAAAAGGCTGGAGTAAAGCAGCTAAAGGAACAGTGATTGGTGCAGCCGGAGGTGCAATAGCAGGTGCGGTAATCAATAAAAGGAACCGTGCAGCAGGCGCCGTAATTGGTGGTATTATTGGTGGCGGTGTTGGTTATGGTATTGGTCGCTCTATGGATAAAAAAGATGGTCGTTACTAATCATTGATAAATATTATTGATAAATATCTAGGAGGGGTTGTCTGTTCCTGTGAAATAAAGATAACTCCTCCCTTTTTTTAATAAACCCGTATACCTGCGGGTTAATTATGAAATATCGGTATATAGTTTTATTACCACCTTACCAATGGTTTTATGATTAGCCAGTATTTCAGGAATTGACGGCATAACTCAGCATGATTAGACCACTTGGGTAAGGTTTAGATTTTAGTAGTGTTAGCTTTATTCTTTTATCAATATTTTGAAATAATGGTTTACCTGAGCCCAGTAAAATAGGATGCACTGCCAACTCTATTTCATCTACATGTCCATTATTCATAAAATAAGTGGTTAAAGATGCTCCTCCAAAAAGCCATATATCTTTTCCCGGTTGTTGTTTTAAATCAGTTATAAAATCATCAAGGTTCCCGTTTACTAAAATTCTGTCTCCCTCCAGTTTAGATAAAGTAGTGGACACTATATATTCATTCACTTTGGGAAAACCGGGCATGGTTTCACCACCGAGCGTTAAAACCAGTTCATAGGTTTTTCTTCCCATTACTATACTGTCAATACGTTTCATGTATTCCGTCATTCCGTAATCATCATCCATAAAACACCAGTCAAACTTTCCTTCAGCATCTTCAATAAATCCATCCAGGCTAACGGCTACCTGCAATATTACTTTTCGCATATTTTTTCATTTATAAGTTAAAGATATTACCAGGGCTGATTAAAAAATCATTTTACAAAATATGGAGTAATTCCTGATTCTTTTTAGCTTAGTATTATGGCAACAGAATTAAAGACAATAAATACTAAAAACAGGGCTGGCCTCCGTAAATGGCTGGAGAAGAATCATACATCAAAAGAAAGTATATGGCTGGTTCTGTATAAGAAAAATACCACCAAAGGAACGCTGAGCTACAATGAAGCGGTGGAAGAAGGTTTATGCTTTGGATGGATTGACAGCAAGCCAAACAAGCTGGATGAAGAAACATATAAAATACTGTTCAGCCCACGCAAGCCTAAAAGTGTTTGGAGTAAGATCAATAAAACAAAAATTGATAAACTTATTAGTGAAGGGCGTATGCACCCGGCCGGTCTCGCAGTTATTGAAGCTGCCAAAAAAAACGGGAGCTGGAATGCCATTGACGATATTGAAGCATTTAAAATACCAGTTGAACTGGAGAAAGCGCTGAATAAAAACAAAACTGCCAAAAAAAATTTTGAAGCCTTTCCGCCCGGTGTACGCAAACAAATAATGCAATGGATATCCACTGCCCGGCAACAGGAAACAAAGGATAAAAGAGTAAAAGAAACTGTTGAACTGGCAGCAAAAAATATAAGAGCAAACCAATACCGGCCTAAATAAGATGCTTCACCATATCCAGGTTTTCTTTTTCATTATGCCAGAAAGAACCGTATAACTGGTAACCAAATTTTTTATAAAAATTTACCGCCCTTTCATTGGTTGCCTGCACACCACCCCACAAAATAATATGCGCTGTTCCTTTTGATTTTAATTTTTTTTCAATTTCCTGATACATCAATGAACCCAGGCCGGAACTTTGATAAGCATCTGCTACAGAAGGTGCATACGTTACGGTGGTGGAATAATTAAACTGCTGTTTTCTTTCTGCATACCGCTTTTCATCCCAGTAAATCATCCCCTGTTTGAATAACATATAGGCCACTATATCGCCTGTAAATTCATTAATAGCAATATATCGTAAAACATCATCTGTATGGGTACAAATTTCATTCACCGTTTGCCAGTCAAACGGATGGGGACCAAATCTTGATTTTGTTTCTGCAGATAATGAAGAAAGATAATTAAAGAGTTTTTGTGTGTGAGTACTATCGAGCAGTTGAACAGTTATCTTTTGGCTGTTTTTTAAAATTAATTCCATACCACAACAGTTAATTCAGGATTCATTCTTTTTGCTCTTATCTATATATTCATCAGTAAAGTGCTGTTTGCGTTTAGGCTGGGCAAATTTTTCTTTATTATAATCAATGGATTGTCCTTTGGGAATAGACAAACTCTTCCATTCCCTTGCAGCCATCCTGGCGATGTAAACAATCTGTCCGATATGATAGGGATAATGTGCCAGTTGACGGTTAATAGCCTCCGTAACCGTTTGTCCCATGTTACGGATATAAACCACCTTGCCTAAATCTTCTTCCTGCAAGGGTTTAACTGCATTGAATAAACACTCCCATCCCTCATTCCACATCCTCATCATTTCTTCTCTTGATTGAATATCATTTTCAAACTCTGCATCTCTTTTACGCCATTCTTTTTCACCGTCAGTAGTTAAAAAATCAGTCCAGCGGCTCATCATATTGCCCCACAAATGTTTTACGATGGTGGCAATACTATTACTGTCCTTATTGTATTGCCAGAACAATTGTTCATCACTCACCTGCAAAAATGATTTTTCACCCAGTTGTTTGTAATATTCAAATTGCTTAACGGCGCTTTCTAAAAAATCGTAAGCCATAAAAAAGATTTCTGCAAAGTTCGGTACCTGCGAGATATTAAAAAATTACCCGGCACACCGTCCATTAGCCGCAGCCTGCCGATAAATCAGCCTTTCACCGGTTTTCTTAAAGTAATTTTCCATTTGCTTCGTCTTCCTTATAAATGGAAGCACAGGCACTGACATACATGAGCGAACGGAAAAAGCAAAATATTATTGAAACAGTAAAAGATTACGGTAGCAAATTATTTGAATTTATCCGCAGCAAAGTAGGCACCAATGAAGACGCCGAAGATATTTTGCAGGAGGTGTGGTACCAGTTCAGTAATGTATCGGGTACACAAACCATTGAACAGGTAAGTGGCTGGTTGTATGCGGTGGCAAAAAATAAAATCACCGATAAATACCGTAAACAACAAACAGCGTTACTGGAAGATGAAGTGTATGAAGATGAAGAAGGTGAAATACATTTTAAAGAAGTTTTATTAAGTGCTGATGATAATGCAGAAGCATCGGCTTTAAAAAAACTTTTCTGGCAGCAGCTAAAAGAAGCTTTGGATGAGTTACCGGAAAATCAGCGGCAGGTATTTATCTTAAACGAACTGGAAGGAATGACGCTGCAGCAGATTGCTGATAAAAACGGGGAAAACATCAAGACCATCATCAGTCGTAAAAGGTATGCTGTTAGTCACCTGCGCCAACGCTTACAATTTTTATACAACGAATTATTAAACGATTAAAAACTTAAAAAATGAACGAGATGTATTTTAAAGGAAGGAAAAGACCCGGAAGATTTTTATTTTTTGGCATAATGGGTGTTGCCGCCCTGTTTGGATTCACTGCTATTGTAATGTTATTATGGAATGCTATTCTGCCATCACTGTTACACGTGGGCATAATTGGTTACTGGCAGGCGATGGGATTATTGGTGCTGAGTAAAATATTATTTGGCTCCATGGGACCGGGTGGCGGAAGAAGACGGAGACATTGCGGACCACCTCCACACCTGAGAGAAAAATTTATGAACATGAGTGAAGAAGAGAAGGCTGCGTTTAAAGAGCATTGGCAAAAACAATGGGGCAAGGCTCCTGAGTAGTGTTGCGTTTCCTGTTCTTAAACCTTAGTGGTCATTACTATGGTTTAAAAAAAAGGCCACCCGTTATGCGTGGCCTTTTGTAATTTATGTGAACAGTTACTACTTATCTTTCTTTGCTTCAATTTCTTTCAGCAATTCATCACAGGCTGCTTTTAGCTGGTCGTCGGTACCGGTAGCTAACCAGTCTGGTTTGTTTTCAACAATGATGTCAGGTATAGCCGGGCCTAACTCTTCATTCTTATCCGTAGCTTTTACAAACCATCCTCTCCCGGGCAGGCGAACAAAAGAACCATCCATTAAACTTCTGCCACCTGTTGAAATCACTGAACCATTGGTTGGCACACCAACCAGTTTACCGATGCCTAATGTTTTATAGGCATGCGAAAATATTTCTGCATTGGAATAACTTCCTTCATTACATAAAGCGATAGAAGGTTTTGTCCACGCAGCATATACTAACCGTTCCCCGATGGGATAATAATCCCTGAACTTCTTTTTATCTTTTTCTAAATTATCACTGGCCCCTCTCGGAATAGTATAAGCATGTTGCTTGTAATTTAAAATAGTCATCAGGTAATCGGTAGTAGAGCCGCCGCCGTTATAACGAACATCTATAATCAATCCCTCTTTACCATAACCAGCTTCGGCAAATTCTCTTTCTACTGTTTCAAAACTTGGGAAATCCATGCTGCGGATATGAATATAACCCAACTTACCTCCCGAAAATTTATCAACCATTTTTTTCCGGTTCTGCACCCATTCTTCATACAAATTATCGCTGAGCGATTCTGTTAACCGCAAAGTAACTTCTCTGGCTTTACCATCTGCACCCGTTACATTGAGCAATACCTTCTCATTGGTTAATCCGTTTAATAAACTGTAAAAATTCACATCGTTACTTACGGCTTCTCCATTTACAGCAGTAATAATATCACCCTCCATTAATTTACTGGCTGCTTTATCCGCCGGTGCATTTAATAAAACATGTTTCACCTTCATTCCTTTATCAACAGGAAATAATTCGGCACCAATTAAACCCGTATTTTCTTTTTGTGTTTCCAATCTTTCGGGACTGGTAAAACCCATATGACTTGAATTCATTTCACCCAGCATCAGGTTAAACATAGCCCCAAAATCTGTAGTGGTGCTGGCATATACACAGCGGTCAATGTACTTATCATGCATCTTCTTCCAGTTAATGCCATGGAAGTTGGGATCATAAAAACCATCTCTTATCGTACGCCATGCTTCTTCAAACACCTGTGTTCTTTCCGCTACATAATCAATTTTCATTTTTGCAGTGAAGGGCAAGCCCTCTGTTGTACCAGCTTTCACATCAACCCGGCTCAATGTTCCCTGCTTACGGTAGTATAAATATTTTCCATCTTTATCCATAATAACAGCTGCAGGATTCGTTCCTCCTTTAGTGATTTCCTTTAATTCTTTTCCATCCCATTTAATACTATACAAGTCACGGCCTTTTGCGGTACTGCTGTTAGTGGTGTAATAAAATGTTTCCCCATCTTTTGAAATAGCAATATCATTTTCATCGCCGGGGAAATTAGTTACCTGTTTTATTCTGTTCTGTATATTTTCAAAATCTATCTTAATTGGTTTGGTTGTTTTCTTATCGCCTGCTTTTGCATTATCAGCTGGCTTTTCCATATCGGCCCAGTCCTGGTTATCTTTTTCCCAGTCTTCTTTACGCAACCAAACAAACCATACATCATTACTGCGACCCACACTTCTTTCAGAAATAAAGGCCAGCTTGCTTCCGTCGGCACTCCATACCGGTGAACGATCAGTGCGGGGGTGCATCGAAACGTTTACTGCAGGTGAGGAATTGTCTGCTGACTGTATAAACACTTCTTCATTATAATATAAATCGCTTACGGAATAAGCCAGCCACTTGTTATCAGGACTCCATGCCATACCGGAAGGATTAGCCCAGCCATCTTTTAATATTTTTTCATTACTCAATTTTCCATCAGCAGCAATATCTGCCACTACCAGTGTTCCTCTTCCTCTTACATAAGCAATTTTTTTACCATCGCCTGAAACAACCATCTCACTTTCATCTTCTTTGGTATTGGTTAATCTTGTTAATTTATGTTTGAATGTTTTAAAAAGATTTCGCTGACTGGTATCCGCAGATTGAACAAGATAGATATCAAAGTTGCCATCATTACGATCGCTGCTGAAAAGTAAAGCCGAATCATTAAGCCATTCCGGTTGCACATCACGGTATGCATGGTCGCTTATATTAATGCTTCTTGCTTTTTCTTTATCCGCCTCTTTGATAAATATTTCACCATGCACTACAAAGGCTATTAATTTTCCGTTGGGAGATACCGCATAGTCTTCCAGGTTATTGGTAAAAGTTTTTTGCTCGTATGGATCAAGCCGGTCATCTGCATTGATTTGTACGTCTATTTTTTTTACCTCACCAGAAGCTGTTTTCATAGTGTATAAATCCATTTCTTTTTCAAATACAATGCTGCTTCCATCTGCTGAAATACTAAAGGAACGGATTGATTCATCTTTGTAGTTGGTAATTTTCTCTGGCTTACCTGTCGCTTTTCCATCATTGCCTAAAGAAAGTTTATACAAATTATAGGCACCATCATTACTGCTTAAGAAATATAACGTATAGTTCTTTCCCCATTGTGGTAAAATATCATTGGTTTCAAAGCCTGGCAATTTTGAATAGGTTTTATTCTTTGTATCATACAGCCATATATCACGATTGGAACTGCCACGGTAAGCATAACGGGCTACCGGGTTAATATCTCCTTTTACAAAAGCTACAAATCTTCCGTCGGGTGAATAGACAGGGTCATAACCCATTACATCCATTTCTCTTGATTCTGTTCCACCGCTGGGACTAATGGCATATACTTCATTGGGTCTTTCCATTTGACGGAATTCCCGGTTCGTAGAAAAGAGAATTTTGTTTTGAACTGTCCAGCTTGAAATATTATCAGCTGCAGAGTGATAAGTTAATCGTTTGGGTACACCTCCTTCAACAGGCATTACAAAAATATCATTGTTGCCATAACGGGAGCCGGAATAAGCTATCTGCTTCCCATCGGGACTAAAAACAGGGTTACCTTCATATCCTTCGTGAATGGTTAACCGGGTGGCTTTGCCGCCGGTGAACGGAACGGTCCATATATCACCCTGGAAAGAAAAAGCCACCAGTGTTCCATTATTATTCACAGCTGGCTGACGCAATAAAAGAGGTGTTTGTGCTTTTGCATTCAACAACAGGAATGAAAGCACACATGCAGTAAAACATTTTTTCATACAATCGCTTGGTTTTAGAATTAAGTCGATAAACAACTAAGAAAGCTAATAATTTTTAATAAACAGGTATGTGAGCTGGTTTATTAATTGATAAACGGTAATATTCCTTTGAGTTATTATTTAAAAATTTCATTTAATATCCCGGCGAGTCTTATTCCTCCTTTCAATAATTGCTGGTTCAGGATTTCTATATTATCAAAATTGTACCGGTAGCCCAGTTTTTGCTCCGGTTGGGTAATACCTTTGTAAATGCTGTCAGCCAGTTGATAAGATTCATAAAACCATTTTACTATGGGTTGCTGTTGCAGTGTTTTCCGCTCAGCCAATGATGAATGATTAATATTAGCAACATATTCGGTATAACTCAGTTTCTGCATTTCAATTATTTTATCATCCCATACGCTGTGCAGGTTGGTTGTTTCATTAAACCAATGCACTTTTATTTTATTACCGCCCTGGTCTTCTGCCCGGCTTACATGCATCGGTTGGTGTATATCACCGGTAATATGAATCAGCAATCGCAGATACATCTTCTTTTTATCTGCCGACAGGTTTTTCTTTTTTAATTCTTTTATTAAAAAATTGAGCCGGGTATAAGCATCCGTTGCCGTATCGTTTTTAAGATACGTGGTAAAATCAGCATAGCTCATACCTGCCGGTATATTGATATAATGCCACGGACTTAAATAATTCATGGTAGAATCCGATTTAATAAAATCAGCCCAGTTACTGGAGATGGCTACCGATTCATTACCGAGAATTTTATGTAAAGCTGCTTTGGCTTTAGGGGTGAGATAGCTGTCGGCAATTTGCCCCACTACCCGGTGACCGGTTGGCCCCCATGCCAGCACAGGATAAGAAATAATGACAGTAATAATTATACAAAAAAAAGTTTTCGTTCTCATCACAGTAGATTTTGATTAAAGTTACAATCGCTTTGTTACTGTTGAAAAGTTACGGCCAATATTTTTGTGCAATAACATGCCATTTATCATCAACCAGCTTCAGCAGCGAAATGGTATTGGACGTAAAAGACTCTTCAAACTTTCTTTTTGAAAAATATTCCCATGCTTTTTCAAAGGCTGAAGGCTTAACATCCCGGTTGGCAATTGTTACATGCGGGTGAAACGGGCGGCTCTCTTTTTTTATAGCACCGGGAAACAGCAGGTTAAAATAATTATTAATACGAAGGTGTAATAAACCCAGTTCTTTATTCTCATTTAGCTGAATAAAAATTACTCTTTTACCAAAATGAGCAAACTCTTTTAATTGAACCGGCAGTGGCAAATGGTTGTGTTCAAAATTTTTAAGGGCGATTATTAATTCCGGTTCTCTTGTTATGTCAAAATAAAATGGGGCAACCAGAGTAATATGCGCCGGTGATTTTAAAGCTGCTTTACAACCAAACTGCTGTTGCATCCAAAGTTTACACTGTAATACTTTTTCATTAATGGCATCAGGGCAAACAATGGCGATAAAATACATTTTATGCGAAGGCCTGCCTGCCATAATTCAATTTACTTTTTATATAAGTGACATTTAAATCAGGAAACCCATCACTTGCATTATTCCTGAGCAAAGAATTTATTTACTGCAGTATTAAGGAAAAAACTTACCTGCCAAAATCATCCTGCAGGCGAACGATATCCTCTTCATCAGAAGGATTTGCCGCATCGGTATGTTGCCATATCTCCGCAACAACACCCCAGCCATTCAAACCAATCAGGCGGTGACGTTTTCCCTGTTTCAGTTTTATTTTATCACCCGGCTTTAAAATACGTTTATCCGTTTCCTCATCTGTATCGCTGGTAGCAACTGCCACTTCCCCATCAATACACCGCCATATCTCCGCCCGGCGATGATGGTATTGCCAGCTCAGTCTTTTGTTGGGAGCCACCATTAAAATTTTTGGACTGAGCTTATCCGATATTTTCAAACTTTCAAAATCTTCTTCCGGAAAAAATTGTTTGGCAAACTGTGCCGCCTGCGATTCATCAATTACATAAAAACCACCCCAGGGACGGTTACGGTCTTCTTTAATAACATCTAATTGCAGTTCCTTTAATAAAACAGCTGATTTTTCAAATATTAAATCTCTTGATTCCATGTACGAAAGTTAGATAAATTCTTTTATTCAGATTATTTGTTCTTCCGGTAAGGAGGAATATATTACTGGCAAATGGTGAAGAATGGCTCTTTAATATGTCGTCAAAACAATTTAGACTTTCAGTAACGTGTAAGAGTATTTTATTAAATCCATATATTTTAGCTGCACTAAAAGCTCGATTTTTGTAATAGCTCCTTTGTAAATTGATAACCTGTCTCAAATATATCAGGTAATCTATGCGTATCGAATAAGGAAAATTTATTTAACCCTGGAGGTTCAACAAATAAAAAGCATCCTTCTGAAGACCTGCCAACCATCTCCTTAAAACTTAAACTCAATGTCCTGTCTATAGTTTCTATAAATTTTTCTTTGGAATTAAATTGTTTCTTAAGCGGATTTACATGAACGCTTATGACATCTTGCTTTCTGTTATTAAAGGGATCAACAGGTAAATTATTTGACAAGCCCCCATCCACATAGGGAGTGCCATTTATAACTACAGGAGGAAACAAAACAGGAACTGAACAGGAGGCAATAAGTGCATCAATAATATTTCCCTTGCTGAATATGTATTGTCGTCCGGTTTCAAAATTAGTTGCTGTTGCGTAAAAAGGTATAGGCAAATCCTCAAATTTTGTATATCGCAAATTATTTAACACAAATCCCCTGATATATTTCATTGAAGCCAATCCGCTTTTCAAACCATTCCAGGCAAATATTTTTGATTTCAGTTTCTTAAGGACCATTTCTTTGATTTCGTCTGGTGTAAAACCATTTGCTAAAAAAGCACCGGCTAATGCACCGGCACTTGCACCAGCAATTTCTTTTGGAAAAATACCATGTTCATTCAAAGCTTTTACAACACCTAAATGAGCAAATCCCCTGCAGCCACCTCCTGAAAGAACGAAATATTTCTTCAGCATATTTTTGAAATTGATTTTAACTAACCCACTTCCCAAACACTCCCGTTCTTAAATCACTATACGCTTGTTTTATTTGTTCATCTGTATTCATCACAAATGGCCCTGCAGCCACCACCGGTTCTCTCAATGGCTTGCCGGCAATCACCAAAACTTTCAGATCAGTCTTTGCTTCAATAACAATTTCACTTTTGTTTTCAACCGATGGTTTCATCCACAACACTTCCCGTTTGCCCGCTGCTACTTTATTTGCTCCAAATATTCCGGATCCTCCCAGAACATAAATAAAGCCATTATAATCTTCTTCAAAATCCTGCTTTGCTATATGACCCGCTTTTGCAGTAATTTCTACCATCGTTACCGGAACATAATTTTTAGTTGCGGACGTGATATTTCCTGATGAACCCGAAATAACCCTGTACATAATACCCTCTTCATTACGAACCGGGTTGTCTTTCCACAAAATATCCTGGTAACGTGGCACTGTCATCTTTTTATTGGCGGGAAGATTTACCCACAACTGTAACAGGTGCACAAATTCATTTTCAGGTCCTTCTTCTACATGCAAAAGTCCTTTTCCGGCACTCATCCATTGCACATCTCCATTTCTCAAAAAACCATTATGACCCATATTGTCTTTATGATGAAGCTCTCCATTAATGATGTAAGTAACTGTCTCCATTCCACGGTGTGGATGATAATCAAATGCTCCTTTCTTCATATAGTCTTCTGCCATTAATAAAAATGGATCGAAACGCTGCCAGTTGCCAGGCGGCAAAACTGCATACGCTTTGTGAATAGCGGTGTTAACATGCGGAATAACACTCCATTTCTCTTCAATCTCTCTTTGTATTACCTGGTTTGTTTTCATTTCAATGTATTTTCAATATACTATTGCTTTACGCACCTGCCAATAATTTTTCCTTTGTATTCAATACCGCTTCATCTAAAGAGTGTGTACTGAAAATATTTTCTTTACCTGTCATTGCAGCCAATTTGATGTAGAAATCTTTCAATTGCTGCAGTTCCTGCTCTGTAAGGTCTTCAATATTAATCAGCCGGTTACTGGCCTTTTTATTGCAGGCTATTAATTCATTCAGTTTCAAATGCAATGCCATTGTATCTTTATTTTGTGTTTGCTGAATAACAAACACCATTAAAAAAGTAATAAGGTTTGTACCAGTGTTGATTATTAATTGCCATGTATCTGAGAAATGAAAAATCGGTCCTGTAAAAAGCCAGATAACAATAATAAAAATAGCACCCATAAACGCCGCTGAGCTTCCTGCAAATTTTGTGATTTTTGCAGAAAACCTGTTGAACTCCCTGTTTTTTTGGTCGTTATTTTTCATGTATTAAAGTTTGATTGGCACTTTAAAAAGCATTTCCCTTCGTTACATTGAAATTCAACTATCAATGAAAATGCATTACGCTATTTCACTTTTCCATTTCTTTAAACTGAATGCCAGTATAATTCTGAACACTCCGGCAAAAATGAATGACAACCCTGTCCATGCAATAATATTTGCTACTCCAAATGCGGGAACTGCCAATATCATAAAAGCAAAGATGATAATTCCTATTGCCAATAATAAAAACCAGCCCCAGTTCAAATCACCATAAGACTTCAGATCGAACGAAAAACCAATAGCGGAAAAGCCACGGAATAGTAACCAAAAACCCAGTACAAATGGCAGTATTGCCATAGTAACAGTGGGATATACCAGGAGGTAAGAACCTATTACTATGTCAAGTAATCCGCTGGCTAATGTCCAGCCCCAGCCTTTCATTGACTTACTGGCTGTGATTGCAAATACGGTTTCAAAAAAGCCAATCGTTAGAATACTTGCTCCAAATAATACGCTTAATGATAAATAAGCTGCGGCGGGTGAAGCAAAAACCCATATACCTACAGCAGTCAAAAGTAGTCCGGTTAATAAAAGAAGCCACCAGTATTTAACCGCTTCCTTTATTTCTTTTAAAATTGTTTGAGTCATAAAAATATTTTTGAGTGTTATAATTTTTTTCAAATCAGCAATCGCCGATTTTTTTCAAACAGCGTTCTGCCAAATAGCAGAACGCTGTTATGCAGTGATGGCCCGGGTGCTTATGCTACAGGAACTTCTTCTTTTTTCCCAATTTCAAATGCTTCACCAACCAGTTTTGCGGCTTGTTTTAATTTAGCTGACCTGGCATTGTACTCTTGTGTTAATGCATCAATCCTTTTTTGCAGTTTTGCCTTTCTCTTTTCGTTTGCGTTTTTCATCTGATCTTTCATGGCATTCACTTTTGCATCAAATTGATTTTTTGATTCTTCCATTTTATTTTTCAGATGATTGTTGACCACCTGCGCTTTATTTTTCAATTTTTCGATGGAGGTTTTGATCTTCGCCTTATCAGCTTCCCTGGCTTCTATGAATTCTTCTTTCAACTGTTTGTACTCATTTGAAATGGCTTCAGCTTCCCGGTTAATTTGTTCATCTTCCACTTCATAACGAAGCCGTCTGAACACTACTCCGTTTAGCGCCTGCATTTTTGTATCAACAGGTATGGCCCAGGTTTCATCAATTTCACAAACAATGGCAGTCTTTCCATTACTTAATGCTGTAGCTACGTCATCTGCAAACCTGGTATTAACGTCATCCACGTTTACATCATAAATTAATCCCGCCATCGAACCTGTAACAGCTCCGATAGCTAATCCAAGAGGACCTCCCAGCAGACCGAGTAAACTTCCCGTAATAAGTCCAACGCCGGTACCAACAGGACCTTCATCGGATCTATTCAATACCAGGATTTTACCATTCTGGTCTTTATGAATTACTGCATTTGCATAGAGGGTTATATCCCCGTTTGCGTGTAAGCTTTTTAGAGCGGTGAGGCCTTCGTAAGCTTTTTGTTCGGTTTCAAAAACCGCAATTAACATCTTGTTCATATTTTATTGTTTTTATAGTGAAAAATCTTTTCAGAAAGAATTTTATTTATTTCAGAGGGAGACGAATAAAACTATAACTGGGCAGAACCGGGAATCAATGACTGTTATCCCGTTTATAAATAAATCAGGTAAACAATCTTAGTTATCCTGTTTTATATTTTCTTTTTCTTTCTTCATATTCAGCAACTTTACCCCTTTTGTATTAAGAATACTATGCAAAAAGAGCATATTTGTTTTTTCAATGATCTTGTGTATATCTGCCTGGGCGATATCACTTCCCAATGCACTTTGAATTTGCCAGCAATAAAGCCACCCAACATTTGCTTTATCTATATCAGGCCTGAAAATTTCCTCTGCTATTCCACGTTGCAAGCAGCGTTCGATAAAAGGTATTATTGAATTATCCCTGAAAACACCCAACTGCAAATAAGCATCGGGATAATATTTCTTCAGGCTCCTGACAAATGCCGGAGTTAATATCCCAAGGATGTTATTCAAATAGGAAGAAAAATTCTCTATCTCTATGATTGCATTGGGAGAAATGTCCGGGCACAAAAAAAGATAATTGCTTGTCTTTGATATTATTTTATCCACTACCATGTTTACCAGCATCTCCTTGCTTTGAAAATGCTCATATAATGTTTTTTTTGAAATACCGGCATATGAAGCAATGTTGTCCATCGACACTGAGTGCAATCCATTCTGCCTGAAGAGTGCTGTAGCTTTTTCAATTATATCGTTCGTCTTGTCCTTCATAATCATTTCATAACACAAAGGTGAAACGAATATGCTCCTGTAAGAAGGTTTGCAAATCGGCAAGTTTGGTCAATTAGTCGGTTAATAGAGACTGGGAAATCAATTCCCGGGTGAGTCCCGGAAATACTGCTATGTTTGACGATATTCTTTTGGCGACAGACCGGTATGTCTTTTAAAATATTTGCCAAAGAATGATTGATCGCTGAAGTGAAGTTCATCAGCTATTTCCGCAATGCTTAAGGTTGGATTATCTAAAAGTAATTTTGCTTCAAGCAAAACAAAATCATCAATTATTTCACCAGCTGTTTTACCGGTGATCTCTTTTACAGTTTCAGTAAGATATTTGGCAGTGATATTGAGCTGGTCTGCATAAGCCTGTACATTGCGCTGTTCTTTGAATTGTTTTTGCACTAACTGTGTAAAATTCCTGACCAGGTTTTCTTTTCTTGTGATATGATGATGGAATGGTACGGCATATTTCTTACTCAGGCCGTACACTTCATATAAATAAATATAGAAGGTATGGTACAGGAGTTCTTTTCCATAAGGATGCTCATTCATTGAAGAGAGTTTTTCGTTTAGTTGTTTGATGAGCAACTGAACAGTTCCGGCATCTTTTTTTTCAAGCTTCCAGTGTGGTGAAAACTGAGTGGAGAAATAATCCAGTAATTCAACAGCATTCTTCGGCATCCCTATGGCAGTAAGAAAATTAATAGTAAAGTTGACGCCTGAAACAATTGTATCTTTTGAAACAATTTCAATTTTTTTTATTGCAGCAGGTGCAATAATGAGAAGACTGTTTTCATTTGCTGCATATTCTTCCAGGTTTAATGTAAACGTAAGCTCACCTTTCACTATAAGAAAAACAGTTAAGAAATCGGAGCGGAAATGAAATTTAAAAAGATCGTTTTCGTAAAAAGGTTGATTGTATCGAACAGAAAACCCCGGCACACTGGTGTTGGTATTAAAATCCGGACCAGACAAAAAATCTGAATGCTTATAAGTAAATGTTTTGCTGGTTTTGCGTGGCATATCCGAAAGTTATTCAAATTATACCATGCTGCAAACGGCCTGAGCAACTTAACCTGGAAGAGTGCCAAACTTTGAGAGTTGAAGCCCCAGCAATACCAGTAATAGAATAATGGTGACAATTGGGAGGATATAATGCGAGGGCTTCTCTTTTAATTTGATCAACGTAAACAAAGCGCCACCCATTACAACAACCAGGCCGATTGTTGCCAACATATCATATTTAGTAAACAGCGCAACAGCCAGAATTAATTCTGCAAAACCTGTGGCATACATTACTCCTGTTGTGTAACCCGCTTGTTCAAAAACCGGTTTGGTTTTGCCTGTCATTTTTACAAAAACAGCTAAACCAAATATTACTGCCAATATAGCTTTGATGATAATTGTTTCCATTTCTTGTATTTATTGTAATACAAAGATGAAACGGTAAAAGAGATAGAGAAAGGTTGCTACTTCGGCAAGTTTGGTCAATTAGTCGGTTAAAAATATTGGAATAAAGCAACCGGTTAATTTCAGGCAACTTTGTGAATTGATAAAGGAATTTCTACGGTAATACTGCATCCCTTGTTTGGCGCAGCATCAATAAGTAGTCGTCCGGAAAAAAGTTCTGCTCTTTTTTTCATATGCAACAACCCGATTCCTGGTTTTATTTTGTTTACATCGAAGCCAATCCCATTGTCGGTTATTTTCAGATGAATTAAGTTGTTCATTATTCTCAGTTCGATTCCAACTTCTCCTGCTTTGGAATATTTCTGGATATTTTTCAATTGTTCCTGTGATATCCGGTAAATATTCAGCTTCACATCAGGGCTGATGAATTCCGTCAATAAACAGCTGTCGTATTCAAAACTAACCTGCATACTCCCATCGGGATTTATTTCATACAATAAATTGCTGATCGCTTCAGGTAATGATAGTTCATCAAGAAATCCGGGATATATCCTGTGTGAAATATTCCTGGTCTCCGCTACTGCCATCTCAAGATATTTCCTCGTTTCGGCAAGATATTTTTCTTTTTCATTGTGATCAGCCTTTATGCTCATACTCAGAAACAATTGTGTACTGACCAGCAGTTGACCTATATTATCATGTAACTCTGCACCCAGCTTCTGGCGTTCGTCTTCCTGGGTTTTGATAATAGCTTTAGTGATTTTCTTATCCAGTTTTTCCTTTTCTGTAATATCATTTATAGTCAGAAAAAACACTTTGCGATCCAGAAAAATGGCCTTTGCATTTACTTCCACATCCAGTATTTCACCATTCTTCTTATAATGGCGGGCTTTAATGGTGTACTGGTTTCCTGCTTCAATAAGATGTTTCCATTCTGCTTTCAATTTCTCTTGTTGCTCTTTGTTTGTTATCCCACGAAGTTCAAACGCTCTAATATTTAAAAATTCCTTTCTGTTATATCCATATAGTTTCACTGCTGCATCATTTACTTTAAGATACCTGAAGGTTTTTGAGTCAACAATAAAATTGGGCAAGGGGCTCAATTCAAATAAAAGCCGGTATTTGTTTTCCGTTCTCTTTAGTTTTCTCAGTGTATTGCCAATACTCAAACCTAATACAAGCAAGAGAAAAATAACAACATATGAGCTCAACTCTTTTCGTCTTGCCAACTTTTGAAGATAATCGTTGATTTCCGAAATTTTCGTTGCGGATACACTGCTTACCATCTCCAAAAGTTGGTGGCTTGAAGCATCAAAATCTGCATGAATGTTTGCCTTCTGCCGGATAAGCTGTTGTAATTTTTCATTCTGAACATTTCCCCCGGCAGCAAACCGGATAATTGAATCATTTACTTGCCTGGTGATACTGTCATAAGCCAGCAGTTTATTAAAAGATGTCCGCTCAAAACCTGTCTCGATTAATTTTTTATAAGCAATAAAGTTATCCTTATTGTCATAGATAGCCGGAATGGTACCGGCAGCTTTCGATGAATTATAGTTATTATCATTTATATGAATCGTCTCAAATACCAATTTCTCATTTCTGTTATAATTTTGAATTATACTCAGCAGAAGTTGCAATTTTCGATTCGAAATATTTGAGATCGTATTTACTTTTCCGGCCGCTTCACGGGTTTGGTTATATTCCCAAAATCGTACAAGCCCAATAAAAATTAATAGGCCGCAATAACTTGCAAAGAGCAGTTTACTTAATGGAATAAGATCTAAAATTTTTAACCTCATGCTTCAATATTGCGTCACCCCGTTTTGGAAACAGAGGCAGTTTTGTGTTACTGTTATTGTTATTAATTTCTCCCGGATCTTTTGAGATAATATCAAAAGATTTCACAGCGTATGGATAGCTGTTACGGTTTTCAGGATGTATAAGTTGATTTCCGTTCCGCAAATTTCCTTAAACAGGAGGTGGCCGGGAGTATCTTTTTCAACTAATCTCACTACAAATTCAAATGAAGTTGCCGGTACTGTACAGGAGAGTTGCCGGTATGTCTTTTAAAAAAGCGGAAAAAGTGTGAGGAGGACTGAAAGCCCAGTTCATACGCAACTTCTTTTACTGAGAGCGTTGTATTTGCAAGCAATGATTTAGCTTCTGTTATTAATTTCAGATCAATCGTTGCTTTTGCCGGTTGCAACAGGTGTCGTTTGCTAAGTGCATTCAGCCGGTTAGGGTGCAAATGAAGTTTATCCGCATAGAATGATACAGCATGTTGCTCTTTATAAAATCGTTGAATCAGGTTGATATATTCAATTACCGGAAGCGGCAGTAAACTTGTAGCAGTCTTTTCGCCTTTTTTGAAAAATCTTTCACAAACGATCAGTAATTCAAGGATCTTCAGTGTTATCATTTCATTTTTATTCAGCCGTTCATGATGTTTTTCATCAAGTATAGCTTCAAATATCTTATCAAGGTTTTTTCCCTGCCGGGCACCCGTATAAACGTAAGGCATCAGCTCTGAACGGAACAGGTTTAAGTGTTTGAGATGTTGGCTGGGAAATGTTTCACTAAGAAAAAAGTTAAGGTTGGCGATCAAAAAATATCCGCGGGTGTCGCTACTATGTTTGGCCGAATTGATAGTTTGACCGGGAATAAATATAAGCGTCCTGTCAGTTACCTGAACTTTAACGTTGCCAATAGTTATTTCACCCTTCCCCCTGGTAAAGAAGGCAATAATAAATTGTGATTGCCGGTGTGGGGGAATACTGAATTGTAAATGAGGTAATGTATCTTCTACCCTGACTAAAAAGAAGTTTAATCGCTTAACCAGTTTCGCATCAAGATCAACAATATTTTTATTCCTGCGATATTGTTGGAATGCTTTTTTATAGTCGTCCAATATGGTTCTTTCCTCTGCAGTCAGCATGTTGATAAGGTACAAATAAAAAGAATATTCGAGCTGAACTTTTTGAATGATTTAAGAAGCATTTTCAGAAAAAAAGAGTGATAAGCGGGTATTTCTGTCACTTATTGCCTCTAAGCGACACACCTGTGGTCCCGGTATAAATCGAAACTGTTTCTAAATTTAAGTCCCGCAACCAGCAAAGTAGCCCGAACAAGAATCGAACTTGTATCTAGAGTTTAGGAAACTCCTATTCTATCCATTGAACTATCGGGCCACTTTGCCTGCAGGATATTCTATCCCCATCCAACTGCCCCGTGCCGGGCGGGTATTGAATTACGGGGCCAATGGGCGGCAAAAATAACAGTTTCTGTCAAATCCTTTTCTAACTATCTGCACTATTAATTTTATCTTCCCGTATTAATTATTCATTATGAAAAGATCATTCGTTGTAACAACGGCTATTTGTATAATGCTGTCCTTTACTGTAAGGGCCCAGTCTTCCAAAACCAAAGCTGTTATCAATCACATTGCTGTATATGTAGTGGATTTGAAAAAAAGTACCGGCTTTTACCGGGATATAATAGGATTAGACACCATACCCGAACCCTTTCATGATGGCAGGCACACCTGGTTTGCCATTGGCACTAATGCTCATTTGCATGTTATTTCCGGGGCTTCCGCAGTAACAATACATGATAAAAACAGTCATCTCTGTTTTTCTGTTCCCTCTGTTCCTGAGTTTATTAAAATACTCGATCAAAACCATATTGCTTACGAAAACTGGCTGGGCGAAAAACAAGCTGTTACCAATAGAGTGGATGGGGTAAAACAGATCTACTTCACCGACCCCGACGGTTACTGGATCGAGATCAACGATGCCAAAAAATAACGGACAATAATTTACTAATTATCAATTCCTAATTCCTTAGGGCAAACCTTATCTTTGCACTCCTAATTTTTATGTAGTATGAAGTGGCTGAATACTTTTATTAAATACCGTTTGTGGATAGGTTTGGTTGCCCTTGCAGGGGCTATTGCCGTGAATTTTTATGCAGGTTTCTGGCCTTCTTTTATATTATACTTTATTGCCGTAATCTGTATTGTGGGCCACTTCTTAATAGGTCCTTTGCGGTTGATACAGGTATATATTGAAGAAGGGGATTTTGATGGTGCCCGAAAAGTGCTGGATTCAATATGGTTTCCCGGCCTGCTCATCAAACCCGTTCGTTCCGCTTATTATGCAGTAAAAGGTCAGTTGGCAATGGTTAGTCAAAATACCGATGAAGCCGAAAAGCATTTAAAGAAAAGTCTTGACCTGGGTGGTACCATGATGAAGGATGCTGAAGGTGCTAACAAATTACAACTGGGCATGCTGGCCCTGCAAAAAGGCGATTGGAAATCCGGCGAAAACTACATCCGTCAGGCCATTCGTGCCGGCATACCCGATAAAGAAGGACAGGCGATGGCATACTTCCAAATGTGCCAGATTTATATGAATAAAAGAGAATTCAGGGCAGCCAAAGATTTCTTTCGCAAAACAAAAGCCTTAAAACCCACCACCCCTCAATTGGTAGACCAGATTAAACAGATGGAAAAGTATATTACCCGCATACCCGGGTAAAAAAAAGCCTGGCGGTAATACGCCAGACTTATGACTAAGAAGATAATGATTTAATGTTTTGTTTACCTGTAAGTAGCAACGGCCGACTGAAGCTGTGGGGTCTAATGGCACGGTAAAATTATTTTGTAACTATAATTACCATTTTTATGATTACAAATGTATTGGACGGATTATAACCAAACAATACCACAAACTGGTAATTTTTTGACCTTAATTAGTATAAAATAAGCGTTACTACCTAAAAAAACCGGTAGTTACTAAAACCACCGGCCAATAATACTGGACGATAAAAACGGGAACTTCCATTGAAGATAGAAAACATTAATAAAAAAACACTTGTTTTAATTCACCATCTTTCCACCTACCAAAGAGGTTTTCAATCTGGTGATAACGGTAAGTAAAAATATTTTTTAATTTATTGCGTACAAATAATGTATTGGCTATATCACCAATAAACCAATACGGCATTTTATAACTAACCATATCTGTCATCTCCACACCACCATCAATACTTTTAAAATGATGTTCGTGATGCCACATAGCATAAGGTCCAAAACGCTGTTCATCCACAAAGTATTCGTGATGTTTTACCTGGGTTATTTCGGTAACCCATCGTATGGGAATATTCCATACCGGGCTCACTTTATAGGTAATGATTTCACCGGGATAAGCAGCTTCGGTTAAAAAAGGGCTGGTAATAATAAAGTTCATCTCCTTTGGAGTGATGGTTTGTAAATTTCCCGGCCGGGAAAAAAACTTCCATACCACTTCCATCTCTGCCGGTATTTTTTGCACCGTTTTTAATACATAAACTCTGGACATAGCCTACTAACAAAACTAAACGCATATTGTTGTAACCAGTCCATTTCTCCCCTGCAAAACCTAACTTTGAAACATGGCGTTGAATGAAAAATTACTGGAAAAATTTAAAGCTGATTATAATAACCTAAACGAGCAGCAGCGGCGGGCCGTTGATACTATCGAAGGCCCGGTGATGGTGATTGCCGGACCAGGCACAGGCAAGACACAAATTTTAAGTGCAAGAATTGGAAAAATATTATTAGATACAGATACGCAGCCGGAGAATATATTATGCCTCACTTATACAGACGCAGGTGTAGTGGCTATGCGTAAACGATTGCTTTCTTTCATTGGGGCAGAAGCATATAAAGTAAACATCTATACTTTTCATGCTTTTTGTAATGATGTAATTCAGGAAAATCTTTCCTTATTTGAAAAAACAGCGCTTGACCCGGTTTCAGATTTGGAACGAATAGAACTCTTTAAAGAACTTATTGATTCGTTTCCTAAAAATCATCCGCTCAAACGTTACCGTGGTGATGTTTATTTTGAAATCAATAACCTTCAATCACTTTTCAGCAATATGAAAAGGGAAGGATGGACACCTGATTTTATTAACCGGAAAATTGATGAATACCTTGCTGACCTGCCAAACAGGGATGAATTTATTTATAAAAGAAAATACAAAGAGTTTAATGCCGGTGATGTTAAAAAGGATAAAATTGAAGAAGAAAAAGAACGGATGGAAAAACTGCGGGCCGCTGTAAATGAGTTCAACCGCTTCCAGCAACTTATGCGCAACCGCAACCGTTACGATTTTGATGACATGATCAACTGGGTCATTAAAGCCTTTGAAGAAAACAAGAGTTTATTGCAACGTTACCAGGAGCAATTCTTATACATTTTGGTAGATGAGTTTCAGGACACCAGCGGCACACAAAATAAAATAGTGGAACTGCTCATCAATTACTGGGAAAAACCCAATGTATTTGTGGTGGGAGATGATGACCAGAGCATCTATCGTTTCCAGGGGGCAAATATTGAAAACATGGAGCTCTTTGCTGATAAGTATCAACAGGATTTACTGACGGTGGTACTTACAAACAACTATCGCTCCACCCAGCCAATATTAGATGTTTCAAAATCATTAATTGATATCAATAATGAAAGACTGGTTAAAAAATTGCCCGGACTGACCAAAGAATTAAAATCAAGCAATAAAAAGATACGTCATCTCCTGCACACACCGGTTATTAAAGAATACGAAACACAGCGGCAGGAGATGATGGACATCACCATCACCGTACAAAAATTATTAGCGCAGGGAATAAAGCCCGGCAGCATTGGAATCATTTATAAAGAAAATAAATATGGTGAGGAGTTAACCAGTTATTTCAAACTGCGCAATGTACCGGTGTACAGCAAACGAAGTTTAAATATCCTTGAATTGCCGTTGGCACAAAAAATTATTTTACTCATAAAATACCTCGCTGCCGAACATGATATTCCATACGGTGGAGATGAAATGCTTTTTGAGATTTTGCACTTCGACTGGTTTCATATTCCACCCATTGAAATTGCCAGGCTCAGTGTGGAAGCAGCGGAGAAAAGATTCAGTGACGAAAAAACATCGCTTCGGAAATTATTGTATGATAAGGTCAATGCTTTACCCAAAGACCTCTTCTCTCCCAAAACAAATGACGGACTTATAAAAGCCGGTAACATAATTGAAAAACTGGTGGGTGATGTTTCCAATGTAACCATACAAACGCTGATTGAAAACATTATCCGTGATGCAGGTGTATTATCACACATTATGCAGAGTGAGGATAAAATATGGCAACTGCAAATCCTTACCGGTTTTTTTGATTTTGTAAAAGAAGAAACAAAACGCAACCCAACTTTATCATTGCAGCAATTAGTTGGTATTATTGAGTTGATGGAGAAAGAAGGAATATCATTACCCTTAACACAGGTAAGTGGCAGTGATAAAGGTGTAAACCTGATGACGGCTCATAGTTCAAAAGGTTTGGAATTTGAATATGTATTTCTTGCTGGTTGCAACGCTTCTTTCTGGGAAAAGAAAAGAAAACCCGGCGGTGGTTATAAATTACCGGATACGATGTTTGTTACTCAGCCAGCTGCCAAAGATGATGAAGAACTGCGCCGTTTGTT
This sequence comes from Sphingobacteriales bacterium, assembly GCA_003963365.1. Lineage (GTDB taxonomy): Bacteria > Bacteroidota > Bacteroidia > Chitinophagales > Chitinophagaceae > AWTP1-9. The sequence goes on from RXJG01000005.1 coordinate 203,974, forward strand.
TTATGTTGCCTTAACAAGAGCAGAGCAACATTTATATATTTCATACTGCCGTTTTAAAAACGATGGCAAAGAACTGGAGCCATCAATGTTTATTGCAGAAATACTGGACCAGCAGGAATTACCTGTTGAAAAAGTAATACTGGATAATGAAGTAATGGCGGCCTTCCAGGCATTACAGTTTGGGGAAGCTGCAGCACCAGAAATCACACAACTGGAAGAAGAATTTGTAATTCGCCTTTTAGAAAAGTTTGTGATGAATGTTACCGCACTCAACAATTACCTGAAATGTCCGCTCAATTTTTATTTCAACAATTTGATTCGTGTTCCATCGGGTAAATCAGAAGCAACTGAATTTGGTTCAGCCGTTCATTATGCTTTGCAGCGTTTATTTGAAAAAATGCGGGATAAAGAAAGCTTTCCGCCTAAACAAGAATTCATCAGTGATTTTTACTGGTATATGCGCCGCCACCGGGAAAGTTTTACCAAAGAACAATTTGAACGAAGAATGGAGTACGGTGAAGAAGTATTATCAAACTACTACGATAAATACATCAATACCTGGAACAAAATTGTAGCGGTAGAAAGAAACATCCGCAATGTAGTAGTGAATGGTGTGCCATTAAAAGGTAAATTAGATAAACTGGAATTTGATGGCACTGCTGTTAATGTGGTGGATTATAAAACCGGTGATTATGATAAAGCAAGGGATAAACTGCAATCGCCCAACGAAAAAAATCCCCATGGGGGTGATTACTGGCGGCAGGCGGTATTCTATAAAATTTTAGTGGATAATTACGAGCAGAAAAACTGGAAAGTGATCAGCTCCGAATTTGATTTTATTGAACCGGATAAAAAGAAAAATTACCGCAAAGAAAAAATCATCATCAAACCTGAAGACATTACAACAGTTACACAGCAGATAAAAATGGTATGGGACAAAATTCAAAACCACGATTTTTATGTGGGTTGTGGTAAAGAGGATTGCCACTGGTGCAATTTTGTTAAAACAAATAAAATGGCTGTGGCTCTTCACGAATTGACAGAAGAGGAAGAAGAACTTGAATCATGATTAACAGGATTTTGATATTTAAAAGCAAAGCTTTAGAAAACGATAACAGCAAACATCTTATGTTTGCGCATCTTTTATGAGAAATTATTTTGGCAGTAAGCGTTTAATTTTTTTTATCCTGTCCGCTTTTTTAATACAGCAAATACTGCTGCAAAGCAGTTGTGCCCATATTATACCACCCACTGGTGGCGATAAAGACACACTACCTCCTGTGCCGGTTAAGTCCTCACCAAAAGATTCAGTTCTTCACTACAACGGCAATAAAATAACAATCGAGTTTAATGAATTTATTGAATTAGACAAGCCGTTTGAAAATGTAATCCTTTCACCCAATCCAACAAAGCAACCGGTGGTGGAATCAAGATTAAAAACCTTAACGGTACGGCTTAAAGATTCTTTACTGCCCAATACTACTTACAGTATTGATTTTGGTAATGCTATAAAAGATATAAACGAGGGAAATATTTTAAAAGATTACAAATTTGTTTTTTCAACTGGCAGTACTATTGATACCAAAGAACTCAGCGGTAAAGTGATACTGGCTGAAAATGGCAAAATAGATTCCACACTTATTGTAACGCTTTATAAAAATACCGATGATTCTGCCGTAGCAAAGAAAAAACCATTTTATTATACAAGGTTAAAAGGTGACGGATCTTTCCGTTTCAGCAATTTACCGGCAGGTAAATTTGCCCTGTATGCCCTGAAAGATGCCAACGGAAACAAGCAATATGATTCACCAACAGAAATGTTTGCGTTTGCCGGTAATATTATTGAAACAACTGATTCCACGGCTCCTGTTACTTTATATGCATATGCTGAAGAAAAAGAAAAACCAAAACCGGCAAGTGGTACAGTGAAAACAGAAAAGCGATTAGTTTATGCTAACAATCTTGAAAACAGGCATCAAAGTTTAATTGAACCGTTTACGCTCACCTTTCTTAAACCATTAAAATATTTCGATTCAACAAAAATCAGTTTCCTCGACAGTACGCACAGACCGGTTACCGGTTATCAATGGATAAAAGACAGTTCAAATAAAAAACTCACTCTTCGGTATCAATGGCAGCCAGGTATGGTTTACCAGCTTATCTTACAAAAAGCTTTTGCTGCAGATACTATGGGTTACCAGCTTTCTAAAATTGATACCCTGAATTTTTCTGCAAAGAAACCGGAAGAATATGGCAGCTTACGCCTGAAGTTTACCAATTTTGATAAATCCAAAAACCCGGTATTACAATTTGTTCTACAGGATAAAGTTGTAAAATCGGTTGTAATAACAGATGCTGTATGGAGTGAAAAACTGGTAAATCCCGGAGATTATGAATTAAGGGTTTTATATGATGATAATAAGAACGGTATTTGGGATCCCGGGAAATTTTTTGGCGTACACAAACAACCGGAAAAAGTAGTGCCGGTAGCGGCAAAACTTACTATTAAAGCCAATTGGGAAAATGAAAATATTGTTGATTTAAAACAATAGAATTTTAATTCCGTTAATTTGCCTCATGTTTTTCTCTTCCACTTTAGTTGAAAATGCGGTAAATGAATTTGCCAAAATGCCCGGTATAGGAAAAAAAACTGCATTACGGTTAGTCCTCCATTTAATTAAACAGTCGCCGGAAGAAGTAAATCTCTTCAGCGAAACGATCGCTAAAATGCGGGCCGGAATAAAATTTTGCAGCCGGTGTAATAATATTTCAGACAAAGAGGTCTGCAATATCTGTTCTAACACATCCCGCAAGCAGGAGATCATTTGCGTAGTAGAAAACATCCGTGATGTGATTGCCATTGAAAGTACTCAGCAATACAATGGTCTTTATCATGTATTGGGCGGAATCATATCTCCCTTAGACGGTGTTGGCCCCGAGCAACTCGCTATTGAATCGCTGATAAACCGTATCGAAAAAGAAAAACCAGAAGAACTCATTTTTGCCCTCAATCCCACTATACAGGGCGATACAACCATTTATTATATCCAGAAAAAATTAAAAGACATCAATATTAAAATCACCACTATTGCCCGGGGGATTGCTTTTGGCGGAGAGCTGGAATATGCGGATGAACTCACCCTTGCCCGTAGTCTTCAAAATCGTTTACCGGTAGATAGTTATATGAATACCAGGTAAATTTACTATCGCCTGAAAAATTTTTCCGCAATTAATCAAAATCAGTTACTCTTTTCACCGTTTTTTCTAATTTTCAGGCCGCAAATATTCCCGTTCGGGTATCTTTTTTCCTTACATGGCTACTATTTGGCCCTTTTATTGTTTTGTACAGGTATATAGTGGCTTAAGTTTCTGCATTTGCATTATGAAATTATGGAAGAAGATAGTGCTGATTATTGTAGTAGCCGGGGCAGCCGCCATTGGTTACGTTGGTTACCACCGGTACAATGACGGCCCTGAAAGTTATGCTGAGGCAAAAGCAATAAACATTAATGCAGTTACACTGCTTAATGACTATAATAAATCAGAAGCGGAGGCGAACAAAAAGTACATTGGTAAGGTTATTGCTGTAAGTGGCGAAATAAAAGAAGTAACTAAAAACCAGGAAGGCCAAACAGTAGTAACATTAAAAACCAGTGACCCGATGAACAGTATTAATTGTACCCTGGACCAAAAGAATGCAGCAGTTACCGCCGGCTCTACGGTTACGCTAAAAGGTCTTTGTACCGGTTACATGATGGATGTTTATATAACCCGTTGTACCATTATAAAATAATAAATAATCATGAAAAAAATCCTAGCCGCTACCCTTGTATTACTGATTGGCGTTTATGCCTGTAAACATGAACCATTTGTTAACCTGGGCTCAACAAATTCTACACCACCCGATACGATTCCTGCAGGCAGTACAGGAGTTTGTTTTACTAAAGATGTATTACCCATATTCCAGAGCTATTGTGCCAAAGCAGGTTGTCACGATGCTGCTACACATGTAGAAGGCCTCGTGTTGGATAGTTATAACAACATCATTAAAAAAGGAATTACTCCCGGCAGCCCGTCCAACAGCAAACTGTACAGGGTAATGGTTACAAGCGATCCCGGAAATATAATGCCTCCTCCCGGACAATTACCGTTAACACAGGCACAAAAAGATATTATTAAGAAATGGATAGAAGAAGGGGCAAAAAACACAGCCTGCGCTTCTAATTGTGATCCTAACTTATTTACCTATTCTGGTTTTGTGCAGCCTTTATTGCAAAACAATTGTGTAGGTTGCCATAGCGGAAGCTCAGCATCCGGCGGTTTAAATTTAACTCTTTACAGTACAGTAAAAACACTTGCTACTAATGGAAGATTGTATGGCGCTATTACCCATGCCTCCGGTTATATACCTATGCCTAACGCCAGCAGCAAACTATCTGATTGCGAAATAACTCAAATTAAAAAATGGATTGACGCTGGTGCGCCACAAAATTAAATTATGGAATGAAGTATATTTTAACCGGTATAATCGCTATAATTTTTTAAGCAGTTGTTATTATGACAAAGAAGGAACTTTGTATGGAGCTGCTTGTGATACCAGTACAGCTACTTACAGTTGATCCATAGTGCCGGTTTTAGCATCCAGCTGTATTAACTGTCACGGTGGTGCATTTCCTTCGGGTGGTATTAAGCTGGACACTTATACTGATGTCCGGACGGTTGCGCTGAATGGGAAATTTTACGGTTCTGTTTCTCATTCAGCCGGCTTTATTGCGATGGCCCAAAATACTGCTCCGCTGTCCAGTTGCACTATTTCTAAATTTAGAATATGAATCAACAATGGCGCCCTCAACAATTAAAAAATAATAGTGATGAAAAGAATTATTTTGTCAGCTTTTATAACAATTGGTATTAATACACTGCATGCGCAGTCTGTTTTCTTTACAAAAAATGGAACCGTTTCTTTCTTCTCTTCCACCCCACTGGAAAATATTGATGCAAAGAACAGTGCAGTTGCCAGTAAGATCAATGCACAAACCGGGGAAATGGAATTCCAAATGCTGATAAAAGGTTTTGAATTTAAGAAAGCTTCCATGCAGCAGCACTTTAACGACAAAGACTATATGGATAGTGATACTTATCCCAAATCAACTTTTAAAGGAAAAATAACCGACTTAAGTAAAGTGAATTTTAAAAAAGATGGTACTTATTCTGTTGCGGTGGAAGGTGATCTCACCATACATGGTGTTACCAAAAAAGTAAGTACTACGGGAACCATTACTGTGGCTGGAGAAAAAGTAAATAGTAAAGCAACTTTTACGGTGATACTTAAAGATTACAATGTAAGCGTTCCCTCTTTTGTAAGTAAGAAGGTAGCCGAGTCTGTACAGGTAAAAGTGGATTGCGACTACCAGCTTTATAAAAGCTGATAAAACTCAACCCACCCTGTAAAATTGAAACCATCGTAAGCACCGAAAGCAGCGGTGATTTCAAGCAATGGCCCGGTGGCGGGTAAATTGTTTATAATACAAACTTACAGTACATTTGCACCTCAAAGGCGGATTTGTTTATTGTTCGGCCTTCACCAGAACTAATAAACGCAAAGAAACTCCCTCATAGTTTCCCGCCGTTTATAGTTCAGTGTTGATTTATTTTGTAACCAGCTATTGTGCTGTTATTATGCTGCTGTTGCGTCGCACACTTCTACGTTTGTATCGCTACTCAACAGTAACTCACAGCTCATAGCTCAAATCTCGCAGCAGATGAACGATATCAGGAAAGAACTGGAAAAACGCATTCTCATCATTGACGGTGCGATGGGCACCATGATTCAGCAGTATAAACTCGCTGAAGCAGATTATCGTGGAGAACTTTTTAAAAACTGGCATTGCGATGTAAAAGGCAATAATGATTTGCTCAATATTACTCAACCTCAAATCATCACGGCCATTCACAAACAATATTTGGATGCCGGCGCAGATATTATTGAGACCAATACTTTTAGCAGCACCGCCATTGCCATGGCCGATTACGAAATGCAATCGCTGGCTTATGAATTAAATGTGGCTGCAGTAAAATGCGCTAAAGAAGCTATCCATCAATCCGGCAAAACTGCCTGGATTGCCGGTGCCATTGGTCCGTTAAACAAAACATTAAGTTTATCACCCGATGTAAACAATCCTGGCTATCGTGCCGTAACATTTGACGAAGTAGTAGCTGCTTATTATGAGCAGGTAAGAGGATTGGTGGATGGTGGTGTAGATATTTTATTAATTGAAACCATCTTTGATACACTCAATGCAAAAGCTGCCATCTTTGCTATTAAAAAATATTTTAAAGATACTGGCCAGCCTGCATTACCTATTTCCATCTCCGGTACTATCACGGACGCATCCGGTCGTACCTTAAGCGGACAAACATTGGAAGCATTTTATACTTCTGTTATGCATGCGCATCCATTGAGTGTGGGATTGAATTGTGCGTTGGGTGCAAAAGAAATGCGTCCGCATATTGAGGAGTTATCACAAATTGCTTCCTGTTATGTATCAGCATATCCCAATGCCGGTTTACCTAATGCCATGGGTGAATATGATGAAAGGCCAGAAGACACCGGTCACTATTTAGAAGATTGGGCCAAAGAAGGCTGGGTTAATATTGTAGGTGGTTGTTGTGGCACTACTCCCGATCATATTAAACATATTGCAGAGCATGTTAAGAATATTAAGCCCAGGCCGCTACCTGTAGTTGAAGCTGTTGTTTAACCGCAAGGAACACAAAGGTTTTCACAAAGGACACAAGATGACTGAAAACGAATTAGCAAAGATGGTATTTGACGCGGGCCTTAAAGTTCATAAAGCTTTAGGGCCGGGTTTGCTGGAAAGTGCTTATGAGGAATGTCTTTATTATGAGTTGGCTAAATTAGGATTGTTGGTTGAAAAACAGAAAGGTTTGCCATTGATTTATGAAGAGGTAAAATTAGAAGTAGGTTACAGGGTTGACTTAATGATAGAAAACAAATTAATTGTTCAAGTAAAATCAGTAGAAGCATTAAATGATATTCATCTTGCCCAGGTGCTTACCTACCTGAAATTATCAAATTGCAAACTTGGCTTATTAATAAATTTTAATACACTGCTTTTTAAAGATGGGGTTAAAAGAGTAATCAATGGCTCCTTGTGAACCTTGTGTAATTCTTTGTGCCCTTTGTGGTTAAATAAATAAAATGAGTACTATCAAACCATATTCAAGATTCAGCGGATTAGAACCATTGGTCGTTCGTCCGGATACGAACTTCGTCAACATTGGTGAAAGAACAAACGTAACCGGTTCTAAAAAATTCGCCCGTCTCATTAAAGAGAACAAATATGAGGAAGCATTAAGTGTGGCAAGACAACAAGTGGAAAGTGGAGCACAGGTAATCGATGTAAACATGGATGATGCCTTGCTGGATGGTGTGCAGGCAATGACCACTTTCTTAAACTTATTGCAAAGCGAACCGGATATTGCCAAAATTCCGGTGATGATTGATTCCTCCAAGTTTGAAATTATTGAAGCTGGTTTAAAATGTGTACAGGGAAAATGTATTGTCAACTCTATCTCCATGAAAGAAGGAGAAGAGAAATTCATTCATCAGGCTGAGATATGCAATATGTATGGTGCGGCGGTGGTGGTAATGGCCTTTGATGAAAAAGGACAAGCCGATACCTTGCAAAGACGAGTGGACATATGTGAGAAAGCTTATAAAATTCTTACGGAGAAAGTTGGTTACGATCCGCAGGATATTATTTTCGACCCAAACATATTTGCAGTAGCTACCGGGCTGGAAGAACACAACAATTATGCAGTTGATTTTATTGAGGCTACTAAAATCATTAAACAAAAAATGCCGCTTACTAAAATCAGTGGTGGTGTTTCCAATCTTTCGTTTTCATTCCGTGGTAATGACCATGTGAGAGAAGCGATGCACTCTGTATTCTTATACTATGCTATCAAAGCTGGTATGGATATGGGTATTGTGAATGCCGGTCAGTTAGTAGTATATGATGAAATAGAACCGGAATTAAGACAGTTGTGCGAAGATGTTATTCTCAACCGCAATAATGATAATAACGAAGCCACAGAAAAACTGATAGCTTTTGCAGAAACAGTAAAAGCAAAAGGCAAAGCAGAAGTAAAAGATGAAGCATGGAGAAATACACCGGTGGAAGAAAGATTAAAACATGCATTAGTCAATGGTATTACTGAATATATTGATGCGGATACAGAAGAAGCAAGACAAAAATATCCCAAGCCATTAGATGTTATTGAAGGTCCGCTGATGGATGGAATGAATGTAGTAGGTGATTTGTTTGGCGCAGGTAAAATGTTTTTACCGCAGGTGGTAAAGAGTGCAAGAGTGATGAAGAAGAGTGTGGCCATATTAACACCGTATATAGAATTAGAAAAAGAAGAACGTAAACAGGCACATCTCGCTGCCGGAACGGTGAATGAAGAAACAGCCGGTGCTGCTAAAATTTTATTGGCAACCGTAAAAGGCGACGTACATGATATTGGTAAAAATATTGTAGGCGTAGTATTGGGTTGTAATGGGTATGATGTAATTGATTTGGGGGTAATGGTTCCTGCAGATAAAATCCTGGAAACTGCCCAAAAAGAAAATGCTGACATCATTGGTTTGTCAGGATTGATTACACCTTCGTTAGATGAAATGGTGCATGTGGCACATGAAATGAAACGCAGGGGAATGAAACAGCCGTTGCTTATTGGAGGTGCTACTACTTCCCGTATGCATACAGCTGTAAAGATTGCGCCGCAGTACGATAATGGTGTGGTGCATGTACTCGATGCCTCAAGAAGTGTTACTGTTGCCGGAAGTTTGCTGAGTAAAGAACAAAAACAATCTTTCCTCGACTCAATTACAAAAGAATACAATGGGTTAAGAGATAATTTCAATAACAAAAAAACTTCCAAAACTTATTTACCATATTCGGAAGCAGTGATTACCAAAAATTATGTTGACTATAAAAAACACAAACCGGTAAAGCCATCTTTTGAAGGAGTAAAAGTTTTTAAATCATTTGACTTAGCTACTATTGCAAAATATATTGACTGGGGACCGTTCTTTATTGCCTGGGAAATGCCGGGACAATACCCTGCTGTGTTAGAAGACAAGATATTTGGTACTGAAGCAAAGAAACTATTCAACGACGCCAATGCATTATTGAAAAAAGTAGTGGCAGAAAAATGGTTAACGGCTAATGGTGTTATTGGTTTCTGGTCAGCCAGCAGTAATAATGCTGATACGGTTACTTTGCAAACTAATAATGGTGAAGTAAAACTGGAGTTCCTCCGTCAGCAAATGAAAAAAGCTGTTGGCCAACCGAATTTTTCTTTAGCTGATTTTATTGCACCAAAAGAAACGAATGTACAGGATTATATTGGCGGCTTTGCTGTTACCATAACTGGCCTGGAAGCACACTTGAAAAAATTTGCTGACCAGCATGATGAATACAATAAAATCACGTTGCAGGTATTAGCTGATCGTTTGGTAGAGGCTTTTGCTGAATGCTTACATGAGCAGGTAAGAAAAGAACATTGGGGTTATGCTAAAGAAGAATCATTGAGTAATGAACAGTTAATTAAAGAAGAATATAAAGGTATTCGTCCTGCACCGGGTTATCCGGCTTGTCCAGACCATACAGAGAAACTTAAGTTGTTTGACTTATTAAGTGCAACTGAAAATACGGGCATCACTTTAACTGAATCATTAGCTATGTATCCTGCTGCTTCAGTATGCGGCTGGTACTTCTCTCATCCGGAAAGTAATTACTTTGGCATTGGAAAAATTATGCAGGACCAGTTAGAAGATTATGCTAAAAGAAAAAGTATGAGCCTGGATGAAGCAACACGGTGGTTAAGACCAATTTTGGATTAACTTATTTTCCTGGCAGGTGTACCAATTAAAATAATGTAAGGAGCAGTCAGTCTTCCTGTAAGTTTTACTGATAAATTTGCGATGTTCATCAGTAACGATAAAACTTTATTTTTTTTCCATTGGTTATAAAAACCGTTTTTTACCTGCAAATAAAAACCGCTTTCATCAAAAAGCTTATGGTATTCAGCAACAGTTAATAATCTTTCTGTCCAGCTTCCATTCAATGGGTTACAGGTGTTGGTTGGATGTGAAGGAACGAATGGATAACTACCCGTTTGCTGATAATGAATAACTGATTTAGTAATATCTTCTTCGTTCAATCCTCTTGTCAGCGAAACTAACTTATTCAAAACGTCTTCGTTCAAACCTTTTAATTGCCTTTCAATAATTTTTTTCCGCATCACCCGGAATGATTCGTGAGCATCTTCACCAAAAGTGGCATAATCATCCGGGCTTCCGCCTTCCCACTCATCTTTATATTGCATCTTTTTTAAGCGGTAGTTGAGTAATGGATTGGCAGGGTTTGAAGGCGTTTTAAATAACAATATAATATTATCGTTGATGAGTTTTACCTGTTGCAAAAAATTGGCCGGGTTGTAAATATGTTCAATTACATCGGTGCTCAGGATCAGATCAATCTTTTTATCATCGATAATTTCTATCAACTTATTAGTATCACCCGTGATAAATTCTTCACAGGATAACTGAATTGCTGTGGAAATTAATCTGGCTGAAGCAGTGAAATCATCGTCAAGATCATGTAAAAATATTTTTCCATAGCCGCAATATTTGGCAAATAATCCCAGTAATCCATTACCACATCCATGATCAAGTATGGCCAGGTCTTTTTTACTTTTATCAGCATTTACTTCAGCCAGGTCAAGTAACTGCGCATAGGTTCTCAAATAATAACTGATATTTTCCATCAGGTATTTTAAATATCTTTTCGGAAATGGTTTAAGCGGGAGCGATGTTATATTTGCTTCCCTGAGTAATGAAATAAAAGAAGGAATATAATCTTTGGCCGAACCGGTCATATAATTCAAAACTCCATTAAATTGCAGGAACCGCAAAATATAATTAATAGTTTATGCGTATCATTTCTTATAATGTAAACGGCATTAGAGCTGCAATGAAGAAAGGATTTATTGACTGGCTCAAAACAGATCCTGCAGAAATTGTTTGCATCCAGGAAACAAAGGCACTGAAAGATAATGTTGATCATAAACAATTCACAGACCTGGGTTACCACGATTACTGGTTTAGTGCACAAAAGAAAGGTTATAGTGGTGTGGCTGTCTTTACAAAAATCAAACCCGATCATATTGAACCGGGCAACGGCCATGGTGCAAGTGATGATGAAGGAAGAGTGATTCAATTAGATTTTGGTGATATAAGGCTGATCAACGCTTATTTTCCCAGCGGTACCAGTGGTGAAGAAAGACAAAACTTTAAATATAAATGGCTGGATGAATTTTATACTTATCTCAACAAATTAAAAAAGAAACATCCCAAATTAATTTTATGTGGTGATTATAATATTGCCCATAACGAAATTGATATTCATGATCCCAAAGGCAATAAGAATTCCTCAGGATTTTTACCGGAAGAAAGAGAATGGATGACAAAGTTTCTGGACAGTGGATGGATTGATACTTTCCGTGAGTTTCATCCCGAGCCACATCGTTACAGTTGGTGGAGTCAGCGTTTTCCAACAGTAAGGGCACAAAATAAAGGCTGGCGTATTGATTATATTACCGTAACAGAACCATTAAAAAAACAATTAACAGATGCAGAAATATATCCTGATGTAAAACACAGTGATCATTGTCCTGTATATCTTGAGATCAAAACAAAATAATATGATTGTCTATAATATTACATTAAAAGTTGAGCCAACTATAGCCGCTCAATGGCTTCAATGGCAGAAAGAAGTACATATTCCGGATGTAATGGCTACAGGCTTGTTTGAGTCATTCAGGTTTTATCGTTTACTTGAGCAGGATGAAACAGAAGGGCCAACATACATTGTTCAATACTTCGCAACATCAAGAGAGAATTATGAAGAGTATATTGGCAAACATGCCCCTCTCATGCGGAAAAAATTAGCTGATAAATGGGGCGACCGTCTCCATGCTTTCCGTACATTAATGGAAACTGTGCAGTAACTGTGGAAAATAAAAAACTTAATTGTATTGTTTTAGTAAATCACTTATATTCAGCCGAAATCCTCAACCAGTAAGCATTTTAACCCATCTTAGCTGAAATGCAATACCAGTAAGCATTTCATTGATCATCAGTTGAATGATATGACAGTATGAACATGTAGCATTCCCCGCAAACCCTTATCCCATGCGGGTTTTAAAGAATTGAATTTACCGGTAAATGATTAAAAAAAATTTTGCTGTATGTAAAAAGCCTATAAATTTGTCGCTGCTAAAAATCAAACTATTTCATTATGAACAAAGCAGATTTAATTGCAAAAATTTCAGAAGACACAGGTATTACTAAGACTCAGGCAAATGACGCACTGGATTCATTTATTGAAGCAGTTACAAAAACATTAAAAGGTGGTGGTAAAGTTACACTGGTGGGTTTTGGTACTTTCACTGTATCTAAACGCAGTGCCCGTAATGGACGTAATCCCAAAACCGGTGAAATAATTAAGATTAAAGCTAAAAAAGTTGCCCGCTTTAAAGGTGGTAAAGAATTAGCTGCCAAATTATAATTTATTCAAGTCCCGGGAAAAGCAGGAGATTAGTGTTTCTTGTTTTTTAATACAATTATTTAATTCAAACATTTAAAAACGTTTTATGGGAAGAGGTGATAAAAAAACCAAGAAAGGGAAAATCTTCAAAGGGTCTTTTGGTAAAACAAGACCAGCTAAAACAACAAAGAAAGCAGCTCCTAAAAAAAGCAATTAATTATTCATTGAGTATACCAGTACAAAGTACAGTTATTGTACTTTGTACGTTGTACTTAATCAGGGTGCCAATCTTTCTATCTGCCAGCTGCCATTATCCATCAAAGTATATTGAATACGATCGTGCAAACGACTGCTTCTACCCTGCCAGAATTCTACCGTAACTGGTTTTACCCTGTAACCACCCCAGTTTGCCGGACGTCCAATTGATTTACCGTTAAACTTAGCGGTCATTTCTTCCACTTTTTTTTCCAACCATTCACGGTTTTCAATTACATGACTTTGCGGTGATGACCAGGCGCCAATTTTACTTCCCTCCGGTCTTGATTGGAAATACTCATCACTTTCAGGAGCACTTACTTTTGCTATGATGCCGGTTATTCTAACCTGTCTTTCCAGCTCTTTCCAGAAAAATAATAAAGTTGCTCTCGGATTCTCTGCTATCTGCTGTGCTTTGTAGCTGTCATAATTAGTATAAAACACAAAACCGTTTTCATCATATCCTTTCAGCAAAACAATTCTAGCCGATGGAATACCGTCTGATGAGGCAGTAGCTAAAGTCATAGCATTTACTTCGTCAATATCTGATGCCACTGCTTCATCCCACCATTTGGTAAATTGATTGAAAGGATCTGAGTAAACATCATTTTCATTCAGCGTTTGCTGTGTATACTCTTTGCGTATGGAAGCTATATCTGTCATATTGCAAAGTTGAGGGGGAATAACTGAAAATAAAAATGCGTTCAGAAATTGAACGCATGATTTTTATCAGGTTGATTTGATTATTTTTTTTGGCATTCATACAGCTGTCTTTGCAAACGTATGATTTCATCCTGTTTCACCTGCAATTGTGCAGCCATTCCATCAGTTTGTTTTGCCTTCTCTCTTAATAATTGTTCTTTATTTTTTAATGCTGATAATTCATTTTCCATGCTGGCATATTGAAGCCGCATCACATTCAATTCCCTGGCTGCCGTTAAATACTTGCTTTCCCATAACACATCTTCATTCTGATGCTGTTTAGTATTAGCAAGTGCCCTTGATAAAGCTCCCACCTCACTTTCCAGCAGCACTATTTTATTTTGCAGCTGGTTCCTTTCTTCCACTAAACTATTACAGGTTTCCTGCAATGCTTCAAATTCATGGAATTCCTTTGTTTTTATTTGCTGTAACTGAACCAGCAACCATTCTCTTTCTGCTTCCAGCGATTTTATTTCCGTTTCAAGAATAGATATTTTTTGTACTTGTATCTGCAGATCTTTGGCATGATTTACTGCATCAATCCAGTCCTTCTCTATCCCCGATAAGTTTTTTACTTCAGCATTTAAGTTTATTACAGCTTCATTACTTTTTGTCCACCTTGCTTTTACATTATTTAATTCACTTTGCAGCGTATTTGTTTGTTCATGTAATTGCTGATTTAACTGGTGGAGTGGTAACAGTTCGTTTATTTCATGCAGCAATTGCTGGTTATGCGCTTTAGCAGCATGCAGTTCCAGTTTTAACTGTTCCTGTTGCTGTGACAGTAATGCATTTTCTTCTTTTAAGCGTTTAAGCTCCGCATCTTCTTCTTTCTTTTTGTCTTTGGTGAAAAGATTATCAATAAGTTCTTCAGCAAATGAATCATTATTTACTTCTCTTTTCCTGTAAGTATTATTGCTTTCAAAAAGATTTGTCTTTTGAAAAAACAGTATACCCCGGTTGTGCTGCCACCAATTATTTAACTGGCGGTTCCACCGGTTTAACCCATGTTGCAACGGATTAATAACCTGGTGTGCCCACAAAACAGATTTGTTGTAATGTTTAATGAAATAGATAATAGCCGCAGTGATAACAGATAGGGCAACTATCAACCATAAGATGAACGATAAGGACACTATGCTCATACTGCCCGGACTGGAAACTTGTAACAGCATAATAAATTTTTTAGGTGCTTTATTATGGCTTCCGGGAAATTGGAATTCGGAGGTTTTTGAAAAGGTATTGGCTGGAGTGTGACATAAATTTAGATAATAAGTTTAAACCTTGCAATATTGTTATCAACAAAAACAGCATAATAACAAATAAAAAAGGTAACTGCTAAGAGTTACCTTGTACCTTAATGAGTTATATGTTATTAAACAGTTACTGTTGTTCCTACCCGTTCACCGGTAACCACTTTTAATAAGTTTCCGGGTTTATTCATATCAAATACAATGATAGGCAGTTTATTCTCCATACATAAGGTAAATGCAGTCATATCCATCACCCGCAGGTTTTTAGCAATACATTCCTGGTAAGTGATCTTATCAAATTTGGTTGCAGTTGGATCTTTCTCCGGATCTGCACTATAAATACCATCTACTCTTGTTCCTTTTAATATTACATCTGCATTTACTTCAATGGCTCTTAACGAACCGGCAGTATCAGTAGTAAAATATGGATTACCGGTACCGGCACCAAATATCACTACCCTCCCTTTTTCCAGGTGACGAACTGCCCTGCGACGGATATATGGTTCAGCCACCTGTTCCATTTTAATAGCACTTTGCAAACGGGTGTACACCCCAATTCTTTCCAGCATACTTTGTACTGCCATACCATTGATAACAGTAGCCAGCATTCCCATATAGTCTCCCTGTGCTCTTTCAATTCCCGTTTCACTTTCGTTCATACCCCGATAAATATTTCCACCGCCAATAACCACAGCCACCTGTACACCTAAATCAGTTATACGTTTTATTTCATGAGCATATTGTTCAATGACTTTCGGGTCAAGGCCAAAACTATTATCACCCATTAAAGATTCACCGGATAGCTTGAGTAAAACACGTTTGAACTTAGGAAGCATAGAGGATGTACATTTTCATGGCGAAGATAAGGGAAGCTTATTTTAATTACTGAAGAAATTTTGGTAACTGACTATAGGTTTTCATAGCATCACCGGTTGCGTCGCACACTTGTGCGTTTGGTAATACTATTGTGCTATTTTATTTATCACAATACTTCGGCGTAAAGAATATTTTACGTTTCGTCTCTGCGGCTTTGTGTGGGTTCTGTTAATCTTTAGTTTGCTTTAACACAAAACTCAATCCATTTAACATTCATTTTTCAATAGCCTTTTTATTTTAGAATTCTAAAACTGACAGCATGAAGAAAACTACACTTATCACCTCTTTATCCTTTCTTTATTTTCACTCATTTGCACAACAGGATTCTCTTCTCAAAAACTTTAAATTCCGTATCAGCAACTACCGCATCGTTACGCTTAACCTTTATCAAAATGCAGAATACGGTAAAACCAATTACCCTTCTTATAATGCCGAAAACACCCGCGCTTCAGGAAATTTATTTGCTGAAATAAGTACTATTCGCAGTACTGATAACCTTCAACTTACTCTTACTACCGGGGCAGGTTCAAATATTGCTCATTCAAGAAACAATAACCAGCCAGGTAAAATAGACTATACTGCGGCTGGGGTAAATGGAAACTTTTCTGTATTAAGCAGGTGGTTTAATAAAAACTATTTTATTGAAGCCGGAACTACTTTGTCTGGCTTTACTAACTGTCAAAAAACAAAAAATATCACAACTGAACTGGTTGAAAAAAATACCCTGGGTACTTACCATGGTACCATTTACGCCGGCATAGGAACAGGAAGACTTGAGAATATCAGGGATATGCAAAATGCCCTATGGCTAAATAAGGAACTAACAGAATCTTCCAGCCTGACCCGTGAATTAACTCCGGAAGAATTAAATGAATTGGGAAGAAGCATAACCAAAGGAAATAACACCCGTGTACTGGATGTTAGGAGGAAAACAAAATTCGTTTTGAGAACTGTAGATGAGTTTCTCCAGTCAAAAGGATTGATCAGTAAAACAGATATCAACTATTTTACCGGTCTCAACGATATTTTATTTTTTGCTATCAATGATTCCCGTCTTTCAGGAACAGAAAAATTTATCCGGTTAACTCCTGATATATGGGGGAGCAATTCTATCGCCAGTTTAACACCAACCAATGATAAATTAACCATTAAACCACAATCAAAATCAGCTTTGGTTACCATTGGTTTTAATACCTACCAACCGTTAAACCTTTCGCACCAGAATAATTATGGTGCAGCTGTTAAACTCAATTATACTGATTTCTCTTCAGTGAGCCGCAATTACCAGGATGGAGTACTTCAAACAGAATTCAAACAACATAACGTTGTTAAACGGGCAGGAGTTAACTTATTTTTCACCCATGTCATTTATCCAAACACACGTACCATCATTCGCTTAACTGCCGAAACCGAAATGGGCTGGCAGGATGACTATGTTCTGGATAAAAGTTTTTATGAAAGAACTGATATTAACACCAGTTTTGATTATTTCGTTAGTTATCGAACAAGATTGTTTATTAACGCCGGTGTTTTCCACAATAAAAATTATTATTACGGCAACTACCAGTCATTTGAATTATTCCCTGATAGATTCAGTGCTTCTATAAATACCGGTTTAACGATTAACTTATAAACTTAGAAGGGCAGTTTAATACTGCCCTTCTGTTTTAGTAATATATCCTATCTATTCCCCCATCACTTCTTCTTCTTTTTTCTTACGCCAACTCTTGTGTTGTGCTCCATCCATCTTTACAATTTTTGGAGTGAACTTTCCCAGCACATCCACTAACGTTTGCTGGCTTTGCATTACCACTTCAATGTCTTTGTAAGCAAATGGTGATTCATCTTTACCGCCGCCTAATAACTTCACTCCATGTTTTTGTAATTCTTCTTTGAATTGTTTATCTGTTACACTTTCCATCGCTCTTGTTCTGCTCATCTTTCTTCCTGCACCATGAGAAGCAGAATTAACTGAAGCTGCTTCTCCTTTACCTTTTACAATAAACCCGGGAGCGGTCATTGAACCGGGAATAATTCCCAATGCATCTTTACCAGCAGGTGTTGCTCCTTTACGGTGAACAATCACTTCTCTTCCTTCATACATTTCTTTCCATGCAAAGTTGTGATGATTCTCTACCATCGTCATTGGTTTTCTTCCCAACTGCTTTGCAATCTTGCCATGTATCACATGATGACAGGCAGAAGCATAGTCACCGGCAAGATTCATTGCATTCCAGTATTCAATTCCTTCTTCTTCATCCAGACTTAGCCATGCCAAATTCTTTGCTTCCTGTGGTAAACGTCTTTTGCTGATGGCGAGTTTGGTATAGTGATTGGCAATATTGGCTCCCAACGCTCTTGAACCGGAATGACTCAACAACCCAACATAGTTTCCTGCTTCCACACCTAACACCGCATCTTTCTCACCAATTTCAATTACACCAAACTCCACAAAGTGATTACCACTACCGGAACTTCCTAATTGTTTCCAGGCTCTGCCGTGTAAGTTTTTTAATAATGGTAACTGGTAAAAAAGTTCATTGTCCATTACTTCATGATTAGTAGCCTCGTCAAATTGTTGTCCACTGCCAAACAAAGTAGCTTCACCAATTTCTCTTGCAAAAAAACTTTCTCTTTGGGTGAGTTCTTTTGGGTCAATATCATATATGCTCAGGCACATTCTGCAACCAATATCCACTCCCACACCATAAGGAATCACCGCATTTTCTGTTGCCAGCACACCACCAATCGGCAAACCATAACCACTATGTGCATCGGGCATTAACGCTCCCGCCACACTAATAGGTAATTTAGCTGCCTGGTACATTTGCTGCCTGGCGCCTTCTTCAATATGTTCTTGTCCGAATACATTAAACTGTATACCGGTTTGATTTAAGGAAATAGTTTGTCCTTCTGCCTCCGGCTGAGGCATTAATTTTTCTGCAATTGGTTTGAGTGTTTCGTCATTCAAATAATTTTCAGGAGCATTTAATAGTTGTTTTAATATTTCCAATGCATCTGCTTCGGAATGATGTTTGAATTTGGTACACATTACATGCATGGCCACACTCACTACCGGTCCTTCCGGGTAACCAATGGCTCTTATTTGTTTTCCTGTTAATTTTAATTTACTCATTTTGAATTAATCTTTTAAGTTAATAAACTTTTTAAAAGCTTCCCCGCTGCACCTGCGGGGAGAGCTTTATCCTCCTTCTGCACTTAATCATTTTCAATTAGCTGTTGTTTGCCGGGCGAATCCAATCACAGCCCTTTCTTTCTCTGTCTTCATCCTGAACTCAGAAAGATTCCGGATGAGTTCATTAGCCCAGCTATATTGTTTGTTGGTGTGCAATACCTGGCAATAGTTGTTTCCCAGTTCCAGCATCCGGTTGTTGTTCAAAATAAAAACTGTATTGTTGAAATACATTTTCTTTTCATCATGTTCAAAATAGGCATGCTGGTAAACAGCTATTATTTCATTATTGAACTGCTCATTAATATATGCATATGCTTTTGTGGTATCTAACTCGCCAATAAAACTTACGCAGGGCATTCTGTCGAATTCCTGCAGATACCAGGCCTTCACTTCAAAATAATGACCTTGCAACAATGCATTTACTTCTTTTATTTTTCTCTCAAATAATAGTCTTAACATTTTCTTTCCATTTTACCTTTTCATAATCATTTTACTCTTATCTGTTGCTTAATTGCTTTTGCCCTAAATGCCCTAATAATATCCACTCCAGTAATTTTATCAAAATGCCGGCGGGCATGATTTGAAAACCCGAATTCATAATTATCATTTCCATACAGCTAGTTTTATTGCATAAAAAAACCCGGTCACACACTGCAACCGGGTTTGCTTACTGCATATACTATTTTATGTGCAGGCACAATACGGTCGCCGATTTATGTTATCATATTCGTTACCACCGGGCACAATACTTCTATACACAAGGACAAAAAACTGGCCTATGGCTGATGATAACATCGCTGTCATCTCACTAAATCGTTTATGTTTAAACTGTTTCAGCATTTATATTTTTTTCTTAGATTCAACTACTAACATAATTACATAAACCTTCTTCAACTTTTTTATCATTCTTTGAATCCAATCAATCCCGGTTCAGACAAAAAACCCCGCAATCTCTTGCGGGGCCTGTGTTATATCGAATCCGTTTATTAAACTTATTCAGCAGCAACAGATGCCCCGCAAACAGTATAGTCACCTTTGGGACTAAACCAATTCGCTCTTTCGATATGTAATTGTATCCGCAGCATTTGTTGTTATTAATTTTATTTTCGGGTGCAAAGATGAAACTAATTTTTTGATGCAGCCAAATTTTTGATGAAGAATTTTTAAAAAATATTTTTTAGAACATTCTCATCTGCCCTCCCGGTACTCTGAATTTTGTCCTGTCCAAACTCCAGTCTTCTGCATTCATTCCATACAACTTTCCATATTTTTTATATTGCTGCGCTACCAGCTTGGCAATATTCCCTTCACCTCGCATTCTAACTCCCCAGCGGGTATCGTTTACTTTTCCATCATGAGATTGTTCCACCAAATGCCAAACCTTATCGGCCCTGTCGGGAAAGTTTTTATACAACCAGTCGTGAAATAAAAATTTAATTGCCCCGTTTAGCCGGATAAAAGTATATGCTGTAAAAGTAGCACCGTTGTCTCTTGCTTCTTTCATAATACGCTGCATTTCGTGTTCATTCAATCCCGGTATCATTGGGCCCATCATTATCCCCATTCTAACTCCGGCATTACTCAGTTCATTAATCACTTTTAATTTTTGTTTGGCGGTTGTAGTTCGTGGTTCCATCACTCTCCGTAAATCTTCATTAAAAGAAGTAATAGAAACCATTGCGGATACGATATTCTTTTTCCCCATTTCCTGCAGCACATCTTTATCCTTCAGTATCCAGGAATTTTTAGTGAGTATTCCAACCGGCTGATTGAATTCATTACATACTTCCAGCAATCCTCTTGTTAATCGATAGGTCTGTTCGGCTGGTTGATAGCAATCGGTATTACCGCTTAGCATGATGGGAGTAGCATCCCATTTTGGTTTCATTAAAAACTTACGCAACAGTTGTGGCGCATTTTTCTTAACGATGATTTTTCTTTCGAAGTCTAACCCTGCACTGTAACCCCAGTACTCATGTACATTTCTTGCATAACAGTAAATACAACCATGCTCACAGCCGGCATAAGGATTCATGCTGTAGCTCATTCCCACATCCGGACTTTCCACATTGTTGACAATGGTTTTACTTTCCTGTTCTAAATATTGTGTAGGTACATTTTCTTCACTCCAGTCATCAATACCTTCTATATGTTCTTTTGTTTTTTCATTTTTTAAAAAACGGTTTTTGGTATTGATTTGTGCACCTCTGCCATGAAGATAGTTGTCTTCTTTAGCTTCCCCTTCCGGGGAAGCATTGGAAGCATCATGATTTTTTGGTTTAACTTTATAGTGATCTTGCTTTAGTTGGTTGCTCATGTTTATAGTTTTTATTTCTCACAGATTAGCACAGATGATGAATAAAGTACAGAACGTACAAGTGAGTGACACAACAGAAGTTTCATAGTAGTACTAAAGTTGGTCAACAAATATTTTCTTCTTATTACTTAGCCAAACAATTCTCCCTGTACTGTATTTACCGGTAAATTTTCAAAATCAAACCTTGCTGCTATCTGATAACGCTTTTCACCGACAGGTCGCTTTAATAACAACATTGCATCGGCAATAAATCTTCCGGTAAAATGACGGTGCGAATATTCCAGCCAGCCTTTTTCGTATTGCCAGGGTTGTAATCGTCTTGCAATGGTGAGATGGGGCTCCATAATAAAATGTGGTTTGTTATCATCATTCAGCTTCATCAGCCGTTGCGACTCATGACGAATTTCTTTTACCAGGTTTTGTATGGGAACTTTTGAAGTGATATTAATATAAATCGTATGCGAAGGAAAACTTCCATAATCTTTCAGTTCCACTTTAATGGGATGATAGCCCATGGCGATTGTCCTGAGGCGATTAATCAATCTTTCTTCCATCATTTCGTATTGCAGAAAGTTGACCAGCGTTACATGTGGTTTACCACCGATAGCTGTGGGAGCTTTATACTTATCATAAAACTCCTGTTTTACTTTCATGATTTTATTCCGCAGTTCTTCATGCGGATTTAATACGAGCAGATACTCGTAAATGCGGTAACCGGGAATGGTTACCGTAGTAACAGTTTGTAATTGCATAACCCATCCTTTTATAGTTGTACTGATTGACTGGTATATATTTTTGAGTTTACAAAAAATTATACCAATTTTATTAGCACTAATTTACTAAATTATTTAGTTTTACAAAAATTATTTTTATGGATGGGGAAATTTTTTACGGTTCTGCCTACAAAGGCTCTAAAGACTATACACAAAAAAATATTCATACCGCCAATGCTACCGGCTTTGGAGCGGCAGCGGATGATTATATGGAAAGAGGTATTGACCTCAACGAACAGTTAATCAAAAACAAACCGGCTACTTTTTTCTTTCGCATGAAAGGCGATGCCATGCATGAAGCCGGGATTTTTGAAAATGATATTTTAATTGTTGACCGAAGTCTGAAATTGGCCAATGGAAAAATTATTGTAGCGGTGCTGAATGGGGAATTATTAGTGCGACGGTTTTTGAAAAATTTTTCTTCGGCTTATTTAATTCCGGAGAACAACCGCTATAAACCGATTAACCTGGCAGAGTTTAGTGATTTTGCGGTGTGGGGTGTTGTTGTTTATTCTATTCATTCATTGGAATAATATGTATGCTATTGTAGATTGTAATAATTTCTATTGCTCCTGCGAACGTTTATTCAAACCACATTTGGATAAGCAACCGGTTGTGGTGCTCAGCAATAACGATGGTTGTATTATTTCAAGAAGTGATGAAGCAAAGAAGCTGGGTGTGGAAATGGCGGGACCATATTTTATGGCTAAGCCATTAATAGAAAAACATAAGGTGGCTGTTTTTTCCAGCAACTATAATTTATATGGTGATTTAAGCTGGCGGGTAATGGAAACCCTGCGTATGCTGTTAGGTAAACACAGTGTAGAAGTGTATTCTGTTGATGAAGCGTTTTTAAAACTTGATATATTTCCTGTGGAAGAATTACAGGCAATAGCAAAGCAGGTAAGAGAAACGGTGGAACAAAATACCGGCATTAAAGTTTCAGTTGGTGTGGCACCAACTAAAGTATTGGCCAAACTCGCCAATCGGTTAGCCAAGAAAAATAAAGAACAAACCAAATGTGTCTCTGTTCTGGATACAGAAGAAAAAATAATTGAAGCGTTACAAAAAACACCGGTGGAAGATATATGGGGGGTTGGCCGCCAGTATGCTGTAAAATTAAAAGAAGACTGGTGTATTTACGATGCATTGCAGTTAAGCAATATGAGTGAAGAGTTTGGACATAAGTATTTAGGCGGTGTGGTGGGCAAACGATTGATAAGAGAACTAAAAGGTATTTCCTCCAGAGAAATGGAAGATGAACTGGTGAGTAAAAAAATGATTGCGACCACAAGAATGTTTGGAAGCCCCGTTGGTGATATTAATGATATTAAAGAAGCAGTAGCCACTTATACTTCAAGAGCAGCAGAAAAATTGCGCCGGCAGAATGGAGCAGCAAAAATTGTAAGTGTGTTTGTGGTTACTAAAGAACAAAATCATTCGTTAGGTTTTAATCGTGGTGGAACTATCAGTACTTATACCACATTACCGGTTGCCACTTCGTTTACCAATGAATTAATTAAACCGGCTGTTCAACTGGTAGATAAACTATTTGAACGTGGCAAACTCTATAAAAAAGCGGGTGTGATGCTGAGCGGTATTGTGCCGGACGAATCAGTACAGGGGAATTTGTTTTTAACGCAAACAAAAAATTGTGAACGCAAACTGATGAGCATGATTGATAATATCAATTTCAGTCAACGGGATGATGTGCTGAAGTTTGCGGCCAGCGGTACTACCCGTGACTGGAAGATGCGCCAGGAACTACGCAGTGGAAGGTACACTACCCGCTGGGATGAGTTACATGAAGTACATTAATGGAAAGCAGCATTTTCTTAACTTACTGCTGCAATGCGAAAATTTTTTCAATGGTTATTACGGAAACCTGTTAACTGGATGGCAGAAAAATTTTCTTCTGATCCTGACAGGGAAAGGATACATACTGCATTGAGTAATCTTTATAAAAACATTAAAGAGAATCCAGGTAAGAAAGGATTGCTGCTTGAGTTAAATAGCAACAGTCGCTTTATTATTTTCTCCGACCAGCATAAAGGAGCAAAGAATGGCAGCGATAATTTTATGTTTGCTGAAAAGAATTATCTCTCCGCTTTAGATTACTATAATCAGAATGGTTTTTATTTTATTTCCCTGGGAGATAATGAAGAGTTATGGGAAAATACTTTGTTTGCTGTTAAAAAGAATAATATTCCTTCTTTTGAAAAAGAAAAATTATTCCTGAAGCGGAAGGCATTCACCAAAGTTTTTGGCAACCACGATTTGTATTGGAACAACGATCCGTTTGCCGGATGGCAACTGAAAAAAATTTATAGGGAAGAAGTAAAGATTTATGAAGGATTGATTCTGCA
Source organism: Sphingobacteriales bacterium (assembly GCA_003963365.1). Taxonomy (GTDB): domain Bacteria; phylum Bacteroidota; class Bacteroidia; order Chitinophagales; family Chitinophagaceae; genus AWTP1-9. The sequence continues at coordinate 228,353 of RXJG01000005.1, forward strand.
GTCTACTATCAATAATAAATCATTAGAAATATTTCTTACACATGGTCACCAGGGCGATAGGCAAAGTGATGGTAATAAATTCAGTACCTGGTTTGTGGGAGTAATATGGGCGCCATTGCAGGCTTATTTAAATATCAATCCTAACACTCCCGCCGTGAGTGAACAATTAAAAACTGCACATAACAGTATGATGTATGAATGGAGTGCAGCACAAAATAATTTGCTGTTGATTACAGGACATACGCATCAACCGGTGTTTGAATCATTAACACATTTGGAAAGACTATACCAGCAATTGGCTTTAGCTATTAATAACAATAATATTGAAGAGAGACAAAGGTTACAACAAGAAATTGTCTCAAGAAAGTATGACTATGATCATATTGGCAAAGACTACCAATCTGTTAAACCAACTTATTTTAATACTGGCTGCTGTTGTTTCAGCGATGGTGATATCACCGGGATTGAAATTGCTGATGGAATGATAAGGTTGATTAAATGGAGTTATGATGAGAATAAAAATTCAGTAAGAAATATTTTAGAAGAAATCGCTTTAGCACAACTCCTCAGCAAACTCAATTAGAATAAAGATTGCTGTTGCTCAACAAACTTTGGCTTTTGCAATTTCAATCCACAAGCTGCATTCATTTTATCAACTAAATAAACTGTTAATTCAGGTGAGTAAGTTTCATCATGCATATGCATAAAAAAATACAATTCTTCCATTCCATTATCCAACCACAGTTTCATTCTTTCTATCCATGCATCTGTTCTTATAAAATCAGTTGGATGCAAACTGTTACCTACATAACGAATGAATGCTTTAGGTATAGTAAGATGCATGTGTGCACAATCTCTTCTTCCCGCAGTATCAGTTATTACTGCACCCATATTTAAAGAAGTAAGCGTTTGAAATAATTCCTTGCTGATAGCTTCATTAGAAAACCATTCAGGATGGCGTACCTCTAAAAAGAATTGCATGTCTTTTGGTAACGTACCCAGGTAATGAAACAATTCATTCTTACGTTTGGGAGAAAAAGCATCACTTACCTGTACAAAGATTGGCCCAAGGTGTTCGCCAAAGGCCGCTACTCCCCTTAAAAATTCAGTATTAATAAACTCTTTCCCTTTCAACGGACCACGATGTGTTACTCCCTGGTACATCTTTGGACAAAATAAAAAATCTTTTCCAGTTGCTTTCTCTGCCCATTTAGCAATTCCGGATGCTCCATAAATTTTATAATGTGTCGCATTCAGTTCAATGCAATTGTAATGCTCTACATAATGATTTAAAAAATCTTTCTCTTTTGTTTTAGGCGGATAAATTTTACCAACCCATTCTGTTCTTCCCCATTTGGCACAACCTATATACACTTTGGGATTCTTTTTCTTTCCTCCCAGTATCAACTTGTTTTCAGCTGGCTCTGGCGGCAGACTGAAATCAACTTTATCTAATTCACTCTCTGGTACCCTTCCAAATTCCATACTATTGATATTTTTTATAAAGCTGATACAGTATTTTATCTGACGCAGTTGTCATTTTTGCTGTGGTGTCCTGTAACCAATGACGTTTAAAGCCAATGATAGCTGCATTGGTATCTTTCACATCAAAGCCAACAATTCTTAATGCAGAAAGACGATCAAAGTATTCCGGTACAGTAATATTTGTAGTGTCATTCCACCACATACCAAAACCTTTTTCACTTAATTGTTTCCAGGGGAATCGCCAGTTTGGATCATTCTTTCTTGTGGGAGCAATATCACCATGCCCAATGAAATTAGCCGCAGGAATATTATAGGCTCTTTTTAATCTTCCCAATAACTCAATTAAACTGTTTATTTGATTCTCACTGAAATTCTCAAAGCCATTATTATCTAATTCAATTCCTATACTGGAGGAGTTGATATCGGTATTGTTTCCCCATTTAGCCACACCGGCATGATGTGCTCTCAGATAATCATTCAGCATATGAAAAACAGTTCCATCTTTGCAAATAACATAATGTGCACTTACTTCTGTGCGTGGCAATGTGAATGTTTTAAAAGTTTGATCGCAACTATTTTGTGCAGTATGATGAATGATTACAAAATTGGGTTTGCGCATTGTCATATTGGTTGTACCAATAAATGCCACAGCAGAGGAATCTTCCAATGGATACTTTTTGATAATTTTTGAGAACTCCCTGACCTGTTTTTTGTATGATTTATTAGTAGCAGCATACGGACCACGATGACAACTGTATACTATAACAATTATAAATAACGAAGCAATCGCTATGGAAACCAGGTTAATTTTTTTCATACTTATCAAAGCTAATTAAACCTTTTTATTCTTCATCTTCAATGATCACTTTCTCATCGTAGATCAGATGGCCGTTTTTATTTCCAAAATAACTGATCAGCTCTGCCACCAATGCTGTCCATCCCGTTTGATGGCTGGCACCTAAACCTTTTCCGTTGTCTCCATGAAAATATTCATAGAACAAAATGAGATTTCTGTTCCCCGGCTGTTTGTAAAACCAGTTGTATTCTCCATAAATCCTTCGTTCATCATTCTCATCTCTTTCAAATAAACTGATCACCCGCTTTGTTAACTCTTCTGCTACTTGTGTAAGACTAATTTTATTACCGGAACGGGCAGGGTATTCAACCAACAAATCATCCCCATAAAATTCACCGTACTTTCTTATAGACTGAATGATAAGATAGTTGATCGGCATCCACACCGGTCCACGCCAGTTACTGTTTCCACCAAACAGATCAGAAGTTGAATCACCCGGATCGTATTGAATATAATATTCATGCCCGTCGATAGTAACTCTGTATGGATTTTTTTCATGATATTTTGATAATGCACGGATGCCTCCGTCAGATAAGAAACCATCTTCATCCAATAATTTCTCCAGTAAATAAACAATTCTTTCTTTTGGCACTAATGACAATAATGTTTCATCTCTCTTACTATGTTCTTCGTTCGGCCAGAACTTACCAGTTTTTATACGGTAGTTTTCAAACCAGTTGATACGTTTTTTAAAATCCCTGAGTTTATCGATCAAAGAATCGGAGATAGTAGAAACAGCAAACAAGGAAGTGATACCAACAATAGATTGTATACGCAAATGCAATGGTTCTTTATCCGGCATACAAAGAATATCATAAAAGAATTTATCTTCTTCGTTCCATAATCCATGCTGGTTTAATGATTCAGCAATTAAAACAAAGTGTTCAAAGAATTTGGTTGCGGTATCTTCAAAACCCGGATCTTCATTGGCAATTTCCAAAGCCATATCCATCATGTTGAGTGCATACATTCCCATCCAGCTCGTTCCATCGGCTTGTTCTAACTGCATTGATTCAAAAAAATGGTGACTACGATTAAACACACCAATATTATCCAGGCCAAGGAAACCGCCTTCAAATAAATTATTCCCGTTTCCATCTTTACGGTTAATCCACCAGGTAAAATTGATTAAGAATTTTTGAAAAACTTTTTTTAGAAAAACAATATCGCCTATTCCTTTTTGTTTCTTTTCAATATGATAAACCTGTAATGCTGCCCATGCCTGCACCGGCGGATTTACATCACTGAAATTCCATTCGTATGCCGGCAACTGCCCATCTGGTTTCATATACCATTCCCGCATGATGAGTTGTAACTGATGTTTGGCAAATGTTGGATCAGCAACTGCCATCGAGATACATTGAAATGCCAAATCCCATGCAGCATACCAGGGATATTCCCATTTATCGGGCATAGAAATAATATCCTGGTTCTTTAAATGTTTCCAGTCATTGTTGCGACCCTTTAAACGACGATCATGCGGTACAGCTATTCCATCTGTTGCAGACAACCATCGCTCCACATCAAAATGATAATATTGTTTACTCCACAACAAACCGGCAATGGCCTGCCGCTGTATTCTTGCCATTTCATCACTCATTCCTTTGGGTAATATTGCTGCATAATAATCATCCGCCTCTTTCTTCCTGTCAGAAAAAATATTTTGAAATCCTTTGAGAAATGGATTATCTACTGATCGGTTACACAAGCGACAATAGATAGTTTTGGTTTCACCTCCATTAACTTTTAATTTATATACCGGGCTGAACTTGGAGCCACTTGTTTGTTTTTTTAATGCAGCAATATGTTCTCCATTGATCAATGCATCATTAAACAGGTCTTTTACAAAAACGGTTTTGTTGGGAGTACCGTTAATTTTTTCCGTGTTGGTTTCGTTTTCCGTAAACCATCTTTCATTGGGTAATTGAAAATAAAAATAATAATCACCCAATCGCTGATGAGATGCTTTTACAGCAGTTTTATCTACCAGGTTGATGGAAGGTTTTTTATCTAATCCGCCATTACTCCATCTGTTATAAAACCATACCGTAGGCAAGACTGTTATTTCAGCTGCTTTTGTATAACGATTGGTTACATCAATCTTAATGTAAATATCCTGTGCATTTTGTTTTGCATAAGTTACCAGTACATCAAAGTATTGATTATTGTCAAAAACACCTGTATCCAGCAACTCATACTCCGGTTCATCTTTACTTCGTTTTTTATTTTCCCTCTTTAGCAATTCATATGGGAACTCTAATTGCGGATACTTGTATAAATATTCCATATAATAATGTGTAGGAATATTATCTAAGTAGTAATAAAGTTCTTTTACATCTTCGCCATGATTACCCTGGCTGTTTCCTAATCCAAATAATCTTTCTTTTAAAACAGGATCTTTCCCATTCCATAAAGCAACAGAGAAACAAAGATTTTGAAAGAAATCGGATATACCTGCTAATCCATCTTCGCCCCACATATATGCACGGCTATGTGCATGATCAAAAGGAAAATAATGCCATGCATCACCATATTCACTGTAATCTTCCCGCACAGTTCCCCACTGTCGTTCACTTACATAAGGGCCCCATTGTGCCAATGGAATTTCCTTTCCTGCATTTACCGCCAGTCGTTGATGTTCTGCTGTCATAAATAAATTTTAGTACCCACTGCGGCAACAATCGTAGAAGATAACATTCATTTAAAAAGAATGTTTGGCAAAACATGCAGGTTTTTCACCTGCAAAAGATTGAAGTTACATTAATTTATTTTATTGAAACTATTACCCGATACTATAAAAATTTATCCCATTGTTCCTTTTATCACACCTCCATCTACACTAATTGTTTGCCCGGTCAAATATTTACTATGCGGACTTAATAACCATACTGCCAGTGAAGCAAAGTCTTCTGCTGTACCTAAAAAACCAACTCTCGTTTGATTGACGTACTGAAGCATGGCATCATCAACGCTCATACCGGTTTGTTCGCTTTTCTTTTTAAGTAACCGATCTATTGCTGATGTTGCGTGATAGCCCGGCGCCAGAATATTTAAAGTAATTCCCTCCTGTGCAATTTCCTGGCTGAGTGTTTTTACAAACCCCACTACTGCCAGCCGTATAGAATTACTCAGCACCAAATTTTCCATTGGTTGTTTTACAGATGCACTTTCAATGTATAATAACCTTCCGTATTTATGATTGACCATAGCTGGAATTAAAGCCTGTGTGAGTTCAATCTTCCAGCGCATTACATTTTTATAAGCATTATCCCAATCTTCCAGTTTAGTTTCCATCACAGTCATTGCGGGGGGACCACCGGCATTAATCAGGGCGCCATGAATTTGTCTTCCGGCAATAAGTTTTATTAATTGCTTAATCGTATCACTTTGTGTAATATCCCCGGTAACAATTTCTACTTTATATGGATGCGTTTTTTGAAGGGCATGAAGTTTTTCCTCCGTTCTTGCGATTGCAATAATATTTGCTCCTTCATTTAACAATGCTTCGGCCACTGCTTTACCAAAACCAGATGTAGCGCCGCTTACAATAAAAAGCTGGTTGTTTATTTCAAGATTCATAAACTGATTTTTATATTATAATTTACAGGCATGCCGGCTTACCAGCAGCCAGTTATTTTTCTTTTTAATATACACTTCTGTATAATACAAGTTCAGTTCAACCTGTTTATCATTCACTACCACATTAAATGCACCCTTTCCGGTTACAATACCTGTGTTATTTTTAAATACTCTTACTGTTGCCTCATTTACCTTTACACTGTTAATGATTAGTTTGCCGCTCTTTAAATCATCAATTACTTCTTTTGCAGTCTCCATCCAGCCATTTGAGTGTATATATACCAGGCGTTCATCTAATATTGTTTGTAAAGAGTCCAGTTTCTTTTCAGTCATCCACCGGAATTTCTTTTCATGCAACTGCAGTAAAAATTTTTCTGCAGGGCTTTGCTGTGCCACTACCAGTAAACATGTAAATAAAAATGGTATAATAAGTATCGATAATAAAGTGCTTTTTAGTGACATAGGAATTATTTAGTGTACAAAGTACTGTAATTATTCAATGAAATAATTCATTAATAACTGGTTTTCAGCATAAAATTTTTTAGTTATTAACAATAAGGATTTTCCCTTTCCGTTTATTATGAGGTTTTTGAAAAAGTTTCTATTTTGTCAATCCGAATCCTAAAAAACCATACCTATGTTAAAGACCCGTGTAAGATTCCCGGCAGTATTTATTATTACCTTTTGCCTGTTACTGCAGTTTCCTGTTTTCATTTCAAATGGTAAATCTTCTGTGGTTGGTAAGTGCAGTATTAATACTATAAAAAATACGTATGAAGTATGCTCCGGTTTTACACTGGAAGTTGATTCTCTTTACCAGAATATGAATCTTGCTGCTGCAGGTTTATCCAAAAACGTTTTTCAACTGGCCCTTAAAGGATATAAAAAACTAAAAAGTATAAGCGAAATTTCCCGTGATGGAATTTTATCGATAGTAGATTTCTCCAAGCCATCTGATAAAAAGCGATTCTACATTCTTGATTTGAAAGCCAGGGAAATTTTACTAAATACGCTGGTAGCACACGGCCGTAATTCTGGTATGACCTATGCCAATTCTTTTTCTAACAAACCATCATCAAACAAAAGCAGCCTGGGATTTTATAAAACGCTGAATTCTTATTGGGGTGAAAAAGGTTATGCGTTAAAATTAAAAGGTGAAGAACCGGGTATTAACGATAAAGCTTATGCCAGAAATATTGTAGTGCATGGATCGGATTATGCTGATGAAACATTTATTCGCACCACCGGCCATTTAGGAAGAAGCCAGGGCTGTCCCGCAGTTCCTGAAAAAGAAAGCAAAAAAGTAATCGATTATATTAAGAATGGTAGTTGTTTGTTCATATATCATCCCTCCCGACAATATTTAAAAAAATCAAGACTGGTAAACAGTTAAAATCGCTTATTTCAGCAGTAAGCACTATTCATCGTCCTGCTTTTATTGGCGGGACTTTTTTATGCCATTATCCACCAACCGATGAACTGGCAAACTATGCCGGTTATAAATCCAAGATAAATTTCAACCGGGCGGTGATTAGAGGCAATTAATCTGGATGTGCAAACAAAGCCGGCTATCATTAATGCAACAGTAAGCGGTAATGCAGAAATAACGGAAGGTTCTTTATAAAGAGATACTAATGCCAGCCCAACCAAACCACCGGTGCCAATAGCATGCAAACTTATTTTAAGATAAATGTTTAAAAGTATGGTGGAAGAAGATGCCAAAAATATTCCCAATGTCATCGCCTTCATAATAGCGGGTGAATCATTAAAGTTCTTAAATATTAAAAAAGTCCAGAAGAAAAAAATATTAGTAATAACAATGGGCACAATCCTGTCTTTTTGAGTGGGCAGCAAAATAGATTTAACAAAACCAACTGCCCTTAATAGCAACACAGAAACCAGTGGGAAAAAAATTCCATTAACGCACATAATTAAAAACCGCCACAGTCTTGTACGGTCATCATAACCAATATAAGCAGTAGGATGATGAAAAATAATATACCATCCCATCAGGCCAATTAAAAATAACGGGTGAAAAATATAACTGATAATAATGGCCGGTATCCTCAGGTATGATGGAAAAGAAAAAAGAGGAATTGCCTCTTCCTGCAATTCGCCCTTATCATTTATTTGTAGTAATTCAGACATGTTATAATTCTTTTCTCAGCCTGGCAACAGGTATATTTAATTGTTCACGATATTTTGCTACAGTGCGGCGGGCTATATTATATCCTTTTTCCTGTAATAATTCGGTGAGCCGTTCGTCACTGAGGGGTTTCTTTTTACTTTCTCCTTCCACTAAATCACTTAATATTTTCTTTACTTCTCTCGTTGATACTTCTTCACCACTTTCCGTACTTAATGATTCACTAAAAAAGAATTTCAGCCGGTAGGTACCAAACTCTGTTTGTACAAATTTACTGTTGGCCACTCGACTAACGGTGGAAATATCCAAATTCGTTTTCTCCGCAATATCTTTTAAGATCATTGGTCTTAAGGTTGTTTCATCTCCGGTTAAGAAAAATTCCCGTTGGTGTTCCATGATGGCCGTCATCGTATGCAGTAAGGTATTTTGTCTTTGTTTAATTGCATCAATAAACCATTTAGCTGCATCAATCTTTTGTTTGATAAAAAGTACGGCTTCTTTCTGCCGCTTATCTTTTTTACTTCCCCGGTCATACTCTTTCAGCATTTCCTTATACCCCTCGCTAATACGCAAATCAGGAGCGTTCCTTGAATTGAGCGTTAATTCTAAACGGCCGGCATTATTATGAATAAAAAAATCAGGCACTACATAACTTTCCGCTTTATTTACTTCGCCTACATTGCCGCCGGGTTTGGGATTTAATTTGATGATATAACTGATAACGTCTTTTAAACCTTCATCACTAAGATTAAGTCCACGTTGAATTTTCTCGTAATGTTTTTTGGTAAACTCTTCAAAGTATTTTTCCAAAACCAACATTGCGGTCTCCACTTTTTTTCCTTCTCCCCGCATGCGATCTAATTGTAACAGCAAACATTCCTGCAAATCTCTTGCTGCCACACCCGGAGGGTCAAATTGCTGAATGAGTTGAATGATCTCTTCCACCTCCTGCTCATTGCTTTCAATATTCTGACGAAAAGCCAGGTCATCTACAATGGCCGAATTTTCTCTGCGTAAATAACCATCATCATCTATACTACCAACAATCTGCTCGGCAATACGCAGCATTCTTTCATCTAAGTTCAATAAACCAAGCTGCTCCACTAAAGAGTCGTGGAGATCTGTTTGCACTTTTACAGGGATTGTTTTTCTTTCTTCCTCATCAGGATAATTATCATCCCGTAATTTATAATCCGCAATATCATCATCACCTTCCTGCACATATTCGCTTACATCAATATTCTCATATTCGTCTTCACTGCCATCTAAATCATACTCATCATCATTACTGCTGTCAAACTCATCCTTTATGTCTTCGGTGAATTGATCATCGTGATCATCTTCGCCCTGCTCAAGAGCGGGATTTTCTTCTAATTCCTCTTTAATCCTTTCCTCCAAATTAGCTGTGGGTACTTGCAGCAATTTCATTAGCTGAATTTGCTGGGGCGACAGTTTCTGAAGTAATTTTTGTTGTAAACTTTGACTTAATGCCATGCTATTGTTTCAACTTAACGCTGTAAATTTACATTACAAACATACAGGTAGTGAATTTCTGGAACAATTTTTGTGGAATTGTTTTTCTTTTTTTAACAGTATGCTTTCAATCGCATGCCCAGCAAGGGTTTTCGCTAAAATTGACAGACTCAGCCGCTAAAAAAAACCTAACCAATCTTAGCAACTTTAAGGCTGCCTCACTAAAAAACTGGCAAAATTCTTTAAATCATACTTTTTACCAGCCGCTTCAGATGAATATAATACCTGCCAACTATTATGCTTGTCATCTTGGTTTCTTTTGTAAACAGGAGTTAAAGCTGGAAAAAATAACTGCTATTCCTTTTCGCTTTCGCTTAGGCTCTCTCGATTATGTAAATAAACTGGAAGGGAAAAAATGAGCCATCATAGTTGACGGCTCTGTAAACAATCATTTTACGTACTATTTTATACTGTTTCTTTTTGCTTAGCCAGTACTTTTTTTATAGTTGCCACCATCTTATTTCCTTTGTCAGCTATTTGTTCCTCAGTCCATAATAAACTGATAGCCGTTGAAATACAACGACCCATTATTGCATCGCTGGCAACAAAATTTTTATTGGTATTATTGATCACTGCTTGTTTTAAGTCAGGATGCAGTGAATTTAATGTAACGGAATTTTTTAAATGATCCCATTTGCGGATATAATGCCAGTTATTATCATACCAATAAAAATTTCCAGCCAATATCCCCTGCTCTTTTAAAGCAGCCACCACCGCTCTTGTAATATCTTCTGTTGGCAGGAACCAACTCAGGAATGTACAACTATCACCACCGGGATCGGGAATAATACGGAATGAAATTTCCGGAACTGTACTTAAAATATTTTTTAACTGTGCATGATTTTTCTTTTGTATTGAAAGAAAAGTATCCAGTTTTCTAATTTGAGCCAACCCAACCGCAGCATGTAATTCGCTAATACGGAAATTATAGCCAATAAACGGATGCAGATCTGCCCCACGGTCAACACCTTTATGATCATGACCATGGTCACTGTATCCATCACATTTAATATAAACATCTTCTTTATTGGTCATAACCACTCCACCCTCAGCACAGGTCATGGTTTTTACAAAGTCAAACGAAAATGTTCCTGCATCTCCAATGCTGCCCAGCATTTTACCTTTATATGTACCGCCAATACTCTGGCAGGCGTCTTCCAGTAACAAGAGATTATGTTCTTTACAAATGGTTTTTAATGCATCAAGATCTGCCATACTACCGCACATGTGCACCGGCATAATACATTTTGTTTTTTGCGTGATGGCTTTACGAACAGCATCCGGGTTTAGAGTTAAAGATTCATCAATATCCACTAAAACCGGAATGGCTCCCACACTTAATACTGCTTCAAAACTTGCCACAAAAGTGAAAGAAGGCATAATCACTTCATCACCTGCGCCTATACCTAATGCACTCAGTGCAGTTGTTAAAGCGGCAGTACCACTGCTCACCAAATGAGCGTACCGGCAACCAAATGTTTTACATATGGCTTCTTCCAGTTCTTTACTTTTCCATATCCCTTTGCGTGGGCCATCAAATCCATAACGCATTAATATTCCTGTTTCCAGCACATCATTTACCTCTTTGCGTTCTTCGGCGCCCCATAATTCAAAACCTGGCATAAGTGAATGTTTATAGTTTATAAATTTGAGGGCAAAGATATTAAATAGATTTTTTAAAGTTCCTGGTTATTGCCTGCCCGGTAATATAGCCGGTTCTTTAAAATAATGTTGTTGTAAACTGTCGTTCCAACCGTTGGGATTATTTAAAAAAGATTTACTGCTGAAAAATATCATTCCGTTTACATTGGGTGTTTTACGGATGGCTTCAATTTGTCTTGGCAATTGCGTACTGTCATTCCAGGCAGCATTTACCCCGGCCCGGTATAACCCGATACCGATATAACAATTTTTGCCGTAGGTATGTGTACTCCACCATTTCAGCATCACTTCAAACGGAACAGATTTGTGTCCAAATTCCCAATACAACTGCGGAGCCACATAATCAATCCACCCCTTCTTCAGCCATAATAAAATATCTGCATACAAATCATCGTAATTTGTTTGCCCGGCTTTTGAATCGCTGCCATTGGGGTCTTTATCTTTATTTCGCCACACACCAAAGGGTGATATACCAAACTGGCATTTAGGTTTTACCTGTTTAATCGTTTTACTCAGCAAAACAATAATGGAATCCACATTACTTCTTCTCCAGTCTTCTTTATTCATTCCCTTACCATATTTCTTATACGAATCTGTGTCCGGGAATTCAACACCGGCTATACGGTATGGATAAAAATAATCATCGAGGTGAACAGCATCAATATCATACCTGCTTACAATATCTTTTATAACCGTATTCACATATCGTTGTGCTTCTTTATTGCCCGGATCAAAATATCTTTTATCACCATATACCAAAAACCATTCGGGATGAATTTTAGTAATATGCGATGGACTAATGGTTGATACGCCAATTTTAAACTCAGCCCTGTAAGGATTACACCAGGCATGAAACTCCATTCCCCGTTTATGGGTTTCTTCAATCATAAACTGTAATGGATCGTAATAAGGAACCGGTGGCCGGCCCTGCGCACCCGTTAACCATTCACTCCATGGTTCGTATTGCGAAGGATAAATAGCATCTGTTGCCGGGCGAACTTGTACAATCACTGCATTTAACCCATTTCGTTTATGCATATCCAGTAAAGCAATAAAGTCTTTCTTTTGTAACGCAACATTGCCTACTGCTTCTTTGCTGGGCCAGTCTGTATTATCAACAGTAGCAATCCATGCTGCACGGAATTCTTGTTTGGGTTGAGCGAAAGTATATAGTGAAGAAAAAATAAAAATCAATAGCCACATAATTTTCATAGGCTGCATGAATAAATAATTTGTTTGAATGAAATTAATTAGAAGATCCTCTTGCTTTATCCAGCAATTTATTCAAAGTTTTGGCTTCGGTTTCTGTTAAATTGTTAATTATTCCGTCCATTTCATCACTAAGTGCGTCTAACTTTTCTAACAATTTTTTTCCTTTATCGGTTATTACCACATCCACCAACCGTTTATCCGATTTACAGGAAGTTTTCTTTACTAATTCTTTCGCAACAAGGCGATCAACAATTCGGCTGGTATCGCTCATTTTATCCAGCATCCGCTCCCGTATTTGCAAAGTGGATAATGGACTGGGAGCAGCCCCACGCAGTATGCGAAGTATATTAAATTGCTGGGGAGTAATATCTTCTTTATCCAGGAATATTTTTATTTTTTCGGCCAGCCAGTTATGGGTAAAGATCATGTTTATGATAGCCTTCTGGTGTTCGTTCCTGAAATTTCGCAACTGGTGGATATCTTTCTGCAAACTCATAACGCCAAATTTTCACAAAGATAAAACAAGTTTTTACTATCCATGGTGATGCCGGGTATCGTCGTGTAACGGGCCAAATTCAATTGTATAAATTTTGTAGAGTAATAAAAAGTAACTTACCAGCAATGGACCAAAGATGAACCCCCAAAAGCCAAATAAACTCAATCCCACTATCACTCCCAATACAGTAATTAATGGATGTACATCCCCCAGCTTTCTCATTAAAGTAATACGGGCAAGATAATCAACGTTACCGGTGATTAGTAAACTATACCCTGCTAAACCTATTCCCTGTCCGTTATGTCCGTTGGCAAATAAATACACTACTAAGGGAACCCATACAATCATGGTCCCCACTATTGGGAAGAAAGCAAATACACCAGTCATAAATCCCCACAATACATAATCATTGATACCAAAAATTAAATACCCAATTAAAGCAAACACACCTTGCACAATAGAAATTAATGGAATACCAATGGCATTTGCCTTAACCATATTTTTTGTTTCAGCAGCCAGTATATTCACATTATCTTCTCTTAACGGAATAAATTCTCCCAATGATTTTTCCATTTGCCTTGCATGCTTAAGCATAAAAAAGAAAACAAATAACATAATACCCAGGTTGGCTGCTATTACAGCTGTACTATTTAAAAAAGCAGGAATGAAATTGGCAATACGTTTTTGCATATCAGCAAAATTCTCATCTGTCAATAAATCCCGGCCGGTCCATTCGTTTAACTGGGCAGACACTGCCTGAATACCTTTAATTACTTCCTGCGAATTATTAAAAATGTGTTCAATTTTGGGTGTCATTAATACCACGGTTATATATACCGGCAAGCCAATCAGCACCAAAAAACCGATTAAAAAAATCGTAGCTGAAAGATTAATATTCCATTTTCTTTTTTCGGTGAGATATAAAAACCATTCTCTGCTTAGTATGTATAAAGTAACCGCTCCCAAAAAGCCGGGAAGAAAAACATACAATTCTCTTACAATCAAAAATGCCAGTACAACAAGCAAAACAATTAGCAGTACCTGTCGTATTCGGTTATTAAAATTTGCCATACAACTAATTGGTTCTTGAAATTACAAACAAAGACCCAATAAAAACAATGATTAAATAATGATTGACGACAGCTTTTCATTGCTGTTCTTTCCCTAATTTTATCTGTTAAAATTCGCTTGCTATGTATCGTTCAAAAATTGCCGGTATTGGTATGTATGTTCCGGAGCATGTAGTTACCAATAATGATCTTACAAAATATATGGATACCAGTGATGAGTGGATACAAGAGCGTACCGGAATTAAAGAACGACGTTATGCTCACCGCACCAGCGAAACCACCACTACCATGGGTGTGGAAGCAGCTAAAATTGCTATTGAAAGAGCCGGCATTACCCCACAGGATATCGACTTCATTATCTTTGCTACCTTAAGTCCTGATTATTATTTCCCCGGTTGTGGTGTGCTGGTGCAAAGAGCTATGAAGATGAAAGAAATTGGTGCACTGGACGTACGTAATCAGTGCAGCGGTTTTGTATATGCATTGAGTGTGGCAGATCAGTTTATCAAAACAGGTATGTACAAAAACATATTGGTGATCGGTAGTGAAAAACATTCCTTCGGTTTGGACTTTAGTACAAGAGGAAGAAATGTAAGTGTGATATTTGGTGATGGGGCCGGTGCTGTTGTATTACAACCTGCCGGTGAAGATTCAACATCAGGAATTTTAAGTACCCATTTGCATAGTGATGGTGAATCAGCCGAAATTTTAGCCATGTATAATCCCGGCACCCATGCTAATCACTGGACTGATCAAAAGCTGGCCGATTTTGATGAGGCAGAAATTGCGCAAATGTTTTTTAGCCATAACATGATCGATAAAGCGCAGGTGTTTCCCAATATGGATGGACCGGCAGTATTTAAAAAAGCAGTTGTTAAATTTCCGGAAGTGATAATGGAAGCATTAAACAAAAATGGTTATCAGCCATCAGATATTATAGTACTCATTCCGCACCAGGCCAATTTGCGTATTGCTGAATTTGTACAAAAAAAATTAGGATTAAAAGATGAGCAGGTGTATAACAATATTCAAAAGTACGGCAACACCACAGCAGCCTCTATTCCCATTGCTTTATGCGAAGCATGGCAGGAAGAAAAAATTAAAGAAGGTGATTTGGTTTGCCTCGCTGCATTTGGAAGCGGGTTTACCTGGGCCAGTGCTTTATTAAAATGGTAATTGCTTATTTATAAAGCACTTTAATTGAAATCATTATTATTTTACAATGGGCTTATTACAAACTGAACCCCATTATTAACTTCTTGCAATTGACAAACACCAGAGGGGTAGGGCATAATAGTATTTGCATAATCTTGTGGCTCAATGTTATTATATCCGTGTTTTTTAAGAACGTTAATAATTTGATTTTTTAAATTAATCATCTCGTCAGTTGGACCATTTATAAAATTAAATCTTATAGATATTGATTTATCTTTATGATTGGCGAAAAATAAACTAAGCGATTCATCTGAAATCTGTCTCGGTTGTGGGCCGAAGTTATTATTTTGAATATTATGGTCTCCTATCTGTACTGGACCATTAAATGTGCTGCCTGAAACATCATTACTTCCTTGCTTTTTTTTATTTGAATCTTTTTCTTTCGCCATAATTTTATGTTTCGATTTGTCAGAATCATCGTTTGTTACTGTATCATGTTTACTTGTAGACTCCGATTGATGTATTAAGGTATCCACCCCATTTTTTAACACTCCTGAAATTGCGACATTTTTTTTTCTTACTATGAATGTTTTTATCCACGCATAATTTAAAAAAACAAGGATTAATAGGGTTATTATCATAAATAAAGTCCTCATTCCTGAATCGTTTTGTACCCAACCCCAAAAATCTTTAATATCCTGTATCATTATTTATATAAATTGAATTACTAAAATAATAATTCTTTTTGATTTTAGTTATTATGAAATATGATTACCTTTTAGTTCCATTTGCATCTAATGTCTTAAGCGTATCTAATTATTTTAGGAGACTACCAACAGCTATAGTGCTTAATTAAAATGGTAAGATTAAATTTATTGATATGAAAAAAATATTAGGATTGCTTTTATTAGTGATGATTGGAATGGCGGTAAATGCTCAACATATCATTTCATTAAACAATAAAAAGCAATTAACCATCAACCACGAAGAAGATAACAGCGATAAAGCATTAATCATAAAACTAAAAGGTGCTTATCCTGCAAAAGCATTACTCACCATTAAAGATTTGAAACAGGATAAAGCCTGGGTAAGAACCTATACTATTACAGACGAAAAAGATAATGTTATAACTGAACTAAGCAAAAGTTCAAAAGCCAATACACAGCAAATACTTATTCAATCTTTATTAAAGAAACTGGAAGCAGGCAAAAAATATTTCATTTATACGCTGGCAAAACCTGCTGATCCAAAATTGGCTGCTTCAGTAAGAGTAAGAAGATATTTATTGTGTTCAGTTACTGTTCAGTAAAAATCAGTGAATGGCGGTAACACTTACTTTCTGTATTCCGTTTAAATGAACTTCTATGTGACGATCATGAGCTTTGTTCTCAAACTCACTAATGATTTCCAGTATATCGTAGTCAATAAAATTACATTCGCTTCCATCAATGGTTAGCACAGAATATTCAGGAATTTTATCTAACGCATCTCTTAGTTTTACTTTATTAAGAAATGTAACATTGGTGTTCAGTTTAATATAGAATACTTCTGTTTCATGTTGCTTTCTTTTCTGGATTTTATATTCGGCTTTAAAATTATTTCGGATGATGAAATAAACAGAGATGAGTAAGCCAATGCTCACACCAATTAAAAGATCTGTCAATAAAATGATAACGATGGTAAAAATGAATGGCAGAAATTGTTTCCATCCCAAACTCCACATGTTTTTGTAAAGTTTTGGTTTGGTAAGATTATAGCCGGTCACCAATAATACTGCCGCTAATGATGCATAAGGAATCTTATTCAGCGCAAATGGAATTAATAGAACAGTCAACAAAAGAAATACGCCATGTGTAAAGGCTGACATCTTTGTTCTTCCGCCTGCATCTACATTAGCAGAGCCACGAACAATCACTGCCGTAACCGGAATGGCTCCCAGTAAACCACAGGTGATGTTACCAACACCCTGTGCCAGCAGTTCCCGGTTTACTGAAGTTACCCGGTTATGAATATCGAGTTTATCAATTGCTTCCACACAAAGCAGTGTTTCTAATGTTGCTAATAGTCCAATGATGATTCCTGTTTTCCAGACATCCATTCTTGAAAACAATTGTGTAAAATCAGGAAAAGTAATTTGACCAAAAATATTAGAGGGGATATTTACCAGTTGTGTATGCTTCAGTGTTAATCCTGCTGTTGCAAAGCTAAAAATATAATTGACAAGCACCCCTGCAAGTACTGCCACTAGTGGTGCAGGAACATGCTTTACTTTTTTTATATATCCTTTCTGAAATAAAACAAGTATCAGCAATGAAACCAGTGTAACAATAATTGCTCCTGTGGTGGCGTGAACACCAAAGTTTCGGATATTGCCAAAGAAGTTTTTTGTTTCAAATAAACTGGTGAAGCCGCTGGTCCAGAAATCGGGCTGATCATATCCTATTGCAACGGGAATTTGTTTGGAGATAAGAATAATTCCAATGGCTGCCAGCATTCCTTTAATTACGGCTGATGGAAAATAATTAGCAATAACACCCAGCTTCAACAGCCCTAACATAAGCTGAAACAAGCCAGCCACTATCACCGATAACAAAAAGATTTTATAGTCGCCAAAAGACAAAATTGCTGCCGCTACTACCGTTGATAACCCTGCAGCCGGACCAGAAACACCCAGCGCAGAATTACTGATGAGCGATATGACAATACCACCAATAACCCCTGATAAAATACCTGCATACAAAGGGGCGCCGGAAGCAAGCGCAATACCTAAACAAAGAGGAAGAGCTACTAAAAAAACAGAAAGACCGGCAGGCAGGTCGTAACGGAAGAAGATAAGCCGGTAGTATTTAATTTTTCTTTTCAATACTTGTTATTGAACGTTACAAAGATACACGATTCAAACGGTTAAATTTGCATAGTAAACTTATTACTCTATATTTAATCATGTCACGAAAAATAATTTATCTCATTAATCCCATATCAGGTACCAAAGGCAAATCGGAATTAAAAGAACTGATTAAACGGAAAACAAAAGAAGCGGGAATTGCATTTGAAATAATGGATACCGATAAAACCGGTAAGTACGAAGCGTTAAAAAATAAAATCGGCAAAGAAAATATAACCGAAGTTGTTGTATGTGGTGGCGATGGAACGGTTAGTGCAGTAGCAGCAGCATTATTATCCATTGAAATTAATATTGGCATCATTCCTATGGGCAGTGGCAACGGGCTGGCTTTAGCTGCTAATATTCCTTCTGCCCCTGCAAAAGCACTGGATATTATATTTAATGGAAAACCTTCTTTTATCGATGGCTTTTATATTAACAACGATTTTTCCTGTATGCTTTGCGGGTTAGGTTTTGATGCACAGGTGGCGCATGATTTTGCCAAACAAAAAAAACGTGGTCTTCAGACGTATATAAAAGTGTCAGCTATCAATTACTTTAAAGCTTCGCCTTATAATTTTAGAATTCAGTCAAAAGAAAAAAGTTTTGATACCAGCGCCTGGTTTATCTGTATTGCCAACAGCAACCAGTTTGGTAATAATATGAAGATTGCACCCAGGGCAAGTTTATGTGATGGTTTACTGGATATTGTTATTGTAAAAAAGATGAATAAACTGATGCTGCCATTGTCAGTACTGGCACAGTTTGCCGGTATCAATGCTTTGCAGAATGTGAATGATTATACCGACAAGAGAAATATCATTTACTTTCAAACTCCCACTCTTACCATAAAAAATTTATCGGGTGCTCCTTTTCATATAGACGGTGATCCAAAAGATTCTGTCAGTGAATTTAAGGTGAGAGTAGTACAAAATGCCATCAGGCTTATTCAGCCTTCTTCACTGGCGGAGCAAGGTTGGTAATAATCTGCATATTATGAATAATCTGTAATGCCTGCTGATTGATGGCAGAGTGCATAGCTTCTCCAATATTTTTCTTTTCATTATTGGTTAAATGAAAATTAAGTGCGGCTGTTTTTTCCTGCTTTTCCGGAATATAAACAAATACCACCCGCTGAAAAGGAAACTTAAAACTATTATTTGCATAAGCAGTTAATTCTTCCTGGTAATAATCAGACAATTTGTGCCAGTTGTATTGCAGAATGGTAGCAGGTTTAGTAATGGCCTGCAATATTCCGGGGTCACCAAAATCATTTTGCCATTCGCCGCTCTTACGGTCACGAATTTGAATTTGAATCACGCCGCTGGTATTGTCGTGTAGCCAATCTTTAAACACATCTAAAAACCGTAAAGTGGTTTCCTGTCCATAATTATCTCTTAACCCTGCATCCATTACATCAATAACCGGTTTGGTTGGCAGCCATACACTTGGCAACACATAAGGAAAACTGGCATTGGTACGCATGGCTGTGAGCAAACGAAGATTGTAGGGATTTTGTTTTTTAAAGAACTGGCAGAAGTCTATTGCATCCGGTTCACCATAAACACCACTGGCGGTATCGGGTTGTGTACGCATTAAAAAACGGATGGGCTGTGTACTGGTCATCATTTTTCTTCCATCAAGCGTTACCGTTGAATTAAAGATCATTAATGGAATAGTTGCATTTCTTTCCAATGGTTCATAATCTTTTAATTGCTTATCTAATATACCGCCGGCATTGTCGTTAAGTTGCTGTTCAAATGCGTAAGCCCTGTCTTTAACATAACGGTAAGGCCCTACAGTGAATTTTTCCGCAGGGGCAATCAGGTCTCTTGAAATAAAAGATGAAAATAACGGGTTCAATAAATCTTTGCTGATGTTATCCGGTAAAGATTCATCATGCAAATTATGGTTTTCGTTCTGCAGGTTTCTTAAATACAATTCACGGAAATAAGTAGCCCCCAGCATTCCACCGGATGCACCTGTCATTAAAAATGTTCTTTTCATCAACTCCCCGTTCGTCACACTGTCCAGGTGCTGCAGCACATTTACTGCAAAACAGGCAGAACGGTTACCACCACCGCTGAAATTAAGAATATACATTACCGGCTTTTCCACTCCCTGCTTTTTCTTCCAGTTTTCCAGTACCTGCAGCATTTGTTTTTTATCCTGTTCCATATTTCCCGCAGCGGCTAATTGCAGTAAAGCCTCCCTGTTGTATTCCGGCCGCTCCGCTTTGTTTTGATAATTTAAACCAAAGGCCCTGTTGCGGGGATCGATAATATCATATTTAAACAATAAATCAAAAATAAAGATTAGCACAATCACAAATGGAAAAGCCCAGCTGCCCAGCCAGTAAGACAGTGAACCCACCGCAGCAATCAATATAGAAAAGAATATAAGTATGCTGGCTGCTGCCGGTGCCTGGAATGCTTTATTGTCCATAAAGAATCCCAAACCCAATAAAAACAAAAAGGCCATCAGTATAGAAATGATCGCCGAAAAATGATGCCGCTTAAAAACACTTTCTAAAAAATTGCGGCTGTAATGAGAAACATCTCTTGTCTTTCTTAACTGCAGTTTGGTACTTAAATACCAATCTACCTGTAATATACCGGGACTCCATTTACGGTGACCTTCTTTTTCCAGCAATTGTTTTGGGTCGTTCATTACAGGTGCCATCTGCCGGATAATGGTTCTGTCGGCACCAAAAAAATAAGCAAAGGAAATCAGCAGTAATAATATTAATCCTGACAGGAAACCGGCTGTATGCGAAATAATTTGTCCCGCTGATAAATCTTCTTTATAATTTTCATATCGTATATCAAAAAGAAAATAAATGATTAAATAGGCTATGGGGATAATGGCGTTATTAATACAGTATTTTAAAAAAGGCTTGGAAGTGGTGGCTAAAAACCGGAAATGACGGCTGAACATAATGAAGGTGGTAATGTTCCAGCTCATAAAGAACACTCCCGTTGCCACTCCCACTATGGCCGCACTGATCCAGTTTACTTTTCCCAGGTATTCCGGTGCGAGGAACAAGGAATCCACGCCAAAGTTTTTCATGAAATTGCCGGAGACAGCACTTACTACAATAAACCAAAACAATAACAGCACCTGGTACCTTCTGAAATGCAGTAATACCAGCTGAACAGGTAAAGAGCGATATATGCCAATGAAAACTTCTTTCATAAGAGGTAGCAATAAAGGTACAGATCACCGATGCTATAAAAATAAACGTTAAGCAAGCGATTCTGTTATGAAAAGTTAGGAAATTTTCAGGCGGCTTTCTTATTGCGCCTTACTAAATACAACATCCAAATCAAACTCATCAGTAAAAACATTGCTGCCAGCTGGTGTAATTGGGCATACCATTCAAATACACCCCAATGCCTCGGCGCCATAAATGGACTGTTTAACACTGTAAGTATGCCCAGTACAACTTGCAATAATACAATACCCAGTGGCATCCATTTGGTTTTATTAAATAGAGAGGTTAGGTTTTGCTTATAAGCTTTCCATGTCCACATTACTATTAAAATAAATAACAAATAAGCCAGTCCACGGTGAATGAATTGCACCATCAGTTTATTTTCAGTAAAATTGGCCAGCCAGGGTGTTTCTTTAAATAAGTTGGGCGGAAAGGCATACCCATTCATATCCGGCCAGGTGGGAGAGATAGGAGCCGCTTTATGCCCGGCCATAAACGCACCATAGATCAATTGCAGGATCAGCACTGCTACAATTTGCCAGGTAAATTTTTGTAAAGAAGGATTAATAGTGACCTGTTCGGGAGGAACCAGCAACTGTAAGGCAAACCAAAAGACATAACACAACAACCCCAGCGCTGAAATAAAATGTATGGCTAAACGAATATGATTTACGTAAAGATTTTCTTCATTCAACCCGCTGGCCACCATTATCCATCCAATCAATCCCTGCAATGCTCCCAGTATAAATAAAATGGCCATAGGCCTCACCATTTCTTTTTTAAACCGCCTTTGTAAAAGAAAAATCACAAAGGGCACAGCAAATACAACTGCAATAAATCTTGCCCAGTTGCGGTGAAGCCATTCCCAGAAATAGATGGATTTAAAATCAGATAAAGTAAAGTCGGCATTTAAAAATTTAAACTGACCAATTTCTTTGTACTTCTCAAAAGCAACTTGCCAGTCATGTTCATTCATGGGAGGCAAAGCGCCGAGTATAGGTTTCCATTCAGTAATAGATAAACCGGAGCCGGTAAGACGGGTTATACCGCCAAGCAGCACCTGTACTATTATCATAAACACTCCTGCTAATAACCATATTGCAACCGGACGGGAAGAAGGATTAGCTTTCATAACGGGTGCAAAGGTAGGAGCATGTATTTTTTATTTTTCAAATAATCAAAAACTTTTTTCATTTAAACAAAAACAACCTATCGCACTACTTTAATATAACCCCAACCCTGTCCCTGCTTCGATATAATTTCATAAATACCATCCGGCACAGTCATCACACCGGGCAATAACTGGCTTTTATCAATATTCCAGTGCTTCATAGCTATTTCGCATACTTTAAACTCTACATTGCCGCTTTTAGCATATTTTATTATTTCATCTGCTACAACTGATTTGTTTTGCGTAACCATTTCTAAGGATTGTCCATAAAACACCACTTCCAGCTTAGCATCTTTATGTGCGTCGGTAATCAATTTTATCCATCTCAATACCGTTTGATGCATAGCCGTATCCTTACTGGTAATATCAAATACCACATTATAGGGTTGTTGTGCTTTTAGTGTTACCGTTAATAACAGTGAGATAAATACAAGCAGAAATAATTTTTTCATAACTGAGTTTTTGTTTTAAAAGGTACACCAACAAAAAAATCAACCTGTCAATGTTCAAAAAAATATTTTCTTTTTTTGAACTATTGATGCTTTTTAACAAGATTCCCCGTGTTACCTGTTTCTATTTTCCGTAGCTTAATGGGCCTTATATTTCTTCACCTTAAAACAGCATGGTATGCAAGAACTTAATCAACAAAACAATCCACGCCGTGAATTTTTAGGTACAGTTGCTACGGGAGCGGCATTAAGTTTGGCTGCTATGGCAAGTCCGCTGAGTGTATTTGCCGGAGCAGATAAAAATCCTGACCCTGGTGATGCTGACAAATGGTTTGATAAGATCAATGGCAAACATCGTGTGGTGTTTGATGCTACGGAGCCGCATGACACACTTCCATTTGCATGGCCCAGAGTTTTTTTATTGACCAACCAGGCAACTGGCACGCCTGAAAAAGATTGCAGCGTAGTAGTTGTGCTAAGGCATGCTGCAATCGGGTATGCTTTTGAAGACCGGATTTGGGATCAATACCCAATAAGCCAGGTACTTAAAGCAGAAGACCCCGTTGACAAAGCCCCCACCAAGAAAAATCCATTCTGGAAACCAGCAGAGGGAAGATATAAAATTCCCGGGTTTGGTACTGTTCCAATTGGCATTAATGAACTACAGTCAAGTGGTGTTATGTTTTGTGTATGCAATGCAGCCATGACAGTTTACAGTGCAGTGATAGCCGGGCAAATGGGCAAGAAACCAGAAGATGTATTAAAAGACTGGACAGCGGGTGTGTTACCGGGTATTCAAATTGTTCCTTCTGGTGTATGGGCTTTGGGAAGAGCACAGGAACATAAGTGTGCTTATATTTTTGCCGGTTAGTTTAGTTTCATCATGATTCCTAAAACAAATGCAGGTGATCAATTCAGCTGCATTTTTATTTTATAGCATAGATGATAGGTGGATAAGGTCCATACTTATGTTGCTGTTCAGTAAAACTATCAGCATACGGACCGAATGGATAATCCACCGATTTCTTTTTTATATCCGGCCAGTCCTGTGTAAAATTTTTCTCTGGTCTTGGTTGCGAAGCAATAAAAGCAGCCACATCCCATGCTTCTTCATCTGTAAGCTGTGGATCTTTATAGGTTATACCATAAGGCATATTAGCTTTTATAAACCCAGCCAGCTTACTAATACGGTACATGCCTGCTGCATTGTTATAACTATATTCGCCCCATAATGGCGGATAAATGTATTCTGAAGAATCCCATGCCAGCAATCCTTCCCCATTTAAACCATGACAACGCTGGCAAACGGCATTATAAACCATTTTTCCTTTCAACGGATCGGCTGATCTTGTTAAATAATTTAATTCTTTTGTGCCTGCACCAACCGGTTTTGTGCCCTTGGGAACATTGTTGCCAAGCCATTTTAAATAGGCCACCATGGCCCGCATTTCTTTAGAAGCACTGTCAATAGGTTTACCATTCAAACTTCTTTGCATGCAGTCATTAATTCTGAACTCAATTGATTCAATAATACCGCTTCTTGGACGATAGGTTGGATATACTGAAGCTACTGCTGAAAAACAATTACCAAAAGGTTTGGTACCTGCTTCTATATGACAGTTCTGGCAATTCATTCCATTGGTGATGGAGGCTATTTTTCCGCCGGGTCCAAAATAGAAGGCTGTATTGGCAATTAAATCCTTTCCATAACGTATTAAATTACCCTCCCCGTTGTATGGCAATTCATTAATATCGGGAGCCTGCCATTCCTTTGCGTTTTTGAAAGAAGTATGACGAGGAATCACACTGGCTCCAATAATCACTGTTGTAAGCAAAAAAAGCAAACAGGGAAACCAGTTATATCGTACAAAATGAAACATGTTTGTTGATAAAATATTTCAAGTTACATTTTTTGACTTTCTTACCGGAAAGAATAATTTTTAAAACTGAAACACTGATTTATTTTTGAAAAAAAATTGCTCCCGTTATATTATCAAAACGAATTAAGAGAAGCAGGCTGTGATGAAGCAGGCAGGGGTTGCCTGGCAGGACCCGTATTTGCCGCGGCTGTGGTTTTGCCCCAAAATTTTTATCATCCTTTATTAAACGATTCCAAACAGGTAAGTGAAAATAACCGTAACGAGTTAAGAACCTTTATTGAGTTAAATGCCGTTGCTTATGGAGTTGCTATGGTAGATAATGAAGAAATTGATAAAATTAATATTCTGAAAGCATCGTTTAAGGCAATGCACCTTGCTATTGACCAATTAAGCATAAAACCACAATTACTACTGATTGATGGCAATCGTTTTATAAAATATAAAAGAACGCCGCATGAATGTATCATTAAAGGCGATGCAAAATTTGCCTCTATTGCAGCCGCCAGCATTCTGGCCAAAACGTATCGTGATGAATATATGCTGAAGCTGCATGAAGCATTTCCACAATATGCCTGGAATACCAACAAAGGGTATGGAACAAAAGAGCATAGAAAAGCTATTGAGCTGTTTGGCATTTCACCTTACCATCGTAAAACTTTTGGTATCATAACCGGCCAGGCAGAGCTTTTCTGAATTTTTTTATACCATATTAAACCCGGAAGTACTACCAAGATCATATTCCCGTTATAAGCCTGTAACAAAAAACATAACCATGAAACTCAAATTTTTCTTTGCCACACTCATTCTTTTGGCTTTTGCCACTACTGCTGCCAATGCGCAGGTCCGTAAACATGCTCTTATCCAGAGACAACGTATTAGACAAGGCGTAAAAAGCGGGGAGCTCACTACACAAGAAGCAAAAAACTTAGCACGGGATCAAAAAGAAATTCATAAGGAGATAAAAGAAGCAAAAACAGACGATGGGAAGATAGACAGACAGGAAAGAAAAGAAATTCGTAAAGAAGAAAGACAGGAAAGCCGTAAGATCTATCGTAAAAAGCATAATGCCAGAGACAGAGGTTAAGATACATCCACAACTGTACAGTAAATCGTCCTGTTCCTTAGCGGGGCGATTTTTTTTATTCCACCCATCTACCTAATCCTTCCCTGGTAAGCACCGGAATTTCGCCGGTACAATCAATAATGGTGGAAGGAATAATACCTCCAATGCCTCCATCCACTACAATATCTACCAGTTTATTAAATTTTTTGTAAATCCATTCCGGGTCAGTGTATTCTTCAATCAAATCTCCGGGTAGTGATGCACTTAAAACAGGATGACCCAATTGTTCCACTATCGTTTGGGTAATGATGTTATCAGGCACCCTTAAACCTATAGTATCTTTTTTACTCTTCAAGATTTTAGGTACTTCTTTGCTGGCTGGTAAAATAAAAGTATAAGGGCCGGGTAAATAATTTTTTAATAACCGAAAAACGGGGGTGGAAATGGGTTTGGTGTATTTGCTCAAATCAGATAAATCATGACAGATAAAAGAAAGCTGGGCTTTAGATGGTTCCACATTTTTAATGCTGCAAATACGTTCAATGGCTTTATGCTGAAAAATATCGCCCCCTAATCCGTATATTGTATCAGTAGGATAAATAATAATTCCTCCGCTTAATAAACAATCCGTGATCGTTTTTAAATATCTCGGCTGCGGGTTTTTTGGATGAAGATGAAGCAGCATAATACTATAAAATTAAAACTAAAATCAATGTAAAGCCGTACATCCAAAAGCCACTATATATTTGTTGTCAAATTCTGGTATTTCATTATCAACCTGTTTTATCTTTATACATATTTTAAGTATTATGAAATTAACCACGATTGATACTTTTGATACTATCAGTGCTGCTGATTTTCAAGAACATTATTACAATCCGGGCAAGCCGGTAGTAATAAAAAGACTTTCACACCAGTGGCCAGCTTTTTATAAGTGGGATTGGGATTATTTTATAAACATTGTGGGTGATAAAGAAGTAGGTGTATACAATAACATAAAAAGCGATGCTTATACACCAATAAATGCCGCTGATGGATACATGAAGTTTGGAGACTACTTACAACAGGTGAGAAAGGGTCCGCTGGAACTTCGCATTTTCCTTTTCAATATATTTCAACATGCTCCGCAAATCGTCAATGATTTTACATGGCCCGACGAACTGATGAGTGGTTTTGTAAAAAAATATCCTATGTTATTTGTGGGTGGTGCAGGTTCGATAACACATATGCATTATGATATTGACATGTCTCATATTTTACACACACAGTTTGCCGGGAAAAAAAGAGCCTTACTTTTCCCATACGAAGAGGGAGCTAAACTTTACCATAAGCCATGGGAAGTATTGTGTATTCCAAATTTTTCCAATTACCATACTCAATTTGATTATGAAAGCTTTCCTGCTACCAAATTAGCAAATGGATACGAAGTAATTCTTGACCATGGTGATACCTTATTTATGCCGGCTGGTTATTGGCATCATATGGAATATATCGACAGTGGTTTTGCCATGAGTCTGAGAGCACTGCAACCATCTTTAAGTGGAAAATTAGATGGTGTATGGCGTTTATTTGGAATGAGAAATATTGATAACTTAATGAAAAAAACGGCCCCCGAATGGTGGTACAATTATAAAAAAGAAAAGACCTTTGCTGCAGCGAATAAAGAATTATCTTTAGCAGGATAAACTGGTATTTTAGCAGTATACTTGCAAATATGAACAGGAGCGTTTATTTTTACCGTCCTTAACGATTACATCTCCTTACTTCTCCAATTTCCCAATTAACAATTTCCAATCTCCATTGCAATAATAACCGTTTGCAATAATTAAGTATTTAATGATTAGGAAATTAACATACGGGGCTCACTATTTTAAGCTACTTGTACTATCGATAGCCTGCTTAATAGCTATGGTCTCTGTTTACGGCGCTGATATTCATCAATTGCAGGATATTTCCATTACAAATAACAAAAATAAAATAACAATCAGCTGGTCAGCAACCGCACAGCAGGCAGATGTATATTATGAAATTGAAAAAGCTGGCCAGGATAAGGTATTTAAAACTGCCGGCATACTTTTTCCCCGCAAAGAAGATTTAAACAAAGCCGCTTATACTTTTAAAGACATCATCCGG
Organism: Sphingobacteriales bacterium; assembly: GCA_003963365.1. GTDB lineage: Bacteria > Bacteroidota > Bacteroidia > Chitinophagales > Chitinophagaceae > AWTP1-9. The sequence goes on from RXJG01000005.1 coordinate 256,341, forward strand.
CATACAGGTACTGATAAGATCATTTATTACAGGGTAAAACAGGTAAATGCTAATGGTACTGCCAATTACAGTCCCATAAAAGCTGTTTACCTTAAAAGAAACAAAGTGATAAACATCGGAGAAACTGTTCTTGTCAATAACGGTATACACAGGTACTCTTATCAACCATTAAAATGTTTAAATGATTACAAAACAAATTACATGATGGCAAGAATTTTGAGGCATAATTTTAATTATTTGAATAGTTATAATAAAACATATCCATTGATATAATCTTTTTTGTGGTTTCAGAGGTAAGCAAAGGGCTCCGATGTCTATCGGGGCCTTACTTTTTTCATGACGAGTCAGTAACTAAAAGAAAAAAGCCCCTGCAATTACAGGGGCCGGGCAATTACGTATAAGATCTTTTTATTTAATTATCCAGTTTTCGTTTCCTTTCAACAATTTGTCCAAATTGCCTTTTCCTTTGGTTGACTGTATTTCCTCTATTTGCAAACGCATCACATCTTCGTAACAGGCTCTTTCCGTTTCATAAAAAACTCCAAAAGGTCTTGGTAAATGTCCTTCACTTTTTGGATTATCAAATAAACGGACCAATATCTGAGCTTTATAAAAATCTCTTTCGTCGTGCACCCACAATTCATCTGCCGAACCTCCATTTTCCAAATCAACTACTACCGGTGTAAACCCATCCAGTTTAATACCCTTGTTTTTGTTTGCACCAAAGATCAACGGCTTACCGTTTTCCAGGAAGAGTGTTTCTTCCAGCTTAGTTCCTTTTTCAGTGAAGATTTCAAATGCCCCATCATTAAAGATGTTGCAGTTTTGATATATTTCAAGAAAGGAAGCTCCTTTATGATTATTAGCCCGGGTAAGCATTTCCTGCAGATGTTTTGGATCACGGTCCATACTTCTTGCAACAAAAGTAGCGTCAGCTCCCATTGCCAGTGCTAATGGATTAAAAGGGTGATCGATGCTTCCAAAAGGAGTTGATTTGGTAATCTTATGCTCTTCGGAAGTAGGAGAATATTGTCCTTTTGTTAAACCATAAATCTGGTTATTAAACAACAGGATATTAATATCAAAATTTCTTCTGATTAAATGAATGGTATGATTTCCTCCGATACTTAAACTATCACCATCACCGGTAACCACCCATACGCTTAATTCAGGCCGGGACGCTTTGAGTCCGGAAGCAATTGCTGTAGCCCTTCCGTGTATAGAGTGCATTCCGTACGTATTCATATAATACGGAAAACGGCTGCTGCAACCGATACCTGAAATAATAACAATGTTTTCTCTTGGGATGCCGATAGATGGCATTACTTTTTGCACCTGCGCTAAAATGGAATAATCACCACAACCTGGGCACCAGCGTACTTCCTGGTCTGTTTGAAAATCTTTTGCGGTTAACGGAGCTGTTGTTACCTGGGACATTGATTAAATTGGATTAACGTTAATAAATCATCAAATTTCGTTATAAATCAGCAATTATGGAAAATCATTTTGGTTGATTTTGTAATTCTTCCCAATATTCGGCGGCCCGGCGGGTATGCGGGATAACAATGGTGCCACCTACGATATTTGCCACAGCAAATATTTCGTACATCTGCTCTGTATTTATTCCCAACTCATGGCACTTCCCAAGATGGTATTTGATACAATCGTCACAACGAAGCACCATACTGGCTACCAGTCCCAGCATCTCTTTGGTTTTTTTGTCCAGTGCCCCATCTTCGTAAGTGTTGGTGTCGAGGTTCCATAACCGCTTCATCACCAGGTTATTTTTGCTTAAGATTACCTCATTCATTTGTTCCCTGTAATCGTTAAATTCTTTTATTAATGACATGCTTTTCAGGATTTTACTCAAAAGTATTTAATTCCTTTTAAGTGTAAATAGTAGTACCACGAGTTTATAAAATTTTTTATGCCACAATGTTTTTATTTCCCAGGCTCCGTTACTGGCAAATAAATTAATCAAACCTGTAAACGGGTATTATGTTTCTAATATGCAGTTGCAGGGATTGCAAAGAGGTATTTATTCCATTACTATCATCAATAAAGAATCAGGTGAAAGGGTTTCGCAGAAAATAACTGTGCTATAATTTTTATCTTCATAACACAGGTACATAATAAAAGAGCCCCGTTATTTACGGAGCTCTTTTGCTTTTGCAGCTATAAAGTTTATAGCGGATATTTTCCATCACTGATGAGCTTATCAGCTATTCTTCTTCTTGCATCTTTAGTGTTGTAAGCAGCTGCTTTGGTAAATCTTTTTAACCCAAGCAACATCATACGTTGTTCATCACCTTCTGCAAAACCATTAATAGCATCAGCCCCGTTTTTATTGATCCTCGCCGCTGCATCGGTTAAATAGACTTTCATTATATCATATTGCATACGGCAATTTTCTTCTCCTTTTGTTTCCGTCATCTTCATTACTCTTAACAAAGCACTTTCAGCGTTGTAGGCATCAATCGCCATATCGGCAATATTCATCAGTATTTCCTGCTCACTGTCTATCTTCATCATTAATTTCTGAACAGCAGCCCCGGCCACCATCAATATTGCTTTTTTAAAATTGCCGATTAGTTTCCTTTCTGCTGCAAATGGAGTATCATCTCCGCTGCCAAAATCCGGAATACTCATTAATTCTTTTGCTACAGCCATTGCGGGCCCCATTAAATCTAACCTTCCTTTTAAAGCTCTTTTCAACGTCATATCTAATGTAAGCAGGCGGTTGATTTCATTGGTGCCTTCATAAATCCGGTTAATTCGACTATCACGATAAGCCCGGCTTACAGGATATTCATCACTAAAGCCATTTCCACCATGTATCTGCACTGCTTCATCCACTACATAATCCAGTACTTCGCTTCCAAATACTTTTAACATAGCACATTCAATAGCATATTCTTCAGCTGCCCCTAATAATGCTTCATTAAAAGGTTTTCCGCTCTGAAGCAATTCTACTTCTTTATCATCAATCCACTTGGCAGCTCTGTATAATGCACTCTCACAAACCCAGCTGCGTGTGGCCATTTCAGCCAGCTTATATTTAATTGCACCAAAGTTGGCTATCGGGGTTTTAAACTGCTCTCTTGTTTTAGCATATTCAATGGAAGTATTTAATGTTCTTTTAGAACCACCTAATGCAGCGGCACATAGTTTCAATCTTCCAATATTGAGAATGTTAAATGCTATTACGTGTCCTTTGCCAATTTCACCTAATACATTTTCAACCGGAACTTTACAATCCTGGAAATACAATTGAACAGTTGAAGATCCTTTAATGCCCATTTTATGTTCTTCCGGCCCCTGTGTAAATCCTTCCATTCCTCTTTCTATAATAAATCCCGTAAAATCTTTTCCATCTATTTTGGCAAATACTGTATATACATCTGCAAAGCCCCCATTGGTAATCCAGCATTTTTGCCCGTTAAGAATATAATACTTGCCATCTGCTGAAAGTTTGGCTGTGGTTTTTGCACCCAATGCATCACTTCCACTATTAGGTTCTGTTAAGCCATAAGCACCTTTCCACTCACCGGTAGCTAATTTGGGGATGTATTTTTTCTTTTGCTCTTCCGTACCAAAATATAAAATGGGTAAAGTACCAATACCCGTATGTGCAGCAACAGCAACAGAGAAAGAGAATCCACCTCCCAATGCTTCATTCACTAATGTAGAAGTAATAAAATCTTTACCCAATCCTCCAAACTCTTCTGGGATGGAACTTCCCAATAAACCCTGCTCACCTGCCTTTACCATTAATGAGGGCATCAAACCCTGCTCCATTTTATCAATTCTATCAATAACTGGTAACACTTCTGTATCCAGGAACTGAACGCACATATCTTTTACCATTTGCTGTTCCTCGTTAAAGTCTTCAGGAATAAAAGTATCCTGTGTGGTGCTTTCTTTAATGAGCCATTCTCCACCTTTGAGAGAAGTTTTTAATTCGGTTACGCTGCTCATACAATTGTTTTTAGTGGTTATTAAAAATATTTTATTTATTAATTATGGGTTATTTGAGGTTGTCATACACTATTTGTAATACTTCTTTACAAATACTTATTTTCTCAGAACTTACTCCTTCCAGCGCTTCATTTAATGTTGTATTCGCCAGTTCCATTGTTTGTATCTCCAGTTTTAGCGCATCATCTGTAAGATAGATGAGGTTCATTCTGCGGTCATCTTTGGAAGCAACCCGTTTTACCAGTTTTTGTTTTTCCAGGTTATCTACCAACCGGGTAATACTTGGTTTATCCCTGAAAGTAGCATTGCATAATTCCTGCTGACTCATACCATCCTGTTTCCATAAATGATAAAGCACACTCCACTGTTCAACAGTAATATCTATGCCAGCCTGTTTAAAATTCTTTTGAAGACGGCGGGCAATAGCTGTTGAGGCCTTACCCGTCATAAAGCTGTATAATTCGCCCCGCTTAAATTGGTTGTTTGGCATATAGTTAGTTATGCAACTAACCAAAGTTAGGTTTTTTCTTTTCCCTTCCAAATATTTAAACAGAAATTTCTTTTAAACCCGGGCAATAAAGGATTTGCAAGTCCGTTTTTACCCCTTGATTGCCTGATTTTTTTCTGAATTTATTAGTTTAGAAACCCTATCCAAACAGTATCTTATGAAAAAGCGGTTTTCCTTAGCAGTCATTATTATATTTTTTGTAGCAATTGGTTCATCTGCACAATCTGCATCACAGGCAGATTCTATCCTTCCCATTATTGATACTGCAGAAATAAAAGTTCCGGAACTTACACTGGACGAATTAATCAAATTAAAAAACTGTATCGAGTTTCCTGATTTATTAAAAGGACATGAAGAAGAATCCCTGCCGTATATAGAAGGTTTTGCCAAGAGAAGAAAAGAATATTTAATTCGCACCTATAATCGTGATCAACAATTCAGCAAAAAAATTTTACCCATCTTTAATCAGTTTGATCTACCGGCAGAGTTAAGGGTGCTTATGGCATTGGAGTCAGCTTATAACCCTAATGCCCACAGCCGTGCAGGTGCTGTTGGCTACTGGCAATTTATGGATGTGGTTGCCAGGGAATACCATCTCAAAATTCCGCAGGTAAAAATTACCCGTCACAAAACAAGAAGGGGTAAAGTAAAGTTGATTAGAAAAATGGTTGGGAAAAAAGATGAGCGGAAAGATTTTATTAAATCAACCTATGCAGCAGCCCGTTATCTTAACGACCGCAAAAGAAATTTTAATAATGACTGGTTGTTGATTGTTGCTGCTTATAATTATGGTACCGGAAATGTGTGGAATGCCATGACCAGAAGTAAAAAAGAAAATCCCGGCTTTTGGGATATAAAAAAATATTTACCTGCTGAGACAAGAAAGTATGTTATGAACTTTATTGCACTGAATGTTATCTTTCACAATTATGAAAAGTTTGTAAAAAACGAGCTGGTGTATGCAACCACTCCGGCTGATATTTCTTCCTCCCATATGATGCAATAAACAGCACGGGCTCCTATTGCTGTTAAAGTTATCTTTGCAATCAATGCCGAGGTTCAACCGCAACGATAGCATCAATTTTATTTCCAAGCTAACTTTACCAAGAGTGTGGAATGCCGCTAAAGTAATCAGCAGTTATTACTTAAGCCGCTTATTAAATAAACCCATTCAGTGGGGTTATCCTGTTTCCGTTTCTTTTGAACCCACTACTTCGTGTAACCTTCGCTGTCCTGAATGCCCCAGTGGCTTAAGAGCTTTTACCCGGCCAACCGGCATGCTGGAAAAAAGTTTTTTTGAAAAAACGATTGATGAACTTCATAAAGAGTTATTATACCTCATCTTTTATTTCCAGGGAGAGCCCTATTTAAATCCATCTTTCCTCGAGATGGTCAATTATGCTTCCCGTAAAAAGATTTATACTGCTACTTCCACCAATGCACACTACTTAACTGAAGAGGCAGCAAAGAAAACTGTAGAAAGTGGGTTGGACCGTTTGATCATTTCTATTGACGGAACCACGCAGGATGTATATCAGCAATATCGTGTTGGTGGAAAATTAGACAAAGTAATTGCCGGTGCAAAGAATATGGTGAAATGGAAAAAAGAGTTGAAGAGTAAAACACCTTTTATCATCTTCCAGTTTTTGGTAGTAAAGCCTAACGAACATCAGATGGAAGAAGTAAAACAATTAGCAAAAGACATTGGCGTGGATGATGTGTGGTTTAAAACTGCACAGGTATATGATTATGAAAATGATCCTAATCGGCTGATTCCTTCACTGGCTAAATATAGCCGGTACAAAAAAGATAGTAACGGTAGTATTGTTCCTAAAAATAAATTACAAAATCATTGCTGGAAACTGTGGCATGCTAATGTAATTACATGGGATGGTATAGTAGTTCCCTGTTGTTTTGATAAGGATGCCATGCATCATCTTGGCAACCTGCAGATGCAATCGTTTAAAGAGGTTTGGAATAATGATAACTACAAACAGTTTCGCCGGGAATTAATGACCAGCAGGAAAAATATCGACATCTGTGCTAACTGCAGTGAAGGATTAAAGGTGTGGGAAGATTGATTGCCAGTAATAAAAAACCTGTCTGACCTTTGGTGCCGACCGGTTTTTATTTTTAGTACTGTTATTAATTATGCAGATAGGGATTGGTGAAATTGGTTATGTGGCAGGCTTTGCGTTGGTGTAGTCACGGGCTATATATAAAATTGTACAGCGTAGACGCAGCCATACGCTGAGTGAAAACAAACTACGCCGAGTTTGGAGTAATTCAATTAAAAATCCATATACACCCAAAAAATGAAATTAAATAAAATCGAAAAGCAGTATTTAGATAAAGCTATTATAAGAGGGGGGCTTTTTTTATTAGATGCGGATAGTGCAATAAAATTCATTGGAGCTTGCCAAGTACACAATATTGTTATACTCGGAGTCGATGCTTTTTTGTTATTTGACAACAAAACACAGCCGGTTATGGATTATAGTATTGATTTTACCTCCAATAATTATTCAAATTCAGCTTTTAATCGGTATAATGATTCAATTATCTTAATTGAAAAAAGGAAAGATCTTTATTTTGAAATAATAACTAAGTAGTGGAAATGCATATTAACTCCGAGCAAACTCATTCCAAACATACGAACGTCTCCCCCAAGCCTTGTGCATAGTCTGGGACGTTGACGGAAATGAGGCAACTATCGCTGAATGTATTATTGCTGTACCGGCTTCAACTGCAACACTTCTTTCATAAACTTTTCAATCTCTCTCTGCACTCCTTCCACATCATGTGATTTTATAGGTGATCCCAGCACATGATCACCGGTATTGGGCATGGCTACTTTTCTTTTGTTCACCGAAGCTAATTCATCATACATCTTAAGCATAGCACTTACTTTTACCACACTATCCTGGTGAATAGCATCTTTATAATAGTAAAGCAACAACGCCGGTTGTTTTACATTTTCAAATGTTTCTTTGGTCATACTTGTTTCCAGCATTTCCTGCAATGCAGAAACACCTTCGAGGCGGTAATGACTGTACCAATACTTTTTAAAAACATCCCGTTGGTCTTTTGAATCAACATAATCACCCTTCACAACCAAATGAGCAATCTGCAAACCCCAGTGATTATTTGCTACCCATGCATTAGGATCATTGATCTCAATATTGGGCGATAAAAGAATTACTGAAGCAATATCACCAGGGTAAGCGGCTGCTAATTGCAAAGCGTTGGTTCCACCGGTAGAAGTTCCCATCAATATTATTTTATTGCCTAACTGTTTACCTATTGCCAATGCTTCTTTTGCCGATTGCCAGTATTTTTCTGCGGTAAGATTCATTAATGGTTCGGTTGTATCCAATCCATGTTCAGCCAACCGGCTTAAATAAAGATTACAACCAAACTCTTTTGCAATATTCTTATGTACAGGATTACCTTCTTCTTTTGATGCGGTAAATCCATGGAGGTAAACAATAGCGTATGCTGTTTTTTGTTTCAGTGAATCATTGGCCCAAACAATCTCGGCCTCATTTCCAGGCTTTATTTTATGTGCCGATTCTATTCGTTTTACATATTCTTCAACCGGTGCACTGATTGCCGGCAATGTTTTTTCATACGAAGGTTCCTCCGGAGTAGGACCAAACAGGTACAGCATTGCCAGTATTGCTACTATTATAAGAAGTACACGCAGGAATTTTTTCATCAGCAGAAATTTAAATTTTGACCTGAAATGTTCGATCAGCACAGTAAATTAACTAAATTACCAACATAATTCAACTGCTATGCAACCTGCTGTACGATTTACCGCCCTTGATGTTTTCCGGGGAATGACGATTTGCTTTATGATCATTGTCAACACTTCGGGAAACGGAGCCACTACTTATGCGCCGCTTATGCATGCCAGCTGGCACGGATTTACTCCAACAGATTTAGTGTTTCCCTCTTTTTTATTTGCCGTGGGTAATGCCATGAGTTTTGTGTTGCCAAGATGGGAGCAACAATCCAATGCGTATGTGGTAGGTAAAATTTTAAAACGAACTGCATTGATATTTCTATTGGGGTATTTAATGTACTGGTTCCCTTTTTTCAGGCTTGACAGAAACTTAAATATTGTTTCTTTCCCCATCAGCGAAACAAGAATTTTGGGTGTGTTGCAACGCATTGCTTTGTGTTATGGTGCGGCCGCTTTAATGATTCATTTTTTAAAACTGCGCAAAACAATCATCATCAGTATTATTCTTTTAATTGGTTACTGGCTGGTTTTATTATTATTTGGTGAGGCCGGAAAAGAGTTTACTATGACAGGAAATTTTGGTCAGAAGATTGACTTGTGGCTGATGGGTGAAAAACATTTATATCACGGCGAGGGAATTGCATTTGACCCGGAAGGATGGCTGAGTACTTTACCGGCTATTGGTAATGTGGTGGGTGGTTTTATGGTTGGCAAATTTGTACAGGAAAAGGGAAAAACATTTGAAACATTAACCAAACTGATGCTGGCAGGCTTTGCTTGTTTGGTTATTGCTTATTTCTGGGATTTAAGTTTTCCTATCAATAAAAAATTATGGACCAGCACTTTTGTTTTATATACAGTAGGACTGGATTGCATTATCATCTCCGCTGTTATTTATGTGATTGACTTTTTAGGTAAAACAAAATGGACCAGCTTTTTTGAAGTGGTTGGCCGCAATCCATTAGCTATTTATTTATTAAGTGAAATACTAGCCACGGTTTTATGGATGGTTCATACAGACCAGAAGACATCATTATATCAATGGATATATAATAATATCTTCAGTTATGCAGGAGCATATTTTGGTGCATTCTTATTTGCAGTAGCCTATATGTTGCTTTGCTGGAGTGTGGGTTACTGGATGGATAAGAAGAAAATTTATTTAAGAGTATAAAAGAAAATCCCGCCTGATCAGCGGGATTTTTTATAACGATAATTACATCGTACATCTAACATTGTACATCACTCTACCATCCCAGCACCCATGCAAAAATCAACGGCGCTACAATCGTAGCATCACTCTCTACAATAAACTTAGGTGTATGAATATCTAATTTGCCCCAGGTGATTTTTTCATTGGGAACTGCACCACTGTAAGAACCATAAGAAGTAGTAGAGTCACTTATCTGGCAGAAATAACTCCAGAAAGGAACATCATGCCATTCCAAATCCTGGTACATCATCGGTACTACACATATTGGAAAATCACCGGCAATACCACCACCAATCTGGAAGAAACCAACTCCTTTACCGGAAGAATTATTACGATACCAGTCAGCTAACCAAACCATGTATTCAATACCACTTTTCACCGTGCTGGCTTTTAAATCATTTTTTATAACATAGCTGGCAAAAATGTTACCTGTTGTACTGTCTTCCCAACCAGGAACAACAATAGGAATATTTTTTTCAGCTGCCGCTACAATCCAGCTGTCTTTGGGATCTATTTCATAATACTGTTTTAAATCACCACTCAAAACAGTTTTATATAAAAACTCATGCGGAAAATAACGTTCACCCTTTGCCTCCGCTTCCTTCCACTGTTTATACAAATGTTTTTGTAAACGTCGGAAAGCTTCTTCTTCAGGAATACAGGTATCGGTTACACGATTGTAATGATTCTCCAGTAAATCCCATTCTTCCTGTGGTGTTAAATCACGATAGTTGGGAATACGTTTGTAATGACTATGTGCCACCAGGTTCATTACATCTTCTTCTAAATTGGCACCGGTACAACTGATGATATCCACTTTTCCCTGGCGAATCATTTCGGCCAGTGAAATACCTAATTCACCGGTACTCATTGCGCCGGCAAGGGTCACCATCATTTTACCACCTTCCAGTAAATGTTGTTCATAGCCTTTGGCAGCATCTACCAAAGCCGCAGCATTAAAATGACGGTAATGATGCTGGATGAATTGAGAAATTGGTCCTTTGTTCATTAATATAATTTTTAAATGACCGCCTTCTGATCCCGCCACCAGCGGGAGACTTTGCGAAAGAGCCGCAAAAGTAAACTTTTTATTCTTTGAAGCAGCCATCACGGAATTAATTAATTGTTTAAAAATAAAAGGATATAAAATATGCGGCTTATTAAAATTATTTATATCAGCGGTGGTTGTTATATTAGCCCTGTCTTGCATTAAAAAATTTCTATGGTTGAAAAAGTATATTCTAATTTTACAAGATGTGTATTAAGTATTTGGGATATTTTAAAGAATGGTTACCGGTATTCAAACTCAGCAGGTAATGTGGTATATTTTGAAAGAACCGGACAAATTCACCGGTTTGTTATACGTTTGATAAACACCTGCAGGAACCATAGTTTTGACTGAATTAAAACCGATGCATATTACTGGTTAAAATGTTGAACATGGGTGTCCAAAAATTATTTTCACTGGAAGGAAAAGTAATTGTAGTAACCGGGGCAACAGGTGTACTCGGTACTTCTTTTGTCAATGCAATTGCTGAAGCCGGTGGTACTGTCATTATCACGGGGAAAAATGAAGAATTATGTATCAGCAGGGCCAATGAAGTTGTTGCCGGTGGCGGTAAAGCAATGGGATTATATTGCAATGTTTTGGATGAGGAAATTGTGGTAGAAGCAAAAGAAAAAATTTTAAAGACATTTGGAAAAATTGACGGCCTTGTTAATGCAGCTGGTGGTAATGTACCCGAAGCAGTGGTGGAGGAAGGCGCTGATATTTTTAACATGAATATTGAAGGAATGAAAAAAGCATTGGTGCTCAATTTATGGGGAACTATTATTCCATCCCAGGTTTTTGGTGCTGCCATGGCAAAAAACGGTAAAGGCAGCATCGTAAACATTTCTTCTGTAAGTCCTAAAAACGCCCTAACAAAAGTATTGGGTTATAGTATGGGCAAAGCAGCGATAGATATTTACACCAAATGGTTTGCGGTGGAAGTGGCAAACCGTTATGGTGATAAAATAAGAGTGAATGCCATAACCCCGGGTTTCTTTTTAACCAAACAAAATAAATCATTACTTACTAATGAAGATGGCAGTTATAAAGAAAGAGCCAATAAAATTATACAGCATACCCCCTTTAAAAAGTTTGGCGAACCCGATGATTTAAAAGGGGCATTGATTTACCTGTTAAGTGATGCCTCCTCATTTGTTACCGGAACAGAAATATGTGTAGATGGTGGATTTACAAAATTTAGCGGGGTATAATTATTTATAACCATGAAAGCTCAATTTGTTTCGTATAAAAATACAGGTAAAAGAATGGAACAAACCATGCGTTGGTTTGGCCCGCAGGACCCGGTAAGTCTTGCTGATATAAAACAGGCAGGATGCACAGGTGTTGTTACCGCATTACACCATATTGCCAATGGAGAGATTTGGAGTAATGAAGAAATTCAAAAACGTAAAAATGAAATTGAAGCTGCGGGCTTAACCTGGAGTGTGGTGGAAAGTGTGCCGGTACATGAAGCCATCAAAACACAAACCGGTAAGTTTAAAACCTATATTGAAAACTACCAGCAATCCATCCGCAACCTGGCAGCCTGCAATATAAAAATTGTTACCTACAATTTTATGCCGGTGCTTGACTGGACAAGAACAGATTTAAGCTATACAGTGGATGATGGCAGTAAAGCATTGCGTTTTGAGAAAGCCGCTTTCATAGCTTTTGATGTATTTATCTTAAAAAGAAAGAATGCCATTAATGATTATACAAAAGAAGAATTGGAGAGAGCAGAAAAGAGATTTGTTTTAATGAGTGATGATGAAAAAAAATTACTACAGAAAAATATAATTGCCGGTTTGCCCGGCAGTGAAGAAAGTTTTACACCTAGGCAGCTTCAGCAGGCATTAGATGAATATAAAAACATTGATACAGATAAATTACGCAGTCACCTTATTTATTTCTTAAAGGAAATTATTCCTGTTGCGGAAGAAGCGGGTGTAAAAATGGCTATCCATCCTGATGATCCTCCTTATTCCATACTTGGTTTGCCAAGAGTGGTGAGTACCGCAGCGGATATAGAAACGTTGGTTGATGCTGTTCCTTCGCTCAGCAATGGGCTTTGTTTTTGTACCGGTTCATTTGGCGTAAGGAAAGACAATGACTTACCGGGCATGATTAAAAAATTTGCCAACCGCATTCACTTCATTCATCTTCGCAGTACCACGAGAAACGAGCTGGGTGATTTTTATGAAGACAATCACCTGGAAGGTGATGTAGATATGTATGCAGTAATTAAAGAAATAGTAACAATCATGCAGGAACGCAATGTGTCTATTCCTGTCAGACCCGACCATGGTCACCAGATGCTGGATGATTTGTATAAAAAAACAAACCCGGGTTACTCAGCAATAGGTAGATTAAGAGGATTGGCTGAAATAAGAGGAGTTGAACTGGGAATTTTAAGAAGTTTAGCGGCAACAAAATAAAAAATGGGCACAAATAAAAACAAGCCTGGAGCTAATTGGTTAAAAACAACTACGTTTTTAACGGAAGATTTTTTATTGCATACGGAAGCGGCAAAAAAACTTTATTACAACTATGCCGCCACTTTGCCCATTATTGATTATCACAATCATTTGCCACCAAATGAAATTGCTGCAGATAAAAAATTTTCCACCCTTACTGAAATATGGCTTAAAGGCGATCATTATAAGTGGAGGGCAATGCGTACGCTGGGTGTAAATGAAAATTATATTACCGGTAATGCTGCAGATGAAGAAAAATTTATGGCGTGGGCAGCCTGTGTACCACAAACCGTTCGCAATCCATTGTTTCACTGGACACAGATGGAATTAAAAAACCCATTTGGCATAGAGCGATATTTAAATAATGAATCTGCTAAAGAAATATACCAGTACTCTAATGAGTTGCTGAAAGAAGATGATTTTTCAGTAAGAGGGCTGCTTAAACATTTTACTGCAGAAATGATCTGCACTACCGATGGCCCTTGTGATGATTTAATCTATCATAAAAAAATTGCGGCTGATAATTTTGAAGTAAAAGTATTACCCGGTTTCAGGCCGGATAAATTTTTAGATATCAGCAACGGGAAAATATTTGTTGCACATCTCCAAAAACTTGAAGAGGTAAGTGGTATCTCTGTTTTCAACTTTGATTCATTACTGGAAGCATTACAGCAACGTATAAATTATTTTCATGAAGCCGGCTGCCGTATTGCAGATCACGGGTTGGTTTCTATGCCTTCTGCAACATCACTATCCAAAGAAATTAAGAACGAATTTCAATCTTTCATTGTAAAAAATGGAGAAACTTCTTTTTCTCAACCGGAGAACTTTACCGGGGCTTTGTTAATAGAACTTTGTAAAATGTATCATAAAAAAGGCTGGGTACAGCAGTTTCATTTGGGTCCTTTAAGAAACAATAACAGCCGCTTTTTTAAAAAATCAGGGCCGGATAGTGGTTTTGATTCCATAGGAGATTATCCGCAGGCAAAAAACCTGGCTGCCTTTTTAAATGAATTGGATAAAACCGATCAATTAACTAAAACAATTATCTACAATATTAACCCGGCAGATAATGAAGTATTTGCTTCCATGACAGGAAATTTTAATGATGGCAGTGTAAAGGGAAAAATACAGTATGGCAGCAGTTGGTGGTTTCTTGACCAACTGGATGGAATGGAAAAACAACTCAATGCCCTTTCCTCTATTGGTCTTATCAGCACTTTTATAGGCATGCTGACAGACAGCCGGAGTTTTCTTTCATTTTCACGGCATGAATATTTCAGAAGGTTGCTTTGTAACATATTCGGCAATGAAATGGAAAAAGGCCTTTTGCCCAATGATGAAAAGTGGATAGGAAAAATTGTACAGGACATTTGTTACTATAACGCAAAAGAATATTTCAGTTTATAATCAATGAAAACGGTTTGCTGCTTTGGGGAATTATTACTGAGGTTTGCTCCCAACAATAATTGGATTGGCAACAACTCAATGCCGGTTTTTATTGGCGGTGCCGAATTGAATACCGCAACGGCATTAGCCAATTGGCATATACCTGTTAAATATGTAACCGCTTTGCCGGATAATTATATATCAAACCAGGTGTTAAAAGAAATTTCCAACAGAAATATTGATACAACCGGTATTATTTTTTCCGGTAATAAAATTGGTTGTTATTATTTGCCGGTTGGCAGTGAACTAAAAAATACCGGGGTAATTTATGACCGGAACAATTCTTCTTTTGCTGAATTAAAACCCGGTACTATAAACTGGGAAAAAGTATTTAAAGATTGTAGCTGGTTTCATTTCAGTGCCATTACCCCGGCAGTAAGTGAAAACGCAGCTGCCATTTGTAAAGAAGCGGTTGAAATTGCTTCAGCAAAAGGATTGACGATATCAGTTGACTTAAATTACCGCAATAAGCTGTGGCAGTATGGTAAACAACCGGCTGATATAATGCCGGATCTTTTAAAATACTGTCATGTAATGATGGGCAATATTTGGGCAACAGAAAGTTTACTGAACATTCCTTCACCTGTTAAAATCAGTAACGGACAAACGAAAGAAGAGTTATGGCTGGCTGCAAATACAAGTATTCAACAATTGAAAAATCAATATCCCTTAGTTTCGGCTATTGCATACACTTTCCGTTTAGAAAAAAGTTATTGGGCCGTGTTAAGAAACAGCAACGGGACGGTTGTTTCAAAAGAATATGGAATTACAGGCGTTGCGGATAAAGTAGGGAGTGGTGATTGTTTTATGGCAGGATTAATATACGGACTGTATAACAATTACACGGATAAAGATATTGTGGATTTTGCCGCTGCTGCAGCCAAAGGAAAATTAAATGAATGCGGGGATGCGACAAAGCAAACTATTAACGACATAAAAAAACAGTAAACAATGGACAACGAACAGTCTGTTATCAATAAAATAAAACAACATCGCCTGTTACCGCTATTTTATCATGATGAACCCGGTGTATGTATTGCAGTGGTAAAATCGTTATACAATGCCGGTGTTCGTTGTATTGAATTTACTAACCGGGGCAAAAATGCCCTGAAAAATTTTATAGCGCTTGCCAAAGAAAAGAATAATTCAATGCAGGAATTATTACTGGGTGCCGGCACCATAAAAAATGCTGATGAAGCTGCCGCCTTCATAAATGCCGGGGCTGATTTTTTAATAAGCCCTGTTTTTGACAATGGTGTTTGTGACGCAGCTTACCTCCATAAAGTTTTATGGATACCCGGCTGTATGACACCAACTGAAATTCACACAGCACAAAAAGCAGGGTGTCAATTAATAAAATTGTTTCCCGGAAATGTATTAAGGCCAGATTATGTTGACGCTATACTGCCATTATTTCCAGGATTGGATTTTATTGTTACCGGTGGTGTAGAACCTGCAGAGGAAAGCATAAAGGCATGGTTTAAAAGTGGTGTAAGCATTGTTGGCTTGGGAAGCAAATTGATTACAAAAGATATTTTAGCGAAAAAAGATTACGAACAATTGAAATTAAGTGCAGCCCGTTTGATTGAAATAACCAGGTCTGCTGAATAATTACTAAGAGCAGTAAACACATGCAGCAAACAACAGGAAACTACCGTTGGACAATTTGCGGATTGGTATTTTTTGCCACTACTATCAACTATTTAGACAGGGCGGTTATCAGCTTATTGAAATCTACACTTACAGGTGAATTTAATTGGAGTGAATCGGACTATGCCAACATTGTAGTAGTATTTCAAATATGCTACGCAATGGGTTTACTGGGTGCAGGAAGATTGATTGATAAGCTGGGAACAAAAATCAGCTATGCTATTGCTACTGCTTTGTGGAGTATAGCGGCAATGGCACATGGGTTTGCCACCAGTACTTTCGGTTTTATGATAGCAAGAGGAGCATTGGGCGTAACGGAAGCGGGCAATTTTCCGGCAGCTATTAAAACAGTGGCGGAATGGTTCCCCATAAAAGAAAGGGCACTGGCAACCGGCATTTTTAATTCGGGTACAAATATCGGGGCAATCCTGGCGCCGCTTACTGTTCCTTTTATTGCAAAAGCATGGGGCTGGCAATGGGCATTTATTATAACGGGTGTAATTGGTTTTATATGGCTTTTGTGCTGGTTTTTTATTTATGAAGTTCCTTTAAAACATAAAAAATTATCCCCCGCTGAGTTTGAATATATTCACCAGGATGCTGGTAAAGAAACTGCACAAAATGAGGAAACTGTAAAAATATCGTGGGGAAAATTGTTAACATATAAACAAACATGGGCTTTTGCCATTGGTAAATTTTTAACGGACCCCATTTGGTGGTTCTATCTTTTCTGGTTACCCGATTTTTTGGAAAAACAATATGGCTTAACAAAAACCGGAATTGCCTTGCCGGCAGCATTTGCTTATTTAATAGCAGCAGCAGGAAGCATTTTTGGTGGCTGGTTACCTATGTTTTTTATTAAAAAAGGGTGGACTGTATTTCGTTCACGAAAAACTTCGATGTTAATATATGCGGTTTGCGTATTGCCTGTGGTAACGGCACAATATGCAGGAAGTATCAATATGTGGCTGGCCGTAATTATTATTGGTTTGGCAATGGCAGCTCACCAGGCATGGAGTGCCAATATATATACTACCGTCAGCGACATGTTTCCAAAATCTGCCACCGCTACTGTTACAGGCATCGGCGGTATGTTTGGTGCCTTAGGTGGAATGATCATTGCCAAAGGTGCCGGTAAATTATTGGATTATTATGGATTGACGGGTGATAAACAAAAAGGCTATTTGATTATGTTTTTAATTTGCGGTGTAGCATATATAATTGCCTGGCTAACGATGCATGTGCTGGTTCCCAAAATGAAAAAAATTGATTATTAATGGTATTAAAAAAAGAAAGCCCCGGTATAGACATATCGGGACTTCGGTTAAGGCTCTGATTAGTATTTTTAAATTTGTTCCATCTGCTGATGTACAAACTCCATTAACGTTTTAATGTGTGCCGGTGAAAAATCAAACTTCAATCCTGCTGTTTCAAACAACTGCACCAGTGTTTTTGTTCCACCCAAACTTAGTGCATTTGTATAATTTGCCAAAGCTTTTTTTCTGTTTTCCATGAACTGTTTCCACATCCCTATTGCGCCTAATTGTGCAATACCGTATTCAATGTAATAAAACGGCACTTCAAACAGGTGTAGTTGTTTTTGCCAGGTAATAGCCCGGTAATTCTCCAAACCGGTAAAATCAATGGCGCCTGATGAAAATTCGTTCAATATTTCCATCCATTTGGCTGTTCTTTCTTCATTAGTATGGTTGGGATTAGCATAAATCCAGTGCTGGAATTTATCAATAGTGGCTATCCACGGGAAAATGGTGATGACTCTCTCCAGTTGATGCTCTTTAGCTTTCCTCAGGTCTTCTTCATTATCAAAGAAAGTATTCCAGTATGGCATGCTGAAAAGCTCCATGCTCATGCTGGCCACTTCCGCTATTTCCATGGGGTAATCTTTAAACGCATTCAGCTCCAGGTTATGGGCAAGGAAGGAATGCACCGCATGACCCCCTTCATGAACCATGGTGGTAACATCATCCATTTGTCCGGCTGCATTCATAAAAATAAATGGTGCACCGCTTTCTGCTAATGGACAATTATAACCACCCGGTGCTTTCCCTTTACGGCTTTCTAAATCAAGATGACCCAACTGGTCCATCTTTGCAATGCAATCCGCAAAAAATGGATTGAGCTGGTTAAAGCATTTTATTGTTTTTTCCAATAAATCTTTACCGGTAGTAAATGGATTTAATGGCTTTTCCCCGGCAGGGTGTGCTTCAATATCCCATGGACGAAGCGTATCCAATCCCAGTTTCTTTTTCTTGTCTTCATAAATTTTATTCACCAGCGGTAATACATACTGCTTCACTGCTTCATGAAACTGGAAACATTCTTTTTCGGTATAATCAAACCGTCCTAATTCTTTAAAACGGTATTCAGTATAAGAAGACATGCCGGCATTTACCGCCAGTTGATTTCTTTTTTCAACCAGCTGATTAAATAATTTATCCATGGCTTCCTTGTCCTGCAATCTTCTTTCAAATATTTTACGATACACTTCTTCACGGAGATTACGGTCTTCGTTTTCTAAAAACTTAGACGCTTGCTGTAAAGTGTATTCCTGCCCGTTTACAGTAACCGTCATCTTTCCGGCAATGGTACCAAAATGTTGCTGCAATACTGCCAGTTCCGATTGAATAGGAATATTTTCTTCCCGAAAGAGTTCAATATTCTTTTTAACTCCCCGCAGGTAAGTATGATATTTCTCTTTATTCAATTGAGCAGTAAACGGGCAATCCACCAGTTTGCGGTTGAGTTTATCCGCATATGGTTGCATCTTAGGTAAAATCTCTACATAGAAATAATTGAATGCTTCTTCCAGTTGTTTGTTCTCCGTATCACAGGTCATTTTTATCTGGCGCCAGCAGGCATCTTCGTTGGTAATAGCTTCCGCCTCGCTTAAATCTTTTAACCATTGTTCCAGTTCACCAATAGAATTAATGGGTCTTTCCAGCAATTCTTTAAAGTATGGTTCTAATGTTTCCCATGTTGTAATGGTAAAATCTTTTGGGAAATAATGCCGTTCTAACTTTTTTATGTCAGCAGAGTAAGTCATAATATGAGAATGTGCAATTTGATAATGTGACAATTTGATGATTAGAACCAATGATTATTGAGTTTTCATTGGCACACTGTCACACCGGCTAATTAACTAATTATTCCGCCTTCTTTTTCCTGGTTGTTTTCTTTGGTGTTTCTTCCGCAACTTCTTTTGTTGCTTCGGCTTTTTTCTTTGTTGTCTTCTTCGGCTTTTCTTCTTTCACTTCTTCTGCAGGAGCAGGTGCTGCTTCAACTACCGCTTCTTCAGCCGGAGTCTCCGTTAATTTTATTTCAATGTTATTGGCGTTGAGGATACCAAACCATTTTATCATCTTCTTCATATCGCTGCTGTACACTCTTTCAAAATCGATATTGGGGTATACTTTTTGAAAATATTTTTTTACTGCGTTATTATCTTTTTCGTCCGGCAATTTTTCACTGCTTTTTTGCATAGCTGTAAATACCTCCACCAGGTTTACATTTTCTCTTACCGTAAACACTTCTATACTTTCCAGGTGAGAAAAATTGTGTACACGGCTGCTTACAAATTTGGTGCTCTTATCATCCAATGAGCGAACAATGGCGCCATCACCTTTGCTGCTTACTAATTCAAATAAACCCGGCAACCCGGTTACCGCAATGATCTTGTTATATTCCATAAGTCAATTTTAAAGTGCTGCAAGATACTTGAGTTCTGCCAAATGTTAACACAAACAATAAACTTTGCAGGGTTAAAGAAAAAAAACCAAAAGTAGCAGTGGTTTTAACCGTTATATGGTTACCATTAACAAACACGTAACTTGCACTGTTAATAAACCAGATGTTTGCTGGTTACAGGTTATATTATACAGAACAACTAAAAGTAATTGGACGAAAGCACATTAATTGAAAGACTTAAGCAAGGAGATGAAGCTGCATTTAAAACCATTGTTGAAACCTGGCAAAAAATGGTGTATAATACCGCTTTGGGTATAGTGCAAAATGAAGCCGATGCAGAAGACATTTCCCAGGAAGTGTTTGTTAAAGTATTTCACTCCATTAACACTTTTAAGGGCGACTCAAAATTTTCCACCTGGTTATACCGGGTTACCGTAGCCAAAGCCATTGACCACGAACGCAGGAAGAAAAGCAAAAAACGTTTTGCTTTTGTAACCAGTCTTTTTGGAAACGAGGGGCAGGAGGTATTACATCCGGCCGATTTTAATCATCCCGGTGTATCGTTGGATAAAAAGGAAACAACTGCTATCTTGTTTGCCGCTGTAAAAGAACTGCCGGAAAAACAACGCATTGCTTTTACCCTTAACAAACTGGAAGGATTAAGCCATGCTGAGGTGAGTGAGATCATGAAAATATCCGTTACGGCTGCGGAATTGCTGGTACACAGGGCTAAGACCAATTTGAGAAAAAAACTGGCCAATTATTTTAATAAAGAATATAAATAGGCCAACAACTTTTATAATTAAAACCGTCAAATACTATTATATGAACCGTAAAGAAGAAATAGCTAAAAAAGTAGAGGAAACCCTGGAAGGCTTTGCTGGTGTACAGCGGGCCGAACCGGCTCCTTTCTTCTATACAAGAGTTCGGTCCCGGCTTGAAAAAAGCGCTGTGGGCTGGTGGGAGAGTTTTGGAACTTTTATCACCAGGCCAGTAGTTGCTCTTACTTCTATCCTGCTGGTTATTTCGCTGAATGCCGCTGTTATTTACACACAAAGATATAATAGCAATATTCCATTAACCAAAACAGACCAGGTTACGGAAGATGATTATAGTACTGTGGTGTCAGTATCTTATAACTATGAAAACCAGGGACAATAATGGAACAGTCAAAAAGTAAGGTTTATTTAATTATCATCAGCTTATTGCTGATCATAAACATTGCACTGGTATGGTTTTTTGTGATTGATAAGCGGGGAAGGCCTGATGATGGACGTTTACGAATAATAGAAATGCTGAAGAAAGAAGTAGGATTTGATGAAGCGCAGATGAAGCAGGCTATGGAAATGAAAAAACGTCACCTTGAAAAAATAAAACCATATTTTGACGAAGTAAGAAAAGCAAAAGAAAGTTTTTATGTGTTATTACAAAACCCGCAGGTAAATGACTCTGTAAGAAAAGCAGCAGCGGCGGTAATAGGGCAAAAACAGGAAGCACTCGATATGGCCATCTTTACCAACTTCAACGAAATACGTCAATTATGTAAACCTGATCAGTTAATAAAATTTGACTCCTCTATGCAACAGGTAGTAAAACGCATGATTGCCTACCCAAGAAGAGGAAAAAGCTATGATGATGAACACAAAAAATAAATTATAAATATTAGTTTAATGGTTAATGGTTATGCCCTGGCTAAGGCCGGGGCTTTTTTATTGATTAAGTGAAATAAAAATGGTGAGCCACATAAGCAACAGCTCAGCGACTCACCGTGTACAACCTGACCATTTTTATGAACGACCATATCTCCAGTACAGTCCAATACCTGCTAATGATATAAATGATAAGGCAATAATGGTATTGGTACTATTATCAGCACCAGGAACCGGGTTGCTTAATTCAACTGCTATCATTTTATAAGATGTATCCACGGTTATAAAATTGTTTTGTTTATCATCCGCTTCATTTATGGCTATTTCATCATCCCAGTCACTGTATCCTTTACCGGTTAACTGAGTTAACATTTCCATTTCCTGTTTACGGCGTTCTTTTAAATCTTTTAAATATTTCTTTCCGGCCTCACAGCTAAAATCTCCTGTGGCGGGGTGAGTGATAATGTATCTTGCCTGGTAATTTTCAATATTAGGTGTTGTTTGGAACATAAGGTCCTGCGGAAAAAAACTTCTGTTGTAACGAATATGTAAACGGGTAAAATAAACTTTATCAGATTTGGGTTCGTATTGATTCACATAATCATTATAAGTATCTTTTCCTAACCACCATATACCGGCTTCTTTCAAATCATTAAAGTTGGGTGGCTCACTTACACAAGGGTCACATTTCATAAAATTAGAGGGACTTACATCCCATGCATATTCTAAAAAGCCAACATTCTTTCCTTCATTATTCCACTGGTGATTGAAAACATTGGCATAAAAGTTTCCAAACTTTTGCTGCACAAAAAGCGGAATGTTTTTACCGGTTGGCATATTCACCGTTCTGTAATTCGTTAACTCCACACGGCCAGTTCGGGTAAATGCATAAACAATCATATCCTGGTCACCATCTGCATTAGCCATCCCCAATCGAATGGGTAACATAAACTTTGGAGAAGTAAATTGTATTTGCAACGGTCGTAATTGTTGCACACCTAAATTTTCCTGTTCTTTTAAATTCACTTTTACTACAAAAAATTTAAGTTTACTTTTTATATATGGCTCTAATACTTCGTCTGCTCCTTTAGGAATCTTATATCCGTTCTTATCTAACCATTTTTTTAAGCCGCTGCTTTCCTCAGCACTTAGAATAACAATATCATATTCACCTACAGTGTATTGAGCTTCTATTTTTACTTTATATTTTTCTTCCTCTTTACTCAAAGCAACACCTGCTGCTTTCTCCTCTAAATTTGAACTGTACCCTCTCACAACCACTTCATCTGAAGCAGCTAATGAACAAGGATTTTGATCATAATACTCCACTAACCGTGGTTTTGAATAATCATTCAACCGCTGAAACAGTTCGGCATTCAATACTCTAATATCACTCTTCTTTAAAACTGTTGGAACCGGAACCACCATTGCAAAATCTTCTGCATCGCCTTTAAAATCGTTACTCATTGTAATAACGGTTCTATCACCATCCCGAACCATAATTACCTGGGACGTTTTGTTCTTTAATGTTCCATCTGCCTTGCTTACATAAAAGCCACAAAAGGAAAATACCTGTTCATTAGCAAAGAGGATCAGCAAAAAGGCGGAGATCATTTTCTTTTTCATAACTATACTTTTGGTTTTCAAATTTTGTTAAGCACAAACGGTGAATGTTTCCATTCAAACTTTTTATAACGAAATAGTTTATCTAATAAAGGAACTAAAGGAGCGGCCAGCACTAATACCAGTACCGGTGTATTATACATCCATTTAAATGCTGAGAGATAAAATGCGATTGCAGCAATCAGCATTGCCCAAAAAATTCTTGCCACCGGATGATTGGGTGCTGTTTTTGGATCGCTGATCATAAAGAAGGAAAACAGTAACAGGCTTCCTGTAGTTACTGATTGTAAAAAGAAGTCCAAAGGCCAGTGCAAATACAATATTTGCCGGCTAAATATCAATCCAGCATAAGTCAGTAAAAAAGCAAGTGATATATCTAACTTCTGTACTCTTGTCACCACAATAAAACCAAGTACTGAAACAGTAAGCAATAAAATAAATCCGCTTCCCCACTGGCCGGATGAAAGCCATGCATCATCTGTTATATAAATAGTACCAATAATGCCGAATGCTGATGGATTAAAAATATGTTTGCCTTTATACCGGAGTAAATATTTGCTGAGGATGGTAATTTCTGTTGCCAGTAAACAGGTATACCAGTGATTGGTCTTTAGCAATAAACATAAACTGAGAGAGCTGATGAGGGCACTCTTCCAACTGTCATAATTTTTATACGTAAAATATTCGATTGATAATTGCAGTATTAGTGCTGAAGAGATATAAACAATATAATGGAGCCATTCTGCAGTCCAGTGTAAATACAGCAAACCATAAGACAAAAGCAGTAACTGGAAGCCCATTTGAAAATAACGGGCATCCCAACGCACAGTTGGTGGCATAATAAACGGTTTGCAAATGGGATGAATTGCCGGTAAATATTACATAAGATACCTGCCGGAATTTTTATTTGCATTTTATTTACACGCAGGTGACAGGAATATGTTATTTTTCCGTTTAATAAAAAAGTACTTCCAGCGGCTCTCTGTATGCCATACCTATGATCCATAAAATCACGATACACGTGTTTGCACTTTTTCTCTGCATTAATTCCTTTGCCCAGGATGATACTACCAATCGTAAAATCGATAGTTTTTTATTGACCCGTAAAGGATTCTTCGGCAAGCTGGTCCGGGGCATTGTGGTTAGTCAAAACGGGGAAATAAAAGGCCCGGTAAAAAATGATTTGCTATTTAAAAGATTTCAAGGCAAAGTAATAAGGAAAATATTCATTACGAATGCGCCGTTTGGCAGGCCCTTAAATGATTCAGCCAGGGGGCTGACAAATACGTTTACCAATATTGCTAATTCCTTACATACCCAAACACGTCGTTATGTAATTCTCAATAACCTGTTTTTTAAATCCGGCGATCGCTTAGATCCATATACGATGGCTGATAATGAAAGACATTTACGTGACCTCGACATATTGCAGGATGCCTCTATAAAAGTTTTCAGGATTCCCGGTTCAAAAGATTCCATTGATATTTTGGTGGCTACCAAAGATGTTTTATCCATTGGGGGATCCTTTGATGTGAACAACTCCAACAGAGTAACCTTTTCTGCTTTTGAAAGTAACCTGGCTGGCAGCGGCAATGAATTATTAATAAGAAATATTGTTGACAGGGAAAGAAAACCATCTTACGCAACAGGGGCCGAATTTACTTTCAGAAACCTGGCCGGATCGTTTATTGATACCAAAGTAGGCTTCTCCGGTTTTGCTAACAGTTTTACCACCGGTTTAAAACACGAACTTACTTATTATACCCAGTTAATTCGTCCATTTGTATTTTATAAAAATAAGTTTACGTATGCAGCGGAATATTCTTATCATACTATTGCAAACAGTTATTTAACTGATTCTGTTTACAAAGCAAAAGAAGCTTATACCTACACCTTACAGGATGCATGGATTGGGTGGAATACCGGTGCCTTCAAACTATTTGCTAAAAATGAAAACAACCGTATCCGTACATTACTGAGTGGCAGAATAACGAGGCTCCAGTACACGCAAATACCCGATGCATATAAATTAAAATACGATTATCGTTTTGCTGATGTTACCGGGGCTTATGTTGCCCTTTCTGTATTTGGACAGGATTTTTATAAAACCAACTACATATATGGTTTTGGAAGAACAGAAGATATTCCTGAAGGTATAGATGTGAGTATAACTGGTGGCTGGGAAAAAAGAGCAGGTGATAATAGAGTATATGCAGGGTTGGATGTAAATCGCTATTATCTTGACCGGAAAGATAATTATATCCGTTTCTTTTTGAAAACAGGCGGGTATCTTTTTCAAAATAAATGGGAAGATGTAAACTTACTGGCAGGTGGTGAATACATCAGCCGTCTTACTAATTTAAGAGGTAAATGGAAAGTGAGATCATTTGTATCTGCCAGTTTTGGTAAACAAATTCATCCAAGACTAAATGCACCTCTTTTTTTACAAAGCCAGTTTGGGTTAAATGAATTCAGGAGTGATACAATGATTTATGGTAATACCCGAATTACTGCCAAAGCAGAAACCGTATTTTTTAATGGTTTTAATTTCCTCAACTTCCGGTTGGCGCCATTTGCCGCTGTAAATGTTTGCATCCTCAATCCCGATATAAAAATTGAAGGTCGCCAAACTATTTATAAAACAATTGGCGGTGGATTACGGATGCGTAATGAAAGTTTGATATTTGAAACCACCGAGGCCCGTGCTTATTATTCACCCGACCCATTCACCAACGGTAAGCACTGGAGTTTTGTGGTAACCAATAACCTTCGCTTTAAATACAACCGTCAATTAATCCGCAAACCGGATATTACTGTTGTAAACTGATTTTCTAAAAAAATACCAGGTTTTTTAATCAATGTATTTTGATATTGACGACAGTATCTGAACTAACTATTATTTAGAATACCTCTATCCTAAATGACAAGCGGTTCGGTTTATTCGGGATATTTTATCAACTTTAAATTTTACCACTAAACGTATCAACATGACCAATGCAATCAGCTGGTTTGAAATACCCACCAGCGATATTAACCGGGCACAGCAGTTTTATGAAACCATTTTTAATATAAAACTCAATCCGCTGGATATCCCGCAAATAAAAATGCGCATGTTTCCTATTGATGATCCAATGACTGGTATTGGAGGAGCGTTGGTTGACAGTGGAGGGTTTCATAAGC
Source organism: Sphingobacteriales bacterium (assembly GCA_003963365.1). GTDB lineage: Bacteria > Bacteroidota > Bacteroidia > Chitinophagales > Chitinophagaceae > AWTP1-9. Next base: position 282,569 of record RXJG01000005.1, read on the forward strand.
CCAGTATAACTGACGGACCATTGATATACCTGAATGGGAACCCTGACGTACAAATTATTCTTGACAGGGTAGAAGCTGCCGGAGGAAAAATAATGGTGCCGAAAACTGAAATTTCTCCGGAGTACGGCTATATGGCTGTATTGATTGACACCGAAGGTAACCGTATTGCCTTACACAGTGTTCCGGCCAAATACCTGTAGTATAGCAAACTATCCATCATGGCATATAACGAAAAATTAGCCAACCATGTTCGTGAACTAATTGCACTAACACACTCCAACGTGGATGAAAAAGCTATGTTTGGCGGTCTTTGTTTTATGGTAAATGATAAAATGTGTGTGGGAGTGGAAAAAGACAGGCTGATGGTTCGTATTGACCCTGCAAAATATGATGAAGTAATCCAGAAAGAAGGATGCAGGCCAATGGATTTTACCGGCAAAGTGATGAGAGGTTTTGTTTTTGTAGATGCAGGTGCATTGAATACAAAAAAGAAATTAGAATACTGGATTAAGCTGGCGCTGGATTATAATAAAGTAGCAAAGGCAGCTAAAAAGAAAAAATAAAAATGAAATAGAAAATCACCCTTTTTTGCTGATTAGCTTTTATAACTATTTACCTGAATACATTTTTACCGCCAATTATTTTACAGGTTTAATTTATGTTTTTGCATCCGGTTCTTTTTTATCTTTAAGTACTAAAACATAATCTATGCAATCGAAAGCAACAACAGTAGAAGAATATATGGAGGAACTTCCTGCTGACCGGAAGAAAGCAATAACTGAATTAAGAAAAGCTGTAAAGAAAAATCTTCCCAAAGGATTTAAAGAATGCATGGGTTACGGCATGATCGGTTATGTAGTGCCGCACAGTATATATGCTGAAGGGTATCATTGCAATCCTGAATCACCACTTCCATTTATGAATATTGCTTCACAAAAAAACTTTATAGCTGTATACCATATGGGAGTATATGCTGATCAAAAGTTATTAAAATGGTTTCAGGAAGAATATGCTAAAGCAGGCGTTGGCAAATTAGATATGGGTAAGAGTTGTATCCGGTTTAAAAATCCTGATAAAATTCCTTATAAACTAATTGGAGAACTGGCATCTAAAATAACAGTAGGTGAATGGATTGCTGCTTACGAAAAATTTAAGCCAAAAAAATGAGTCATATAATTTAAGTCAATTTATCCCATTTTAGCCTTAATCAATCTTAGTATAAAACTTTCTTTTTAACTTCCCGTTTCTTTTCACTAAACGATTGTTTTATGAACTTCATTAAGCGTTACAGCAACTTGTTCCTGTTGCTTTGTTTATCTATTTCTTTATTAGCACAAAAAAAACCGGCACCGGCTAAAGAAGATGCTAAAGATGCATTTCAATCATCTCTATTGAATAATTTAAAATTACGCAGTGTAGGTCCGGCTATTACCTCAGGACGTATTGCGGATATTGCTGTTAATCCCAACAATCACAATGAATATTATGTGGGAGCAGCGGCAGGCGGAGTTTGGAAAACTTCTAATGCTGGTATCACTTTCGAGCCAATCTTTGATGGTGAAGGTTCTTTCTCTATCGGCTGTATTGCTATAGATCCCACGAATACCAATGTTGTATGGGTGGGAACCGGCGAAAACAACAACCAACGTGTAGTGGCTTATGGTGATGGTATATATAAAAGTGAAGACGGTGGCAAAAGTTTTAAAAATATGGGGCTGAAAGAATCGCAGCATATCGGTCGCATTGCTATTGACCCAACTAACAGCGATATTGTCTATGTAGCTGCCTATGGCCCTTTGTGGAATGATGGTGGGGAAAGAGGAATTTACAAAACAACCGATGGCGGTAAAACATGGAAGCAAGTGCTAAATGTAAGTGAGCATACTGGCTTTAACGAAGTAATGGTTGACCCACGTTATCCTAACATTGTTTATGCTGCTGCTCATCAGCGGCAACGCAAAGTGTTTACTTATATTGGTGGTGGTCCTGAATCTGCCTTATATAAAAGTACCGATGGCGGCGTCACCTGGAATAAAATGATGAACGGATTACCCAGTGGTGATATCGGAAGAATAGGTTTGAATTATTCTCCCGCCAATCCTGATGTGTTGTATTGTGTGGTGGAAGCAACCGATGGCAAAGGTGGTACATTTAAAAGTACAGACCGTGGCGCCAGCTGGGAAAAACAAAGTGGTTATTATTCCTCCGGCAACTATTACAACAAAATTTTCTGCGACCCGAAAGACGTCAATAAGATATTTGTAATGAATTCTTACATGGTAGTGAGTAAAGATGGTGGTAAAAACTTTTCCAATGTGGGTGAAAAAAGTAAACACATCGATAACCATGTCATTTGGATTGACCCATCCAATACCGATCATTACCTGGTTGGTTGCGATGGTGGGGTATATGAAAGTGTTGATGGTGGTGAGAATTGGGATTTTAAACAAAACTTACCGGTAACACAATTTTATAAAGTAGCAACGGACAATGGCTTTCCATTCTATCATATTCACGGTGGAACGCAGGATAACTTCAGCATTGGTGGCCCTTCAAAAACATTAAGTGCAAATGGTATTATGAACAGTGACTGGTATTTCACCAGCATTGGTGATGGTTTCCAAAGTGTGGTTGACCAGGAAGACCCAAATATTGTTTATGCTGAATCACAATATGGCGGATTAAACCGTTACGACAGAAAGAGTGGTGAATTCTTTTTCATTCAGCCACAGGAACAGGAAGGTGAAGCAGCATACCGGTGGAACTGGGATGCTCCATTACAAATTTCAAAGTATGATAATAAGCGGTTATACTTTGGTGCCAATAAATTATTCCGCAGCGATGACCGTGGTAATACATGGAAAGTTATCAGCGGTGATTTAACACGTCAGCTTGATAGAAATAAATTACAGGTGATGGGTAAAGTATGGAGTGTGGATGCAGTAGCAAAAAACCAAAGTACAGATGTGTATGGACAAACAACCACCATTGCAGAAAATAAATTTGATGAAAACACTTTGTATGTTGGTACAGATGATGGGTTAATTCAAATAACAACCGATGGCGGTAAAACATGGACAAAGATTGATAATATAGCCGGTGTGCCTGAAAGAACTTATGTCAACCAGATTGTCGCTTCACAGCACGATAAGAACACTGTTTATGTAACCTTCAATCATCATCGTTACGGAGATTTTCATCCTTATATCTACAAAACAACTGATGGCGGTAAAACATGGAAAGCTATTCAGAATAATTTGCCCGAAAGAGGAACAGCTTATTGCATTGCAGAAGACCATATAAATCCCAACTTATTATTTACCGGTACCGAGTTTGGTGTGTATTGCAGTATTGATGGCGGACAAAAATGGGTTCAGTTAAAAGGAGGTTTGCCCACTATTGCTGTAAAAGATATCACCATTCAAAAAAGAGAAAATGATTTGTTATTGGCAACCTTCGGTCGTGGGTTTTATGTGCTGGATGATTATACTCCATTGCGTAATTTGAAAAGAGAAGATTTAGATAAACCTGCCACTATTTATCCCATTAAAGATGCATGGATGTATGTGCAGTCATTGCCATTAGGTGTAAGAGGTAAAGGTTTCCAGGGTGAGAATTTCTTTACTACTCCTAATCCAAAAGTAGGTGCGGTGTTTACATATTATCTGAAAGATGATATAAAGACGATTAAAGAAAAACGCCGTGATGCAGAGAAAGAAAAAATTAAAAAAGGGGAAGCACCTTATTATCCATCCATTGATTCATTAAGAATGGAAGATGAACAACCGGCTCCACATCTTTTATTCACGGTGACGGATGAAAATAATAATGTAGTGAGAAGGATTAAAGCTCCTGCTAAAAAAGGATTAAACCGCATTGTTTGGGATTTCCGCTATGCACCATTTGGGCCAGTTGATTTAACTCCTTTTGATGAATCATTTGTATTCAGTTCACAGGAGACTGGTTACATGGCTTTACCCGGAAACTATAAAGTATCTCTCAGCAAATTTGAAGATGGTGTATACACGGAATTAGTAGCACCGCAACCATTCAAATGTATGGCGCTGAATACAGCTTCATTACCAGCAACCGATAAAAAAGCACTGGATGATTTCAGCAAGAAAGTAGCTGAGTTAAGAAGAGTTACTGCAGCGGCTGATGAATACAGAAGTGAATTAGTAAATAAACTGAAATATATTAAGCAGGCTGTGATTGAAACACCTAAACTCACAACAGATGTTTCCAAAACTATTGCTGCAATTGAAAAGCGATTAAACTGGATAAATAAAGAAATGAATGGTGATGCAACGTTGGCCAAAAGAGAATTTGAATCTTTACCGGGTATCAATGGACGTATTGGTTATATCATCGGTGCTTTATGGTCTACCACTGCAGCGCCATCCACCACACAAGTAAATAATTATAGCATTGCGGCTAAGCAGTTTACTCCTGTTTACAATGAACTAAAAGCAGTAGCGGAAGAAGTGAAGAAATTAGAGGATACTTTAGAGAAGAGTAATGCACCTTATACACCGGGAAGATTGCCTGAGTGGAAAGGGAATTAATAAAACACTTCCTCAAATAAAAACCCGGAAATATCAACTCCGGGTTTTTGTTTTAATTCAATTAAGCTTTGGTTTCATTATTTCTTATCAATTCATATAAATGCATCGCATCTTCTCTTTTAAACAACTGCGTTCCTTCATTCATCGTTGCGGCACTGCCACAGGCAACACCAAATGATATTACTTCGTTTATAGAACGGTTTTGTTGTAACATATAGGTCATTCCTGCCACCATGCTATCACCGGCACCAACAGTACTTTTCTTTGGTACATCCGGTGCAGCTGCATAATAACTTTCCTCTTCACTTATGAGCCATGCACCTTCGGCACCCATACTTACTGCTATTAATTCAGCATAGCCATCATTAATCGCCTGTCTGCAGGCAGTAACAATTTCATCTTTTTCAAGATGGTCAACTTCCAGCATTTTACACAATTCACTAATGTTTGGTTTTATAAGGTACGCTCCTTTATTTTTCAATGCCTGCAATGCAGCTCCACTGGTATCAACAATTGTTTTTGCACCTACCGATTTTGCAGTTTTTACAATCAATCCATAAAAATGATCCGGTAAGCCGGGAGGTAAACTTCCGCTGGCTACTACATAGGAAGGAGAAAAACTGCGGATATGATCAATCAGGGTGATAATCGTTTCTTCCTGCACTGCTTTACCGGGAAATGTAAAACGATATTGATTGTTTAGCGATTCTTCCAGTACCACCCAGTTCTCTCTTGTTTCAACCTTCGTATCTACCGCATGAAAAAGTATGCTCTGTTCTTTTAGTAAAGAACAGAGCATATTACCATTATGCCCGCCAGCAGGAAACAAAGCAACAGAAGGAGTTTCTAATTTTTGTAAAGCCTTGCTTACATTAATACCACCTCCACCGGGTTCATTCACCACTTCACTGCAACGGAGTTTACTATCCGGCTTTATCTTTTCTACTTTAGAACTTTTATCTATGCAGGGGTTGAGTGTTACAGAAAGAATCATCGGCGCTGTTTTTAATTATTTCGTTTGTGACCTTTGTGTAATTTCTTTGTGCACTTTGTTTTAAAAAATAACCACAAGATACACAGGGGCAAGCACAAGGTTCACCAGGAATAGATTTTATAAATCAAAAAATGCAGTAACTAAAGTACTGCATTCTCCTTTGCGAAATTATAAATTGACGGGTTAGTAATTTCTTTTATTACTCATTCCGGAAACTGACTTTTATCAATACCCGGAATTATGCGCAGTGCATTTTTATAATACACTTTCTTAAGCACTTCATCCGGCAAGCCCATGCCATACATTTTCCAGAAGGCATGATATTTTTTGTGATAAGGGAAGTATTCGTCGTTTGTTTCCAGTACCCGGAAATAGGTTTGATATTCATCCGGCACCCAGCTGTCTTTACCAAACATGATGCGGTCCTGGTATTTAATAAAGAAATCCCTGGCCATTCTTGGTTGTCTGCCCAACTCAGCAATAATGGCCCCAAACTCTACATTTACATTGGGTAATTCATCCAGTAAATGACCTAATGAATCTAAATTGTTTCCCAACCAGCCAAAATGCGCTGCAATAAATTTTGTGTTTTTATGCTTGCGAAACATGTTGTGTTGTTCTTCAATCAACTTACTCCAGGATACAAATGCATTATCTCTTTTACGGTCAGGATGTGTTTTTAATTCCAGCCAGCGTTCATTGTTTTTATCCATTGGTTGCCAGAAAGAAGAGGGATCAGCAGAATGAATAATCACCGGTATCCCCAACTGGCCAGCTTTGTCCCATACTGCATCTAACCTTGGGTCATCAATAGCTATGCGTTTTCCCTGCTGGTCTCTAAACTCCATACCGAGGTCTTTATAAATTTTTAAACCACGGGCGCCGCTCTTTACATCTTTCTCCAGTTCACTCACTGTTTTTTCTGTCCAGCCCGGTTTACCAAAACCAACAAAAGAAATATTGGTGAAGAAAACAATCCGGCCCGGCTTATTATCTTTTACATTTTTTATGGAGCGAACCAGGTAATCATTATCATTCACATCAAAATCACCATTTATTTCACCCGGTGTATTCTTATATGCTTTGCCGCTTAAATTCACCATCACACCCATATTTAGCTTATTCATTTCGTTCACCAGCTCATTTACATTTTGTGTGGGCATGCTCCATTGATGATTATGCACATCGATAAATGGATATTTTGCTTTTAATACTTTATGCTGCGGAACTACCAGTGTTGGTGTCGGGTCGTACTCTTCAAAATCCATTGTTTTTTGCTGTCCGCAGGCAACCATTGGTAAAGTAAGTACAATAAAAAGCAGTTTTCTCATTTCTTTAGTTGTTTGAGCTGATAAAATAAATTCAATCATCACAGAGCAGCAAACCGTTCGGCAATATTAACATTGCGTTTAAAAGCAAGTAAAATCATGAATAATGAACAAGGAATATCCAATAACGAAATAATTAAAATATTTTAATTTCCCAGTTACTTCATCATTCGGTGTTCACTGTTCGCTTTTCGTTATTCAACTGAATCGTTTTAATATGCATAACAGTAGCAATACTCCTTGCTCTCTCTTTTGCCAGGAAAGCTTTCTCTCCTTCAAATAACTCATCTACTGTTTGAACAAAATAATTAAGCCAGGTATCAAAATGATGTTTTTGTAAAGGAGATTGTTGATGCAAGGCCATATGTGGTTGCATAGCATTTTTCTGGTAAGTATTGGATTGAAATAAAATGCTGTCCCAAAAATCAACAAGCACAGGAAGATGATGAGTTAAATCAATCTTTGCCAGATGGGTAAACAAATAACTAATCGAATCATCGGCCAAAAGCTTTTTGTAAAACGCCGTTACGAGTAATAATATATCTTCCCTGTTACTAATATCCTTCTTCATGCCCGGCTGTTTTCAAAATGGTATCGATTCGTTGTTTTACATCTTCATAGGGAGTATATCCTCTTGCTACTAAATAAAATTTACTGTCACTCACCTGTAATAACAAAGCGGGGAAACCTGTAACCTGTAATTGTGCACACATAGCAAATTCATAACGGGCCTTCTCTTTATATTCTTCACTGTTGAGTTTTTTATAAAATTCTTCTGCAGGGATGTTATATTTTTCCAGTAAGTGACGATAGGCTTCGTCATCTGTTAAATCTCTTCCTTCAAATTTTAAAGCATATTGCAAGTCAGAAGCAAACGCAACCTGCTGTTCGGGATAATATTCTTTAAAGATGCAAAGTGCTGCGGCTGATTTTTCTGAATGCATAAACCAGTCACTCTTATCCGGGTTATTAATATGCCACAGGAAATCATCACCGAATTTTATTCCCGTCATTTCTTCTACCCGCTTGTAAGCTCCTTTAATATAATCAGCTATTTTGCTGATGTGTTGCGGGTTATCTGCCGGCATCATGCCACCGGATAAAACTTCGATATCAATCTTGCCTGCATAATCTGCTGCAATTTGTTTCATCACTTTACTAAAGCCATAACACCATCCGCAATAAGCGTCGTAACAATAAAATAAAACTGGTTTTTCCATAAGTGTGCAAAGTTATGGATATTCACAAGGCTATATTTTCGAAAACGGGTATAAAATCATCCTGTTAGGGTAAGCTCTGTAGAAATGTGGATGATTGGTATACGTGTCATTCTTTTCTTAACTAAATTCGGTTCTCAATTTTTTGACATGTATACTACCAAAACGATTGCAGCTGCTTTGCTGCTTTTTATTTCTTCAGTTTTATCTGCACAAAAAACAACTGTTACTGCAGTTAAAGCAAGTTCCGATGATTCTTTAAAAAATATTTCGTTAAGCGGATTGAGTTTCCGCAGCATTGGTCCGGCTATTACTGGCGGACGTGTTATTGATATTGCCGTTAATCCTAAAAACAGCAGTGAATACTTTGTGGCATCTGGTCATGGTTCTCTTTGGAAAACTATTAACAACGGTACTACTTTTTCACCGGTGTTTGATGCACAATCATCTTTTGCGATGGGTTCTGTGCGTTATGACCCTTCTAACCCAAATATCATTTGGGTAGGAACCGGTGAAAACAACGGGCAGACCAATGCGATTTATGGCGATGGTATTTACAGAAGTGAAGACGGAGGAAGAAGCTGGAAGAATATGGGTTTGCAAAGCAGTGAACATATTGGCGGCATTGCTATTGACCCAACTAATTCGAATGTAGTCTACGCTTCTGCTTACGGCTCTGTCCGCAAAGAAGGTGGTGACCGTGGTATTTATAAAACAACGGATGGCGGCAAAACATGGAGACGTGTTTTATACATCAGTGAATATACTGGTTGTTATGAAGTGCATATGGACCCCCGCAATAACATGACTTTGTATGCGGTGTCACATGAACGTTTTCGTAAAGCTTATACCAATGTACAGGGCGGACCTGAAAGTGCTATCTACAGAAGTTTAGACAGCGGCGCTACCTGGCAAAAGATTATGAAAGGAATGCCAACCGGTGATATTGGCAGGATGGGTATGTGTATTTCCCCGGCCAACCCTGATGTGTTATATGCTATTGTTCAGGCCAAAGAGGGTGCAGGTGTTTATAAAAGTATTAACCGTGGTGCCAGCTGGACAAAACAAAGCGGTGGCATTTCAGCTTATCCTTTTTATATGCAAAAATTATTTGCTGATCCTAAAGATGAAAACCGTGTGTATAGTATGGACTTACTGATACAGGTGAGTGCAGATGGCGGAAAAACATTTAAAGCATTAGGAGAAAAACATAAGCATGTAGATAATCATGTATTGTGGATTGACCCTGCTAACACCAAACATTTAATTAGTGGTAATGATGGTGGTGTATATGAAAGCTGGGACCTGGGACAGAGCTGGAATTTTAAATCTAATATTCCTATTGCTGAAATTTATAAAGTAAGTACCGATAATGCATCGCCTTTTTATAATGTATATATCGGCACACAGGATAATAATAGTTTGATGGGGCCATCAAGAACGATTAATTCATCCGGTATCACCAATCGTGAATGGGTATTTACATTGGGTGGTGATGGTTTTCAAACAAGAGCCGACTGGAAAGATGATAATATTCTGTATGTACAATCACAAAATGGCGGATTGGTTCGCTACGATAAAAAGAATGGTGAGCAATTATTTATTCAACCGGTGAATATAATTGACAGTGGTTATCGTTTTGACTGGGATGCACCATTAATCATTTCCCGTCACGATAATAAGCGGTTGTACTTCGCTGCCAATAAATTATTCCGAACCAATGACCGTGGTAATACATGGGATATTATCAGTCCTGATTTAACAAGAGGTGTTCCTCAAAAAATGTTACGCTTAATGAATAAAAGCTGGAGTATTGATGAATATGCCACCAAAGGTTCATTGGCAAATATCACCAGCATTGCCGAATCTCCCTTAGATGAAAACATGATTTATGTGGGCACAGGCGATGGTTTAATTCAGGTAACTACTGATGGTGGTAAAACCTGGACTAAAGCAACATCCTTGCCCGGTGTAACAGAGTTTACAAGAATACATCATATTCTTGCTTCTCAACACAACAAGTTAGTTGCTTATGCATCCTGCCATGCTTATAATGCAGGTGATTACAAGCCCTATTTATTAAAAACAACTGATGGTGGCAAAACATGGGTTTCCATCGACGCAAATCTCCCGGCAAAAGGAAGTACATACTGTATGGCAGAAGACCATGTGAAAGCTGATTTATTATTTGCCGGAACACAGTTTGGTTTATATGTAAGTGTGGATGGCGGAAAAGAATGGATTAAGTTTATGAACGGTTTGCCTGTTACCACGGTGATGGATATGGAAATACAAAGAAGAGAAAATGATTTGGTGGTTTCAACATTTGGAAGAGGTGTTTATATTCTGGATGATTATACTCCGCTTCGTTATATAACCACAGAAACATTAAGAAAGAAGGCTGAAATATTCCCGGTAAAAGATGCGTGGATGTATATAGAAGCCAATCCAATGGGTTTTGCAGGAAAGGGCTTCCAGGGAGCTAATTTCTATTCATCAACAAATCCGCCAGTTGGTGCAACCTTCACTTATTTTATAAGAGATGAAGTAAAGAGTTTAAAAGATAAAAGAAGAGATGAGGAAAAGAAAAAACAGGAGAAAGGAGAAGAAGTGGATTACCCATCTTACGATGTATTGTTTAAAGAAGGACAACAGCCAGATCCGTATTTGTTATTTACGATAACGGATGAGCAGGGTAATGTTATCCGCAAAATAAAAACCGGAATCAGTAAAGGCGTTAACCGTTTAACATGGGATTTCCGTTATCAGCCATTTACACCCATTACTTTTACGCCATTTGATGATACCTATGCATGGAATACACCGGATGTTGGTTATATTGTAACCCCCGGTACTTATAAAGTTTCATTATCACAATTTGAAGATGGTAAGTTCACTGAACTGGTATCAGCACAATCATTCAAATGTGCTCCGCTGAACAATACTTCATTACCCCCTGCTGATAAAGCCGCCTTAGATGCATTTAATAAAAAGGTAGCCGAATTAACAAGAGCAATGAATGGAGCCGATGCCTATCGTGGTGAGTTAAATGATAAGATTCCTTATTTAAAACAAGCGGTATTAGATGCTGCTTCTGTTCCTGTAGGTACATATGAACAAGTTTTAGCAATAGAAAATAAACTGAAAGAGATAAACCGCCAAATGAATGGAGATGGATTGAGAGCGAGGTATGAATCCGTAACTCCTATTTCATTAAAAGGGAGGGTTGACCAGATTGCCGGTTCATTATGGGCAACTACATCTGCTCCAACAGAAACATTTAAGCAATCATACAATATTGCTGCGGATGGATTTGAAGCGATATTAAATTCATTAAAATCAGTTACGGAACAAATCAAACAAGTAGAAAGTGTATTGGAGAAATATAAAGCACCATACACACCGGGAAGATTACCTGACTGGAAGAAAAATTAAATAAGTAAACCCAACAGGTTTTAAAAACCTGTTGGGTTTTTTATTCAAATACTATTGTTTTATTTCCGTGTATTAATACACGATCTTCAAAAACCAGTTGCAGTGCCTTGACTAAAATAGCAGTTTGGTGTTCGTCTTCCGTTTAAATACGGAGAAAGAAACGTCCTTTATCAGTATCCACATGTTCCCGCATGGATACAATGTTGATACCATTTTTCGCCAGCACATTACTGGTGGCTGCCACCAATCCTACTTTATCACTGCATTGAATTACTATTACCATCCCGGTTTATCTTTCGTATTTCCAGTTACGTCGTTTACCTTCAGCCATCCATTCTATTGCCTGTGCCAACCGGCTATTTTTTGTCTCTTCTGATTTTGCTTCTGTAACCCATTGCACATAATCTTTTTTGGCGGAAGGAGAAAATGCTTCATAGGTTGTCCATGCCTTTTTATTTTTCTTTACCGCTGAAATAAAATAATCCGGTACTATCAGTTCCTGCTTAACTGCCGGTTTTGCTTTTACTACTTTCTTTCCTTCCTCATTTAATTTCATTGCTTCTTTTATCCAGGCCGTAATTTTTTTATCCGATGGCAGATCCTTTAGAGAAGTGATTCTTCCCAAATGTCCCATTGCCACTTCTGACTGAGCGGTTTCCATCAGTACTTTATCTTTCATCAAAGAAGCCTTCCAGAAACCGAATGAACAGTGTTGTTTAAATGAGGCAAGATTGCAAAGCATTCCTTTGTATTCGAAACAGGGCATACTCCATTTGAGTGTTTCCACTACATCAGGACATGCTTTATGAACCAACTCCCGTAAATGATTTAAGATGGGTTTGGCAAAGTCAGCAGACTTTGCGATGTAAGCATCAATGCGTTTGTCTTTAGTAGCCATAAAATCTGTTTCAGGTAAAAGAATTCTTAATGAGCTTCCAGCCAATTCTCACCTGTTCCCACTTCAGCAATCACTGGCACATCATGTGGTAATAATAAAGCTGATTGCATACACTCAATAATCACTGGCGTAATTGTTTTTACTTCATCCTTCACTGCATCAAATACTAATTCATCATGCACCTGTAACACCATGCGGCTTTCAAACTTATGCTTTTTAAAAGCTGCATGAATCTTTATCATCGCCAGTTTAATCATATCGGCTGCACTTCCCTGTATAGGTGAGTTGATGGCATTTCGTTCAGCAAAGCCACGAACAGTGAAGTTGGCCGAGTTAATATCCTTCAGCCAGCGTTTTCTTCCCATCAGTGTTTGCACATAACCATGTTCACGGGCAAAGTTGATGGTGTCGTCCATATATTTCTGGATCCCGGCAAATTGTTTTTTATAATTATCAATAATTTCTTTTGCTTCTGTTCTGCTGATACCAAGATTATCTGCTAAGCCAAATGCTCCTTGTCCGTAGATGATACCAAAGTTTACGCTCTTGGCTTTGTAACGCATTTCTTTCGTCACGTCTTTTTCTTCCACATTGTACACTTTGGCCGCAGTAGCAGTATGAATGTCTTTATTACTCCTGAAGGATTCGCACATAGCAGGGTCACCACTGATAGCCGCTACAATTCGCAATTCTATTTGTGAATAATCGGCGCTGATTAAAATATGTTTTTTATCCCTGGGAATAAAAGCTTTACGTATTTCTTTACCACGGTCAGTCCTTACCGGTATGTTTTGCAGGTTAGGATTATTACTGGCTAATCTTCCCGTAACGGCCACCGCTTGTCCATAGGTGGTATGCACCCTTCCTGTTTTTTTATTAATCATTAATGGCAGCGCATCCACATAAGTTGATTTGAGCTTGGTATATTCACGAAAGATGAGGATATCGTCCACAATTTTATTTTGTGCCGCCAGTTTTAATAATACATCTTCACCCGTGGCATACTGCCCCGTTTTTGTTTTCTTGGCTTTAGGATCCAATTGAAGTTTATCAAATAATACCTCACCTAATTGTTTAGGTGAGGCAAGGTTGAAACGAACACCAGCCTGTTTATACACCCTTTCTTCCGCTGCTTTTGCTTCCTTTTCTAATTCTTTGGAATAATCATTCAAAAAACCTTCATCTATTTTTATTCCCTCATATTCCATTGCCATCAGCACTTTCACTAATGGATTTTCCACTTCATTAAAAACCTTTTCTACTTCATTTGTTTTTAAAAGTGGGGTGAATACTTGCTTTAACTGCAAAGTAATATCAGCATCTTCGGCAGCATAATCTTTTATCTTCTCTAACTCCACATCCCGCATAGTGCCCTGTGTTTTTCCTTTCTTGCCAATCAGTTCATCAATATGCACCGGCTCGTAACCCAAATATTTAGCACTTAATACATCCATACCTCTTTTACCATCCGGTTCAATTACATAATGCGCCAGCATGGTATCAAAAATATTTCCTGCTAATTCCAATCCATACCATTTCAATATGAGCATATCATACTTCAGGTTCTGACCAATCCATGTTTTAGATTTATCACTAAACAATGGTTCAAATAATTTGAGGATAGCTTTTGTTTTTGCCAGGTCAGCAGGACAGGGTACATAATAAGCTTCGCCTGCTTTGTAAGAAAAACTCATGCCTACCAGTTCTGCATCATTGGCATCAATACCGGTTGTTTCTGTATCAAAACAAATTTCATTCTGCTTTAATAAATCCGTAACTAATAATTTAATCTCTTTATCACTAACAACAGCGGTATAAGTATGGGGAGTGTTATTAATATTTTTAAAAGCCGAAAAACCAGCATTATCATCACCTGCTTCAATCACCGTTTTCTTTTCTTCTTTCTTTTCCGGTTCAATAACGTTACCAAATAAATCAGTTTGCACGGCAACGGGTGCTGTATTAAATACATTAAACTCATCACCCAGTAATCGTTTGCCAAGCGTTTTAAATTCAAGCTCGGCAAAAACTTCTTTTAGTGCTTCTTTATTCCATTCTTTCAATCTAAAATCTTCTTCATGAAACTCGGTTGGTACATTCGTAATAATAGTTGCCAGCTTCTTACTCATGATGGCAAGATCTTTTCCGTTGCGGATCTTTTCACCCAATGCACCTTTAATTTTATCTGCATTAGCCAATACATTTTCCAGTGTATCGTATTCAGCTAATAATTTAGCAGCTGTTTTTTCTCCCACACCGGGTATACCGGGAATATTATCCACTGCATCACCCATCAAGCCTAACACATCAATTACCTGGCTCACTTCTTTTATATTCCATTTTTCACATACTTCTTTCGGGCCCAGTATTTCTGCATTGTTTCCCTGGTAAGGTGGTTTATAAATTTTTATTTTATCGTTTACTAATTGTCCGTAATCTTTATCCGGTGTTACCATCAGTACTTCATAGCCAGCTTCGGCCGCTTTTTTGGCCAGTGTTCCAATTACATCATCGGCCTCATATCCATCAATAGCAATAACGGGAATATTAAATCCTTCAATAATCTTTTTAATATCGGGTATCGATGCCAGTAAATCCTCCGGAGCTTCCTGGCGGTTGGCTTTATAATCAGCAAAATCTGTATGGCGTTCTGTTGGGGCATGGGTATCAAAACATACTGCCATATGTGTTGGTTTCTGGTTATTGATTAAATCAACCAGCGTATTGGTAAAGCCAAATTGTGCATTGGTGTTTTTACCTTTAGAAGTTACTCTTGGATTTCTTATCAGTGCATAATAGGCCCTGAAAACAAGGGCAAATGCATCAAGTAAAAAAAGTTTTTTGTCGCTCATTGCACTAAGGTAAGATTTGCCGAAATAAAAAAGCGATATCAACAACTGATACCGCTAATAAACTAACTGCATAAGAAAAAAAGCCGCAGTAGAAACCACGGCCGGATTAATCTTACATTATGAGAAAAGTCAAAAAAGTATAAACAATGGGTTAGTACTTCGCAGTTTGCTGCGAATAAAATATGCTTCAGAGGTTCAGAAACGAATTATTACTTCTTATTCATTCCCTTCGCCACCAGCTCATCCTCCTTACGGGCGGACTCTTTTTGAACAGACGATGCCTGTTCAGCTGAACTGTTTACGTCCTGCTTAGCAGTTACTTCAGCGCTATTTACTTTCTTCTGAACATAGTTAACTGGTTCAGTAGAATAAGTTTTAGCAAAAAAATTTAAATAAAGGGAAAATGTAAAGAAGGCCAATGCCAACAGTGTGACTGGTTTTTTCATGATTCTTGGATTTAGATAATGTAAATATAGAAATTAAATAAGTGAAAGCAAATAAATGCGCATATATTTTTTATTGTGTAAAAGGGCAAAAAAATTTTTCCCCCGTTAATACCGGGGGGAAATAGTTACTATGCTTTTGCGTTCATTAAAATTTATTCTGAATGATATAGGGCAGCATATTACGCCAGGTGGGCCAGTCATGATGAATATCGTTACCCCACACAGCTAAGTCGTGCCATATACCTTTATCCCATAGCACTTTTGAGAAGCGTCGGTTTGCTTCAGGGTCTTCATAGTTACCGCTTCCGGTGTATATATGAATATTGCTGCTGCGTTTATAATGATCAAAATACCATCCGTCTTCCAGGTTGGGGATGTAATGAATGGGACTGTTGTAATAAACCTGCTCATCCCAATATCCTTTGGTGTATTCTGTAAGATCATATACACCGCTCATGGAAATGACACCATTGATTATATCAGGTCTTTTTAAATACAGGTTCATTGCATGCAGGGCGCCAAAAGAAGCACCGCAGGTAATAATGGGAGTATTATTACTGGTGTTTGATTTTATATAAGGAACCACTTCATTAAACACATACTCATTAAACTGGTTATGACGGATTGCTTTATGTGCAGGCAGCATTTCATTATTCAACCAGCTTTCTTTATTAATACTGTCAATAGAAAATACTTTCATTTTACCGGCATCAATAAACGGTCGCAATGATTCCATCATCTGGAAACGTTCATACTCCAAATAATCAGCAGCAGCAGTTGGTATTAATAATAAACCAAAACCATAATGACCATAGGATGCAATGGGCATATCTTTTCCTAGCGCAGGGCTGTACCAACCAAATAATTCTCTGTTCATAAAACTTGTTTGAGTTAAGGTAGTAAAAATAAACAGACAAAATTAGTCCTATTTATTTTGTGCCGAAAGCCAGTCTAATACTTTTGAAGTTATATTTTGTGCAAGCTCATCCGGTTTCACTGTAGTACCAGTCACTTCAAATTTGTATTGGGTTTGATTATTTTTCCGAACGTTTACTTTAATAGTAATATTATTAGCGGCTATAGTATACCGGCCACTTAAATTATAAGCATCCGCCGCCGAATAAGGGAGATAAGATATTTTACTGTCAATTGAACGGGTTGATATATCGGAAAGAATATTATCTACCCGTTTATTAAATCCTAAATTATCGGCAGCAATATCTTCATCACTATTTTGAAAATTGCTTGCAGAAAATACAGGTTTCTCTCCGGGTAATTTTATTTTGTTTCGCACCTCATCATCTACCAATCCAATTGTAAAGTTGTTGGCACTTACTAATTGCGGTTGTTGCTGGTTACCGTTTTGCGCAGCAATATTACTTACCGATTTTTCAGCTGCATCAAACCAGCGAAGTACATTCAGGTATTTACGATCATCTAATACTTCAGGTTGCTCTTTCATTACTTTCAGTAAAGAATAAGTAAGCAAACCCTGGGAATATTTACCCATTTCATAAGCATACTGATTGCTCGCAGAGGCAGAAAGAATAAATAAGCCTGATTTATTATTCATTTTCTCCACGGCTTTTATTTGTTCTGCTTTTTCATCATCCCGGGTAGCTAAATATTTTTGATCATCATTACCAATTTTCACCAGGTCTTTAATAGCCTGTCCGCTGTTGCAGGCATCAAAAACCATGATCCTTTTTTGTGCTTTCATTTTCGATGGCTGAATCCAGTCAGATAATTCCTGGGTACTGATGCCCACATCAGCAATAGCAGATGTTACTGTTTCTTTGGAAGCATCGGCCGTAATAAAGAAAAACTGGTTTTTATCTTTATCCCATTTGCCATGCCCCGCAAAAAAGATGAGCAAAATATCATTGGGCTGCGCTTTAGTACCAATATCACTAATTACTTTTTTTATACTATTCTTTTCAGGGAACAGATCATGACCTTCTGCTGTATGAACTTTATAAACAAATACATGGTTCTTATCATCTGTATTCAAAAGTTTCTTTGCCGCCATATCAATAGCCCCTGCTATATCATTTGCATCTTTGGCTGCATACCTTAAGTCTAATTCTGTTCCTTTATAATCGCTTACGCCAACAATTACTGCATATAAATTGGGAGCAGCTTTATTGGAGGCAGGTGAACCCTGCTCTTCAATAATAGTGGAACGGCTGCTGATGTCATTGGAAGCTGTTAAAGCTTTTACATGAATATTGTTTGTTTCCCCTGCTACAAAATAGTTTTGAATAGCTTTTTTATCCACTTTTAATAAATAGCCATTTCCGTTTTTCTGTAACTCTTTATTGGTTAAGCGGTAGGACTCAATATTATTTACCGACACAATAACATCTCCCAACCCGCCACGCCTTGGCGTAATTTGAAACTGGTAATGATCTTTAGTTTCTTCTTTGGTTTCAACCAATGGTGTTAGATTACAAATTTCCAGTTCTGCTAATGTGGGAGCATTGATGGTATCTCCTTTCATGATTCTTTCAGCCAGATTTGGTACCCATAATTTGTCTTTTACCTGGTCCAGATCAATTATTTCATCACCACATACGTAATATACTTTTTTCCTTGCATCTTCTGTTCCATCGTAACGGCCGTATTCATCAGTTAATAAAAAATTGCCGTTTTCTAAAGCATAATAAGTATAAAGAAGCCTGCCGGTTGCTGTATTCCAAATCTTCAATTGTTTATCAGGTGCCTCTGTTAAAATGTATTTCCCATTTTCGCTAAAATCAGCAAAGCTCACAGCGCCGGGCAAGGTAAATAAAACCCTATTGGAAAAAGCCTCATATAAAACTGAATTATTATCACATGAAATCAAAACTTTTTTTCCATCGGGACTTATTGCCCAACCGGGTAATGAATTAACACAATTATTTTCTATGGAAATAATTTTACTAAAGTTTTTTGAATCCCATATAGTAATAAATCCTGTTAATGCGTAAATATATTTATAGTTAACCGAAAATCCAGTTCGAACATAACTTCTTGGTAAGCTTGAGTCTTCTACTTCAAAAAGAGGTTTACCTGTTGCTAAAGAAATAAGATTAATTAAATCCGGGCTTCTGCCATTGCTTGTTTTAGCTATAACTGGATCTTCTTTAATAACAGGCTTGTTAACGGTAGTATCGGTATTGTCAATTTCTTTTTGCAGGTTGTCCCACATTTTGTCTAATTCTTCTGAATTAATATAGGCACTTCCACTTCCCCAAATTAGCAAGCTGTCGTTATAAGAAAAAGCAACAGATTCAGGGCTTCCGTATTTACAAAAAATCCGATGTATCAATTCCCCGCTTACAGCATTCCATATACGTAACAGGCTGTCTCTAGTCCGGTAAGTGGCAATAAATTTTTTTGTGTTGGAAAGAACAACAGCTGGGGTGTAATCCATTCTTCCTTTTAAGTATATCGAATCCTTCCCTGTTATTATTTGCCACATTCCTTTTAAGGAATCCAATACAGGATAAGGTTTTATTTTATCTTCGGTTGCCTTTTTATTAAAATTAGTTGTTGTATCGTAGTTCGTCGTGGTGAATTTACCTCCGGATATATCCCAAGCATATTTTCCTGAATTTCCTGACGTGGTGTAAATAAACCTGCCATCTGCGCTGAAATACTGGTTTGGCTCAAAGAACATATTGCCTTTAATAGAATGGTTTTTTTGCCCTTTAATATTATAAAGGATCGCATTTTCTTCTGCTGTTTTTAATAGATACCGCCCTTCAGGATCAATATAAAATACCGGGATAATATTGTAATTACTTTCTTTTATTTCTCCTGTTTTGATACACTGGTTACCTGTTATAGAATATATAAAAAACCCGGTTGTAGTGGTTACAAACAGGTGCTTGCCTTTATTATCAAAATCTACTTTTCTAATATCTCCTAGTGGGCTGGGTACTTTGAGCGCCGTAGTTTTATTTAATAAAATATCTGTTATTGCAGGGGCAAAGTTTTTATTGTCATTTAAGCCTGTATCTAAATTTATACCCCTTTCCCGCATAGGGTTGTATTTGCTGGCTGTAAAAAGATAGCGTACATTTTTATCAAATGTAGGTTTCATAAATAAAGAGCCATATTGTATAGATTCAAATTTCTTTTTACCGGTCCTTATATTAAATATTGAAAACCCGTGATAAGTTAACAGGTACAAATATTTGTCATCGGGGGAAAACTTAATTGAATATTCATTGCCAAACCCATCGATTATAAACTTTGCCTTTATCTTACGTGTTCCGATATCCCAAACAAAGACACTGTCACCATAAGTTGTTGCTGTGGCTAATGTTTTTTTATCGTTGCTTACGGCAGCTTTATAAAATGAGTTACTATATTTATCTGCTTCTTTTACTGAAAAGTTGTATTCCATTTTACTACTTTCAATATCCCATAAGTTTATACTACTCCCATCCAGTATAAGCATTTTCTTTTCACCAATAGTTGCAAGCCATTGAATATTTTCAGTTAGATACCTATTACCTACAGTGAAGTTTATTTTTACAGCCCCTGTTTTCATCTCCCAAATCTTAACATCACCGTCTTCAAAAGAAGCTGTTATTAAATAATTTCCGTCACTGGTAAAAAAGAAGCGGGTGATTATTGCTTTGTGACCATATAAAGTTTGAAGTAACTGACCAGTACCAATATCCCAAATTTTCACTGTATTATCGTCAGCTATGGTAGCTAATTGATTTTTAACGGGGTTAAAACATACATCAGCAATTGAACTCGTATGCCCAACTGGTACCACTAATCTCAGTTGCTGTGCAACCAAAGTAAGTGTATTCATAAGAAAATAAATAACAAACAGGCAGGGCTTAAATTTCACTGTCAAATTTTCTATTAAGGTAGTACAATCAAACTATAACAGAAATACCGTGCAGTGGGTAGTTATTTCTTCATCTCCTCCAGCTTCTTTTGCATGGAGAACATATCGTCTCTTAATCTTGCTGCTTCCATAAAGTCTAAATCACGGGCAGCTTTCTCCATTTCTTTCTTTGTCTTATTGATGGCTTTTTCCAGTTGAGGAATAGTAGCATATTCTTCCTGTTCTTCTGCGGCAACTGATACCATATCTCCCTCCACCACATACGGTGATTTTTTATCATAGCCTTTAATATCCAGCACAGAAGTTTGACCCATAATTTGTTCAACCGATTTTTTAACAGTGGTTGGAGTGATGCCGTGTTCAATATTATAGGCAATTTGTTTTTCTCTGCGGCGAAGTGTTTCATCAATTGTCCGCTGCATACTATAAGTGATCTTATCAGCATAAAATATCACTAATCCATCTGCATTTCTTGCTGCACGGCCAGCTGTTTGAGTCAATGATTTTTCATTACGTAAATAACCTTCCTTATCAGCATCGAGAATAGCAACCAACGATACTTCGGGTAAATCCAACCCCTCTCTCAAAAGGTTTACTCCCACCAGTACATCTATTTCACCTAATCTTAATTGTCTTAGTATTTCCACCCTTTCCAATGTATCTACTTCACTGTGTATATATTTTGATTTGATGTTGATGCGATGCAGATATTTATCCATCTCCTCCGCCATTCTTTTAGTTAATGTGGTAACTAATACACGGTCACCTTTAGTAACCCGTTTATCAATTTCATCCAGCAAATCATCAATTTGATTCACACTTGGCCTTACTTCTATTGGTGGATCTAGTAACCCGGTAGGTCTTACCACCTGTTCTACCACTACGCCACCGCATTTTTCTAATTCATAATGATCTGGTGTGGCTGAAACAAAAATGGTTTGATTCAATAAACTTTCAAACTCATGAAAATTCAATGGACGGTTATCCAATGCGCTGGGCAAACGAAAACCATAATCTACTAACACCATCTTTCTGCTTCTATCACCACCATACATACCACTTACCTGCGGAATAGTTTGATGACTTTCATCTATCACACATAAAAAATCTCTAGGAAAATAATCCAGCAAACAGAACGGTCTTGTTCCCGGAGTTCTTCTGTCAAAGAATCTTGAATAGTTTTCCACTCCATTACAATATCCTAACTCACGAATCATTTCAATGTCGTAATTCACCCGTTCACTCAATCGCTGTGCTTCAATATATTTTCCGACTGATTTAAAATATTCCACTTGTCTTGTACATTCATCCTGTATCTCGGAGAGGATTTGCTGCATCATATCCCTGGGGGCAATGTATAAGTTGGCGGGAAAAATAGCAGCGTTCTGTACTTCCATAATCCGTTTGCCGGTGCTTAATTCTAATGTCTCTATTGTTTCAATTTCATCACCAAAGAAAGCAATACGATAACCATAATCAACATAGGGAAGATTAATATCAATGGTATCTCCTTTTACTCTGAATGTTCCTCTTCCAAACTCACCCTGGCTGCGGTTGTATAAAGCATTCACCAGCGAATGAAGAAAACCCTGTCTTGAAATTACCTGCCCCTTTTCAATCCGGATAACATTGTTTGCAAATTCAGTTGGATTACCAATACCATAAATACAACTCACACTTGCTACCACAATAATATCTCTTCTTCCACTCAGCAACTCTGCTGTTGCCTGCAAACGTAGTTTATCCAACTCCGCATTAATGCTTAAGTCTTTTTCTATATACACATCCCTCACCGGCATATATGCTTCGGGTTGATAGTAATCATAATAAGAAACAAAATAACCAACCGCATTCTCCGGAAAGAATTGTTTGAACTCACCATACAATTGCGCTACCAGTGTTTTGTTGTGGGTGAGTACCAATGTTGGCTTCTGTACATTTTGAATAACATTGGCAATGGTAAATGTTTTACCACTACCCGTAACACCTAACAATGTCTGGTATTTTTCATCATTCACTAAACCTTCCGTCAACTGACGAATAGCTTCCGGCTGATCACCGGCCGGCGGATAGGGAGCATGTAATTTGAATGGCATAAAATAGAAAGGGGATATGCAATTTAGCAAATCCCCTTCAGAATATAGTTTAATAAATGTTATTTGATTGTATCGAGGTAGCTGCTGAATTTATTAATGGCGGCGGCTGTCTGTTCAACCATATCCTGTGCTTCTTTCCAATTACGCTGTTCAATCGCTTCACGGATACCAGGCAATGTTTTTACTCCATATCCTGTATAAAAGCCCGGAGCGTAAATAGAATGTTTGTACCAGCCTCTTCTTGGAAGTCCATCGGGTAATAATAAATTTTGTTCTGCCTGGTAAAGTTGTATGTTGATTTTATTTTTCTGATCTTCAGTTAATGAAGAATTATCCAGTTTTGAAGAAAGTGCAGCAGCAGCTTTTTCCAGTAAATTAACAGCATTCTCCAATGGCGCAAAGTTTAAATAGGGCACTTCATCTTTAGGTTTTGGTGCAACATATGTTTTGGTTGGATCTGCAGCCAGCGTATAATATTTTTCGCTGAGTACTTTATTTTCAATTACCGTTGCGTCCCGCATATCATTTGTTGTTTCCATTAACTCTTTTGCATAGCCAGCGATTTTTTTGGCCACGGTTCTGAAATCAAACGGCAGCAATTCAGCATCCGCCATACGTAATGTAACACGACCTGTTGTTTTTGCCTGCACCACTCCATATACAAAACCAGGATCTTTAAACCGGCGATACATATCGTACGAATCATAAACAGAATGATATTCGCCACCATCTCCTTCGCCACCATAACCAATGTTTAATGAGGGAATACCCAAATGCTGAATAAAAGGAGAGTAATCTGAACCGGAACCCATAGCTCCCATCGTTACCATTTTCTTATCCATCAACTCTTTTTTTGCTTTGGCTGAAGAAGCATCAGCAATACTGTTGGCTACTGATCTTTCCCGCACAGTAACACCTGTTTGCGGATCTATAACATCACCGGTAATTTCATTAAAGAAATTTTCCAGGCCCTGCGAACCTTCTACTCCTACAAATCCTCTTTCATTACCATCTGAATTGATATACAAAACAACTTTTTGTTTCAGTTCATTGGCATGATCTTCCACCCACTCTGTTGAACCCAGCAAACTGGGTTCTTCACCATCCCATGCACCATATACAATGGTACGTTTGGGTTTCCATCCTGTTTTTACTAATTCCCCAATGGCCCTCGCTTCTTCCATCATAGCGGATTGTCCGCTCAACGGATCACCGGCCCCATTAACCCATGCGTCATGATGATTGCCACGCATTACCCATTGATCAGGAAACTCACTGCCGGTAATTTTTGCAATTACATCATAACAGGGAACAATTTTCCAGTCAAACGATAATTGTAAATGCACTTTTGTTTTACCCGGACCAACATGATAGGTAAATGGCAAAGCGCCTCTCCATCCCTCCGGTGCAACAGGGCCCTCTAACGATTCCAGCAAAGGTTTTGCATCTGCATAACTGATGGGCAGCACTGGTATCTTTAATAAATTCGTAGCGTCTTTTCTGTCTAAACGCCGGGCATCTTTAGTAGCACCAATATTTGGCGTCAAAGGGTCACCGGGATAAACTGGCATATCCTGTACAGAACCCCGTTGAGCTCCATATTCATTTCTGAAAGGACCTTTGGGGTAAACATCACCCTGGTAATATCCGTCATCTTTCGGATCGGAATAAATAATACAACCAATAGCGCCGTGTTCCTGTGCCACTTTTGGTTTAATACCCCGCCAGCTTCTTCCATATTTGGCAATCACAATTTTTCCTTTTACATCAATACCTAATTTTTCTAATTGCTCATAATCAGAAGGCACACCATAGTTTACAAAAACCAGGTCGCCTGCTACATCACCATCTGCACTCCATGCATTGTATACAGGTAATTGTTCATTAACCTGGCCGGAGGTAGCATCTTCTTTCAATGCCGGTTCTTTTAAAGAAGCGGTAAATTTTTTAGGAGCGGTCATCTCCAGCAATCTTGTTTTGGGAGTGGGAAACAAAACATAATAGGTTTCAATAGTTGTTTGATAGCCCCAGCTTTTAAATTTATCGGCAATATATTCTGCCACTGCCTTACTTCCCGGCGAACCTAAATGATGCGGGCGGGATGACATTTGTTTGAGATACTCTTCTACATTTGATGACTTCAACTGTTCATCAAATTTTTTTTCTAATGCCTGTTGTGTGGCGGCTGATGCTTTTGAAAAACCCTGTAACTGGGATTGTGCGGTAATGCTGACAAACCCGCATAACAATAATAGAACTGATCGCATGGAAGTTTATTTTTAATCGGCTCTCAATTTAACCCAAACATACTCATCCAGCAAAAGATTGTTTTTAATAACAGCTTTTTTGTGAACCGCTTCCAGGTGAAAACCATTTTTCTCAAGAGCTTTCATAGAGGCTTTATTATATTCATAAACATCAGCATATATTCTTACTACATCGGAATAGTCTTTCCATATGACTGATTCAATTAATGCAATTGCTTTAGTAATGATCCCTTTATTCCAGTAAGGCTCCCCTAACCAGTAACCGATCTCCATATTACAACGGTATACATCTTCTTTCGGAACCATACCAATGCTGCCGGCAAATTGTCCATCAACTTCTATTACATAATTTAATACTGGTTTAACTCCTGTATTCAGTTGTAACCATTCATCAGCATCTTTCTTGGTATAAGGAAATGGCAAACGGTCACGAACATTATCCCAAATCTTTTTATTATTCACTAATTGGAGTAATGCTTTCTTATCTTTTTTTTTCCACTCCCGTATTACCACCTTCATGTATTATACTTTTCGATTGAGGTATGTACTGTAGTCTGTCAGGATTGTTTCATATTCGGTATGCATTAACGGAGAGGTCAACAGAAAATCTGCCGTGGCCCGGTCGCAGGCAATTAAAATATTCCAGGTAACTGCTACTCTTAATAATGCTTTAATATCCGGATCATGCGGCTGTGCTTCCATGGGATCCCAGAAAAAAATCAACGCATCAATTTTTCCTTCCGCTATTTTAGCACCAATCTGCTGATCACCTCCCAGCGGGCCACTCAGTAATTTATTCACCGGCTGGTCCAGCGCATTCTCTAATAAAGTTCCCGTGGTTCCGGTAGCATATAGCTGGTGTTTGGCCAACGTGGTTTTATTATACAAAGCCCATTCAATCAGTTCATGCTTTTTATGATCGTGTGCCACCAGGGCAATGCGTTTGCGTTTACTCAGCTTTCGGGTTGTCATTAAAAATGTTTTTTATTAATACGCCAAATTAAAAAAGGTAACAGGCTAAAATTATTAAATAAACAGCAGAGCAGTGGTCATTATTCAGCAAACATTAGTCAAACAAAAAAGCACCCCGTTTTACCGGAATGCCTTTTATATTTACTAACCCATTATGCTGTTTAAGCGGCCTGCATCTCCTTAATCTTCTCACGGATCTTCGTTTCAATTTCATTGGCCAGTTCAGGATTATCATGCAGTAATTGTTTTACCGTATCACGGCCCTGTCCTAATTTATCGCTGTTATAACTAAACCAGGATCCGCTTTTTTGTATGATCCCCAGTTCAACACCCATATCAATAATTTCACCTGCTTTAGAAACACCTTCTCCAAATATGATATCAAACTCAGCAGAACGGAATGGAGGAGAAACTTTATTCTTCACCACTTTCACTTTTACCCGGTTACCTACTGCCTCATCACCATCTTTAATCTGGCTCATACGGCGGATATCCAAACGAACAGAAGCATAAAACTTTAGTGCATTACCACCAGTGGTCGTTTCCGGGTTACCAAACATTACCCCGATCTTTTCACGTAACTGGTTAATGAATATGCAGATGGTATTTGTTTTAGCAATAGTAGCCGTGAGCTTACGTAAAGCCTGGCTCATCAATCTTGCCTGCAAGCCCATTTTGCTGTCACCCATTTCACCTTCCAGTTCACCTTTTGGAACCAGCGCAGCTACCGAGTCAATCACCACCACATCCAACGCACCGGAAAGAATTAAACGGTCCGCAATTTCTAATGCCTGCTCACCATAATCCGGTTGAGAAATTAATAAGTTATCTATATCCACCCCCAGCTTTTGTGCATAGGCGCTGTCAAAAGCATGTTCCGCATCTATAATAGCGCAGATACCACCTTTCTTTTGTGCTTCGGCAATTATATGTGTGGCGATGGTTGTTTTACCGGAAGATTCAGGTCCGTAGATCTCAACTACTCGACCTTTAGGCAACCCGCCAATGCCGAGGGCTACATCCAGTCCAATAGAACCCGTACTCACCACTTCCATAGGTTCCTGGCTTTTTTCGTTCATCATCATTACACTTCCCTTACCAAAGTCCTTATCAATTTTGTCAATGGTAAGCTTGAGGGCTTTTAATTTTTCTGTGTTCGACATAATGGGTAAATTTTAAAATTTTATTGCTTTATACCAAAGGTATTGGAAAGCGAAGATAGTATTTAAAACGAAATAAACTAATTAATTTAGTATTTTTTTGCTAATCAATTTGGGTGGCCACCAATAACGAATATCGAACAGGAAATGATGGATGAAGAAGGATAATACTTCGGCGTTCGTTATTCCTTGTTCATTATTCAATATTCACTCTTTTATCCATTACTCTTATAAAATGCACAAACCCCATTCATCACACATTCCCCGCATTTAGGATTAGTAGGCCGGCATATTTCTCTTCCTAAAAAAGACATGGCCATTCCTGCATCCCAGTCTTTCTGCGGCAACACTTCCATCAACTGCTTTTCAATCTTATTAGCATCGGTTCCTTTGGCAATACCTAATCTTGGAGCTACCCTCACCACATGCAAATCAACTATCACTCCTTCAGCAGGTTTACCGGCTTCTCTTAAAATTACATTGGCCGATTTTCTTCCAATACCTTTCAACGCTGTTAATCCATCATGCGTCATGGGGATGTTTTTATTATCCTTTATCGTCTTTGCTATTTCTGCTAACCAGCTGGCTTTGCTGGCAAAATTTCTTACATCACCTATATATGGATACAGATCTTCAGCACTGGCTTTTGATAAAGCTTTCATATCGGGATAAGCATCAAACAACTTCGGCGCTATTTGATTAATATGCCTGTCAGAATCCTGCGCTGATAATATCACCATCACCACCAACTGGTACACGTCTTTATAATCCAGCGGGTGTTTTTTGTTTTTATACTTTTTTAAAAGTGGCTGTATAGCTTCTGACCAGTTGACTTGTTTTGGCATGATGAAAAGTTGAAGTATAAATCTACTGTTTTCTTTAGTGTTGATTTAATTTAGTTGTTATCAGTACCAGCTTTCTTCAACATTCACTACTCAAAACTCACCACTCACTGCCCGCCACTTACAACAGCCCAAACTGTTTCAAATGATGCACCACATGCTTGTGATGTAATTGTACCCATTCTTCAAAATTCAGATCCCCAAAAACAGGATGCAGGGCTGTCTTTTCAGCATCGTCTTTAAAAGAGGTAAAGAAATCATTCACTTCAGTTTCCAGTTCTGCTACAGCAGTATGCATCACCTTATTCCGGTGAGGAAACGGCTCATCAGGCAGTATAGGAGCCTTGGTATTTTCCCTGAATTCTTTTTCACTTAATAAAAAGGCTTTATACTTTGGTAACAGGTCAGCCGGCGTAACTAATGGATATTGCAGTTTACCGGTAGAAAATTTAAAAAAGTCTGTTACATGTTCCACCATCTGCTGTCCGTCCATCTTACCCCATTTGCCTTTGGCATCCGGGGCCAGGTGTTTTATTAAAGGGATAAAATCTTCCTGTAAAAATTTCAGTTTCTGTTCATTCATAATACAATCGTTAAACCATTAAAAATAACAAAAGCGCTGCAGTTTGCAGCGCTTTATAATATCATGATAATAATAAATTAAGCCACCTTGCTCATACGGGCATCAATAGACTTGCACAGAGAAGACAATATATCCTCCACACTGCCCTCTCCGGCTATATTCTCTACTTTGTCAAACTGCCTGTAATAATCTGCCACGGCAGCTGTCTTGGCGTTATATTCAACGATCCTTGCTCTTATTACAGCTTCATTGGTATCGTCACTTCGGCCGGAAGTAAGTCCTCTTCCCAGCAAACGCTTCACTAATTCTTCCTCACTCACCTGTAAAGCCAGTACTACGGCAATAGAAGTATTTTTAAAATCCAGCAGTTTATCCAGTGCCTCCGCTTGCGCCGTGGTGCGGGGGAAACCATCAAACAAAAAACCCCGGGCATCTTTATGCTTGTCAAAAAAACTGCCCACCATACCAATTACCACTTCATCAGGCACCAGCTGGCCCCTATCCATAAAACTTTTGGCTTCTAAACCCAATGCCGTTTTATGAGCAATTTCTTCCCTTAATAAATTCCCGGTGGAAAGATGAATCAACCCGTATTTCTCAATAAGCTTCTCACTTTGCGTACCCTTACCGCTACCCGGGGGGCCAAATAGTATTAAATTGAACATAGTACTTCCTAAACCTTGTGTATGGACAAATATAATTGATGGCGTTTACATTTCCGTTTACATTTTGCCTTTTACGTTGAATAAAATTTAAAAACAATACGATCAATTGTTTGTTAAAGATTTACTGCTGTCTTTAATCTGACATCCGGCCGCCCTGCCTGCTTCGTACATTTGTAATGAAAACAAAAGCAATGCATTTAAAAACATTACTGCTGGGGATATTACCGCTGCTGTTGATACAGTGCAGCTATTCCCGGTCGCAAACAAAAACAGGAGATACAAAAATGGATACCACCAAAAAGATTTCAGCTTATTCCAGGACAGATTCAAACAAAGTAAAGCTGAATGACGAAGAACTGAAAAAAACACTGGCTCCGGAAGTATATTATGTAGCCCGCCAAAAGGGAACTGAACGTCCATGGACCAGTAAGTTTGAGGCCTTTAAAGAAGTGGGTACTTATTACTGTGCCGTTTGCGGCAATCCTTTGTTTAAAAGCGATACCAAATTTGAAAGTGGTTGCGGCTGGCCCAGCTTTTACGAACCCATCAGCAAAGGAAGCATTATTTACCTTCCGGATAATACTTACGGTATGCAGCGTACAGAAGTGGAATGCGGCCGTTGTAAAAGTCATTTAGGGCATGTATTTGACGATGGCCCGCCACCTACGGGTTTGCGCTATTGCATCAATGGCGTGGTGCTGGATTTTGAAAAGGCACAGGCGGCAGAAAAAAAATACAACGAAACAGCTAAGGATAGCGATAAAAAGAACTAAGTGATCCGTACTTTTTGATGGTCCCGTCTTTAAAAGCTAAGTGATAAAGGAATGGTTCACCCATTCCTTTTTTTATGGCTTGAATTTTATATATGATCCGGCCTTTATTGAGTGATATCACCACTTAAATAAACTTTTTTGCAGCATCCTGCTTATTCCCGAAATTCAATGCCTAAAATTTTATTACAACATGAGAAAACTGGCTGCATGGGCATTTGCCCTCCTTTGTTTTCATTTCGTCTCTTCACAAACAGTTCATCTGGATCAATTAAAAAATCTTAAGCCAAGGAGTATCGGCCCCGCCGGTATGAGCGGCCGGGTTACGGCTATCGATGCCATCTGGACTAACCCGGATGTGATTTATATCGGTACTGCTTCCGGTGGTGTTTGGAAAACGGAGAATAGTGGTACTACCTGGAAACCCATCTTCGATGAACAGCCCGTCATCAACATTGGTTCTGTTGCTATTCAGCAATCCAATCCCGACGTAGTGTGGGTAGGAACAGGAGAAGGCAATCCAAGGAACTCTGTTAGTTTGGGGGAAGGCCTCTACAAAAGCCTGGACGCCGGTAAAACATGGAAAAGAGTGGGGCTCGAAAAAACCCGCAATATTCACCGCATCATCATTGACCCAACTAATCCTAACACCGTGTATGTGGCCGCTATTGGCAACCCGTATGCAGAACACCCCGACCGTGGCGTATTTAAAACAACCGACGGTGGTGCTACCTGGGAAAAAATATTATATACCAATGATACCAGCGGTTGTGCCGAACTGGTAATGGATCCGCATAATCCCAATAAACTTTTTGCCAATATGTGGCAGCACCGCCGTACTCCATTCAGTTTTAAAAGTGGTGGCCCGGGTTCAGGTTTTTATGTTACAGTCGATGGAGGAAAAAACTGGAAGAAATTAGGTAAAGAAGATGGTTTACCCGCGGGCAACTATGGAAGAATTGGTATTGCCATAGCACAAAGTGACCCTACCCGTGTATATGCGATGGTGGAAGCAACCAAAAATGGTTTATACCGCAGTGATGATGGCGGTTTTAAATGGGAGCTGATTAACAGCGATCCGGATGTGGTAACCAATCGCCCCTTCTATTTCCAGGATATAAGAGTGGATACTAAAAACGAAAATCGTTTATACAATATCTTTTCCATGGTTTCCATGAGTGAGGATGGTGGTAAATCATTTAAAGTCATCATTCCTTACAATGGCATACATCCTGATCATCATGCCTGGTGGATACACCCCAATGATGCTAATTTAATAATTGATGGCAACGATGGTGGAATTGGCGTAAGCCGCGACCGTGGTAAAACATGGAAATTTGATGAGCAGTTACCGGTGGGTCAGTTCTATCACATCAATGTAGATAACGAAATGCCTTATAATGTAATGGGCGGAATGCAGGATAATGGAAGCTGGCGTGGCCCCGCTTACTTATGGACCAGTGGTGGTATTAAAAACTATTACTGGGATAATTTATGGAGTGGTGATGGATTTGATGTGGTTCCCGATCCTGAAGACAGTAAATGGGTTTATGCTATGAGCCAGGGAGGTTCAGTAGGAAGATATAATGTAGTAACAGGATTATCTGAAGGAATTCGCCCTCCCGGCCCTGATGCCAATACTAAACTTCGGTTTAACTGGAATGCAGCAATTGCATTAGATCCTTTCAATCCAAAAACTGTTTACTACGGTAGCCAGTTTCTGCACAAAAGCACCAATAAAGGAACATCCTGGGAAATCATTTCACCTGACTTAACTACTAATAATCCTGAACAGCAAAAGCAAGATGAGAATGGCGGATTAACATTAGACATCACCGGCGCTGAAAATTATAATACCATCATTGCTATTGCTCCTTCCACAAAACAACAGGGAGTAATTTGGGTGGGAACAGATGATGGTAATGTACAACTCACACAGGATGGCGGAAAAACATGGACTAATTTCCGCGGCAAAATACCAGGCTTACCGGTTGGTGCATGGATTCCACAGATCCAGGCTTCCCGCTACAATGCCGGCGAAGCATTTGTTATTGCCAATGATTACCGCCGGGGAGATTTTAAACCATACATCTTCCGCACCAAAGACTTTGGTAAAACATGGGAAAATATATTGCTGAATAAAAATACCATCGGTTACGCATTATGTGTATTGCAGGATCCAACAGAACCGAATTTGATCTTTGCCGGAACAGAACAGGGTTTATGGATAAGTTTTGATAATGGCGGCACCTGGCAGCAATTCAAAAATGGTTACCCTTCCGTTTCAACTTATGATTTAGCGATTCAGGAGAGAGAAGCCGATTTAGCTATTGCCACCTTTGGAAGGGCATTATGGATACTCGATGATATTCGTCCGTTAAGAAAGATCGCTGCCAACAAAGGGAAGATGCCGGATAAAAAGATCACCCTGTTTGATGTGCCGGAATCTTACCAGGCTTCCATCCGCAACGCTCCCGGTTATGAGTGGAGTACCTGGGGCATGTATGATGGTGAAGACAGAAGGGGCAGCGGGACATCCATTTCTTATTTTATAAAACCATTGGATGCGAAAGATACCGGTGCAGCAAAATATAAAATTGATTCTGTTACTATCAAAGTATATGATGAGCAGAATAATCTTATCCGAACTATTAAACAAAAAACTGATACCGGCTTCAACCGCACTTACTGGAACTATATAGTAAAGGGTCTTCGTCAGCCCGGTCAACCTAAACCAAAACCAGGCGATCCTGAACCCGGTGGTTTTACTGCTGCTCCCGGTAATTTTAAAGTTGTAGTTAGCCTGGGTAAAGAAAGTGATAGTTCTAATGCGTCCGTAAAATATGATCCTAGAATTCCATTCGACAAAAATGTTTATGATGCTAAGAAGAAATTCTATGATAAAGTAGGAGAAACTGCTCAGCGTTTATTGGGCTTAATGGATCGTTTGACTGAAGCTGAAGAAACAATCAAAAAATTAGATGCGCAGTTAAAAGATGTGGAAGGAAAAGATGCAGACAGTTTGCGCAAAGCCAGTAAAGCTGCTGCTGATTCAATAAAGAGCATCCGCAACTTTATTTCCGGTGCTCCTTCCGAAAAACAGGGCCTGAGCCGATACGATGAAAAAACAGTAATGAATCGTTATAATACTGCAAGGTTTGCGGTATTCAATAAATTAGCTGCTCCCGGTAAAGAAGAAGAAAACTTATTGACTTATGCCAATAATGCTATTGCTGAAGCAATGAAAAAAGCGAATACCTTCTTTGATGGACAGTGGAAAGATTTCCGTAAACTGGCAGAGAGTACACAGGTAAAAATATTTAAAGACTATACTCCATTGCAATAAGTTTTATTGAATGCATGTTTATTAAAAGGCTGTTCCATAGAGCAGCCTTTTAATTTTTATGATGCCTTGTACGAACCTGTTTACTTGCATAAACAGGAACAAATGCTTATTTTGTCATTAAACCCAATACTAAATGAGAGTTAAACTGCTGGCAATGCTTAGCCTTTATGGCTACTTCCACTCTTTATTACACGCACAACAACAGGCCTTTAATCAAAACTCATCCCGCAGTAATCACACAAGATTGAGTGATGCGTGGAATTTTGGTGTGAACACTGGTGGTTCTTTTGGAATAAACAGTAATGAGAACACGTTGTTCCGTGGTAATAGCATAGCCACAAAAATGTTTAGTAAATATTACTTTGGTAACTGGGGACTGGGCCTGTCGGGTGGTATCATTCCCGGAACCATCAGCAGCAGTGCTGTCAGTCAGTTTTTAATTGACAGAAAGTTTCCAACAGATGCGACTATTACCAATGCAAAACCCTTCAATAGTTATTTATTGTTCGGGCCATCCATTCGCTTTGGTCACCGTGTTCAGTTTGGAGCCGAGGTAACGGGTGGTATGTTCTACAACAATCCCGGTGGACTGGTTATTGGTCAGCAGGGTGCCGTTCGCCCTTTATATCGCTTTGATAATGGAAGCAAAAATTTATTCCCCGGCTTTTCCGGTAATCTTCTGGTAGCTTACCCCATTGATCATTCAATCCGTTTCTTTATCAACACCGATTATCTTCAAACAAAATCATCCATTCGTTTATTTGATCCGCAAAGAGGTATTGATGTAGTTACAGAGCAAAACAAAGATGTAAAACTCTTTACCGTTGGAGTTGGTATTACCAAATCATTCAACACCAAAAGAGTTTTACCAACTGTAAATAAAAAAGAAATAGCTATTGATGAAGCTGGTGTACCTGTATATGAAGTCAAATCACCAAGAGATCTTGCCACGGGTCAGGCAAGTGGGAGAAGGGTATTACCAACAGTAAATAAAAGAGAAATTGTGGCGCCAAGAGATCTTACCACTGGCCAGGCAAGCGGCAGAAGGATAAATGTAAGTTGCGGACCCGTTACCATCAAAACAAATAATGCAGATGGCACCACCAGCGAAATGACTTTTGCCTGCCCGGCTGATGCACTGGATTATCAAAGCCGCATATCAACGAATGTAACTGTTCCAAAACAAACACAGGGAGCCACTTTTGGTGAAAAAGTAAACCAGGGTTTACAATCGGCTGGCAGTGCTTTATCACAGGGAAGGCAGGGAATCATTCATCGTGATCTTTCAGCAAGAAATATTTTAGTGGGTCGTGTGCAATGGAGTGGAAATGCAATAGAAGCAAGCGGAATTGTTACCAATAAAACTGCGGCGGTATCATCGGTTTCTAATTTAGGTGGAGGGGCTGCATCGGCATCCTACGCAAGAAATGGTGTAGCTACAGGGGCTGCAACAATTTCTAAAGGAATAGTAACAAACATTTATGCACGGGAAGCCGGTAGTGGAATGGCAACAGGAAAAAAACAATATGAGCCTGTATTTCTTGAAGAAGAAAGTGCTAAACACAAGGGGCAAATGGGAAATGTGCAATCAAATCCATTGTATGTTGATAAAGGTATGAGCGGTACTAATCCGTTATATGAGTCAGGAAAAACAAGCCCGGCTAAACCAGATAGTGACGGTTTAGCTGATTTAAATGTTTATTTAATCAATGCAGATAACGGGGCCACCGTTGCTTACACAAAAACAGAAGAAGATGGCACTTTCTTTTTTGCCGGCGTCACTTCGGGTAATTACATTGTAAAAATAAAAGGGGCGGTAGCTGCAAAAAAAGGATACGATTATTATATGGCCCAAAAAATGG
This sequence comes from Sphingobacteriales bacterium, assembly GCA_003963365.1. Lineage (GTDB taxonomy): Bacteria > Bacteroidota > Bacteroidia > Chitinophagales > Chitinophagaceae > AWTP1-9. The sequence goes on from RXJG01000005.1 coordinate 317,719, forward strand.
ATGTGGCTGGTGAAGTGTTAGCGGCAGAAGATTACTGGTCAGTTGATTTGATAGCAGATACCGGAACAGTGGAAACAGCCCAGTCACTAATTAAAACAAAAACAAAATCCAATCAATCAAACGACAGAACAAGTGGAAACAGTTTAATATGGAGTCCCCGATCTAACAAAATAATGAATATGGCTGTGGGTGATTTGGATGGTGATGGAGCAGCAGAATTATTAGTAGGTAATAAAATGTCAGGACTGGTTGGTGGAACAATGCCCGGCGGAGCTGTTATTTCAGCTGCATTGAGTCCCGGCAATCCAATTGGAGGATTAAATATTAAAGGAGGAAAAAATCCCGGCGGAAATTTAAGAACTACCCAAACCAATGAATATGGTGAGTTTGAATTTACCAGCCTTGAACCCGGTAATTATACTTTTACTGCTGAGTTGAATTATTATATCAATGACGAAACTTTTGTAGAGGTAGGTCAGAATATTGTAACCAGTGAATCCAACTTAAAAGGCGATGTAAAAGCTACTGCCTCACAAAACAGTCAGTCCTTAAAAGCAGGCATTAACGGTATTAATTCCAGTGCTATGCCTAACCGTATCTCCATGAATGTTACCGTACCAAAGCAAACGCAGGGGGCTACCTTTGGCGAAAAAGTTTCTGCAGGTTTCACTACAGGTGATAACAATCAGCAAAAAGCACAAAACAATAATACTGTAAGAAGTAACCGTACGGATAATGCAATTATCATTGCTGATTTAGATGGTGATGGTACCATGGAAACTTCTTATTTAAATATAAACGGTGAAATAGCTACGTTAAATATTACAGAACCCGGAGTTCGCCTGGCTGAAGCGGATAATGCAGCAGGGGGAATAAATATTACTGAACAGGGTACCCGCAAAGTAGTTGAAAAAGCAACCAGCGGCCTAAAAGATGTACTGAAAACACAGGTGAAAATGGCGGGTAATACAGGTCCGGTAAAATGGATGGCCCCTGAAGCATTGAATAATAAAATTCATGGTGATCCGCATGTTGATGAAAAAGTTGGCACGTTGTATTTAGGAAATGAAAGTGATGCACCAAAAGCAGCTGAGGGGAAATGGAAATGCGGGGACATTGGCCTGAAAGCGGTTCGTTGCAATGATGGGGTTATTGTTGCAGTAACAGCCAAAGGAGATGATTATCCTGCACAATCACAGGTTTCATTAAATGCGTTAGCTCCCGGTCAGCCTGTAACCAAAGCCGCCATTTATTTTGTGGATGATAAAGGTAAAACCTATAAAAAAGAAACAGATGCAGCAGGCCGTTTATCTTTAAACGGATTGCCCCCGGGTGTTCCATTAAAAATGCTGGCTAATATGGGTGTGGATGGAAGTGATGATGTATTATTTTTGATGTCAACGGATGAACAGGGAAAACCTGTTTGCAATGTACTCAAGACAAAACATGATACTGTAAAAAACTCCATTAATAATGTTAGGTAGTTTTGTTCCAGCTTTACTACTTACAAACACCCCACAGTTTGTGGGGTTCTTTATTTTTGCGCATGCTTCAGCGAAAACAACTTACTAAAGAACAGGCTTTGCAAAAACTCCGGCATTATTGCGCTTACCAGGAACGTTGTCATCTTGAAGTAAAAGAAAAACTTTATTCCTTTGGTTTGCGTAAGCAGGAAGTAGAAGAAAGCATTTCGCAACTAATTGAAGAAGACTGTTTAAATGAAGAACGTTTTGCTTTACAGTTTGCCGGTGGTAAATTTAGAATGAAACAATGGGGAAGAGTGAAGATAAAATATGAACTCAAACAAAAAGGAGTGAGTGAATATTGTATAAGAAAAGCGATTCAGTCAATTGATGAAGAAGCATACCAGAAAACTATGCATCAGTTTGCTGCTAAAAAATGGAAATCCATCCGGGGTGAAGGAGTAAATTTATTTGTGAAGATGAGCAAAACAAAAAACTATTTGCAGCAAAGAGGCTTTGAGCCATTATTGATACAACAGGCCATTCAGCGGTTAAAAGAAAATTGACGATTCCCTTTTTGTATGTTAATTTTAAAAGGTGAAAATCAATTACCAGCTCCTGGTTTTACTGTTATTGCTTTCGGCAGTTGTTCATGCACAGGATACAACTACTTTCAGGTATGAGATCACCGGAACTACCGACAATGATGACTATACTATCAGGTACACTGATCGTTATTACTCTAACGGGTTATTTTTAAAATTCTATGCTGCTTTAAAAGACATAAACGAAAAAAATCCCAAAAGCATAAAAAAAATATTCTCTATAGAACTGGGACAAATGATGTTTAATCCTCATAGTCACGATAAAAACTTTTTAACTGACCTCGACCGGCCATTTGCCGGGGTACTCTTTATAAAACCGTCTTTTACCGGCATTACCGCCAAAGAAAATGTATGGCAGCTGGGTGTGCAGGCTGGTATTATGGGACCTTCAGCTTTTGGGAAGCAAGTACAAACCTGGTGGCATGGTGCTTTCCACATACTTTCTATTTATGGGTGGGATACTCAGCTTAAAAACGAAGCCTTTATTAATTTAACAGCCAGCTACAATTATCATTTGTTACAAAAACAAAAAGAAAATCCATGGTTTGATGCCTATGCTTTTGCAGCAGCTTCCCTGGGAAATAATTTAACAAATACCAGTATTGGGTTAAGATTGAAAACCGGGGCATTTGAAAAAGCTTTTCAAAGTGTTGCCTGGGGTTCAAGAATACAAAGAACAAAACAAAATCATGCCTGGCGAAAAAATCATGAAGTGTATATTTATTTTGAACCACAATTAACTTACCAGGCTTACAATGCAGCATTACAGGGAGGCCTGTTTAAACAGGATTCTGCAAAAGGGTTTTTTTATACAGGCATTCGGCCAATTGTTTACCAGCATAGCTGGGGATTATTGTTTGCACAAAATCATTGGACCATTCAGTTTGGATATACTTTCAGAACCAGAGAGGCAAAACACCAGGTTGCTATTGAAGATTTTGGAACGATACGGTTTGGTTACCGGTTTAGATAATATCACCCTTCATTCATCAACTGCTGAAACAGATCAATATACTTTGCCACATCATACCCATCCATCAATGCATGATGTACATGTATAGATAAAGGCATTGTTCTTTTTCCATTTTCTGCCATCATTTTACCAAATGAAATTTTGGGAATACTATCGCCGCAAGAAAACCTCCTCGCATGGGATAAGGAAGTAAAATTGATCCAGGGAACAGAAGAATAATGAATCACATTTTCATTGGAACTTGCCGGTACCAGCCCGGTTGTTTGCTGTACTCTTTCAATTTCTTTTTGTGCTTCCAATGCAAATTGATCAAAGTCCTCATAATAATCCATATAAGAAAAACCAAAAGTCCCGTCCGGCCGGTTAATAGTTGGGGAGGCATTTACTTTATCATAAACAATCACTTCATTATTATCAATGCGGTAACCAAAAGGCTCCAGCTGGTTGGCCGCTTTTAATGATCTGTGTAAATAATATAAAAAGAAGGAAGCATCAGTTGCTTTAGCAATTTCATAAGCAACCGTACAATCAATGGTTACTGTAACGCCAAAAAAAGGTTCTTCAAACTGTTTAAAAAAATAAAACTGGCTTTTTCGGTTCCAGTTTTCAATATTCATTTTTTTATTCATGGCAGCAGGAATGGAATAATTTCTTTTATATGGTGAACGTGTTTAAATTTTTCGTGTTCAATTTTTACATCCACCACTTCCATAGCCCAGGTAATATGATAGGGTACATGATAGCCATATCCGCCCATATTCAGTACCGGCAATATATCTGACTTTAATGAATTACCCACCATTAAAAATTCTTCTGGTTTAATATCGAGGTGACGAATTAATTTTTGATAATCAGTTTCCTGTTTATCACTCATTATTTCAATATGGTGAAAGAAATGTTCAAGTCCTGATTTTTTTAGTTTTCTTTCCTGGTCAAGCAGATCACCTTTAGTTGCCACTACTAAACGATATTTACGCTTCAGTAAATGCAGTGTTTCTTCCACTCCTTCCAGTAATTCAATTGGCTTTTCTAATAAATCCTTACCATATTGAATTGCTTTTTCAATTATATCCAGGCTGGCTGTTTTTTCAGAAACCCGCAAAGCAGTTTCAATCATTGATAAAATAAATCCTTTTACACCGTAACCGTATAATGAAATATTCTGCATTTCCGTTTGCAGTAATTCACGGGCCACTGTATGTTGTGGCAAGTATTCTTCCAGCAATGCACAAAACTTATCTTCTGTTTCCCTGAAATAAGGTTCGTTTACCCAAAGCGTATCATCTGCATCAAAAGCAATTATTTTAATATCCATAATCAAATATACTATGAGTTATAATAATGATAATCCAATAACTTTACACTATGTCGTCGCTTACGTTTACGTTGATTCAATCAAACCTCCATTGGGAAGACAAAGCTGCCAATATAAAAATGTGGGAAGAGAAGATTGTATCCATGAAAGAGAAAACAGAAATAATTGTATTGCCTGAAATGTTTAACACGGGTTTCAGCATGAAGCCTGCTTTATTATCTGAAAAAATGGATGGCCCTACTGTTGAGTGGCTGAAAAAAATTGCAGCAAAGCAAAAGATCATCCTCACCGGAAGCCTGATCATTGAAGAAGAAGGGAATTATTATAATCGTTTGCTATGGGTATTGCCAAACGGACAGGTTGGCACTTATGATAAACGCCATTTGTTTGCTTATGGAACAGAAGACCAGTTTTACACACCCGGCATAAAAAGATTAATTGCTTCGGTTAAAGGATGGAAGATCAACTTACAGGTTTGTTATGATCTTCGTTTTCCTGTATGGGCAAGGCAACAGCCGCAGGAAAATCCGGAATATGATGTACTGATTTATGTAGCGAACTGGCCCGAAAGAAGAAACACAGCATGGAAAACTTTGCTAAGAGCAAGAGCTATCGAAAACCAATGTTATGTAATAGGTGTTAACCGGGTAGGCAATGATGGCAATCAAATTTATCACAGCGGCGATTCAATGGTAATTGATCCTTTGGGAGAAATACTTTATCATAAGGAACATGAGGAAGATATTTTTACAATTACATTATCTAATGACAAACTGGAAGAAGTAAGAAAAAAATTTCCTTTTTGGAAAGATGCAGATGAGTTTAACATTCTAACTTAATTACCGGATGAAAATATTTAAAAACGCCAGGATATTTAACGGAGACAGCTTTCTTGAAAATAAATCACTTTTGGTTGATGATGGAAAGTTTATTGCTGTTGCCAATGGCAATAGCTTTTCCGGATTAGGGGTGTTTGACATGAAACAGCAACTGATTGTGCCTGCTTTTATTGATGCCCAGATTTATGGAGGTAATCAATATTTTTTTGGCGAATTCCCTTCAGTAAAAGCATTAGAGGCCACATACCAGTATTGTACAAAAGGAGGGGCGTTGCATTTTGTTCCCACCATCGCCACCAATAGTTTGGAGATCATGTTACAGGGTATTGAAGCAGTGAAAGAATACTGGGCACAGGGAAGGAAAGGTGTACTGGGCTTACACCTGGAAGGGCCTTATATTAATGAGTCAAAACGTGGAGCACACCTAAAACAGTACGTCCGCAAGCCTGAGTTGGATGAAGTAAAACTGCTGATCAGTAAAGGAAAGGGAATTATTAAGATGATGACTTTGGCGCCGGAGGTTTGCAATAAAGAAATCATTAAACTGCTGCAGAAAAATAATATCATTATTTCAGCCGGTCATTCCAATGCTACTTATTCAGAAGCAATGAAAGCTTTTGATGAAGGAATAAATATAGCCACTCATTTATACAATGCCATGTCTGCCCTCAATCACCGGGAGCCGGGAATGGTGGGGGCTATTTTTGATTCCGGAAAAGTGCAGGTAAGTTTAGTGGCCGATGGTCATCATGTTGATTATGCTGCTATCCGGATTGCTAAAAGATTACTGGCTGATAAATTATTTTTAATAACCGATGCTGTTACAGAAAACAAAGAAGGCTATTACCGTCACCAGTTAAGTGGTGATAAATATGTAATGCCCGATGGCACTTTATCCGGTTCATCACTAACCATGCTGCAGGCGGTAAAAAATTCTATTCAGTATGCTGACATCAGTTTAGCAGAAGCATTAAAAATGGCTTCCTTATATCCTGCACGAGTACTGGGAATAGACCATCATAAAGGGAAAATTGAAAAAAATTATGATGCTGATTTTTTAGTGCTGGATGATGAACTGAATATACAATTCATCTATCGGGGCGGTGAGCTTATTGATGTTGCTTAACCAGTTCTTTTACTTTCTCAATCTTGGGATCGATATTCAGCATGATGGTTTTTGCGGTGGGTGCCACTTCTATATCTGGTTTTACTCCATGACCATCTTTTATATGCAAAACATTATTCACAATCCGGAACAAAGGGAGTCTTACCCGTATAAAAGTATTCGGCAAAATAATATCGGGAATAAACACGCCATTATTTCCATAGTAACCACCACCGGTTTCTTCCCCTACCACCGTTACATTGGATTGCCCTTTTAATGAAGCAACAAAAAGAGAGGCTGCTGAAAAAGTATTACCACCTGTTACAATATAAATGTGGCCATTAAAATGATATTTGTCTTTTAAAGGGTAGATCCTGTTTTCATAATAACGAAAATGATAATTTCCATCATTGCCTTTTTTAGCAAACCACCATAAACCAAGATTATAAAGGAGTCGTTGCTTTACATAACCCGGGGCAGTCAGTTTCTTTTTGGGCGTCACTACCGAATCCATAAAACTAAATGGTGCTTCTTTCAAAAATTTGGCAAGATAAATTGACTTGTTAATTAATCCTCCTCCATTCAACCGCATATCCAGTACAATGTTTTTAATTTTTAACCGGTCAATTTTTTTAAACGCCTTTTTTATCAACCGCTTTTTTAAATGACTGCCGAAGTTATTTACATTGAGCACTGCCAACCTGTTAGTACTGTCAATAAAAAATGAAAAAGTCTGTTGTTGTTTTTCTTTTCTTATCTCTCGTCTCGTTCTTTCCACTAAAGGAACTATTTCCCTCCGCCTGCCAGAGTCTTTGGAAGGATCATAGGGTTTAACTATGGAGGTGGTTTCATTACCAAACTTATTGAGGTAAGTAATTGTGTATTCTTTACTAACTCCAAAAAGAGAACGGTGATAATAAGCAAAACTATTGGTAAGCTGCTGGTATTTAAAATTCATAGCAATACCATCGGTTGAAATAATGGAAGCCATTGTATCAATTAACTGTTTGGCACTAATGCCATTGATACTTTTGATAACTGCACCCCGGTATAAAAAACTATCAGCCGGATTTGGATCAAATAAATGGATCAGTGAATCAGCCGTCACTTTCAACTGCAGGGGAAATTGTGAGCGGCGGGTATCAAACAGGTAGTTATCATATTTTTTGGAAAACTTGGTACTGCTGTGGCCGCATTGCAGGTGTTCAATCGCCTGCGAAAGAATATTTTTAAACTGCGGCTCAGTCATCGAATCGTTCAGCGCAGCAAATCCTTTGTCAAAATAATAATCTATGCTGTCTTTGGGCGTGTACCAGTAAATGCCGGGATGAGATTTTTCGTAGATATTACGGAGGATAGTAAAATCCTTTTTCAATTTTTCGGGGGCAAATTTTCTTTCGGGGGAGAATGAAGCATTTCTGCCCACTCCACAAGCGGTTAGCAAAATGACAGGCAGTCCATAAAAAATGTTACGCCGTTGTTTTCTCATTATGAACGAAACGCATTCCATCCCTGGGCGGTGATGTTAAATTTATTTCCTCCTTTAGTGTTAATGGTTACACCCTCTGAAGGTTCTGTAATATAGCCAATAACACTAATATTTTCATTCAGCACCAGTTTTTCATAATCACTTTGCTGAACGGTGAACAGCAATTCATAATCTTCGCCACCACTTAATGCACAGGCAGTGGGATCTAACTCCAGTTTGTAAGCAAACTGTTTCGTCTGCTCATTTATTGGAATTTTTTCTTCATACAGCACAGCACCACATTCGCTTTGTTTGCAGATGTGAAGAATCTCGCTGCTGAGTCCATCGCTGATGTCCATCATGCTTGTAGGCATTATTTCATTGGCCGCAAAAAAATCAATGATGTCTTTTCTTGCTTCGGGTTTCAGTAATCTTCCCACTATATAAGATTCATTCTCCAGGTCAGGCTGAACACCCGGGTTCTCCAAATAAATTTTCTTTTCTCTTTCCAGTAATGTCAAACCCAGATAGGCTCCGCCTAAATCACCACTTACACAAATCAAATCACCTTTTTTTGCCCCGCTTCTCTTTACAAATTTTCCCGGTGTAACCTCGCCAATGGCAGTAACACTAATGATAAATCCCTTTTGCGAAGAAGCAGTATCTCCGCCCACCAAATCCACACCGTATAAATTACAGGCCATATAAACTCCTTCATAAAATTCATCTAATGCCTCCACTGAAATGCGATTGCTGATACCCAAACTCATGGTTATTTGAGTGGGAGTAGCGTTCATTGCGTAGATATCACTCAGGTTCACCACTACACTTTTATATCCTAAATGTTTGAGTGGCGTGTACATTAAATCAAAATGTATTCCTTCAATCAGCAAATCAGTTGTAATTACTGTTTGTTTACCATAATGATCCACCACCGCAGCATCATCACCCACACCCACAATAGTGGAAGCATTTTGTATTTCTATGTTTTTGGTAAGATGATCAATCAAACCAAATTCACCCAATTGAGATATTTCCGTTCGTACTTCACTCATTATTTTCGATTTTAGATTGGCGATTTCGGATTTGTATTCTCTATCACCCAATAAAAATATTTACTTTTTATTTTTGTTAGCAGTATTTATTGAAGCAGCAATAATTGAAAGTAACTCATGCGCTTCTTTATATAATTCTCTTAATGCTGGTTTAAACTCATGATTGAATTCAGCTAACATTTCATTAAAAAAATTGTGTTCCATCTAATTCCTATTCTGCAATCCTGCATCATTTCCTCCAGCCAATCTCATGCAGCATTTCCTCATGGATCTTTCCATTGGTTGCCAATAGTTGTCTTTGATAAGGAGAATATGGATTGCCATAGAAATCGGTAACAGTACCACCCGCTTCTTCCACTAACAAAAAACCGGCTGCAGTATCCCAGGCACTCAAACTATGTTCATAAAAACCATCAAATCTTCCGGCAGCTACCCAGCATAAATCCATGGCAGCCGAGCCTAATCTTCTTACAGGAATTCCCCTTCTGATAAACTTATCAAAAATCTGTAACGGGCCATTTTCCATTTCTAAATAAGAATACGGGAAGCCGGTTACCAAACAGGAGCTGATTACTTCTGTTTTATTGCTAACCGAAATTTTCTGATCATTCAGTAAAGCGCCTTTACCTTTTTCAGCAAAATAAAATTCATTAATAAAAGGGTTAAACACAGCTCCCAGTATCATTTGCCCTGCTTTTTCCACCCCAATACTTACACAACATATAGGAATACCATTGGCAAAATTGATGGTGCCATCAATGGGGTCAATAATCCATTTGTATTCACTGTCCATCTTTATTTCACCCGCTTCTTCACTCAGTATAAAGTGATCGGGGAAACTTTCCTTAATAGTACTGATAATAGCAGCTTCAGCAGCATGATCGGCTTCGGTAACCAGGTTATTTATCCCTTCCTTATTACTTATTTTAAATTCGCCACGAAAAAATTCCTGCAGCACTTTTGCCCCGGCCTGGGTGGCTTCTATCAATGTTTGTTCAAGCATGCGCAAAGATACCCCCTAACCCACTAAAGGGAGAAAATGAAATCAAAAATTTATTCGCTGAAAAGTAAGATGATAAAGTTTATTTTCGCTACTAATCAATTATTCCCCTTCAGGGGCCGGGAGCATGAATATATCTGTCATAATAGTAAACTACAATGTAAAATATTTCCTGGAGCAATGTCTTTGTTCTGTACAAAAGGCATTAATAAATATAAAGGGAGAGGTTATTGTGATTGATAATTTTTCCACCGACGGAAGCATAGAATACCTGTCCGCAAAATTTCCTTCTGTTCAGTTTATTGTCAATGATAAAAACTATGGTTTTGGTAAAGCCTGTAACCAGGGACTCGCCATCGCAAAAGGTAAATACATTTTATTTCTTAATCCCGATACACTGGTGCCGGAAGATTGTTTTGAAAAGTCGGTAGCATTTATGGAATCACACCCCGATGCAGGAGCCATGGGTATCCGGATGCTGGATGGAAGCGGAAATTTTTTAAAGGAATCCAAAAGAGCTTTCCCTTCGCCACAAACTTCTTTTTATAAATTAACCGGGCTGGCAAAATTATTTCCCCGGTCAAAAACATTCAGTCGCTATCATTTAGGTTATTTAGATGAGCATAAAAATCATATAGTAGATGTGCTGGCAGGTGCTTACCTGCTGGTACGTAAAGAAATACTGGAAAAGGTAGGTGGGTTTGATGAAGTCTTTTTTATGTATGGAGAAGACGTGGACCTTAGTTATCGTATACAAAAAGCCGGCTACAACAACTATTATTTTGCCGGAAGCAGCATTATACATTTTAAAGGCGAAAGCACCCGTAAGGGAAGTCTCAATTATGTAAAAATGTTTTACCAGGCAATGAGCGTATTTGTTAAGAAACATTATGGTTCACAAAAAGCAGTTTTGTTTAATTTTTTTATTCAGGCTGCCATTTGGTTCCGTGCATGGGTAAGCAGTGCTGGTCATTTTATTAAATGGGTGGGGTTACCGGTGATTGATGCGTTGATCATTTTATTTTCCTTCTGGACGGTAAAAATACTTTGGGAAGTGTATGTAAGACCCGAAGTTATTTACCAGGAAAGGCTGATCATTGCTGTATTCCCGATGTTTACCGTCATTTATTTGTTTATTGCCTATTATACCGGGTTGTATAATAAATATTTTCAACAGGGTAATCTTAACCGTTCTGCACTCACTGCCACCCTTACCGTACTGGCTATTTACTCACTGCTGCCGGAAAGTTTACGTTTTTCAAGAGGTATTATCCTGTTTGGCTCCGTACTGGCTTTTTTATTATTGAGTTTAATAAGAAAAATGATGGTTAACTGGAAGCTGATTGAAACGGACGGTAACTTACACCAGGCAAAAACATTGGTGGTATGCGGTATTGAAGAAGCCGGCGAAATCAATCAGCTATTAATAACGGCGGGGAAAGAACAACAGGTATTTGGCCGCATCGGCATTATAGAAAACGATCCCGGTGCCATTGGCAATATCAATGAAATGCCGCCGGTAATAAAAGAATTAGGCATTAAGGAAATTATTTTTGGTGAGGGTGAATTAAGCAATAAGCAAATTATTGAGTTAGTGCAGCAAATGACATTGCGTTATAAATTTCATGCAAAAAACAGTGGCAGTATTATTGGCAGTAATTCCAAAGATCAGGCCGGAGATTATCTTGCCATGGAAAAAACATTTGTACTGGCACAACCCATCAGCCGGAGAAATAAAAAACTATGGGATGAAATTTATTGCCTTTTCTTTTTACTAAGCTTCCCGGTTCATTTCATTCTGCAAAAAAAACCGGTTTCGTTTTTTAAAAATGTATTCGCAGTTTTCTCCGGTAAAAAAACATGGGTGAGTTATCATGTATATCAAAAACAATTGCCGCCTTTAAATGAAGGTATTTTAACACCAACCGGTTTGCCTAAAACACTCAATCATTTACCACTGGATAGTTTGCAAAAAATTGATTACTGGTATGCGAAGGATTATTCCATCAGCAGCGACATCAGCCTGATCTGGAAAAACTATCAATACCTGGGAGAATAATTACCTTTACCTGCTTCATTGCCCTCGCTTAATAATAATTACATTTGCCACGCAAATGGAAAAATCAAATTTTGTTGACCAGATAAGAATTTTTTGCCGCAGCGGACATGGCGGTGCCGGTTGTAAACATTTTATGCGTACTAAGTTTAACGCCATGGCCGGCCCGGATGGCGGTGATGGAGGCAGGGGTGGACATATTATTTTAAAAGGCAACTCTAATTTATGGACCTTGCTCCATTTGCGTTATTATAAAAATGTACTGGCTGAAAATGGTGAGAGCGGAAGTGGTAATAATTGTACCGGTCGTTTTGGTAAAGATATCATCATTGAAGTTCCGTTAGGCACTATTGCAAGAGATGAAGAAACGGGTGCCAAAGAAGCAGAGATACTGGAACACGGGCAAGAATTTATTTGGTTAAGGGGCGGACGAGGGGGCCTGGGCAATGCTCATTTTGCCACACCTACTAACCAGGCACCCGAACATGCACAACCGGGCGAGCCCGGTGTGGAAGGGTGGAAAGTATTAGAATTAAAAGTACTGGCTGATGTTGGTTTGGTTGGTTTTCCCAATGCCGGTAAATCAACATTGTTGAGTGTAATTACCGCTGCCAAACCAAAGATTGCTGATTATGCATTCACTACCTTAACACCACAACTGGGAATGGTGGAGTATCGTGAAGGAAAAAGTTTTTGCATAGCCGACCTTCCGGGTATAATTGAGGGTGCTGCTGAAGGCAAAGGGTTAGGTCATCGTTTTCTCCGTCATATTGAACGCAATCCTGTTTTATTATTTTTAATTCCCGCTGACAGCGCTGATCATAAAAATGAATTTAAGGTGCTGATAAATGAACTGGAACAATACAATCCTGAACTGCTGCATAAAAAATTCATCATTGCTATCAGTAAAAGCGATATGCTGGATGACGAATTAAAAGCCGCTATTGAAAAAGAGTTACCAAAAGATATTCCGCATATATTTATTTCCTCCGTGGCACAGCAGGGACTTACTCCATTAAAAGATTTATTGTGGAAAGCACTGACTGAATAAGGGTGTTTTAACGGTTGTTATGTGTTGGTAAATAGCTTACATTCATAGTACAAACCTTCTGCTATGAACCAGCTTAATATGAATGCAATTGATAAGATTGTTTCTTTCATCCGAAACCTGTTTCGTTCCATATGGGTTTTCTTTCCCGGAATTTTATTTTTAGCCTTAGTATTTATGTGCTTTGGCTCTTTATCCCAGGGGCAGGACTTAATTGTACTTTCGTCTGAGCACCGCTGGAATTTTGGAGTATTTATTGCAGCCCTTTGTTTTTTTGCCCTGATAACATGGTTTGGGGCGAGAAAAGTATCTGAAATAAAAAAAGAAAAAAATCCCGCTTATATTCCTGAAAAATGGTTTAAACATATACCAAGGTTTATTGGTTACAGCGCCTTCACCGTTATGATTATTGCCTATGCAAAATCTCCATTGTTTAACCACCGCTTTAAACCCACCCTGCTGCAAACGCTTATATATATTGGTATTGCCGCATTTTCTGTCATATGGTACATTGTGTGTGTAACGTACACGCAGAAAAAATTTAAGTTTATAGAATTCAATACAAAATTTTGGGTGTATACCGCTGCTTTTGCAATTGTAACGATCATACTCTGTCTTAGTTTTACCTTTTTTCCTGCACTAATATTTTTTGAACTCGTTTTAGCCCAATTGGGTTTTCTTGTGCTGGTTATTACCCGTCGTTCGGTAATAGAAAATAAAGCAAAGCATAACACGGCAGATAAAGTATTACGTTTCATTTTCAGGTTACTCATTTTATTTGCCATTATTGTTTATGTACGTTGTTTATTTTGTATAGAAGCGGCTGTTAAGGTAACTGCGTTTCCATTTGTATTCCTTGCCTTTTGTGTATTTATAACTGCAGGGTACTGGCTTAGCTATTATTCTGTAAAAAAGGCACTCAATATTCACATCATCATTCTTGGTATTGTTTTTCTGTTTGGGCTATGGACCGAAAGGCATAATGTGTTCCTCCCAACAAAAGAAAAAGTCAACTTTAGTCAGAGAGCGACGCTGGAAAAATATTTTACGAAATGGTTAAAAGCAAAAAGTGCTGATATCAATATGTATGATACCATAAATAAGTATCCCGTTTATTTTGTATTAAGTGATGGCGGTGCATCCCGTTCGGGCTATTGGGTGGCATCGGTAATGAGCCGGTTACAGGATGAAAGTGAAGGAAAATTCGGTAAACACCTTTTTTGTTTGTCTGGCGCATCGGGAGGCAGTGTGGGTAATGCAGCTTTTTATATGTTACTGAGAGAAATGAATAAACAACCCGTTTTAAAAAAGGATAGTTTATATTTAAAACGGGCAAAAGGGTTTTTAAAATCTGATTTCCTTACCTATACGTTAAGCCGTATGCTTTGCCATGATTTTTTTATACAGCTTTCACCACTTTCCTCCTGCCACGACAGGGCCCGGGCCTTAACAGAATCTATTGAAGGAGCGCCGGACGACAGTGTTTTCCTGAAAAATAAATTAGCAGCTCCTTTTTCACAGCTAATGATTAATGACAATGACCCGGATGTAAATTTCCCCATTCTTTGCATTAATACCACACGCATGCAGGATGGCAAGCCGGCGGTAATCAGCAACATCAATATTTCAAAAAATAAAAAAGATTTTAATGAACGTATAGATGTACTGGGCATTCTGCAAAAAGAAAAAGATATGAAACTGAGTACGGCAGTGGTGCTGGGTGCCAGCTTTCCTTATGTAAGTCCTGCAGGCAGAATTGACCAGGATATACCGAATGCCCAAAAAGATTCCGTAAGAGAAAATTATTTTGTAGATGGCGGATATGTAGATAATTCCGGCGCAGGAGTGGTACATGAAATGATTCTTCAGCTCAACGATATTCTTTTAAATACTAAAGACCCGGTTCTGCAGGCGCTGAAAAACAAAATACAGTTTACAGTCATTCACATTACCAATGGCGTGGAAGGTGATATACTCGCTAAAAAAGTAAATCCATTTATAAACGATCTTGCAGCACCATTAAAAACATTAGTTGGTACGTTCAGTATTCAAACAACCGTAAACGACAGTCGCCTGAAAAATTATTTAGATAAAAACAAAGGTGTTTATAAAAATATTAACCTGTACAGAGATGATACCCTGGAACATTTTTCCATGAACTGGGTAATTTCAGAAGCAACACTCCGTCGCATGGACAAAAGGCTTTACCAGAGCGATACATTAAATAAGCTGGCAGAAAAAGTAAATTCCTTAAAGAATTAAGTAATCTTGTTTTGGTATTTACTTACTGTTGAAAACGATCATTACATATTTCAAAAGCTTCTTTAAAACACTTAACCCGTTTTATTATATCACGGTATCGGCAGTGATAGCGTTGCTGATCTATTTAAATTACCGGCATGGGTTAGAGAGACAATTCATTGACTCAGGAAGCCGGGGTGAACGGTTCTTCAAATACTTTCTGCTGTTCTTTTCTGCTTATGCACTTGGTTTTTTTATTCAGTTACCTTTTAACCGCAACATAACCTGGTATAAACAAAAATGGTTTTGGGTTATTCTTTTTACAGGACCCATATTGTTTGCGTGGAAAGTAAACTTAAACTTCTTTAATGATTGGATAAAAAGTACCTGGGTATTTCCTTATTACAACGTTTATCATTACAGCATCAACTGGATTGTAAGAGTGCTGGCCATATTATTACCAGTTATAGGCATATGGTGGGTAAAAGATAAAAATGATCAGCCGTTTTATGGGGTGAAGAAAACACAAAACCTTAGGCCATATTTTTTAATGATTGCTGTTTTGGTTCCATTGATCGTTGCTGCTTCCACACAGCCTGATTTTTTGCGGATGTACCCTAAAGCGAAAAATATTAGTGAAGTTCCCGTCAAAACTATAGCTGATTATGGGTACTATTTATTTTTTGAGCTGAGTTATGGTTTTGATTTTGTCAGCATTGAATTTTTCTTCCGTGGATTTTTGATTCTTTCTCTCATTAAAATTTGTGGTAAAGATGCCATTATACCGATGGCCGCTTTTTATTGCACCATACATTTTGGCAAACCATTGGGTGAAGCCATTAGCAGTTATTTTGGTGGTATGCTGCTCGGTATTGTGGCCTACCATACCCGTTCTGTATGGGGCGGATTAATTGTGCATCTCGGCATTGCCTGGCTGATGGAACTGGGCGGCTGGCTGGGCAATCATTTATTGCATACTTAAATACCCTGTACAGGGTATTGTACCTGTTTCTATTTTCCCTTTACTTAGTTATAAAATGTATTATGAAAAAAATACTCTCCCTGCTCTTTTTATTGACCAGCATACAATTGGGGGCATTAGCTCAAACAGAGAAAAAAATAAATGAAGTATTGAAACTGCAAATTACCGAAGAAGGCGGTGCTAATGGCGCCACAGTGATGTGGCACCCGGTTTTAAAAAGATATTATTGCCCAATGGCCGGTAATGTTTCCTTTCCCTTCCAGGTTTTTGATGCCAAAGGAAAACTTATTTCTCCCAAAGAGCAAACAACTTTTTTTGATGTAAGGGGCATGTGGTATAATCCTAAAACCAAAAAAATATATTCAAATGGATATAACGATTTTGGCTGGGCCGAATATGTTTTAAACGCCAAAGGTTTTCCCACCGAAGTAAAAGTAATTCAGGAAGGTTTACATCAGCCAGATCAACATTCGGTTGCTGCATATGATGCGGTAAAAAATATCGTTTATTTCTACAACAAGGGGAAGATATATCATTACGACCCCGCCACCGGCACAGCCACAGATGAAATAATCAAATTAACTGTGAACAGCAACACGCAAGAAAAAGACTCACTTGATTTCGAGATGGAAGAAGATTTGTATAATTATAATACTACCACTGTAGTTTATACTGGCGTTAAGGGCCAGGAATTCGGCCTGCTTAATACTTTAAACAACAGCATTGATTTGTTTGATAAAGTTACCGGGAAAATACAAGGAAAATTGCTGCTCCCCGAAAATGCACCCCTGAATGAAAGCTTCAACTTTGCATACGCCAACGGTATGTACTGGTTGTTTAATAAAGACACCCGTATATGGACCGCCTATAAATAATTCAGCTAAACTTCTTTACACACCCGGCTAAAGCCGGGTTTTTTATGATTATACGGTACATACCCTGCTCAATTTTCTTATTGCGATGGCATATTTTAGCTGTTCGATAAAAGACAAGGAGCCGGAAAGAGTATAAATAAATTTTAAACCAGCATATTTTTTCAAAATCCTGCCGGTACAGGATTTTTCTTTTTTATTTTTATACCATGCAGCAATGTTTGTTTTGCGGAAACGTCGTTACATTAATTCATGTACATGGGCATTATCAATGCCCGGTTTGTAATACCAATGCTATGCCTTGTTGTGATGGTGATAATTGTGAAACCAATCAACTTATCCATACACAACTTTCATCATCATCGGCTTCATCTAAAATAAAAGAATCAGAAAATGAAAATAGAATCAATAGAAATTTATAAGCTGAGAATTCCACTGACAGAACCATTTGTAATCTCACTCGGTCCTCAATATGATGCTGATAATATTTTAGTAGTCATCCATACCAATGAAGGTATCAGCGGTTATGGTGAATGTGCCCCGTATTCTGCTATTAATGGCGAAACGATGGATACCTGTTATATAGTCGGTCAGTATTTTGCACAGGTGCTGAAAGGTAAAGACCCTACCAATATTGACGGCTGCATAAAAGAAATGGATAAAGTGATTTATGCCAACTACAGCATTAAGAGTGCTTTTGATATGGCCTTGTATGATATTGCTGCGCAAAAGGCAGGAGTTCCTTTATATAAATTCCTGGGTGGCAAAAAGAACAAAGTGATTTTTACAGATATGACTGTTGGTTTAGGTGAGGTGGAGGCAATGGCAGCTGCTGCGTTAAAATTTAAACAAAAAGGTTTCCCTGCTATTAAAGTAAAGCTGGGCGAAACAAAAGAAAAAGATGTTGCCCGTATAAAAGCTATCAGAAAGGCTGTTGGTAATGATGTGCCTTTAAGAATTGATGCCAACCAGGGTTGGGATGTTGCAACCGCTGCTGCCACATTAAAAGCATTGGGTGAATATGATATTGAACATTGCGAGGAGCCGATAGCCAGATGGAATTTTTTAGCCTTACCTGAGCTGCGCAAACAAAGCCCCATTAAAATAATGAGTGATGAAACATGCAGTACGCATCATGATGCTGAAATGCTGGCACACCTGAAAGCCTGTGATTATTTCAATATTAAACTTGGAAAAAGTGGTGGTATTTACGATGCAATGAAGATTGTGGAAGTAGCTGAAAAAAATAATATCAAAATGCAGGTGGGCAGTTTTATGGAATCAAGACTGGCCACTACTGCCTTTGTTCATTTTGCTTATGCCAGTGATCTGATCGTTCATTTTGATTTTGACACACCACTCATGTTATCACAGGATCCTGTTGTTGGTGGTATGAAATATGAAGCCAATGGCGTTATTACCATTGATGAATCACCGGGCCTTGGTGCAAAAATGGACGAAACTTTCCTCGCCGGAATGGAAAAGATAGTGATATAAGATTTTATGCCTGAGTATTGTTTTATTAAACCGTTTAGCTAGTTTAGCTACGGCGTTGAAAATACTTTTACCAAAGTTTCATCGTTATAATTCGAAATAATTATTTAGATCCGTATAAGTTGACTGCTAAAATTTCCAGATATAAAGAATTAGATGCATTACGTGGTATTGCTGCTATTGCCGTGGTGTTTTTTCATTTCACCATGGATTACCCCGCAAAGAAAACAGGTTTTGAATTAGGCGTTACCGGTGTTGATCTTTTCTTTATCATCAGCGGCTTTGTAATCTTCATGACTATCAACAAGGTTTCTTCAGCAAAAGAATTTTTTGTAAACCGCTTTACCCGTTTATTTCCTGTTTACTGGACTTGTGTAACTTTTACTTATATACTGAAAGTAGCAACACCACAATTGGTAACAGATACGTCACCGGTTTCCTTTTCAAGATATTTAGCCAACTTAACCATGTTCCAGTATTATATGCGGTTTGAAGATATTGACGGGCCTTACTGGACCATGCTGGTGGAAATGTTGTTTTATATTTCTATCGCCGTTCTTTTCTCTTTAAAGAAAATGAAATACATCGTTGAAATTGGAGCCGTCATTCTTGGTATAGCATTGATTAATGATTTGGTGCTGCAGCAATATTTTCATTTTCTTATTGGTATTCATAAGGCATTTCCGTTATTTACACATTTCCCTTTGTTCTTTGCAGGAATTATATTTTATAAGATCATGCATATAAATAAAGGTGACAAGAAGTTGTTTTATTTATATGGTTGTATTGCTCTTGCCTATATTACGAAGCTGGCATTGGCTGATAATGGAGGGCCCGGCGTTGGATTTCTTGGTTTTCCAAAATATGCAATGTGTCTTGCTTTCTATTTCCTCCTGTTTATTTTGTTCGTCAATGGTTTTTTAAAATTTATCGTTAACAGGGTAACACTTTTCCTTGGCAAAATATCATTTCCCCTTTACCTTATTCATCACTACCTGAGCATACGCATTATGATACCCATGCTTTTAAAACACACGCAAATAAATTACTGGATAATCTGTTTAATAACTTTGACTACCATTATATCACTGGCAGCAATAGTAAGTTATACTATTGAAACACCCTGTGAAAGAAAATGGAATGATTGGCTGAGGGTAAAACTGGGTTTGCCGTTACGAGGTACCAAATAAATATTTCATAGCATCCTAAATATGAAAGAACTAAAGAGTTTATGCTGATGTATTTGGAAGAATTGCAGAAACCAGGTTATTTCTATCCTGCCGCACCCTTGCAAAAAACTATACAAAAATTTAAAAAATTAAATCCTGATCCTCTTTATTGGTCTGCATTTTCAGTATTTGGATTTACTTTTTAATTAGGCTACTGGCTCATTATCCTTCCATCGCCATAAATACATACTGGCATACGTTCTAAAAGGACTCCATTGCTGAGAGATCTTCAAAATCTTGTCCCGCATAATTTTCTTTTTGCGGTGTTTTAAATCATATAAACCGATAACCGCTTGTTGTAATCCTAAATCATCAATGGCAAATACATCCTCTCTTCCCAATGAAAACATCAATATCATTTCCACAGTCCATTTACCTACGCCTTTTATTTGAGTGAGTAATTCTATTACTTCTTCATTACTCATAGCATAAAGTTGCTTATCAGTAATCTTGTGTTCAATAAAGAAGCGGCAAACATTCTGTATATAAGTTGCTTTGGCATTACTTAGCCCAATGGCTCTTAATTTTTCAAAAGGAGTGTCAACTACTTGCTGTGCAGTTGGTTCTTTCTTTCCGTATAATTCTAAAAAGCGGCGGTGAAAAACCTGTGCTACTTTGGTGGATAATTGCTGACTCATAATAGAGCTGCACAGGTGCAGGCAAATGTTTTTACGCTTATGAACTTTTACTATTCCAATTCGTTCAATAACCGGTCTCAATTTTTCATCCTGTTTTAAAAACTCAATTGGATCCATAGTTGCTTAGTTGATTGTCCAGCTCATTGAACCATCTTTTTCATCTTTCAATTGAATGCCTAATGCTGTTAGTTGATTTCTTATTTTATCAGAAATAACAAAATCTTTTTTTGTCTTTGCTTCTTTACGGATTTCTATCAGCAACTGCATCACCCCTTTTAATTTTTCTCCATCAGCTTCAGTTACGTTTTTTAACCCTAAAATATCTTCAACATACAGCTTCATTTGTTTTTGCAGTAATTCAATGGTTGATCTGGATAAAGCCGTAGCAGGAATAATTTTATCTTTTATGGAATTGATCACAGGTACCAGCTCAAACATATTGGCCAGCACTTTCGCTGTATTAAAATCATCATTCATAAATTCATCGAATTCCGCTATAAGCTTTAAGCTGCGAGCCTCGAGTTCTTTATCTGTTCCTGTCAACTGCCAACTATCAACCGCCAACTTCTGCAAATTCTCATACCCTTCCCATAAACGTTTCAATCCTTTTTCTGCCGCCTGCAATGCTTCATTGCTAAAATCAAGTGTACTTCTGTACTGTGTTTGCAGGATAAAGAAACGAACTACCATTGGATGATAGGCTTTTTCCAAAATGGGATGATTACCACTAAAGAGTTCCGTTAACTTAATAACGTTATTATAACTCTTGCCCATTTTTTTACCATTGATGGTAATCATATTGTTGTGCATCCAGTAGCGAACCGGTGCGGTATGATTGCAAATGGTACTTTGTGCTATTTCACTTTCATGATGCGGAAACTGCAAATCCATTCCGCCACCATGAATATCAAACTGTGCTCCTAAATATTTTGTAGCCATGGCTGAGCACTCAATATGCCAGCCGGGATAACCCACACCCCAGGGACTTTTCCATCGCATTATATGTTCCGGTGCGGCTGCTTTCCATAAAGCAAAATCGGCCCTGTCTCTTTTCTCTTCCTGTCCGTCTAAGTCACGGGTAGTTTCAAATAATTCTTCAATTACCCTGCCGCTGAGTTTACCATAATCGTAATTAGCGGCATATTTTTTTACATCAAAATAAACGGAACCATTTACTTCATAAGCATAGCCGGCATCAATCAGTTGTTCAATCATTCCAATTTGTTCAATAATATGACCGGTTGCTGTTGGCTCAATAGATGGCGGAATGGTGTTAAATAATTCCATGGCCCAATGAAAAAGATTAGTGTACTTCTGCACCAGTTCCATTGGTTCTAATTTTTCCAGTACCGCTTTTGATGCAATCTTATCTTCTGCCTCTCTTCCTTCTTCTTCAAAGTGACCGGCATCGGTTATGTTACGTACATAACGAACTTTATATCTTAAATGATTGAGATATCGATACACCACATCAAATGTAATATATGGTCTTGCATGACCTAAATGACTTTCACCACTTACTGTTGGTCCGCACACATACATACCTGCATGGCCGGGAGTAATGGAATGAAATGCTTCTTTCTGACGGCTTAAACTATTATAAATTTTTAGTTGAGACATATGTATTGATTGTAAACAGCTATTAAAATGCAAATATATTCAGGGAAAAACAAAGCAAGTTTTGTTCATCAGCAACAACAGCAGCAGGTAGCTATGAGAGAGTAGTTGATCATGCGGCTCAAAAATAGAAGAATTCTTCAATCTTTCTGAATAATTTATTTTTTATCATCCGGTTTTAATAGCGCAATAACAGGAAAATGATCACTCAGTTCCCTGTTAATACGGCGATATCCTTCCACATTTAACTGCTGACTCACAAAAATATTATCAATACGAAGCGTAGGAGAAAGACGGGTGAAGGTTCGGCTGAACCCCAGTCCTTTTTCAACAAACGCATCTTTTAAACTGCTTCTTACTTTACGATAAGCATACGAACCCGGCACATCATTAAAATCGCCACAAACAATAACAGGATACGGACTTTGACGTATGTAGTTTTCAATTGTATCCGCCTGCTCCATTCGCCGGGCAAACCCGTTTCGCATTTTACGCAATACGTTTTTAGATCCATCTTCCAGGCTTTCATCATTATCGCCAAAGTTTTCTACAAATTCGTATTCCTTGTTTTTAAAATACAATGATTGCAAATGAATATTAAAAACCCTCACCGTATCGGCCGGCAAAACAATATCTGCGTACTGAAAGGAGTAGTTATATGATCCTTTATGTTTAAAAACATGATGAGCATTAATGATTGGGTAGCGGCTAAAAATTGCTTTACCAAAATGCAGGGATATTCGCTTAAGTTTAGCACTATCCAGTGGATGTGACTGTGCAAAGTAATAAGGCATCTCCAGCTGGCGGGCCATTTCATCAATGGTAAAGTTAGAATCCCTGTTGGGCATGGTATAAGCAAATTCCTGGAAACAGGCTATAGCTGGCTTTTCCTCTCTTACCAGTTTAAACATTTCATTCTTAATGGCAGGGTCTTTTTTGTAATTGTAAAAATCAAACATATGCACATTCCAGCTCATGATTTTGTAAGCCGATGCATCTGCTTTTTTATTCCCCCGCAAAGTGAACCCGATTGTTTCACCAATCGTTTTCCACCCGATGATCAATGCAAACAAAGAAATGAGTGAACGCTTTGGTTTTACAATCAGCCAGAAAAAAAGAAAAGCAACCAGTATAAAAAATAAAATGGGGAACCCTAATGTCAGCACCCCCAGCATCCACAGTTTATTGGAATGAAAATAAGGCGTTATACAGGCGCCTGCAAAAAGCAAAGCTGTTATTACGTTGGCAATAACAAAAAAGTGTTTGGTAAGTCTTCTTGCTTTTGATGGCATGTATTAATGATTATTCACTGTCTTCGCTTGCTTTTCTTAAAATTTCTTTTTCTTCTTCGGTAAGCATATGATACCCCTTTTGAGAAATTTTATCCAGTATTTCATCTACTCTTTGTTCGGTAACGTTGGCTGTTTTCTTAAAGGGTCTTCTGCCCTTTGTGTTATAAAACACCTGCTCTTTTACCGGCTTTTGTTTTTTAGAGGGTTTGTCAGGATTGAATAAGTTGATCATCCATTCCCACAGATTGTTCATCCATTCGCCCATATCATATCCCTTTTTTAAACGGCTGATAAAAATAAAGCCCATGATTGCGCCTCCTAAATGTGCAAAATGATGAGAGAAAGAATCATTAGCCAGGCCTGCAAAATCAACCAATACATAAACCATAGTTATTACCCATAATGGAATGCCTCCGTTCAACTGGCGGAAAATGCGATAATCAGGCGTTAACACAGTGGTGGCAACTGACACTGCCATTACGCCGGCGCCCCCTCCGTAATAAATATCGGCTGCCAGCATTGGTTGTAATCTTGGAATAAGATTAATGGATAAAAGGTACAGTACAATACCAGCACCTGCACCATATATATACAACGGAATGATCTTATCGTTGCCCGTAAGGTCCTGCAGTATATAACCAAATGCCCATAACCAAAACATATTACCAATTATTTGCCACACACTGATATGCGCAAACATATGCGTAAGGATGGCCCAGGGGCGGTACAACAGATCACCCGGCCGGGCAGGTACGGCTACCCATTTAAACACCGAGTTGATATAATTTTGATATACCGCTTCAGCCGCATCTCCCGAATGAGTGAGGTAAAAAATTATGAGTACAAAATACAGCAGCACAAAAACCACTACATTAATAACGATTAAATTAAACAGGGAATTATTATCATCGCCAAACAATGTTTTCTTGCGGGGTGCATAATCGTACTCTCTAATTCCCATAATGATGCTGTTTTCAAAAAAGTAAAATTCAGTAGTATAAAATTACAAAAAGCTGACTGTTTATTTATTTAAACGGTTGCTAATAAAAGTTGCGCCGGTCAGCTTTGTTCCAAATATAAACCAGCAGCAAACCAACTACTGCACCACCTAAATGTGCAAAGTGAGCTACATTATCTCCTGCTGAGTTTTGAATACCGGCAAACAATTCTATCGCTGCATAAATAATAACAAACCATTTTGCTTTCATAGGGAAGAAGAAATACAAATAAATAAGACTGTTTGGAAAAGTATATCCAAATGCAGCCAGTATGCCGAATACAGAACCGGAGGCGCCAACGGTTGTTCCGGAAAAACGGATGTCTGTATATTCCCTGAAAAAAGTAACTGCCTGCCCCGGGTTGTAGCTGGATGGGTTGTTATTCCATTGCCTCACAAACTCAGGTATAGGATCATAATTTTGCAAGCCATATTTGTTATATAAGCCGATAAAGTTTGGCAACTCCGGGTTTTTTTTAAAGGCATCCAGTTCGTTTATTAAGCCTGCATTTTCATAATACAAAACACCTAAATGTGCCAGTGCTGCGCCAATACCACAAAGCAGGTAAAAAGTCAAAAACTTTTTCGGTCCCCAGTAATTTTCCAGTGTACTTCCAAACATCCATAAAGCAAACATGTTAGTGAATAAATGGGCAAAGCCACGGTCATCATGCATAAACATGTATGTTATTAACTGGTGTGGCTTAAACAAGCTGGATTGAAAACTGTGCAATGCAAATGTGTCATTTATCCATTCGCCATATGATGAATGAAAAGTTATTTGCGCCAGCCATACCAGCCCATTTATTATGAGCAAATTTTTTATTATCAGCGGTAGTATTTGAAATCTACTGGGTCTGAAATCTGTCATCGTTTATAAATTAAGTTTCAAAGTTCGTTAATTGGCATTGCAAGCTTACGTTAAATTGTTTTACCGCAACCGTAATGCCGCTACATTTTCTATATGATGTGTATGCGGAAACATATCCACCGGCTGTATCTTTTCCACCACATATTTTTCATTGAGCAACTGCAGGTCTCTTGCCTGTGTAGCCACATTACAGCTTACATACACAATGCGGGGGGCTTCTATCTCCAGTAATTTTTTCACCAGTTTCTCATGCATGCCGGCCCTTGGCGGATCGGTGATCAGCACACCAGGTTTACCATGCTGAGCAAAAAACTCATCGGTACAAATATTGATCACATCACCGGCAAAAAATTCTCCATGCTTAATGTTATTCATCGCAGCATTTTCTTTTGCATCGTCAATCGCTTCTTTAATCGTTTCCACACCAATAATTTTCTTTGCCTGGTTGCTTACAAATATTCCAATACTGCCGGTGCCGCAATACAAGTCATAAACAATTTCATTGCCCGTAAGTTGGGCGAAATCTCTTGTTACCTGGTATAATTTTTCTCCCTGGTATGTATTAGTTTGAAAAAAAGATTTTGGACCAATCTTAAACTGAAAGTCTTCCAGTTTTTCTATTACATATCCTTTACCATAATACACCTGCGGATCCAAATCGTACAAACTATCATTATGTTTAGTATTGATGGTATATAGCAATGTTGTGATAGATGGAAAAGCTTTCAGCAATTCACTCAACAATAAATTTCTTTTCTCTTCATCATCATGGCCCAGCACCACATTCACCATTATTTCACCGGTGGTACAAATGCGTAACTGCACCGTACGCAGAAAACCCATATGCTGTTTAATATCATAAAAAGAAAATCCATGCTTTATACCAAATACTTTTATCCAATTACGAATTTCATTGGTTGGCTCCGCCTGTAAGTAACAGGTATCAATATTTACCACTTTATCAAACACACCTTTGGCATGAAACCCGGCCACATCCGCTTCGCTGGTGATGGATTCATCCTTTACTTCAGTTGGCAATAAAAACCGTTTGTTGCCAAATGTGTATTCCATCTTATTGCGATAGTGAACAGGATGAGCTGCACCAATGATGGTTTGAACAGGTGGCAACGCTACTTTACCAATCCGTTTTAACTGATCTGCTACCTGCAGTTGTTTATACTGAAGCTGCTTTTCGTAACTCAGCATCTGCCACTGGCAACCACCACATACGCCAAAATGCCGGCAAAAAGGTATAATGCGGTCTTTGGAATACTCATGGTATTTCGATACAAATCCTTCGCCCCAGTCTTTTTTATTTTTATATAAAAAGATATCAGCCACATCTCCCGGCACAGCATTTTCAACGAAGACCACCTTGCCACCCACCCTTGCTATCGACTTACCTTCGGCTGCATAACTTTCAATGGTAACTTTTTCCAGCGTTATTTTCTTATTTTTTCTGCTCACGGCGCAAATGTAAAACATAAAACGGCCATATTTCCGTTAAAGGGCTTTGCATTCTTTTAACAACCTTACGGCTTGTTTTAGCCATCTTAATTTATCAATTTCGCAGAGTGAAAAATCTATTGACAGCAATTATCCTGGTATCCGTGGCTGCTTCGGCACAAACTGGTTACAACATTACGGCTTCGTTCAAACCTTTTAGCAAGGGTTATTTATACCTCGGTCATCATTTCGGCGCTAAAAAAATGGTGGTGGATTCGGCCCTGATTGATTCAAAAGGACAGGCAACTTTTAAAGGAAAAGAGAAACTGCCGGGGGGCATTTATTTAATCGTTAATCCACAAAAAAATACTTATTACGAAGTGCTGATGGATGACAAGCAAAACTTCGCCGTAAGCGGCGATACTGCTGACCTGGTTAATTCCATCAAAGTAAGCGGCTCACCTGAAAACGACCTCTTTATTGCTTATCAAAAAAGCTCGGCAGAGAAATACAAACACCTTCAGCAACTGAATGCACAATTAGCCAAAGCCAGAACAAAAAAAGATTCCACACTAATACAGGATCAGGTAAAACAAGTAAATAAATCCAACCAGGAATACCGGGATAATGTGGTTAAAAAATATCCTAACAGCCTGTTGGCCGCTTTATTTAATACATTAAAAGAGCCGGTGATGACGGGTCGCCTGGCAGAGCCTAAAACCAGGCAGGATTCAATTGATGCCTATCAATACTACAAAAAACATTATTGGGATGGAGTACGTTTTACCGATGAACGTTTACTACGTACCCCGTTTTTTGAACCCAAGCTCATCAAATACATGGAGCAAATTATCCCACAGGATCCGGATAGTGTAAAAGAAGAAGCAGATTGGATTGTGCTGTACAGCCGTGCTAACAAAAACATGTTCAAATATTTTGTTACCAAATTCACCAGTGATTATTTCTATCCAAAAATCATGGGGCAGGATGCTGTGTTCCTGATGTTGTTTCAAAAATATTATTTAACCAACCAGGTAGATTGGTTTAATGAACAACAGATGAAAGACATCAACAATCGGGGTTATAGTTTAATGGCGAATCAATTGGGTGATGTTGCGGCTGATCTGCGATTGCTCGATACTGCAGATAAAGAAAGAAATTTGTACGGAGTTACTGCTCCTTTCACCGTAGTTTGTTTCTGGGATCCGGATTGCAGCCATTGCCGGGAAGAGGTACCGAAACTCGATTCTATGTTCCAGGCTAAATGGAAAGCCCAGGGAGTAGCGATGTATGCAGTGCTGGTAGATTCATTAAAAGCAGATAACCCGGCCGGATGGAATAAAATAGGAGCAATCAAAAAAAACTGGTCCAGTTTTATTACCGAACACAAACTGACAGACTGGATACATGTTTATCAAACCCCGCAAATGAAGGCGGAAGATTTTACTAATAAAATACCCAGTCCACGCCAGTTGTACGATGTGTATCAAACACCCACTTTATATTTGCTGGACAAAGACAAACGGATTATAGCCAAACGGGTGGATGTTTACCAGATTAATGAGCTTATCCAATACAAACTGAAGAACACAAAAAATTAATTGCATTAACATGAAAAAACTTCTAACCTTCCTGTTATCAGCTGCCATAACGCAAATAATAAATGCACAAACGCTTTTTACATTTGGTAATAATAAAGTTGATAAAGCTGAATTTCTCCGTGCATTTAATAAAAATAACCCCGCTACCAATGATAAGGCCAAAGCCATGAAAGAATACCTGGATTTGTATATCAAATTCAAATTAAAGGTTCAGGCGGCAAAAGATATGCATATGGATACGCTTTCTAATCAAAAAGCTGATTTACTCAATTACGAAACACAATTGCAGGAAAATTATATGAGCGGGGAAGCATTTATGAATGAACTGGTAACAGAAGCCCTTGAAAGAAGTAAGAAAGATCTGGAAATTGCACATTTATTCATCGCCGCTACCGGGAAAGATACTGCCGAAGGCCGTCAAAACATCAATAAAGCGTACAATGATCTTAAAAATGGAATGCCCTTTGAACAGGCTGTTGGCAAATATGTAAATAAGGATAATTATAAAGCAGATAATGGACGTATTGGATTCATTTCCATCTTCAGTTTACCTTATAATATAGAAAACCTGCTGTATGGTTTACCTGTTGGCGGGTTTAGTACTCCTTACAAGAGCAAAGGAGGTTTTCATATTTTCAAAATATTAGCTGAAAGACCTGCTGTTGGTTCTTTGCAGGTAGCACAAATTCTATTGGCTTTTCCAGAGGGAGTAACAGAAGAAGAAAAAACACAAAAAAGATTATTAGCTGATTCTATTTACAATGCCTTAGCAAAAGGCGCTTCATTTAATGAAATGGTAAAACAGTTTAGTGAAGATAAATTTACCTACCAGAATAATGGAGAATTGCCATTGGTTAGCCCGGGTAAGTATGATACTAAATTTGAAAATGCCGCTTACGCAATAGAAAAAACAGGTGGTTACAGCCGGCCCGTGGAAACCACTACCGGTATACACATCATTAAATTATTAAAAAAGTTCCCTGTAAATACTGATAAAGACAATGCAGAAGCCATAGCCGCTTTACAGCAGCAGATAAGAATATCTGACAGAATGTTTGCGGCACAAAACAAACAGCAGGAAGAAATTTTAAAACAAATTAAGTACACAAAAATTCCTTTTAATGAAAAAGAGCAATGGAAAATTGCTGATTCCATTATGAAGGCAACAGATTATAAACCTTATTTAAAAACGGTAAAAAAAATCCCGGTGGCTTCATTTGCCAAACAAACTTTATATAACACCGGTTATTTTATTTTTATCAGGGGAAGAAGTACAGGAGACCAGAATGTATTAGGCGCAAACTACTACACAAAAGAAATGGAAGAATTTGTAAAATCATCTTCACTGGAATATTACAAAAAGCATTTGGCTGAATACAAACCGGAGTATAAAAACCAGGTACAGGAATTTAAAGAAGGTAATTTATTGTTTGAAATAATGGAGAAAAATGTGTGGAGTAAAGCCGGCGCAGATTCATCCGGGTTGAAAAAATATTATGAAGCACATAAAGAAAAATATAAATGGGAACCGAGTGTAGATGCCATCATCATCACTTGTAGTGATTCCGCTGCTCAGGCAGAGGCCATAAAAAAAATAAAAGCAAACCCGGAAAACTGGAAAACTTTTGCATTAGATTTTCCCGGCAGGATACAGGCAGATAGCGGAAGATTTGAAATGAGCCAGGTTCCTGTGGCAGAAAAAACAAATTTTGAAAAAGGTATTACTACTGTTCCTTTAAAAAACGGGCAGGATGGTTCTTCTGTTTTTGCTTATATCGTAAAAGTATATCATGAAACCGGACAGCGTAATTTTGAAGAGGCCCGTGGTTTGGTGATTAATGATTACCAGTTAGTGCTGGAAGATAAATGGATAACAATGTTAAAGAAGAAGTATCCTGTTAAGATTGATGAAAAAGTTTTAAACTCGATATCGCAATAAATATTTTCATTACGTTTCAAAAATTATATGCCGGAGATTATTTCTCTGGCATAATTTTTTAAGGAAGATCAATCAAACTAAAAATGTACATTATGAAAAAATCAATGCTGATCGTATTATCCGTTTTTACTATGAGCTATGCTTATTCGCAAGGGAAAACTTTTATAGCGGCCGGTTATAATGCGGCTAATGTTAGTACTAATAGTAATGGCTCTGTTGACAAAGCAAGAATGCTGAGCAGTTTCCAAGCTGGTATTGGAGGCACATTTGGTATTTCCAAAGTATTTGATATTGAAACCGGATTGTACTTAACGGGTAAAGGATCAAAGACAGAAGCTTATTTTTCTGGCAGTACTACTGACAATTATGTAAAAGCAAAGTTCAATCCTTTCTACCTGGAATTGCCTTTATATGGTAATCTCAATTTTCCGATGGAAAAAAAGAATGCATTTTTTGCAGGAGCTGGTCCTTACATAGCGATGGGAATATTTGGTAAAACAAAAGTGGAAACAAATTTTCTTGGCACTACTTCTACTTCAACTTCTGATATTAAATTTAATAATGATAACCCCACCACCAGTCAGCAGGAAGATGCCAGCTTTGATAAAGTACGGAGGTTTGACTTTGGTTTTAACTTTCATGCGGGATTTGACCTGAGTGATGTAATACTAAAAGTGAATTATGGATTAGGTTTAGCTAAAATCAATTCTAATGGTAATAATAATGCTGATAATAAAAACAAACATCGGGTATTTAGTGTATCCGTAGCAATTCCTTTAAGCAAATAATTTCTATAAAATAAAGGGGGCAATAATTGCTCCCTTTCTTATTTTCTGCCAACCATCTGCTCTTCCACATTCTCTTTATCTTCTTTTTCATTTTTCAAACAGAACATTGTTCCAAACACATGATCCCACAATGTACTGCTCACACCAAAAGCATTGTGTTCATTTTTATAATGATGGATGTGCCTGTCACTTGTTATGTATGTTATCAAATAGCACAACCCATCATTAATTACAAAATTAATATGGCTTTTGTAAATATAAACACCCTTTATGCAGCTATGATAGCATTTAAAATTATATGTTATGGAGAATTTTTTCCCAGCCGTTTAATTTTGAAGAGCTGAAAAATGAGATATAAAAGAACGCCCCAGGAAATTATAATAATGGAATATGCCATTATATCTAGCCATAACGGCGACCTGCCTCTCCTGGCAAACAAAGTTCTTTTATCATATGCGTAAACGTATGTAAACTTGTTACCCCATGGAACAGTTTTTTCTATACTAAGGTTGCCATAAATATCATTGTCTTCCACTTTTGCAACCAATACCAGGTTACCTTTATTATCTCCCGGCAAACTATCTCTTTTAAAATCAGCCGAAATGGTTCCTGAAGAATCAGTCGTGTATTGCGGTGGTTCATCTACACTCAAATCACCACCTAATCTTTTTATGGCAAGTTTTACATCCACATTTTTTATGGGTGTCCATACAGAATCTTTTAATTCTTCTACTACGGCTATTATTTTTTTATCTTCAGCAGTATCAATTTTAATTCTTGCTTTTGTAATATCCAGCGTTCCGGTTGCTGCATTATATTCTTTAGAAGGTTCTGTAACCGCTATAAAATTTTGTTTGGCAGCTTTCATCCATTCAGCCTTTATTCCGGGTGGAAAAAAAATTATCAATTCACCCTCTTCGCCTGTTTCTCCTTTACCAACCAAATTAACCGGATCCTGAGCAGTAATATACACAGCCACTTTTATGCCGGCTAATTGCTGAAAATGATCATTGATCTTTGCTTTCGTATTTACCAGTATATGCTGATCATGGTTATTGTTATTGAAATAAGCTAAATTAACAATGGGATCAATTTTGCTTCCCTGTGCAACAGAAGTGTTACTAATACTGAATAAGATCAGTAAAACGGCAAAAATATATTTATGCTTTTTCATGCTCTTCGGTTTCAGTTAATGTTTCCTGGATGGGAATTATAGGAAAAAATCTTGCAAACAAGGTGATGATCAGCATTGCTCCGGCCAAAGAACCAATAGCAATAGCCCATTCTTCCCAGCTTGGAAAATAATGGCGATAGTTTGCGGGCACATCCCGCATTGGTAAAAATGGATGGAGTAGTGTAGGCGTTACAATAAGATACCGTTTAAACCATGAACCAATTACTACCAGTATACCGGCTATAAAAGCAGGCAATGGTTTTCTGCCACTTTTGAATAAAAGGATGACAATAGGAATAACCATTGCAGTTAATACAGCAAACCAAAACAGTGGTGCAAACTCTCCGGTAAACAAACCGGTTAAATGTTCTTCTTCCGGTTTTTTCATTTTGAATGCCGGTACGAGGAATTCGTTGATATTAAAATACAGGTATAGCAGTGCCAGCATTACCAGCAACTTGCCCATCTTATCAAAATGGCTTTCTGTAATATATTTTTCCAGTTTGTACGATTGGCGAAAAACATACATTGCCACTACCACACCCCCGGCACCAACAAGAAATGCCCCGGAAATAAAATAAGCGCCAAAGTTGGTACTATCCCAACCGGGCCGGTAGGTAGTTGCAAAAAGCCAGGATGTAACGGTGTGAATGGAAAAGGCAATAGGAATAATAGTAATGGATAATATTCCAATTGATCTTTCACTGATTTTAATTTGATCTGGAGTATTTTTCCAAAATGAACCTAAAAAACGGTACAGCTTATTAAGTTTAGCCCCGGTCTTTTCTTTAAACTTCAGCAGTATTTTAAAATCGGGTAACAGTGGTATATACAAAAGCAAAAGACTCACAAAAAAATAGGTAGTGATTACAATCACATCCCATATAATGGGTGATTGCAGGCGGCCATGAATAAATAAATTATAAAACCTTTCGGGTCGCCCCATATCCACCACTATAATGATAGCAGCGAAGGTGATGGCAGCAACAGCTATTATTTCAGCAATTCTTGTTAAGGGTGTGCTCCAGTGTACGTTAGTCAATCTTAGTACTGCTGTAATAAGTGAACCAACCAGGCTGATGGCCACAAAAAAAACAAAGTTTGAAATATATATACCCCATGATACATAATCCCGCATGGACGTAACTACTAATCCGTTGGAAAGTTGTCGTATATATGCTACTAAACCAACAATGCAAAGCGCCGTGAGAACTGCCAGCCAAATTTTTCCTTTTTTGCCGAATGGTTGCGGCAAAAGGTCTTCTGTTATTTTTTGTTTGATTATGCTATCCACTTGTCAGGATTTTGATTTATCTGTTATGGTAGTATCACTCTCTTCTTTATTTTCAAAGGGGAAGTTTCTGTTTACCGGGGGCAGGTAATAAACACTCGGTTTGGTTCCTAAATCTTCCATTAACCGGTAACCGGCTTTATCTTTAATTAAATCAGAAAAACGGAATGTTTCAGAACCATTCGTTACAGAATCTTCCAACATATCTCCAAAAAGGAAAACACCATTGGGGCAGGCAGACACACAATGAGGCAGGCCGCCTTTTCTCACCATATCGGGACAGAAATCACATTTACCAACGGTACCCTTTTTCTGAGGAATACTGCTTTCGCATGAATAGGGTTTTTCTGCAATCTCTTTTGGAACTCCCGGATCTTCCCAGTTAAACACCCTTGTTGAATAAGGGCAGGCTGCCATACAGAAACGGCAACCGATACAACGATCACTATCTATCAAAACAATTCCATCCTGTCTTTTGAAAGTGGCATCTACCGGGCATACCTTTACACAGGGCGGTTCATCACAATGCATACAAGTAGTGGGTTGCCAATAAGGAGCTGTATGATCAGCATCCTGCATAGGATAAACTTTTATCCAGTTTTGACCGGGATGTATGTGATGCATGTGGTTACAGGCAGACTGGCATTTCTTCAAACTCTTGCAACGGGACAAATCTATCACCATTACAAACTTTTTACCGGCAATGCCTTTACGGGCCACATCATTGGAAACGGGGGGAAGATCAGGAACAGGTTTTAAAAAAGCTTTGTCCACCTCAATAATCTCTCCATCAACAGATAACAGTTTTACTTTTTCACCAGAAGCTTTAACCAGTTCATCTGATGGTTCAAAAGGATTTTTCTTTGGAGTACATCCTGCTGCTGCCAGGCCCGCCAGTAATCCGGCAGCAATAAATTCCCTCCTTGAATTTTCAGTTGTATTCATTGATTGCAGATGTAAATGATTATTGTTTTTTAATCCATTCCTGTAATTCCTTATCGGTTACTTTCTTTTTAACAGCATTCACTTTAGACATATCTACTTCAACCAGCTGACCATCTTCCGTTAATAATTTTTGCACAGAAGCCGGCGCAGGAACAACACAGTTTATTGCTTCCTTCTGTTTATTAAAGAACCGGAGTTTTAATAAGGGGATCAACGATAATAATCCCAATCCATATAAAAACTTTCTTCTTTCTTTTTTTTGTTCAGCAAACTGATCCATTGCGTTAAAATATGTGTAGGAAATAATTTAAATGCCCTGCTTAAAATATTGTTTATTATTTTTTTAGCGTACGCATATAATTCACAACATTCCATATATCTTCTTTTTCAGGAATTTTTTTCTTGAAAGAAGGCATATCACCTCTGCCGGCTACTACTTTATAGAATAATGATCCGTCTGACTGAGATTGAAATGAAGCTTTTGTAAAATCAGAAGGTTGTGTTTTTAACTGGGCTGCTTTTTTCCCATCCCCCAATCCTGTTTTACCATGACAAGACATACAATGCAGACTCCATACTTCTTTTCCTGATGCAATAGATTCTGAACTGGATTTAACAGGGTTTGCTTTTTTTGCATCAGCATCAGGAACATTCCATGGCTTGGGTGCCTGCTGTTGCATAATGGTAAAACTGGCTGAAACAATGCCGATGGCAAAAACAAAAGCGATACTTAATTTTTTCATTGCTAAGTTATTAAAGGGGTTTAAAAATTATACAGTCTGGTTATGTTAAATCCTATTACAAATTGTCCTTTTGTAAAATCGTTATGGTTTAAAAGATTATTATCCTGTGGTAATGTATAACCATAGTTGCCTATAAACACCTGGAAATCGTGGCCACTGGTACGCATATCCAAACCAATACTCAGGTTCGGATTAGGGTTATTCATCGGGTGTTGTGTTAATGGCTGATCGTAGTTAACTATGATAGCAGTTTTTTCTGAAATCTTATATCTTCCACCAATACAAAATGAAAGATGATCATTCTTTAATTTGGGGAGTATATTTTTGTTATCATCGTAATATCCTTCCACATTATTAAAATGGGTTAGATTAATACCAGCCTGTACGGAAAAAGCATTGGTGATTTTTCTTGCTATTAATAACTGGTTAAAAAATGTAAGCCTGTCGGAAAAAGTAACGATGGGCAAAGAGCTGGTTCTTTTTCTTGTGTCCATTGCTGCATTGGCATATAACGTTACTGACACTGGCATTCTATTATCCTTTGTTTGTTTTAACAGGGCATACTTGGCATTAAAATCAACAACCATATTATTGTTATTAGCGCCAAAGCCAACTTGTAAATTGCTGATGGGTACATAGGCAAAACCAAGCCGCATATTTGCTCCGCCAAAAATTCCAAACAAATCAGTAAATCCATTATTTGTTGGTCCAAAGCGGTGGTGGATTCCAAACTCCAATGTTCCTTTTATGGGAACCATTACTGTTTGTTCATCGATGAGATAATTTCCTTCAAACGTACTTTTTACATACTTCTTTTTTACTACAGTTGAGGCAGAAGTATCTTCTGTTGCACTGGTTGCCGTTGTATCCTGTGCAATTAAAGTATTACCCATAGCCAGTATCGTAGCTATCACCAGTAATACCATTTTATTACAGGCAGGCGACGTGTATTTATATATATGTCTCATAATAATTTATTTAATTGTTTTTGGCGCCTTGTTTTATCCAGGCATAAATTTTTGCATTGCTCATTACATCCAGTGAACCGCCAAGCGGCATCGTTGGTGATTTTTTACCTGTTAACCAAAATATCAATTCACTGTTATCAGGATCATTTGCTGTTATATAATTACCACCTGTTAAAGATATGTAGGCGTCAGCGGCAGACAGGTCGGGGAGTTGTGCACCCGGAACATGACATCCGCTTAACGCACAATTAGTCTTAAAAATGGGAATTATATCTTTAGCAAAACTCATTTCATCTGTAATAGAGTTACCAGGATTTTCTACTATAGTAACAGCCTTATTACATCCTGCAACAGTAAACAGCAGTACGCTAGTCAAAAAAGACGCTATTGCTATTTTATACTTACACATGATGATTGTTTTTAGAATGATCTGTTACTATTTTTGAAACGTTAAAACAAGGTTTGGATTAATTCCATGCTGATAGTTGGAACCATTCCAGATAGCCACACCAAACTGCTGATCATTTAAAGAGGAAAAATCAATGTCTTGTTTTAATACATCAGCTGTTTTTAGTTTGCGGGAATATTCTACTATCCATCCGGTACCTGTATAAACTGCTACACCTTTAATATCTGATCTTCCGCCTATCAAAGGGGCGGCAACGATTCCGGGAATTGCTTTAAGTGCCGTTGCTCCATTGGGATCGGTGTTTGGCCTGTTGTAATCAGTAGTAGTTGTGGGGTCAATAGTGGAGCCATCATTTAATGTTAACACCCCTGTTGAATCAACGCCTACGACTTTACGGGCAGTACCACTGCTCAATGTGTCTGTTGCCATAATAAAAGCTTTGCCACTGGAACCCGGTATAACCCATAATGGAACATTTACAGAAGCTCCTGTACCATTTAATTTTAATGTTACCCTGTTGGTAATTTCACCCTGAACCGGAGAGACAGTGTAGTTAGGACGATTTGGCCATGTTGCCGAAGTAGTACCATCAGGATATATATCATCTACATGGCGGCCGTTTGCATTTCCCCCTGTTAAATTGGTAATAGATGGCCCGCCTGCCCAGTCCTGGTAGTTATCATCCATAAAATGTAATGAAGCATCCTGGCTCATATAGCCTAAACGCCCCCACCACATGTCAATCTTTTCATCTGGTCCATTTGTATAGTGATTACCGCTTGCTGCATTAGAGGTATAAACAGCAGGATTTTTTGAATAATCCATATAAGGACTAAATACATGGCAGCTGGCATAGCAGGTTTGTGTTAAAAACTTAGGTGTGGAATAATTGATATTCCAGAGCATTGCCAGTTTATCTTCTCCCCAACCGGCTCTTGACAAAACTCCGCTTGAATTAAAAGTCCTTGAACTTGGTTCCTGTGCCCACCGCTTTGTTGATGGATCAAAATACCAGGGACTTACAAAATTATTTTTTGTAGCATCAGCCCATTCTACCAAAAAATAGATATTATCATTATCATACATGGACCGTATGGTAGCCGGATATTGTTCACCTATATAACCGGTAAATAATCCATTACCCGGATCCGGTACTTCCGGACTAATATCCAGTTTGGTTGCCTTATTCCAAACATCATCAATTTGTCCGTCAATAGTGGGGGCAACAGTTGTTTTGTACGAAGTGAGTTCATTGGTGTTAACTACGGCAGAGGTTACTACCTGATCTTTTTTGGTGCAATACGTTAAAAGCGTTGCAGTGATTATTATTGCAGCCAGTAATGGAAGAGCTTTCATAAAAAGAGCATTTAAATTTGAACTTTAAGTAATAGTCAAATTTTTAATTATTTCTTTTTATGAAAGCTGATGGTTGTTAAGTTGTCACATGAACTATGTCATAAATTTGTCAGTGATAAAAAAAGTTTGCAATTCTATTGTTAATGAATTTGTATTAACAGTGCTACATTGAAAAAATTCTTATTGCCAGTTGAAAATACAGGCTACTAACTTCTGTTAAATAAATAAAGGTTATGTGCGATCCACATAACCTTCTAACAAATCGTTTCTTATTGTTTTAAGGATTCAGTTTGGCAAAAATCAATCCGGCAACAAAAGCCTGCAATACTCCATACCCTAACCAGGTAAGTGTCATTTGCAATGAAACATCAATAGCACTAAAGGTTAACCAAAGTACAGGTACCATGGCAACAATTCCATAAACCAATGCTACTTCAATAGCTCTTAAAACAAACGGGCCTGTGAATTGATCTTTATATCTTTCCCAGAACCATTTTAATGCAAAGCTTACTATAAATGGATGAACATAAAACATCCAGTCAACTTTTCCTGATGAGCGGAATACCGGGCTGAAATATTCCTCCATTAACCCGGGCATTACGCTAATGGCTAAATAGCTCAACCCTAAACTCAGGATCAGAAGAATAACACCTGCAGATAAACTGGCAATTAGAGCTTTTTTCATTTTATTACTGTTTGAGAGTTTATTAAAATTGTTGTTTCAAATTATTTCGTTTTCAAAAAAAGTTTTATGATGGGTGTTTGCAGGTGACATGATTTTCATTGTACCGGTTTCAGCATTAACTGAAATTGAACGTTTAATTCTTCTTCTACTTTAATCAGCCCGGCAAGCCTTGTGGGTGGCTTTAGACTAAAGTCAGAAAACAAGATTTTACGATTACCGGTTAATATCATGTTTTTATTATTATTCTGAATAGCATAGTTGACTTCATATTGTTTGGTAACTCCCGCTAATTGAATTTCAACAATACCTTTAGTAACCTGGTTCATATTTGTTTCCCGGATCTTATCCATTGATATAAAACGAATCACCAGGTTCGGGTTTTCATCTGATTTTAATGTTTTTCTAAGATCGTTGGTCATAAATTTATGGCCACAGTCAAACCGGTTAATATTTATGGTTACGGAACCTTTTAATGATGCCCGTTTTTGTATGCCTTCATAACTCATATACACCAGTGTATCGGTGCGCAGGAATTCTTTAACCCCGCATTTAAATGTATTTACATTGGAACGGCCGTCAATAGTTAAACTACTTTGCTGTTCAATAGCCCATTTTTCTACAGTAAGCACATTGCCCATTTCTTTTTGTCCTTTGGTTAAAGGAAGCCCAAGGAATAAGAAAAACAATATGGCCGCTATAATTTTCATTTTATTAATTGACGGGAAGTAAAAAACCAGGTTGGTTTTGAAGCCAGCCTGGTTTATATCGCATATCAGGAAGAGCTTGCAATTTTTATTAGAAACCTACAGAGGCTTCAATTACATATCCATTAAACTTACCACCACTGCGATAGTCAGCAGCCGGGAAGTCTTTATAATTTTGATTAACAATTTCACCTTTCAGCATAACGTTTTTGGTAATGAACCATCCGGCAGCTATTGCAAAACGGTTAACTTTTACATCATTAGTGTATCCGGCTAAGCTTGCTTTTACTTCATTGTAACGAAGACCAATAAACAGGTTTTCTGATTTACCTATCCTGTAAATACCTTCTACGGCATACTGGTTGGCTTTGCGTTCGCTGGTTTCAGTTTTAGTTCTGCCTTTTGCAGTTTCATATGTACCAAAGAATTCAAATCCGTAAGCTTTAAAGAAACCATTCAGCATGAAAGCATTTATTTTTTTGCTGAAGCCGGGATTAAAACGACCGGAGAAAGCAATAGAGGTATAAGCATTGGCAGCACCACCACTTACCCATTTTTCCATTACGTTTTGGTAGTTAGAACCGGTGCGGTCGCCACCATAGAGTGTTAAACCACTGCCTGCATTGCTGCTGTTAGTGTAGTAGCTGGCGCTAACACGGGCTCTTACTTTTTCAGTAAGTTGTTTGTCAAATCCACCTTTGAAATAGAAAGAAGGATTTTTCCTTGTGTTTTCATCCTGTACAGTTTTAACGGCGGTATCCACATTACCTTTAATCATTCCATTAGTAATACCAATCATTCCAAATAAACCACTTTTTTGTACATATACTTCACCACCTATTTCAGTAGCAAAAGCATCCATTATATTTCCTTCCATAAACGGGCTGAAAAATGT
Source organism: Sphingobacteriales bacterium (assembly GCA_003963365.1). GTDB lineage: Bacteria > Bacteroidota > Bacteroidia > Chitinophagales > Chitinophagaceae > AWTP1-9. The sequence goes on from RXJG01000005.1 coordinate 357,823, forward strand.
ATGTCCGCCATCTGGTCTGCGGAAGTGTGCATCGCCATAGTTGATTTCCATGTGACCGATTTTAATGGTAGTCACTTTCATAATATCATCCCATACTTTTCCTTTAAACGGAAGTTTATCAAATTGTAAATAGCCTCCTTTTACCCAGGCTTCGTTATGGTGACGGCTGCTGAGATAAGTAGTAACATCCAGGCGAATACCATCTGCCAGTTGCACATCCATAAACAGGTTGGCCTGTGCGGTCATAAATCCTGGTGTTAAAGGAAACAGTTTATTGGCTCCTGCGGTAGCCACAGAGGTACCTCCGTTGTTTAAAGCGTCTGGGTTTTTAACTTTCAGGTTCTGGAACTGCTGGGTAAATCCGGCACCAAAACGAATAGCCAGTTTTTCAAATTTTACATCTGTTGTTTTGGGGGATTCAAATACGTTTATGCCTCTTTGATCGTGATAGCGATAATATTGAATATTGTCTGTAAACTGAGCAAATGACATTACAGGTAAAGCCAGCACTACGGCCATCAGTACCTGTCTTAAGTTTAAATTCATGCGTTTCATAATTGTAAATTTTATAGTTAGTTAATTGGTTTTCGTTTTTATTATGGTTTTATAACAAAACTGAACCGTACCGTTATTGGGTCACCAACTTTTATCATACCGAACATTATACTTGGGGGGGTTACATTATACTGAGTCATGTTTAATTTATAACTGCCGTTACAACTAACACTTTTGTCAGCATTCACGGTACAGGTAGCTGTTACATCAATCTCTTTAGTTGTTCCGCTGATTGTGAGCTTACCATGTGCTGTTACAGTATAATTAGTACCACCGGCAGGTTTTACTGTTGCAGTAGCTGCAGTAAAAGTGATAGTGGGGTATTTATCTGTATTCATTGCTTTATACGTGTTTTTATCCATTGCTTTGTGCTCACTTTTCAGCGACTCAACGTTGATAGCAAATCCTAAACCTGTTACCGCAGTTAAAGCATTATTAGATCCGATAGTAAAAGTTCCGGTGCAGGTAGCTTTATCGGAGTTCATTGTCCAGTCGTGAATATTAGAGGTACCATCAATAGCAACTTTTGCAACACCCCCGTTTTGATATTTTACCTGTGCGTGGGTACTATTTATCAGCAAGAAAAAAAGAACAACCAATCCAGAAATTTTAGCCAGGTTATTTATTCTATTGTTCATTTTGGTCGGCATTTAAATGATGAGTAATTTAAAAATCCGGAACAAAGCTATTTGTGGAGAATTTGGGGATTTATGACATGCGGCTTTGTTGGGAATGATATAACTCAGTTTTGTTAATGATTTTAATTAACAGCGTCTTTTAATGAGAGAAATTGCGGTTATAATCTTGCACTTTATGAATAATATTGTATTCAATTTCAAATGATAGCACAATTTTTTTGGAAACTGTATATGAAAATTACCGGCTGGAAAATTTCAGGCAGGTTTCCGTATGAAATTAAAAAAGCTGTAATTATTGTTGCCCCCCATACAAGTTGGAGAGATGTGGTAATTGGCCTGATGGCCCGGAGTGTTTTACATTTAAAAACGGCCCGGTTCCTGGGTAAAAAAGAATTGTTTGACGGACCTTTTGGATTCTTCTTCCGCTGGATGGGAGGAATACCAGTAGATCGTTTCAGCAAACAAAATACTGTTGACCAGGTTGTACAATTATTTAATGAAAGAGAAGAATTGCTGCTGGGATTATCACCTGAAGGAACGAGAAAAAAAGTAGACAGATTAAGAACCGGCTTTTATCATATTGCTAAAAAAGCCAACGTTCCAATTATTATGGCCGGGTTTGATTTTAAAAAGAAAGAAATAATTTTTACTGAACCTTTTTATACCAGTGATGATGAAGCTAAAGACTTTAAACACATTATTGATTTTTTTGCACCAGTGCAGGGGTATCATGCAGAACAGGGTTTGCAAGATTTGAAAACAGCCTGATCATCTAACTTCTTCAAACACCCCGGTTTGTTTATTCTTCCGCACATTATCCCAGTTAAAATATCTTCCGTTCATTGCTACATATATTCCGTGCGGTAAGCTTTGTACAAAAGCCAATGCACTGCCTAAGTTGAATAAACCATCCGAACTACCAAACTTAATGGGTATCATTGCACCGGTTAATACAATCGTTTTATTTTTTACTTTTTTGGCCAGCATCTTTGCGGTATCACTCATCGTATCGGTTCCATGCGTAATTACAATTTGTTCTTCTTCACATTGCTGGCATTGATGGGCTATCAGCTCACGGTCTTCATCTGTCATTTCTAAACTATCAATCATCATCAATGTTCTTATCTCTACATCTACCCTGCACCGCCCCATCTCTAACAAATCATGCAGGTGAGTATCTTTAAAATAAAGCTGACCATTTAATTCATTATATTCTTTATCAAATGTACCACCGGTAATAAAAATTCTGATAGCCATACCAACTGTTTAAAAATTGAAATTAATAAAAATCAGTTGTATGGGCATAATAGCTGATGTAACGGAATAAAAAAAGGGAACTCAGAGAGTTCCCTGTGATAAACCAAAACCAAAACTATTTGTGTAATCTAATTTTACCTAACTCTGTTTCTTTACCCGCCGTTACTTTTACGTTTGTAATAGTAGTATCAGCATAACCATTACCGGCATTGATAAATACACTGTATGTTCCTTCCTTCAAACCCCTCACTTTAAAACCACCATCTTCATGCCAGGGAAGGGCATAAGCAGTATCGGTGCTGTTATACACACTTATAACCGGTACAGCTTCACGTGGCACTACTTCTCCTTCAATGGCACCGGTAGTGCTAATGGTATAAAAGTGGAATACAGGACGCAGGTAAAACTTGCCATTATAAGTACGGATAATAGAACGGGCAATATCAAAATCAAGCCATAAATGAATATGATCAGGCTTGTACTCATGACACTCATCTCCCCTCAGTTTAATTATTACATAAGAAGGAGCACCAGGAGGCAGGTTAAGCGGATAGCTAACGCTGTCTTTAACTAACGAATTATTGGGGCCGAGGTCAATCTTTATTTTACGAACCTTTCCTTTAGGTATATTTCCCTGTGCCAGCAAAGTATCTAATCCATTTCTCAATTTCAGCACATCATATACTCCCGGCTTAATGGTAAGCGTATCCCATATTGCACAATGGTAATGGTGGTTAAGGCTATCGGGGTGATCATGATCATCTTCATCAAAATCATCATGACGGCCGGGCTTGGCTGCACAGGTATCCACCAACACCTCTACCGATTTTATATCGAGTAATACTTTATCAAATATGGATGGATCATCAGATAAATAAAGCGAAAGATGCTGCTGATTGTCCGGGACACTGCTTCCGGCGGATTTTTCTTTGGAACAGGCATAAAATACCACAGAGCCGATTAACAAAAGAGCAAGGGCAGAAATTACTTTTACACTACTTTTCATAACTGTCTTTTTGGGTTTACAAATTGTTTGATTATGAGAATAGAGGATACAAGTATTGTGCCCGCTGCCCTTATGTGGAATACTTTTTTACTTTTTTTGTTAATCATTTTTTAAACATTATTGGAATAAACACAACGATAAACTTATTGTACCGGCTGTGTTATTTTTTTAATAAAAACCCCGGTATCTTTTTAATACCGGGGTTTTTATTAAAGTCATTATCACCTCATGCAGCCGCTTTTTTACCTCTTCCAAACCACCATCCTAACACAGCACCCAAAACACCATCAAAAACAGCGGTGGCTACAATATCAACACCAATCAACTTTTTATTCATAAGGTTATACTGTGCATAAAGGAACAGATCAAAGGTCACAGCCATCAGCAATCCCAATATTAACCCGGTAGTAAAACCTTTGCCGGGAGTATTAACATTGCCCAGGTTAAATACATAAGCCATCAGTAGTCCAAACGCCAGGTTAGCAACAGCTATCGCCCATATTTCCATTGGGTCCTTCATCAGTCCGGCATACGAATTAATGTTTGATTGATAGTAATTCATCAGCAACATTCCAAAAATGAGCCAGCCGAGTAAGAAGGCAAGCACCCCGGTAATGAGGCCGCCTACTAAAGTTTTTGTGTTCATAACTGTTGATAGTTTTAGTGAAAGAACTGAGTTTACTGAAAAAAGGTATAAAAAATTCTTTTAGCAGCCCCTGTCCTTTTATCAACGCAGGTGCAAAACCCGGCATAATCTCCCGAACCTCCTTTATACTAAGCCTGTTTGAAAATTAATATTACGATGGGTTACATCCGCTATATTTGCGGTATAAAAAAAGCCCCCTGTGGAAACAGGGGACTTCACTCGATTGCTTGCTATATGTAATAAACTGCTGAGACGATTTAAATCAACTGAACTTCTGACTACTGCTGCTAAATCTTTATCCTACTTTTTTTTGTTCAGTTGCTACAGCAAAATTATTGGGTTAATCAACCCCGGGAAAAACAATATACAGCCGTTTTGATTATGCCAAAACGATTGTTAGTTTTCCAAAACCTTTGCTGGCACTGGATTTAAACTAAAAATTATTATTATGGCCAATCGGCTCACCGATACATTATTTCAACTAATTAAAACACTGGAAAAGGCGGAAAAACGCCATTTCAAACTCTATATCAAACGCAGTTCGGGTAATGAAGACCTTAAAATCATCCGCCTTTTTGATGCACTGGATAAAATGCCGGAGTATGAAGAGGATAAACTGATGAAGAAATTAAGTCCTATTACCAAAACTCAATTAGCCAACTTAAAAACACATTTATACAAGCAGTTGCTCGCCAGTTTACGATTATTAAAAACAACTGATAATGTAGACCTGCAGTTGAGTGAACATTTAGATGATGCCCGCCTGCTGTATAATAAAGGATTGAAAATTCAAAGCCTTAAAATTTTAGAGAAAGCAAAAGAACTGGCAAGGACAAATCAAAAATTTAATTTTTTAGTACAGGCTATCTCACTGGAAAAAAAAATTGAAACCTTACATATTACCCGCAGCACCACCGACAAAACGGAGCAAATGGCTAAAGAAGCCATGGAGATTAGTGAACATATTAACCGGGTAACCCGTTTATCAAACCTGGCTTTGCTGTTATACCGCTGGTATGTAATCAATGGCCATGCCCGTAATATTGAAGATGAAAAAAGCATCAGGGTTTATTTCAAAGAACAACTGCCACCAGATATTTTTAAAACGGTAAATGGATTTTACGAAAACCTTTATCTCTACCAGAGTTACTGCTGGTACGCATTCATAAGGCAGGACTTTTTAATGTATTACCGATACAGTCAGAAATGGATTGATTTGTTTACTGAACACCCCATGATGGTGGAGATAGAAACAGGCCACTACATTAAAGGCATGCACACATTGCTGAATGCACATTTTGATTTACGAAACTTTAAACAGTTTGAAATTACCTTAAAGCAATTTGAAAATTTTGCCAAAACACCGGCAGCTTCACGCCATGATAATTTTCGCACACATACTTCTATTTACATTAACGGGGCCAGGCTGAATTATCATTTAATGAAAGGAACTTTTACAGAAGGGCTGAAACTTGTTCCTGAAATTGAAAGCAAGCTGAATGAATATTCGTTGTATGTAGACCGTCACCGAATTTTAGTGTTCACTTATAAATTTGCCTCTTTATATTTTGGCTGCGGGAATTATAATAAGGCGATTGATTATTTACTGGAGATTATTAATGGTCCGCTCGATCTGCGTATGGATCTGCAGTGCTATGCCCGGTTAATGCACCTGCTGGCGCATTATGAATTGGGCAATGATGAATTGATCGAATCACTCACCAAATCGGTTTATCGTTTTATGGTAAAAATGAAAAACCTTACCGTAGTGGAAGAAGAAGTGATCAGGTTTTTGAAGGGCTCATTCAGCTTATCGCCACGCCAGTTAAAGCCAGAACTGGAAAAATTATTGGATAAAATCAAGCATCTTGAAAAAAACCGTTTTGAAACAAGAGCTTTTGCCTATCTCGACATCATCTCCTGGGTGGAAAGTAAAGTACAGGATAAACCGATGAGCGAAATTATTTACGGTAAATATTTACAAAACAAACACCGGCAAAAGAAAGCAAAAGTTAGTAGCGGTAGCATACTGCATTAATATGCATACCTGCGCCAACGGAGGCAAACATAATTACATCGCCTTTGTGCAAGTCATGACCGGGCACTTTTCCTTTCAATACTAAATCATACAAAGTAGGAACCGTGGCAACAGAGCTGTTACCCAGCCAGTGAATACTCATGGGCATAATAGCTTTCGGAACATCTTTAATAGCATACAGTTTGTATAAGCCTTTAATAATGCCTTCGTCCATTTTTTCGTTTGCCTGGTGTATAAAAACTTTCTTCAGGTCTTTTATATCCACCCCGCTTTTATCCATACAATCTTTCATGGCTGCGGGTACATATTTCATAGCATATTCATACACCTTTCTGCCTTTCATTTTAATATATCTTACCCCGGGGTCACTTCCCGGATAATAAGAGCAACCCATATTGATATAATAAGCTTCTTCCACACTATGCGTTTGTACACTGGCACTTAATATACCGGGGCCCTCTTCCGGCACATCTTTATACTCCAGTATGCAGGCGCCGGCACCGTCACTAAAAATCATACTGTCACGGTCGTAAATATCTATCACACGGCTCAGCGTTTCTGTACCAATCACCAATGCTTTTTTGGCTATGCCTGCTTTAAAAAATGCATCTGCCTGTATCATACCCTGTAACCAACCCGGGCAGCCAAATAAAATATCATACGCAATACAATTGGGGTTTTTTATACCTAAATCATGTTTAATACGGGCAGCCAATGATGGTACCGAATCCATTTGAATGGTATTCTTTATTGTATTACCATAGTTATGGGCTACTATAATCTGGTCTATCGTTTCCGGGTCAATACCGCTGTCAGCAATAGCTGCCCTGGCTGCCAGTGCCCCAATATCCGAAGCGGTAAGATCATCTGTTGTATAACGTCTTTCTTCAATACCGGTTATCTGTTTAAATTTTTCAACCACCACCTGCGGAGGTGTATCCAATGGTTCATGGTCTTCTGAATAAAAAACATGCTGGGCAAAATCCTGGTTGGTTTGTACATGAGGCGGGATATAGCAGCCTGTACCGGTAATTACTGAACGAAACATAATGGCAATCTGCGTTTTTTGGTGAGTAAAACAATAAGGGAACGGCTAAAGATAATGAAATATAGATAGGAGCAGGTAATTAAAAGCAAATACAAATATGAATTTTCAACAATAACGATTGCATCGGGCACCTTGTGGCTATTCAACTACATTATTTATAAAAACACTTCTATTCGTAACCGGTCTGATCAATAGTTTCTTTGTTAGATGAAATGAGTTTTACCCGTATCCTTTGAAAAAACCAATTCCTAATTTAATAAACCCTTCGCATGAGTACGTTTACCCACCCTAACCCATTAATTCAGCAGGAAACATTTGCACTGCACCATCTTGTTGGGAAACTGGAGAACCGTTATGGGCCCCTGGCAGATCAAAGGTTTAATAAAATTATAAACGAAGTGCCTGAAAAATTAGTGGTAGCTACCAATGAGCGGCAACTTTCTATCATTATGGATAAGGTGCTGGGAACATTTATCAATGACAGTTTTTGTGATAATATTCACATCTCTGCCAAATGGTTTCATAACCTCGTACTGATACATATGCACAACGATCATATTATCAAACAGTCAGAATTAATGCTATACCTGCACCCGGTTAACCTGCTGGCAGCAGAACTGGGTGGTTGCATCAGCATCAGTGAAATGAACGGAACAACCATATCAATAACATTTATAAATAAATTTACCACACCTGTTTTTATCTAAACTTATAGTTTTAATGGTAACACTCTAATATCCTGTTTCCGTATTTATGCAGGATTTTTTTTATGTGTAGCTTATTACATTATTCTTGCAATTTCATTAACGGTATTTTTTTGGTTGGGCAGCGATTGTAATTCAACTTTGCATTCTAAATTAATTGATATGAATAAATTTACGATTGCATTAAGCGGATTATTATTAATTACATTTTCTTCCTGCGTAAGTACAAAGAAACTTAAAGCCAAAGAAGCAGAATTAACTGCCCTGCAAACCAAATATGATCAAATCGCCGGGAGTCTCGCTACCTGTAATGATGATAAAGCCAACCTGAACCGTCAAAAATCCTCTTTGGAAAACGACATCAGCAATCTTAATAAACAACTTGATTACCTGAAACAAAATAATACCCAGGCATTAAAACAATTGCAGGATCTTTCTGTCATCAGCGCTTCACAAGCAGAAAGTATTAAAAAATCCATGGAAAATATTGGTGCTAAAGATGCTTATATCCAAACCCTGCAGCAACAAATGGCCCATAAAGATTCTCTCAACATGGCATTAGTAATGAATTTAAAAGGCGCTGTTGGTAACCTCGATGATAAAGACATTAATATTAAAGTAGATAAAGGAGTAGTGTATATTGATATATCCGATAAATTATTATTCAAGAGCGGCAAATACGAAGTAACCAAAGATGCAAAAGGAGTGTTGGGTAAGGTTGCAGCGGTGTTAAAAAATCAGCCTGATATTGAATTTATGGTGGAAGGACATACAGATACTGTTGCTTATAAAAATGGTGTTTTATTGGATAACTGGGATCTGAGTGTAAAAAGAGCCACTTCAGTAGTACGTCTGTTGCAAAATGATTATGGACTTGATCCTGCTAAGATGGCCGCTGCCGGACGCAGTGAATACAAACCCATTGCCGATAATTCAACCGAAGAAGGAAGGGCCGCTAACCGCCGTACAAGAATCGTTATCCTGCCGCAGTTAGACCAGTTCTTTAAATTATTAGAACCAAAAAAATAAACATCACACTGAAAGCCTTCCTCACCGGAGGCTTTTTTGTTTTTTACCTGGAAGATAAATTCAAACTATCTTTCCTTAAATATGAATAGCAGAATGACCGCTTACTTAAATGACCGGTTTATTGATAATAGTGAACTAACACTCCATGTGTCAGATCTGTCCATGCAAAGAGGTTATGCCATCTTTGATTTTTTAAGAACAATCAAAAATGTTCCGCTTTTTTTCGATGATCATTTAGACCGTTTCTATCATTCTGCCAAAGCCATGCATTTACCCGTACAACAAAACCGGGAACAATTAACCAGCATCATTCATCAATTAATTGAACAAAATGATTTGCCTGAAGCTGGTATCCGCATCATGCTTACCGGTGGTTATTCGGCCGATAGTTATAATCCTGCTCAACCGAATTTAATCATCACCTGTAACCCGGTAAAAACTTCAACAAAAGAAGATTTTGAAAAAGGATATTCTATCATCACTTATGAACATCAACGGGAATTACCATATATCAAAAGCATCAGCTATCTCACTGCTGTATGGCTGCAACCTTTATTGAGAGAAAAGAAAGTAAATGATGTACTGTACTACAACCGGCAAAGCATTACCGAATTTCCCCGCTGCAATGTGTTTGTGGTAACTAATGATGGTAAACTGGTAACACCGGTACACCATATGCTCAAAGGCATTACCCGCAAACAAGTATTGGAATTAGCTGCTGCCTTTATGCCGGTTGAAGAAAGAGATATTACTGTTGATGAACTGATGAGTGCTGCTGAAGTTTTTTTAACCGCTACTACCAAAAAGATCATTCCGGTATTAAAGATTAATGATACCATTATCAGCAGCGGAAAGCCTGGCCCCGTTACTACAAAACTTTATGAACAATTTCTTGCATTGGAACAGTCGCTTATCTCGTGAGCCGATAGATCAGCAAGGCATTTCTTTTGATCAGTTTGGGAAACTCATTCAGGTTAATCGTTTCACCCGGTGCATGTGCTCCTTTTCCGGAAGCACCTAATCCGTCCAAACAATCAAGGTATTTAGCGATATAAGAAATATCACCGGCACCTCTTGCCCCGGGATTACCAGCGGCTACTTCACCAAAACCCAATGCTATACTTACTTCATTTACTGTTTTAACCAATGCTTCGTTACCCGCAGTGGGCGGCATAGATGGAATACCATCTTTAAAACTGATAACCGCTTTTGTTCCCGCTAAGTTTTGTGCCGTTATCTGCCGCATCACTTCTCTTGCTTTTTCTTTTTGTTCTTCAGTTAAGAACCGCAGATCACCGATCACTACTGTTTTGGGAGAAATAATATTTGTTTTACCAGCCGCTTCTCCCTTTTGTGTTTTATCATTATAACTAACCTCCGATCCGCCAATAAATAAACCGGGATTAAAAGTGAGGTATTCTTCGCCACTCAATTTTTCCCTGAAACTATTGACGATCCTCGATGCTTCATAAATAGCACCATAACCATTATCACCAAATACGGTTGAGGAATGTCCTTGTTTACCTTCCACTTCTAACTGCCAGCCACTGGCGCCACGCCGGGCAGTAGCTACAATACCCATTCCCATAGCAGATTCATAAGCCAATGCTATATCATGCTGCTTGGCTCTTTCAATAAAATCACCCCGGCTTACTGATTTTGGATCACCGGCATTTTCTTCATCACCCGTCATATAAACAGTAATCGTTGTTTCATCCAACAACTTTTGTTCATTTAATGCTTTTAGTGCAGCAATAATTACCACGTCACCGCCTTTCATATCATTTACTCCCTGCCCGGTGGCAGTGCTGTCATCTAACTGGTGATAGGGATTGGCCGGCATGAACGGTTCAAACACGGTATCCAAATGACCAATCAAAAACAATTTCTTTCCTTTCTTTCCTTTACGGTATGCTACCAAATGACCCGCTCTTTTTAATGAATCCGGCAAACTCACCCATTCCACCGTAAAACCTAAAGTCGCTAATTCCTTACTGAACAATTCACCCACTTGTTTTACACCGGTAATATTGAAACTGCCGCTGTTAATGTTCACGGCCTCTTTTAATAAGTTGAATGCATACGTGGTATTAGCATCCACCGACTTCAAAATCTTTTGTTCTGTTTTAGAAAGTGTTTGTGTGTTGGCGGTAAGGCTGATAACAGAAAAGAACAGGAAATAAACAATCTTTCTCATGCAAATAAATTAGAAAGGGAAGTTACTGATAGTGCAGAATAAATCATCCTCTTTACTAAATTGTTATTTTTAAATACCGGTTTGCAATAAATGCTGTACAAACAATACTGTGTTAAATATATTTTGTACCTATCCTATCATTACTTACCTTTCTTATCCCGGAAGCACCGCCTTAATTCGCCCCGCTTTATTTCTGCCTTCTGATAACGATTCATTTTATTCATTCACTCTAAATCAATTTTCATGAGAACAAATTTTTTAGGACTGTTATTGTTATGTTTTATCCTTGCCTGTAACAGCAACACGGAAAAAAAAGAAACAGCCACTGCTCCTGCTGCCGAAAAATCAGCCGTTGATCTCCCGTATAAAGCTTCCTATGCTGCAGACTGGACACAAGATGTTTCAGATGCAGATTTGAAAATGGTATTACAATCCTACAAGGATTGGGAAAATAATAATATACCCGGTTTGCGGAGTGCTTTTGGCGATTCATTGGAAGTAGATATGGCTGATGGTACTCACGTTAAAGGCAAATCGGATGCTATTGTAAAAACATTTGTTACTTACCGGGATAGCCTCACCAGTTCTAAAATAAATATGGGCTCCTGGGCAAAATTATATTCACCTGAAAAAAAAGAAGGGTACGTTGTAACCTGGTACGATCAGTATGATACGTTTAAATCAGGTAAAGTAGACTCTGCTACCTATCATGATATTAACCAGGTAAAAAATGGTAAGATCACCTGGTATGCGCAATATAAACGACCCAAGAAATAACTTATAAAAGCCCCGCTTTTAGCGGGGTTTTTTATTAAATCAAAAATTTATCAAGCCTTAATTCACAAACTGAAAATAAAACTGCCCATCAATAGAATGCACATTTCCGGGATTATCTGAATAAACAACAGGTATTTCATCCGGCAAATTTTATAATCATAATCTTTATTAATGATAAATCGGATTGCTGTCATCCTGAACTTGCAGAAGGATGGTTGAAAGATTATTAAAAGTTATGTCACCGATGCCTTGTTACTGTTTTAAAATCGCTTGATATAGCCGCCGTCATTTTACCGGTAGTATCAATTTTTTCATTCTTCATGCGTACATCAAATTCACAGATATAAGCCTGGTTCTGCTTGTCGGGATAATAGGTTACACCCTTTACCTCTACCGTAGTGCCGGGTTGTGTGTTATGATGAAGATAATCTGTCATTGCTTCTTTTAAGCGGTCTTCCAGGTCTTTACCTGTTAATGGTTTGGGTTTGCAGGCAATGCCTACCAGCAATAGCAGCAGCAGTGTATAACAGTATTTCATATCCTTTTTTGTAAATATAAAAACTTAACGGTAATTCCATCGCCGCATATACCGGCTACTAATTAAAAACATTGCACATGCCATGTTTTTGAGAAGAAGGCACCGGGTGCTAACTGGTTAATCCCTTCCTTTTCGTTTAACTGCTGGTTATGATGTATACCGTCAGCAATACCACACCATGGTTCAAGGCACACAAAGGGTGCATCCCTGGCCGCCCATATTCCGAAGAAGGGAAAATCGTCAAAATAAAAATGAAGCCCATGCTTATTTTTATCGCTGGCTAATGTTATACAATTACTTTTTAATTGTTTCAGCACAATAGCATCTTCATAAAACAAAGAGGGTTGCAGCATAAGCCGGTTACCGTTGATAGCAACAGTTTCAGCAGTAGCAGCAATTAAACCGTTTAGCAGTTTCCAGCGTTGCAGCTCCTCTGCCTTATTAAACTCAAGATAATAATCGCTGTAAATAAGCTCATTCACCAGCGGCACTGCAAATGCCGGGTGAGCACCTATTGAAAACAGTAATACTTCATCAGCAGGATTATATACTTCATAAGAGCAATAAATACTGTTGTCCTTTAACCGGTAATGCAGCTTTAATACAAAGGCAAAAGGATAAACTTTTTTTGTTTCATCATCATCCCGCAGCGTAAACACAGCTTCGGTTTCGGTTGCCTGTTCAACAGTAAACTCTTTATCTCTTGCAAAACCATGACGGGGCAGTTGGTAGCGTTGACCTTTGTATACATAAGTATCATCTATTAAACCTCCTACTACAGGAAACAATACGGGACTATACTTGCCCCAGTACCTTGCATCACCACTCCACATATAATTAATACCTGTATGCTGGTGAATGAGTTGCTGCAGTTCGGCACCTTTAGTGGCTATGGTTGCAGTAAGCGTTTCATTTTTAAGTGTGATCATAAAATGAAATTACTGTTTTATTCGGTCAGTCATTTGTTGAATGAACCCGGGTTTTATTGCCATTCCGTGTTCTGAAAATTTGTTTTAAACAACACTACCTTTATTAAATGGCCGATGTACACGATAAAGCCACCCGCAGTTATAATATGTCGCAGATACGCGGCAGCAATACCCAACCCGAAATGCTGGTGCGGAAGTTTTTGCATGCACAGGGTTTTCGTTATTCACTTCATAATAAAAAATTACCCGGCAAACCGGATATTGTTCTGAACAAATACAAAACGGTCATCTTTATTCATGGATGTTTCTGGCATGGGCATGCCAACTGCAAATACTTTGTTGTACCTAAAACAAGAACGCAATGGTGGACTAATAAAATAAATACCAACAAAACCAACGATGATAAAGCCATTAAAGCATTAAGAAAAGAAGGATGGAAAGTAATCACCATCTGGGAGTGTAAGCTGAAGAAAGACAAATTATCGAAGACACTGGAATCGCTTTTAAAGAAATTGTAAATTCATTTCCTCTTTCAGATTAATCCTTAGCGTATGACAAATGCAAACCAATCATTAATACTCTCCGATGAACTCGTGATGAGTAAAATTTATTTCATCAGGGGCCAAAAAGTAATGCTTGATAAAGACCTTGCCCAACTTTATAGAGTAACTACAGGTAATCTTAATCTTGCTGTCAAAAGAAATATTGAGAGATTTCCCGAAGATTTTATGTTTCAGCTTTCTGATGAAGAGTTCAAAGATTTGATATTGCAATCTGCAACATCAAACAAAAGCAATCGGGGTGGCACCCGAAAAAACCCTTTTGTCTTTACCGAACAGGGTGTTGCTATGCTCTCTTCAGTGCTACACAGCGAGACTGCCATTCATGTTAATATCCAAATCATAAGGGTGTTTACCAAAATGCGACAGCTAATGCTCACCCATAAAGACATTTTACTCCAACTGGAAAAGATAGAAAAGAGATTAGCCGAACATGATGAAAGCATAATCCTCATCTTTAAATACCTCAAACAACTGCTAAACCCACCCGTTCCGCCCGCAACAGGATAGGATTCCGGCGGAAAAATGAAAGGGAATAATCCCCTTTTCTCAAAAAACTTCCTTTTTTTTACTGTTAACTCCGTATTAATTTATGCAATATTTACCCTTATTAATAAAATGTAAGTAGCTAATAATCAACATATTTTTTATGATACGATTACAAAATGTCCGATTCAGGCTGCAAACTACTGCAGGTAAACCCCAAATATTGCATAAATTTGCATCCTAATTGCTCAGCAATATGTACAAAGGCGAGAGACAGGAACAAATATTAAAATGGTTACAAAAAGACCAACGTGTTTCTTTATCCGCCCTGAGCAAAGAACTCAGCGTTTCGGAAGACACCATCCGCAGGGATATTAAAGAAATGTCTGTCCGCAAATTGTTGAAAGAAGTAAGAGGAGGTGCCGTACCGCATGCACCCGGGCCGCTGGATATTAAAGACCGGATGAATTTTGCGGGAAAGCAAAAACAGGAGATGGCCAAAAAAGCCATCAAACTAATTAAAAAAGGAAATGTGCTGATACTCGATGGTGGTACTTCCACCATGGCCGTAGCCAGCCTGCTTCCGAAAGATCTTAACTTAACGGTGATCACTAACAGTTTCCCCGTGGTGAATGTGCTGGATGACCGTCCCGATGTAGAAGTGCTTTTTGCAGGCGGACGTTTATTCAGAGAATCATTTATCACTTCGGGACACGATACGATAAACTTTTATAAAAGCACCCGGGCCGACATTTGTTTCCTCGGTGTATGCAGTATTCACCTGGAACTTGGGATAACCGGGCACCATTATGAAGAAGCTGCTGTAAAAAAAGCCATGATTGAATCTTCGGCGCAGGTAGTTGCGCTGGCCACTCCGGAAAAAATAAATACGGCCGAAGCATTTCACATATGCCCGATCACCAGTTTAAGCGGACTGATCACACCTTCTCCCGATCTCGGATTGCTGCAGCCTTACAAACAGGCAGGCATCAACGTTATATAAACTGCTTTAAAGAAAAGCTTTTAAAATTTTAAATACCCGTATTATGAGTAAAGTAACAAGTGCAGGGGTTATTGAATGCGGTATAAATAATGAAACCACCATCAGTGACCGTATTGGAAACACACAAGGTTTAGCATTAAAGAAAGTGCTGGTAAAAAACAGGGCCAGTATTGCCGCCGCACAACAATTATACCCCATGGCAGAATTAGTAGATAATACTGCCGCTATTATACAGGACGATACCATTGAATTAGTACTGGTAGCCGATCCGCAGAAAGAAGATAAAGATCTGATAAGCCAGGTAATGCAAAGCGGCAAACACGTACGCATCATCTGATCTCTTACCATTTGCTATAAGTAAACATTAGTGCTCTTTGTGAATCCTTTGTGCCCTTTATGGTTTGTCATCCTGCCCTTGCCGAAGGATAACCACAGGGTTCACCGGGGAAACTTTTTATTTATTAACCTGAAAAACAAAACCTGTGTCAGCAGAAACAAACAATATGAAAAAGATGAACATAGTTATTGCAGCGAATGAAACAAACAAGACAGCACTCATTGAATGGTCTTATACCAATAAGAACATACTGGAGCAGCATACCATTATTGCGCCGGGCAAAACTGCCCGTTTATTAAAAGGTGTATTACTGGTTCCCGTACTGCAGCTGTCACCCGTAACAACCGGTGGTATTCCGGAACTGGAAAAAATGGTGGAAGAAAATGAAGTGGATATACTCCTCTTCTTCCCCAGCTTACAGGACCAGGATGTGGTGGCCGATAAGTTCCGCAACTTATTAACACTGGCATCTGAGAAAGATATTCTCATTGCCTTCAACACCACTACTGCCAACCTTGTGTTGCAAAGCTTAGCTAACAACAAAGAGTTAGATATAGAAATAGCAACGCTAAAAGCCTTGAGCTAATTAGACAATTAAACAATTTGGCAATTTGAAAATGAAATACAACTCTTCATTACCCATTTTCAAATTGTCAAATCTTCAAATCATCAAATTGCAAACATGAACATAGGTTTTTCAATAAGTAACAACCGTTTATACCGCATTGCGGTGAGTGGTTTCTTTTTTGTTGCGGGTATCACCTTTGCCACCTGGGCAAGTCGTATCCCAGATATTAAAGAGAAACTGCAGTTAAGTGATGCAGGATTAGGTGCAGTGTTATTTGCCTTACCCGCAGGCTTAATGCTGAGCTTACCCATCTCTGGTTGGCTGATCACTAAATATGGCAGCCGGAGAATGCTCATCACAGCATCCTTGTTTTATCCATTGATGCTGATATTACTGGGTGCAGCCGCAACGGTAACGCAACTGGTAGCAGTACTGTTCCTGTTCG
This sequence comes from Sphingobacteriales bacterium, assembly GCA_003963365.1. Classification (GTDB taxonomy): domain Bacteria; phylum Bacteroidota; class Bacteroidia; order Chitinophagales; family Chitinophagaceae; genus AWTP1-9. The sequence continues at coordinate 374,584 of RXJG01000005.1, forward strand.
GACTGTTCAGCAACCTGTGTAATATAGCCATGAACACTCAGGCCGTAGCCGTAGAAAAGTTTTACGGACGTTCCATCATGGCTTCCTTTCATGGATTGTGGAGTTTGGCAGGATTCAGTGGCGCCGCTATTGGTTCTATACTGGTATCTAATGGTGTTGCCCCATTTTTACATTTTAGTATTATATGGTTTGTAACATTATTGCTGGTAATACTCTTTCAAAAATATACCATTGCCAAAGATGCCGGTGGTACACAAGCCGCCCCGTTGCTGGTAAAACCTGATGCCGCCATTTTAAAATTAGGACTCATTGCCTTTTGTGGTATGATGGCCGAAGGAGCTATGGCTGACTGGAGTGGGGTATACCTGCAAAATGTGGTGCAGGTACCTAAAACATTAACCACGGTAGGTTTTGTGGCTTACACGGCTGCTATGGCTTCGGGAAGATTTGTGGCTGATGGACTGGCTACCCGCTTTGGTATGAAAAACATTTTACGCTGGAGTGGTTCACTCATTACCGGCGGACTGGCACTGGCCGTATTGCTTCCTTATATTGTTACCACCACTATTGGATTTTTACTGGTGGGACTGGGTGTATCATCCGTAGTGCCTTTTATTTATAGTATTGCCGGAAAATCAAAAACCATGAGCCCCGGTTTGGCACTGGCAGCCGTATCTTCTATTTCCTTTTTAGGATTTTTAGCAGGCCCGCCTGTAATCGGTTTTATTGCACAGGCCATCAACCTGCGTGGTTCATTTGCCGTAATAGGTTTGCTGGGTTTAGTGATGATAGCATTGATCAATAAAATAAAGTATGAATAATTACTCCTTATGATAAACACTGTAAAGGCCTCTTAATTGAGGCCTTTCTATTTTATATATCATTGAACGCATCACTATAGTTTAATTAAGTATATAAATATCGAAATGTTTATCAAACTTGAAAAAGTTAATAAATCTATTCTTAAATTGCGGAACAGTCTTATCTTGAAAAATGAATTTTATCGACTTATTTGCTGGTGCAGGAGGATTATCTGAAGGATTTATCCGTGCAGGATATGAACCCATTGCTCATGTGGAGATGGACGAAGCGGCTTGTTATACATTAAAAACAAGAGTGGCTTATCATTATCTCAAAGCTGAAAAAAAATTTGATACCTATATTGCCTATCTCAAAGGAGAAATTAATCGTTCTGAATTATACAAACAAATTCCTGCCGAACTGCTAAGCAGTGTTATTAATTATCCGATTGGCGGGGAATACAATCCAAAAATTCATAAACTAATAGAAGCACAGCTCAAAGCAAGAGAGGTGGATTTAATTATAGGTGGCCCCCCCTGCCAGGCTTATTCATTAGTGGGCAGAGCAAGGTCAGCCAACGGAATGAAGGATGATCACCGCAATTATCTCTATGTGCAATATGCCAGATACCTGGAGAAATATCAACCAAAATTGTTTGTGTTTGAAAATGTGCTTGGGTTAAAATCTGCTGGTAATGGGGTCTATTTAAAGAATATGGAAAAGCTCTTTGATAAAAAAGGCTATGCCATGCAGTTGTTTACAGTAGAAGCTAACAACTTTGGTGTATTACAGAACAGAAAACGGGTTATCATATTGGGTTGGAAAAAAGAAATGAATCTCACACCTCCTAACCTCGAAACAATAAAAAATACAAATAAACATACAGTTAAAGAATTACTGAATGATTTACCATTAATACAAGCGGGAGAGGGAATTGACAAGTTCAGTACATATAGTAAGCCGACCACGATATATTTAAATCAGAGTGGTATTAGAAACGGTATAAATATTTTAACTCAGCATGTGGCCAGGCCTCACACAGAACAGGACAAAGAGATTTATAGAATTGCTGTAGAGCATATACACAAAGGAGAACGATTAAACTATACTTTATTACCCAAAAGATTAAAAACACATAAAAACGAGCATTCTTTTTTTGACCGCTTTAAAGTAGTAGATGATAAATCAGAATATGCTCAAACTGTTGTTGCACATATAGCAAAAGATGGTCATTACTATATACATCCGGATATAAAACAAAACAGATCTCTTTCGGTACGAGAAGCTGCAAGATTACAATCATTCCCAGATGATTTCTATTTCGAGGGAGTAAAAGAAGGGAAAAATAGAACTGCGGCATTTAAACAAATTGGTAATGCTGTGCCACCATTAATGGCATTTAAATTGGCAATTATAATAAACCAATCATATAATGAAAAGTATAGAAAGTATACCTAACGCTGCTAGAACATTTGATGCACTAAGAAGTCTTGGCTATGATTTAAATTCTTCCGTAGCGGATGTAGTTGACAATGCTGTTACCGAAAAAGTAAAAGCAAAAAACATTGATATAAAATTTGACTTTAATACTAAAGGTCAAATTATATGTAGAATTCAAGATGATGGAAGTGGAATGGGAGAAAAGCAACTTGAGGAAGCAATGAGGCTTGGTACAGACACAAGTTATGAGGAGGCTGATCTTGGGAAATTTGGCATGGGAATGAAAACAGCTTCATTAAGCCACTGTAATAAGTTAACAATCATATCAAAAAAGAAGCATTCCCCTATTACAGCTTTTTGCTGGGATATGACCCACATTAAAAAATCTGGTGAATGGAATCTTTTTCAATTAAATCAAAAAGAAACCGAAGACTTACTAACTAAAGAGAATATAAATATAGGCATAAAAGGCACAGTAGTATTATGGGATGATCTATATAATTTAAATAGAGAATATAAATCGTTTAGTGGAGAAGGTTTTTCTCAAAATTATTTTTATAGAAAATTATCTACATTAAAGCTTCATTTAAGAATGGTTTACCATCGTTTTCTAGATGGAAGCCTTGGCCATGAAAACACTATCACAATAAAAGTGAATGGAGAAAAATTAACTCCATGGGATCCATTTTTGAGAAGTGAGCCAAATACCGTTGAAATTAATTTAAAAAAAGAATTATCCCATTTGAAAATTGATGGATATAAAAAGCCAATAGTAATTAAAGCATATATTCTTCCCACTAAAGAAGGATTTTCTTCAGAAGAGGCATGGAAAGACGGAAAAGGGCTTAATTCCTGGAACGATTCGCAAGGTTATTATATATATCGAGCTAATAGAATAATAAGATTTGGAGGATGGAATAACACAAAAGCAAAAGATGAACATGATAAATTAGCCAGAGTAAGTATTGATATTGATCCTACTCTAGATGAACTATTTAGTATAACAGTAAATAAAACTAAAGTCCAATTTCCAGAATTACTATTTCATCACCTTAAAAATAATGTTAACCCATCTATAATTAAAAAAGCAAAAGCTCAATATAATAAGTCAGATGAAAAAATATATGTGAAGAATAATTTTCGAAAAAAGGAAAGTCAACTTATTTCATTGACAAAAGCACTTATAACGGAAAATAATATTACCACAAAAAAAAGTGCAAATAATAGCTTTCCTGAAATCACAGTAGAAAACCCTAATGGTTCGTGGCTTTCAAATAAAATAAATGAATTTTTAAAGTATGGAACTAACAAAGATTTTGAAATTATCTCTGACAAGTTAAACTCACCTCATTTGTGGAAAATAATATGTGACACAAAAGACAAATTCAAAGTTATTGTTAACGCTTCACATCCTTTCTATAACCGAATTTATCGATCAGACACAAACAAGCAAGTTACCGCTGCAATAGATGCATTGTTATTTTCTCTTGCATTTGCAGAATTATATAATAAAACTGAAGACAATGCACATATGATTGATACATTCAAAACAGTTTGTGCAAAAACTCTAATTAAATTAACTGAAAACGAAATAATATAATATGGAGGAGCGTCATATTTCGCAATTAGTACAAAATTTATTTGAGAGATTCGAATATTTTAAAGGCGCCTCATTCAATATAGATGAAGAATTAAATGCATTGATTCATCCTGTTACTAGAGAACCTGTTTCTGATGAAATTAAAGAGGAAATTGAAAAAAGATTCTTAAAAAAAACACACTTTAAAAGATCATATGAAAATGCAATACTAGAGCCAGTATCATTTGTCACAAACCCTAAAATTCATGAAGAGTGGTATGAAGATTGGCTAATTAAAAATGATGACGAAGAAGGAAGTTTTTACTGGAAAAGACTTAAGAATTTTCTATCGGATGAATTAACAAAAAAGTATATGTCGCCAGACATAGCTGGCGAAATAGTCAAATCTATTGATGACGCAACCCATAAAATAATAAGTAGTCTTGCAGATCCACAAAGACATGAATTTAGTTATAAAGGTTTAGTGGTTGGATATGTTCAAAGTGGCAAAACCGCAAACTTTACAGCTTTAATTGCCAAAGCGGCTGATGCAGGATATAAATTGATAATAGTTCTCGCAGGAATTCATAATGTTTTAAGACGTCAAACACAAATACGTTTAGATAAGGAATTAACAGGAATGAATGATTTAAAAATTAATGAATCATTCATTGAATACCCGTCTTCAGCAAAAAGATGGAATCGTATCACGACAGGCCTAAATAAAATAACAAAAAAAAGAAATGGGGATTCAGTTATTAAAGATATCGGGGAATTTGACGTTGTAAATATAGATCCCTTTAATTCAATTTGCAATCTTAACTCACCAACATTAGCGATAGTAAAAAAGAACACAAAAGTTCTAGAAAAATTAATAGAGTATATAAACATATCAGAACCGGAAGACAGAGCTAATATTCCGGTTCTAATAATTGATGATGAAGCAGATCAAGCCTCAGTTGATACAAATGCTGGAGACCCTGATACTGAAAGAAGCAGAACAAATGATTGCATTAGAAAGTTATTAACACTATTTCCCAGAAAAGCTTACGTTGGCTATACAGCCACCCCCTTTGCAAATATTTTAATTGATATGGGAGCAGATGATGCTGATGTAGAAGATGATTTATATCCTAGGAATTTTATCATCTCGCTTCCTGAGCCAAAAGGTTATTACGGAACTGCCAAGATATTTAATAGTAATCTTTCAAAGAATATAGTTCAAAAAATTCCCGATGAAAGAAATACTCTAATTTTCTCGGGTGAAATGACAACAAATCTTAGTAATTCTATTAAGCAATTTATTTTAGGTTGTGCAGTTAGAAATTTAAGAGGAGACAAATTAAAACCTATGAGTATGCTAATACATGTATCACATAAAATAAATGACATGAAAACTGTCAGACAAATGGTTGATAAATATTTAGATACTATTATTAAAAGATTTAATGATAAAAGCGGTCAAAACAAACTAAAAATAGAATTCTATAGCTTATGGGAAAATATGCAAAATCAATGTTTAGAAATAAACAATGCTCTTAATATTACAACTAATTCTATTCCTGGATTCGATGCTATTTGGTTAGAACTTCAAAAAGTGCTGTCTGTGATATTCACAATAGAGTTAAATAGTGATTCCGAGGAAAGATTAGATTATACTTCTAACCAAGAAATGAAATTAATTGCTGTAGGCGGGAATCAACTTTCAAGAGGACTGACACTAGAGGGACTAATGATTAGCTACTATTTAAGAGATAGTAAACAATATGATACCATTTTACAAATGGGAAGATGGTTTGGATATAGAAGAGGTTATGAAGACTTGACAAGAATTTATACTACTGCCTTAATTTGGGAATATTATATTCATTTATCTATTGTTGAAGATGAATTAAGAAAGGATATCAAGAGATATGAGAATACAGATAATACTCCCGCAGATCTTGCTTTGACCATAAGAACACATAGCAGGTTAGCTGTTACTGCTCCAAATAAACTTGGAGCAGCAAAACCCCAGCAAATTTCCTTTAGTGATTCATTAAATCAAACTTTTAAATTTCCTTTAGATATACCTGAAAAACTTTACGCAAACTTAAATATTGGAGAATCTTTTATAAAGAATATAAAAGGCGGATTTAAACCCACAAGAATAAAGGGTGTTTATATGAATAATGGGTATCTAAGTAGCAATTTCATTTTAAATGAATTTTTTAATAAATATTGTTTTGAAGAAAGATTTGGTGGGCCAGGAATAAATATTGAAAAAATTAAAGAATACATTATCAGAAGAGCTAAAAATAACGAATTGACTAAATGGAAAGTAACCATTGTTGGAAATGCTAGGGCAACATCTGAAAATCCAGAAATTAAATATGGAGGATTATCAATCAATTTAATTCAACGTAGTCGTTTAAAAACCGATCAAGGATTTGACATAGGTGTTCTTACCGAACCTAAACATTTAATGGTTGATTTAAACGAGAATGCAAAAAATCGCTCCGATGGGAGAACCTCTCAAAATCCCCTACTCTTACTTTATTTAATTAATAAAGATAGCAAAGGTGAACCTCCCAAAAGGATCGATCTGTTCTATAATATAACTACCGAAAAAGTAAATGTCCTTGGGTTTGCCATAGTTCTACCAAAAAGTGAAACTGAACCATATACATACATTGGTCAATAATGAATATAGAAAATATTAACAAAAATTGTTGGAATCAAATTCCCAAATCAGATAATTCTCAAAATGGTTACTTAGGTACCATTATCCACTATACAGGGGAAAAATTATTTGACCTACTAATATTTCGAGATGAAAATGATAAAAAACATTTTGTGGTAGAAATAAAAGGTTTAAGAAATCAAGAAATTACTGATCCAAACATCAATGGTCTCAAATTAAATATTAAACAGTTTAAGTTTAACGGGAAGAATATAAAAACCTTTATTGATTTAGAGTGTAATATGGATGATTATATAGATGAATTTACAGAAATTGTAAAAGAAATATCAAAGGAGATTATTATTTTTAAAAACTCACCAATACAAAGTGTTACTAAAATAATAGAGAATTGGAAATCATTTTGGTCATCGAAAATTAAAGAAATACTTACTGTAGAAAAACAAATAGGTCTTCTATGTGAATTAATCGTTCTAAAGAGATTATGTGAAATAAACCCAAGTATGGCACTTGATAGTTGGAAAGGACCTCTAGGTGAAAAACATGATTTTACCTTTTCTGATTGGAATTTTGAGATTAAAGGCACAAGCGGAGACGGACATATTCATTGGATTAATGGAATTGACCAATTAAAATTACCTGAAAAAAAGAATCTAGCTTTCATTTCGTTTTTATTGACAGGACCGCACTCGAATAATTCAATTAGCATACAATCATTAATCGAATCAATTGTATTATTACATTTAAAAAATAAACCAACACTAATTGAAAATTTTTATAAAAAATTAATATCCGTGGGCTATTCACGGTTTTTTGCTGAAGAGTATAAAAAGTATGGATTTGAAATCCATAATAGTATTTTATTTCATATAGACGAGAATTTTCCTAAACTAACTTCTGAAAACCTTAAAAAACCTTTGAATTTTAGAATTTCTGACATACAATATAAAATAGATTTGCAGGGATTATATGGCCAAGATTTGAGTTCCGTGAACTTGAGTACTTATTTTTATTAATCAACATACCACATCCGTCTTGCTTCGTTTCTCCACGAATCAAGAGCCCTTCACCACAGTAACACAACAGCCAAATAAGAGTACCGCCCCAAAATCGGGTTGTATTCTATAACGGGTAGTTTCAAACAATAAACAGGTTATCGCTATATACAAAAATATATTTCCCTCCTTCTTTTTTTGTCACAACTTAATATACTCATCTAAACGATTGTATATGGAATACATCAAAGTATGTTCGCTAACGCAGTTGCCCAACGGCTCACAAAAAAGTTAAAAAGAGGTGCTACCGGTAAAGGCGATACAGCGATTTGCTGAAGAAGATCCTGAAGATGATAAGAATAAAAATAAAACCGGGCAGGGGATAGTAATCGCTATGTATTCCAGCAGGTAAGGACACCTGCCGGTAAAAAAAATCCCGCTAAAAAGCGGGACAGTGTTTTTTCTGCAAGCAATAATTTTTCTATTTCCATTTCTTTCCCATTTCCTCCAGGTTAGCTCTTGCCAGGTCTTCGGGCAGCATTACGGGATGGTATTCTACTTCGGCATTCATCTGCAAAAAAAATGGTTCGGCAAAATGTACCATTTGGGCAATATCATCAAAATGCACAATTAATGTGGCGGTGCGTACACCATGCACCGCTGTAAAATAAACGGCTTCGGGTTTTATTTCTCCCATAATAGCCTGCATGCGGTGACCAACTGAACCATCCTTTATATAACTGTTAAAGGGTTCATTGGGAATGGAAACTTTCATTAAGAATCGCATAAGTCCTCCTTTTTTATTGTTGATGAAAATGAATAGCCCTGTTTTGCAGAAAGGCCACGGAGGGATAGTAAGCAGATGAATGAGATTGGATATTAAATTTATCCGTTTCTGTATAAGTATGGTTTTAACAGGTTGTTAATGGCTGGTTGAATTTTTTGATTCAATATCTTTACTTTATGAATTTAATGGGCAATCTCATCTGGCTCATCTTTGGCGGCTTTGCTGCAGCGCTTGGTTATTTTTTCGGCGGATTGATTTTATGTATCACCATCATTGGTATTCCATGGGGTCTGCAATGTTTTAAATTAGCAGGACTGGTGTTGTGGCCTTTTGGTAAGGAAGTGGTGAGCAGCAGTAACAATGTGGGTTGTCTTTCTTTGTTTGCTAATATCATCTGGATTCTTTGTGGTGGATTGTATACAGCTTTTGTTCATTTGGTTTTTGGTGTGCTGTTGAGTATTACCATTATTGGTATTCCGTGGGGACGACAGCATTTTAAGTTGGTAGAGATTTCGTTGATGCCGTTTGGTAAAAGGGTTCGTTGATATTTTAAGATTCATTATTATTGATAAATCTTATTTGTTGGTATTTTCATCAAGGCTTTGTAGTATTTCATTACAGTAGCACAACAGCTCAATCAGGGTATCTCCAGAGATCGGGCTGTATATCGATCTCTGGCGGCTTTTTTTGGTTACTTTTTTTTCCGCAAAAAAAGTGACAAGCATCTGCACCCGCAGCCACTACCTATACATCAGGTATTTCCAAAAAAACACTTACAATTAGCTCTGTTTAAGTATAAACCAGGGCTGGTTTTACTGAGATATTCACAACTGCAATATTTGCAGCAGCCCGTCGTTATCGTTACGGAAACCTGTTCGTTTACTATTATCGGAATCCATTTCACTATGAAGAACGAAATTTTACTTTCTGTACCGTCAAAGTCTGCCTCATTATTAAAGAAAATATTTTTCATTGCTGCGGCCATCCTGTTAGGGATTTTCATTTTTGCCTTTGTTTATTCTCCCAACCAAAAAGAAGCATCCACCAGTAATATACCAGTGTCTCCCGATAAAAAGGAACCTGTTGCAGCAGCACCTGCTCTTAAACCGGTGCCGTCTTCTTTAACGTATAAAGAAAAAATGAATCATATTATCAATGGCGATTCATCTGGTAAATGGACAGCGGGCAAAACAGATCCTTTAACCGGCGCCATTCTTCCATATAAAAGAATTATTGCATTTTACGGAAACCTGTATTCAAAAAATATGGGCATCCTGGGTGAACTGCCTAAACAGGATGTACTGAACAAACTAAAAGAAGAAGTAGCCGCATGGGAACAGGCGGATACTTTAATGGAAGTACAACCAGCCTTGCATTATATTGCTGTTACAGCACAAGGCTATCCTGGTAAAGGAAATACTTACCGCCTGCGGATGCCTTATGCCCAAATAGATTCGGTACTGGCTATGGCGGCACAAATTAATGCCATTGTTTTTTTGGATGTACAGGTTGGTCTCAGCACCCTGCAGGATGAAATACCGTTACTGGAAAAATATCTTAAACTCCCCAATGTGCATTTAGGCATTGATCCGGAGTTTTCGATGAAGGGTGGACAGAAGCCCGGCTCCGTTATAGGTTCCTTTGATGCGGCGGATATCAATTATGCGGCTGAGTACCTGCGAAAAATTGTAAAGGATAATAACCTCTCTCCCAAAGTGCTGGTGGTACACCGCTTTACCCAGGGTATGGTAAAAAATTATAAAGAAATAAAAACAATGCCCGAAGTACAAATCGTAATGCATATGGACGGATGGGGCATTCCGGCTAAAAAGATTAATACTTACAAACAGTTTATTTACCGGGAACCGGTTGAATATACGGGGTTCAAACTTTTTTATAAGAATGATACAAAAAATAGCAGCCGCATGCTTACTCCGAAAGAGTTGCTGAAATTGAAACCACAGCCGGTTTATATCCAGTACCAGTAAAGTTTCATTTATTTCCCCCGGGTAAAATGGTATGTTGATATTTTAAGATTGATTGTTACTGCTTGTAACAAAAAATATTTGCTTAATTTGTAAAACTCAACCTAAAAAATTATGTCGTTATTAAATTCCGGAAAAAACAAAAAGGATAAAAAGAAAGGCGGACCAACAGCAGCGAAAACAGGTTTTCCTGCACCCAAGGGAAAATTTAACTCAAAAGCTCCGGCCAAAGCTACCCGGTTAACTGGTGGTACTAACAGGGGTGCATAACAGGTAAAAGAACTGGTGCAGGGTAAGCATATTTATTTTTTGCACCAGGAACCATTGTAATAAAAGAACAGGCGGAAGGTATCGTTGGAGTCGTACTGGTAACCGCTGTACTTCTGCTGGTACACTTTCATATAGCCCATATCGAAACTCAAACGGTGATTAATATTTTGTTTGATCCCGATGAAGTAGCGGTTCTGATCAAAAGTATTGTACACTACTTCTTTTCCAAACTGGATATTCAATTCATCAGCTATTACTAATGATGGTAAATGTTTATTCTTAAAAACTGGTATGGTGGCACTCAGTAAATAACGGATACGGTCAGTGAACCGGTTTTGTCCGGAGAATTTATCGTTCACCATTTTTTGCTGCCAGCGTTGTTCATTGCGAAGCCGCTGCAATAAATTAATCTTTCCAATGGAAGAACTGTATTGCAGCTGTTGGTAAATACGATTTTCATTTGAATAAGTTTTCCAGCCGGCAATAGCAGGAGCTACCCACATATGACCATAACCAGCAGCAACATATAAATGAGGATTGATGTTATAAGCTAACGCTGCTCTTACAAAATAAAAGTTTGGGTCAGCTAAAAAATGATTGCGGCGTACATGCACATCAGCCAGTACACTCCATTTTTTATAAATATCTGTTTTGGTGTTGATGCTAAACCAACTTTGTGACTGATGATTGATTTCTTTTGCTTTGTTTTGTGCAGATAAATCAATAAAAGCATTTAAAAAAAACAGCACCAGTAAACTGATAACACGAATAAATTTTTTCATAACAAAGGAATATGCTTACGCAAATAAAAGGATGAGCAATTGGGCTGCTACTATCCGTAATATCATGGTAAGCGGGTAAACGGTAGCATAGGTAACGGATGGAATATCGCTGCCGGCTAATTTGGTAGCAAAGGCTAATGCCGGCGGGTCAGTAGAAGCGCCGGCCAATAGACCACATATTTCAAAATAGGTTTTGCGAAAATATTTTCTTGCAATGATTCCTATCAACAACAACGGAACAATGGTAATCACTACTCCCATCACCATCCATATCCATCCTCTTCCATCTGCAAAAGCAATAGATAGGTTTTTACCACTGCTTAATCCAACACTGGCTAAGAATAAACTAATACCCAATTCACGAATCATTAAGTTGGCACTGTTGGTAGTGTAGTTATTGAGGTATAATAAATTTCCAAAGCGGCTTAATATCAAAGCAGCAATCAATGGTCCCCCTGCCATACCAATCTTAACAGCTACCGGTATGTTGGGAAAATGAAAAGGAATGCTTCCTAATACAACACCTAATACAATTCCTAAAAATATCGGGGCTAAATCAGGTACTTCTAATTTCTTTAAAGAGTTACCCATTGCATTGCTCACCCATTCCAGTCCTTCTTTTGTTCCCACTGCTTTTACGGTATCTCCTAATTGTAAAAACATATCGCCATGTGGTACCATTTCAATACCGGCACGGTTTAGTCTTGTTAAGGTAAAATCATGCTGGTGCAGTTCGGGTATATCGCCTAAGCGTTTATGTGTTACTTCCGAACGGGTAACCACAATATGCATGGAGCTGATCTGGCTCTCCGGCATTTTTCTTAAATCAATATCAGCAATGGGGCCAACTAATAATTTCAATTGTTCTACTGTTTGCCTGGAAGCAACGATCAATAACACATCTTTTCCCGCTAAAATAGTTGTGGGTGTAGGTGTGATGATTTCATCGTTATGATACATCCGTGATACAACGATGGGTTCTTTCAGCAATTCAAACAACTTACGCAATGGCTGACCAATGAGTTGTTTGTTTTCCAAATGTAAGTGAATGGATAAAGGACGATTAGAACGCAACCTACCCAGCTTACGGTGAAACTCCTGTTCATCGGTCATATTAATACCAAATATCTTTTTCAATAACAGCAATGATCCAATGATGCCAAACACACCCAACGGATAAGTAACTGCATACGCCAGTGTAATAAGAGATTTATCTGTTCCGGTAATATTCAAATCACTTACCGCAGCCTGTGCGGCAGCTAAGCCTGGTGTATTGGTAACTGCACCACTCATCACCCCTGCCATTACAGAAATATGATTACCGCTGAAATAATATAAGATGCAGGTAAGCAGGACACCTGTTAATACAATAGCACCAGCGAGAATATTATTACCCAATGCATTCTTTTTGAGTGATGCAAAAAAACCGGGACCAACCTGTAAACCGATTGAATACACAAACAATATCAGTCCGAACTCTTTTAAAAAATCTTCTGTTCCTTTATCTACACTCACGCCTGCATAAGAAAAAAGCATTCCGGCAAACAGTACCCAGGTAACACCCAGTGATATGCCGGCTACTTTTACTCTCCCCAGCCATATTCCAATGGCGATTACCAACCCGTAAATAATTACTGATTGTGCAATGGAAGTTTGTGTAAATAATTTTATAAGCCAGTCCATAAATTAAAACTTAAAATAAACAGGCAACAGTATACGCCGTTGCCTGTTTGGTTGAACAAGAAATAGCAGGCAACCGTTTATACTCTTTCTGGTGCTAATCCCCAATGTTCCGGTGAACGCCAGAGAGCAGACAATAACAACTCACGCATGAAGAAAAATTCCTTTGGTAGTTTGTCGTACATACGTTCAAACAACTCTTCATGAGATAATAATTCCTGTTTACCGGGTTCACGGTCTACAGTCATTATTTTAGCAAAATCTTCTTTGGTAAAGTTTTCCATACCAGTCCAGTCAATATCTTCATATCTTGGCATCCAACCCAGTGGGCTTTCTACAGAAGAAGCACCACCTCTTATTCTTTGCACAATCCATTTTAACACACGGATGTTTTCACCGAAGCCGGGCCAAATAAAATTCCCTTTTTCATCTTTACGGAACCAGTTCACACCAAAAATTCTTGGAGGGTTGGGCAGGTCACGGCCAAATTGTAACCAGTGGTTTACATAATCACCAATATGATAACCCATAAAAGGTAACATGGCAAAGGGATCACGGCGTACTTTACCCAGGTCACCAAAAGCAGCAGCCGTCATTTCACTTCCCATCGTGGTGGCCAGGTACACCCCAAAGTTCCAGTTGAATGATTGGTATACTAAAGGAACACCGGTGCTTCTTCTTCCGCCAAAGATGAACCCTGCAACGGGTACCCCTTGCGGATTATCCCATTCTTCATCAATAGCAGGGTTCTGATAAGCCGGAGCAGTAAATCTTGAATTTGGGTGTGCTGCCGGTTTGCCGCTGTTTTTATCATATGGCTTGCCATGCCAGTCGGTTAATCCATCGGGAACTTCTTTAGTTAATCCTTCCCACCATACATCTTTATCAGCGGTAATGGCTACGTTGGTAAAGATGGTATTCTCTCTAATGCTTTCCATAGCATTAGGATTGGTTTTATAGTTAGTACCGGGAGCAACACCAAAGTAACCAGATTCAGGGTTGATGGCATAGAGTTGTCCGTCTTCTCCTTTATGTATCCAGGCAATATCATCACCTACTGTTGTAATCTTCCAGCCCTGCCCGACTCCGTCATCCAGGCGGACATCAAATTGCTTGGGTGGAATAAGCATGGCAAAGTTTGTTTTACCACAGGCACTGGGGAATGCAGCAGCCACATACGTCTTTTCTTTATCGGGAGATTCAACACCCATCAGCAACATATGTTCTGCCAGCCAGCCTTCTTCTCTTCCCATTACAGAAGCGATACGTAATGCAAAACATTTTTTACCCATCAACGCATTACCGCCATAACCACTACCATAAGAAATGATCAGTCTTTCATCAGGGAAATGAGAAATATATTTTACATCAGGATTGCATGGCCAGTTACTGTCTTTTTCATTTGCAGCCAACGGCGCCCCCACTGTGTGCAGGCATTTTACATAGCCATTGCGTTTTATATATGGCAACACCTTTTCACCCATGCGGGTCATAATACGCATATTCACCACCACATATTCTGAGTCGGTAATTTGAACACCGTATCTTGAATAGGGAGAACCTAAAGGACCCATACAAAAAGGAATCACATATAATGTTCTTCCTGCCATGCTGCCCTGAAGAAGATCATTTAGTTTTTTCTTCATCTGGTCTGGCTGCATCCAGTTATTGGTAGGACCAGCATCTTCTTTACGGCGACTGCAGATAAATGTTTTGTCTTCCACACGGGCCACATCGCTGGGGTCGCTGAAGCAGGCAAAACTATTGGGACGTTTTTCGGGATTTAAGGGAATAAAAGTTCCTTTTTTTACAAGCAACTGGCAAAGACCATCATATTCCTCCTGTGAACCATCACACCAGTGAACAGATTTGGCTTCACATAAAGCGGCAATTTGTTTTACCCATGTTTCCAGCTCTGCTTTGGCCGGAGTGATGTCTAGTGCAAACAAATTAGATTGTGGTAACATATACTTTCTTTTATAGTTTCTGGGATTATTAAATATACGGCGAGCAATCAAATGGGCAATAAGAACATTTTCTTACGCAGCTCAAAGGTTGTACACAACAGTTTATTTACAGATGCTTAGAATCAATGATGGGGATGACTTTAATTAGGCTAACAGAGAATGCCAGATTTTTTCACAATAGTTTATTATGAGCTTTGAAGGGATTAACTTGCAGGCTTACATTTCTTTATGCAGGACTATTTACGAGGATTAAACGAGCGGCAGATTGAAGCCGCAACACATATAAACGGACCGTTGATGATTGTGGCTGGTGCCGGCAGTGGTAAAACCAAAGTGCTCACAACCCGTATTGCTCATTTAATGGCAAACGGTGTGGATGCTTTCAACATATTAGCTCTCACCTTTACCAATAAGGCAGCGAAGGAGATGAAGGAAAGGGTGGAGAAAATATTGGGCAACAGCGATGCCCGTAATTTATACATCGGAACTTTCCACAGTGTGTTTGCCAGGATACTGAGAGGCGAAGCACATAAACTGGGTTATCCCAGCCAGTTCACTATTTATGATACGGATGATGCCAAGAGTGTAGTGAAGACGGTTATCAACGAACTGAATTTGGATGATAAACATTATAAACCCAATGTAGTTTATAATAGAATTTCTTCTGCCAAGAATGCGCTGGTTACGGCACAGGAGTATGCCACTGATTATTATATTCAGCAGGAAGATATGCGGGCCAACCGTCCGGCTATTGCACAGATTTATGATGCGTATGTAAAACGTTGTTTTAAAAACGGGGCGATGGATTTTGATGACCTGTTGCTGAAGTTTTATGAATTGCTGAAAACCTTTCCTGAATCACTCAGCAAATTCCAGCATAAGTTTAAATACATTTTAATTGATGAGTACCAGGATACCAATCCTGCACAATATGAAATCATTAAGCTGTTAGGCGCCATGCATGAGAATGTGTGTGTGGTGGGTGATGATGCACAAAGTATTTACAGTTTCCGTGGCGCTACTATTCAAAACATCTTACAGTTTCAGAAAGATTATGATAATGTAAAAGTGGTGAAGCTGGAACAGAATTACCGCAGTACCAAAAACATTCTGCATGTTGCCAATGAAGTTATTGCCAACAATAAAGGCCAGATTGAAAAAGTATTGTTTACTGAAAATGGTGAAGGAGAGAAAATCAAACTCGTCCGTACCATGACGGATAATGATGAAGGAAAATTTGTGGCGGATGCTATACAGGAACAAAAACTCCGTAATCATTTTCATAATAAAGATTTTGCCATTCTCTATCGTACCAATGCACAAAGCCGTGCTTTTGAAGAAGCATTGAGAAGAATGGGCATTCCTTATACCATTTATGGTGGCATCAGCTTTTATCAGCGTAAGGAGATTAAAGATTTACTGGCCTACCTGCGCATTATCGTTAATGCTAAAGATGAGGAATCATTAAAACGCATTATTAATTACCCGGTGCGTGGCATTGGTAAAACATCTATTGATAAAATGGTATTGTTTGCCAATGAAAACAATATTTCCATGTGGGAAGTATTGGAGAGAGCGGCACAGTTTGGTTTTAAAGGCGGCACTTTACAGGCAATTGAAGATTTTGTGCTGATGATAAAAAGCTTTGCCAGCATGCTGCAAACCAAGAATGCTTATGAAGTAGCCGTGCATGTAGGCAAACAAACCAATTTGGTAAAAGAATTATTCAACGATAAAAGTACCGAAGGTGTACAGCGGTATGAAAACATACAGGAGTTGCTTAACTCTATTAAAGAATGGATTGAAACACCGGATAATGATGAAGGCGAAGTAGTAGATAAATCATTAGGTGGTTACCTGCAACAGATCACATTACTTACCGATGCTGATGAAAAAGATCCAAACGCAGATACTGTGAAATTGATGACGATACATGCAGCAAAAGGTTTAGAGTTTGAATGTGTATTTGCTGCGGGATTGGAAGAAATGCTTTTCCCCAATGCTATGAGCATTAATACCAGGGAAGAGCTGGAAGAAGAACGCCGTTTGTTTTATGTAGTTATTACAAGAGCTAAGAAAAAACTCTGGATCACTTATGCCAACAGCCGCTATCGCTTTGGTTCGTTGGTACAAAATGAACCCAGCCGTTTTATTGGTGAAATCCCTGAATCGCATATTGATAAAAGTTATGCCGGTGGTGGTGTAAAGAACCAGGGGGCTGGTTTTGGAAGTGGTTCAGCTTTTGACCGTATGCGGGGTGGTTTTGGTTATAGTGCTGCGCAGGATGCTGAAAAAAGATATGGACCTCCGCCCACTAAAAAACAATCCACTACTCCATCCTATTTAGCTCCTAAACCCACGGCACCAAAAGTAGTGGAGCATAAACCAAGCGAAGATTTTGTTGCCAGTGATACCAGCACTTTACAGGTGGGACAAAAAGTAGAACATCAAAAATTTGGTTTTGGTGAAGTGGTAAAACTGGAAGGGGCTGCACACAACCCTATTGCCACAGTGAAGTTTGAGTTGAACGGAGAAAAGAAGATAATGCTTAACTACGCTAAGCTCCGCATAATAGATTAAATGTTTTTATTTAATAAAACCATTCTTGTCTGATAATGATAGACCAGACAACTCTTGATTGAATATTTTCATGTTAAGTTATTCACATTTTTCATGACGGGTATAATACTTGTTATTGATGTGATATAAAAATCTGTTGCATGAAAAACGTTATCCATTTAAGAGAAGCCACGGGCTCCTACTTTATCACTTTTAATATCACCGATTGGGTGGATATTTTTATTAAGCCGGTCTACAAACAAATCATCATCCATACCTTAAATCATTTAATTGAACACAAAGATTTAACTGTATTTGGATGGTGCTTGATGAGCAATCATTTGCACCTGGTAATTAAACCCGGAAGAAATGGTGGAATCGCAGAATTTGAAAAAGAATTCAAATCCTTTACTGAAAGAAAAATACTGGAGTTTATTTATACTGAACCGGAGATAAGAAGAAAGTGGATGCTGGAACGGTTTGAAACCAATAAACACCCTCTTGGTATATTGAAAAAATACCAGCTATGGCAAAACAGCAGTAATCCTATATATATCGACATGCGAAAAGTAAGGGTCCTGGCTGAGCATGTTGAATACGTTCATAAAAATCCGGTAAGGGACCGTATAGTATCTGCGCCGGAAGATTATTTATATTGCTCCGCCCGTGATTATGCAGGAATGGCGGGTTTGGTAAAAGTGAATGTGCTGCCGTTAGTGGAGCAATATTTATCTGCTTCGGAAACGGTGCATGATAATTTCTTTGGCAAATACATTTCAAATTAAAATCACCGGCAATATTTTTTGTGTAAGCGGTAGTAGCTGATAGCAATATTTATTTACTTTGCAGGCTTCAATACTGCATTGAGAAAAATAATTGTTATACTGCTCCTGGCATGCCTGTTTATTTACTTGGGCGGATACTGGTTAGTAAGCCAGTACCAGCAGTATGCTATAAAAAAAGAAATGGCTGCAAAAATCAGGGCTTCTTTATTTGCGGCCGAAACACAACAATTTGTTTTTACCCTGCAGGACAATAAACCCACAGACAATACTTTTTACTGGGAAGAGGAGAATGAATTTCATTACCGGGGAAAGATGTATGATGTTATCAGTAAAAAGATAGTTGGAGAAAAGCTATATATTACCTGCATTAACGATAGTAAAGAAGAAGAGCTTATTGATCTTTATATAAGCATTACCAAAAAGGAAAATAATAAACCAGGTAATACCAGTCCAACCATTCAGCTTATTCTTTCTTTAGTATTTGTTTCTCCCGAAACGTATGTAATACCTTTTTTTAATATATCATCTCACCTGCCTGTAAGCGCCTATCAATTCCGCTTACTTAACCGGAGCGGTGATATTTTCATTCCGCCTCCCCAGGTCTGAGTTCATTGTCAATTAAAGAATAATGTCTTGTTTCATAAGTGAGCAGGCATTAATGCTATTTATTATTTTTTATCAATTATAAACTATTTATGAAGTACAAATTATTGGCTATTGGCCTGTTGCTGTCTGTTGTATCATTTGCACAAAAAACATTTAAAGGAAAAGTTATTGATGCTGCCAATAATAATCCATTGAGCGGCGCCACTATCAGTTTTGCCGGAAAGGGTGGTACCACTACCGATAAAGACGGAAGTTTTTCAGTCGACTGCGATAAGGTAAAATCTTTTACCGTTTCTTTTATCGGTTACGAATCTTATAAAGTAACTATTAAAAATTGTGATGAAGAAGCAACTATTAAACTGGAACATGCCGCCGGTTATCTTGAGGAAGTGGAAATAACCGCCACTTCTACCAATAACAAAAACATTTTATACCAGCCTTCCTCTATCAGCAAGCTTTCTTCGGTTGAGTTAAAAAGAGGAAATGGTTTGTTTTTGGATGATGCCATTCAAACTAATATAACAGGTGTTATAATGAATCGCAGAACAGTAAGTGGCGGACAACAATTCAACATTCGTGGTTATGGTAACGGTTCAAGAGGAACAAGGGGACCCAGCAGCAATTTTGATGGACAAGGGTATAAACTTTACCTCAACGGTATTCCTGTTACTGATGCGGAGGGTATTACCACCTTTGATGATATTGATTTTGCCTCTATTGGTAATGTAGAAGTAGCAAAAGGTCCTGCCGGAACGCTTTACGGTTTAGCTATTGCCGGTGCAGTAAACCTCAGCACCGTAAAAGCACCAAAAGGAAAAACAACTATTGGGCAGGAAGTAATGCTGGGCAGCTATGGTTTGCAACGTTACACTACTACTGCTGCTATCGGCAGAGATAAATCATCTGTACTTATCAATTATGGCCATCAAAAAACAGATGGCTATTCCTGGCATAACAGCTCAAAGAAAGATTTTGTGAACTTTATTGCTGATTTTACTCCCAATGAAAAACAAAGCATCATGACTTATGCCGGTTACAGCAACAGTTATGATGAACGTATTGGGGAGTTAACACTCACTCAATGGGCGAATAATGATTACAGCGGCAATGTGGAATATATCCGCAGAAATGCACACAGTGCTGTTCGTACATTCCGCTTAGGTGTTGGGCATACTTATAACTTCACCAATAACATCAGTAATAACACAACTGTTTTTGGTACAGGTTTTCAAAGCGATGTAAGCAGTGCCGGCGGCTGGACAGACAAAACAACTATTAACTACGGTCTTCGTTCTGTATTTACTACTAAGTTTAACCTGAAAGAAGGTATCAGCCTCAGTGGTCTTACTGGTGTTGAAACACAACGCCAGGATGCAGAGCAGGTTGGTTACAGTATGAAAGCAAGTCCATATGATACGGCAGTAAATCCAACTGCATCTTATATTACAGTTAATAGTTATAAAAACGGTATTTATCCATATTGGGTAATCAACGCTGCTACTTCCAATGTGTTTTATAACAGCAGGACTACTTCGCTGTTTACACAATGGACATTATCATTACCCCATGATTTATCAATTACAGCAGGAGTAGGTACCAGCAATATGAATATTGATTTGAACGACCGGTT
Source organism: Sphingobacteriales bacterium (assembly GCA_003963365.1). GTDB lineage: Bacteria > Bacteroidota > Bacteroidia > Chitinophagales > Chitinophagaceae > AWTP1-9. The sequence continues at coordinate 395,130 of RXJG01000005.1, forward strand.
CAACTCACCCACTACTACAAGACCTAACCGCTATCAAAAGAAATATGATAACATGATTTCACCTACTGTTGCTATTAATAAAGTTATCAGCAAAAACGTATCGGTATATGCTTCTTACAGCAAAGCATACAAAGCACCGGTAAGTTCTTATTTCTTTATTACTACTCCGGCGGTAACCAATCCGGCAACACCGGCAACAGGAAGAGTAAATGAAACATTGAAACCCGAAGAAGGCAACCAGTTTGAAATTGGTACCAAAGGAAATTTATTGAAAGGTAAATTGAATTATGAAGTCGCTTACTTTAACACCAAATATAAAAACAAAATGACAGCCATTTCAGTTGTTTCACCATCTAATCCAAACTCCACTTTATATTCTTATGTGGTAAATGGTGGAGAACAAACACATAATGGTTTTGAAGCGTTGGTAAAATTCACTGCAGTGCAATCAACCAAAAGCTTTTTCACTTTAGTACGGCCATTTGCTAACCTAACCATCAACAACTTTAAGTATGATAATGGATTTATTATTTATAAATCCGTTGTAGCACAGGGGAAAGAAGATTATAGTAACCTGAATGTAGCCGGTGTTCCAAAGAACGTAGCCAACATCGGTATTGATGTGGTTACAAAACCGGGGCTTTATGGTAATGTTACTTTTAATCACAGGGACAAAACCCCTATCGGGTTTATTCCAACAACCACTGCTGCCGAACAGCCAACTAATTACACCTGGGCTACTTCGTACAACTTGTTGAATGCAAAAATTGGTTACCGTCAAAACTTCGGTAAACATTTTGACCTTGATGTATATGCATCGGCACAAAATATTACCGGAACAAAATACTACCTCATGATCTTTGCCAACCAGTTACCAGATTCTTATATACCTGGTCCACGGGAAGCAAATTATTTTGGTGGCGTTAATTTGAAATACACTTTTTAACTATAATAAAAAGGGTAGCTTTAACGCTGCCCTTTTATTTTAATACCAGTTTATGAAAAAGATTTTTTTACTGCTGATTGTAATAATTGCCGTTACCTCCTGCGCAAGGTTTAAGAATAAAGAAATTGACGGCAAAAAAGATTTACGCATTGTTTGCTTATCCAAGCATTTAACTGAAATGGTTTTTGCGTTGGGTAAAGGACATGATATTGTTGCCTGCGATTTAAGCAGCACTTACCCGGATAGTGCCAAATTATTAAAGACTGTTGGTTATCACCGGGCATTAAATCCTGAAGGTATTATTGCGATGAATCCTGATTTAGTGATTCACAGCAACGACATAGGGCCGGAAAACGTTTTACCACAAATCACCAGTGCCGGCTTAAACATTAAAGCCTTTGGAGCTGCTAATACTATTGACAGTGCCAAACTGCTGTTAACTGAATTAGGTAAATTTTTTGGTGAAGAACACAAGGCAGACTCCATCAACAAAAAAATAGATGCTGATATTGCCAATGCAGCACAACTATTAAATCAAAAAAATATTAAAGACACTCCAAGTGTAATGATTATACATTTTGGCCGTGCCAACAATATTTATTTTGTAATGAGCGGCAGAAACGGTGTGGGCGATAAGATGATAAAATTAGCCGGTGGTAAAACTGCCCATTATGATGCGAAAGGTGCAAGACAAATAAGTGCGGAAGCTGTTGCCGAAGCCAACCCGGATATTATCATCGCTACCGATTTTGGTTTTGACCAGATGGGCAGCATGGATAAATTCATCAGCGGTGTGCCCGGTGTTGCCTTAACCAATGCCGGAAAGAATAAACGCATTGTTCGTTTTGAAGAACATGATTTGGTTTACTTTGGTCCACGCAGCGGAGAAAATATTATTAAATTGATGAACTTAATTCATCCTACCGATCGTGTTCAGGCAAAATAAATATTTTTTCCCTGCATTAATTGTTTTACTCATTGCAGTATTACTCTGTGCCATTGCCTTTGGTGCAGTACGTATATTGCCTGCTGAAATGTTTTCATCCATGCAACATTTCTTCAGCGGACAAGGCCCCGCTGATATACATGAAGGTGTATTTCTTCAACTGCGTTTACCAAGAGTATTATTGTGTGCCATCACCGGCGCCATCTTAGCGGTGAGTGGTGTATTAATGCAGGGATTGTTTCGTAACCCGATTGTGGAGCCGGGATTGGTTGGTACCAGTGCCGGAGCTGCATTTGGTGCTTCGGTTGTTTTTGTATTGGGAGCTAATTTAAGTCCGGAGTTAAAATCATACACAGGTCCGTTGCTTGTTCCCATTTTTGCATTTGGCGGAGGGTTACTGGCCACTTATGTTGTTTATTCGCTGGCAAAAAACTTAAGCCGTGTTTCCATCATCACCTTATTATTAATTGGCATTGCCATTAATGCTGTTGGTTTAAGCGGAACAGGTTTTATGAGTTATATAGCCAGAGACCCGCAGGCAAGAAGTATTACCTTCTGGAACCTGGGCACATTTTCAGGAGCTTCCTGGTTACAGGTGCTGATTGTGGGCACAACAGCCGTTATCGTTTTTATTTTATCCTTTCGTTATGCCAAACAATTAAATGCATTGTTGCTGGGCGAAGAAGAAGCAAATTATATTGGAGTAGATACTCCTAAACTGAAGAAACGCATTATGATATTAAATACAGTGATGGTTTCTGTAGCTACGGCATTTGTAGGTGTCATTACTTTCGTGGGTTTAATTGTACCGCATGTATTGCGCTTATTCATTGGCAGCGACAATAAAAAATTATTACCGGCTTCTATGATTGCAGGCGCCATCTTATTAACCTTAGCCGATATGGGAGCAAGATTATTATTAGCGCCTGCTGAAATTCCGATTGGCATTATAACATCACTGGTTGGCGCACCCATATTTATTGTTTTACTAAAAAGAGCAAACATTTTACAGCATAAAGAAGGGTAGATGCTTAAAACAGAAAACATACAGTACGCTGTTGACAATAAAAAAATATTGCAGGGCATCAGTACTTCTTTTAAAGAAGGTTTATTTCATGTAATTGTTGGACCCAATGGTTGCGGCAAATCCACTTTCCTAAAAGTATTCAGCGGGGAATTAAAACCACAGGAAGGAACAGTAAAGTATGATGAAGAAAATGTATTGGCTATTCCCAAAAATAATTTAGCAAAGAAAAGAGCCGTGATGAGCCAGCAGCCGGAACTACAATTCCCGTTGATAGTTTCAGAAGTGGTGATGATGGGAAGATATCCGCATTTTGATTTTCGTCCGGATAAAATTGATGAAGATATTTGTGCCGAAACAATGAAGATTGCTGATGTGAATCATTTGGCGGACAGAGATTATCTCACTTTATCCGGCGGAGAAAAACAAAGAGTTCATTTTGCAAGAGTTCTGGCGCAAATATGGAATGATGATAGTATTAATAAGTTTTTATTTTTGGATGAAGCCGTTTCGCATTTGGATTTAAAACACCAGCATCAGCTCTTACAAACATCCAAATCGCTCTACAATAAAAATGTTACCGTCATTGCCGTTTTACACGATTTGAATTTGGCTTATGCTTATGGCGACCGTATTTTGTTTATGAAAGAAGGACGAATTCTTCACGATACCAGCGATATGCAGCAAATTGATACAAATATTATCAAAGAAGTGTTTGAAGTAAACGTAACTGTTTTTAATCTTACTGATACCAAGCGTCCGGTGATAGTATTCTAAAATACCCTTAGCGGTAAATTAATTATCTATGCAGGTTTCAGGCAGCTAAATTTTTCACTGCATTGGCTAAAAATTGGTTACAAATCTGTGGCAATAGATACTTAACTTTATCATCACCGCCATTGCTGTAAATGAAAAAAAACTCCATCACGATTGCTATACTGTTACTGACCACAGTTACAGTTATCATTTCCTGTCTTAACAAAGGCAACGAACAAAGTAATTTACCCAAAACAGTCAGCTACAATTTTCACATCCGTCCCATCTTTTCTGATAAATGTTTTAAATGTCATGGCCCCGATGCCAATAAAAGAGAAGCGCATTTAAGATTGGATATTGCCGACAGTGCTTTTGCTCCGCTTACTGAAACCAAGGGAGCATTTGCCATTGTTCCCGGCAAACCGGAGGAATCAGAATTATACAAAAGAATTTCCTCTACTGACAGCAGTTATCAAATGCCGGTTCCTGAATCTCATCTTGGTTTATTATCCGCTCATGAAATTGCCTTAGTAAAAAAATGGATTGAGCAGGGTGCCAAATATGAACCGCACTGGGCTTTTGTTGCTCCTAAAAAATTGGCACTTCCGGAAGTAAGTGATAAAAGCTGGGCAAAAAATGAAATTGATTATTTCATTTTAAATAAGCTGGATGAAAAAAATCTTTCTCCCAATGAAGAAGCAGATAAAGAACATTTATTAAAACGTGTTTGTTTTGATCTTACTGGTTTGCCACCAACCATTGAAATGATGGACCGCTTTTTAAATGATAAAAGCGATAAGGCTTATGAAAAGATAGTAGATGAACTCATCAACACTCCGCAATATGGGGAGAAGATGGCGGTACATTGGTTAGATGTTGCCCGTTATGCAGACAGCTATGGTTACCAGGATGATAATGTTCGTACACAGTGGCCATGGAGAGACTGGGTTATTCATGCCTTTAATAAAAATATTCCTTACAATGAATTTATTGAATGGCAAATAGCTGGCGATATGTTGCCGGATGCCAGTAAAGAACAAATATTGGCAACCGGGTTTTTCCGTAATCATAAATATACAGAAGAAGGTGGTGTTATTCCGGAAGAGTATCGCATTGAATATTTAGTGGACAAAACGAAAACCTATGCAAAAGGTATATTGGGTATTACGTTGGAATGTGCCCAATGTCATGATCATAAGTATGACCCTTTCAAACAAAAAGATTATTACTCCACTTTAGCTTTCTTCAATAATACAAAAGAACTAGGCTTTGAAGGCGATGTGACAAAATCTAAACCGGCAAAAAATCCTATTCTGAAGATTACAAAAGATGATATTCAGCATATGATGTCATACATCAATCAAAAAGATACCAATACACTAATGGTTTCCGTGATGGGCGAAAGAGATACGCTGCGTAAAACATATGTATTAACCCGTGGTGTGTATGATAAACCTTCCTATGAAGTAGAGCCCAACCCCATACCGGCGGTAATGAAATTTGAAGAAAAGAAATTTCCCCGTAATCGTTTAGGATTAGCGATGTGGACAGTTGACAGAAATAATCCATTAACTGCAAGAGTATTCGTCAACCAACTATGGCAGGAAATATTTGGAAGAGGTATTGTAAAAACTTCCGGCGATTTTGGTATGCAGGGTGAATTACCTTCTCATCCTGAACTGCTCGATTGGCTGGCGGTTGACTTTATGGATAATGGCTGGAATATTAAGCGACTGGTAAAACAAATTGTATTATCAGCTACTTATCGCCAATCAGCAAAAATTACCGGAGAAAAAAGAAAATCTGATCCGGAAAATATCTATTTATCACATGCACCCCGAACAAGACTGAGTGCAGAGTTTATTCGGGATGAAGTATTAGCCAGCAGTGGCCTGTTAAATAAAACGATTGGTGGCCCCAGTGTAAAACCATACCAGCCCAAAGGGTTGTGGGAGGCGGCAACCTCTGGCCGTGGTGCTTTAAATACTTACAGGCAGGATAAAGGTGAAAATTTATATCGAAGAGGTATATACACATTTATCAAACTTACTGTTCCGCCTCCATCTATGATAATGTTTGATGCCAGCAACCGTGACCAATGTGAAGTACGACGGTTAAAAACCAATACTCCTTTGCAGGCTTTAATAATGATGAACGACCCAACAGTACTGGAAGCATCAAGAGTATTAGCACAAAAATTAACCACTGAAAAATCTTCTGCTGAAGAAAAAATTAATAAAGCATTTCGTTTGATTGTTTGCCGTAAAGCCAGTTCAAAAGAAACGGATATGCTGAAGAAATATTATGATGACCAGTTGCGGCAGTTTCAGCAAAACAAACTGGATGCCTCCTTAACATTAAAGATTGGCGAATATCCTTCAGATGAAAAAGCAGATAAAAAAATCATGGCTGCCTTAATGAAGGTCATCAGTGTAATTTATAACCAGGAAGAAACCATCACTAAAACATAGCGTATGGAAAAGGAATTCCTGGAGCACCAGTTAAATATTAACCGCCGGAAGTTTTTATCAAGGCTCAGTCTTGGTGTAGGCAGTGTGGCATTGGGTTCGTTGCTTATTCCTGATTTATTCAGCAGTTTCAGGGATGAAGAAGCAATGATGACAGGCTTACCGCATTTTGCACCCAAAGCAAAACGCATCATCTATTTATTTCAAAACGGTGCACCATCGCAATTAGATTTATTTGATTACAAACCTAAGCTGCAGGAAATGTTTGGGCAAGACCTTCCTGCATCCATACGCATGGGTCAACGCTTAACAGGTATGACCGCCGATCAGAAAAAATTTCCATTGGCTGGTTCTGTATTTAATTTCAAACAATATGGTCGTGCCGGTGCCTGGTTTAGTGAGTTGTTGCCGCATACGTCTTCTATTGCAGATGATCTTTGTATCATTCATACTTTATATACGGAAGCCATCAACCACGACCCGGCTTTGACGTTCTTTCAAACAGGAGCACAGGTTGGTAATCGTCCCAGTATGGGTGCATGGCTGAGTTATGGCCTGGGAAGCGAGAATAAAAATTTACCGGCCTTTTGTGTGTTACTTTCAAAAGGAAAAGGAAACGGACAAGGTGTTTATTCAAAGTTGTGGACGAATGGATTTTTAGATTCAGTTCACCAGGGTGTACAGTTCAGCAGCAGTGAAAATCCGGTATTGTATCTCAATAACCCTGAAAGTATTTCTAAAGATGACAGAAGGAAAATGCTTGATAATATCAATGCATTAAATGATGAAGCGTATAAAGAATTTGGTGACCCGGAGATAAAAACAAAAATTCAGCAATACGAAATGGCTTTCCGTATGCAAACGGCCGTACCGGAAATAACTGATATGAGTAAAGAACCAGAAAGTATTGTGAAATTATACGGACCAGAATGTTTGATACCGGGAACATATGCGGCGAATTGTTTACTGGCCCGTAAACTTTCAGAAAATGGTGTTCGGTTTGTACAACTATATCACCAGGGATGGGATGGACATAATAATTTGCCGGGAGAAATTCGTGGACAATGTAAAGATGTTGACCAGGCCAGTGCTGCGTTAATAACAGACTTAAAGCAAAGAGGTTTATTAGATGAAACATTGGTGATATGGGGCGGTGAATTTGGCAGAACCAATTATTGCCAGGGAACATTAACTAAAGATAATTATGGAAGAGACCATCACCCACGTTGCTTTACTGTGTGGATGGCCGGTGGTGGTGTAAAGCCCGGTGTGTATGGTGAAACAGATGAGTTTGGTTATAACATAACAAAAGACCCGGTGCATGTGCACGATTTTCATGCTACCATTTTAAATTTAATGGGACTGGACCATGAAAAACTTACATTTAAACATTTAGGAAGAAGATATCGTTTAACTGATGTATCCGGTGAAGTGGTAAAAGGTTTAATTGCTTAATTAATTTTTATGAAAAGAAGAACATTCATTGAACAATCAGCGATTGCTGCTGCAGGGTTGGCTTGCATTCCTTCTTTACTTTCAGCGCAACAAAAAGAAGAAATCATTTTTGGTCATAACAACAAACGCTATCGTTTAGATACGAACTGGGGAAAGCTTGACTTTGAACGCTATCCCGTAAAAGATTGTCATGAAATGGTGCAGGACAGCAAAGGCCGCATCATCCTGCTAACCAATGAAACAAAAAACAACGTCATCATTTACGATAAAAAAGGAAAGCTGCTTACCACCTGGGGCAATGAATATCCGGGTGCACACGGACTAACCTTATTCAATGAAAATGGAGAAGAAGTTTTATTCATCTGCGATAATAACCGTCACCAGGTAATCAAAACAACGTTGGATGGAAGGGTGCTGATGACATTAGATTATCCCAAAGAAACAGGCGAATACACAAAGGCTGAGGAATATATTCCTACCGAAACAGCTATTGCATCCAATGGCGATATTTATGTGGCGGATGGTTATGGAAAAGATTTTGTGATGCAGTACAATCATAAAGGAGAATATATCCGTCACTGGGGTGGGAGGGGAAAAGAAGAAAAACATTTGCAGAATGCTCATGGTGTTTGTATAGATTCCAGAAATAAAAACAATCCTGTTATCATTGTTACGTCGAGAGAACAGAATGCATTTAAACGCTATACAATGGATGGACAATTTATTGATACCATTCATTTGCCGGGGGCATGGGTATGCAGACCAGTAATTCATGGAGAGTATTTATATGCTGCTGTTTTACAAAGTCAGTCACATTTATGGCAGCAATCAGGTTTTATTACCATCTTAGATAAAAACAATAAAGTAGTTTCCAATTTGGCCGGTAATGAACCATTATATGTGGATGGCAAGCTGAATGAGCTTTATCAGACCATCAAAGCATTTCAGTATCCGCATGATGTATGTATCGATGATGAAGAGAATTTATATTTGGCTCAATGGAATTCAGGTCATGTATATCCTTATAAATTAACGCCTGTTGTTTAATGAGAAACCTGTTGTTAAGTTTTTATTGCTTACTGTTTATCGTTTCTCTGTCAGCACAGGATAGCTTTCAGCAGGCTCTGCCTTTATTGAAATATTCATCTGTCTTCTTAAGCAAACAAACAACATTCAATATTGAATTTACTTCACTCAATCCCCAATATCCAGGCAAAGGGAAGTATGCCCGGATGTTTATAGAGGAATTAAAAGTGTATTAAGCATGGGCAAAACAAAGAATATCATATTCAACATTTCGTTCCTGTTAAACTGTTTGCTGGTATTCTTAGTAATGGTGGAAAATAAAATCAGTATACCTGCGTGGTTACAGGTGGCAGGTCGCATGCATCCGTTAATACTCCATTTGCCCATAACATTACTCATTCTTTGTATTACCTGGTTTTTGTTTGCAGAAAGAAGAATGGAGAATGAATCTGCCAAACAAATTGGCGATTGGTTGTTACTGCTTACTTCCGTTACAACTGTTGTAACTGCTTTGGTGGGTTTATTTCTTTCCAGGGAGAATGGATACGAAGCAGATAAAATACTCTGGCATAAATGGAGTGGCATTCTCACTTCTATCATTACAGCTTTGTGGTATGCATATCGTAATAAATTACGTCAAAGCAAAGCATTGAACATCGGTATAGCTATTGTTGGATTTATTTTAATTCTTGTTACCGGTCACCAGGGAGCGAATATTACACACGGTGAAAATTTTTTACTGGCACCCATCACTCCTGAAAAAACAGCCCCAAAAGTTTTACTGGAAGATGCTTATGTTTTTAATGATATGGTGAAGCCTATTATTCAAAGCAAATGTATTAGTTGTCATAACAGTCAGAAAGCAAAAGGCAATTTAATAATGGAGACAGAGGCTTTGTTATTAAAAGGAGGAAAGAATGGAAAACTCTGGGATTTGAATGAAGCAGAATTTGGCCTGATGCTTCACCGGTTGCATTTACCGGAAGAAGCAAAAAAACACATGCCGCCAAAAGGCAAACCACAATTAAGTAAAGAAGAACTGCAGGTAATTTATTATTGGGTTAAAGGTGGCGCTGATTTTAAAAAGAAAGTAATGGATTTGCCGGAACAGGATACATTAAGAATGCTGGCAGCATCGATATTTAATACCATTGAAACAGATGATTATTCTTTTGCAGCTGCCGATGAAAAAACAATTAAATCGTTAAACAACAATTACCGGGTTGTTTATCCATTAGCAAAGGAGTCACCGGCATTAGGTGTTGATTTTTACGGAGCTCAATTTTATCAACCCAAACAACTGGAAGAATTATTAAAAGTAAAAGAACAGGTAGTTACGATCAACCTAAATAAAATGCCGGTTAAAGATGAAGCGTTGAAAACCATTTCTCAATTTGCCAACCTTCGTAAACTCAATCTTTCATTCAGTGCCATTACCGGCAAAACAATTAATGAACTTTTGAAACTAAAAGAACTTAAACATTTATCCCTTTCAGGAACAGCGGTAAAGTTCAATGATGTTTCTCCATTAAGCAGCTTAAAAAAACTGACGCATTTAGATTTATGGAATACCAATGTGAAAGATGATGAGATAAAAACACTTTTAGCAACTAACAAGTCATTAATTATTGAAACTGGTTACAAAGGAGATACGGATCGTATAAAACTAACCGCTCCATTGCTGGAGAACGAAACAGTTGTGATTGATACGCCCATCCATCTTCAGTTAAAACATAATGTACCGGGAGTTAATGTTCGATATACATTAGACGGAACTGACCCTGATAGTCTTCATTCACCAGTGTATGATAAAAATATAGTGCTTACTAAAAATGTACTGGTAAAAACCAAAGCTTTTAAACCCGGCTGGATAAGCAGTGATATACTGGAAACTTATTTCTATGCTGCAAAGATTAAATGTGATACTGTCATTAATATTTTACCTGCTGATAGCGCCTTCAGAGGTAATGGCAGCAGAACATTAATTGATTTAGTAAAAGGGGAGACTACTAATTTCGGAAGCGGAAAGTGGGTAGGGTACCACGGAAAAAAAATGGAATCTGTTATTGGATTTAATACTGCTCAAACTGTTTCGAGTGTTACACTCAGCACACTGATTGATACTTACAGTTATATTATGCCTCCTGTATCGATTGAAATTTGGGGTGAAGATGAAAATGGGAAATACCGGAAATTAAATTCATTGATTCCGGCACAGCCTGCCGCTTTGCAGGCTGCCTATTTAAAAGGGTATGAAATTGATTTTGCACCGGCAACGGTTAAGTCAATAAAAATTATTGCTGTGCCTGTAACAAAGCTTCCTGCCTGGCATCCCGGTAAGGGTGACAAAGGATGGATATTTGTTGATGAGGTATTCATCAATTAATTCCATACGGGGTTTGCTTGTGTAGTAATCACTATCACCTGTGGTGCTCCCTGTGTTACGGCAACGATCAGTTCAAATACCTGTTTCATAATGCTGCTTTTTAATAGTTTAAAGTTAGTTTCACCAACTGTGCTTTTCCAAGTGTAACCGGGTGAGCTGCATTTTCAGTTTGGTGAACTGTATATAATAGATGCTAAAACCAGGTAAAAGAAAAAAATGGAAGTGCTAAAGTTTACTTAAAGCCGCGGGAAATAATTTTTACCAGTACCCATAAAATGATCACGATTAAAACAGAAGCCACTATCAGCGGTATCACAAAACTTAATACGGCACTGCTGATAGCTGCAGCGTTTTCGCCGGTGGCCAGTACTGTATTACTGTTTCTGCCGATGCACTTAATGAAATGCCCAGTGCAACAGCGGTAATTGTTTCTGTATTTAATGGCATTTTATTTTGCCTGTTAAATACTTTCCAAATTCTTTTTAGTAAACTCGTTTTCTGTATTACCTGTATTTAAAGTAGTTGCCGGTTCAAACAACATTACTTCCACTTCTTCTTTGGCATTGGGACGATGCTCCACCCCTCTTGGTACAATAATCATTTCTCCTTCATTAATCGTAACCGTCTTATTCCTGAACTCCATATCAAAACTTCCTTTCACTACATAAAATAATTCATCTTCATTATCATGATGATGCCAGGTAAATGGCCCTCTGAATTTTACCAGTTTTACCTGCTGCCCGTTTAATTCACCGGCAACCTTTGGGCTCCAATATTCATTGATGAGAGTAAATTTCTCTTTAAGATTTACTTTTTCCATTTATTAAAATTACTGATTCCGCAAGTATCGGGTTGCATGATGGGGTAAATGAATAGAATTTTGTGTTGTAAATTTAATACAATGAACAATTACGAAAGAGTCGCAAAAGCGATTGAATACATTCATAAGAACTATACCCGCCAGCCGGATTTGGATGAGGTGGCTAAACAGGTGCATGTAAGTCCGTTTCATTTTCAGCGGATGTTTAAAGAATGGGCAGGAGTAACACCAAAGAAATTTTTACAATACATCAGCGTAGAACATGCGAAGACTTTATTGAAACAGGATTTATCGCTGAGCGATGTTACGTTTGAAACCGGTTTATCCGGCACCAGCCGGTTACATGATTTATTCATCAGTATTGAGGGGATGACGCCGGGTGAATATAAAAATGGCGGGGAGCAGTTAAACATCAATTATAGTTTTGCTGAAACACCTTTTGGAAACATTATCGTTGCCTCAACTGATAAAGGAATTTGTCATTTAGCTTTTGCTGATGATGAACGTGCAGCATTGAAAGAATTAACAGCATTGTTTCCAAATGCATCTTTCAAACAGGTAGTAGATACAATACAACAAAATGCCTTGTTCATCTTTACGCAAGACTGGAAAAATTTAGATAAAATAAAACTCCATTTAAAAGGAACTCCTTTTCAATTAAAAGTATGGGAAGCGTTATTAAAAGTTCCTTTGGGGCAATTAACTACCTATTCTGATATTGCTGCTACAGTTGGCAATGAAAAAGCCTCAAGAGCAGTTGGTTCAGCAGTGGGTGATAACCCCGTTGCCTTCTTAATCCCCTGTCACCGGGTAATTAAATCAACCGGTGTGTTTGGTCAGTATCATTGGGGAAGTACAAGAAAGACTGCCATCATTGGCTGGGAGGCTGCTAAAGTTTTCCCTGAAAATTAAAATCAGCAAGTTTCGGATTTTACATCACTCTTCTTCTTTTCAATTTTACATCATTAAAATAATAACGATGAAAACATTTGTATTGATTCATGGTTCATGGCATGGTGCATGGAACTGGCATAAGGTTGTTCCTTTACTGGAAAAGGCAGGACATAAAGCGATAGCGATTGATTTACCCGGCATGGGCAGAGATAAAACTCCCATTGGAGAAATAACACTGCAAACCGGTGTTGATAAAATTTGTGAAGTATTAGACAGTATTGGCGATAAGGCAATATTAGTTGGTCACAGTAAGAATGGCATTATGATTTCGCAGGCGGCAGAGTATCGTCCGGAAAAAATTGAGAAGCTGGTTTATCTCGCTGCTTATTTAATTCCCAATGGAAAAACACAAAGAGAATATTCCATGCAGGATACACAAGGAGTGTTAAAACCTTATGTTGATTTTCATGAAGCATCGCAATCTACTACCTTACGACCAGAAATTTATAAAGAAGGTCTTTATCATGATTGTGAAGACGATATTACTGAACTCGCAAAAGTATTACTGAGCCATGAACCTTTTGTTTCAGGAGTTACACCACTTCAGCTTAGCAAAGAAAAATATGATAGCATACCACGGTATTATATTGAATGTACCGAAGACCGTGCAGTAACCCCTTTTATTCAGCGAAAGATGTATACAGAAACGCCCTGTAAAAAAGTGTACAGCATGGCTACCAGTCATTCCCCTTTTTTTAGTCAACCCAAAGAGTTGGTAGAAATCTTTCTTGAAATTTCTAATGCTGATTAAACATGAACATATAAATGATTCAGCACTTCGTGGTAAAATACGGAATGCTGAAATCGTATTAGCAGGAAATAGTCAGTTGAAAATTTATGGAACACTGCATTGTAAAAGCGGCAGGCGAATGAAAAGAGAAAATAGAGTTTTCTTTTCTTCAGAACAGGAAGCTATCAGCAATGGATATCGGCCATGCGGTCATTGTATGAAACAAACATATCTGAAATGGAAAAATAAAACCTAACAGGTTTCAAAACCTGTTAGGTTTACCAATTACTAACCCACATTACTCTAATAAAAAAACTGTTCTTTCACCACTTTACCATCTTTTACTTCATACAAACATATTTCTTCCATCTTTGTTCTTCCTGCTCCTTTCATGGTTATATCCATTCCCATCGCAAAAGAAATATAATTCCCTCCCACCAGTGGTTCACTGCTCCAGCCACCATGTACTTCTTCAACCATCGCATTAAATTGCTCTGCCTTTTGTCTTAATCCATCTTTTCCCGATACGGTTTTCAGGCCTTGTGCATGTTCAGGTTCAATGCTTACTACATCATCGGCAAACAATTCCTGCTGCACTTCCATCCACTTGTTTTCCTTAAAAAGCTCATACATACGATTGGCTACTTCTTGCGTAGTCATTACTTGTTCTGCAATCATAATTGTAAATTTTTGTTGTTTGTAAAAAGGATATAAAAGGTAAGACGTTTTTATACCCGTTTCAAAGTTTTTTGTGTTAAGTGGTAATTAATTTTTTAACAAAATCCATTACTTTAACTTAACAAACCACTGGTAATATTTGTAGTTTTTACCTATGAAGTTTTTATTATTCATCTTCCTGGTAGTTTTTACCGGGTGTTCCGTAAGCAATAATCCGCAACGGGCACAAATAAGAAAATTACAAAAAGGAATTATTAAAGAAGATACCAGTTATGTTTATTCACTTCCCTATGAAGTCAATAAAAAACATTTACTGGTGCAGGGTTATTTTACCCGGCTTACACATAAAGAAAGAGCAGCACTGGATTTTAAAATGAAAAGAGGCACTAATATTTGTGCTGCCCGTGGCGGTGTGGTAGTAAGGGTAAAAGAAGATGGAAACAGGGGTGGATTAAAAAAGAAATTTAGAAAATATACCAACCTGGTTGTTATCCGTCATGATGATGGAAGTTTTGCCGGTTACTGGCATTTAAAACAAAATGGGGCATTGGTCAATGTAGGTGATACTGTTAAACAGGGACAGGTGATTGCTCTTTGCGGTAAAACAGGTTATACTATGTTTCCGCATTTGCATTTTATAGTTTGGAAATTTTCTTCGGACAATCAATGGATACAGGTGCCCACCCGTTTTAAAACCAATAAAGGAATAATGTATTTGCATCCCATGCATATTTATGGAAATGCCGGTGAATAATTACATTTGAAAAAAATAAGGGTTGAGTTTACAGGAAATTTACCAGCAGTTTATTGAAGGAATGAAACAAACCACCTGGATCGAATACTTTGCTGTATTTGCCGGTATCGCCAGTGTGTGGTTTAGCCGTATTGAAAATATCTGGGTTTATCCTGTTGGTATTATCAACACGGTCATTTATATATGGATAAGTTTAAAAGGACAATTGATCGGAGAAGCGTCAGTCAATCTTTACTATACTATTATGAGCGTTTATGGCTGGATTTTGTGGGCTAAGAAAGATAAGGAACAACATCATGTAGTAAACATCAGTTATTCAAATAAACAATGGTGGACTTACCAGTTATTATTCTTTGCAGCATTTTATCTCGCTATTTTCTTTTCACTCACGTATCTTAAAAAATCATTTGCCCCGGGAGCCATTCCCTGGGCTGATGCATTTGCTTCTGCCACTGCATTTACAGGAATGTGGTTAATGGCTAAAAAGAAAGTGGAAAGCTGGTGGTGGTGGATTGCCACCAATATTGCATCCATACCATTATACTTCGTAAAACATTATGTATTTACCAGTGTGTATTATGTTGTTCTCTTCATAATGGCCATATTTGGATTAATAGAGTGGATGAAAAGAGCCAACCAACAGCAGGCTGTCATTTAATATAATATCCGTTTCATTTCTGTTACATTTGCAGCAATACATGATAAACATTGGCCAATACAATACACTTAAAGTAGACCGCCTGGTTGAACCCGGTGCTTATTTGGAAGACGGGAAAGAAGGCATCTTATTGCCCCGTCGTTTTGTGCCTAAGGGAACAAAGCCCGGAGATGAACTGATTGTTTTTGTGTATCACGATAGTGAAGGAAGAATTATTGCCACCACGCAAAAACCCAAAGGCATATTAGGTGATATTGTATTGCTGCGTTGTGTAAGTACTACACCTCAAGGCGCTTTTCTCGACTGGGGTTTGATGAAAGATATTTTTGTGGCTCGTTCGCAACAGGTGAACCGCATGTATCCCAACGGTGATTATCTCGTTAAAATCTACCTCGATGAAATGACGGGAAGAATTGCTGCCTCAGAAAAAATTGATTTCTTTTTAAGCAATGAGGAGTTAACCGTAAAAGAAATGGAAGTGGTGAACCTCACTGTTTACCGCAGGTCGGATATTGGTTATGTGATGATCATTAATAATAAACACACCGGCTTATTACATTTAAATGAAGTGTTTCGCCAGCTGGAAGTTGGTGATCAGCTAAAAGGGTTTATTAAAAAAATTAACCCGGAGAATAATAATATTGATGTCGTACTGGGTAAACCCGGTTATGATCGGGTGGAAGATGAGTCAACTAAAATACTGCGGTTGTTACAACAGAACAAAGGTTTTCTTCCCTACCACGATAAAAGCGACCCTGAAAAAATTTACGAAGTGTTTGGCATGAGTAAGAAAACATTCAAGATGACCATTGGGGCTTTATACAAGCAAAGAAAAATTACCATAGGTGAAGAGGGAATAAAACTGATCCGCCAGGATGCCTCCCACTTGCCATAATTAGTTTATTTTTGCTGCCATCATCTGCTTTAACAACCAGGAATGAAAATTAGTGGTTTCACCATCATCAAAAATGCGGTCATTAATGATTATCCCATTGTGGAGGCAATACAATCCATTTTACCCGTGGTGGATGAAATGATTGTAAGTATTGGCGATAGTGAAGATTCTACGGAACAACTGATTCAGTCTATTAATTCTCCCAAAATAAAAATTGTGCATTCCGTTTGGGACCCGTCTATTCGTAAGGGTGGCAAAATTTTAGCCGTTGAAACCGACAAAGCCATGCAGCACATTTCACCGGATGCGGACTGGGCTTTTTATATACAGGGCGATGAAGTGTTGCCTGAGCAATATCAACAGGCAGTAAGAGCAGCCGCAGAAAAATATAAAGATGATAAAAGAGTGGATGGTCTGTTATTTAAATATCTTCATTTTTATGGTTCATATGATTATGTTGGCGACAGCCGCAAGTGGTATAACTATGAAATAAGGGTGATAAAAAACGATAAAACGATTACTGCTTATAAAGATGCACAGGGGTTTCGCCGCAATGGTAAAAAAATAAAAGTAAAGGTTATTGATGCCTGCATTTATCATTATGGATGGGTAAAAACACCTGCGCAGATGAAAAAGAAAATGAAAGAGGTAAGCCGTTTTTGGAATGAAGACACTGATGAGTGGCGCAATTTTATAAAATCAGAAGATGTGTTTGGATTTGATGATTACGATTCACTGGCATTATTTACCGGCAAGCATCCGGCAGTAATGGAGAACAGGATAAAAAATTATTTCAAATTAGACCTGGATATTAAGAAAAAGAATTTCTCTTTAAAAAACCGCCTGCTATACTGGTTTGAGAAAAAGACAGGCATTCGCCCTTTTAGTTTCAAAAACTACCGGATCATTTAACTTTTTTGGTAAGGATCATTTTTAATTATTGCATATGCTGGTTAAGCCCGGTCTCAGCCCATGTTTCTTTATTATGGATAGAGCTTAAGAGCATTTCCATATAAACATCATCATCTTTTTTGTTCGCTTCTTTATGATTCAGATGATAGGCAATGCCACCAAACTTTAGTGATTTTTTATGGATGCCACTGTAATATAATCTTGCGGCAATATTACTATCCTCCCTTCCCCATCCTTTATAGGATTCATCAAATCCATTCACAGCAATTAAATCTTTTTTCCAGAATGACATATTGCAGCCCCTTACTTTAAAATTATCTACTCCTTTTGTTTGATAATGATGTGCCAGCAATTTCATTAAATAGGGAATTCTTTTTCTGTTTAAGGCATTTTTACCCTTCAATTGTTTCAGGTCCTCAGGCGTAATGATTTTCTTTTGCATCAATTCGTTCGTTGATGATTCATTTATTAAAAACCGGCTTCCGTTCAAAAAATATTCTGGCTCTGCTACCTGAAGGTGATCTTCAATAAAATTTGGATGCAAAAGAATATCATGATCAATGAAAATGAGATAATCTGTGGTTGATTTTGAAATAGCGATATTATTAATGCGGGTTTTTCTTTTACCATCGTCTTCATGCCACACCCAAATTATGGGAACAGGGAAATTATTGCTGATTGTTGCTACCAGCTCTTTTGTTTCGTCTTTACTTCCATCATCTGCAATAATAACTTCACGGGGAAGTATAGTTTGCCACAACACACTTTGTAAAACCTTGTCCAGCGCTGCAGGCCAATTATACGTGGTAATTATTAAAGAACATGGTAAATTTAGCTTGGTCATCTAACTTTTTTTGAAAATATTGGTGCCGTATACAAATTTTCCTGCAACAATATCCTCCAAAATTAAGATACTGATTTAATAATATGATTTTTGCCGCATAAAATAATAAACAAAAGGCAAATGGCCGTTCTATGCATACAATTCTCACCTAAGCATCACCGGTATCATAAATTTTAAACCCGTAAGGGTTTGAAATACTCATAAAAGAAAATTTGCTTAAAAAGGAATCAATATCTTTAGTTGCAGCAGTAAAATATTGTAATGATTACTTTTTCAGCTTTAAAAAGAAATTTGCCAATAATTATTGTCTTACTGTTATTAGGCGGGTTATTGTTCAGCCGTGCTTTATTGTCAATGGCAGAAGGAGTGGCTGCACTTTATGGAATCATCTCCCTTCTTGAAAACGGAAATAAATTCTCTTCATTTGTTGTATGGAGTTTTGTTCCCTTGGTATTGTTTGGATTAGGAATTTACCAAACAGGCATTCATACATCTATTGACCTTGATTATCTTTTAACGCTTACCGCATACCCGGCGTTAATCCTGTTTAATGCAAGTCTTGATTCCGGGCAACGAAAACAGCTGGGAATAATTTGGGTAGTTACTGTTTTTGTAAGCCTGCTTTATCCTTTAGGTTGGTATGTATCACATATAAATGAAGCATTTCACCGGTATAAAGAAGGGCAATCACTTCCCACCTTTATGAGCAACGATCATATACGGTATGGAATATTTGTATGCAGCGGCTTAATTCCGTTGCTGTATGAAAAGTTTTTTGAAAAAAAAATACAAAATATACTTATCATCATTCTTTCGCTGGTAATTGTGTTTTTATCTGTTCGCAGTGCATGGGTTGCTTTGCTCATCCTAATGATCATTTATGCTATTGGTAATTTAAAATGGCAACAGCTGCTGGGTGGATTTTTATTGCTGTTGATTTTTGCTTTTGCGTCCTATAAACTTATTCCAACAGTTGAACAAAAAGTAAACTATACTATTTACGACTGGAAAGCTTACCCGGCAGATAAATACAGTCCTGATTTTTCTGACGGTGCCCGCCGCTCCATTAATAATGCAGCCTGGAAAACGATTAATGAAAAGCACCGCACGAATGTGGGCTGGAACAATGTACCTGCTGTATTGCAGCAGGAGTTTCAATTACAATATCCCGGAACTGTTATTAAATATGGATGGCCATTTAACCAGTTTTTATTCTGGTGGATGGGTGCAGGATTGATTGGACTGATCTTATTTTCATTATGGTTATTGTACCCGGTATTAATTTTCTTTAAAGAAAAAAACAAAGCATTGCTTAGCTGGACATTAATTATAGCTTTAACCTGTTTAGTGGAAAGCACTATCAATATGCAGTATGGCGTATTCCTTCATGCATGGGTTATTGGCTTTGCTGCCGGCCGGAAGAATAAAGCGGAATGATACTTTGTACAGTTTACTCTATTTTTGTTTTACTGCAAATGCAGCTTTTCTTCAATTACTATGTGGCAACAATTACTTTATGATATAAAGCATGGCGATGTAAAAGCACTGGCAAGAGCTATTACGCTTACCGAAAATGAATTTGAAGGTTACGAAAACTTCTTACAACGCTTGCCCTCCTCTTCCATTCCGGTGATTGGTATTACCGGACCTCCCGGTGCCGGCAAGAGTACGTTGGTTGATGGATTGATTAGTGAAATTGTAAAGCAAAATAAAAAGGTAACAGTGTTATGTGTGGATCCATCTTCTCCTTTCAACTTAGGCGCTTTGCTGGGCGACAGAATACGCATGAGTAACTGGTATAATCATCCCAGCGTATTCATCCGTTCATTAGCTACAAGAGGTTCGTTAGGTGGACTGCATCCCAAGATCATTGAGATAACTGATATCTTAAAAACAGCTCCTGTTGATTACATTATTGTAGAAACCGTTGGCGTGGGACAAAGCGAAGTAGAGATTGCCGGATTAGCTGATACAACGGTGGTGGTAGTAGTTCCCGAAGCGGGTGATGAAATTCAAACAATGAAAGCCGGACTGATGGAAATAGCCGATATATTCGTAGTAAACAAAAGCGACCGGCCCGATGCTGATATGTTTGTAAAAAACCTGCGCCAAATGCTGGCACCATCCTTCAGCAACCGCCATTATGAAATACCGGTGGTTAAAACCATTGCTTCCACTCAAACGGGTATTGAAGAATTGATGAATAAAATTATACAGCACCAGCAATTACATCTCAGCAATGAAAGAAAAACATATTTGCTTGCCGAGAAAGCTTACCAGTTAATTCAAACCAAAAGAATGAAAGGCGTTGATAAGCACCAATTGAAGGAAGACATTGAGGAGCAGATGAAAGATGAATCTTTTAATCTTTATCAATATGTGGAGAAGAATTATACTGCTTAGGGCAATGCTATGGCTGACCGCCTGACCAACAACAGCATGGGAAAAAGAAAAGACTTGCGAATGCAAGTCTTTTCTTTTAAAAATTTAAGAAAGTAAAACAATCTTATTTGATATTATACTTGTACTTATATCTTTCAAACAACTGCGTATGCTTGCTGCTTAAGTTGATCACTCTGCCCTGAATCCAGGCATTCGTGACGATGGAAGTACGCATATCTAAAATATCACCGGTGCTGATAACGATATTCGCATCTTTGCCAGCTTCAATAGAACCGGTTCTGTCTGCAATACCCAGGATCTTAGCGGCACTTAGTGTAATGGCCGTTAATGCTTCTTCTTTAGTTAAACCATAGGTAACAGCCGTACCGGCATTAAAAGGAAGATTACGGCCACGGTTTTGTCCGTCATCATCATTTAAACAAAAGGTTACACCTGCTTTTTGTAAAGCAGCCGCTGTTTTGTATGGCTGATCCACATCATCATCATCTAATGTGGGTAAACTATGTTCCTGTGTAAGAATAACCGATAAATTGTTTTGTTTGAGCAGGTCAGCTATCTGCCAGCTTTCACTGGCGCCAACTATTACTACATCAAAACCAAACTCTTTGGCAAAATCAATGGCCAGCATCATTTGTTTTACTTCATCTGCATGAATAAAAAGTTTTTGTTTCTTCGTAAACAATCCTTTGGTTGCTTCTAATTTTAAATTGGTGGCTTTTGTTCCGGTATTGGCTAAATAAGCTTTGGCTTCCCGGAAGAAGTTTTTAACGCCTTCAATTTTTTCCAATCCATCTTTTAACGGATCTCCCTGCTGCGGACCAAAGAAAGCAGCAAATCTTCCTGTTCTTGGTAATAAGCCCGGCATATACAAATGCATTCCATGGTCTAAAGCATAAGCTGCATCTTCATAATTCCACGCATCCAATTGTACAGTAGAAGAAGTACCGGCAATTAATGAACCAACCGGAACCGTTTCGGCCAGTAAAATTCCATTGGCACGAAGGGTGTTGGTTATTTTTGAATCGGCATTGTACGCTGCAATAGAACGAACACTCGGATTGTATTCACCCATTTCCTGGAAATCATTGCTGCCCCTCACCGCATTGCCCCCAATCTCCTGAATTCCTAATTGTGAACCGGGTAATATCAACCCGGGATAAACTTGTTTACCGGTTGCGTCCACCACATTAGCGCCGGCAGGAATGCTGATATCAGTACCAACACTTTCAATTTTTCCGTCTGTGATTTTAATAGTGGCATTCTGCAGTACCTGGCCGTTGCCAACATGTACCGTGCCACCCTTTATATACGATGTTCCTTTTGCTGCCGGTGCAGGATAAATAGTTTCCTGCCCATGAACTGCTGAAACCAGCAACAGCATCATTAATCCATTTATTATTTTTTTCATTGTAATAAGTTTTGTTTGTTCACCATTAATTATTGTCCTCCGTTACTTCCAGCAATCCCAGTTTATGCATATGATCGTCACCACAGGTGCTTACGAATTTATAGCTGGGTGAAAACGGAGCAGTTGGTCTTCCTTCTTTCTTTTCACCGGCCATTTTGTTGATGAGTCTTGTTCTCTCCGCGGCAACCTGCTTACGCATAGCTGCATCTTTCTCCCTGTCAAAATAAATAGTACCATCCACAATAGTGTATAATGATTTTGCATAAATACTTAATGGATTATCGCTCCACAAAACCAGGTCAGCATCTTTACCTACTTTAATACTTCCTGTTTTATCGGCCACATGTAATGCTTTGGCAGGGTTGATAGTTACCATCTTCAACGCATCTTCTTCACTCATACCACCATACTTCACACTTTTGGCTGCTTCCTGGTTTAAGCGGCGTGCCTGCTCTGCGTCATCACTGTTAATACAAACATTTAACCCCACAGCATTCATGATATAAGCATTATAAGGAATGGCATCCTGTACTTCCAGTTTGTATGCCCACCAGTCAGAGAATGTAGAAGTATTAGCACCATGTGCTTTCATTTTATCAGCCACTTTATATCCTTCCAAAATATGAGTGAAGGTGTTTACATTAAAACCAAACTTCTCAGCTACTCTCATCGTAGAAGTAATTTCACTGGCGATATAAGAGTGACAGGTGATGAACCGTTTTTTGTTCATGATTTCCACCAATGCATCTAATTC
Organism: Sphingobacteriales bacterium; assembly: GCA_003963365.1. Taxonomy (GTDB): domain Bacteria; phylum Bacteroidota; class Bacteroidia; order Chitinophagales; family Chitinophagaceae; genus AWTP1-9. Next base: position 417,947 of record RXJG01000005.1, read on the forward strand.
CAAATCTCTTCTCACATACATTGGTTTGGCGCCTTTGATCTTATTATTGGCTTCTGCTGCCTTTAAATTATTCTCATACTCTTTTGCCCTGGTGAATGCATCCATCAGCACCTGTTCAACACCCATCCTTGTATCTGGATAGCGAACATTTGCCTGGTTTAATAAGGCCGTACGTTTTACGTTTTCGCCCAATGCAAATTTGATAAAAGGATCTGCCCCTTTAAACTTCATTCCTTCATCATCAGCACCCCAACGGAGTTTAATGAGCTGTGTTTGTCCGCCGATGGTGTTTGCTGAACCATGCAGGATATGAGAAGTAGTAACACCACCACTCAACTGACGATAAATATTGATGTCTTCCGGATCAATATTATCTCCCATTCTTACTTCAGCTGTTACTGATTGTCCGCCTTCATTAGTGGAAACAGATGCGATGTGTGAGTGTTCATCAATAACACCGGCTGTTAAATGTTTACCGGTTCCATCAATTATTTTGGCAGAAGCATCCGATAAATTCTTTCCTATCTGAACAATCTTTCCGCCTTTCACCAGTACATCGGTATTTTCTAATTTTCCTTCTGCTTCACTGGTCCATACCGTAGCGTTTTTAATTAAGATGTTTTCCTGCTGAGGCAATGTTTCATTACCAAAAGCAACAAAGGGATAGGTAATTTTTCCAATAACAGGTGCAGCCTTTGTTTTTACACTGTCTGCTTTAGCAACGGCCGTTTTGGATAAGGAAGCTGTCCACAGGTATTTATTTCCATCCGCATCTTCAGCAGTACCATTCCACACACCGTTATTATTAAAACCACTGAAGCGGATATTTTTCTTTGATTTCTTTTCGGGAGCAAAACTGAATTTAACCGATTTACCATCATAATTAAATTTCACTTCTACTGTATCAGCAGCAATAACACTGGCAGAGGAATTATTTTTTACTTCAAGATTATAAGTTGCAGCTTTTGCACCGGAAAGATTCAGATTATAATTACCGGCAATATTGTACCACACATCTTCTTTTACTCCATATTTATCTCCCTGCACCCAGTTTTGAAGAATGGTTGTTTTATCGCTGAACAGTGGACCGGAGGTAATTAAGAAGTTAGCCAGTTTACCAGCATCTAAGCTTCCAACTTTGTCATACACACCTAATAATGTTGCGGGATTTTTTGTTAACGCTTCCATTGCAGCTTTTTCAGTTAATCCATATTCCATTGCTTTGCGGAGATTAGCCCAGAATGTTTTGGTATCTTTTAAATCTGCTGTGGTTAAACAAAAATTAATGCCTGCTTTTTCAATAGCTGCAGCATTAGAAGGAGCCATTTCCCAATGTTTTAAATCAGCTAATGAAATTAATCTTGCATCATTGGGATCGTCTATATCCTGTGCAGCCGGATAATTTAATGAAACGATGAGTGGAGATTTTGTTGCGGCCACTTCTTTAATACGCTGGTATTCTTTACCGGTAGCTTTTATGATGTATTGTGTGCCGAATTCTTTCGCAATCCTGTCGGCCCTTAACAGCATCCACACATCATTATTATTAGCAGGATCCATTATTTGTGGTAAGCCCTGGTTGTTGTTCCATGATTGTAAAGTAATATTCACCCCTTCAGCTGAAGGATTGTTTTTATACCATTGTGCATCGAGGTAAGTTTGACGCAACAAAGCAATAACACCCATTAAAGAACCGGGATATGATTGAGTAGATGTTCCCTTGCTGAAAGAAAGATTATTGCTGGCTCTTTCTTTTACGATCACTAAGTTTTCTTTTTCATTGGCCAGTGTTACAACAGCACCAGTTCCTCTTGCAATACCATCTTTCTGGTGAGTGAGCACTGTTCCAAACCCAATATCACGAAGTGGTTTTGCTTTTCCATCATCGGTAACAAACAATTTATATCCTTCCACATCTGCTTTCAGTGCCTGGTTCCAGCCATAAGCACCTTTTTGATTATTGGTCATTTGAACCGTACCAAAAAAACCGCCGCCGCCACCGCCTGTCCTTTGTGGAATAGCAATGCCATAATCACTATAAATGTCGATGAATGAAGGATAGATGTATTTATCCTTACAATCAACCAGCACCGCATCTGCAGGAATAGAAACATTATTACCTATGGCAACAATTTTTCCCTGCCGGATAATCAATGTAGCATTCGTTAAAGTAGTTTGTGCATCTTTTACAATAGTGGCATTGGTAAAAGCATAACAGCCTTCCCGCTTGTCGGCCACGCCGTTAGTGAAGAACGTTTCCTGTGCCGTTGCGGAAGAAAATAATCCTGCCAGCAGCAACAGTAAAAGCAATTTTCTCATGTCAATTAATTTGATTTATAAATAGAAGATAGGACGGCTAAATTTATCAGAACTTTCTGAAATAGCCGCCGAATGTTTATAAAACTTGATAAGCGGAAATTATACTATTTTCCATTATTAGGGGATAAAACAAATTGTTCAAGAACAGGTTTATATAAATACATGGAGTATGAAAGATTATTTGATTTCAATTTTACTGCAGCCTCAATACTTTGCTGCAAATCAAAATTTTCCTGGCGGGTTATATAGAATAATTTTTGTGTTGCAAGATGATTGGCTAAATACTCCTGTTCCGGCTGACCGGGGGTGGGAACTAAAATGGCATTTTTATTTAATTTAAAAAGATCCATTAGCGTAGTATAACCACTACGGCTGATGACTAAAGAAGATGATTGAACCGCTTTATTCAATTCTGCAGCAGTTAAATGATTTACTACTGTTGTATTTACAGATGACTGAATGGTTGAAGAGGATTCGGGTAATCCCCTTACCAATAAAAATTTCCCTTCCACGTACGGAATCTGTTTCAGCAGAATATTTTCAAAAATGGTACGCTGTGGCTCGGGACCTGAAAGAATAATTAAATAGTCGTATTGTTTTGTTGTTTCCTGCATTTGTTCCAATCTTGATAAAGCACCAATATACTTTACCGGTACTGCCGGCTTTTGAGCAGGATGAGATAATTCACCGGCCAGGTTTTGTTCGCCTTCAAAATCCGGCACCCAGCATTCATTGAATTGATTGATAAAATGATAATGTAATCGCCGGGCTATTTTATCGGCCCATTTGCCCTTTCCTGTTTTTATACCAAGCTGGTGTGTAATATATACACAACGAATCCCCGCATTATAAAGCCCCATACGGTTATCGGAAATTACGGCATCAATATTATACTTCTTTATCGCCCCCGCCAACCACCTTTTTTCACGGTAAATTGATAACATGGCCCCGGGTAACTGCCATAACATATTAAAAAAGAAACTTTTTTTTTCAGCCGGGTATTTTATGGCAAAGCTTTTGAGAGGTATTACAGGCAGTTGGGGAAATTCCATTGTTAATAAAGCAGCAACGTGACCATCCCCGGCAATTATAACTTGAATATTTTGAGCTAATAGTTCATGAACCAGGGGGATACAGCGGGTGGCGTGGCCCAAGCCCCAGCTGAGCGGAGCAACTAAAATGGTTTTTGCACTATCTTTTTTATGATTGGTCAATTGCAATACTGTTTGTGACGGAAAAATAATTATATTAGTTGTTCGTTTTATCTTATGAAAGCCAAATATATCAATATGAAAAAAACCCTGAACATCTTATACATTATTTTGTTAGTTGTGGTAGTAAGCAGTTGCGGTTCTACCAGGAACCCTTTTGGAGGTTCTAAAAGAGGGTGCCCTTGTGAAAATGTAAGATAATTCAGCAACCGTTTTAGCAATGAGAAAGCAGCACAGAGATTTACTGGTACTGATAAGGAATCAATCAACTATCCCACATTCCATTGATGCCGAAGTGGAAAAGCTTCATGAAATGCTCTTTCATGTAGAAACAATGGAAAACCTTTGCATCGCAACAGAAATAATTGACCTTAACCGGTTTGCTTTGGTTACAAAGCCACATTTAATTGCCCGTGTACTCCGCCAGCGGGAACTAAAGCCTTTCCAGTTTGTGAATAATAAAAATTAGTTATAAATACTTCTCTCCCTTATTCCGTTTCACTTCCGCTACATATTCTTTAATCTCCTGTTCTTTATCTTTTTTGCAGATGAGCAATACATCTTTGGTGTCTACTATAATAAAATCTTCCAGCCCCTGTAATAATACCAGTTTATTTTTTTCTGCATGAATCATGTTTTTGTTACTATCAAAAACAATAACATGATTGCCGCTAACAGCGTTATCAAAATAATCTTTCGGCATATTTTCAAATGCACTGTTCCAGGTGCCCAGGTCGCTCCAGCCAAAAGAAGAAGGAATGATATATACATTATCTGCTTTTTCCATTACCCCAAAATCGATAGAGATATTGGTGCATTGAGGGTAAACCCGTTCGATTGCTTCTTTTTCCTCCGCAGTATTGAAAAGATTTTTTTCAGCAGTAAATACCTCGGCCATCTCGGGCAAATATTTTTCAAATGCTTTTATAATATTTTGTACCTGCCATACAAAGATGCCCGCATTCCATAAAAAATCACCACTGGCAATAAAGGTCTGCGCCAGTTCAAGATTAGGTTTTTCAGTAAAGGTTTTTACTTTATATACATTATCACTCACGGGGTACTGCTCGTGTTGTATATATCCATAACCGGTGTTGGGATAAGAAGGTTTTATACCTAATGTAATAAGTGCATTATGCTTGCTTACAAAGTTGAGTGCTTCCAGGCAAACTTTAGTAAACGCTGTAGTGTCTGTTATTAAATGATCGGCCGGGGCACAAATTAAATTTCCTTTGGGATGTTTTTGCTGGAGTTTATAAGCGATATAAGCAATACAAGGCGCTGTGTTTTTACGGCTGGGTTCGCATAAAATATTTTCTTCCGCTAACTGTGGTATTTGCTTTTTTACAATCTCTTTATACTCTGCAGAAGTAACAATGTAAATATTTTCACCGGGTATAAAGTTGGCAAACCGGGCATATGTATCCTGTACCAGTGTTTTGCCGGTACCCAGTATATCTAAAAATTGTTTGGGGAAATTTTGACGGCTCATTGGCCAGAAGCGGCTTCCGATTCCTCCTGCCATGATGGCCACAAAGTGGTTCTTATTCATTGCACCTGTCTTATTGGAGGCAAATATAAGTGAGTATATTGACAGGCAATTATTTCTTTATCAAACTATCAATGATATACTGGAGCTGGGTATCATTATTCTCAAGAAAATCTTTGTAAGTAGATGGTACAATCCGGTTAGGTATAACACCCCGGCCTACCGGCTCATTAAATTTCCCGGGTAATGAGTGTTTTACATTCGCTATTGAAAATGAAAAACCAATTTTGGTATTGGGTAATTCATATTCTAACAAATGAAAACCATTGTGACGGTAATAACCCCCCTCTGTTTCTTCTCCCACAACAGTTGCTCTTCCTTCATTATAAAGTAGTGCGGCTAAATATGCAGCGGCTGAGGATACAGATGAATTGGTTACTAAAAATACATTTCCGCTAAACCGGTTTTTATTAGGTTTCCACCATTCGTTTTTTTCTGGTGTGAGAAAGTGAAGGCTTGCACTGTCTTTTTTAAAATCTTCTTTAATGATATCTTCCACTTCATCCCATTCACCGCTTCTGAAATTATCAGACGTATAATTAGCATAGGGTACCGCATTGAATTTTACCCATGCCGTATCAAATTCCCGGAAGCTACGGTTGGTTAAATAAGAATACAACAAGAAACAGTTTTTATAATTACCCCCGTTATTCTCCCTGAGGTCAATAATTAAATTTTTAATAGAAGGATTGGAGTTAAGCAGCCTGAAAGAATTGTTCATAAAATTATTGAACACTTTATCCCGGCTGTTGCTGCTGAAGTCCAGGGTACGAATGGTCATAAATGCTACGCCAAGGGAATCATTCACATTAAAATCATAATCATAATCATTAGCGTCATAATAAAACTGGTGGGATGATTTTTCCAGTAATCTTTTACGACTAATTGCGTTTAACAGTACTGTTTGTATTTTGGCATTGTTATTCAGTTTGTACTTTACTTCAAAGTTTTCACTGCCGCCAAAGTGCAGGTAATAATTATAGGCAAAATTTTCTGCTGCCATTTTATACTTTGGTTTGGTAATAAACCCATCAGTAGTATGGTAGCTAAGCATTTCCTGTAAAATATTATCTGCCGGTATTCCGTTTACAGATATAATAATACTTCCCAATGGCAAATCATCTCCCGATGCATTTACACAAAGTTTGTTTTCGATATAAATTAAATTGAGTGGAAAAAAGAACCGCTTATTATCCAGGCTGCGGTTATCCGCTTCTGACAAATAAACCGCTGTGTGTGCACAACCAATGCGATCGGCTATATACACCAGCTTATTATAAAATTCTCTTTTGCTGATGTCCTGTGTTATCGTTTGCCGAATGCTGTCAAACAAATTGGTGATCTCAAACTTTGAATGATATTCATATAAACCCGGATGCGCCTTTTCCAGTATGTTACGATATAAATCATAATCATCTTTCATTTCCCTTGGGGAAATTTCTTTATCTAATATGTCTTTGCTGAAAAAATTTTTGCAGGAGCTAAGGCCTAATGTTATAATAAGTATTGATATGAAAAGAAGGCTTCTCATGGTAATAAAAAATGGATTTATTGGATTTTTTTTGTGGCGCAATATAAATAAACAAAATGGTTATATCAAACCTTCCCGAATCAAATCGTGTAAATGCAACACTCCGTCATACTCTCCCCTATTCAATACCACCAACTGGGAAATGTCATTGCTCCGCATCTTATCCAGTGCATCCACGGCTAATTCATCTGCTTCAATCGTTTTAGGATTCGGGTTCATAATATCTTTTGCAGTTACTTTATCAAAAGCAATTCCTTTCTCCAGCATACGGCGCAGGTCTCCATCGGTAATAATGCCCAGTAACTTTTTGTTTTCCATTACGGCCGTTGCTCCCAATCTTTTTTTCGTCATCTCCACAATAACCTGTTTAATATCTGCCTCTGCATTTACTTCAGGTTTTTCATTTTGCTTGTATAAATCGGCTACTCTTAAATAAAGTTTTTTACCCAGCATTCCCCCGGGGTGAAATTTGGCAAAATCATCACTGCCAAAACCATTCATCTCCATTAATGTAACCGCTAATGCATCACCCATTACCAATTGGGCTGTGGTGCTGCTGGTAGGTGCCAGGTTATTGGGACAAGCCTCCTGCTCAACGGTTGTGTTTAAAATAATATCGCTGTTAGTGGCCAGGAAAGATTGGGTGTTCCCCACCATTCCAATTAATATATTGCCAAAATTTTTTATTAAAGGCACCAGCACTTTTATCTCAGGGCTTTCACCACTCTTGCTGATGATCAAAACCACATCCTCCTGTTGCACCATCCCTAAATCACCATGAATTGCATCTGCTGCATGTAAAAATATAGCTGGTGTGCCGGTTGAGTTTAAGGTAGCCACAATTTTCTGGGCAATAATGGCACTTTTACCAATACCGCTTATAACTAACCTGCCTTTTGAACTGCGAATGGCTTCAATCGCTTTTTCAAAACTATCATCTACCAGCTTTTCTAATGAGGCCACGGCTTCCGCTTCAAGCCGAATGGTATTAATTGCAACAGAGCGAGTATCTATCGTGGACAAATTGTTCATCATTTAATGGGCAAAAATATCTATTTTAATAGACGGTGCGGAAGAAAAATAACCAAAACGGCCAAATCATTGTCCGCTGCGGCTTACGAACTGACGGTTAATAACAGATTCGATTGGGTTTTCTGGCAGTTTTAAAGTAAATTCGCAGTCCTTTTTCAGGAAAACAACTGCTAAGAAGTGAGACTGAACGGTGCGTAAGGGATCCACCACAGATTTTTCAACCCTCTTCACACCCGTGACCTTAAACAGGTATTTAAACATTGGCTACTATTTAGTGCCAGCAGAAAACGTATTAATAAATGGCAACATCAACAAAGAAAGCGGCAGCAAAAGCAAAACCAGCAGCTGCCAAAAAAGTAAAAGAAACAACCACTAAATCAACTGGTGTAAAAACAGCTAACCTTTATACGAGTAAGCAACTCCACGAAGCTTTGCAGGAACATTTTGGCTTTGAAGGATTCAAAGGCAACCAGGAAGCAGTTATTCAAAGCATCCTTGCCGGTAAAGATACTTTTGTTATTAAGCCCACCGGTGGTGGTAAAAGTTTATGTTACCAGTTACCGGCTATTATGAGCGAAGGGGTTTCCATCATCGTTTCTCCATTAATTGCCCTGATGAAAAACCAGGTGGATTTGGTTCGCAGTTACAGCAGTAAAGATGATGTGGCACATTTCTTAAATTCTACTTTAACTAAAAAAGAAATAAAAGAAGTACACGATGATTTGCTGGGCGGCAAAACAAAAATGCTGTACGTAGCTCCTGAAACATTAACCAAACAGGAGAACCTTGAATTCTTTTCTGACTTAAAAATATCCTTCTTCGCTGTAGATGAAGCACACTGTATTTCAGAATGGGGACATGATTTCAGGCCGGAGTACAGGAGACTGAGAGAGATGATGGACCAGATAAGTCCCAATGCTGCCGTAATTGCGTTAACGGCTACTGCTACTCCCAAAGTACAAAGTGATATAGTAAAGAACCTGGATTTACGCAACCCCAATATTTATATTTCTTCTTTCAACCGTCCTAATCTTTATTACGAAATACAACCCAAGATTAAGAAAGAGCAAACGATTAAAAGTATTGTTCGCTTTATTACTCAGAGCAAGGGCAAGAGCGGTATCATCTATACCCTTAACCGTAAAACAACCGAAGAGCTGGCTGATATTTTAATGGCGAATGGAGTAAAAGCGGTTGCTTATCATGCGGGATTGGATAGTAAACTGAGAGCAGAAAGACAGGATTTGTTTTTGAATGAAGATGTGCAGGTGATTGTAGCTACCATCGCTTTCGGAATGGGTATTGATAAGCCCGATATCCGTTTTGTAATTCACTTCAACATCCCCAAGAGTATTGAAAACTATTACCAGGAAACCGGTCGTGCCGGCCGGGATGGAATGGAAGGAAAATGTATTCTTTACTATTCACATAAAGATGTTTCTAAATTAGAACTGTTCTTAAAAGATAAACCGCTTAGCGAAAGAGAAGTAGGTTCCCAGTTAATCCAGGAAACAGTAGCTTTTGCTGAAACAGGTGTTTGCCGCCGTAAAGTATTGATGAGTTATTTTGGTGAAGAGTACGATGCCGGTAAAAGTTGTGGTCATTGCGACAACTGTTTAAATCCTAAAGAAAAGATCGAAGCAAAAGACCATGCCGTGATTGTATTAAAAACAATCAAAGCACTGGATGAACGTTTCCCAACGGATTATGTAGTGAATATGATTGTGGGAAGAATGACGCCGCAAATACAGATGTATCGTCATGATGGTTTACCGGTGTTTGCACAGGGTAACGACCAGCCGGAGCATTTCTGGAATTCTTTGGTTCGTCAGCTTTTGTTGGAAGATTTGATATCAAAAGACATTGAAGAATATGGTTTGCTGAAGATGACAAAAAAAGGAGAGGATTTTCTGAAAAAACCAAAATCTTTCAAAATCGTTCTCAATAATCTCTATGAAGATGCGAATGAAGATGACGATGAAGATGGTGCTGGTGCGGCCGGAGCTGGTGCGGCCGATGAGAAGTTACTGGAGATGCTGAAAGAGCTGCGTAAAAAAGTATCCAAACAAAAAAATCTTCCTCCATTTGTCATCTTCCTGGAATCTTCATTAGAGGATATGGCCACCATGTATCCTACCACTATGGAAGAGCTGGAAAAAATACAGGGTGTGAGCAAAGGAAAGGCTTTGCGTTATGGCAAACCTTTTATTGAAATGATTGCGGCTTACGTGGAAGAAAATGATATTACCCGCCCGGATGATTTTATTATGAAGAGTGTGGCTAACAAGAGCAACAATAAAATTTATATCATTCAAAACGTAGATAAGAAGATACCGCTCGAAATCATTGCTAAAAACAAAGATCTTAACCTGAACACACTGCTGGAAGAAATGGAAACCATTGCTGCCAGTGGCACCAAACTCAACCTTGATTATGCTATTGATGAAATGCTGGATGAGTATGAACAGGAAGAAATAATTGATTATTTCAAAGGTTGTGAAACCTCCTCATTACAGGTAGCACAGGAAGAATTAGCTGATGGAAATTTTAGCTGGGAACAGTTGAAAATCATGCGGATTAAATTCCTGGGAGTGTTCGGTAACTAGCAAAAGAATCTTGTAATTAGTTGTGGATTTTATGTGAATTCCCTCTATATTTGCAGCCCAATTCAATATTCAACATTCCTTGTTCGATATTGGATATTCAAAGCGGTGCGGTAGCTCAGTCGGTAGAGCAAAGGACTGAAAATCCTTGTGTCGGCGGTTCGATCCCGCCCCACACCACAAGCTTTAAAACCCTGGCAGTAATGCTGGGGTTTTTTGTTTTATGCACTTTCTTCAGAGATAATCTGTTGGGCGGTTCCCACCCTTCCCGTCATTGCGAGGAGGAGGTACGACGACGTGGCAATCTGCCAAAGATTTATACTGCCGCTGATGATGGAACAATAGTACGCATACCCGGCAGATGTCTCACTGCGTTCGACATGACGGTGTTAAATCAAGGCGTCATTCCGATCCCGATTGATCGGGAGAGGAATCCGCTCAAAATATGCACTGCTGATGATGATTGAACAACAGTTCACGAGCCAGGTGCCAATTGTGTCTGCTTATAATGCCTTAGAAATATTGGTATCATGGATCTTTTATTTACTTTCGAAATTAATATAGCGAAATAAATTAGTATTTAAGAAAAAGTATTTACTAAATTTGTTAGTAAATATCACTTATATGAAGAAAAAAGAACTGCTTACTATTAAAGAGGCTAGCCAATGGGCATCAAAATACCTGGACAAAAATGTTACTACTTCCAACATTTCATACCTTATCCAATATGGTAGGGTAAAAAGAATAGGAGATAATGGTTCTACTCAGGTTCTTAAAGAAGAATTGGTTGAATACTATAAAGATCAAAAGAAATCCCGGCAAGAGGAATGGAAAGAGCAGCTCGGCGAAGACTTAAATTGGGCTTTATCGTTTGAGCAATACAAAGAAGCTGAAACTACAAAACACGTACACCGACTTCATCCATACAAAGGGAAATTCATTCCTCAATTAGTTGAATATTTTCTAGACAATCACACTGACAAATTCAAAAAGGAAGTGTATTTCAAGCGTGGTGATATTGTTTATGACCCGTTCTCCGGAAGCGGGACAACAATGGTTCAGGCTTGTGAGTTAGGTATACATGCTGTTGGAAATGATGTTTCTTCTTTCAATGCACTGATTGGTAATTGTAAAGTCACAAAATATAACCTTGTTGATGTTCAGACTGAAATAGACAGAATTTCTAAGGCATTAAAATCATTTTTGGCTGACCATAAAACACTTGAATTTGAAGACAGACTTTTAAAAGAGTTGTATGTTTTTAACAACAAGTTTTTCCCAGCTCCTGAATATAAATATAAGGTTAAACGTAAGGAAATTGATGAAAATACTTATGGAGAAGAAAAGGAAAAAGAATTTTTGCCAGTATTCAACAAGCTGGTTAAGGAATATAAAATAAAACTACGTCAAGATAAAGAAGATTCATTCCTTGATAAATGGTATACTCAACACATACGGGATGAAATTCAATTTGTATTTGATGAAATCAAAAAAATTAAAGATACTGACACACAAAAAATTATTAGTGTTATACTTAGTAGAACAATAAGAAGTTGCAGAGCGACTACACATGCTGATTTAGCAACATTACTTGAACCAATAACTGCAACTTACTACTGTGGTAAACATGGAAAAATGTGTAAGCCGCTTTTTTCTATTCTCAAATGGTGGGAAACGTATTCCAAAGACACGGTAAAAAGATTAGCTGAATACAACAAACTCCGAAAAGATACATTCCACACTTGTTTAACTGGCGACAGTAGAAACATTGACATTATAGACGGATTAAAAAAACTCAATCCTGATTTTGCAAAACTTGTCAAGAAGCAAAAAATCAAAGGTATATTTTCATCACCACCATATGTTGGGTTAATAGACTATCACGAACAACATGCATATGCTTATGATTTGTTTGGTTTTGAACGCAAAGATGAACTAGAAATTGGTCCGCTTTTTAAAGGACAAGGTAAAGAAGCAAAACAAAGCTACATTCAAGGTTTGAGTGATGTATTGAATAATGTCAAGAAATTTCTTGTTGAAGATTATGATATTTTCCTTGTGGCAAACGACAAATACAATATGTATCCGACAATAGCAGAGAATGCGGGTATGCAAATAGTAAATCAATATAAGCGGCCAGTATTAAACCGAACTGAAAAAGATAAGGGTGCCTATGCTGAGATAATTTTTCATTTAAAAAAAATATAGAATAATGGCACAAAAGTTTGATATTGGATTAAATGCAAAAATTAATGAGTTTGCAAAGAAATTCGGCATAACAAGGACGGATACAAATGATGATGACGTTTTTGAAGATTTTGGTAATTATGTTATTGCATCTACATTATTAGAAGAAGAACTTGACAATATAAAATCAGTATCAACTAATAAAGCACAAGGTATTGACGGAATTGTTATTATTGTCAATAACAGATTAGTAACAGAAGAAGCTGATTTGGGTAAATTCGGTCCGACTGAAGCAATCAAAATTAAAATTGGATTTATTCAATCTACAACAAAAAGCAGTTTTGAAGAGCAAAAATTTAGTGCTTTTACTGATGAAGTTGTGAAGTTTCTGACAGGAGTTATTGAAATTGAGCCATATTCAACAATTTACAAAAAATTGCTTGATGAATCAGGGAATTTCATTGATAGAATAGAAGAAACACCTCACACATCTTTGTTTTTTCTTTCGGCAAGAACTTCTCATAATGTAGGTAGTGAGAAAATTAATTCAGAAAAGGCAAAAATTACTTCAAGAAATGAAATTGAAAATAAATGTTTTTTAGAGAAAATTTCTTTGTTGCAAAAAGAAGAAATAAAAGTTGAGTATGAAAAAATATCAAAATTCCATTCGATACAGATGAAATTTGAAAATAATATTCCTTTATCGTCTGCTGAAAATGTTGAATTAAGTCTTTTAGCAACCCTTAAATTTTCTGAGTTAAAAAAATTGATTCTAACATCGGATAAGAATTTAAAGGAAAAGCTATTTATTGAAAATGTTAGAAATTACATTGGCTCAACACCAATTAATTTGGATATCAAAAAAACACTAGACACAGCTTCCGAAAGAAATTATTTCCCATTCTTAAACAATGGGTTGGCTATTATTTGTGATAAAATTGAACGCCACCCAGTAAAAGACAAAGAATTTACATTAACATTTCCTAGAATAATCAATGGTTGTCAGACAACAAACGAACTTTTTAAGAAATATAAAGAATCCGCTGATGAGAATAGTATTGACGACGTTGAAATCGTTGCTAAAATAATTTCTACCAATGACAATAACCTTAAAAAGATGATTATTTATGCTGCAAACAATCAAAATTCGATAGACAAAGATTTGCAGTCACTAAATGAATTTCATGAAAAAATTGAAACCTATTATTTAGGAAAAGAAGAAAAAGCTTTTAATATTTATTTTGAAAGATTAAGAGGGCAACATTCAAATGTAAATCCTCCATACTGTAGAGTCAATATTGAAACATTGGCAAGAGTATTTATTTCGGTATTCTTAAGGAAGCCTCATGAAATGAAAAGTAATGCGGTATCAGTAATTGAAAAATTCCAAAAAGAAGGGAAAATTTTTAATAGTTCTGGCCAAGAACCAATACAGTATTACTATAGCGGTGTATTGTGGTATTGGTTTAATCATTTGCTTGTCAATGGCAACATTACAATGCTTTCAAAAACAATGGATATGCATATCTTGATGGCATGCGACATTCTTTTGGAAAAGAATAACTATCGTTCAATAGATGAAAAATTAAATTATCTAGGTGATTACAGTAATGCTTTAAGTCTTTTCACAGAGACAGTGAACCTTCTGAATGTTAAACCATATTTATTTGAAAGAAGAGGGTTCTATTCAAATCCAAAAACTGAAAAATTAATACAAGAAATTAATGGCACTATCTAACAAACAAAAAGAAAAAATATCAATAGAAGTTATTAAGACTTTAGTTACTAGGTTTGAGAGTTTCCCGGAAGATGCTTCAAATAATCGAAATGCCCCATTTCATGAATCTTTTTTAAAAGCTTTTTCAGATAAATTGGATGGCAAGGTATTAGATATTCCATTTTTTATTAGTCTTAGTAGTTGGTTTCACGGCTTAAGCGGTACATTAGGAATGACATTTTTTGAAAACGTTTCACATCACTTGAGTAATGGAGAAAAAAGAGAATACACTTCAAAACGACTGGGAAACTTGCTAATAAAACAAAGTCAAAGAGATCATATTGCAAAAATAATTGCTGACTTAAGCAATACTACATCAACACCAGATCTTAAAAAGGAAAACGCTTTACTATTTGCCAAATATAATGAAGCTGATATAAATGCAATGGATTTTTCTGCTGATGTATTTATTGAAGATGCAACAAGTGTCATTGCAATAGAACTTAAATCAGTTAAGCCAAATTCGGGTGAAATGAAAGGTGAAAAGCAAAAAATACTTGAAGGTAAAGCTGCATTATATAATCATTTCCCTGGCAAGCAAATTAACTTTTACATCGGTTTCCCTTTCGATCCAACAGTAAATCCAGCAGATGAACCTATTACGAGTCATAACAAACCACGTTTTCTTAGTTCAATTATAAATATGAATAAATATTTTGCCGCAGATGAAACTCTAGTTGCGAACGAATTATGGGATTTACTTTCTGACCAAGAAAATACAATGGAAGAAATTTTAGCTATTATAAATACTGTTTCAACAACTTCATTTTTAGAGAAATTTCAATTTTTAAGTGATGGAGCAAACAGGACTAAACCAGCGTATATAGATCAACTAACTGAATGGTATCTTTATTCTGAAATTGAGCTAATAATCAATAACTCAACAATAATTCAGAAGATTGAAAACGATAAAGCTTTCACAAAAATTTACAATAAAAACCCATTGGATAGTAAGGGTAATTATGATTTTGAAAGGTATTATGCATTGAAAGAGCTAATATAAGTCTATCGTAATGGCATTGAGCACACAACAAATACAGCAAGTTGAAACTGTTTTACGAAACAGTTTAAGGCATAAATTTCAAAATTATAATCCTGAGCCAGCAATAATGCCATTTCATACAAGGCTGCTTGGTAAGGACAGAATGGCTTTGTTTTCATTTATTCATTCATTAAATACAAACTTTGGAACAACCATTTTCGAACCAGTTGCAAAAGCATTAGCGTTATCAACTTTTGCAAGTGCTGAATCTCAAAAAACAGCTGGCAATCAAATTTCATCTGAAGCTCACCGAGTAATTCAAAACATTATGGATGGACTTGCAGTTGCGACTTCTTCGCCAAATAAACCTGAAGAAATAAATGCGATCAGAGCGGTTTGTCAGACTGGTGAAATGAAAACCGTAAAGCCAACAAAGGTTGATGTAAAAATTGTTGGGTATGACGGAACAATTTACTTGTTCGACATCAAAACTGCAAAGCCGAATGCTGGAGGGTTTAAAGAATTTAAAAGGACACTTTTAGAGTGGGTTGCAACTACACTTGCAGCAAATCCACATGCAAATGTTCAGACGATTATTGCAATTCCATACAATCCTTACGAACCACAACCATACAACCGCTGGACAATGAGAGGTATGCTTGACTTAGATAATGAGTTAAAAGTTGCAGCTGAGTTTTGGGACTTCCTGGGTGGCCAAGGCGCATATACTGACCTACTTGACATTTTTGAAAGAATAGGATTAGAATTAAGGCGAGAAATTGATGATTATTTTAATAGATTCCATTAATAAAAAAAGTAGAGCCCAGGTAGAAACCTAGGCCCGTTTTTAATCCGTACCCTATGAAAACTGGTGTAAAATAAAGCTTTTTACTTTGTTAGTCAATTTAATTACTTTTTTCAGTAATGTATCCCATTGTGTGGGTGCTTTGCCGGGACGTTGTGTATACGAATATGCAACTTTCCTTGCAGTGAAAGTTAGTGAGGAACGAAAAAACCAGTTAAGTTCGCAAAGGTGCTATCAAGTAGAATGAAAGTTTGAAAAAGTTAATTTTTATAAAACCTAAAATTCATTGTATGAAGAAAATTATGATTGCCTTTTTTTTGTTTATTCTTGGTTGCAATAACGATGAAATTAAAAAAGCAGAACAAAAGCAAAAGGATAGTGTAAAACAAGTGTTACTACAGCAACAAAAGGAAATTGAAAAATTAAAACAAGAGAAAATTACTAAAGACCAAGAAGAAAAAGTCCAAAAAGAGCAAGCAGAAATTGAAGGCAGAAAAAAGGAAATATTAAATAACATTAATAACTATTTATTTGTTAAACCAGAATATCCCGATCCAGGTTTTGGTGGTATTACAAATTGTAAAATTCATGTGCAAAACCGAACGCCGGATGTAAATTTTCAAAAAGCAATTATTCAAGTGCAGATTATTCTTGACAATGGCAACATATATAGCAATGAGTTTTACCCAGTCGAAAATCTCGAACCAGGTGATTTAAGGACTATTGATATACCTAATACAACCCGGGGCACATCTGTAAAAGCTATGGTCATAAAAATAAAAAGTAGTGAATTAACTAATGATCAATTGGTAGATGTAAATAAATAGTGATGGACTTTTAGTCTCCCTTGTTGTAATGTCTCCTCCCGGGCAATGAGTGAAGGCTTAGGAGAGGTGTTACTTTGAATAAAAAATGAAACGCAAAAAATGAGTAATCAATTATTGGCAAAGGCCAACCATATTGCTACCGAAGTACATAAAAGTGCTACGGATAAATATGGTGCACCCTATATAAGACACATCACCCGGGTAATGAATATGGGCACTACCGAAGATGAAAAGATATGCGGCATACTACACGATATAGCAGAAAACACCCTATGAAATTTCAAAAACCAACCTAACCACTTAATTAATCAGTCCACTTTTGGTTAACGTACCACTAACAAATAATGATTATATTTAACTAATCCCTTTTCGAATTGCAAACTTAAATCTGCAGCCGATGGATTATAAAGTCGTTATTGTAGACGATGAATTTCAGAGCCGGAAATTGATTGGTTCCCTGCTTTCCGCCAATTTTGCCGGGCTGCAGATCGTTGGGGAAGCGGAAAACCTGCAAAATGCCATAAAACTGATCTCAGATCTGCGACCCAGCCTGATCTTCCTGGACGTTCAGCTGGGAGCGGAAAACGGGTTTGACCTCCTTGACCATGAATTCGGGTTCCACCCTGATGTGATCTTTATTACGGCACACCAGGAATTTGCCGTAAAAGCTTTTCGGTATAATGCAATGGATTACCTGATGAAACCTCTCGACAGGGATGAATTCCGGGCAGCTGTAAAAAAGGCCATCGATAAAACTGGCGCCAGCCAGGCAAATGCCGGTGAAAGACTGGAGACGCTCAAAGAAAATCTAAAACTTCCTGATAAAATCCCGGACCGGATCGTAATCCCTACTTCCGAAGGTTATCTTATTGTCCCATTCCAGGAAATTCTTTATTGTCAGTCCAACGGTAATTACACTGAATTCCAGCTCCAGAACAAAAAAAAGATCATTTCCAGCCATACCATGGGCTATTATGAGGAAATCCTGTCCGAGCATAATTTTTTCCGTGTCCACCGTTCCTATATCGTGAACCTGGCTTTTGTAAAAATGTATAAAAAGCGGGATGGCGGTACGCTTGTGGTGAGTGATGGGATGGAGATAGAAGTATCCCGGAGCTATAAAGAAGTTTTCCTGAAATTATTCAAATAATGAGCCCATGGTACTCATTCATATGGTCCAGATGGCTGCAACCTGTCCTGCTGATAGGTTTATTGCTTTCAGGATGCGGGGTCCTGGAAGCCCAGGAATTCAATTTTAAAAATTATACCACCAAAGATGGCCTTCTATCCCCTTATATCCTGAGAACTTACCAAGACAAGCTGGGGTATCTTTGGGTGTCTACGGCCAACGGTCTTTCCCGCTTTGACGGTAAAACCTTTACTAATTACGGATTACCAGAGGGGTTGCCGAACCCGTTTGCGGATGCCATTTACATGGATAGCCGGCGGCGGCTCTGGGTGGGCACCCGCAGGGGAATCGTGGAAATGAAGGGCGACCGGTTTATCTCCTACCCCCAATCTGATTCCCTCCTGCCTAAATTTATTTTCAATTTCGTTGAAATAGTCCCGGGGAAAATATGGGCTTTGACCGATGTGGGCGTGTACCAGTTTGAAGACAAGCGTTGGAATAAGGTTAGGCTATACCCGGGTTATGAAAACCATTCCTGCCGCGGCATCACACAAACAGCCCGGGGCCTGTACATCAATTATGGCAGATTGCTGGTATTTAAGGCAAATGACGGGAAATTCCAGGTTATAGGTCCCTATCACGACAACGCCCATTTTTATAATTTAATCCAGGAATCAAAAGGGAAAGTTTTGATTTCTACTGTTCGTGGACTATTGGGAATCCGGAACAACCAACTGGTACCGGAACTGGATTCCACAGCAGGGTTGAAAGATATTTATGTGTTCTTTTATGATTCAAAAGGCCGGATCTGGACCTCCGATGAATTACATGGGTTACGGATAGTTTACCCCGGAAGCAGGCAATTTGAATTGCCTTTGAGAGGGCGGCAGCCGGAACTGGTTTCATGTGTCATGGAGGATGATGTTGGTAATATATGGATATCAGGCAATCATGGTTTGATTAAATTATCAGAGAATCTCTACAAAACATATAAGACTTCCCAACTGGGGCTGGAGAGTGCCAACAAAATGGTCCGGAACATTTTTCAGTGTAGTGCCGGGCCTCTTTTTATAAATGACGGCACTACTACCCTGAAATCCTTTGTAAACGAAAAATTTGTAAAATACCCCCTTCAGTATAAAAGCAGGGATTCCCTGCCCAATCATGAACTGATCATTGATAATTATGCACTGGATGATAAGGGTCGGGCCTGGTTCAGTATTCGGGGCTTTTCACTAGCTATGATGAAAGGCCGGGGACTCTATGAAATGGCGCCCGGGCTTTCAAAGTTACTGGACGAAGAGTTTGACTTATGCTTTGACCCTTTTCGGAAAAAGATACTGGTGGTTGGAAAAAACAGCCCCTTCCCTGTATATTTCAACGATACTGGCTTTGTGCCTCTACCCGTTACCTGCATGCAGCAGCCCCACGGGCATACAATGCATGTGCATGGATGCCCCAACGGGATGATATTGATGGCAACGGATAGAGGAGAAGTCTATTCGGTTGACGGGAACAATCGCTGCAAACTGCAGCTGAATGAATTCGGCTCAAAGGGGATCATCCGGAATTTTTATGACGATCGTTCCGGCGATGTATGGATACTCTATGGAGGCAGGTCATTGCGAAGGTATTCATGGAAGGGAGACTCCCTTGTTTACCGGGAAGAACTGACAAAAAACAAAGTCTTGAACAGTAACAATGTTGAAGAGTTATGCTTTGACAAAATGGGCCTGCTATGGGTAGTAACTTCTTCTTCGATATTTGTGATCCGTGAAGTATATCCCCAGGGCCAGCACCGGTATTATAAAATAATTGCCTATTTCAGTAAAAATGATTTACTGGATGGTGACTCCTTCAGTGATAAAATTACCCTTGACAGCAAGGGAGATATCTGGATAGCCTTTGAAAAACAGCTCATCCGTTTTTTCCCGCAAAAAATACTTAATAATAAGGTTTTACCCCCGGTAACCAAAATAGAGCATGTTAAACTTAACCTGCAGGCCACTGATTGGAGGAGTTATGCCGATTCTCTTGACGGGATTTTCCAAGTCCCCGTAGGCCTAAAATTACCTCATGATAAGAATACTCTGGGAATCTATTTCAAGGCTGTACAGGTTTCAGGCACTGAAGGGGTGCAATACAGTTACCAGCTGGAAGGTTTTAAAAATTCATGGAGCACTCCAGGACCGGATGATTTTATTTCCTTTGTCAACCTGCCCCATGGCAATTACAATTTCCGGGTAAAATCGAAACTGCCGGGGTCCGACTGGGGGAAAGAGGCTGTTTTTACCTTCCGGATTTCCCTGGCTTTCTGGGAGACCTGGTGGTTCCGGACGTTGGTAGTACTTACAGGGTCCTTTTTGATCATCCTCGCATTCCGTTATCGGATAACCCAAATTAGTACCGCAGTGGAATTGAAAAATAAACTTCACGAACTGGAGCTCAAGGCACTCAAATCTCAGATGAACCCCCATTTTATCTTTAACGCACTTAATTCCATCCAGGCATTAATACTGGACAAACGAAGCAGAGAAGCGGGAGATTATATCAGTAAATTTGCCAGGCTGCTAAGACAAGTCCTGGAAAATTCAGACACTAATATCATCCCTCTTGAAAAAGAATTGTATTCAATCCAGCTATATATCATAATCGAAAAGCTTCGCCTGAATTTTGACGTTCAATTTGACCTCGATATAGACCCGGCCATTATCCCTGAAAGGGAGATGTTACCTTCACTGATCCTCCAGCCCTTTGTGGAAAACTCCCTCTGGCATGGACTTAGCAAAAAACAGGGGGAAAAAAAACTATCCATAAAAATCAGGGTTGAACAGGATTGGTTCCTGATAGAAATCTCGGACAACGGGATTGGCAGGACCCGGGCCTCAGAAAATTATGGGCTTTTCCCGGAAGGCCATCTTTCCAAGGCCCTATCAATTTGCCGTCAGCGTTTACTCAGCTTTAACCAGCCGAATAAGACGGATCCCATTCGCTACACAGACCATTTTGATGACCGGGGCGAACCCTCCGGGACAACAGTCGTCTTAAAAATCATACGATTCCCATTAGTTAATTAGCGACCCTCCCGGTTGGATAAATCAAAAGCTCCTTTCACCGCCTGGTTACTGCTTTTTAGTAAACGTAATCCTGGGGAAATATGAACTGCCTTAGGTTTATATGCCAAAACAACAGGTATTGCCATTTATCGCAGGGATATTATTGTTATGCGCAACAGGAAACCTTATGCAAAATCAAACATTGGATTGGTACGGAGTTAAATTGTTGTATGTAAACAAGGTTGTTGGCGAGCCTGACCCCAAACTTGTGGACTGCAACTACATTGAGGGCTATATTGCTTACGAAGAGAGTATACTTGTTGTCCAGGCCAACTCATTTGATACAGCCTACCAGAAAGCACAGGCGGTCGCAAAAGAGAACGAGGAAGATTATCAAAATATTTATGGCCAGACCGTTCAAGTCAAGTATTATGACGCTGTTGATTGTTACTTAATAGGCGAAACCCAGGAACTGTCATTACAAGACGGAGTGGAAGTGTACTCCCGGCTTATAGACAGCAATGCAGCAGAAGAGCCGAAAGCGTTGCTTGAGCGACTATATCCTATCTCAGATAAACCCAAATTCCTGTTATTGAACCGAGAATTTAGCCGCTCGATTTCAAAAAAAAGCGCATAACATGGTATTCATACAATGGTAGCTGAGGGCATGTTACCAGCTTCAGATTTCAAATTGGCTGCATATTTTTAACCAGAACTGACGTAACAGGAATGCCACCACTGCATAAATACCCGTTTCGGTTTGTGCAATTACCATTATAGCACTGTTTTGGAAAGAAATTGCCCGTTTTTTTCAAAAAAGAAGCCCGTAAGTACACATTTATTTTAGAAACCAAATAAACTATCAGTCATCTTTAAAATTAGGAGGTAATTATGAGAACAAAAATTTCCTTGTTAGTCTTTCTCGGTGTAACCCTGTCCTATGTGTTCATTGGTTGTAAAAAGAACCGGGACGACGGAGACAGTTTCTGCGACTGCAATCCGAAAAACATCTCTGTCGTTACATCAGTATTTTACGACGGACTCAATAATCCCCGGGGAATTAAATTTGGTCCCGACGGAAAACTTTACGTGGCTGAAGGAGGAACAGGAGGAAAGGAATCCACCGTTGGAATTTGCGACCAGGTACCCGAAGTAGGTCCTTACAGTGGCAGCCACACCGGGTCACGCATCTCTAAAATCAGCTGGAACGGTACCCGCACTACTGTAGCTGATAATATCCCTTCCAGTCAGACAAATGCTCCATCCGGGAGCCTGGTAAGCGGGGTAGCTGACATAGCTTTCTTAGATGGGCGGCTTTATGGTATTACGGCAGGATCCGGCTGTTCACATGGAGTAAAAGGTACCACCAACGATGTTATAAAAGTAAATTCGAACAATTCATGGTCCATCCTTGCTAACCTGAGCGCCTTTCAAATGTCCCATCCAGTCATGCATCCCAACCCGGAGGATTTTGAACCTGATGGCACCTGGTATAGCATGATCAGTGTGGATGATGACTTCTATGCGGTGGAGCCCAACCACGGGGAATTAGATAAAATTACTGCTGACGGCAAAATCAGCCGGGTCTGCGATATTTCTGCCAGCCAGGGTCATATCGTTCCTACTGCCCTGACTTATCATAACGGGGCGTTTTATGTAGGAAATCTTTCTACTTTCCCCGCTTCGGGAAAATCATCCATCTATAAAATCACCAAACAAGGTCAAATAAGTGTGGTAGCCACGGGTTTTAACATGATCCTTGGGATTGCTTTTGATAAATTTGGCGGTCTTTATGTACTGGAAAATACTCACGGCAAACCCTTCCCCACCCCGGGAACCGGCGATGTGATCAGACTTGACCCTAATGGAACGAGACTGACCCTCGTCAGCGGCCTGAATTTACCGACCGCCATGACTTTTGGGCCGGATGAGAAATTATATATCTCCAATTGGGGTTTTGGGCCTCCGGCTTTGGGCCATGGCCAGATCTTGCAAGTTTCCATTAGATGTCCAAAAACCTACCCAGACGAAAAATAATTGTTTTACTGGCGTATGACTGATCACATGCCAGTAAAGTTTTTGCAGGAAGTTTAGTGAAAGTTATTTCACTAAACTTTTTTTGTGTATGAAAACGCCAAAAAAGTGGGGATTATGAAGAATTTGAGGTTGCTATTTATTACAAACTGATAAAATGGTAAGCCTTCCGGTTATTTATAATTTACGTCTGCAGTTAGTTAACCATAAGGCTTTAAACATTTATTATAAACACCCGTTCTTACTATAGTGGAGGTTATCTTATGGCCGCAGCGTTGATTATTGCCTGCCTGCTATCTGCAATAAATTGATATGGGTTATCCGCTGAAATTAATTTGCTATAAAATGAACATGGCCTGTTTTCTATATTCAATTATATTTCAGCTTAAATATTATGCCCGTTGATACAATTGTAAACTATTCATTCATTGCCTGGTACAGGCATACTGTACACAGGGGTATACAGCCTTTCTTATAAACGCTTTCATCATTTGGTACTGCTATACCGCTTGATTAAGGAAGATGGTAAGAAAATAATCCTTTTATATATATTTTGTTTTCCCCGGAACAGCCACAGGGTAAAACCCATCGGCATCCGGCAGGGTGGGAGGCAGCGCATTCCAGGCAAATTCCTTTGGCATGCCATTAATACCTGAGTTTAACAGCTGATCCCATTCAAGTACCTGCCCGGAATAGGTGGCCATTCTTCCCATGATCGCCGTCATCGTACTCTTCGCCCCGTTTTCTGCATCGGCAAACTTATATTCCCCCCTGGCAATAGCGGCAAACAGTTCATCGTGTTCGGCCTGGTATGGGTTGTTATCCGTTTTTTTATCAAACTGGTACAATACAGTACCGTTGTGTGCTTTTATCTGTGCCGCCCCGCAGAAAATTTTTCCTTTGGTGCCCACCAGCAATTCATCCACCTTACTCATGGTACCGGGAATATGACGGCACTGGCTGTTGAGTATGGAACCATCAGCATACTGGAACTCCACATAGTGATGATCAAAAATTTCACCATACTCTTTGCCTTTTCTTACCTGCCGGCCCCCCAGTCCCTGTGCTTTAACCGGGTAGCCGCCTTTGAACCAGTTAATCACATCTATATTATGAATATGCTGTTCCACTATATGATCGCCGCAAAGCCACACAAAGTAATACCAGTTGCGCAGCTGGTACTCCATTTCTGTTTGTCCGTCTTTGCGGGGATTTACCCATACTCCGTCATTATTCCACCAGGCCTGGGCCGTGGTAATATCACCAATCATCTCTTTTTTGGCGTACAGTTCCCTGTATGAATGCTGGTAGTGGCGTTGCAAGCCCACCACCACATTTAGTTTTTTCTGTTTGGCAACTTCGGCTGCATCCAGCACTCTTTTTATCCCGGCAGGATCGGTAGCTACCGGTTTCTCCATAAAGATTTGCTTACCCTGGTTTACCGCTTCTTCAAAATGAATGGGCCTGAAACCCGGGGGAGTGGTTAATATCACCACATCCGCATGCGCCATGGCTTTTTTATACGCATCAAAGCCCACATATTTTCTTTCTTCCGGTACATCAATCCGGTTTTTGATATTTTCTTTACTACCCGACCAGTCTGATATATCGTCAGCGGTAAGGGATTTATAACAACTGTCGATGCGGTCACGAAACGCATCGGCCATGGCCACCAGTTTTACATTCTGTTTGGTAAGACAGGCCTGCATGGCAGCACCCGTACCGCGGCCGCCACAACCAATCAGCGCTATTTTTATAGTATCATCAGCCCCGCTGAAAAAATTGGCTCCTGGAACTAACGGGGCAGCCATAATGCCACCGGCGATTACAGCAGATGTTTTAACAAAATCACGGCGGGAGTTTTTATCCGGCATAAACATATTATTTAGTTAGAAAGGTATAAGGTAAAGAATTTTTCAATGTCAGCGGCTGCGGGTGCAGCAAAAGGCCTTACCAGCCGGAAGCCGGCAAAAGGGGCGTCGGTGAGCCACCACTTGCTTTTGGGGATTTGCGGATCTCTTTTATTCCATTCCGGAAGCCAGGGATTCCTGCTGGCACAACGGAGCCCAGATGCCGCATCTGCATAAGAACCCCCTTTTAATAATCGTGGATGACGGCTGGTGGGAATGGATACAGGGTCGGTATCGTCCTTCTTCATTTTGGTAAAATAATTTTCATCATATTGGTCCAGTACCCATTCCGATACATTGCCCAGCATATCATATAAACCAAAAGCATTGGGTTGTAATTGCCCCACTTTATGGTAAGCCTCTTTACTGTTTTGATTATACCAGGCATATTTTTTCAATTCCTTCTCATCATCCCCAAAAAAATATGCGGAGGAAGAGCCTGCACGGCAGGCATATTCCCATTCTGCTTCTGTTGGTAAGCGGTAAAATATCCCGGTTTTATTATACAGCCAGCGGCAATACATCAACGCCGTTCTTTGCTGCATGCTGTTTACGGGGAATCCTCCTTCACGTCCCATATCCCAGCTGAGATCCACGTATTGAGGGCTGGGCCGGGTAATGGCATCGGCATTGATGTTCTGGCTGGTACCGGCATCTTTAAAAAATATATCAAACTCATCATGGGTTACTTCAAATGCCCCCATCCAGAAAGGGGAGATGCTGAAATTTTTTTGCGGGCCTTCATCTGCATGCCGTCCCGGTTCTGTTTCCGGACTGCCCATAGTAAAACTGCCGCCTTTAACCGGAACCATTTTAAATTTTACAACTGAACCGGGAATAGTTTGTTCATATGCCTTAAATAAACTGTCTGTTTGAGCAGTGGCATCGGGTTGAACCAGTATAAAAATAATACCGGGTATACCAACCGTTTTTTTCATTTGGGATACCCATATAATGAAGTTGTTTATTTTTTCTTTAAAAATAACGATCACTGTTTTTTGTTTTAAAGGTAATTATCTTTTTGCCTTTTTTAATGGCAATCAATACAGCTGCCTGTTGTTTTTTTGCCAGTCGCAATGATTTTTTTACCGTGAGAATGCTGCAGGCTTTGGCCAGCCATTCGGCAATGGCCCCGTATTTATGAATAACGGTTACATTTCTTTGCGAAGTGATACCATAGCCGGTGCGGGGATCAAGAATATGTGAATATTTTTTCCCATCGTGCATCATATAGCGGTAAACATCTCCCGAAGTAGACACAGCGATATTATTTAGTTCCAGTTTTTTATCCCACACATCGTCTTCACTCTCCGGTAAATTGACGGCAACGGTCCAGCCTTTCTTCCCCGGTGGCGGATCGCTTACCACGATATCACCACTGGCATCCACCAGTGCAGCATGTATGTTTTTGCTTTTTAAAAAATCAATGATCTTTTGTGCCAGGTAGCCGGGAACAATTCCACCAAAGTCTAACTTTATACCCGGTTTTTTAAAAGTAATCGTCCTGGTAAATACATCATAGCTGAGGTATTGGAAACCGGTGTGTGCCCTTGCCTGTTGTATTGCTTCTTTTGCCGGGAATTTTTTCTCTGCTTTTGCTTTTCTCCATAATTGTGTTAAGGCGCCAATGGTAATGTCAAAAGTTTTATATGATTTTTCCCATGCCTGTTTTGATAACACAATCAACTCATACAACTCATTGGAAACATTTATTGCTTCCAGGGGTGTATAATCAGCCAGTCTTCCTACTTCACTGGCCGGGCTGTAATCGCTGAAAATGTTATTGAAGGAATCAACCATGGCATAACATTCATTGGCAATAAGTACGGCCTGTGTGGAATCGGTATGGTAAAAGATTATATTAAAAGAAGAACCCATTTTGATCCGGGGAAACTCAAACCGTTTTAACTGGGCCGATAGCGAAACAGGAAAAAGTATCAGAAAAAGCAACCGCCACATGAAATGAAAGCTTACATTTAAGCAAGAAAGATAAAAATTTATGGAACGCAGAAAATTTATCCGCAATAGTTTTTTATCGGGTGCAGCCGTGACTGCTGCCGGTAAAACTTTTGCCAGCAGCAAAAATGATCATTTATTACCGGCCGACAAACCCTTTCACCTGAATTATGCTGTTCATGACGGCCTGTTTAAAAATAATGCCGGAGATCAGTTTACTGACCAGATACAGTTTGCTTACGATGCCGGTTTCCGTGCCATAGAAGACAATGGTTTTATGGACCGCCCCATAGATGAACAAAATAAAATAGGGGAGAAGCTGACAAAACTTGGTATGCGGATGGGAGTGTTTGTGTTAAACTTTGATCACTGGCCGGTGCATACTTCCCTTACATCGGGCAATAAGGAATGGAAAGAAAAGTTTTTAGCGGCCTGCAAAAATGCCGTGGAGGCAGCCAAACGTTGTAATGCCAAATGGATGACGGTAGTGCCGGGTAATTATGACAGGAATCTGCCGGCAGATATACAAACAGCCAATGTAATAGAAGTTTTACGGCCGGCCTGCGAAATTTTTGAACCACACGGGCTGGTGATGGTGCTGGAATCACTGAGTGATACACCGGACCTTTTTCTCCGCCGCACTGACCAGGCTTTTATGATTTGCAAAGCGGTAAACAGTCCTTCCTGCAAATTTTTATTTGATATGTATCATATGCAGCGCAACGAAGGGAATATCATTGCCAATATTGATACTGTGTGGGAAGAGACCGGCTATTTCCAGATTGGTGATAACCCGGGAAGAAAAGAACCCGGCACCGGTGAAATGAATTATAAAAACATCTTCAAACATATTTACGAAAAAGGTTACAAAGGAATTTTAGGGATGGAACACGGTATTGCATTACCCGGAAAAGAAGGAGAAATAGCTTTGATAAAAGCCTACCGGGAGGCGGATAATTTTCTATAGAGGAATGGATTGCTTTAATAGCTGAGGAAACATTTTTATCTCATCTCCACTGCAACGCTTGCTGCCAACTTTGCATTATTAATTACTAAAGCAATATTGGCTTCCAGGCTTTCACCATGTGTATGTTCTGCAATGTATTTTAGTAAGAAGGGCGTTATTTCTTTCCCTTTTATCATTGCTTTGCCAGCAGCTGCCAAGGCATCTTTTATATGCAGCTCCATTTCTTCAGCAGGAACTTCTTCAGAAGAAGGAACAGGATTGGCAATTAATACTGAACCATTCAATCCTAATTGCCATTTGGTATTTAATAAGTTTGCTATTTCTTTAGGGGAGTCCAACCGCATGGGTGATTTGATACCGCTTTTGCCCGAATAGAAACCGGGGAACTCATCCTGCCCGAAGCTAATCACCGGTATCCCCATCGTTTCTAAATATTCTAAAGTGAGTTCAATATCTAATATTGATTTTACTCCTGCTGCTACTACTGCAACATTGGTTTGTGCCATCTCTGTTAAATCAGCAGATATATCCATGGTGTTTTCAGCCCCACGATGTACACCACCGGTTCCACCAGTAGCAAATATTTTTATGCCGGCCATCGATGCAATACGCATAGTGGTGGCAACGGTCGTTGCACCGGGTATTCCTTTACTGATAACATAAGGCATATCCCGCAGACTTACTTTCCAGATATTTTTTTCTTTTCCAAAAAACTCCAGTTCATCATTGGATAATCCTACCAAACATTTTCCATCTTTAATAGCAATGGTTGCCGGTATAGCACCTTCTTTTCTTACGGCAGCTTCCACCATCAATGCCGTCTCCACATTTTTTGGATAAGGCATACCATGTGATATAATGGTTGACTCCAGTGCCACTACCGGCTGGTTATTCTTTAATGCTTTTGCTACTTCGGGTTGTATGGATAAAAAGGAATTCATGAAGCAGGATAATATTTAGAAACAAGATGCAATAGTTTTTCCTGGTTGAGATGCGTGGCAATAGCACCATTCACCTGTAATATTTCGGCCGATAGTGTGTGAGCAATCTTTAAACAGTCCATATCTTCTTTGCCTAAATATTTACCTAAAATAAAACCGGATAAAGAACCATCACCGGCGCCGGTGCAATCCACCACTTCAATATCACAGGCGTTTAGTGAAATAGATTTTTCTTTTGAATACAATGCTGAGCCATACTTACCATTATGCAGCCATATCTTTTGTACGCCTTTATTGAGCAACTCTTCCACCTGCATTTGTGTAAGGAATGATTTTTCAGAACAAAGTACCGGTAATTCATCTTCATTAGGAGTAATTAAATGAAGACCGGAAAGATTAACGCCTTTGAATTTTTTAGCCGGTGGAACAGATACGGGCTCAATAATAAATGGTATACCGGTTTCATTACTGAAGTTCAGCAACCATTCTGCTGTATCTACATTAATATTAGCATCCGCTAAAATATAGGAAGCTGTCTGTAAAAGGGCTGCATGTTTTTGTAAATGTTCAGGCGTAATTAAATGATTAGCTGCATTCGTTAAAAAAGCAGAGAATAAAGAACCATCTACATTTAGTATACCAGTATACTTGCCACTCAACCCTTCCCGTGTAATGGCAGCATCTAATTTAACTCCGGCCGCTGTTGAAACCTGTTTCAGCCAGTTACCATCACTGTCATTACCAAATACACTGATGAGTTGAACCGGCACACCTAACAATGATAACTGATGAGCAATATTACGGCTTACTCCGCCGGCTGTTTTGGTTACGGTGGCATTATTGGTAGTGGCAAGTAGCATTTCTTCTGTTGCATGAAACAATTCATCCACCAATGCCGCCCCAATACAAATTACAGGTTTTTGCATCCTGCAAATCTAAGAAAGCACATCAATAATCAATTGATGCCATACATTATTTGCTGCTGGCAATAACAACATTGATTATTTTAATATCTTTTAAGCGAAATCAATTTATCGAAATGAGCCAGAACGCAGGCGTTACTATCAGCAACAAAGCCATTACATTAGGAATCATTGTTGCTGCACTCGGTTTTTTTGTTGACCTCTATGATATAATGGCATTGGCTGCTATTGGAGAAAGCAGTTTGCGTTCTATTAATGTAGCCGAAGAGGCAATTAAATCAAACATCAACTATTTACAAAGTATGCAGATGTTTGGAATGTTGATCGGTGGATTTCTTTGGGGAATAATCGGAGATAAGTATGGAAGATTAAAGGTATTATTTGGAAGTATCATCCTCTATTCAACGTTTACTTTATTAAATGCTTTTGTTCATACGCCGGGTGAATATGGTACCTGCCGCTTTTTATCAGGCCTGGGGTTAGCGGGTGAATTAGGTGCCGGTATAACATTAGTAAGTGAACAAATGAAGAAGGAACAAAGAGGTATGGGTCCGGCAATAATAGCCGGCTTTGGTGTATTTGGTGCAATAGTAGCCGTTATCATTGGAAGAAATTATGACTGGAAAACCGTTTATATCGTTGGTGCTGTACTGGGATTTTTATTATTGATACTTCGTATAGGTGTGGTGGAAAGTGGTTTGTTTACCATCAGTAAATACAGCAGCAGTGTAAAAGGTAGTTTTCTTATTATACTTAAAAACAAAACACATTTAAAGAAATTCCTTTGCATATTGATTGCCGGTATCCCGGCATGGTATGTAAATGGGGTAATGATGCAGTTCTCCAATTATATTGCGAAAAGTATGAACATGAAGCATCAACCCGATAAAGGAACGGTGATTATAGCTTTCTTCTTTGCCTTATCTTTTGGTGATGTATTGGGAGGGTTGATCAGTCAATGGCTTAAAAGCCGTAAGAAGTCTATCTATATCTTATTAAGCCTTCATTTAATTATGCTGGTATTATTCTTTACTGCAGGAAGATCGTCGGTATTGATTTATTATATCGCCTTTGCAGGACTGGGATTAAGTGTTGGGTTTGTAATACAGTTATTTACACTGGCAGCTGAAAACTTTGGAACCAACATCAGAACATTAGTAACCAGCAGCGGATTAAACTTAGTACGTGGATGGGTAATACCATTTGGCGCCTTGTTTAACTGGATAAGCAGTTCCTTTGCTATTGCCGAATGGGAAACGGCTGCATTTATTGCCTTTCCTGTATGTTTAATTGCCATGCTGGCATTAACACAACTGGATGAAACATTTGATAAAGACTTACAGTTTGAAAACAATTAAGCTATCAAACGGTTATTGCATTGAATACTATTATTGCAAACAATTGGTACTATTCAATAACAACTCAATAACCAATACATCCATCATTAATTACTACCTTATCTACAATTAATCCACTTATTAAATATTTGTTGCTATAATATTTTATTATTAATAAATCCTTTTATACATTTATATTATATCAACAAAATCCATTAAAAAACGGATTAAACTTACATTACTAACCCAAATATAACCCGCATGGATACTCAATTGGCTGTTTCAGCCACGCATGAAATAATCAGTCACCATGGTTTTTCAGAAGTAAGAAGAAATCTCTCTAATGGACAAAATGCATTATTCGCCTTAAGAGATTTTCAACCCGGAGATATCATCAGCGAATTTTATGCAGGAGGGATTTATACCGAACCAACTTATTTAACGGTTCAAACAGGTGCCGGCAGGCATATCACTTTACAGCCTGAATATTTACAATATATCAACCATAGTTGTGAACCGAATGCTTTTTTCGACACTACTGCCATGCAATTAGTTTGCATCAAACCCATTAAAGCAGAAGAAGAGTTTTCATTCTTTTACCCCTCAGCCGAATGGGATATGGCCCAGCCTTTTTATTGCTATTGCGGAAGCGCTGCTTGTTTAGGTGAAATAAAAGGCGCTCTTTATTTAACCGCAGAACAATTAACGAAATATCGCTTTACCGATTTTATACAACAACAATTAAATGAAAGGGCTTCCAAAAAAAGGGCATAAGCAGGTTATTAATGCTCCCGATATATTAACCGACCTGATAAAAGTATGGGTGCTGGCCCCGCATGTGGAATCAGATGACCCCAATATCCGGTACTACTACGACTTTACCCAAAGTATTGCCGAATACAGTAAAGTATTTGAAGAGCTGGAAATGGAATGGATATGGCAACCGGTTACTATGGATAATTATAAAGAAGTAATTGATTCCATACATACCGATAGTATTGTAAGTAATAAACAAACCGTAGTATTCAATATTTGTGATGGTGATGAAATAAATGGTGCACCGGGTATATCGGTTATCCGGTATTTAAAAACAAAAGGGTTACCTTTTACCGGTTCAGATGAACAGTTCTACGACATCACCACTTCTAAAATATTAATGAAAGAGGCTTTTGATAAATCCGGTGTTCCTACTCCTGCCTGGAAACCTATTTATGAAAGAAAGCAATATCTTAACGGCATCTTTAAAAAATTAGGCAACCCAATTATTGTTAAACCTTCCATATCGGGTGGCAGCATGGGTGTGGGAATTAAAAATGTGGTGGAAAGCAAAGATGAATTGCATGCACAAATAGACCGGATGTTTGATGGCTACCGTGGATGGAATTTATCCAATGGTGGAATATTAGCAGAAGAGTTTATTGCCGGACCAGAATATACTGTGATGATTGTGGGTGATTCATCCAAACCTGAAAAGTGTATTGTATATCCGCCGGTTGAAAGGGTGTTTCATGAATCTCTGCCCGAGAAAGAAAAGTTTTTGTCCTTCGACCGTTTATGGGAGATCTATGAAGACGAAGCCCCTATGCCCAATAATGGCAACTTTTATGAATACATCCAGCCGCCAAAAAGGTTACAAAGAGAGATAATGAAAATAAGTCTGGATGCATATTGTGCCGTTGGTGGTAAAGGGTATACAAGAATTGATTTACGCCAGGATAAAGAAACCGGCAAAATTTATGTGCTGGAAGTAAATGCCCAGTGCGGGTTGAGTGAAGATGAAGATTATACTTCCATCGGGGCTATTCTCAGGTTTGCCAATAAAACATTTACGCAACTCGTTAAAGAAATTATTTCGGATGCCCTGGATAAATAATCTTTTAAATAAGTTGCCGCCACTAATCATTCATCATAAGTTTATTGCTATAAAACCATACACACCATTAACTTAAAGAAAGGGAAGTGTTAGATTATTCATCATGAAAGTTTGTGTACTTCAACCGGATTATTCAACCACATCGGTTGATTATAAAAATTACGATCCGCCCCGTAACTTATCTTCTTTATTGCCTGCGGCAACAGTTGAGCATGTTTTTTTAAATAAACTCACTACTTATAAACAATTAAAAGAGTTAAAGAATAAAGGATATGATGTGTTTGTGAATTTGTGCGAAGGCTATTTGGAGTGGGAAGTACCTTCCATTGATGTAATACATTCTCTCGATTTATTAAATCTTCCTTATACCGGACCATCAGCTTCTTTATATGATCCGCCAAAAGAACTGATGAAATATGTGGCTTATACAGAAGGTGTATCAACTCCTCCTTATGCTATTGTCAAAAAAGGGGATGATATAAAAAATACCTGCAAACATCTCTCTTTCCCTTTGTTTGTAAAACCAGCTAAAGCCGGTGATAGTTTAGGCGTGGATGAAAAATCAAGAGTGGGCAATTTTGATGAACTAAAACAAAAGGTAGATCAAATAGCCGGTGAATATGAAGAATTGCTGGTAGAAGAATATATTGATGGGCGAGAGTTTACCGTACTCATTGCTGCCAATGCCAGCAATGAAAAAGAGTACACTGTTTTCAAGCCAATTGAATTCATTTTTCCTGAAGGAAATAAGTTTAAAACATACGCATTAAAAACTTCTGAACTTCATCCGGAAGCAAACATTCCCTGTAATGATGCGGAGATTGAAACCAAACTACGCAATGCTGCTCAACGAATTTTCAGATGTTTTGGTGGAGTAGGTTATGCAAGAATGGATTTTAGGGTGAATGATAAAAAAGAAGTTTTCTTTTTAGAAATCAACTTTACCTGTTCTGTTTTTTATACAGATGGATATGAAGGTTCGGCTGATTATATACTCAAACATGATGGTATTGGCCAGGCCGGTTTCCTGCAGCATATCATCGCCGAAGGCATAGCCCGGCACCAACGCAAGCAAAAAAAATATCATATAAAGGGCACGGCTATCTCTGGTTTTGGGGTGTACGCCATACAAAATATAAAAGCCAACGAATTGATTTTCAAAGGCGAAGAGATGGCCCAGCGCATCACCACCCGCCGTCATGTGGAGGAAACATGGAGCCGTGAGGAAAAAGAAATTTTTCGCCACTATGCCTACCCTCTCAGTAAAGAGGTATATTTGCTTTGGGACGAAAACCCGGCGCAATGGGCTCCGCAAAATCACAGTTGTAACCCTAATACCGCCTATGATGGTTTGAATGTTGTGGCCATCAGGGATATTAATAAAGGCGAAGAACTAACTCTTGATTACACATCCTTTCTGGATGAACATATGGAAGCCTTTCATTGCCGTTGTGGTTCTCCCAAATGCAAGGGTATTGTAGCCGGGATTCCAAAAAATTCGGTTACAAAAAGAGAAGAAGAAGCCCGTCACTTAAACAAAGTGTAAACTCAACAGTCTTACTAACCATTATTTACTAAAGGAAACAGGCTAACTGTTTTCTACTGACCCATAAGTTCGATGATTTAAAAGAATCAAAAGGAAAGGTTATGTCCAGGTTTGAAATTTTACGAAGACTGATGATGAAGCATCGGTTGCAGCTATTACTTACTTACATCCTGTTTTCATTAGAGATGTTAGGTTCGTTATTAAGACCTTATTTTTTGGGCGAAGCGGTGAACGATTTGCTCAAAGGAAGTTATCATGGATTAATTATCTTATCCGTGGTGCATTTTAGCTGGCTGGTAATTGGTACTATCCGGCACATGTATGATACCCGAACATACTCTGCTATCTATACTTCGCTGGTGACAAAATTCCTTAGCCGTCGTTACCAGCAGAAAGAAGTTTCCAAGCTCAGTGCACATTCTACATTGGCAAGAGAGTTTGTTGATTTCCTGGAATTTGATTTGGTATATGTAATTGAAGCTATGTATAATATATTTGGCTCACTTGTTTTATTATATTTCTACGACAGTTCCGTTGTATTAGTTTGCTTAGCCATTTTATTGCCGGTAATGACGATGAGTTATTTCTATGGTAAAAAAATGAAGCGGTTAAATAAGCATAAGAATGATGAACTGGAGCATCAGGTTGATATCATTTTCACCGGTAACAAACTTGCTATTAAAAAACATTATGAAAATTTGCGTAAATGGCAAATCCGGATTTCTGATCAGGAAGCATGGAACTTTGGGTTAATGGAAATACTGGTAATGGTGGTGATTGGTATAGCATTGCTGGTTACCAATACAACATTAGGTACTGGTGTAATGGCCGGAAGTTTGATTGGTATTTATAACTACATTCTCAAATTTGTTTCGGGATTAGATACCATTCCATACACTGTTCAGCGATTGACTTCTTTAACTGATATTACCCGAAGAATTGAACTGGAAGCAGATGATATTCCGGAAGACAGCACACCAACTCCGGCTCCTGTTCGTCCTTTATATTCTAAAAAGAAACTGGAGAAGGCTATATAGTTATTTCAATCCGGTTTTGTTCCGGATCAAGTATTACACTTTCGTAATAACCATCGCCTGTCCACCGGGGACCATCCATTAATTCATAACCGTCGTTAACTAATTGCTGAGTTAGTTCATTTACTTTTTCTGCGCTTCCAACCGCAACGGCAAAATGAATTAGTCCTGTAAATTGTTTATAAATAGGATTGGCTGATTCCGGTATTCCTGTCATTTGCATCAATTCCAACCGGGGTCCCTTTTCAAAAGACAAAAAGTAAGATTGAAACTGCTTCTTTTCATTAATATATTTATCTCCGGCAACAGTATTAAAGTATTGACAATAGAAAGATTTCATTTGTTCAATATCCTTTGTCCAGATGGCGAGGTGTTCGATGTACATAAAGTAAAATTAATTTTTAGCATACAAATCACTCGTTTGTTAAACGATAAAAACATAAACCCCGCTTACGGGCGGGGCATACCTAAAACCAACCAAGAGAAAATTTATAGTCTGTTTAAAATTGCGTTTGAAAGCGGGAAGAGATAATGGTCATCTGTTTCTTCTGTTGAGCTTGTGTTGCTCTGCCCGCTGGTGATTGCCGTTTTCATCTTTTCTTCGTTTTTATTTCCGCTTATTGTTTTATTCCCTTCTGCCATACCATTGCCATTCATGTTTAAAGCCAGTACCAAAATCAGTGTTATTTTAACGGCGGTGTTCATAAAATTTATTTACCACACAAATTTGAATAATATACAGGCTGCTGAAAACTGTTTTCCGGCAAACGGCGGTTTTAATGCTACGAAATGTGTAAAAACCCGAACAAACTGTTTAACCAAAACCCCGGAAATTTAAAATTTTGCTGTTTGAATGAGGCGAAGGCTTGCAATAGCTATTACCTTTGTACAAAGTTTTGGAATGAAAAAAGTGCTTGTGATTATACTGATTTTGTTCGGCATGATGGTGAACAGGGCCAATGCCCAGTGCTCTATTTGTACCAAAACAGCTTCTCAACTGGGAGCCAAACCAGCTAAAGGATTAAACACCGCCATTATCTATTTAATGCTTACGCCATTTGTTTTAGGCGGTATCATCGGGTATCGCTGGTGGAAGAGTAACCGGGCTGAAGAATAACATTATTTAACTGTTACTGCATCCATCGCCTTGGGATAATCAAAAAACAAAAATTGTTTCTTCGCTTTTTTAAAGTCTTTCCATTTACTGCATTCGGCTTTTAAGGCAAACACACCACAGGTGGGAACTTCGTCAATCTTAACTTCAGTTAACTCATTTACAAAATAGGTAATACCCGGGTTGTGCGAAAAAACAGCAATGGACTCATGGTTGTTACTGGCCTGTTCAATTACAGAATAAAAAGTTGCAGGATCGGCGTGGTAGAGCTCCGTTTTATAAATAATTTTTTCTTCGTTGTATTTAAAAACCTCTGCAAATAATTTAGCGGTTTTTTTGGCTCTTTTGGCGGGGCTGCTGATTAATGAGTCGATCTCAAACCCTTTTTCTTTTATTCTTTTGGCCATTGCCGGAGCGTCTTTTTTCCCCCTTTCATTTAATGGTCTGTCAAAATCAATCGTCATCGGGTCTTCCCAACTGCTTTTGGCGTGGCGTACCAGTAAAACTGTT
The DNA here is from genome assembly GCA_003963365.1 of Sphingobacteriales bacterium. Taxonomy (GTDB): domain Bacteria; phylum Bacteroidota; class Bacteroidia; order Chitinophagales; family Chitinophagaceae; genus AWTP1-9. Next base: position 455,100 of record RXJG01000005.1, read on the forward strand.
TTCATTCAGCAAATTTTTGCCAAATTAAAAAAGTATTGATCAAAATAAATTAAAAGTAATTCACAGTTAAATGGAAATAGAGCTGGATTTTAAAGACGGGACGATTTTATGGCACAAAGATTTTGCCAATAAACCTGTTTTTTTAAAGGAATTAAAAATTTGTCTTTTCCAGCCTTACTTAATATCCTCTTACATTCTTTCCTTCCATATAATTGATGAAGGCTTTATTTACCACCCGGTTACCTCCGGGAGTTGGATAGTTGCCGGTAAAATACCAGTCGCCTGTGTTGCAGGGACAAGCTTCATGTAATGATTCTATTGTTTGATAAATCACTTCTACCGGTACTGCAAAACCTGGCGGTGTAATTAATTGTGCAATCTTCTTTGAAATTTCTTCTGTAGTAAATGGTTTATATATCTGCCTTACGAGGTTTTCTGTGTCGAGCTGATTGTCTCTTTGCAACTGTTTACATTTTTCATAAAGTTCCTGCAAACGGTTTTCAAGACCTCTGTCTTTCATCAATGCAATAGCCGCCTGGAAAGCAACAAAATCTCCCAGTTTACTCATGTCAATGCCATAACAATCGGGATAACGTATTTGCGGGGCAGATGAAATGATAATTATTTTCTTTGGCTTCAGTCTTCCCATTGCACGGATGATACTTTCTCTCAATGTTGTTCCTCTTACAATAGAATCATCAATTACTGCTAATGTATCGATACCGGGTCTTACTGTTCCGTACGTAATGTCGTACACGTGTTGCACCATATCAGCACGACTCACATCTTCCGTAATAAACGTACGCATTTTCACATCTTTAATGGCAATCTTTTCAATGCGGATGCGGCGGCCAATCATTTCTGCCAGTTTCTCATCATCATAATCTTTACCCCAGCTGAGTATGCGTTGTATTTTTATTTCGTTGAGGTAATCTTCCACTCCTTTTTGCAAACCTAAGAATGCCACTTCTGCCGTATTAGGAATAAAGGAGAAGATAGTGTTGCGCAAATCATTTTCAATGGCATTTAACACCTGTTCACTTAAATTATAACCGAGACGAATCCGCTCTTTATAAATTTTTTCATCATTGCCTCTTGAAAAATAAATGCGTTCGAAGCTGCAGGCCCTTCTTTCTTTTGGTTCTAATATTTGTTCAATTCTGTATTCGCCGTTTTCATCAACTATCAACGCCTGGCCCGGCATTAATTCTTTTACTTCGTTTTCACCAACATTGAAAGATGTTCTTATTGCTGCTCTTTCAGATGCTGCTACTATCACCTCTTCATTGATATAATAATAAGAAGGACGAATGCCATGAGCATCCCTGATAGTAAATGCTTGTCCGCTACCAATCAACCCGCCTACATGATAACCACCATCAAATAATGAAAATGATTTCTTCAACACCTTAGCAACATCGGGATTATTGGGCGACGCTTCTTCTTCTTTTACCAAAAAATGATGTACCACCTCCATCATCGCCGCTAAATCACTTTGCTTTTGAAACTCTCCCGGTTCAATATTTACCAATCCAAATAATTCCTCTGTATTTACCAAGTTGAAGTTTCCGGCTAACACCAAATTTCTTCCGGGACGAATATCTTTTTTAATAAATGGATGACAGAACTCCACATTATTTTTTCCCTGTGTTCCATAACGAAGATGACCCAGCAATAACTCACCCAGCATATTAACATGACCCTTTACCAAACCGGGATGTTTCATAATTTCCGGCTGATATTTTTCGATATCCTTTATTTCCTTTCCTAATGTTTGAAAAATATCTGCAATGGGTTGGTTGGCAATGCTGCGCATCCGGTGCATAAACGGATAGCCGGGTTCTACATTCAATTTCACACTTGCCACCCCCGCCCCATCCTGTCCACGGTTATGTTGTTTTTCCATTAGCAGGTACAGCTTGTTAAGGCCGTACATAACACTACCAAACTTTTGCTGGTAAAAAGAGAAGGGTTTTCTAAGTCGTATGAATGCTAAGCCGCATTCATGCTTTATTGCATCACTCATGGATATTTAAAAGAAAGCGCAAAGTTATGTTGTTTAAAAATTTAATTCCAAAGAAAAAGGTCACAGTTGCCCGTGACCTTTTCTTAACTATTGTTTGGTTGCATATTGCAGCCATTTATCCAGCAAGCTGCATCCCTGGTAAACCTGGTCTATCATGATATAGTACGTAGGGATGTGCTGTTCAAACCATTTAGTAATATGCTTAGCCTTTTTTTCTTCCAGTGCATTTTGTGCTATTTTGTTATAATCATCTTTCATGTTTAACCGGTGTGGTTGTGTTTTAGACACCAGGTAAACAATGCGTACCCCTTGTTTATCTCTTTCATCTTTATAAGCAGCAGGCTGGGAAATTTCGCCAACTTTCAGTTTATCCAGCATTTTCACAATATCTTTATCCAGTTCATCAATGGTTACAAACGATGAGCCATCCCTGCCCCGATGACGCCCGGCTGTGAATTTACTGTTATCGTCTTCGCTGTATTTACCTACAGCTTCTCCAAAATCAAGCACACCGGCTATAATTTTTGAACGAATACTATCCAGCCGCATAATAGCTTCATTTACTTCATCCTGTGTTACGGGTGGTACTTTTAAAATATGACGCACCGCCATATCATCGCCACTGCGGCTCACCATTTGAATGATATGATATCCAAATTGTGATTTAAATACCGGCGAAATTTGTCCCACTTTTAACTTATACGCCTGTAAAATAAAATTTTTATCTACATTTTTATCGTTGCGGTTAAATTCAAAATAACCACCGTTGTCTTTTGTACCCGGATCGTCGGAATACAATTTAGCCAGTGTTTCAAACTTTCTGGTACCGGACTCTACCTGCTTTTTATATTCAGTTAACTGGTCCTGTGCGTATTTTTCTAACTCACGGTTGGCTTTAGGATACAAAACAATCTGGGCTACCTCCAATTCACTTTCAAAGTAGGGTAAGCTGTCTTTTGGAATGGCTTCAAAATAGGCTTTTACTTCTGCCGGAGTAATTTTAATATTCTCCACAATTTTGTTCCGCATGGCATCGGCCATACGTTGTTCCTTTACTGTTTGCCTGAACTCTTCTTTGATCTGGTAAATCGTTCTGCCCGAAATTTCTTCCAGTCTATCTTTTCCACCATATTGCTGAATATAGTACCGGATACGCTGCTCTAAGTCCTGCTCTACTTCTTCTTCACCAACCGGTACCGAATCTTTTTCTGATTGTATTACCAGTGCTTTTCTTATCAATGCCTGCTGCATGATATAACAATTTGCGTCCGGTGGCACATCCTGACCGTTGCGTTTAGCATCTTCAATACTGTTATCAATATCAGATTTTAAAATAATGCGGTCTCCAACAACTCCTACAATTTTATCGGCCAGCACCTTCTTAGGCTGCGCATAAGAAGTAATGGCGAACAAGATGAATAAACTACTGATGAAAGATTTCATACGCTGTAAATAAGCCTCAAAAATATTTTTCTCTTTTTGTTTGAAAAGGATACAGGGATTGTTTTAACAAATGTTTGGAAGAAGAAAGCTCCGGGCTGTTAGCATTGCTCACAAGCTTGCTGCTTATAATGTTCTCTTCACTTCTTCTGTTTCAAATGCCTCAATCACGTCTCCTACTTTTATATCGTTATAGTTCTTGATCGTTAAACCACACTCCATATTTGATACTACTTCTTTCACATCATCTTTGTAGCGTTTTAATGACCCCAGTTCTGCATGCTGGCCTTCCCCTTTGGGATACTCCACAATACCATCACGAATCAGCCTGATTTTAGAGTTACGGGTTATTTTACCATCTAATACAAAACATCCGGCAACAGTAGCTTTATCAAAACGATAAACCTCTTTTACTTCTACGTTGGCAACGATCTTCTCCGTAACAGTTGGTTCAAGCATACCTTCCATCGCACTCTTAATTTCTTCGATAGCATTATAGATGATGGAGTATAACTTAATTTCCACTCCTTCGCTTTCCGCCAGTTTATTAGCCTGGATAGAAGGACGAACGTTAAACCCAATGATGATACCATCAGATGCTGTTGCGAGGAGTACATCGCTTTCTGTAATCTGACCAACTGCTTTATGCACTACCCTTACTCCTATTTCTTCTGTAGATAATTTTTGTAACGAGTCGCTTAATGCTTCAACTGAGCCATCCACGTCACCTTTGATAATTAAATTAAGTTCTTTAAAGTTACCCAGGGCTAAACGGCGGCCAATTTCATCCAGTGTAATATGTTTTTTAGCACGGATACCTTGTTCCCTTAAAATTTGTGCCCGGCGGCTGGCTACTTCTTTTGCTTCTGCTTCGTCCGCATACACTTTGAATTTCTCACCGGCCTGAGGTGCACCATTTAAACCAAGAATCAGTACGGGGTCAGACGGTCTTGCCACATCCATTCTTTGATTTCTTTCATTGAACATGGCTTTTACCCTACCAAAGTGCTGACCACTCACCAACAGGTCTCCTACTTTTAATGAACCATTTTGCACCAACATTGTAGCCACATAGCCACGTCCTTTATCCAACGTTGCTTCTATAATAGTTCCACTGGCTTCTTTATCAGGGTTTGCTTTCAGATCGAGTAACTCAGCTTCCAGCAAAATCTTGTCTAATAATTTATCTACGTTAAGCCCTTTCTTTGCTGATAATTCCTGTGACTGGTACTTACCACCCCATTCTTCCACCAGCAAATTCATTTGAGATAGCTGCTCATATATTTTTTGTGGATTAGCCCCGTCTTTATCAATCTTGTTAATGGCAAATATCATAGGTACACCAGCCGCCTGTGCGTGGCTGATAGCTTCTTTTGTCTGAGGCATTACGGCATCGTCAGCCGCTATCACAATCACGGCAATATCTGTTACTTTAGCACCACGGGCACGCATAGCCGTAAATGCTTCGTGACCCGGTGTATCCAGGAAAGTAATTTCTTTTCCATTTGGAAGTGTTACCTGGTAAGCACCGATGTGCTGGGTAATACCTCCTGCTTCACCGGCCACTACATTGGCGCTTCTTATATAGTCGAGCAAAGATGTTTTACCATGGTCTACGTGTCCCATAATAGTAACGATGGGTGAACGGGGTTGCAGATCTTCAGGGGCATCTTCTTCATCTATTTCCTCTATTTCTTCTGCATCATCTACTCCAATAAATTCAACATCAAAACCGAATTCGCCGGCCACTAATTCAATTACTTCCGCATCTAATCGCTGGTTAATGGATACCATAATACCCAGGCCCATACATTTACTGATAACGTCAGCAAAACTTACATCCATCAAATTAGCCAGCTCACTTACTGTAACAAACTCCGTTACCTGCAGTTTGTTATCTTCTATGTTTTCATTAGCCATTTGTTCGGCCGCTTCCTCTCTCTTGGCACGGCGGTATTTTGCCTTTAAACTCTTACCACCACGGCTTGCCCCGGCCAGTTTGGCCTGTGTTTCCTTAATCTTATCCTGAATTTCTTTTTGATCAATTTCTTTTTCTTCTCTTCGTTTATGGTGATCTCCTCTATCGCCACGTTTTTCAATAGTAAATCTTCCGCCACCACCTTGTCCCTGCTGGGGGCGGCGATTATCACCACGGCCAGGGCCTTGTTGTGGCTGAGCTTTGCGGTCTCCTTCCCTTTGAAAACCGCCTTCTTTTCTTTGATCAGCCCCTCTCTTCTCTATAGGAATGCGTTTGCGTTTACGCTTTTCCTTATCATCTTCTTTTTTGGGTCTTGTATCAGTTTCGGCCGGTAATTCAATTTTTCCTAAAATTTTTGGGCCCTCTAATTTTTCTGCTCTTATATTTTCAATTACAATATTCTCTTCAGATGGTTTTTCTTCTGCTTCTGTTATTTCTGGTTCAGGCGTTGGCGTTTCTTTTTTGGATATTTCTTTTTTCTTTTTGGGTTTTTCAACAGGTGCTTCTTTTGATACTTCTTTTTTCTTGATTACCTTTTTTGGACGGGTTGAGGAGTCTATAGCATCCAAATCAATTTTATCAACAACTTTGGGTCCTTCTATTTCGGGAACTTCCACTTTTACAACTTCTTCCTTCGGCTCTTCTTTTTTTGTTTCTTTTTTAACCTCGGGAGCTGGCGGAGGTGGTGGAGGCGCTGGTGCCGGGGCGGGTTCTTGCTCAGCTGCTTTTTTTGTTTCTTTCTTCGCTATTACCGGCTCCTCTTCTTTTTTCTTACGTTCCGCAATGTTGCCTTTAGGTATTTCAATTTGGTCGCTTTTTGCCTTAGCGGCTTTATCGCTGGAAAATTCCTGCTGCAGGGCACGGTACTGCTGTTCTGTTAATTTGGAAGAATCTTTTAATTCATCTTTAGCAGCAAATCCTTTCCCCACCAAAAAATCAACAAGGGTATCTTTACCAATATTGAATTCTTTGGCAGCACCTAATAAACGGGGTAGTTTTAATTCTGACATTCAAAAATTTTATGTTATCGTATTGCTGTCGTCAGTCCTGGGTCGTGAGGCGTGAGCAAAATTATTCACGACTCATAAAACAGGCTACGATCTTTATTCTTTTTCAAATTCTTCCTGCAACACTTTTCTTACTTCTTCAATCGTTTCTTTTTCTAAATCTGTACGGCGTTCTAATTCTGCAACGGTCAGGTTTAATACACTTCTTGCGGTATCACATCCCACCCTTTTCAACTCTTCAATAACCCATGGTTCAATTTCATCTGCAAATTCATCGAGGTCAATATCAAATTCTTCTTCCTGTCCTTCATCATCACGGTAAACATCAATTTCATAACCCGTCAACTCACATGCCAGTTTAATATTTACACCGCGGCGGCCGATGGCTAATGAAACCTGGTCGGGTTTCAAATACACATCTGCTCTTTTATTTTCCTGGTCAATTTCCATAGAAGAAATTTTTGCAGGCGTTAATGAACGTTGTATTAATAACTGAATATTATTGGTCCAGTTGATAACATCAATGTTTTCGTTTTTCAATTCCCGAACAATTCCGTGAATACGGCTTCCTTTCATACCCACACAGGCTCCTACTGGGTCAATCCGGTCATCATACGATTCAACAGCTACTTTTGCTCTTTCGCCCGGATCACGAACAATCTTTTTAATGACAATCAATCCATCAAATATTTCCGGTACTTCAATCTCTAATAATTTAGCGAGGAAGCTTGGATGTGTGCGGGATAAAATAATTACCGGTGTATTGTTTTTCAGTTCCACTTTCTTCACCACTGCACGGATGTTTTCTCCCTTCTTAAAGTAATCCTGTGGAATTTGTTCTGATTTGGGAAGAATCAATTCGCTTCCATCTTCATCTAATAACAACACTTCTTTCTTCCACACCTGGTATACTTCAGCACTGATGATTTCACCAATGCGGTCTTCATATTTTTTAACTAATACATTCTTTTTTAAATCACCAATACGACTGGCGAGTGTTTGCTTGGCAGCAAGAATAGCCCGGCGGCCAAAGTCCATTATATCCACTTCTTCATACAACTCTTCACCCACTTCAAAGTCTGGTTCTATTTTAACAGCATCCTTATAAGCAATTTCGGCTAACGGGTCATTTACAGCGCCATCTTCCACTATCATACGCCGGCGAATGATTTCCAGGTCACCTTTTTCAGTGTTCACAATCACGTCAAAATTTTCATCGGAACCGTATTTTTTACGCAATAGCGTTTTAAACACATCTTCCAGAACCTTCATTAACGTGGGGCGGTCAATATTTTCCGCATCTTTAAACTCCTGGAAACTCTCAATCAAATTGATACTTGCCATAACACAAAATTTTTAGAGCCGGCTTTGCAGCGGCGGCTGTTGTTAAAAAACTGCTTGAATTTTTGTTGTTTTTATGTGATCGAATAAGAAAGCATGGTTAACTACTTCCTTCTTTTTGTTTTTACCCTGGTCGTTTTTATTTTTTCCGGCCAGGCGGTTTTTTGTTTCTTCCACAATAAATCCATCTTCGGTAACCTCAATAAGTTTTCCTTCTTTACGCTGTCCGTCTTTGGTTATTACTTCCACACTGCGGCCAATATTCTTTTTATACTGGCGAAATAATTTTAACGGTTCATCAAGGCCCGGTGAAGAAACCTCCAGCGAAAAATCTCCATTGGGAAACAGGCCGCTTTCTTCCATCTTTTTATATAATGCACGGTTTACACTAATGCACTTTTCAATGGAAATACCACTGTCTGCATCAATAAACACTTTTACATTGTTGGTGGGTTTTACTTTTATTTCCACCAAAAACATATCTGGCTGAGGGCTGATAATATCGCCCAACATATTTTCTACAGTGCTGATTAAAGTCTCGTTCGTCATACCCGGGAAAAGAAGAAGGGAACGCTTCCGTTCCCTTCCATTGATTCATTATCCGCCGCAAATGTACGGAAGGAAAGCTATATGCCACAAATTTTTCTCATAGTTTTCAATGCCCTGTATCAGTAATAAACCAATGTTTATTGGCTAAATTTATATCCTAAACAGAATTTTATGAGTAAAGCTGAAGATTTTGGCGAGTTTATCAGCGAAAACAAGGATTTGCTGAAAGACTATTTTGAAACACGAATGGAAGTGTACCGCCTGCAGGCTGTAAAAACCTTTTCTAAAACAGCCGGGCTATTGCTCTGGACCATTATTTCCATCTTCCTGCTGTTCCTGGTTATCATTTTTGCTGGAATTGTGCTGGGATTTTGGTTTTCGGGCATGTTTAACAGCAATGTGCTGGGTTTTGGCTTAACCACTCTCATAATGATAGTTATAATTGCGCTGCTGGGAATTTTCAGACGACAGCTTTTTATTAATCCTATCATCAGGGGAATCATCAGCCACAGCCAAACTGAGCAGGAAAACGATTATGAACCTAATTTATAATGAATGCCATGAAATCATCCCGCATACAAAACCTGGACAGTTTAGAAAAAGAAATTTACCGGCTTAAGCTTCACAGTAAAAAACTGGAAGATAAAATGGATGACAACTTTACTCACCTTAAAGAAAATTACGGCCGCATGGCCCGAAATAGTGTGTTTGGAAAAAAAGAAGGAATAAAAGATGCGCTGGGAGCTGGTATATCGGGTGCCTTTTTCAGAAATGAACGGCTGCAACAGGCCATTGATAAAATTGTAAACCATTTAGTGGAGAAAGCTACTGATGGATTAGACAGTTTAATTGATAAACTATTTAAAAAGGAATAAACTGCCGCTCGCCGATTTTAACAGTACTGGTATTGGTTAATTAATAGCTTTGTTGCATGAAACTTATTTTGCTCATTGTTGGTATTTATATTTTATACCGGTTCATCTTTGGTTTTGTGTTACCGGTTGCTGGTGCTACTAAACAAATGAAACGTCAAATGAATGCATTCCGGGAGCAGCATAATGAAATGTTTCAGCAACAACCAAATAACACTTCTGCCAATACCAATAATAATTACAAAGCACCATCTGAAGATTATTTAGACTTTGAAGAGATCAAATAATCTCTTCAAAATAAAATACTGTACATCACTGATTTTTTTATCTTTGCGGCCTGCAAACGAAAATATTCTTTGCATAGGTTCTTTAAAATTTATTTACTGAATACGATTTCTTCTCCGGAAGAAGGATCCTTAGCTCAGACGGTTAGAGCACCTGACTCATAATCAGGGGGTCGTTGGTTCGATCCCAACAGGATCCACAAAATAAAGGCCTGTAGCAACGATCTACAGGCCATTTTTTTACAAGTAGCTTTAACCTTTCATTAACCGGGTTGCCGTTACTTTTGTTAATCATTCTAATTGTATGAAGAAAATTATTTTAAGTATTGTTTTACTTGCGGGTTTTTTGATAAGTAATGCACAGGAGTCGCCTGCACCAAAAAAGAAAAAGAGCTGGGCCGGGTTGGATTTATCTTCAAAAGATCATTTGATGATTCAATACGGTGTTCACAGCTGGATGCAAAAACCAGACAGCATTAACAGCAAAGGTTTTTCCAGAAGTTTTAACCTGTACTTCATGTACGATATGCCTTTTAAAACCAATCCGCAGTTTAGCATAGGTGTAGGTGTTGGCGTTGGTTCAGACAATTTGTTTTTCAAAAAAACCAATGTTGATTTAAAAAGCAACGACGCATTACACTTTACAAAGGACACAATAACTAATTATAAAAAATTTAAACTTACCACAGCGTATTTTGAGGTACCAGTTGAGCTTCGCTTTACACAGGACCCGGCAAATCCAGGTAAAAGCCTGAAAGCTGCATTAGGTGTAACCATTGGTACAATGGTTAATGCACATACAAAGGCCAAGGTAACAAAAGATGCCAATAACCAGGGGGGATACATCAATAAAATTAATGACCGTAATCACTTTAACAATCTACGCTTAGCCGCTACAGCAAGGATAGGAGTTGGGTTCTTTTCATTATTTGCATCTTACCAGTTGAACCAGTTTATAAAAGATGGCGCCGGCCCTGCTGATATAAAACCGATGACCATTGGGATAACCATCAGCGGTCTTTAAATTTTTTTATACCATAACTAAGTCCTGCCAATGGCGGGACTTTTCTTTTTATTAAAACTACCTTTGCGAAAAAATATTAATTCGTTTGATAGAAAAGAAAAATAAAATAGAAAAAGAAGAAAGGGCTGTTTTGGTAGGATTGATATACAATAATCAATCTGAAGCACAAATACATGAGTACCTCGATGAATTAGCCTTCTTAGCTGAAACAGCCGGAGCCATTGCTGTAAAGAAGTTCATTCAAAAGCTGCCTCACCCGGACAGTAAAACCTTTGTTGGAAAAGGAAAACTCGAAGAAATAAAACAATTCATTCAGGGAAGAAATATCAAACTCGTAATATTTGATGATGAGTTAACTGGTTCACAAATCACCAATATTGAAAATGCGCTCGAGATAAAGACGATTGATCGTTCAGATCTAATTCTTGACATATTTGCCCACCGGGCTAAAACAGCACAGGCAAAGGCACAGGTTGAATTAGCGCAATACCAATATTTGTTACCAAGATTAAAAGGTATGTGGAAGCATCTTGAGCGTTTAGGTGGTGGTATTGGTACAAGAGGACCCGGTGAAACAGAAATAGAAACAGACCGTCGTATTGTAAAAGATAAAATTTCGTTACTAAGAAGAAAGCTGGCCGAAATAGATAAGCAATCTTTCACGCAAAGAAAAGATCGGGGTGAGTTTATCCGTGTGGCGTTGGTTGGTTATACTAATGTTGGTAAATCAACCATTATGAATTTGCTTAGTAAGAGTAATGTGTTTGCAGAGAACAAATTATTCGCCACCCTGGACACAACTACCAGAAAAGTAGTATTTGATACTACTCCCTTCTTATTAAGTGATACGGTTGGTTTTATTCGCAAACTTCCCCATCATTTAGTAGAAAGTTTTAAAAGTACCTTAGACGAAGTAAGAGAAAGTGATATTCTGATACATGTGGTGGATATTTCTCATTCACAATACGAAGATCAAATTGCTGTGGTGAATAATACCCTGAGAGAATTAAATGCTGCTGAAAAACCTGTTATTACCGTGTTCAATAAAATGGATCTTTACGAAAAAAATACTTTTGATGAATGGCTGGAAGAAGAAGTAAAACATCAAATTTTAGCTGATCTAAAAGAAAAATGGGAAAGGGAAACAAATGGTAACTGTGTATTTGTTTCTGCAATAGAAAAGGAAAATATTGAAGAACTGCGGTATATAATCCTCGCTAAAGTGAAAGAACTTTACAAGGCCCGTTATCCATATAAAACAGAATATTTTTATTGATGAGTGAAAAACAATTCAACTGGCACAAAATAGCTGACAATACAGACGAAATCATTTTTCAGGAAAATAAATTGACTGAGTTTACTGTTGGGGGAAAAACAATATGCCTGGTAAAAAAGGATGATGAAATTTTTGCCTGTGCATCAAAATGCCCACATGCGGGTGGACACCTGGCAGATGGTTATATAGATGCTCTGGGTAATATTGTATGTCCTTTGCACCGGTATCGGTTTAATCCTGAAACAGGAAGAAACATAAGTGGTGAAGGTTATTTTCTTAAGACTTATAAGGTTGAATTGAGGGAAGATGGATTATATATTGGTTTTGAAAAAAGCAAAGGCTTATTTGGTTGGTAGTTCCTATATAATTTTATTTGACAGCTTGTTGAAAATGATTTTTCCCTATTTTTGCTGCCCCATCTATAAAATGGGTACACTCCTCAGTAGCTCAGTTGGTTAGAGCATCTGACTGTTAATCAGAGGGTCACTGGTTCAAGTCCAGTCTGAGGAGCTGAAGCCCCGAAGTATTTCGGGGCTTTTTATTTAAGGCAGGCATCCAAATGCCACAGAACTGAAGTTCAATTTAGCAACATTGTATTAAAAACTATAGTAATAATAGTTTATCTTTAGACTATGATCTAGCAATTTGCTAACCTGTATTACTCAATTCTATGGAAAAGATAAACATCTTAATTGCGGATGACCACAAACTTATTCGGGAAACCTGGTCATATATCCTTAACAATGACAATCGATTTTCAGTTACAGATCAATGTGCTTCTGGTGAAGAAGCCGTATTAATTGCCAAAGAAAAAAGACCGGATATTATTTTAATGGACATAAATATGTCTGAAATGAACGGAATGGATGCCACCGAGCAAATCCGAAAATTTGCTCCAACTTCCAAAGTTGTGGCTGTTTCTATGCATAACCAGCCGGTTTACGTAAAAAAAATAATGAAACTCGGTGCCAGGGGTTATATCACAAAAAACTCTCCTGTAGATGAATTATTGAATGCTATTGTAGAGGTTCATAATGGTAATAAATACATCTGCGAAGAAATGAGACAGATATTTTCTGAGCAGGCCCTTGCTGAAAACGAAAAAAATGGATTAAACTCACTTTCTGAACGGGAGATTGAAATTATTCAGCTCATTAAAAGTGGTCATTCATCCAAGGAAATAGCTGCCAAATTAGAGATTTCACTGAAAACAGTAGAAGTACACCGGCATAATATTTTGAAGAAATTAAATCTTAAAAACACTGCAGCATTGGTAAATTTCATCAATATATCTGGTTCGGGGATCTAATAATTATCTTCCCATAAATACCATCAATATTTGAATATCGCTTGGATTAACACCAGATATCCGGGAGGCCTGGCCCAGCGTTTGTGGTTTAATCCGTTTAAATTTTTGTCTTGCCTCATTGGAAAGAGCTGAAAGTTTATCATAATTGAAGCTTTCAGGAATAACCAGGTCCTCCAGTTGACTCATTCGCTTTACCAGCTCTTTTTCTTTCTCAATGTAAACATCATATTTCATTTGAATTTCCGCCTGTAGCAACAATTCCTTTTCGTAAGAACTCAACTCTGTTCTTAATTTATCAACAGCATTTATCATTGATGGTAATTCAATAGCTGGTCTTAAAAGAATTTGTCCTGCTTTTTGTTTTTGTGTTATTGGCGTATCACCAATCTCATTTAACCAGTGGTTTATTTCAACGGGTTCCACATTTACCCGTGACAAAATGCTCTTAATAGATTCAACCCCTTCACGTTTAGCTAATGTTTTTTCCATTCTTTCCTGAGAGGCTAAACCCATTCTGTAACTTTTTTCAGTTAACCGTAAGTCTGCATTGTCTTGTCGTAATAGTGTTCTGAATTCGGCCCTGCTGGTAAACATCCGGTACGGCTCCTCTGTTCCTTTGCTTATTAAATCATCAATCAGCACACCTATATAGGCTTCGCTTCTTTTTAAAATAAATGGCTCCTGGTTATTTACCTTTAAATGTGCATTTATACCAGCCATTAACCCCTGGCAGGCTGCTTCTTCATAACCGGTGGTACCATTGATTTGTCCTGCAAAAAAGAGGTTATGAATTTGTTTGGTTTCCAGCGAGTATTTTAATTGTGTTGGCGGGAAATAATCATACTCGATAGCATAGCCCGGTCTAAAGAAGCGGCAGTTTTCAAAGCCCGGAACAATACGAATTGCTTCGTATTGAACTTCTTCTGGCAATGAAGTAGAAAAGCCATTTACATAAATTTCAACCGTATTCCACCCTTCAGGTTCAACAAATAACTGATGTCTGTCCCGTTCTGCAAAGCGATTTATTTTGTCTTCAATACTTGGGCAGTATCTTGGTCCTATACCCTGAATACGACCCTGGTACATAGGGCTTCGGTCAAAGCCTGTTTTTAAAATATCGTGGACATGATTGTTAGTATAAGTTATCCAGCAGCTTCTCTGGTCCTTAGCCGATGGTTTTTTAGTCTCTATGTAAGAAAAGCCTGTTATCTCTTCATCTCCTCGTTGCTCTTCCATTTTGGAATAATCTAAGCTTCTACCATCAACCCTCGGAGGAGTTCCGGTTTTTAAACGACTGCTTTCAAACCCCAGATCAACTAACTGCTCAGTTATCCCGGTTGCAGCCTTTTCGGCCACTCGTCCGCCGCCAAATCTTTTTTCGCCTATGTGTATAACACCATTTAGAAAAGTACCATTTGTCAATACTACTGCCTTAGCTGAAATTTCATGACCAAGCCCGGTTATTACTCCTACACACTTATCTCCATTTACCAATAAACCCTTTACCATATCCTGGTAAAACTCCAGGTTAGGGGTGTTTTCAAGCATCTCTCTCCATTTAGAAGAAAAAAGCATCCGGTCATTTTGGGTACGGGGGCTCCACATGGCTGGTCCCTTTGAGCGGTTAAGCATCCTAAACTGAATCATGCTTTCGTCGCTCACTATTCCTGAATAACCCCCCAAAGCATCAATTTCCCTAACAATCTGCCCTTTTGCAATACCACCCATTGCAGGGTTGCAGCTCATTTGGGCAATTGTTTGCATGTTCATTGTGATCAAAAGCACTTTTGAACCCATATTTGCAGCCGAGGCTGCAGCTTCACAACCAGCATGACCGGCTCCTACTACTATTACATCGTATTCTTTAAACATTGAGGGGCAAAATTAATCACTAATAGATGAGCAGAAAAGATGTGTTTCACATGAAACCTTATAAGCTTGTTCCACGTGAAAAAAAGGATTGAAACTTACCTAAATAAAAATCTTCTTTCATTCGCATCTTCTTTTTATCCGCACCAGACTTGTCTCTGTATCCACACAAGTGCAAAACTCCATGGATCATTACTCGTCTTAATTCCGTTTGATAATCTTCTTTTAAAGTCGCAGCGTTTTCCCTAACTCTATCGGTACTTATATAGATATCTGAAATAACTGGTTCTTCATTACTATTTAGCTCAAACGTGATAATGTCTGTATAAAAATGATGATTCAAATAATCCCTGTTTATACCCAGAAGATGCTCATCTGAACAAAAAATGTAATTGATAGAATGAAGTTGTCTTCCCTCAATTCTAAATACCTCAGGTATAAATCTCTTAAGCAGACGGACTTGCCTGGGCTTTCCACCAGCAATTAAATAGTTAAATGTTACCACCCTTGTAGATTAAAAGGCAAAAATCAGGAACATATCAACATCACTCATTTACTTTTGCGTTCTGATGGAAAAACTATCTAAAATCGGAGTTGGTGAAACGGTAACTATCCACTCGTTTGAAAGTGACGATATTTTTTTGAAACTCATGGAAATGGGATGTGTACCAGGAGAAAAGGTAATTGTTGAACAAGTGGCACCAATGAGAGACCCTATTTCCATCCTAATAGCAGGTTATAAATTAAGCCTCCGATTAGAAGAGGCTGAAAAAATTTGGGTAGAAAGATTATAAATCTCTGATAATCAGCAAAATGAGAGTTGCCCTGTATTTTGGATCCTTTAACCCGATACATCACGGGCATCTCATTATTGCCAATTATATAGTGGAAAATACTGATGCTGACCAGGTTTGGTTTGTGGTTTCTCCACAAAATCCATTTAAACAATCTTCCGCTTTGCTAAATGAATACCAGCGCCTCCATCTTGTTAACCTGGCGATTGAAGGTGAAAAAAAATTAAAAGCAAGTAACATTGAGTTTAACTTGCCCAAACCCTCCTACACCATCAATACACTTACCTACTTAAAAGAAAAGTACCCCGGGAATGACTTTGTCGTATTAATGGGAAGCGACAGCTTTCAAAACATATCTAAATGGAAAAACGCTGAAGTAATACTAAAAAATTACCCTCTCTACATATACCTCCGGCCCGGGTTTGAAATAACAGAAACCCACAACGCCACTGTTAAAATAGTTGATGCTCCCCTGCTTCAAATTTCGGCTACACATATCCGTGAGTCTGTTAAAGCAGGAAAATCTATTCGTTACCTGGTTCCGGATCTTGTAATGGAAGAAATACTTAAGGGTGGATATTACAAATAATTAAAACAGCCAGCCAAGAAATAAACAAATCAAAACAATTAACGGCGGAGGAAAGCGGGTCAGCAACAGTAATCCAAATGTTGACAGAATAACACCAATATTTATATAATTATTGATAGAAAAACCTTCAATAGAAATATCTTTTAAAAGATAGAAAAAAGAGGCCACCATTATACCTGCCACTACTGCATTAATTCCTTCAAGAGCCCGGTATATAACCACATATTTTTTGAGGTTGTTCCAGATAGGATAAAAAAATAAAACCAGTAAAGCGCTTGGCAAAAACATACCAACAACTCCCACGATACAGCCGATTAACTGCATATTTTTACCTTCATTCCGCAACGCCATTCCCCCGGTAAAAGATGATATAGAAAACACGGGGCCCGGCATAGCCCTTACAATACCAGCGCCTGTTAAAAAATCATCCTTGTCAATTTTTATAACATCCCTGTTCTTTTCAATAATCCTCCTACTCCCCGGACGAACAACGTATTGTTCATACATAATGGGCATCAGCACATCACCGCCCCCAAACACAATACTTCCAAACCGATAAAAGTTTTCGAAAAGGTTGAACGCCTTTCTTGACTCCCAATTTCCTTTTCTGGCTGTTTCGCTCAAAAACCCTGCTACAATAAACAATGCTACAAACATCCAGATATTGTTCCAGTTAATTTTTTTAGGCTTTATTTCCTGGTCAGGAATCCTTTTATTGCTAAAGTTGGTTACGATACCGCCCAAAACAATAAGAACCGGAAATATCCAGGGCGTTGAGAATAAAAAATAGGTAGAAAGAGCTGCCACCACCAATATTACCCTGGTAATGGTATTCTTAATAGATATCTTGAAAGCATTGTAGGCGGCGTATGCTAAAAAACCTACTACCATTGGCTGCAGGTATTTAAACATGTCATTCTTAACAGTATTTCGGTCAATATAATGAAGAAGAAATGAAAGAGCACCCATTAGGATGCAGGCTGGAAGTATCCAAATAATCAATGTTAAAACAGCCAGTGGCACACCCCCTCTTTTATAACCAATTAATGTAACCGTTTGAGTTGATGATGGCCCGGGTAAAAGATTACAGAAGGCATTAAACTCCATCAACTCTTCTGTGGTTACATCTCTTCGCTTTTCCACAAAAATTTTTATCATCATCCCTAAATGTCCCTGTGGCCCGCCAAAAGCGGTTACACTATACAGTAATACGGTCCTGAGAAATGGGATATGCCGAAGCAGCATCAGATTAAATCATTTGAGATAGAGATAAATATAAATGCTTTTTGTGGCTGAAAAAAAAAGAATTCACTTTACCGGTATGGGTTGAGCGTTTCTTTTAGTTAATCCTGTTATGATGTCTTAATTTTGATGTTGATCTATGCAACTATTGTCCCGAAATTATCGTTCCTTCATTTTATGCATTGTCCTGTTTTATTTTAGTTCTTGCTCCCCATCCTATCATAAGTTTTCTAAAAACTATCAAACATCTTCTTTAACCACTGGCCCTGATTATTCCAGTTTGTATTACTGGGCAGCACATCCCTATAAAAAAGATCCTGCTGATAGTATTCCTTCTCCTTTAAAGACTGAAGTAACAGATACTTCTGTTGATGTTTTCTTTCTTCACCCAACTACTTATACCCGGAGGGATTTTCCAGAAGGAGAAAACAATGCTAACATCAATGACGCGGAATTAAATGCAAAAACCGATTATACTTCCATTCTTTACCAGGCAAGTGTATTTAATGCTTCCGCAAGAATATTTGCCCCACGTTACCGACAGGCTCACATTTCAGCCTTTTTTAATATGAATAAAGAAGAGGCTGCAAAAGCATTTGATACTGCCTATGCCGATATCAAATCGGCTTTTGAATATTATCTTAAACATTATAATAATGGGAGGCCGATTATAATTGCGGCACATAGCCAGGGGACATGGCATGCCGGCAGATTATTAAAAGAATTTTTTGAGGGAAAGCCCCTGCAAAAAAAATTAGTAGCAGCCTATTTGATTGGATTACCTGTTTATGAAAACTATTTTTCCTCCCTAAAACCCTGTAAAGATTCCCTCTCCACAGGATGTTTTGTTAGCTGGCGAACTTTTAAAAAAGGTTATACTCCTGATTATGTGAAAAATGAAACCACTGCCTCTTTTGTAACAAACCCATTAACCTGGACATCAGACACTCTTTTTGCCGGCAAACAATTAAATAAAGCAGCTATACTGTGGAAGTTTAATAAGCTAATTCCTAATGCAAATAGTGCTCAAATCCATGGAAATGTTTTATGGATATCAAAACCTAAAATTCCGTTTGGCTTTTTAGTTAACATTAAAAATTTTCATACAGGTGATATTAACCTGTTTTATATGAATATCCGGCAAAACATAAAAACAAGAGTACAATCCTACGCTTCATCAACACACCAGTAATAACTATCATTTTCACTGCTGACCCGCCTCATAAAATTGTTGCTGTATTCTTAATAGTTTGTGCTATTAAAATGAGGTTATGAAAAAGATAATTGCCTGTACCGATTTTTCTGACAATTCAAAAGCAGCTGTTAACTATGCTTTTGCGCTGGCTCAACATTATAAAGCAGCGCTTATTTTATTACATAGTTACCTTGTACCGGTACCCGTTTCAGAAGTGCCGCCTTCAACTGAAATGTTTGAACAGGCACAGCAAACGGCCGAAAAATATATCCATAAGCTGCAGGAAGAGTTGCAATTGAAAAATACAGCACATCTTCCCATAACAACTTATATAGAAAATGAAAATCTCTTATTATGTCTTGAGGAATATTGTAAAAAAAATAATCCTGACCTGATTGTTATCGGAACCCGTGGCCAGAGAGATATTGTGGATGTATTAGTTGGCAGTAACACAATGAAAGTTATCAATCATCTTACTTATCCTTTACTGGTGGTTCCTGCCTGTGCAAAATTTAACCCTTTAAAAAAAATTGGATTTGCCTGTGATTTTGAAAAAGTGGTAGAAACCACTCCTGTTGATTTACTTAAAAAGCTGGTGACGGATTTTAACGCTGAGCTCTTTGTTTTAAATGTGGATTATAAAAACAAACATTTCAAACCAGAAACACCGGAAGAAAGTATGTTACTTGACCATTTGTTATTTAAACTAAAACCCCGTTATCAATTTCTTGAAGGAAAAGATATGTCATCAACCCTGGATGAGTTTGCACAAAAAAATAAGCTGGATTTGTTAGTCACCATACCAAAGAGTCATAGCTTCTTTGAACGTTTCCTTAAAGGAACACATACCCGCCAATTAATCTACCATACACACATACCGTTGTTATGTGTACATGAAAAATAATTATTTGATGTTATAAGAAGTTAGTGTTACTGTACCAGCATACGTATACGGTGCCGAAAGCGGGATAGCAACGGACAAGTCGGTTGAGCTGTAAATAAGTCCGATAGTATTAGCGAAATAGTAATGAATATCAGCTTTATTATTTGTCAGCTTAAAGCCCATTGCGTAAAATGTTGGGTTAATCTTTATGTGGGTTACATCCGTGTACGTTTTGCCACCGGCGAGGTAAGTTATTCCTTTTTCCACCACTATACATTCAAATTCTGTAGTACCGTTCACTCCGTTGATGGTTGCGTTTTTGGTTTGCTTCCAGCTATCATTAACGTTGAGGTTATCTTTTATATACAACAACTCAACAGGCTGGTTAATGGCTTCATAAAAAGCATAATGATAATAATTGCCGGTCAGCTTTGCAAAATATTCATTTGGACCACCCGAACTGGTAAATACTTTATAACTATTGCTGTTTATAGTAGTGTCTATATTAGTTGCCGTAAGGGTATAACTGGAAGATTTTCCGTTGCTGACAGTAGCGTATGTCCAGGTTGAACCGCTTGTTATTGGCTGAAAGTTTTGTGTAATAGTATTAAGTGGGTTGTTGTTCTTCTTTTTACAGGAATAAGACAGACAAAGGGTTGTTATAAAGATTAAAGTGTAAAAAATGTTTTTCATAATTATGGTTTAGGATTTAGAGGCAAAAAACGGCCCAAATGCTGCCTAAAACTCGGCACTCTTGGGTGTTCTAGGAAACGCTATAACATCCCTGATATTGCCCATTCCGGTTACAAATTGCACCATTCGTTCAAAACCAAGCCCAAAACCGGCGTGGGGAACCGAGCCAAAGCGGCGGGTATCCAAATACCACCATAATTCTGACGCAGGAATATGCATCTGCGCCATTCTTTCTTCTAGTTTTTCGAGTCTTTCTTCCCTTTGCGAACCGCCTACAATTTCACCGATTCCGGGAGCAAGAATATCCATGGCGGCCACCGTTTTACCATCCTCATTCTGACGCATGTAAAATGCTTTTATGTCCTTTGGATAGTTGGTAACAATAACCGGCTTTTTAAAATGTTTTTCCACCAGGTAACGTTCATGCTCACTTTGCATATCAATTCCCCATTTAACATCATATTGAAATTTCTTTTTCTTGTAGGCAGGTGAATTGATCAAAATTTCAATTGCTTCAGTATAGGTGATACGTTCAAAATTGTTATTGAGTACAAAATCCAGCTTTTCCATCAATCCCATTTCACTGCGTTTGTCCTGTGGCAATTGCTTTTCTTCTTCAGTTAAACGCTGTGCTAAAAATTCTAAATCTTCTTTGTTGTTATCAATGGCATATTTGATTATGTACTTAATAAATTCTTCGGCCAGATTCATATTATCTTCCAAATCATAAAATGCCATTTCGGGTTCTATCATCCAGAACTCTGCCAGGTGACGGGTTGTATTAGAATTCTCTGCCCGGAAAGTTGGGCCGAAAGTATAGATATCGCTAAATGCCATAGCACCTAATTCACCTTCTAATTGTCCGCTCACCGTTAAGTTAGTAGAGCGGCCAAAGAAATCTTCTTTAAAGTTGATACTGCCATCTTCATTACGTGGAGGATTATCAAAAGGTAATGTTGTTACCCGAAACATTTCACCGGCACCTTCTGCATCGCTGGCCGTAATGATAGGTGTATGCAGGTAAACAAATCCTTTTTCATGAAAGAATTTATGAACAGCAAATGCCAGTGTATGACGAACACGAAAAACGGCGCTGAATGTATTGGTACGAAAACGTAAATGAGCAATCTCTCTTAAAAATTCCAGACTATGCTTCTTTGGCTGCAAAGGAAATTTTTCCGCATCACTATCACCCAGCACTTCTATTGATTGAGCCACCAGGTCCATCTTTTGTCCTTTTCCCAATGAAGGCACTACGGTTCCTTTTACTTTTAAAGAAGCTCCTGTGGTAATTCTCTTCAACAACTCTTCATCAAACTTACCCAGTTCTGCCACCACCTGCAGGTTATTACCGGTACTACCATCGTTTAAAGCAATAAACTGGTTATTACGAAAAGTACGCACCCAACCCATTACAGTTACTTCCTGGTTTTGTGGCTCTTGTGCCAGCAGTGCCTTAATCTTCACTCTTGTGTTGAACATAGCTCAATTTTTGGAGCGGCAAAGATAAGAAACCGCCTGAACCATGATTGATATGATTTCAGGGTTTAAGAAGATAAAATCTTAAATCTTTGATAGTTTTGATCTTTATTAATTCTATTAATCATATCCATCCATCAAATCATCTAAATCCCGGTTCAGACATGAAAATTGCCTTCTTCTCTATCCATTCCTACGATAAAGAATATTTCAACCGCTATAATACACAGCACCAACTCCTGTTCTTTGAAGCAGCACTCAACGAACAAACCACCAATCTTGCTGCCGGCAGCAATGCGGTTTGTGTTTTTGTAAATGATAAACTGAATGCTGCGGTCATTACCCAATTAGCTCAACTGGGAATTAAACTGATTGCCTTACGATGTGCCGGTTACAACAATGTGGATTTGGCTGCTGCAAAGGCAAACAATATAAAAGTAGTTCGTGTGCCGGCATACTCACCACATGCGGTAGCTGAACATGCAGTAGCGTTGATAATGACTCTTAATCGTAAAACGCATAAAGCATATAATCGTGTAAGAGAAGGTGATTTTTCATTGAGAAAATTAACCGGTTTTGATTTGTACGGTAAAAAAGTTGGCGTAATTGGGACCGGAAAAATAGGAGAGGCTTTTGCAAAAATTATGATCGGGTTTGGATGCAACGTTTTGGCTTATGATATCTATCCAAATGAAAACTTAAAACAATTAGGTATTGAATATACTTCATTAGAAAATTTATTGAAATCATCAGATGTTGTTTCACTGCATTGCCCGTTAACAGAGCAAACAAAGCATATCATCAACGAGCACAGTTTATCCAACATGAAAAAGGGAGCCATGCTTATTAATACCAGCCGTGGTGCATTGATTGATACCAAAGCTGCTATTGAGCATTTAAAGTCTGGTCAGTTAGGTTACTTAGGAATTGATGTGTACGAACAGGAAGAAAAATTATTCTTCAACAATCTCACCGGTGAAGTCATTCAGGACGATGTAATCATGAGACTGATGAGTTTTCCTAATGTACTCATCACTGCACACCAGGGATTTTTTACAGATGAGGCCTTAACACAGATAGCACAAACCACATTAAAAAACATTCATGATTTTGAAATGGGGTGGCCTTTGATTAACGATGTGCCGGGTTGATTAACAATACCGCCGAACGTTGATATTATGCGTTTTGGCAATAATACCCCCATCGGCCCAAATTCAGTCCCATATTGCCTTCCCACAAAAAAGTTTTTGGTTTTCAGGTTTTCGCCGTATCATTGCACTGGAATCAGGCTGATTAGTTCGTTTTTTCCTTACTCACAAGCTCATCAGTTTTAGTCAGTTCCGTTCAAGATAAAATCAAACAAATTTTCTAGTCACAAGATTGGTATTGCTTGAGAAAATTCTTTCATAGTATTTTATGTACGACATCCTACAACTGAACGACATGCTCGTTCCTGAACTGCTGGACATAGCCGAGCAGTTAAAAATAACCGGCGCAAAAAAATTAGAAAAACAAGAGTTGATTTACAAAATCCTCGACAAACAAGCTGTTATGGCAAGTGAAACAAAAGCCGGTGGCGAAGACAAAAAACGCAAACGTATTGTAAAGTCTTCCACCGCTAACTCCTCGGAAGAAGCGGAAGTAATGAGTGAAAACAAAGTAGCGAAAGCCGCTCCTAAAAAGAAAAAAGAAGAAGAGGCTCCGGCGGAAAGGCCCAAGAAACCGCTGCTGAAAAAAACCCCGGCTCCACAACTGGACTTACCAGAAGATGAACCAGCGGTTGAAGAACCGGCCGAAGAAACCGTTGCTGAAGAATCTGCTCCTGCTGAAACAGTACAACAACCACAGGAACCACTCAACTTTCAAAGACAATTTCCTCAAAAAAGAGAGCCTGCTTTCAATATAGAATTTGATGGCGTAATAATGGGTGAAGGAGTATTGGAAATGATGCCCGATGGTTATGGTTTCCTCCGCAGCAGTGATTACAACTATCTTTCATCTCCCGATGATATTTATGTTTCCCCTTCGCAGATAAAATTATTTGGATTAAAAACTGGTGATACCGTATTTGGTGCGGTTCGTCCCCCAAAAGAAGGAGAGAAATATTTTGCTTTATTAAAAGTTGATACCATCAACGGTAAACGTCCGGATGAAGTGCGTGACCGTGTTCCGTTTGATTATCTCACTCCATTGTTCCCTTACGAAAAAATGAATTTGTTTACAACCGGAAACAATTATTCAACCCGTTTGATGGATTTGTTTACACCGCTTGGTAAAGGGCAACGTGGATTGATTGTAGCACAGCCAAAAGTTGGTAAAACCATGTTGCTGAAAGAAGTGGCGAACGCTATTGCTGCCAATCATCCTGAAGTGTATTTGATGGTAGTGTTGATTGATGAACGTCCGGAAGAGGTGACTGATATGGAACGCAGTGTAAAAGCAGAAGTAATTGCTTCAACATTTGATGAACCGGCAGAGAAACACGTTAAAGTTTCCAATATTGCTTTAGCCAAGGCAAAACGTTTAGTTGAATGCGGACACGATGTAATGATTTTGTTAGATTCTATTACCCGTTTGGCCCGTGCACATAATACCGTTGCTCCGGCAAGCGGTAAAGTATTAAGTGGTGGTGTGGAAGCCAATGCGATGCAGAAACCAAAACAATTTTTTGGTGCTGCCCGTAAAATTGAAAATGGCGGCTCCTTAACAATCCTGGCTACGGCATTAATTGAAACCGGTAGTAAAATGGACGAGGTAATTTTTGAAGAATTTAAAGGAACCGGTAACATGGAATTACAACTTGACCGTCGTTTAGCCAATCGCCGTATCTTCCCTGCTATTGATCTTACTGCTTCTTCCACCCGCCGTGAAGATTTATTGCTCGACAAAGATGTGCTGCAGAAAATGTGGGTAATGCGCAACCACCTGGCTGATATGAACAGTGAAGAAGCAATGAACCTTTTATTAAAACATATGCGTGGTACTAAAGATAATGAAGAATTTTTGGTAACCATGAACAAATAATGAGGCGATTGTTTGCATAAGAAAAAACGGCCGTTGATTAATCAACGGCTTTTTTTATTGGCTTTACCGGCAATTTATCGGCGCAAAAAACGTTATAAAACTTACTTTAAAATCTGCATCTCATGAAACTACATTTAACCGCATTTTTCCTTTTTTCAACTACTCTTCTTTTTGCGCAAAGAGTAACAAACGAAAAAGAAAAATATGGTGATTTTAATGTAATTAAAATTAATCTCTCTGCTTTAACCACGGGCACTTATTCCTTTCAATATGAAAGAGCATTAAGTAATCATACCTCTTTATTGCTGGCTGCCAAATTTCGTCCATCTGCCGGTCTGCCTTTTAAATCAACTATCAAAAGTTTTTTAGATACATTATCGCAAGGTGCCGGAATTGATTTTGTAAACAATGCCAAAATAGGCAGTTATGCTATCACCCCCGAAATACGTTTTTATTTGGGAAAAGGCGCTATGCATGGTTTTTACCTGGCTCCGTTTGCCCGCTATGAAGGCAATAAACTTAACAGCTGGCGATATACATTGAAAACAGTGAATAAAACTATTGTTATTGATTTTACCGGCAAACAAAACGGAATTGGTGCGGGACTGCAAATTGGTGCACAGTATATGCTGAGTAATAAAATATCGCTGGATATTTGGCTGGTTGGTCCCTATTTATTTGCCGATAAAATTGATGCTAACTCCATAACCGATTTGTCGGATAAAACTGACCAGGACCTGCAGGATGCAAAGAATGATATTGAAAAATATGCTAAAAATTATTTGCCCGGTCATACCGTAACCGCCAACGTGACCCATACTGGCGCCACTTTAAACGCAAAAGGAACTTTTTATGGTGCAAGAGCGTTGGGATTGGCAATTGGTTATCGTTTTTAATTTTTCCATCTGCTTCTGTTAACTTGCATCTATGGCAGTAAAGCGCATAGATATTGAAATGTTTTTGACGCTGTATCAAAACATGCCGGTGTTTGATGTAAGAAGTCCGGGTGAATATAATCATGCTCATATCCCCGGTGCTTATTCTTTGCCTTTATTTACAGATGAAGAAAGAAAAGTGGTGGGTACAACATACAAGCAACAAAGCCGTGAAGCTGCTATTAAAGTTGGGTTAGATTATTTTGGCACGAAGATGAGGAAGATGGTGGAAGAAGTGGAAGGAATAACTAAAAACAAAAAGCAAGTTATTGTTCACTGCTGGCGTGGAGGTATGCGCAGTGCCGGTGTTGCCTGGTTACTGGATTTATATGGCTTTGAAGTATATACATTAGTTGGCGGATATAAAGTTTTTCGCCGTCATGTGCTAAATACATTTAATCAATCCTTTCATTTCAGAATATTGGGTGGTTATACCGGTTCTGGTAAAACTTATGTATTGAGTGCATTGCAAAAATCAGGAGAAGCAGTGATTGATTTAGAAGGATTAGCCAATCATAAAGGCTCTGCTTTTGGTGCTATAGGAATGCCGGTGCAGCCATCACAGGAAATGTTTGAAAACTTATTAGCGGTTGAATTAAATAAAAAAAGAAACAAAACCATTTGGCTGGAAGATGAAAGCCAGCGATTGGGTTTGGTAAATATTCCCCAGCCTATGTGGGTTATTATGCGGCACTCTGTTGTTTTCTTTTTAGATATTCCTTTTGAAGAAAGATTAAAACATATTACGGCTGAGTATGGAAAACTGGATAAAGAAAGAATGGTCAACGCTATTATCAGAATAAAAAAACGTCTGGGTGGTCTTGAAACTAAAACCGCTATTAATTATTTATTGGAAGATGACATGGAAAAATCGTTTGAGGTGTTATTAAAATACTACGATAAACAATATTCCAAAGGATTACATAACCGGGAAAACCTGGAATCCTTTTTAAACAAAATACCTTGTGCTGCTGTTGATGCAACTAAAAATGCGCAACGGTTAATGGCTTCCCTTCAAATGGAAAAATTTGCTTAGCCTACGATACCTGAACTTTATGGCTGAATCTTAAAATAATAAACTCTGCCGGTCTTACCACAGCCAGCCCGATTTCTATGATTAATCTTCCCTCTAAAATATCTAAATTGGTCATTGTCTCATTAATACCACACCTTACATAACAGGCTTCCTGTGTTTTTGCACCCTGTAATGCCCCATTTCGCCATAAATTAAAAAGATAGTTCTCAATCTCACCCCTGATTCGAACCCAGGTATTGCTGTCATTCGGTTCAAACACTGCCCAGGCTGTTGATTGTTTAACAGATTGTTCAATCATTATAAAAAATCTTCTTACAGAAACATACCTCCATTCATTATCATTTCCTGCTAATGTTCTTGCACCCCACACTAAAAATCCTTTCCCTTCAAAATACCGGATAGTGTTGATTGATTTGCCATTGTTGACATCTATATTTAATTTATCCGCATTGATGGAATCAACTAAAACCGTTAAAGCAATAATACCATTTACTGCTACGTTGGCCGGAGCTTTCCATACTCCTCTTTCGCTATCAACTTTTGCATAAATGCCGCATATCGCTCCGGACGGTGGAACTTCTTTACCAGACACTAACTTCAACCATGGATAATAAACAGCTCCCCACTTTAGATTATCATTAGTAATATTATTTCTGAAAGTATCTGAATCCGAAATGATATTACCGGTTGGTCTTCTGGTATCTAATACAGCAAACCGATCCGTTAGCTCGGCACAAACAGAAAGCATTTGATTTTGTAATGAATAAAATTCCTGCTCACTGGCAAGATTTACCGCATCCGGTATGGCTATTAATGTTACGGTTATTTTTTTACTTAGTGTTAGTGCATCACTTAGTGTGGTTAACATAACCGGGCTTAAATAATCACCAACACTTATGATATATAGTTTTCCTCCTCCGTTTGAATAAAAGAGTTCTACAGAATCATATAAACAATAATTATCCGGATTGCTGCTGGCCGTCTGTCCAAAATACTGGATGTATTCGCTTAGCGATTGAACCAATACAGGTGTATTAGCAATGGATTCTCCTTTTGTGTTAATTGCTTTTTCTGTATATCCAATAAAAACGGGTACACTTGTTTCAACCTGTGCAACAGACGGCGGAAGTGTATTTATATCTTCAACATAAACTCCGGGTGTTTTATATTCATTCATAGAAAAGTTTATAGAAAGTTACTAAACCTCGTCGGCAGTTTTCTAATTACTTTTGAGCCTAAATTTAATTATGGAGAATACCCAAATACGTTTAACGCAATATTCACACGGCGCCGGGTGTGGTTGTAAAATTTCCCCTAAAGTTTTGGATGAAATTTTACAAAGCAATATCAGTATGCCCGATAACGATAAACTGATTGTAGGCAACCACAGCAAAGACGATGCAGCGGTTTATGATTTAGGCAATGGAACTGCATTGATATCTACCACTGATTTCTTTATGCCGATTGTGGATGACCCTTATGATTTTGGAAGGATCGCTGCCACCAATTCTATCAGCGATGTATATGCCATGGGAGGAAATCCTGTGCTGGCCATTGCCATATTGGGCTGGCCGGTTGATAAACTTCCTCCAGCCGTTGCACAAAAAGTAATTGAAGGTGGCCGTTCTGTTTGTAAAGAAGCGGGTATTCCTTTAGCCGGTGGCCATAGCATTGATTCTCCCGAGCCAATTTTTGGTTTGGCTGTAAATGGATTGGTTGATTTAAAAAACTTAAAGCAAAATAACACCGCTACCGTTGGTGATCATCTTTTTCTAACTAAAAAACTCGGCGTTGGTATTTTAACTACTGCAGAGAAAAAAGGCTTACTCGAACCGGCACATAAAAACATTGCTGCCATCCAAATGATGGAGCTAAACAAAGTTGGTGCGGAGCTAAGTAAAATAGCAGGTGTTACCGCCATGACGGATGTAACAGGCTTTGGCTTGCTGGGTCACTTAACTGAAATGGCGGAGGGAAGCGGCTTAAGCGCAGAAATATATTTTGAAAAGGTTCCTGTTATCATTGATGGCTTGCATTATTATGTGGAGGCAAAATCAGTTCCCGGTGGTACCAACCGTAACTGGGCAAGTTATGGAGATAAAATAGGGCCGGTAACCGATTACCAAAAAGCATTACTGGCCGATCCGCAAACCAGCGGGGGCTTATTAATAGCCGTAAAAGGAAATGCTGTTGATGAAGTAAAGGCGGTACTTAATAATTTTGGGTTGACCAATTTTACCCAACCAATCGGAAGAATTGTTGAGAAAGGAGAGAAGGTGGTGTGGGTAAAATAGCTTGGTTTTGGCAACAGTTATGACTACCTTAGAAATATCATTCACCAAAACCAACTTTTTATGGATTCAAAAACAATTGCCTGGTTATCTTATATAACAATTATCGGCTGGATTGTTGCGCTGGTACAACACAGCAACGCACAGGTAAAATCTTCACTGGCTGTTTTTCATTTAAGACAATCGTTTGGATTAATAGCAACCTGGATTGCTATGTATTTTATTGGTATCATTATTACTATAGCCACACTGGGGGTTGGGTTTATTTTAATGTGGATATTGTACGCAGCGGTGTTTGTTTTATGGATTCTTGGACTTATTTCTGCCGTTAACGGAGAGGAGAAACCGGTACCGCTTTTGGGAGAGTTATATCAAAAATGGTTTACCTTCATTAAATAAACCAATACACTGAACCCCGCCAATGCGGGGTTTTATTTTATGATCGCATCAATTTTTGCTGAAAGTTTGCGGTCTTTATCCGTAACAATATCTCCTGCATCATGCGTGGAAAGCCAAATTTCCACACGGTTCCATACATTGGTCCATACCGGATGATGATTCATCTTCTCTGCTTCGATGGCCACTCTTGTCATAAAAGCAAAAGCTTCACTGAAGTCTTTAAACTCAAATTTTTTGTAAAGTGTGTTATTCTTTTCTTCCCACATAAACCAAATTTTATGATTTGAAAATTTGAAGATTAGAAAATTAAATGCTGTTTGTTTTTTATTTTATCCGCAGATAATTCCATTACCAATTGAACACCATTAATGGCTTTGATGGATTGTTGCAACGAACTTACCACCGTATCGTCTGCTTCTTCTCCGGTTATCAACCACAAAAAATCCAAATGCTTAAATTCAGGCAATAAGTATTCCCCGTCAAACTGGTTATTGTACAGGTAATGCACAATTGATGTATTTCCTTCTTTAAACTTATAAATGGAGAAAAAATATTTGCGGTTCTTTTTGCTAAGCTGAATTTCCAAATCATTGCTGATTCGGAAATCAAATCGTAATACCTGGTTTAACTGCCAGCAAAACTGGTAATCTTTTACCGGGGCAACAATACCCAGCAACCTTGTACCGTCGAAAAATTCTTCGGCTAATGCATCATTATCAATTCGCAGTTTAAGTGTTGCCATGTTTTATCAGAAAGTTAAATCATATACTATCTCTTCATTACCTCTTTTCAGTTTTACTTTGGTATTGTCCCCTTTTTTAAACTTACTTAATGCCTGCATATAAGAAGTGACGTCAGTAAATTTAATATCTCCCAGTTGAGTAATAACATCGCCGGTTTTTATACCTAACCGCTGTGCTAGTTTCCCTTCGCTTACACCATCTACTCTTACTCCTGAGCCAGAGAAAGTATAATCAGGCATTATGCCCAATGAAACTGTAAAATTAGAACGAATGGTTTGCTGCTCTCTTGTTTTAGTAAATGCCAGCTTTGGCTGATTGTTGGTTTCTTCCACCAATTTATAGATATACTTTACCACATTGTACTCACCCATGAAATTTATCTTATCGGCATCATCGCTTGGTTTGTGATAATCACTGTGTGTACCGGTGAAAAAGAATAAAACCGGAATATCTTTCCTGTAAAAAGAAGTATGGTCACTTGGACCCGTGCCGGAAGAATCAAATTTTACTGTTATGTTTTTATCTTTTATATCAGCAAATAATTGTCCCCAGTAGGGTGATGTACCATAACCACCCACCGTTATTTTTGAACTGTCATTTAACCGGCCCACCATATCCATATTCAGCATATAGTTTACTTTGCTTAAATCAATGGTTGGGTTATCAGTAAAATATTTTGAACCATATAAACCTAATTCTTCACCGGAGAAAGCAATGAAGAGGTAGTTATTTTTCTTCAGTTTGGAAGCCAGAATCATTTTAGATAATTCAAGTAATGCTGCTGTACCGCTGGCATTATCATCAGCACCATTATGAATAGCAGGCGCTCCCGTGTTTCTTGAATTGCCATCTTCTCCATAGCCTAAATGATCGTAATGGGCGCCTAATATTACCGTTGTGGCGGCGCCGTTGTCAACATAACCAATAACATTGTGCCCCCATCTTTTCTTTTCGCTGATATCAACTTTTACTTTCAAATCATACGTCCCTGATTCATCGGGTATAAACTTTTTCTTTGCTTCATTGCTGATGTACACAACCGGTATCTTCAATAAAGCAGATTTATCTCTTTTGTTGTATTTAATTCCATCATCCGTTGAGGAACTGTTATAAATTATCAGTCCTGTTGCGCCACGTTTTGCCAGCACACCCGCTTTATCATACAGTGCTGCGGGTAAATCGAAATGCGGGTTGTTTTTGTTTTCTTCTATCAGCTCTTTTATATCATAAAACCAGGGTGAATTGCTCTCCTGTATTGCCGGAGTTACCGGGGCTTCTAATAATGTGTTGGCTGAATAGGGTAATGGAAAAAAGTCTTTATCACCTTTTATTTCCTGGTCGTTTACTAATAAATGTGTGGAAGGGTTGATGCTGCGTCCATCATTTACTTCAAATTCCTGGATGTATGTTCCTTTATCTCCTTTGGGCTGAAGTCCGTTTGCTTTAAACTGGTTAATGATATATTCTGAAGCTAATTTTTCTCCATTCGTGCCGGTTCTTCTGCCTTCTAATTTATCATCAGCTAAATAATTTACATGTTGTTGAAGGGCGGCAAAAACAGCTTTTTCACTCTTTTTTAATTTTTGGGAATACGATACAAATGCCAGCAATAAAAAAACTGAACTGAATAAGCGCTTCATAAAAAGGTTGGTGTTTCGTTTATGGCAACAAAGGTAATACCAGAAAAGAGATGAACTGGTTTATAAATGTTATTTGTTTTGAAGAAGGAACAGTGGCACAAAGCAGAGCAGCTATTTAATTAGCTGCTAAATGTTACCGGACGCAGACGTGTGCGACGCAACAGAAGATGCTCATAGAACTTCTGCTGGTTACAAAATCATTATATTATCATCCCGACTGATTAATTTACCCATTTCGCAAACTTCGCCTGTTATTGCTCGTTAAATTTGCAGGCTAATAGTGGAAACAACAGCACATACTATTCAAATAGCCTTAGTGGGTAACCCCAACAGCGGAAAGACGTCGCTGTTTAATGCACTTACCGGACTGAACCAGAAGGTGGGCAATTTTCCCGGCGTTACGGTTGATAAAAAAACCGGGCTTTGTGCTATTAGTCCGGGTATAACGGCTACTATTATCGATTTGCCCGGTACATATAGTTTATATCCACGCCGTGAAGATGAATGGGTGGCTTATCGTGTGCTGATGGGACAGGATAAAGAAGTAAAACCCGAACTGGTAGTGCTGGTGGCTGATGCCAGTAACCTGAAAAGAAATTTGTTGTTTGCTTCGCAGATAATTGATTTGAAAGTTCCGACGGTGGTGGCATTAACCATGCAAGATATTGCCAAGCAAAAAGGAATTGAAATTGATGTGCAGCAAATGGAAAGAGAACTGGGTGTAGTAATTGTTCCGGTTAATCCAAGAAAGAATAAAGGGCTTACTCAGCTGAAGAAAGCAATTGTAAGTACACTTCATCTATATTCTGCTCCTTCAAGAGATTTTATTGCTACAACCACATTGGCGGGTGATGCTATTAATGATGTAAAAGAATTAATTCCTGAGTTGAGTGATTACCGTGCCGTGCATTATTTAATCAATCACGAATCTTTTGCACTGGATAATCAGCTGCAGGATAAGATTGAATTGGTTGAAAAGAAAAATAATTTTAATCATACCAAAGTACAGGCCGAAGAAATATTGCAGCGTTACCAGCGCATTAAATCGGTAATGCAGCAATCAGTTAAAGAACCGGACCCAAAGCAAAAACAAATTATGGCCGACCGGCTGGATAATATTTTTCTTCACCGGGTATGGGGTTATGTGATATTGCTGGGTGTTTTGTTCCTGTTGTTTCAAAGTGTTTTTTGGTTTGCGCAGTTTCCAATGGATGGTATTGAATGGAGTTTTGCCAAAGCGGCCAACTGGTTTTCATCCTGGATGCCGGAAGCATGGTGGAGTGATTTGTTCATTAATGGAATTCTCGCCGGGTTGAGTGGTATTTTAGTTTTTGTTCCGCAGATAATGATTTTGTTTGGACTGATAACAGTGCTGGAAGACAGTGGTTATATGGCCCGCATTAGTTTTCTTACTGACAGGATAATGCGTAAAGTTGGCTTGAACGGAAAAAGTGTGATGCCGATGATTAGTGGCTTCGCCTGTGCCGTACCTGCCATCATGAGTACAAGAAATATTGAGAATAAAAAAGAACGGTTACTTACCATTCTCATTACACCATTGATGAGTTGCAGTGCAAGATTGCCGGTTTACACCATTTTAATTTCTTTGGTTATTCCCAATAAATATTACGGAGGCTTTTTGAGTTTGCAGGGATTGGTGATGATGGGATTGTATTTGCTTGGACTAGTAATGGCATTGATTGTTTCTTATGTGATGAAACAAATCATCAGGATTAAAGAAAAGAGCTTTTTCATTTTAGAGTTACCATTGTATCGTCCACCAAGATGGAAGAATGTAATTGTAACGATGGTGGAAAAAGCGAAAATATTTGTGTTTGATGCGGGTAAAGTAATAATGATGATAAGCATGTTGCTGTGGGCATTAAGTTCGTTTGGTCCAAAAGACAGGATGAGTACGATAGCTCAGCAATATGAGCAACAAATAAAACAACAGCCCGGTAAAGCAGCTGAATTAAACAAAGAAAAGAAAGCGTTGTTGCTGGAAAATTCTTATGCCGGTATTGTGGGAAGAAGTTTGCAACCGGCTATTCAGCCATTGGGATACGATTGGAAGATTGGTATCGCCTTAGTAACTTCTTTTGCCGCCAGAGAAGTGTTTGTTGGAACGATGGCAACATTATATTCGGTAGGTGATGATGACTCAGACGCCACGTTAAGACAAAAGATGCAGGCTGCAGTAAAGCCGGATGGAACAAAAGTTTACACATTGGCCACGGGTTTATCACTCATGATATTTTATGTACTTGCTATGCAATGTATGAGTACACTTGCTGTAGTAAAAAGAGAAACACGAAGCTGGAAATGGCCCATCTTTCAATTGTTGTACATGACGGGGCTGGCTTATTTACTGAGTTTGGTTGTTTACCAGTTGTTCAAATAATATTACCAGCTCACGGCATATAAAATTTTATTTACCAAGTCTGAGTAAGCGCCGTTAAACAGGCCCGCCATCACATTATTTTTTTGTGGCCAAACATTTACAATATTATTGGTCTTAACCACTGAAACGCTTGACTGCATTTGCTGTATCGCAGCTACTCCGGAATTATCTGTCATCCATTGATAATATGACGGTACTGTTTCCTGCTTAATAATTTCATTTGTTTTGTTGCTACGCAAAGTGTATTGGATTTCTGCTTTTACTGAGTTTGTAATATAGGTGCTGGAGGAAGAAGCAAAAACCTGGTCACTTGGGCTAAGGCTTTTGATGTCAGCATTTGGTACTACACCGCGGCTCATTTCATTAAAAGTATTAACCTCTGGTTTGTTTCGTTTAATTTCAGTAAGACTAATGTCGAGCACCCAATCGGGTTTAATGTTTTTTTCATTTGCTTCTTCGCTTGTATAAAACTTAGCAGGAATCCCCTCTTCCAACTTATACAGATCAGCTCCCAAATCCTTTACTAATTCCTTTTTTGCATCTGCAAACTCCTCACTAACCAAAACGCCATCGTAACTCGTTTTCGGAAACAGCGGATTGATTACTACTGTAACGATATTTCTTTCAAAAACATCTTTTATCTTTTCTTTAGCATCTTTATAATTGGGTTCAAAAACATCTGCTTTCAAAAAATAACGGTATGCCTTTTTATCATTATCCCTGTTTTCTTTGCTTAAGTAAGTTAAAGCCAATTCATAATTTTCTTTGGCAGCACTATCTCTGAAACGCATAATCTGAGATTCATAATGATTAACAGCAATTGTATTGAGGGCTTCTTCCGGAAGTTTTTTAATTCGTTGACTCAAGTCCTGCAGGACACTTAATTCACCAAGTATCATTTCATAATTGCCGGTATCAGGTGCAGCGCTTAATTCTTTTATTTTTTGCTGATGATTTGCAACTGCTTTTTCATAATTACTTTTTAGCTGTGCAATTGCCTTTTTATTTCCCGGATGTGTTTGCAGGTATTCGCTTGCGGTTAAAATATTTTCCTCATTTGTGCCCGTGAGGCGGATATTTCTTTGGGTATTGCAGGAAAGAACTGCGGCTGTTATAAAAAGGCTGCTGATAAAATGATAAAATTTTCTCATGGTTTAAAGATTTACTACCTCTAATATAACTTGCCTAAAATTCAAAAACAAAGGTGTTCTTTTATTTAACTCTTTCTTACAACAGCCTACGCATTTTTGCTTAACAACGACTTTACCATTCCGTAAGCTGCTGCAACCTGTTTCTTATATCATAATACACTTTCTTGGTAAGTTCATTCAGCACATCATCATTGGTGTAATATTGCTGTCCCCGGTTGTTATTATTGATTAGTGTCCAGTCAGAAGGTTCTAAAGCCCGGCCGTCCCCGGTATAGGTTGCATATTCATCCTGCCAGCTCACATACGCCGGAATCCTGTTCCATTGAATGTTTTTGTTTTGTTTGGCATCGGTAACCTGGTATTCCAAATCGCCATTAGCAGTATAAGACAATCTTGAAATTCTAACTGTAGCATAAACGGTTTGATAAACCGGTCTGCCACTGGTATCTTTTCCAATTTCTATTTTCTTTGAGCGGTTTCTGTCATAGCTGCTTTCTGTTGGTCTTTGCACATAAATATTTTGCCAGGTTAAATCAATTATCCAGTCGGGGTTAATGCCTTTTCTTCTGGCATCCCAGTCTGTATAGAAACGGGTGGGATTTGTACTACTATTGTATCCTCCCAAATCACGGATGAGGTTTTGTTGCAGGTATTCCCGGTTATATCCATATCCCCGGTTGTTCCAGTTATTGTTGAAAAAGTTATCGTCATGAACGGGATTAATCACTACAATCAAAATACTTTTATCAAAAGCTTCCTGCATTTTCCGGCGACTGTCTTTATAATTGCTTACATACTGGTCGGCTTTTTTGAAAGCGTAATAAGCCAGTTTCATATTCTCTCTTCCTTCTCTTTGCAAATAATCCTGGCCTGCTAAATAGTATTCAGCTGCAGCACTGTCTTTAGCAACAGCAATGGCGTTAAAATAACTCTGTGCATTGGTTGCTTTTAATAAACTGGCGTTGCTGTTTATAGCGTCATACATACCCTGCAGTGCTTCCAGTTCATTTATTATTTTATCCCAGCGGTTAACATCTGCGGTATTTCTCCAGGTGCTGATTCTTTCCTGCCTGTTTTTTACTGCCTGCTGGTAATTAAACTTTAATTCTCCCAGTGCATAGGCATCATCAGGACGTTTGTTTAAAAACTTTACTGCTTTATAAACAATTTCTTCATTGGTTCCTTTGGCTGAAAAATTTTTGCTGCCGCTGCAGGATGCAAATAGTATTACAAATGCAAGAATGGTTAGTGTAGATTTATGGTGCATAGTGGGTTCCTCCTTTTTTATATAAACACAAAGCCAATACCACAGCAATCAAAGATATTTATCTTATCGTTTTTTTAACAGCTTATAATACCGCCAATGATTTTAATTCTTCTCTTAATTGTTCCGGTGACTGAAAGTGTATGATGTGCATACCCAATTCCTGTGCAGGGTAAAGATTGCGTTTATTATCGTCAATATAAATTGAAGATTGCGGATTGATGGAAAACCGTTCAATCAGCTTTTCATAAATATCCATAAAGGGTTTGCGGGTCTTCTCTTCACCGGAAACCAATCTTCCATCAAACCAATGCAGGAAATCATATTTCTGTAATGCTATGGGAAATGTTTCGGCGCTCCAGTTGGTCAAAGCGTAAATTTTATTGGCCGTACTGTTTCTTAGCTCACGAAATACTTCAACTGTTCCTTCAATAGGTCCGCCCAGCATTTCTTCCCAGCGGCCGTAGAATGCACGGATATTTGCTTCCTGCTCCGGAAACTTTGCTACTAATTCTTCTGTTGCTAATGCTAATGATTTACCGGCATCCTGTTCTTCATTCCAATCTCCTGTAGTTATGTTATGTAAAAACCATTGTACTTCTGCTTCCGTTTTAAATATTGTACGATAAACATATTCCGGCTTCCAGTCAATTAATACACCGCCTAAATCAAAAATGATAGTATCAAACTGTTTCATGCTAAATAAAAAGTGAAATTTTTTCCGAAGATATTTATTGTTGCGGGGATGTATAAGGAAAACCGGGTTCAAAATATTTCCATAACATAGCAGCAAGCTTTCTTGCCAGAGCCCATGCTTCATTATCATGCACCCACCGCTGGTCTTCATTATTTTTAGTAAAAATGCTCATGATAAAAGGATGGTGCGGCGCATTTACCAGTAACACTTCATTACGGGTTGCATCCACACAACCATTCTTACTAAACACTTCAATAGTTGGTGGTATTTGAGAAATAGCTTCATTTAAATCCCAGTAATTTCTTCCCAGGCATCGCATCATGCGGTCACAAGCTGCTTCATTGATGATTTCTTTTTTATAAATTTTTTCAAACAGCAACGCCATTTCTTTGGGTGTTGATTGTCCCCATCCATATTGAGTACGGTTGTTTTCTCTGCCCGGCGTTCTGGAATTAACTCTTGTGCTGATAAAACCAAGACTATCCAGTATTTCATTTATCCTGGTTCCTTTTCCTGCGAGGCTTTGTAACCACAAACTGGCTGTATTATCGCTGGTGGTAAGCATCAGCATCATTACTTTCTTCAGTAAAATTTTTTCATTACTCTTAAATGAGCCAAGAATATCTTCTCCCTCGTACAACAGGGAATCTTTGTAAATCAATTCCTGTTCATATTCCAATTCCCTTTTGTTTATTTTATCCATAATGCCCAGCAGTATCGGTACTTTTACAATACTCGCCGTGGGGAATATTGTATCGGCATTATACATTGCTTCCTTACCGGTTTTTATATCTTTTATATATACACCCACTGTGCCTTTAAAACCGCTGACCAGCAACTCAATTTTTTGCTGCAGTTTTTTATCTGTTTTTTGTGAATACAAAACAGATGCGGCTGCCAGGCTAAGGCAGAAAAGAAATATTTTTTTCATCTCCATAAATTAAATAGCTTTTACGCCCTTTCAAAATAACGATTATTATGGATATAGAATTAATTAGAGAATACTGCCTGCAAAAAAACGGTACAACCGAGGAGTTGCCTTTTGGTCCGGATGTGGTGGTATTTAAAGTAAAAGGAAAGGCTTTTTTATTATTGCCTTTAGATACTGACGAAGTACGGTTTAATGTAAAATGTGATCCTGACTGGGCGGTGGAACTAAGGGAAGAATATAGTTGTGTATTGCCGGGTTATCATATGAATAAAAAACACTGGAATACGATTGTGGCAGATGGAACACTTAACACCAAACAATTAAAACAGATGATTGATCATTCATACGAGTTAATTGTAAATTCGTTACCTAAAAAAGAAAAAACAAAGTAAAGCAATGGCCATATCAAAAGCAACATTATCTGATATACCTGAATTAAATATGCTGGTTAACTCCGCTTACCGGGGTGATACCTCTAAAAAAGGCTGGACCACGGAAGCTGATTTGCTTGGGGGAATAAGAACAGATGATGAATCACTTACCGCTTTGCTGAACAAAGAAAATTCAGTAATGCTGGTACACAGGAACGACGAAGGACAAATTATTGGTTGTGTAAACCTTCAGCGCAATGGTGATAAGGTTTATTTGGGAATGCTTACGGTTAATCCCGAATTGCAGGGAAGTGGTGTTGGTAAAATATTATTGAAAGCCAGTGAAGATTACACAAAAGAAATTGGTTGCCATAAATTGTATATGACGGTTATCTCGGTAAGAAAAGAATTGATTGACTGGTATAAGCGGCATGGTTATAAAGAAACCGGAGAAAGAAAGCCCTTCCCGATGGATGACCCTAAGTTTGGCATCCCCAAAACACAACTGGAGTTTATTGTACTGGAGAAAGAAGCAGGATAACTCAATAAAGCTTTTTAATTTTAAACACATCAATCTTTCTCCTGGCGGAAAAACCCAGGTATTCATACAACCGTATAGCCCTTACGTTGTCTTCAGCCACATGCAGGTAGGGAATTAATCCTGCTTCTACGTTTTTATTGGTTACATGTGTTACTAATTGCTGTGCATATTTTCTCCCGGTATAACCAGGATGGGTAACTACGCCGCTCACTTCTGTAAACTCCGCTAAACAAATACGTTCGCCGGCGGCAGCCACTAATTTTCCATCCTGCCAAATGCCATAGTATTCACCCATTTGCTTGGTGCCGGGACTGTAATAACCGGGTTGAACCATATTAATGAGTGCTTCCAGCTCACCGGCTGCAGCATCTTCTATTTTTTTAACCGGCTCCGTTATATTACTGCTGTCTATTTTTTGTTCGCATATCATCTGCAAACAGTGAACCGTTGTTTCATGCACATAGTTGGGCGGTAATGCCGGCAACACATCAAACACATAACAGCTTTCACCTGTTTCTGCAAAAGGATCTATTGCAGTTAGTATGTTTGGATTGGATGAATGATACGCCAGCCATGGCGCCACATAACGCTGGTATTTTTTTACTTCAGCAGTGCCGATAGCAAATGACTGATGCTTTTCTGTTAAAGCATACCAGGCCGGGTTATCTAATTTGTAATAGTTTCTGGCTGACACAGGTTTGTAAAATTACAGCAATAAAACTTTTTTATTCAGGTATTGGAAGGGAAGAAATTCTTCAAATACCGTTCTGTTCGGATGAGTACGTTTTTTATTTGTTTATAAATTATTCTTTTTTCAGCCGCTCAAAGCAATTGCTACTTTTTCATTGTACTATTTAAGTATGATCATTTGTATTAATTTTCATTTGAGTTCAGCAATATTTTATACAAAACATTGCTTATATTTAAGAGTTGGCTGCAGTCAGTTAAAGATTCCTAATTATGTGGCTTAACTACTCTGACCAAAAATTCTAAATACTAATGACTAAGACTAACCTACTGCTGTTTGTTTGCTTTGCCGCTATGCTGGCAAGTTGTACTATGACAACTACCAAAACCAAAGACCCTGTCTTTACTGATATGGGAAAGGTTCAAAATGAATTGGTCAGCATTGTAAAAGCAGAAAACATTAATCTCACAGGCAAAGAAATCACCACCAATAAAAAGACGACTTCTGAGCTGGAGATAGCTATTACTAATGGAGCCAATATCCCGATTGCCGACGGTGAAAGAAAAGCTTTGGGAAAATCAATTGCCACAAGCATCAAACATAACTTAAAAGACCCAAACGAATTTGATAAATACACAGTTCTTTTTGTAACCAAAGTTGAAAGCGGTTCTGTGACGAAACGCAACTGGGTAGGTAACGTTTTTGAGTCAACAGAATTATAGACTGCGGCCAACAATAGTTTAAGCTAATGGTTCTATTACCTATAGATATAGACGCATCACGAAACATTCAGTTCAGAGAAAATCCTGATTGTATTCCCATCTTAGAAGTGTATCCAGACTATTATAAAAAGGTTGGTTATAACAAGCCCTGGATTGGTTATTTCGCAACCAGTAATGGAGGGGAAATAATTGGAACTGGCGGTTATAAAGGAAAGCCAAAGGAGGGTAAAGTTGAAATAGCATATGGAACGTTTAAAAAGCACGAAGGCAAAGGGGTGGGAACTGAAATTTGCAGGCAACTGGTTTTGTTATCCTTGCAAACCTACGCCACTATAAGAATCACTGCAAGAACGTTGCAGGATGGTTATGCATCTATAAGAATACTTGAGAAAAATGGATTTGAATGTCTTGGTGTCGTATACGATGAGGAAGACGGAAATGTTTTAGAATGGGAACTAAAGCAGCACAACGCCTAACAGGGTGTTTATAAAATTGTGGCCGGACGTTAAGCATTCAACTTTAAATCACTATTTTGTTTTTGTGGTTAATTGAAATTGAAGTTATTCAAATGCCACAAATTCATAACACCTTAACGTTGTTCGTCACCCAACAAAACTCTCTGATGAAAGCAATCTATATAGTTTCTGTTTTAGTTCTATTCCTAAACTACCCATCAAGCGGTCAGGACGAACCTGCTTATATGAATAAATCCTGGAAAGATCTGACGACTCAAATACAAAGGCGGAATGATGTTGCAACTGTACTTCTTATTCGGCTGAAAGAAACCAACAAATTAGATAGCGCCATATTGCAACGGACGAAAGGTATGGTACAAGAATTTACAATTTACTTACGTGAGAAGATCACCAGGTTTGATAGCAGCACAGTCAGGCACGTTTTTGAAATGAATCAAGCCGTGAGTTCTAATATGGGCGGGTCTTTGATTTTATTGGAAAATCAGCCAGGCATCAGACAAATCAATGGGATTATGTCTCTATTACAGCACTTAGAAGGAGCTGAAAAACGATTATACACCATCATCCAGCAATACAATGCATTGGCCTCGGAGCACAGAAGGTTAGATTTGGCATTCAGCAAGAAATGATACCATCAGCTACCTATAAGGCGAACGCACAACAGGGTGTTTGTAAAATGGCTGCCACTTTACCAACTCCTTCAACGTAATGGTAATACTAAACACACTTTTTTCAAGTAAATGAAAAAAACTGGTTTCATACTCCTTCAAATTTCTGCGGTTCTTATTTTAGTTGGCGGAATCGGGGATCTTACGATGACATTCTTTTTAGACTCCATACCAGGTTCTCATTTCCGCTATCTTAATTTAAAAAACGAACCGCCTTCATTGCAATTGAAAAACCTAGACTTTGCCCTTTTACGAACAATCGGAGCCTGTCTCGTTGCTATTGGTATCGGGGCCTTCACAATTATTCACAGCGGAGTCAGGCATAAAATTAATTATACCATCCCCGGTTTAATAACAATGGTTACATTAGCGGAAGGCATCAACTTCTCTCAAATGTTGAAAGTCAACTCGCCCTATTCTCTGTTCCCCTTAATTTGTATTCTCATCATGTGGGCGGGGGCAATGCTCTGG
Source organism: Sphingobacteriales bacterium (assembly GCA_003963365.1). Classification (GTDB taxonomy): domain Bacteria; phylum Bacteroidota; class Bacteroidia; order Chitinophagales; family Chitinophagaceae; genus AWTP1-9. The sequence goes on from RXJG01000005.1 coordinate 497,399, forward strand.
TGGTTCGGTAATAAGGCGAATAAAAATTGATCTATGTTTCCCGGCTAACGGTTTAGGATGGAGACACAGCCCGGAGAAATTTTTCTAAACAGGGATGGATATAAATATTTTGCACCCATTACCCTCGCTGCTTTTTATTTCAACCTCGCCATTATAGGATTCAATTCTGTTGATCATATTCGTGATTCCAATGCCTGTTCTCTGGCTGCTCACATCAAATCCCCTGCCGTCATCTTCCACCAAAATATTGATCCTGTTATCTTTTTCATTTATAGAAATGGTTACATTTTTTGCTTCGGCATATTTCAAAATATTATTCGTTTGCTCCTGGATGATCCTGTATATATTTAATTTAAGATCGTCTGGAAGGGATTCATTGGTGATAGAATAAGAAAAGGCTGCTTTTATTTTTGTGTTTTTGCTAAAATCCTTCACGAGCCTTTTAACCAGCTCTTTCAAATCAATATTTTTAATGGGTGTTACCATCTTCTTGCATAATGAGCGTATTTCTTCAATGGCGGTATCTACCAACTCCAAAGGGTATTCAATCAGTTTTTTCAATTTTGAACTTTTATTTCCTGCCATACCCAGGTATAGCTTTGTAGCTAATAATAGCTGGTTTATATTATCATGCATTTCCTGCCCCAGCCGGTTTCTTTCGGTTTCCTGGGCAATTATTACAGCTTTTACAATTTCCCTTTGCTTATTTATTTGTTCATTCATCAGCTGCTCCTGTAATTTTATCTTGTCTGATATATCTGATATCATTGCCAAAGCGCCTTTGTATTCTCCCTGTTTGCTAAAAATGGGATTTGCAGACATATTTGTCCAGATAGCTTTTCCGCTTTTTGTAATCAATTGTTTATCTAAATTTTCGGTAATACCCATTCTTCTTCTTGCCATTGATGCTTCTGATGACGCCCGGCCTTCATCATCCATAAAATAGATATTCTCTTTACCCATCATTTCATCTATCGAATATTCCAATATGTCGCACATCTTCTGATTAACAAAAACCGTTTTATTGTTTTCATCAATCATCCATATGCCTTCTTGTGCCGTTTCAACAATTTGCCGGTATCTCTCACGGCTTTCTTCGAGTTCCAATTCCATTTGTTTACTTACAGTTATATCCTGCATGTAAACGGACAATCCTTCCGGAGATGGATAAAGCGTAGCACGAAGCCATGCCCCTACAGGATGACAATAACCTTCTATCGTAAGGGTTTGCTGTTCTGCCATTGCGGTAAAAAAAGATGAGTAGAAACTGTGCTCTTTTTTCTCCGGAAATTCTTTCCATATATTTTTCCCCACAATATCTTCAAGCCTCCGGTCGCAACATATTATCTCCGCCGCTTTGTTGTTTAAATAGATATAATTCCATTGGTTATCAAACGCTACAAATCCATCAGTAATCCGGTCAAATACATTTGTCAGCGCAAATTCTTTATATTTCAAATCTGTGTATTTATTATTTTCCTGCGAAAGATTGCTTAAATTGTTCATGTTTGTCTGATTTTAAGTGGACACTGGTTTTTTACTTTTCTCTTCCGGTTGATTTATTGTATAATTTTTACATATGCAAAACTGATATGAATATCCCTCTCCCTTACTGACAAAAGGCCTCTTCTACTGGACAAATCGGACATTTTAAAATTATTGGGGTGAAAAAGAAAACGCTTCCGGTTTATGATATTGCCGCCTTTCAGCATTTTAATAATGACTCAGATTTTTATGCAAATGATTTAAGGTCGCATTTAAAACAAAATGAGCAAATAATACTATTGCCACACGGACATGATTTTTATATGAGTGTATTGTTTACAGCAGGTAGCGGTACACACGAAATTGAATTCTATAACTATCCTATAAAACCGGGCAGTGTTTTTTTGCTGGGCCCCGGCAAAGTGCATGCCTGGGAATTATCGGATGATATTGACGGCTATATTTTTTTTCATACAAAAGAATTTTATGATTTGAATTTTACGTATGAAAAAGTAGCCGGTTATCCCTTCTTCAGCAGTTTGGGTAATACGCCATTGATTGTATTAAAAAAATCATCCTTTAAAAAAATTGAATCAATGTTCAGCGAAATAGTGAGAGAATATCGCCATAATGAATTAATGAAATTTAAAAAAATATTCTCCATGGTAAATATTTTGTACATCGAACTATCCAGAGAATATTTGCCGCAAAAAATGAGAGCTGATCAAAACCTGCCCTACCTGGCCAGGGTGCAGCAATTAGAAGATTTAATAAATGAAAATTTTGTGAATATAAAATCTCCAGGGCAATATGCCCGGCTCATGTATGTAAGTGAAAAGCACCTGAACCGGATGGTTAAGGTTAGCCTGAACAAAACTACTTCCGATCTTATAGCAGAGAGAATTATCCTGGAAGCAAAAAGAATGCTGGTGTTTTCCAAAAAAAATATCGCTGAAATTATAGCCGAGCTTGGTTATACAGACAGCGACTATTTCTTTCGCTTCTTTAAGAAGAAAACAACCCTTACTCCAACTGCCTTTCTTGAAGAATTCAGAAGAGTTTAATAATTTTTAAGGGAATGTGACTACTGTTTCCTTACACCAACCCAAACTTAGCACTCAGCTCCAGCATCCTGTCAATCGGTTTCTTTGCTGCTAACCTAAGTGCTTCATCCATTAAAATTTCCGGTAGCTCATATTTCATACACAGGTAAATTTTTTCCAATGTGTTTAACTTCATATGCGGACAGTCATTGCAGGCACAGGCATTATTGGGCGGCGCCGGTATAAACGTTTTATGAGGAGATGATTTTTGCATCTGGTGAAGGATACCCGTTTCCGTTGCCACTATAAACTCATTAGAGGGGTCTTCCTTCGTGTATTTTAATAATTGAGTGGTACTTCCAATAAAATCAGAAATGCGCAGCAACGGCTCCTCACACTCGGGATGTGAGATCAGTTTAGCATTAGGATGTCTAACCCTTAGCTTAGTTATTTTTTCCAGGCTGAATATTTCATGCACCATACAGGCGCCATTCCATAACACCATGTTCCGCCCGGTTACTTTGTTGATATACGCTCCCAGGTTTTTATCCGGCGCAAAAATGATCTTTTGATCTTTTGGTAAACTCTCCACAATCTTTTGAGCATTGGAGGATGTGCAGATGATATCACTTAACGCTTTAATACCTGCACTGCAGTTGATGTACGAAATCACTAAATGATCAGGATACTGCTCTTTAAACTTTTTAAACAATGGTGGTGGACAACTGTCGCTTAACGAACAACCAGCATGCAAATCGGGTATTACTACCTTCTTGCCCGGGTTTAATATCTTGGCTGTTTCCGCCATAAAATGTACACCGGCAAAAACAATCATATCCGCATCCGTCTTCTCTGCTTTTTGTGCCAGCCCCAAACTATCCCCGATATAATCGGCTATATCCTGTATATCCGGCTCCTGGTAATAATGCGCCAGTACTATGGCATTCTTTTCTTTTTTCAACATTTCAATCTCATGAAATAAATCCAGCGAAGGATTTATATCCACATCCAGAAAACCCTGTTCGTCCAACAGCCGGGCTTTTTTTTCAATTTCGGCGGCATTTATCGTAATGTTCATAAGTGCTGTAATAATTATAGTATTTATTATTTATTTAAAAGAACCTATTACTATTACGGCTGTGAATTAGTGGAAAGATTCTTTTACTGTTTATTTGCAAAATTAGTTTGTTTGGGTTTATGCACTGCTGTACACAAATAATTCACATCGTGAAACATAACACCAGTAAATAAAAACCTGTTTTATTAACAGAGGTGCAGTAAAAAAGGGTGCGTAAAACAAAAGTTGAAATAATTTTAAAAACCGTGTTAACGAAGTTGGGATAAATAGTGTTTTATTCAGTTGTTTCAATACTCCCGGTTTAGTATAAATAGTTATAGCCATCTTATCCCCCGAAACCGGGTTTACAAAAACCCGGCTTTTCCACAACAAATGGGTTGTTTCCACATTGGGCTGTTAATTTCGTAAAAACCGGTTTTTATAACAGCGGACAATATTTTTTAAAATTCTCTTTCTTCCACAAACTAAGCCGGTAAATGCATTGGCGCAAACGCAATACAGCAAAGCTTTTCCATACTTATCCACTGGTTTTTCCACAAATATTCACCTATATTTGCCCCTCATTTAAAAAAACGATTTAGTTATATGTCTATCATTCAGTCAATCCGTGATAAAGCAGCTGCTATTATATTTGGTGCTATTGCTGTGAGTTTGATCGCTTTCTTATTACAGGATGCTTTTGTGGGTCGTGGTGGCCGGGGAAGCAGTGTACTCACTTCTTTGAAGGATAAAGTGGGAAGTGTAAATGGGGAGTCAATTGAATACCAGGAATTCAGTAATAAGGTTAATTTTTACGAAGCACTTCAGCAAAAAAGCGGTCAGCAGTTGAATGAAAATTCCCGTCAGCAGATTAATGATGGTGTATGGGAAGAATTTGTTACAGCTAAAATAATGGATCCTATTTATGAAAAGTTAGGCATTACAGTAACACAAAAAGAATTGAATGAACAACTTTTTTCGCCCAACCCCCCGCAGTTTATGCAGCAGGTGTTTACCAATCCCAATAACGGAGAATATGATGCTGCGCAGGCAAAAGAGGTAATAAAAAATCTTAAAAAACCAAAGCGGAACGAAAACGAATCATTCAGGGCAGCCTACCTGGATAATGCTATTAATATACAAATGGTGAATGGGGGTAAACAACGTAAATACACCGCCCTGTTAGCCGGAGCAGCGTATTATCCCAAATGGCTGGCAGATAAAGAAAATGCAGATAACAGTGCGGCGGTTAATTTCTCCTTTGTAAATATTCCGTATACTTCTATTGCTGACAGCACCATAAAAGTATCTGACGATGAAATCAACGCATACGTACAAAAACATAAAGACCAGTTTAAACAGGATAAATCGGTTGAACTTTCCTATGTTATTTTTGATGGAAAACCTACGGCTGCTGATTCATTAAACACATATAATAATGTGGCGGCGCTTAAATCAAAATTTGCGTCAGATACCGGTGTGCAAACTTTTCTTTCGCTAAACAACTCGGTGCTTCCTTATTTGGATGCATTTATTGCCAAATCAAAAATTCAGGTGCCAAATAAAGATTCCATTTTTAAACTGTCAAAAAATGAAGTGTTTGGCCCATACTTAGATGCAGACCCAAGGAATAATGTGGCAAATTATGTTTTAGCCAAGTTGATAGATGTTAAAACAATGCCCGATTCAGCAAAGGCAAAACATATTTTGATAGCTACCAATAACCCACAAACAGGACAGGAACTATTGCCCGACAGTATTGCTAAGAAAAAAATTGACAGTATTGCCTTAGCCATACAAAGAGGCAGCAGCTTTGATTCTTTGGCTAAGAAATTCTCTGATGATAACAGAGGTCCGGATGGGGGATCAGCAGCTAAAGGCGGAGATCTTGGCTGGTTTACACAGGGGGCAATGGTAAAAGCTTTTAACGACTTTTGTTTTGAAGGCACAAAAGGACAGCGCAAGGTTGTTAAAACAGAATTTGGATATCATTATATAGAGATAACTGATCAAAAAGCAATACAGCCTTTTTATAAAGTGGCGTACTATGCACAACGTATTGAGCCCAGTACAGAAACCAGTTCTAAAGCCAATGCCGATGCATCTGCTTTTGCTGCCGAAGCCGGTAAAAACGCCAAACAATTTGAGGAAAGCGCTAAAAAAAGAAACTTAACAGTACTTCCGTTATCATTAAAAGAAACCGATTACAATATCGGGAACCTGGGTAATGGCCGCAAGCTGGTGAAATGGGCATTTGATAATGATAAAGGAGATATATCTGATATTGAAAACTTTGGCGACAAATATATTGTAGCCATCATCACTGATAAAAAAGAAGAAGGAACACAAGATGCCAAAACGGCCCGCCCGTTAGTAGAAGGAATGCTGCGTAATTTAAAGAAGGCAGAACAGATCAGTAAACAAATTGGCAACAGCAGCGATTTAAATGCTATTGCAGCGGCCAACAAAACAACAGTACAAAAAGCAGACAGCGTAAGCTTTGCATCAGCAGCTATTCCGAATGCGGGATTTGAGCCAAAAGTTTGTGGTGCAGCATTCAATAAACAAAACTTAAATAAAGTATCTGCGCCTATAACAGGATCTGCAGGTGTGTTTGTAATTAAAGCAGAACAAGTATTTACCAAACCAAATCCGGCTATTGATTATAAAATTCAGCGCCAGCAAATGGAAGGAAACATGAAAAACATGTTAGCATACAACACTATGAATGTTTTGCGTAAGGCAGCAACTATAAAAGATAAACGAATTAAGTTCTTCTGATAATAACACTGAAAAAAGGAAAAGCCGGGCCCAATGCCCGGTTTTTTATTTATAGGAAATAAAGTTAATTGTCAGGCTATCGTAAAATCCCTAAGCGGGGCATGAAAATATACGGTGTCGTTGTCAGCATTCCACATTTTGCATATTATTGTTTGGTAATTTTGCGGGATAAAAAATTTTAGTGGTATGAGTGATGTGATCGTAAACAAAGTAGCAGAGAGTTCCTTAATTACATTGAACCTCGAAGACTATTACCCGCAACAGGAAACAGCCCTCTTTGATATCAAAGAATATCTCTTTATGGGATTGATATTAAAAGAGAAAGACTTCAGGGCGGCATTGTTACAGGTTGACTGGGAACAATACCGTAATAAGAATGTAGCTGTAACCTGTACAGCCGACGCTATAATACCTGTATGGGCCTATATGCTGGTTGCGGCATATCTGCAACCGGTAGCCAATGATCTTGTATTCGGTAATGAAGAACACCTGCACAAAATCCTTTTCCTGAAAAATCTCTCCAGAATTAACGCCGCTGAGTATACCGACAAACGTGTTGTTGTAAAAGGATGTGGTGATTTACCCATCACTGAAACAGCGTATGTGGAGATAACAAGAATATTAAGGCCCGTGGCCAAAAGTATTATGTATGGTGAACCATGCAGCACGGTGCCGATATTCAAGAAGAAGTAGCCGCCTTTAAATTTACCGGCGGCGCTGTGAAAGAAAATGGATTATCGCCCCCCATACTACCAAAACAGCTTATCCGCCGCCCAAAAACGTTTCATCAAAAGATGGGAAAAGATGCGTCAGTGGCATAAATGGAAGTATTATATACTGGAAGGGGCATTTAAAGAAGGCCTGCTGCTTTTTGTAATTGTAAAATCTCTCGAATTCATTTTTGATTTTTCCAACAGCATTAAATATTATAACAGTGCCCTGGGCGTATTGCGCCTGATGGGCAGTATTGTTTTCTGGATGGCATTAGGTGTAGCCTTTGCCTGGTGGAAACGCCAGACATACGAAGAAGAATATGAAGTATTAAAGAGAATGGATAAATAATCCGGATGCCGTGTATTAGATTTTAGCAGAAGACAATTATTAAAAAAGAAGCGATTTATATTTTCATGAGTTTTTCAACAGCCGCCTCAAGTGTTTCTTCTTTTTTACCAAAACAAAAACGCACCACTTTATTATCTGTACCATTTTTATAAAAAGAGGAAACAGGAATGGTGGCTATACCATACTCCTTGGTAATTCTTACAGCGAAGTCCATTTCATTTTCATCACTGATGTTTTTGTAAGAAGCACAAATGAAATAACTACCATAACTATTGAGCATTTCAAATTTTGTTTGTTGCATCAGCCTGATAAAATAATCTCTTTTAGCCTGGTAAAAAGCAGGAATAGATAAATACGCTTCTTTGTTTTTGATGTAATCTGCCAACGCAACCTGTGCAGGAGTAAAACAACTAAAACAATTATACTGGTGAATTTTTCTGAACTCCTTCATCAATGCTGCCGGAGCAATACAATAACCCAGTTTCCAGCCGGTACAGTGGTAGGTTTTTCCAAATGAATAACAAACAAAACTTCTTTTAAATAATGCAGGATATTTTAAAACACTTTCGTGAACAAGTCCGTCAAAAATAATATGCTCATACACTTCATCACTAATCACAAATATGTTTGTGCCACTTACAATTTCTTCTAATTGTTGCATATCCTCTTTACCAAGCACCGCCCCGGTAGGATTATGAGGGGTGTTAATGATGATGAGTTTTGTTTTAGGGTTGATATGTTGTTTTACTGATTCCCAGTCAACAGAATAATTGGGATAAGTAAGCGGAATAGTAACAGCTTTTGCCCCATTTGCTTCAATACCCGGAATATAACTATCATAAGCAGGCTCAAAAACAATTGCTTCATCTCCTGCTCTTAGAATGGTGGTTAATGCTGTATAGATAGCATACGTACCGCCGGGAGTAATCGTAATTTCAGTATCAGGATTGACGGAGTGATTATATAAACTGAAAACTTTTTCGGCCAGCGATTCTCTTACTGAAATTAAACCGGGCATGGGAGCATATTGATTAAACCCATTTTGCATAGCCCGGTTTACTAATGAAACCAATTCTTCACTCATAGGAAAATCAGGAAAGCCCTGCCCGAGATTTATGGCTTTGTGTTCAGCGGCCAGAGCACTCATTACCGTAAAGATCGTGGTGCCAACGTTCGGCAATTTGGAATCAATCGTCATGCGGTGAATTTACAGCGATAATTTTTATTTCAATTTCTCCAACGCTTCTTTCAATTTCCCCAGCATTTCTCCAATCTCTTCTTTTTTACAAGTACCCACACTTAAACGATACCATGGCGAATTCTTATTGCTGCCAAATGCAAAGAAGGGAACAACGGCCAGCTTGGCTTCACTTAATAAGTATGCAGAAACATCTTCCTGTGTGCTCAACGTTTTTCCATCTGCTGTTTGTTTACCTGTTAAATCAACTTTAATAGTAAGATAAATAGCACCCTGCGGGGCAACCACATCCACCTTATACCCTTCGGCTTTTAATTGTTTAAAGCCATCGTAAATTTTTTCTAACCGATAACCTATTTCACTTTTGAAATGGGCGAGATATTTATTTATATGGTCGGTTTGCAGTAAATATTTAGCCGTAGCTTTTTGTTCGGCCATGGGCGCCCAAGCCCCCACATGGGAAAGAATGGCTTTCATCTTATTCATAATAATCTCCGGCCCCATTGCCCAGCCAACCCTGACACCGGTAGACGCAAACACTTTACTGATGCCATCAACAAACACCGTAATGTCTCTCATCTCCGGTCTTAATGATACGGGATTATAATGCTGTGTGCCGGAAAAGGTAAGTGTCCAGTACATCTGGTCATACATGAGGAATAATTTCTTTTCATGCTCTCCTCTCGTTTTGTTTTCTGCAATTACTGCATCACAAATTTTTTCCAGCTCCTCCTTACTAAAAGTGGTGCCGGCGGGGTTTAAAGGAGAACATAGTGCCAGCAAATTAGCCCCCCTTATTAGAGGAATTAATTCATCGGCCGTTGGCATAAAATTATTCTCTGGCCTTGTTTCCAATACTATATGTTGCCCCTCATTAAAATGCACATAGTGATTATTGTTCCAGGAAGGAACCGCATACACTACCTTATCAGCTTTATCAACAATGGCACGGTATAAAGAATAAATCAGCGGCCGGCCACCGGAAGCAATTAAAATTTCGGAGGGTTTATAATCCAATCCTTCTCTTTCCTTAATAAAAGCGGCAACAGACTGGCGGAGTTCTAAAATACCTTCAGCAGGGGGGTAAGTGGTGTAATGATTTTTATAAGCCTCAACAATTTCGGCTTCAAACTCCTGCGGAATGGGAAAAACCGAGGAATCAAAATCACCAATGGTGAAGTTATAAATACGTTCGCCGTTGCGGATGCGGTCTTTAATTTCATTTCCCAGTTTTACAATTTCAGAGCCAATCAATGTTTCGGCCAGGTGTGATAATTTCATGGCGCAAAAGTAATGATAACATTTGTTAGTTTTAAGAAATAGGCACATGATTTTGGGCAAGAGTGAAATCTCTGTCAAACCAAATGAGAAGAGCTTCTTTTTGCGAAGAATAGTAAGCCGAACACTCAAAGGCGAATTACCCAAACCCCCATATTTTCATCACATTTTAAACCTTATCTTGCGGTTCAATCAAATAACTTTGTTTATTTGTAAAACGAACTGTCAAATTTTTTTAAGCATATGAAGTTTATTGTTTCCTCTTCGGCATTATTAAAACACCTGCAGCAGATTAATGGTGTAATTAATGCTAACACGGTGTTGCCAATACTGGAAGATTTTTTATTTGAAATTGAAAAGAACAAACTTACTGTTGTAGCTACCGACCTGGAAACGGTAATGAAAATACATATGGATATTGAAGCCAAAGACAGTGGCCGTGTTTGTATTCCTGCAAAAATTTTGATGGATTCGTTAAAGAATATTCCGGATCAGCCGCTCACGTTTAATATTGATAAAAACTTTGCTGTTGAAATTACCAGTGATAATGGTAAATATAAAGTAATGGGTGAAAACCCGGATAATTTCCCCAAAGAACCGGCCACAGACGATACTACGTCTTTCACCATTCCATCCGCTGCATTTGTAACTGCCATTAATAAAGCATTATTTGCAGTAAGTAATGATGACCTGCGTCCTGCCATGACAGGTGTATTCTTTGAGCTGGATAAAAAAGGAGTTACGTTTGTAGCTACTGATGCACACCGCCTTGTTCGCTACCGCCGCACCGATGTAAGTTGCCCTAAAGCAGATAATTTTATCGTTCCCAAAAAACCACTCAATTTATTAAAAGCGGCATTGCCTAATAATGACGACGAATTAAAGGTTTCTTATAACAGCAATCATCTTTTTGTGGAGCATAATGGTACGCAGTTAGTGTGTCGTTTAATTGATGCCAGGTTCCCCGATTATAAAGTGGTAATTCCATCTGATAATCCGTATAAGATGACGGTAAACCGAACCGATTTCCAGGGAGCATTGCGCCGGGTGAGTGTGTTTAGTAATAAAAGCACCAACCAGGTGGCATTAAGCATCAATGGAAGCGAATTGCAGTTAGCAGCCCAGGATGTTGATTTTAGTTTTGAAGGAAACGAACGCATGGCCTGCCAGTATGATGGTGATGATATGCAAATAGCGTTCAATGCAAAGTTTTTAATTGAAATGCTGAATGCAGCAGAAACACCCGAGGTGAATATGGAATTAAGCACCCCAACCAAGGCGGGCATTATTAAACCCACCGAACAGGACAAGGGCGAGGACCTGCTGATGCTGGTAATGCCATTGATGCTAAATAACTAATCCTTTCCAATAATAAAAAAGGAAATGGCCCCATTTAAAAGACGAGGCCATTTTTGTTTCAACATCTAATGATATATTTGACAAATTAAAATCAACTTATGCAATTACCTTGTAAGCCCCAATACCTGTTATTTGTTTTTACTATTTTCCTTTTCAGCTGTGCCACCAAATATTATCCCATTAACCCAACCCAGGTTACCTACGGAAATAAAGCGGAAAAAAGCGATGTGGATTTTTACTATCGGTATGATGTAATGGCTGCTGCCAAAAATGGCCGTCAAATCCTGAAGGAGATCCGCAATGATATAAAAATAGTGGCGGTAAAAATTTATAATAGCAGCAACCAGCAAATTACCATTGGTGAAAATGCAAAGTTTTATGAAGGAGATAAAGAACTGCAGGTGGTACCAACAGACATACTGAAAAGAAGAATGAAACAGGGTGTAATTCCCTATCTCGGGTATTTAGCATTATCTCCGATTACGTTTTCTTATGAAAAAGATGGTGGGGCTAAAACGGTGCAAATATTTGGTGGCGCTATCGTTGGCGGAACATTGGCGGCGGCTAATATGTGGAATGCCAGCAAGGCCAATGCTAAATTGAAAAAAAACCTTGACACCTATTCTATCATTGGAAAAAATGTGCTTCCGGGAGAAACGGTTTATGGTTTAATTGCGCTGCAAAGAGTTGGATATATTCCCCTGCAATTAAAAATAGTTAAATAAACTATCCTTCATGCAGTTTATTCAGATCCGGTCTTTTGATAATTATATTGAAGCCAACATGGTACTGGGGATGCTGCAGGAAAATGGAATCAACTGTCATCTTAAAGACGAAAATACAATTACAATCGATCCGCTATTAAGTCCTGCCATTGGCGGAATGAAACTGATGGTGTATGAATCGCAGGCAGAAAGAGCCAAAGAAATATTAACAGAAGCAGAAAAAGAATATGTAAGCACCATTCCCTGTTCCAAATGCGGAGAAAAGAAATTAATCGTCAAAGAATTTATTGATAAACCAAAAAACTTTTTAGCTGCATTAAAGTCACAACTACTCATGGGACAAACCACACCAGTAATTAAATATTATTGCTGCGAAAACTGCGGAACTGTTTACAACGAATTGCCCGCTACTTCTAATTAAATCTTTCGTAACTTTTCCCGGCTAAGCGAAAGATATGTTTGAAAAGATTATTGCCCACTTTCAAAACCTCGAACAACGACCATTAGAAAGAATGGCCATACTCGTTGGCGGATTGTTGTTCTTCTGGATAATTGAAGGAGCTATTCCGTTACTGCCCATGCATTATAAAAAGAATAAACTAAAGCATGCCGCAGTAAATTTTGGTTTTACAGTAATTCATTTGATCATTCATACCATACTCGCCATATTTATTGTTAAGCTTAGCGATTGGTGTGCTGCTGCAAAATGGGGATTGGTTTACTGGTTTAATGCAGGCGTATTAATGACAGTAATCATTGCTGTGCTGGCATTAGATTTTAGCAGCTGGCTTGTTCATTTTGTAATGCATAAAAATGCTTTTCTCTGGAAGTTTCATACCGTTCATCACACGGATAATAATGTTGATGTTACTACGGGTCTTCGTCATCACCCCGGTGATAGTTTATTAAGGGGTATCTTTTTTATCCTGCTCATCTTTGTTAGCGGCTCACCCATGTATGGAGTAATGATTTATCAAACACTGGTGGTAGTGGCAACCGCTTTTACACATGCCAATATTCGCCTGCCGGAGAAAGTAGATTATATCATCAGCTTTATATTGGTTTCGCCCAACATGCATAAGGTACATCATCACTGGAAACAACCATTTACTGACAGTAATTACGGCGCTACTTTTTCAATATGGGATAGATTGTTCGGAACTTACAAGCACCTCGATGTAAACGACATTAAATACGGATTGGACCGCTATTACCCCAATGACGAAGATGAAAATTTTGGAAGATTGATGGCGCATCCTTTTAAAAAGAGCAAGTGATTCTTAACAAAAGATAGTATTTTTATATGGTGCTGAATGATTAACCCATTCATTCTTTTTTAAAAGTCTACAGTTATTATAAGAGAATAAGAATACAGGCTTATGCAGATAAAAATGTTTCTTCTGCCTATTGCGTTGTTTCTGTTTATGGAGACCAGGGCTGGTTATGATGGTGATAAATCCTTTGAAGAAAAAACAGATGAAGCCACTCTTATTTTTTCCGGGAAACTGATTTTCTTTACTGAAAGTAATAACATACCCGATTCTTTACTGCTGATCGCTACAGATGTATGGAAAGGGAGATATTTTCCGGGAGATACTATTTTTATCTATAATGACCTGAACAACTGTGGAATTATGAATGTAAAAGAAAATGAAGAATATCTTATCTACGCAAGATCAAATATAATAATGGCATGCAGCGGAAGCAAACCGATATGGAGTACAACAGAAACAGACGAGCTGGATTATAAATTTAAACGGCAACAGCAAATACCCACGGTTCTTTTAAACGGGGAGAGGTTTACTAAAAGAGAAGCCGAAAGAGTAAAAATGATTTTTTTTATGTCAGACCTTGTTATTCCGGATAGTTTAAAACCAACGGATCCGGTTATCAGATTCAGAGAAAGCAATATTAGCCTAAAGATGTTGTCAGAGATGAACTTTGATGAACCGGTACAATTGATTCGTCAGGAAGCGGATAAGAAAGAATTTTTCATCCTGCAATATCAAAATACGACTGAAAAGAAAAAACCATTTAATTTCTTCAGGAGAAAAAAGACGAAAAACAAGTAAATCACTGCTGCTGCTGCATCATCTCCATATATCTCCGGTAAGAATTAGTATCAGGTGCATTAACTGTAACAGGATGTGGTTTTAATACGGCCGCTACATCATCCTGCACATGACCATCTTCATACGCAACAGATACTCCTACTTCTAATTGCTGGTTCGACGTTCCTTTATAAGTTCCTCTTACCGGCGAACAATCGCTAAAATTTCTTCCCACCGCCAAACGAACATGCAAATCATTTACCATGCAATTATTCGTAGGGTCAAAACCCAACCAGCCATAAAAAGGAATATAAGCTTCTACCCATGCATGTGTTGCCCCTTCACCACGCATACCATTGCGGTTAGGGCAAATGTATCCACTCACATACCGTGAAGGAATACCCAGCATACGCAGCATCACTAATAAGATATGTGCAAAGTCCTGGCAAACACCGGCTTTCAGCCGCCACACTTCATCTAAGGTGCTTTCAACAGTGGTAACACCTTTTATATAACTAAAGTTGATGAATACATATTCAGTTAAAAATTTCGCCGACTGGCAAACGGTATAATTAGTATGATACTGCGGAACGTTGGCAATGTGCCGAACATCTTCTATTGCCGCAAAAATCTCCTGCTTTAAATAATCAATATAAGGAACAGTGTATTTTATATTTGACAACTCACCCCATTGTTTTTCTTTTGACACTTCATCATCAGGGAAGGGCCTTGCCCTGGTAACCACTTCAATTTTTGAATCAATTACCAGTTCGGTATGCGGCACCGCTTTCATAAATGTGCCCACATCATTACCATAATAATCTTTAAAAATATCAACACCCGGCTCTCCGCTGATAAACAAATCCTGTTTCAGCACCTGCTGGTGTTCATCTTTTATGGGGAATAATAAAATTTGATTGGCACTATCTCTCACCGGGGCTTCGTAAGTATATTTAGTAACGTGATGTATTTTAAAACGGGGCATTTTACTTTTAATTTTTACTATTGAATAAAGCCGGTGCAATTTGTAAACTTAATCAACTGTAGGCAAAATAATTTTTATTAAGCGCATTACCTATTTCCAGGAAATCAGTTTTTGTTTCCTGCAAAAATTTACTCAGCCCTTCGTTAACGATAGTTTGCGTAGTGGAGAATTTAATTTTACTCTCCAGCTTGCCAATCATAAACATTACTTCATTAAAACTGGTATAGTTTTTATCACTGCGCAAACGTTCAAAATATTGCCGGAGATTTTTTACCGAGTACATGATGGAACGGGGAAAATTTCCGTTCAGAACTGATTGCTCAACAATATTGGCTGCTTCAAATCCACCACGGTAGGTTTTCAGATACAACTCCAAACCAGAAATAGATAACAACAAATATTTCCAGTAAGTAGTATCAGCTGCTTTATCATATTCACCATCCAGTGCACTGAATTTTACATCGAGGATATCAGCAGTTTGTACCCCCCTTTCTAAAAATTTTCCAAGGTTAATGAAAGCATGGCTTTCACCACGGGCCATTGTAACATCCGTTGTTCCAAAATAAACCGTGCACTGTTTGAGTAATGTATCTAATATCGTTATCGGGTCATCTTTTTTTAACCAGTCACTTATACTCTCTTCCCGCATCATGTGATAAAAATCATTCAGGCATTGCCACATTTCTTTGGTGATATGGTCCTGCACACTCCTTCCATTCTCTCTTGCTTTGGTAACAATATTTAAAACAGAATTGGAGTTTTCCTTTGCGGTGACCATATACAACAACACATCCCGGGAGTTTTTAGAAATGGCACCCGCCTCCTCCTCATCCATGTAAGAAAATAATTTTAAAGCAGGCACCCAGGAGAACTCATCCATATCATCCTGCGAAGCAGCATAATTTATTTTGAGCATACGCAGCATGCCATCGCATCGTTCCATGTAGCGGCTCATCCAGTATAAACTATCGGCAACACGACTAAGCATTTATTGTTTCTGGTTTTTAGTTGCTGGTTAATACCAGTATTTACTTTCTAATTCCTTATTTCAAATTTTATATTTCTCATTTCCCCAGCACCCATGTATCCTTACTTCCACCACCCTGTGATGAATTCACCACCAATGAACCTTCCCTCAACGCCACTCGTGTTAATCCACCCGGAACAATTTCAATACCATCCGGTCCGCATAATGCATATGGACGCAAGTCAACTCTTCTTGGGGTTAAAGTTCCGTTCATATAACAGGGCGAAGAGGATAAACTGATTATTGGCTGAGCAATAAACTGCCTCGGATCTTTTATTATCTCTGCTTTGTATTTAGTTATTTCTTCTTCACTGGCCGCATGCCCCATCAGCATTCCATAGCCGCCACTTTCATTTGTTTTTTTCACTACCATATTGGTAATGTTTTTGAAAACATATTCTCTTTCTTCTGTATTAGCCAATTGATAAGTAGGAACATTTTTTAAAATCGGTTCTTCGTTTAAATAGTAACGAATCATGGCCGGTACATAACTGTAAATGGCTTTATCATCCGCCACACCATTACCCACCGCATTTACAATTGCTACATTTCCTTTGCGGTAAGCATTCATTATTCCCGAAACACCCAGCAAACTGCCCCTGTTAAAAATTAATGGGTCTAAAAAATCATCATCCACCCTTCTGTAAATAACATCTACTTGTTGCAAACCAGTGGTTGTTTTCATAAACACTTTATGATTGTCCACTACCAAATCTCTTCCTTCCACTAACTCAACACCCATCAATCTTGCCAAAGTGGTATGTTCAAAATAAGCGGAGTTATATAAACCCGGCGTTAATAACACAACGGTTGGATTAGCAATTTGTCTTGGAGAGAGTGAAACTAAATTTTTATGCAAGATGGTGGGGTACTCGGTTACGCTTCTTACATGATTAGCCGGAATCAAATCAGGAAAAATGCGTTTGGTGATTTCCCTGTTCTCCAGCATATAGCTTACACCACTCGGTGTACGCAGGTTATCTTCCAGGATATAAAAAGAACCATCACTGTTTCTTATTAAGTCAATACCAGAAATATGAACATAAATATCATACGGCACCGGAAACTGGTGCATCACCCGTAAATAATGCGGACAACTGTACACCATATCTACCGGTACTACTCCATCTTTTAAAATAAACTGGTTGTGATAAACATCTTTTAAAAAAAGATTGAGGGCTTTTAAACGCTGCTTGATGCCCTTTTCAATATGGTCCCATTCAGATGCTGTAATAATGCGGGGAATAATATCGAATGGAAAAATCTTTTCAACACCTTCGCCACTGCTGTACACGGTGAAGGTAATACCCTGGCTCATGAACAAACGCTTGGCCAGTTCTTCCTTCTTATTTAATTCATCAATGCTGAGTTGCTGAAGAAAATCTACCACAGCACGGTACTGTTCCCTCACCGAATCGTTGCGGTACATCTCATCCCAGGTGCTGGAATCCACATAATATTTCTGTAACAGCTCACTGGTGTGCATGCAGGTAAATTTGATTTTAAGTGTAGCGAGCAGTCGTTGTGTTCAAATATAAGAAAGGAAAACCGTTGTTCCGCAATCAATCATTTAAAAATCTATCTTTATTTTTCATTTGATAAACATGAAGATTATTGCAATGATACCGGCCCGGTATGCGGCCACCCGTTTTCCCGCCAAACTGATGCAGCAGCTGGGAAACAAAACAGTTATTCGTCATACCTATGATAATACGGTGGCTACCGGTTTGTTTGATGAAGTGGTGGTGGTTACCGACAGTGATATTATTTATAAGGAGATCACATCACATGGCGGTAAAGCAATCATGAGCATCAAACAACATGAAAGCGGCAGTGACCGGATAGCGGAAGCGGCGGCCGGTTTGGAGGTTGATATCATCGTAAATGTGCAGGGCGATGAACCGCTGGTAAAAAAAGAACCGTTGCAAAAATTATTAAATGTATTTAAAGGAGAAGAAGGAAAGAAAGTACAGGTAGCCAGCCTGATGCAGGAATTAAAAGAAAAAAAATTTATTGAAGACCCGAATTATGTAAAAGTTGCCGTGGACTTAAATATGAACTCACTTATGTTCAGCAGAAGTGTGGTGCCGTATCAACGGGATAAAACGGTTACACCTGTTTATTATGAACATATTGGTGTATATGCTTTTCGTAAAGAAGCGTTGATGAATTTTACCAACTGGCCAATAACACCATTAGAAGCCGCAGAGAAAGTTGAATGCCTCCGCTATTTGGAACATGGTATTCCATTAAAGATGGTGGTTACGGAATATATGGGTGTGGAGATTGATACTCCGGAGGATTTGGAAAGAGCTGCAAAATTGTTGGGTTAAGAAATTCTAACATCAACCGATTGCAATAGTAACAATGCTGTAAGGAAAGATTATTATTGCGATATTAGTTGAGTCATTTACCCGATTACCAATCAACACTTGCTATGAATAAATTGCTTCGCTATTCCATTGTGGCCGCACTGGCCGGTTTTATTTTTGGTTTTGATACGGTTGTAATCTCCGGCGCCAATTTGCCCATTAAAGAACTGTGGCACACTTCTCCGCTTTTTCATGGTTTTTTTATTATGAGTATGGCATTATGGGGAACAGTATTGGGTGCTATGTTTGGTGGAATACCAACCGAAAAGTACGGGAGAAAAAAAGTGCTGCTATGGATTGGTATACTATTTTCTGTTTCTGCAGCAGGTACTGCCATTGCACCAAACCCGTATATCTTTTCTTTTTTACGATTTATAGGGGGTGTGGGTATTGGTGTTTCTTCTGTGGTTGCACCAACCTATATTTCTGAAATTTCTACTGCTAAAACAAGAGGAAGATTGGTTGGAATGTACCAGTTCAATATTGTATTTGGAATTCTGGCAGCGTTTGTATCTAACTTTTTATTGAAGGGCGTTGGCGGGGCAGGCGACTGGCGATATATGCTGGGCATAATGGCAATACCGTCTGTCATTTATACATTACTTGTTCCCGGCCTGCCGGAAAGCCCAAGATGGCTGATCTCTATTAAAAATAATTTAACCGCAGCAAAAGATACATTGATAAAAATAGGTGCAGAAAATCCTGATGAAGAAATTAAAAGTATTGTTGCGGCAAACGAAAGTATTCATGCAAGTGAGTCAAAAGAAAATATTTTTAAACCAAAGTACCGGACTGTAATATGGTTAGCGTTCCTGGTTGCATTCTTCAACCAGTTGTCGGGTATTAATTTTATTTTATATTATGCCCCCGAAATTTTAGAGAGAGCTGGTATTGGTTCAAAAGATTCTTTGTTTAATTCTATTTCTATAGGGGGTATTAATCTCATTTTCACTTTTGTGGGATTATACCTGATTGATCGTATCGGAAGAAAACAACTGTTGATTATTGGCTCGATAGGATATATTGTTAGCCTGGCCATGGTGGCGTATTCATTTTATTCACACGGAAGCAACCTGTTTTTAATGACTTCATTACTGATGTTCATCGCCTCACATGCAATTGGACAAGGTGCAATTATCTGGGTGTTTATTTCTGAAATATTTCCCAACAATGTACGGGCCCTGGGTCAATCCTTTGGTTGTAGTGTGCACTGGGTATTTGCAGCACTGATTACGCTCATTACTCCCATCTTCTTAGATAAGAATGATGGTATATTTAAAGATAACCCATGGCCAATTTTTGCCTTCTTTTCTTTTATGATGGTATTACAATTAGTTTGGACCCTGACTAAAGTGCCGGAAACAAAAGGTGTATCATTGGAAGAATTGGAAAAGAAATTAATTCATGATTAAAGTATTTGGTGTGAAAAAGTTGTTGATGCTCTCCCTGTTAAGTATCAGTATTCAAACCTTTTCTCAAAATGATTTATATAAAGAGTGGTATCGTCCCCGCTTTCATTTTTCACCGTCAAAAAACTGGTGTAACGACCCCAATGGTTTAGTATATAATAAGGGTACTTATCATTTATTCTACCAGCACAATCCTTTTGGTAATGTGTGGGGACATATGACCTGGGCGCATGCCATTTCAAAAGATTTAGTTCACTGGACACACCAACCAATTGCCATACCGGAAGAAAATGGAGTGATGATTTTTTCCGGTACCTGTATAGTTGATAAAAATAATACGGGTGGTTTTGCCACCCAACGGGGACAAATACCTTTGATTGCTATTTATACAGGACATACCGAAGGTGTGAATCAATCGCAACACCTGG
Source organism: Sphingobacteriales bacterium (assembly GCA_003963365.1). Lineage (GTDB taxonomy): Bacteria > Bacteroidota > Bacteroidia > Chitinophagales > Chitinophagaceae > AWTP1-9. Next base: position 517,659 of record RXJG01000005.1, read on the forward strand.
CCTATAGTTTAGATGATGGAACAACCTGGACCAAGTATAAAAACAATCCCATTCTTGATTTACATAAAAAAGATTTTCGTGACCCCAAAGTATTTTGGTACGAACCCAAACAATATTGGGTAATGTGTTTGATGTTCCCGGTGGAGCATTATGTACAATTTTATTCTTCAAAGAATTTAATTGACTGGAAGCATCTTAGTGATTTTGGTCCGGTGGGTGATACAAGCGGTGTGTGGGAATGCCCTGATTTAACAAGAGTACCGGTTGAAGGAGGAAAAGGAGAAAAGAAATGGTTACTGCAAATGTCCATGAATGGTTCCATGCAATATTTCGTTGGTGAGTTTGATGGAGTGAAGTTTGTAAATGAAAACCCAACCAATAAAATTTATCGCCCGGATTATGGTCCCGATTATTATGCCGCCATTTGTTATAATCAGTTACCCAATTCAGTAAAGCCAACAGCAATTGGCTGGTTGAATAATTGGTATTATGCCAATGATATTCCCACCAAACCATGGAAAGGAACAATGAGTTTGCCAAGGACCCTGAGTGTAAAAAAAGTAAACGGTGAATGGATTCTCATTCAGCAACCACTTGAATTATTGAGTAAACAACGCAAGCTGATATTTAAAGACTTTAAAGTTGGTTTTGTCAACCAATGGAAACTTCCCATCCCTTCACAACAACAATATGAACTGGATTTTGATATTGCGATAAATAAAGGAGAAAAAGGTGGAGTGAAAATTGCTGCCGGACACGGGCATGAAGTGGAAATTGGATATGATGCAGAAAAAAAAGTTTTATATCTCGACAGAAGTAAAACGGCCAATCAATCATTTAGTAAAAGCTTTGCAGAAAGAAATTATTTTGAAACTTCCTATATACCAACCGGACCCGTAAAATTCAGGGTTTTTGTTGACCATAGTATAGTGGAGGTATTTGCAGACGGAGGAAAAAGAGTTTTTACGGCGCAATTTTATCCAGATGAAAACGATACGGGAATTGAGATTTTTTCAACCTGTAAACGATCCACCGGCTCGCTGGCCTGTTATTTATACGAACTTGAGCCGGCCTGGTAATTATAATTTTACTATAGCAAACCCATTTCTTGCATTACGTTCATAAGGCACAGCAATTTCCTTATCGCTTATTTGTCTTGCCCGTTGAAACAGTAAAGTGCTTCGGATATTCCAGTAAACCAATCCTTCATTTAAAGGATTCCCGTTTACATCCAGTATGGTGGAACTTCCAATTTCATCCTGCTGGTGAAAACTGTTGTAGAGGAAAAACAGTTTATCATCACTGGGTAGAAATACATAAGAAAGATTGCCGTTAGTTAATTCTCCAGATTGTTCTTTATTGATGATACCGCTCCAGCAACTGTCTTTTCCGGAAGCAGAAAAATAATACATACTTAAATCACCACGATCGTATAATTCTTTTGTTCCTGCCAAATGATTATAACGTGTATAATCATTCCTGTTGGACTGAATGGTTGAATTAGAAGCGTAGCGAACCTCCTCTTCTTTTTGCAAATCTTCAGCTGAATACTTTTCACCGTATGGTCTGCCATATTCTTTCAGTAATAAAAATCCTTTATCCGGCACAGTCATAAAATATTCTTCAAACTTTGTTTTGCTTGTTGTTTTAGTGGCGGCAATAGTGTTGAACTTGTAAATGGTATCGTACAAAATATTACAAGTATCTAATGAATATTGAAGCATCCTCACACTTTTTGCCAGCGGCGAGCGGTATTGAGATAACACACCGGCCATCACTTCCCTCTTTTCATTGTTGAGTGATAAACAAACATCCTGTATAGAACTGTTTTTGGGTACACGGATAGTTCTCATTTCAAAACGGCTACTGGTATCAGTAAAGTGAAACAATAAACTCCCCTGGTTAACCATTGTGGAAGAAAGCATCAGCCATTCTCCGTTATTCGCCAGTTTTAACGGGCAATTAGTAAAATGCTCCAGCGGATAATCAATAAAATCATATTGAATAAAAGGTTGAGTGAAATGAGGATTTTGTATGAGCTGATGATTTAATAAAGTCCAGTTTTTATCAAACAAGAAACTGTGTAGTTTCATGGCAGTATCAGGCACCGTTTCAAAACCCAGCAGCAACAATTTATTTTTATCCTGCGAACGAACGAGTAAAAAATCATTGCCGCTCATATTAAAAGGAAAAGAACAAATCAGCGAGGCTACGGAATCTTTTTCACCATTATCCGAATACCGGTTTAATAACACCACGGTTGAATCTTTCTGTTTAGTAAATACCAGTTGATCCATATGAGCAGTACCTGCAACAAAATATTCTTTTAAAATTGTATCGCTGAAAGATGTAGTAACTGTTTTTACCAGGTTCATCCGCTGATCATAAATATCAAAGCCCGGATCTTTATCATCGATCCACGGAGTTACGATCTTCTTTCCTTTATTTTTCTTTTTGCTTTTTTGTACCCAGTAATAATTACCGGCTTTTCCAATTACTTCAAAGCGTACATTGTCAGCATCACCAATAAAAGGAGAATACAAAACTCTTTGTGCATTGGTAAAAACAGGAATGCATAAAATGATTAATATGGAAACAAAATGTTTACCCATTCTATAGCGGAATCCACTATAAGTTACGATAAATTTTCCTTTACCTTCGCTCATTCAAATTTTACTGCTATGAAATTTCGCAATTTTAAGATGGTAGATTATGTGGTGTATGGAAGAGGATGTTTTAACCAGCTCGACGAAATTATTGCTCCCCGGCGCAAAGAAGGCAAGCCCATGATTTTTTTGGTAGACCATTTTTTCGAAGGTAAAGCATTATTAAACCGTATACCCTTACGGGGCAACGATAAAATTGTATTTGCCGATGTTACCTATGAACCTAAAACAACACAGGTAGATAAACTGGCACAGCAATTAAAAGATGAGTTTGGAACAGTAAGTGGTATTATTGGTATTGGTGGCGGTTCTACTATGGATTTAGCCAAAGCGGTATCACTGATGATGGGTAATCCCGGTTCCAGCGCTGATTACCAGGGATGGGATTTAGTGAAATTTCCCGGTGTATATAAAGTAGGTATTCCAACATTGAGTGGTACGGGTGCGGAAGTAAGCCGTACTTGTGTGTTAACTGGTCCAACAAGAAAGCTGGGGATGAACAGCGACTTCACTCCTTTTGACCAAATTGTGTTAGACCCGGAATTAACTGCCAATGCGCCTATCAACCAGCGTTTTTATACCGGCATGGATTGCTATATACATTGTATTGAAAGTTTGGAAGGAACTTATTTAAATGAATTCAGTAAATCATACGGTGAAAAAGCACTGGAGTTGTGCCAGGAGGTATTTGTTAAGAAACAAGTATGGGATGATGAATGTGATGATAAACTGATGATGGCTTCTTATGCTGGTGGAATGAGTATTGCCTATTCACAGGTAGGGGTGGCGCATGCGGTGAGTTATGGGTTGAGTTATTTACTCGGTACCAAACATGGTATTGGAAACTGTATTGTAATGAATCATCTCGAAGAATATTATCCTGCTGGTGTGAAGGAATTCAAATACATGGTGGAAAAAAATCAAATTGATATTCCACAGGGTATTTGTAAAGGGTTAACCGATGAACAATTTGAAACGATGATCAATGTTTCTATTGGTATGAAACCACTATGGGAAAACGCCTTAGGTAAAGACTGGGAAAAAATAATGACAAGAGAAAAACTAAGAGCATTATTTGAAAAATTATAGTTTTATTATTGGGAATATCTAACCGCTCTGAATTTCAGCAGCGGTTTTTATTATGCTTAATTTATATTTTCAAAAAAACGGAGATGGTTTTAAAAGAGGGTTAAGCTGAAGGTTTAATGTTTAAAGTTCTTTATGCCATCATCTCCCCCTAACTTTAAACCCTTAAACGTTTAAACGATTCAACTTTCTCCGCAATACAAAGGCATATTTTTTATGCTGCTGGCTGCCATGGGTTTTTCATTAATGGGAGCCGCAGCAAAAACATTAAAGCAAAGTTTTAATGCTGGTCAGCTGGTATTTTATCGAAACGCCATTGGATTAATTTTTTTATCTGGCGGGTTATTACTTCACCAACCACAAAACAAAGGCGGCAAACTATTATTACTCATCTTTCGTGGAATGATGGGAACAACAGCTTTGTATGGTTTATTGTATTGTGTGTTGCACATGCCATTGGGCACAGCCATGAGTTATAATCTTACTTCCACTTTATTTATTGCATTACTATCATGGCTGGTATTAAAAGAATCTCCCGGACGATTAGTAGCTCTGGCAGTTATCATTGGTTTTGCCGGAATGCTGTTGATATATAAACCCAATATTCATTTGCCCTGGTATTATCATGTGGCTGGATTATTTTCTGGTATTGCTTCTGCTATTTCATATTTAACAGTTGGAAGACTTACTAACTATTATGATACAAGAATAGTTGTATTATCGTTTATTTCAAGTGGAGTAATTATTCCATTGTTATTTATGCTCACCGGAAAAATATTTTCGATACCGGCAGATGATGTGTTTTTTGTTGAATGGAAATGGCCGCAGGCAAATGAATGGTTTGCCATATTATCATTGGGATTAACTGCATTGTTCGGACAATACTTTGTTACCAGAGCTTATGGTGCAGATAAAGCAGGTATTGTATCGGCTATTAGTTATGCCAATATTGTTTTTTCTGTATTGCTGGGTATGTTATTGGGCGATGCATTTCCTGATTTGTTTTCATTGTGCGGAATGTTATGTATAATATTGAGCGGGGTGATGATATCATTGTATAAGAAAAGAAACTCATGAGTATCGAATATTAAGCAGGATGTAATCAATAATATAGTTGTCATCTACCCTTCAATATTCAATATTCGATGTTCGGTTTTCTTTATTCATCGGTGTTAACCCCTATTTTCATCAACTTATTTTCCCACTCATCAAAACCAATGAAAAATTTTTAAAATATTTTTTTGCCCTAAAGTATTGAAAAACAACTGTTTTAGGTTAAATACTGTATTATCAACGACCAGCTACTATAAAAAAAACGGTACTATGTGTTGTATAGTACTAAATTTCCCCATATCTTTGTGATGTAAAGTTGAAGATGATGGTAAAAGGGGGTCAAACTAAAGCAAGGCAATAACAACGAAAGGCAACCAATCAACCCCCCGGCCACTTGAAACAACAGATGATTCAAAAGAACAATTAAAAACTCCGAAGTATGAACATCGAGAACACACAAAGCCAGATGCGGAAAGGCGTATTGGAGTTTTGCATTCTCTCCATCATTAAGCGAGGCGAGGTTTACCCCAGTGACATTATTGATGAAATGAAGAAGGCAAACCTTAACATCCTGGAAGGAACACTCTACCCGCTGCTGACACGTTTAAAAAATGCAGACCTGCTTACCTACCGTTGGGTGGAAAGCAGCAGCGGACCACCAAGAAAATATTTCTCACTAACGGATAAAGGCGCAGCTTTTTATACTGAATTGAGCGATACCTGGAATGAGCTGGCCAATGCGGTAAGTGCGATTACACATTCCAACGGACAGGCACCCAACGAATCTATCAACACCGACACCAACAACTTTAACCAGTAAAAAATCGAACAGAAGATGAAAAAGGTAATTAATATAAACTTTCAGGGCAGGGTTATTCCGATAGAAGAAACTGCGTTCGAAATGTTAAAGCAATACAGCGACAGTTTGCGTGTGTACTTCGCTAACGAAGACGGTCGTGATGAAATCATCAACGACATTGAGAACCGCATTGCCGAACTGTTTGATGAAAAAATCAAAAAAGGAGCCGTTTGTATTACCGATGCAGATGTGGAAGCTACCATTAACAGTATGGGTCGTCCTGCTGATTTTGATAAGATAGGTGGTGCAGAAACAGGTTCATCAGCCAGCAGTGCAGGATCACAAACCTATGCAAGTGCGGAAGAAGTAAAACAACCCCGTCGTTTATGCAGAAGCGGAAATGATAAGATCGTGGGGGGTGTGGCTGCCGGATTAGCTCATTACCTGCGTATTGACCCTGCCGTTATGCGTATTTTATTTGCAGTAGTTACTTTTGGTGGTTTTGGTGCCGGCTTCTTATTATATATTGTATTATGGATAGTGCTGCCTGTTGCTGATCTCGACAGCAGCACTGTTTTGCGCAAACGTTTATACCGCAACCCTGATGATAAAGTAATTGGCGGTGTGGCCAGCGGTATTGCTGCTTATTTCAATATCGAAGTTTGGATACCCCGTATCATTTTTGCCGCACCATTTATTTTAGGTGCCATTTCATCCACATTCAATAGTCATTGGTGGGGTCCCGGTCCGGTAATCTTCTCCGGCGGTTTTGGAGGAACGTTGTTTGTTACCTATATCGTTTTATGGATTGTATTACCATTGGCCAATACAGCAGCAGAAAAATTAGAGATGCGTGGTGAAAAAGTAGACCTGGAATCAATTAAAAATACAGTAAAAGAAGAATTGCAAAGTGTAAAAGGAAGAGCCGAAAAGATGGGAACTGAGTTTAAAGAAAAAGCACAGGAGTGGGGCAAGGAAGCAACAGAAAGAGGAAAAGCATTTGCAGCAGAAGCAGGACCGGTAGCAAGGAAAACAGGTCATGGATTTGGTCATGCGATTGGCGTATTGTTTAAAGCATTCTTCTTGCTATTTGCAGGAGTGATAGTTTTTGTCTTGTTCATATTATTGATTATTGCTTTAGTAGGAATGATAGGAGCAGCTCCATTTGCAGGATTTCTTTTTGATGGAACATGGCAAACGTTTCTAGCCTGGGCAACATTAATATTATTCATAGGAGTACCGATTATTGCAATTGTAGTTTGGTTGGTTAGAAGAATTGCAGGAATACGTTCAAAGAAAAGTTATTTAGGTTATGCGTTTGGTACATTATGGACATTGGGTTGGGTAGCAGTTATCCTGTTTATCGCTTCTATAACCAAAGACTTTAAAAACCAAACACCGGTAAAAGAAGATATAGCTATCCAGCAACCGGCAAACGGAACCTTAAAAGTAAAAGCGGTGGAAAGTATGGACCATTACTATAACCGTAACTGGTTTTGGTTTAATGATGATAATGATGATAATTCATTTTTTGTAAATTCTACAGAGGATAGTTTGTACCTGAATACGGTAAGGGTAAAAGTGGTAAAGAGCGAAGATTCATCATATCATGTGCACATAGTAAAAATATCAAGAGGTGATGATCCAAAAAAAGCAGAAACAAAAGCAAAGAATATCCATTTTACAGTAAGTCAGCAAGACAGCGTTCTCTTATTACCCAAAGGATTTACTATAGGAGTGAATGATAAATACCGCACTCAAAGAGTTATGGTAGTAATTGAAGTTCCCAATGGAAAAAAAGTGGTAATGGATAAAAGCCTTGCTGAGTATAAATGGTTTGATGTAAACTATAACCGCAGAGGTATTGGCTGGACAGTAGATTGGGATGATAACTGGGACAGAGATTATAGCTGGGGAACAGATGGTGTATATCAAATGACAGATGATGGTTTAAAAAGAACTGATAAAAAAGATGTAAAAATTAAAAGCGGAAAAATTAAGATTGATGAAAATGGAGTAGAAGGTGAAATTAATGTAGAAGAAAACGATAAAGGAGAGCCTTCCTACCGTTATAAAAAAGAAGGGGATACTATTAAGATCATTCCTGCAAAACCGGCATCACCTAAAACACCCGAAAAGAAAGAAGATAAGAAAACAACAGCAGAAGTTGAGACAACAGAATCATTATTTCCTTTTACCAAAGTAATAGACGTTATTTAAGAGTGTAAGGTTAAAGTTGGAACAAAAGGGTCCCAAGCGAAAGTGAGGGGCCCTAATTTTCGAACTAAATTTTACACAGCAAAAACAAAACCTTCTCAACTGTTTTTTGAAATGGTCTTCAACGACCGGGTTCCAGCAATTTCCTTACAACCTGCCCGGAAAATGAGATGATCCAATAACCGCTCATTTAACTATTTCAAAAAAAAGAAAACATGAATCCTAAAGCCAGGCCAATAGTATTGGTTATCACATTAACAATACTGGCCATTGCTGCATTACGTGGACAGACAGCGAAAAACTGTAAACAATCCAACCCGGCAACTACGCCCAATATTACTGTGATGTTGAGTTATAATACCATTGTTCAATAACCGGTTTACCCATTCCACCATATAAATCTCTTTGTATGAAAAAAACAACTGCTATTATTCTTTCCATGCTGGTTATTTTAGTGTTTTCGGCATGTCATCACCATCGTCATTATGGATTTAAAACGTATTTCTGGACCAGCAGCAGGGATGCAGAAAATGAAGAATTGTATATAAACGGAAGATATATTGGCCAACTGCCCTTACTAAAGGAAGCCCCTGATGATAATAACGGGTTAAAAAGCGAGGCCTTGTTTGTTCATTTACCATCAGGCAGGTATAAAGTTATTATCAGGGACAATGATGGAGATGTAAAATTCAGAGAAACACTAAGACTGCATATTGGAGGTGGTGATAAAACCATTGCTGCTTCTGGCGAAAATGAAGAGTACCGTTCACTGAGGATCGTTGAAGGTGATGAACTGATAGAAGAAATTTTAAAATAAGAATCAAATATTTCATACTGGATAAAGTTTTGTTTTTTTGCCGGTATGAATATCATTGCTGATTATTCCATTTTACAATGTCCCGCAACAAAGCAGGATATACTTCCTGCAGATAATGATATTCTCAGTCAAGTCAACAACCACTTAAATAATCAGGAGAAATTCACCGCTGGTCTTGTTAATGAATCAAAAACGATTTTCTATCCAATCAAACAAAATATTCTCTTTCTTCACCAGCAATACAGCATTCCGCTTACAAAAGAATTTGCTGATAATCAAAAGATGACGTTTGACAAAGAAAGGATCTTTAATTATTACAATGAAATAAAGTATATCGGCTTTGAGGGAAAACAGATTTATGAAGATGCTGATAAATGGGTTGATTTTCGTGACTTTGTTTTGCCGTATACTCAGTATGGTTTTTCAAATGTTCGAAAATACATTCAACCCAAAGGAAAATACTTTGCCGATGTAGCCAGCGGTCCCGTTGCTTTTAAAGAATACGTTCACCTGGCTGATGGTTATGAATACCGTATTTGTATAGATATTTCCGTAAATGCTTTACTGGAGGCTCAGTATAATCTGCAGCAGGAAAATCAACCCGGTATTTTTATTTGTGCGGATATGCTGGCATTGCCTCTAAAAGAAAATATATGTGATGCAGTAGTTTGTCATCATGCTTTATTTCATGTACAAAAAAATCTGCAGTTAACAGCCATTAAAGAAATGCACCGCATTGCAAAACCAGCTACCAACATTGCCATTGTATATGATTGGTTTTATCATTCCCGTTTAATGAATATTACACTTGGACCAGTTCAGCTTTATCGAATCACCAGGCATTATGCGGGGAAACTGTATGCAAGAGTTTTTAAAAAGAATAAACTTTATTTCTATTCACACAGCCGTAAATGGTTCATTAAAAACAACCCGGGCAAACAAATAAAATTTTATGCATGGCGAAGTATCAATAAATATTTCAGCAGCATCTACCTGCATAAAAACTTTGGAGGAAAAAAACTGCTTCAATACATCTGGAACAAAGAAAGAAAAAAACCAGAACTAATGGGGAGAATTGGTGAATATGCTGTAATTGTAATTGAAAAATAATTTTCTTTTATCAATCACCCCTGCTAATTGCCCATTGACACATACCACGTACATTTGCGGGCAACTTTAATGCTTGTCACACATGAAGAATACTCCCTTCACTCACAAACACATTGCCCTCGGAGCCAAGATGGCTGAATTTGCCGGGTACAACATGCCCATCAGCTACAGCGGAATTAATGATGAACATGCAGCCGTAAGAAATAATGCCGGTGTGTTTGACGTAAGCCATATGGGTGAATTTATTTTAAAAGGACCCGATGCCCTGGATTTAATTCAACGGGTAACTTCTAACGATGCAGCTAAACTTAGCAATGGAAAAGCACAGTATAGTTGTTTGCCTAATAAAGAAGGAGGAATAGTTGATGACCTGCTGGTGTATTGTATTGAAGAAAACAAGGTATATATGCTGGTAGTAAATGCCAGTAATATTGAAAAGGACTGGAACTGGATTTCTTCTTTCAATAATAAAAATGTGGAGATGCATAATATCTCCGACAAAACATGCCTGCTGGCCATACAGGGGCCAAACGCTACAAAAATTTTGCAGCCGCTTACCGACATGGATATTCTCAACCTGAAATATTACACGTTTGCAAAAGGAAAATTTGCAGGAGTAGATAATGTACTGGTAAGTGCAACAGGTTATACCGGCTCGGGTGGTGTGGAGATTTATTTTGAAGACAAAGCTGACAATGCCAATAAAATATGGGATGCCATTTTTGAAGCAGGCAAAGCACAGGGAATAAAACCAATCGGTCTTGGCGCCAGGGACACTTTAAGATTAGAAAAAGCATTTTGTTTATACGGTAACGATATTGATGATACCACTTCACCCTTAGAAGCTGGCCTGGGCTGGGTTACCAAGTTCACCAAAGACTTCACTGCAAAAGAAATTATTGCCAAACAAAAGCAGGATGGGGTAGAAAGAAAACTGGTAGGTTTTGAAATGGTGGAAAAAGGAATTCCACGACATGGGTATACGATTAAAGATTACAGTGGAGCAGAAATAGGCGTTGTAACTTCCGGCACCCAATCTCCTACTTTACAAAAAGCCATCGGACTCGGCTATGTAAGAACTGTCTTTTCAGCCGAAGGGTCAAAGATTTATATATCTGTAAGAGATAAATTGTTAGAAGCAAAGGTGGTAAAGGTTCCTTTTGCATGATTATTGGAGAGAAAGAAGCGAGTTACGAGAAGTGAGTTGCGAGACAATTGTTATGGAATTTCCCGCAGCCCGAAACTCACCACTCAAAACATCATAATGCCTACCATTCATATAACCACAGTTATGCATGCACCGGTTGAAAGGATTTTCAACCTTAGTCGTCATATTGCCCTGCATAAAAAATCAATGGAACATACAGGCGAAAAAGCAATTGCCGGTGTAACAACCGGTATGATTAACCTGGGAGAAACTGTTACCTGGGAAGCCAGGCACTTAATGAAAACACGCCGCTTTACTTCCAAAATAACTTCAATGAAGCTCTATGAAAGCTTTACTGATGAAATGATAAAAGGTGATTTTAAATCCTTCAAACATGAACATCATTTCAAACCCATTGATAACGGCACCATCATTATTGATATTCTTACCTATGAGGTTCCTTATGGCGTTATCGGGCAACTGGTTAACAGTTTTTACCTGCACCGGTATTTAGAATCTTTAATCCACAAAAGAAACGAAGTGATTAAAGAATATGCCGAATCAAAAAAATGGGAAGCATTATTGGCTGGCGCAGTTAATGCATAGTGATTTATATTTGCCCGATGGATAATAAAAAGCCCACGTTGTTTACCTGTTTATCTCCGGCATTACTTCACCTGTACGATTTAGACAATGCGGTGGTTGTAATCATTGATGTATTCAGGGCAACTTCTACAATTGCCTCGGCTTTATACAATGGCGCCAAACAAATTATTCCTGTGGCAGAAGTAGCGGAAGCCATCAGCCTCAGCAAAAAAATAGATGGTATTGCAGCCGGTGAAAGAGATGGAAAGATTGCAGAAGGGTTACAGCATGGCAATTCTCCACTGGAATATCACCGTGAGTTTATTGAAAACAAAACACTGGTATTAACTACTACTAACGGAACCAAACTCCTGCACATGGCATTGAATAATCATGCCAATACCATCATTACCGGTTCATTCCCCAACTTAAGTGCTGTATGCGATTTCATTTTAAAAGAAAATAAAAATGTGGTACTCGGTTGTGCCGGGTGGAAAGATCGCTACAATTTAGAAGACACTTTATTTGCCGGTGCCATAATTCATAAAGTACAGGAATATTTTACTATTCATTGCGACAGCTCATTAACTGCTTTAAGCATGTATGAACAACATATGCACGACTTACATGCTTTTGCACCCAGGCTCACTCACTATCACCGCCTGGTTGACCGGTTTGGTTTAATTGAAGACATTCGTTTTTGTTTTACTCCTGATGTAGCGAATGTGCTGCCTTTGTATAAAGATGGAAAACTGGTTGTTGGGAATTAGGAATACCAAATGTGAAATAAGGAATGAGAAAGGGACTTAACTTTAAACGATAAAACCTTTTGGGCAAACCTGTAAAGATAATCATTTTTATCTCCACTTGTTGTGTATAAAATAAATCTTAAAAGAACCCTTTTCATTGGGAAATCTGCGCTGCATTCCTTTACTTTTGCAAATTGCCCTTTTCACAACGAGGCAACCAACTAAATAAACAATGAATGGCATTACCTCACCTTATTAAGTACGTTTACAACAGCGGTACTGATGAAGTTATCCGTCGCGGCAAAAAGATTCATGCAATTGGCTTTGTGGAATTAGTTGACCATGATGACCTCATGGGTTCGGCAGCATTTCGTGTACGGGATGATGCTTACTCCACTTTTTATAAAGTATACATCCAAAAGTATAAAGACCCAAAGACGATGACGGTGCGTTGTACCTGTCCGTATAATTTGGGTGATATATGCCGGCACGAAACAGCAGCGTTGTTCCAGTTACAAGATTTGATAGATAAAAATATGCTGGGCGATAAAGACGTTGCTTATAACCAGAAGCACACGGTGGTGAAGATGAAGTTTATTGATTTAAAAACAATCAAACTGTTAACCGGCCAGCATAATTATGAAGAAGCGGAAAAACTTGTACGTACCAACAGGGCTAATATCAATTTTGCCAGGGACGAAAGAGTGGAGGCGGAGTTGAATATTGAAGGCGCATCGTACCCGATTGTGCTGCAAAAGAATGAAGAAAGAAATTTTGATACCAGCTGCAGTTGCGGGGATAAAGAACACCCTTTGTGTGTACACAAAACAATGCTTTTACTGCAACTCCTCAATGCATACGGCCCGCATTATTTTGACAGCATCCGTAACTGGGATAAAGAAAAAAATAAATTACTGGAAGCGTATGGTTATAGTTTAAAAGACGACCTCTCCGGCAAATTTGAATTTGCGTATAAAGACGGCAAACCTTTTTTAAGAGTGCTGGACGCCAGTATTAAAAGAGTATCACCATTACAGCAACCCCAAAGACCCCAGCCTTTTGTTACAAAACCAAAGGAAGAAGAAGTTGTTGCCGTTGCTGCGCCTGAAATAGAAACGGAAGAACAAACCGGAATAAGGTTGGGTATTGTGTTTAATGCTAACGAAAACAGTTATCCATATTTTCATGTAGATGCATTGCAGGGAGAAACAAATGAAGAACAAAAAAGGTTTATTGGTAAAACAGAAAAACTGGACCTGGTAAAGTTTGTAAATACTGAAATATTTAATGAAGAGGATAAACAGCTTATTCAGCAGGTAAGAAAATTACAAAGCGCCGAAATAACCAAGTACCTCAACCGTAACTCTCCTTTCAGCGGTATATGGGAAAACATTATTCATCATGAAGAAGATGATTTGCCGGAAGAAACAAAATCACTGATGAATGAATACCTGCATCCCAAGTTAAAAAAATTATTTACTGAGCAGATAGAAAATCCGTTCATCTTTTTAGTTCGTAATAAAAAAACATTTAAGACAAGCGACCTGGAGAACGTAGAATTGGCAGCGGAACCCATTCACCCTGTCTTCAACATCGGTATAAACAAAAACAACTGGGAAATAACCTGTCATGTAAAGATTGGTCCTCAAACCATCAACATTACCGATAATGAATGGCCCAGCCCGATAGTATTTCTTTATAACGGAACATTATACCTCTGGGAAAAAACAGAGGACATACTACAGGCTGAAAAGTATTTGCAAAAAGGTAATATACTCATCCGCAAAGAAGACTGGCCCAAACAATTACAACAGTATATTCTTCCTTTAACTAAAGAGTATAAAGTTGAGTTTGATAAATCACTTATCAAAGAAGTAAAAGAAGGCGAACCGGAAGTAAGACTAATGTTATTAGAGAAAGGCGAGTATCTTGTATTTCAACCCATCTTCTCGTATAAAGGATTTGAAGTAAAAGGAAATGAAAAAGATACCATCACCATCCCGGTGGAAGATAAAATATTAATCGTTCACCGCAACAAGGAAAAAGAAAGAGAATTCCTGCAAAAACTGGAAGCACTGCATTCACAATTCATCCGTCCGGAAGGTGGCTATAATTTGGTATTAAAAGGAAGTGATGTGTTAAAAAATAACTGGTTCTTCCTTTTTGTGGATGCAATGAATGAATGGAAAATCCCGGTAACCGGATTTGATGCATTAAAGAATTTCCGGTTTAATACAGCCAAACCAAAAACACAGATTTTTATCAGGAGCGGTATGGACTGGTTTGATGCTAAAGTAAATATTCAGTTTGGCGATCAGCAAATAACCATTGCCGATGTAAAAAAAGCATTAACTAATAAACAATCTTTTGTTCAGTTACAGGACGGAACGCTGGGAATTTTACCGGAAGACTGGTTAAAGAAATATTCCCTGCTCTTTAAAGTTGGCGAAGGCAAACATGAGCAACTGCGTTTATCAAAATATTATTATAGTGTTATTGATGAACTGTATGAAAAGAAGAGCGATGAAGAAGTAATGATTCAGCTGGAAGAAAGATACGAACGGCTGAAAGAGTTTAAGAATATTAAAGAGATAGAAGTTCCTTCGGTATTAGATCATGTGCTGCGTCCTTACCAGGTGAGTGGTTATCACTGGTTAAATTATTTGAGTGAAGTTGGCTGGGGTGGCATACTGGCAGATGATATGGGTTTGGGTAAAACCGTACAGGCCCTCACTTTCATGCAGCATTTCAGGGAGAAGCATGGTAAATTAACAGCCATTGTTATTTGTCCAACCACACTGATTTATAACTGGGAGAATGAGATTAAAAAGTTCACTCCGCAATTAACCTACCAGATTCATCATGGTGGCGCAAGAACAAGGGATAAAAATCAACTGATACAAACCAATGTTGTTATCACTACTTATGGAACATTGAGAAGTGATATTAAATTGCTCGTGGATATAAACTTTGATTATGTAATACTCGATGAATCACAGGCAATCAAAAATCCGCAGAGTAAAGTAACTAAAGCGGCTTCATTACTTGAAGCAAAAAACAGGGTATGCTTAAGCGGTACTCCTTTACAAAACAATACATTTGATATATATGCGCAAATGAATTTCCTGAATCCTGGTATGTTAGGCAGTGTGGAATTTTTCCGCAATGAATTTGCTACACCCATTGATAAGTTTGGCGAGCAGGAACAAAAAGAACATTTGCGTAAACTGTTGTATCCATTTATTCTTCGCCGCACCAAAGAACAGGTAGCAAAAGATTTACCGGATAAAACAGAAATGATTCTTTTCTGCGAAATGGAAGATGAGCAACGTAAAATTTATGATGCGTTCCGGAATAGCTTTCGTGAAAAAATTCTTGGAACGATAGAACAGCAGGGCATTGATAAATCTCAACTCACCATCTTACAGGGTTTAATGAAGCTGCGGCAGATTTGCGATTCACCGGCTATTATGAATGAAGAAGAAAAGTACCCGAATGTTTCTATTAAACTGGATGAACTCACAAGGGAAATCAGTGAAAACATAGGCAACCACAAAGCACTTATCTTTTCACAGTTTCTCGGGATGCTGGCACTGATAAAAGAAAAACTGAAAGAACAGGAAGTGCCGTTTGAATATTTTGACGGAAGCACTTCCACTACAGAAAGACAAAGAGCTATTGAAAACTTCCAGAATAATGATGAGTGCAGGGTGTTTTTGATTTCATTAAAAGCGGGTGGTGTGGGTTTGAACTTAACGGCTGCAGATTATGTATACATCGTTGATCCCTGGTGGAACCCGGCAGTAGAACAACAGGCCATTGACCGTACGCACCGTATTGGACAAACCAAAAACATTTTTGCCTACCGTATGATTTGCAAGGATACTATTGAAGATAAAATTCTGCAACTGCAGGAACGGAAACGTTCACTGGCTAAAGAATTAATTGCAGATGATGCTACGTTTGTGAAGTCACTGACTAAGGCTGATGTGGAATATTTATTCAGTTAATGATGGTACGTATAAAAATTAAATAAGGCTTCAATCGCAGTTTTATTTAATATTCTTAACCTTGAGTGTCATCATAAGAGCATTTTCTCCTCTCAGTACAATAATGTTAATTTTTTTATTTGCAGTTTGCAGGAGTTCTTTATAGCGTTGAATATTGTTACTAAAGTCTGTACCCATTCCAAATATAACATCACCGGGTTTTAAACCGGCATCTTCAGCAGGTGAGCCCTGCATTACTTCACCAACAGTTACTTTGCCATTTATAAAATATATGTTTAACCCGCTGTATGAATAGTCAAAAAGATCATTGTAATGACTGTTGGGGGAAAGAAAAATTTCACGGGCAGGATAGTTTAAAATAGTATTAAACCTTCTCAGGATATCGTTGCCAATCAAACCGCTTAATGTTGGATAAGATAACACGTTGTTTGGATCTTCAAAAACATAAGTAGGAACATTTCTAAATGAATAAGGTCCGATCTTTAACTGTTTTGTTATCGTTAATTGCATTTGTGCTTTACCTCCCAATCCTTCCACCTGCGACATAACCGGCTCCCGTTTACTTTTTAAAAAGCCGCTGTCTCTAACAAATTTTTCGTTTAACAATAAGCTTAACCCGGCACCCACATCAAAATAATACTGGTTATACATTTTACGCCGTTCATTGGTAAACAGTTCAATAATCGGAATCCGGGTAAAGCCGGGTTTAAAAAGATGTCCCTGCCGGGGATATTTAAAAATACCCGGTGAATACACTTTAATCACCAGGCTGTCATAATCAATGCTAACAATAAATTGCCTGAAAAAACTATAGCCGATAATGCCATCAATGTTTACCCCATATGTTTCAGAAAGCACCTCGTAATTAGCAATATGAAAATCGAGGTTTGGAACCGTGAGGCCCGGTAAATGCAGCGAAGCATTTTTTACAAAAGATAATATCCGGGTGCCGGCAATCCCCACAATACTGATATCGGAAGGTACGGATGGTAGTTTTAATTCCCGTACAGTGGACGAATCAAGCGATATTCCGCTACTGCCGGTATCAAGTATAAAATTCAAACTGTCTTTACAATTATTCACTACGCCTTTTAAAATAACAATACCACCAAAAAACTGTTTAAAACTAAATTGGGTAACCAGGGTGGCATGCATAGTAAGGTTTTGCTGTGCCCCAATAACCAGGCTTTGTAAAAAAAGCAGGAGCGATAAAATGAGTTCTTTTTTCATGTGTCGGCGGCTCAAAATAGACAAATATCTAGTAAGACAAATCAAATATGGCAAACGCTTCTTTTCTGTGTATGAAACACCGGTTCGTTGTACCTTTGGCAACTATTGTACCCCGAAAGGTGTTTATTAAGGACAGAAAGATCATTTATACTATGAATTTAGCTACTCTTTATAAAAAGGCGATGGATTTTGAATTTCTTTCTTTAGAAGAAGGAATGTTTTTATTTCAGCAGGCCCCATTAACGGAACTGATGTATGTGGCCAATGAATTGAGAAAAAAACAGGTGCCGCATGGTAAAGTAACGTGGCAAATAGACCGTAATGTCAACACCACCAATGTATGTATTGCCAATTGTAAGTTCTGCAACTTTTACCGCATACCCGGCCATGCCGAGGCCTACATAACGGATATGCCCACCTACCGGAAAAAGATTGAAGAAACCATTCGCTGGGGTGGCGATCAGTTATTATTACAGGGGGGCCACCATCCTGAATTAGGATTGCAGTTTTATGCAGATACCTTCAGACAAATAAAAAAAGAATTTCCAAACATTAAATTACACACACTCGGACCGCCGGAAGTGGCCCATATAACCAAACTGGAAAAATCGACACATAAAGAAGTGCTGGTAGCATTAAAAGAAGCAGGGATGGATAGTTTACCCGGCGCCGGGGCAGAAATTTTGGTGGACAGGGTAAGAAGATTAATCAGCAAAGGAAAATGTGGAGCACAGGAATGGCTGGATATAATGCATGAAGCACACAAACTGAATATCACCACTTCAGCTACCATGATGTTTGGTCATGTAGAAACACTGGAAGAAAGATTTGAGCATTTAATCAAAATAAGAGAAGTGCAAAGCCGTAAGCCGGCTGATGCAAAAGGGTTCCTGGCTTTTATTCCGTGGACCTTCCAGGATGTGGATACCTTGCTGGCGAGAATCAGGGGGGTACATAATCTTACCACACCCGAAGAATATTTACGAATGATTGCCATTAGCCGTATTATGCTGCCAAATATTAAAAATATACAGGCAAGCTGGTTAACCGTGGGCAAACAAACAGCACAATTAGCTTTGCATGGTGGTGCTAATGATTTTGGAAGTATTATGCTGGAAGAAAATGTGGTTAGTGCAGCCGGAGCACCACACCGTTTTACTTATAAATCTATACAGGCAGCTATCCGTGAGGCCGGGTTTGAACCACAACTACGGAATCAGCAATATGAATGGAGAGAAATACCGCAGCTGATTGAAGAACAGGTGGTGGATTATTAAAATTTTTATTGGCAGAAAAGATTTTTATTAGCTGCCTGCTATTGCACAATAGCAGCATTCAGCATTTTAATCAGGGATTGCATATATCACCATACATGAGCTTCTCTTTTTCTTTACGGATGATTAATCCATGTGAAGGAAACAAACATTCCCAATACATGCTTAAACTAACCTCTATTTATTACAAAAATCTGATACAGTTTCTTTAGAAAGGCTTTTTTTATTTTTATCATTCATAAATTATGTATGTAATGCCAATTGAGTTACAACCAACGTTACAAAATGACTGGGTACTGATGAGACCGCTGAAAGAAGAAGATTTTGAAGAACTATACAAAGTGGCCAGCGATCCGCTGATATGGGAGCAGCATCCGAGCAAAACGAGATACCAGCGGGATGTTTTTGAAAATTATTTTAAAGGGGCAATGGAATCAGGGGGAGCATTTGCTGTATATAACAGTAAAACAGGAGAAATGATTGGCAGCACCCGAATGTATGATTATGATGAAAAAGATAGCTCTGTTTTGATTGGGTATACTTTTATTGCCCGTCATTGCTGGGGCAGTAATTATAACCGCTCGATGAAAAAACTAATGCTGGAGCATGCATTTCAATTTGTAAACAAAGTGATTTTTCATGTGGGAGAAAATAACATACGCAGCCGAAAAGCAATGGAGAAACTGGGTGGAGTGTTGATGGGTAGTGAACCAAGAGCTTATTACGGCGAAGCGGTAAATATGAATGTTGTTTATGAGATTACAAAAGAACGGTGGAAGGAAGTAGGTCATTTGGTAGTAGTGTAGATTTTAATCAACTATATTCCGATTTGTAAAAAGCGGAATCTGCCGGGCTTGCGTCCATTGATTTTTATAGTTAACGGTAAACGATCAATCAACTGACAATAATTTCTCAGCCGGAGATTAAATAATCATTCAGTTATAAACCGGTAACCAATTCCCTTAATGGTAATTATTTCCAAAGAAGGATCGTTTTTTAAATAACCACGAAGTTTGGTAATATAAACATCCAGGTTTCGGGAGTTGAAAAAGTTATCATTGCCCCATATAGATTCAGAATATCCCTGCGGTCAATAATTTTATCTTTATTCTCGTATAATAATTTCAATAATTCACTTTCCCTGAAAGATAGTTTACGTTCATCACCATTGTCTTTTAATGTTTGCCTGCTTAAATGAAAAGTGTATTTGCCAATTTTTATTTCATCTTTCTTATCATCTGCCGGTCGTTCTCCCTTACCATAACGTAACACATTTTCAATACGAACAATCAGCTCCTCCATGCTAAAGGGCTTACGTATATAATCATTCCCGCCCAGTTGAAACCCTTTTACAAGATCCTGCGTTTGTGTTTTAGCGGTGCTGATAATATTTATTTTAAGGAACCTAATACCAATAAATCAATTGAGAAAAAAGATTTGATGGAAAAAGAGTTTATTGTAGAAGATTCAATTCATAATGTAAGCTGGAAACTGGTGGATGGAGAAACCAAAACAATTCTTGGACATGTTTGTAAAAAAGCAACTGGTAAATCAGAAAGAGGATTAGAACTGGCAGCATGGTATGCGGAAGATATAGTCTTGTCCTCAGGTCCGGCTTCATTTAGCGGGTTGCCCGGTTTAATTTTGGGATTGGACATAAATAACGCTGAAATAACGTACACCGCACAGGAAATAAAAACCGAAGTAAAGAAAGCAGATATCAAAGCTCCCACCAAAGGGAAGAAAGTTACACCCGAAGAATTTGTAAAGATCAGGAAGGAATTAATGGGAGACGGAAATGGTCCTGTAAGAATTGTGACTAATTAATGATCGGGAAGAAAGTGCTCTTTGTTTTAAATTAATTTTATGCAAGGAGCATTTTATAAAGTTTTTTCAAAACAAACGCTGTTCTCTATGCCTGTATATTGCCCGTAATTGGGTGTGATGTGATAACCGTTCTTTTTATACAACGCAATGGCTTCCGGCTGACGTTTACCTGTTTCCAGTACACATTTTTGATTGCCTAATTCTTTGGCCCATTTTTCTAATTCAGCTAAAACCGTTGAGGCAATTCCTTTTCCCCGGGCAGATGGAAGTGAATACATACGCTTCACTTCCATAATACCGGGAATAAATTCTTTAATAGCACCACAACCAACCGGCACATCATTATCGTATGCTACAACGGCGTGTTTTATTTTATCAATCTTGTTGAATTGGGCATAGAATGAATGATCGGCACCATCTCTTTCAGCCAGATCGGCATCCAAAAGTTTTACCAACAAAATAAAATCTGTGTTATCAGAATCAGTTCTTACAACAGTGATCAAACCATTATAGTTTTTTGATCTTGATATTTTTAAACCACACAGGACTTCCATGATCCTGTAAGCCGATGAGTCCGGACTTTGCTTTACCATAACCGGGATAGGTAGCCCATTTACCTGTTGTACGGCGTTTGTTCCAGTCATCGCTCCAGGGAACAAAGCTTACAGTGAGTTTATCGTTCAGGTAATATTCCACTTTAGCAGGAGTAAATACAATACGGCTGTGATTCCATTCACCAACAGGTTTTAAAACTTTTTCTGTAGTGGGTGTGTACATCGCATAATCCACGCCGGCTTTTTGCCATTCTTCTAATTTTTCAGGAAAACCAATATCATCAATCACCTGGTATTCGGGTCCTGTTTCATAGGGGGCATGATATTGTGTGTCTTCTACTACGTGATAAAAAATACCACTGTTTCCGCCTTTGGAAATTTTCCAGTCAGCCGTTAATTCAAAATTTTCATACGGTTCTGCTCCATAAACAATATCACCGCCTATGGCATTGTGTGCTGTACCGGATGTTTTTAATGCACCATCTTCAATACTCCATCCTGCCGGAATGGTTTTGCCGTTGTATGCTCTCCATCCGGTTGTTGATTTACCATCGAATAATAATTTCCAGCCATCTTTCACTTCTGTATCAGAAAGTGTATTATCGGCCTGTTTACTTTGATTATTACAACTAACAAGAGCCATTACTGCAACAGGAATAAACCATTTAAAAGAAAAAAACTTATTTGTCATTATTATATTTTTTAGAGTTAAACCAATTTAAGATTTACAGGATCCCAGTTAATATGGGTGTTATTAAAATAGCTATCATTACACAACAGTGCAGGAGCACATGCCCGGAAACCAAATACAGGATCTTCTATCACAGTACCACCGGTTCTGATGGCACGGAACCAGTTTCCGAAATGATCATAATGGGCGCCTTTATATCCCTCTTCTGCTTTATACACTGTTTCTTTAGGGCCAACCATTTTCTTTCTTTCTTCTTCTGTAGTTGCATTGGCTACAGCCTGTGCTTTTAAGAATGGATCATCTGACTCACCACCGCTGTTTAATTTAACTGTAACTTTATCCCACTCCACGTCCATACTTCCTTTGCTTCCGTTCAATCTTAAATAAGTAGTGCCGCTGGTACCATCTACAAAGTTGCAACGCAGACTGAGATCAAATGCAGGATGTGCCGCTGTTTGCGGGTAATCAAACATTCCCAACAATACATCGGGAACTTCACGACCATCTTTCCAGTAACGCAATCCGCCCATAGCAGCAATTTTAACCGGGCCAATGCTGTTGGTAATAAAATGCAAACTGCTGAAAAGATGTACAAACAAATCACCACTCATTCCTGTACCATAATCCAAATAATTTCTCCAGCGGAAAAAACGTAAGGGATCAAACGCATGTTTCTTTACAATTTCATATTTATCCCAATCGACGGTACTTGCATTTCCATCAGCAGGGATTTTATATTGCCAGGCTCCTTCTGCACTCATACGGGCCCAGAAACCTTCCGCATAATTCAAATCACCAATAGCGCCGGAAGCTAATAACTCTTTTGCCTTTTCATTACCCAGGCTGCTTAATCCCTGGCTGCCGATCTGGTAAACCTTGCCACTTTTTTTCCATGCATCCAGTAATGCATGACCTTCACTAACGGCGTGGAGCATGGGTTTTTCGCAATACACATGTTTGCCTGCCTGCAATGCGGCAATACTAATTGGCTGATGCCAGTGATCGGGAGTACCAATGATCACCGCATCCACATCATTGCGTTTTAAAATTTCTTTATAGTCAGTTGTTGTAAATAGATTGCTTCCCCATTTTTGTTTGGCAGCTTCCAATCTGCCTTTATATAAATCACAAACGGCAGTAATCACTACATCTTTATGCTGAAGTGCAGTAAGTGTATCCTGGGTACCCATTCCTCCCGCACCGATTAAAGCAATGCGGATGGTGCCTGTACCAAATGGCTGATACTGCCTGTTTAGTAATTGTGTATGTATGGCCGTTTGCTGACCAGCATAAATTTTGTTAGCGGTAAACAGACCAGCACCTGCAAGTCCGATTTGTTGTAGAAACTTACGACGATTGTTAGATGGCATAGCGAATTGTTTATAAAATTTTCTATTTAATTATAACGTTAAAAAAATAATGTCTACCGCATGTGATTGGAAATGCAGGTATATAAAAAGGGTAAAGCAAATTAAGGAATTTAAAGACGTATTGAACAACAAAATCAGTTATCTGCATCTTTAACGGCAGGTCTGCCGTCTTCCACTCTTTTCTTGTATGCAATTTTAAAACCAGAAAGATCAGGAAGGTATTTTTTCCTGCGACCTAATTCGTATTGATAAATCGTTTGTCCTACCTGGTATAAAAAAGGCCATCCTACTGTTTCGTATTCATATTTATTATCGTTTAATACTCCATCTTTATTGGTATAAATAGTGGCAGCCAGCATAAACTCTGTTTTGTGTTTAAAATCCACCACATAAGAAATATCCGTTAAGCAGCCATAAGCCCAGCCTACTTTATTAAACACTCTTACATACGAAGGCATGGGTTGTTTATTACCACGGAAAAAGAATTTTACATAACTGTCGTAATAAACACTGGTATCATATTTTGGATAATTAGTTTCAGAAGGATATTGCGACAAGAAACGATATAAGAAATCATAATTTTTTTTGGTGAGATTAAATCGCTGCTTTGACGGAACTGATTGAGGAAAGATGACGGACTGTAGTATTGACCGCATATCTTCCAGTGAAAAATTATTGGCTTTGGTAAAATCAATTGGTTCATTGATCAAACTGTCATTGGCATCTAAATAAGCATGCCCCATTTTGTTGATGTGACTAAAATCAAACGAATCATGATTGAAGGCCATTGGCTGCCCGTATAATAAAGTTCCTTTTGCATCTGTAAAACGAATGGGGTTGGTATGGCGGTTTTCATCCATGGTCATTTTGCGAAAACGACGGGTGATTCTTATATAGGGATAACCCATTTCATGCAGCCGGCGATTGATGGTTTGCTGACCAATGAATTCATACATACGGTTATATGCATCATTATCACTTATCAAAAAAGCTTTACGGATGTATTGGGCAATGGAAGGTTTGCCCGTTTCAGCCGTACTGTCAGTATGTGCAATGGTTTGATTGCTCCAGCCGCTGTCGGTAAGCATAGTAGTGTACAGGTCAACTCCGGGCTGATGAAGTTTATTTAATTTTTCTAATGAAAGAAAAGCCAATGGCATTTTTACAACAGAAGCAGGGTTGAAATAACGATCCTTATCAACATTGAAATAATAATTTTTAAACGATGGTTTATTATGCTGGTCACGGTTGATTTGTGTATAGATGATCTGATAACGGTATTCTTCCGGGTTGTTTAATACAGTTTGTAATAAACTGTCTTTGTTCCGGAAAAGAATATCTTTTAATAATGAATCTGTTTTTACCTGGGCTTTAACTGTGTGAATGTTGAGCAGTAACAATGAAACCAGCAATTTTCGCATATAAATAACTTCTTCTTAAATAATCAGGCAATTAAATTACCACTTTGTTTTGAAACAGGATTGGCTAATGTTTTTTGGATGACAAATAGAAAAAAGATTCATTCTATCTTTGCTTTATGGCAGAAGATTTATCCATTGTAAAAGGAACAAAAGAAGAACAGTATCAATCCATCATTCCGCAGATAAGAGCATTGATTGAAGGCGAGCCGGATTTGATAGCCAATCTTGCCAATATTGCGGCAGCACTCAAAGAACAGTTTGGCTGGTTTTGGGTTGGTTTTTATTTGGTGAAAGGAGATGAATTAGTGTTGGGCCCATTCCAGGGACCGGTGGCCTGCACCCGTATCCGCAAAGGAAGAGGAGTTTGTGGCACCTGCTGGGCAAATAAAGAAACCATCATCGTTCCTGATGTAGAAAAATTTCCCGGGCATATTGCCTGCAGCAGTTTGAGTAAATCAGAAATCGTTATTCCTGCTGTACTTTATAATGAAGTAGTGGCAGTATTAGATGTAGACAGTGACAGCTACGATAGTTTTGATGAGACCGATAAAGTTTATTTGGAGAAGATTGTAGAAATGATCAGTTTCTGAACTGTATTATTAAAATATTAAAAGCGCAGTAATTATTATTGCGCTTTTTAAATTGTTAGTTAATCCTGATATTCACTTGCGGCCCGGTATTACCAGCCTTGCTCAAACTATACGTAAAACTCAGCATATAAAACTGGTTGAGTACGGTGTATCGGGCATCTTCAATAAAATTAAGATTGGCGTTGCGGCTGATTCCGATATTCTGATTCAGTAAATCATATACACTCAGCTTTAATGTTCCTCTTTTATATTTAAACATTCCTTTGGTGATACTGGCATTCCATAAAGCTACATTACGATTGTAGCCGGCAATACTGATTCATAAGTATTGTTTGTGTTGTACTTGTTGTGCTGGTAGGTTAACTGAGGGGTAATGCGTAAAGAAGTAAAAGAATCCAGTTTTGAATCTATAGTGAAGTTGAAACGGTTGCTTTCACTTAGCCTGTTGCTTTTACTGGTTTGATTATAAGTAAAGGGATTGGTAGTTGATAAATTTTGCCGGGTAACATTGCGGATATTGTCCACATCAATATTGTTGTAGAAATAACTGCCGTTCAGTTCCGATTTTTTCTTCCAGGTATTATTAAAGTTTAAACCTCCTGCAATTGTTCGGGCAACTCCTTCACTGTTATTTATTCCCTGTACTGGCAAACCAAAATCTTCCGGACCATTATTATTGATAACTACTCTTGCACCGCCACCACCACGCATCATTCTTTGCATCTCGCCTGTGAAGTTGAGAATATCGCTGAAAGTAAATCCCTGCCGGTTCGTATTATTCGCCATTCCTATAGCAGAGAGTTGCTGTTCACCATTAAAGCGGTTGATATTAAACTGACCATCATAACGGTCTTTTGTTCCGTAACCAGCCGTTAATTTTCCAAAAGTCATTTTCTTGCGGTCCTTCTTCAGTTTTAAGTTGATGACCTTTTCACTGTTGCCATCATCTATACCTGTAAATTCCGCCTGGTCGCTTTTTTTATCAAACACCTGTACTTTATCAATGGCATCTGCATTCAAATTTCGTGTCGCAATTTTAGGGTCGTTGCCAAAGAACTGTTTACCATTTACAAACACCCGGCTTATACGCTGACCATTCACTCTTATTGTTCCATCCTTATCTACTTCCACACCGGGCATTTTCTTAAGCATATCTTCCACTACGGTGTTGGGTTTTGTTTTAAAGGCTTCGGCATTAAATTCCAGCGTATAGCCGTTTACCTGTACCGGTGGCCGCTGGTTTTGAGCAAACACTTCACTCATGATACTGTTGTCCTTCATTAAAATATTTCCCAAATCAATTTCCCTGGTATCTGTAATCACTTCCACATTTCTCCATTCAGCATGAAAACCAACTCTTGAAAAAGATAAACGATACTAACCAGCATTAACACCCACAATCACAAATCTTCCTTCTGCATCTGTACGGGTAAAACCGATGAGAGAAGAATCTTTGGCATTTATGAGAGAGATAGTAGCGTTGTCTAATTGCTGTTTTTGTAAAATATCAACCAATCTTCCCTTAATAACTGTCTTATTTTTTTGAGCTATCACGATAGTTGTACTGAAGGCAAAAATGATTACGGGTAAAGTCCTGTTCATACGCTTTTATTATTATTCCGGCCTCAAAACTATTTTTTGGCAATAGGAAAAGCGGTTAATCAACTTTGGATTAATGTTAATTAAGGTTAACAGAACTTATACAACCTCTCCGTAACAATCTGCATCTATTTACCGTTATTATAAAAGGAATGAACAATACAAAAGAAACCAGTTTGCTTTTTTGTATCCTGATGGATGCCATTGGTTGTTTTACCTATGCTGTTCCTGTTTTGGGAGAGTTGGGTGATATCATCTGGGCGCCCATTTCAGCTTTCATTTTTTATAAAACGTTTGGTGGGTGGAAAGGGATTGTTGGTGGGTTATTTGATTTTACTGAAGAAATTCTTCCGGGAACAGACTTTATTCCATCCTTTACATTGATGTGGCTCTGGCAAAAAATAACCAGCAGGAAGCAACATACAGCAATAATAAAACCAGTTTAATTGCCAGCTGCCGGAAATAATCATCTTCACTTTTGAGCGGTTTTACAGATAATCATCTCCACACTGTTGTATCAATTTTTTTATCGTAAAACATACCAATATGTATATAGGGTATGCAGATAGTGGGCAATACAATCATCTGCTATATCTAATCAAATAAAAGTGGCCGGGGATTAATTGGCACTGGGCCTCACTTCCTCATCATCTACTTTATCGTATACGGCAATGCGTATTTTCCATTGCAGCATTTCATAGCTCATACTAAGTTCTATGTGAACGTTCTTACTGAAATTATTATTGGGGGTGATATCAAACAACGTACTGAATATAGCCTTATCCTCATTAGGGTTATCCATTTCTCCTTTCACAATGTACCGGCCGCCGCCATTGTCTAACCTTACAGAAGCGTTATGCAATTGTCCGTAAAGTTGTTTATACTTTTTCTCAGCGGCTTCGTAACTATCGGTACTCAGCATCAATGCCTGGAAAGCCCTTGTTTCATGCTTTGTATTGCGCATTTGAATGATGATACATTCTTCGGCGCCGGGTAATGAAACCGTGGAAGTAAATTCGCTTGATTCAGGATTATCTATAATTGGTTCGCCTTTCAAATTGCGGAACTGGTTGCAGTAATCGGCCATGATTTTGTCAAGTGCCTTTCTGAATTCGGGAGAATTGTTGAATAGTTTAATTTGCGTGTGGCCGGTAATAACCGTAAAAACCACAAAAACGAGGGTTAGTGCTTTTGCTTTAATCACAGGAGTAGATTTTCCACTAAAGTAGGAATTTAAGTTTAGAAAAATCTAATGGAAAAAAAAGTTTTTATGACCTCTTGCAAAAATGTAAACCCTGTGTTAAATTAGTCTTACCAATAAATCCTATGAACCATGAAAACAAACCAAACCAAAAATCAACGCAGTACCCTCGCTTTTGCTTGCAAAGAAATTCTTTCCAGGTTATCATTATTGTTTGAATCATCCTCCCAGCGGGAATTTCGCCGGTTAAAGAAATTTATTGCATAACTAAGCTGTGCTGCCGTACCAATTTATTTACTTCCGGTTTCCCCGGTGGCGGAAATAAAACTGCCTGTTCATATTTTAACAGCCTGTTTTAATATGATGACATAATATTTGTTATAATTATTCGTTGAACAATTATTATTTTCACGTAAATCCAATTAAAATGGCAAAAACCCAATCAACCCACAGTCCATTGCTGGCATCAATCATTCGTAACTTTTTTAACCGTTTACGCCAGAGTCCATCAATTTATCCCATACGATTTTATAAAAAAGGAAGAAACTTTCGCCGCCACTGGCAAGGCCCATTGGTGAAATAATATTTTCTCAGCAACCCGTAGGAAAACAAAGAAGCTCACATCTGCCGGATGGATGGAGCTTTTTTAGTTTGTATACTGTTACCACCGGAAAATCGCTTTATTTTTAGTTATTGAACTATACCATCTTCTCATTACCCGGCATACTCCCTCCAGCGTCGGGATTCAGACGGGCATTGCCTAACTTTTTATTTTCTTCCACTCTGTTCAGGCTAAATTTGCAGCATGATTCAGTATGAAAGATTTGTTTTAGCCAATGGCCTGCGGGTGCTGGTGCATGAAGACACTTCCACCCCAATGGCTGTGATGAATATTATGTATGATGTGGGCTCAAGAGATGAAGAACCCGAACGCACCGGCTTTGCTCATTTATTTGAACACCTGATGTTTGGTGGAAGCATTAATATTCCTCAATACGATGAACCTTTGCAAATGGCAGGTGGAGAAAACAATGCCTATACCACCAACGATTTAACCAATTACTATATCACGATTCCTGCTGATAACCTTGAAACGGCTTTTTGGTTAGAGAGTGACCGTATGTTATCGCTGGCCTTTAGTGAAAAAAGCCTGGATGTACAGCGCAAAGTGGTATGCGAAGAGTTTAAAGAACATTATCTCAACAAACCTTATGGGGATGTATGGCATAAGCTGAGAGAAATGATTTATCAAAAACATCCTTACCGCTGGATGACGATTGGTAAAGAACTCAGCCATATTGAAAATGCAAAACTGGAGGATGTAAAAAAATTCTTCTTCAAACATTACCGTCCTGTAAATGCTATACTGGTGGTGGCTGGAAATATAACTGTAGCGAGAGTAAAAGAACTGGCAGAAAAATGGTTTGGTGATATTCCTTCCGGAGAAAAATATGAACGCAATCTTCCACAAGAACCCAGGCAAACCGCCCCACGCAGATTAGAAGTAAAAGCAAATGTTCCGTTAGATGCTTTTTATAAATGCTGGCATATCTACAGCCGCTTAGACCAGCGATATTATACTGCTGATTTGATAAGCGAAGTGTTGAGCGGTGGTGGTTCCTCCCGTTTGTATCAATCACTGGTAAAAGAAAAGCAGTTGTTCAGCAATATTGACTGTTATCATTTTGGAACAGTTGATAAAGGCCTGCTCTGTATTGATGGCAAGCTGGTAAAAGGCGTGAAGATGGAAGATGCAGAAAAAGCGGTGGAAGAAGAACTGCAAAAGATAAAAAATGAAAAAGTAAGCGAGGAAGAATTGCAGAAAGTAAAAAACAAAACCGAAAGCATGATGGCATTTGAGGATATGAGTGTAATGAACCGTGCCAACAGCCTGGCTTTTTATGAACTGCTGGGCGATGCTAATTTGATGAATACTGAATTATCTAAATACCAGCAGGTAACGGCTGATGATATTTTAAAAGAAAGCCGGATCATTTTTGACGAGGCAAATTCAAACACACTTTATTATTATTCATCTAACAATTAAAATGAGTTTGCTGGTCGGGCGACCAGCAAAAGAAAGAGGGGATTTATAAATGATAGCGACAAATAAAGCAACCATACTCGACAGAACCAAAGCACCCGCCATAAAAGATGCCGTTGAATTTGATTTAAAACTAAAACCATACGAAAAATTTGTTTTAGATAATGGCGTACCAGTATACAACATTAATGCCGGCGCAGAAGAAGTAATGATGGTGGAACTGGTTTTCTTTGCCGGTAACAGTTATGAGCAAAAGAACCTGGTAGCGGCTGCCGTAAATGCATTACTAAAAAACGGAACAACAAAAAAGACCGCTTTTCAAATCAACAATCACTTTGAGTATTACGGTTCCTATCTCAATCGTAATTGTTATAACGAAACGGCCACACTTACGCTTCATACCTTATCCAAACATTTACCGGAATTATTGCCGGTGATGCAGGAAATAATCACTGATTCTATTTTCCCCGAAGAAGAAATTTCCATCTTCAAACAAAATAGTAAACAACGCCTGGCAGTAGGATTAAAGAAATGTGATTTTGTTGCCGGTCGTTTGATTGATGCATATGTATATGGTGAACAACATCCCTACGGTAAATACAGCAACGCCGAAGATTATGATGCACTAAAAAGAAATGAGCTTGTTGATTTCTACAAAAAATATTACAGCAACGGGCAATGCATACTATTTTGTGCAGGAAAGTTGCCCCCCAATTTATACCAGCAGCTGAATGATTACTTTGGCAAACTTCCGCTGCAACCGCCGCCTGCTGAAACCACCAGTTTTATCATAACACCCGCTGAACAAAAGAAATACCGCATCAGCAATGATCCTGATGGTGTGCAGGGGGCCATTCGTTTGGCACAACCTTTTCCTAATCGCCTTCATCCTGATTTTTTAAAATGTTCCATGCTCAATACTTTGTTTGGGGGCTATTTTGGTTCAAGGCTGATGAGTAATATCCGGGAAGAGAAGGGCTATACTTACGGTATTCACAGCTACATTCAAAATCATGTGCATCAAACAGCTTGGCTGATTAGTACGGAGGCCGGCAAAGATGTTTGTGAAGCAACGATTGAAGAAGTGTATAAAGAAATGCAGTTATTGAGAGAAGATTTGGTGGATGAGGAAGAACTCCACCTGGTTCGTAATTATATGATGGGTTTGATTTTGGGTGATTTGGACGGCCCATTCCAGCTGATTGCCCGGTGGAAGAATATTATTTTAAATAACCTCGACGAAACGTACTTTTATAAATCCATTCAAAACATTAAAACAGTAAGTGCAGAACAGCTGAGGGAGATGGCCAATAAATATTTGTTGCCGGAGAGGTTTTATGAGTTGGTGGTGATTTAAAATTCAGCGTATGAACTTTCTTTTCAAAATTCTCATTACAGCGGTCAATGTGTTTGTACTGGCGTATATTTTACCGGGTATTGAAATAAAAGATTTTCTTACCGCTTTTATAGTGGCGTTTGTACTGGCCATATTAGATGCCATTGTAAAACCATTACTGATTTTATTTACACTGCCTGCCACCATTTTTACACTGGGGCTTTTTCTTTTTGTTATCAATGCTGTTATCATCCTGATAGATGCTTATTTTGTTCACGGATTTAAAGTAGAAGGTTTTTGGTATGCATTGCTGTTCAGCATGTGTTTATCTCTGCTCAACTCATTTGTACATAAAAGAGCTTTCCCTGAAAAATCTGATGGCAGACATATACAGGATTAATGTTTTTTACTGCTGATTATGCAGTAAATATTTCTCAATTTTGCCACATGAATTTCGACCGTAAAGATTTGTCTGACGAAAAGCTTATCCATTTCTACAAAAGTATTTTGCTGCCAAGGATGATTGAGGAAAAGATGCTGGTATTGCTGCGGCAGGGAAAAATTTCCAAATGGTTTAGCGGAATAGGACAGGAAGCCATTGCTGTTGGTGCCACCCTGGCATTGGATGAAGATGAATGGGTGATGCCATTGCATCGTAACCTTGGTGTGTTCACTACCCGCAATATGCCGTTGAATAAATTGTTTAAACAATGGCAGGGAAGTAAAGATGGTTATAGTAAGGGAAGAGAAAGAAGTTTTCACTTTGGTACCAAAGAACATCATATCTGCGGAATGATTTCTCACCTTGGCCCGCAGCTGGCGATTGCAGATGGTGTGGCATTAGCACATAAACTTCGCAAAGAAAATAAAATAGCGGTTGCTTTTACCGGTGATGGGGGAACGAGTGAGGGTGATTTTCATGAAGCATTGAATGTGGCGGCTGTTTGGGATTTACCAGTGATCTTTATTATTGAGAACAATGGTTACGGATTAAGCACACCGGTGAATGAACAATATCGCTGCGATAGTTTGGTTGACAAAGCAAGAGGATATGGAATGGAAGGAGTGAAAATTGATGGAAATAATTTGCTTACTGTGTATGATACCATCAAAGGAGTAAGGAAATATTGTATTGAACATCAAAAGCCATTTTTAATTGAGTGCATGACTTTCCGTATGCGGGGACATGAAGAAGCCAGTGGAACCAAGTATGTCCCAAAATATTTGTTTGAGTTGTGGGAAGAGAAAGATCCGGTAAAAAAATATGAAGAATATTTAACCTCAATTGAATTATTAAGTGAAGAAAAGATTGAAATCATTAAGTCAGAAATAAAAGAGCATATTGAATCAGAATTAAAAATTGGTTTTGATTCGCCGGTGTTAATTCCGAATACAGAAGAAGAGGTAAATGATTTGTTTGCGGAGAAAGCAGTTGACTTTGATGTGAAGGTGATTGATAATTCATTGCCGTCAATGGTCAATGGTCAATGGTCAATAAATTCACAATTCACGACTCACGACGCTCGTCTCATCGATGCAATTAAAGAAGGTCTTCATCAATCCATGCAAAAACATTCCAACCTTATTTTAATGGGACAGGATATTGCAGAATATGGCGGCGCCTTTAAAATAACCGAAGGTTTTGTAAATGATTTTGGTAAAGAAAGAGTTCGTAATACTCCTCTTTGTGAAAGTGCTATTGTTGGAGCTGCATTGGGGTTAAGTCTGCAAGGTTATAAGAGCATGATGGAAATGCAATTTGCTGATTTTGTAAGTGTAGGGTTTAATCAAATTGTAAATAATCTTGCTAAGATTCATTACCGCTGGGGACAAAATGCTGATGTGGTGATTCGTATGCCGAGTGGTGGGGGTGTAGGTGCAGGTCCATTCCATAGCCAGAGTAATGAAGCATGGTTTACTAAAGTTCCCGGATTAAAGATTGTTTATCCAAGTACACCAATAGATGCGAAAGGATTAATGATCGCAGCTATCAATGACCCCAACCCGGTAATGTATTTTGAACACAAAGCTTTATACCGCAGCATCAGCGGACAGGTGCCGGATGAATATTATGAAATAGAAATTGGTAAGGCAAAGCTGGTGGAAGAAGGAGAAGATATTTCCATCATTACTTACGGAAGCGGAGTGCATTGGGCCACCGGGTATGCCATGAAGCATGAAGATATTTCTTTTGACATACTGGATTTAAGAACGCTGGCACCATTGGATTATGATGCTATCCGTTCTTCTGTTGAAAGAACGGGTAAAGTATTGATACTGCATGAAGACACATTGATTGGTGGTATTGGTGGAGAAATTGCTGCCTGGATAGGTGAACATTGCTTTGAACATTTGGATGCGCCGGTGATGCGTTGCGCTTCATTGGATACACCCATTCCATTCAGTATTGAATTAGAGAAAAACTTTATGGCCAATGCAAGACTGGATGAGTATGTGAAGAAGCTGATGAATTATTAATGATTCATTTTCTTTCTTCGCCAATCTCTCACATTCAGCCAAACACTCATCATCAAACTCACGGCAAACACAACAACTGTTGTTGTTTCTACCAACGAAATATTAAGATTAGCTCCTGTAAGTTTTAATATCAGAAAGTGAATATAAGACCCTGTCTGGTCGTGGTAACCCAACTGTTCTCTTACCTGCCAGTGCCATTCAGTACAATAACAAAACCCAATGCCTTTCCAAATTCCTACCACAAACCAGGAGAAAGCAGTCAGAAGTAATGTAATTAAGTTAAGCTTTCTTGTTTTAGGAAATATCCAGCCCGCTACATTGAACAATGTAAATACCGTATGAAAAATAAAAAAGAAGATATTTAGAAATTCAAAAATCAAAATTAAAAAGTCAAAAATTTATTTTCTTCTTAATGCCATGCCATTTCTTGCTCCGGTGTGTACAGCATTATCAACTGTAACCACACCATTCACCAGCACATATTTAAAACCAGTTGAATATTGGTGCGGCTTTTCATAAACTGATTTATCCGTAACAGTTGCTTCATCAAATACCACAATATCAGCCGCCATTCCTTCTTTCAATAACCCACGGTCTTTCAGTTGAAATTTTTGTGCAGGTAAAGATGTCATTCGTCTTACTGCTTCTTCCAGCGACAATACTTTTTCTTCTCTTACATATTTACCCAATATTCGTGCATTGGTACCATAACCACGGGGATGCGGCATCCCGGTTCCAAATACCCTTATGCTGGCATCACTGGCAAACATGTTGAATGGATATTTCATAATGTACTGAACATCTTTTTCACTCATACCATGAAACACCATTCCGGCTCCACCATTAATCATCATTTCAATCACTGTTTCTGCTTCTGATTTTGCAGTATGTTTTCTGCCTTTAATCAAATTCACCTGTTCAATACTTTTACCATTCAGCGTTGAATCAAATTTGTAACTCGCTACTACCGGGTAACTAAAATGTTTGAGTTTTCTTTTTTTCAAATTGTTGATCATGTAATCAATCACATAGTTTTTTATTTCTGCCCTGTTCAGTCTTGCTACGATGGAATCTTGCCCATCTGCCAGCACATCATCCGGTAACAAGGTACTTAATGAAGTGCTGCTGGCGGTATATGGATACTGGTCAATGGTTACATCTAATCCGTCTTTTCTTGCCTGCTCAATCATAGCAACAGTTTCAGTACTTCTTCCCCAATTATTTTGTCCGCTGCATTTGAAGTGAGAAATTTCAACCGGCATATTGTTCACCCTGCCAATATATAACGCTTCATTAATGGCATTAACGATATCATCCCCTTCATTGCGCATATGACTTGTATATACACCATTATATTTTGCTGCAACAGCTGCCAGGCGAACTACTTCACTGGTTTTAGAATAAGTACCGGGAATATAGATAAGCCCTGTTGATAAGCCAACGGCTCCGCCTTTCATTGCCTCTTCTACGATCTTTTCCATTTTTTGTAATTCTTCTTCGCTGGGGTCCCGCATAACAGTACCCATTACTGCTTTGCGTACATCATTGTGACCCACTAATGCTGCTACATTGATGGAGAGTTTAACACTATCAATAAAATTCAGGTATTTACCAATATCCGGTTTGGATAAACCACAGTTACCGGTAATAACTGTAGTAACACCGTCATAAATAAAATTATCAGCTGTTGGATTTTTTACTTCATCGTCTTCAATATGAGTATGCACATCAATAAAACCCGGAGCAACTATCAACCCTTTTGCATCAATTATTTTAGCAGCTTCTTCGTTGATATGTTTTTGAATAAGGGCAATCTTCCCATCTTTAACAGCAATATCAGCGTAATACCAGCTGTTACCGCTGCCGTCCAATACTTTCCCATTGCGGATTATAACATCGTATTTTGTTTGGGCTGAAGTACTGACGGAAAGAAGCAGAAGAATGATTATATATTTCATCCTTAAATATCCTGAAAAAAGAGGAAATATCAGGCAGTTGTTTTTATTTCTACACTTAATACATGCAAATCGGTATCACCAACATTTTTTAATGAATGCGGAGTTAATGCTCCTGTCCAGAGTGCTGTACCGGATGAAAAATTTAAACCTAATGCTTTTGAATCCACCATAACATTTCTGGCAGCATCATAACGGATAAAATTACTCCAGCTTAAAATGTATAAAGAAGCAGGATACTGATGCGTATGTAAATTAGTTTCTTCACCCGGTTTAATATTGGTATCCAGCACACGTACCCATTCATTTTCAAATAATAATTTATGATGCTGTGGTGCGGCAATCAGCGCATCTAACTCAGCCGGCCAGGCCTTGTTTTTGTTTTCTTCACTCATATTACCTTTTTAAATAGTTGTAAAGAAAAGCACAGCCAAAACCAACAATGAGATAAATGATGAAACGGATTACTCTTTGTTTGGTCATGGAGAAATATTTTAATACTTGCAACTGAATATAATACCGTCATCTTTATTTACTCACCGGGATGATAACTTCTTTCCACATGCTGCATCACCTCTTCTTTATAAAATAATACTTCTTTAAACTGTCCTTTGCTGTACATCAATCCCTGGTCAAAGAAATGTGGTGAATTTTCATTGCCACTTTCACCGCCGGCCAATAATGATTTTGCTTTTATTCTTTTTCCAAACTCAACAGCACAAATAAAACTGTTGCCATTTACACCATATCTTTTTTGGGTGCCGGGATAAGTACGACTGTTATAGGATGGCAGCATGCCCCAGGTAGAAGAAACAAAACCATCGGGTATACTTGGTTTGTTGTCGTCAAACTTGTTTTCAATAGTTGAAGAAATTCTTTGAAAGCGGTTGATCTCACCCCATGGTAATTGCCAGCGGTCAAATTTATTTTGCAGCTCATTGATGACAACAAATAATGGTTGTAATAACACATCTGCTTTTGCATTGGCAGCAAAATATTTTGCTTTATCCACCACATCCGCTTCCTCATCATCTACAATTTTTGTTTTAAAAATCAACGGTAATATTTTCTGACCCCACTCTACAGCCAGGGTAGTGGCAATAGAGTTTTCCCCGCAACGGTAATCCCAGTTTTTTAAAACGCTTATTGGGCCAATCAGTAAAGCATACAATGAATCATTGTAAGAAACAGTTGTTTCAAATGATTTTATTAATGCCGGCACTAATACTTCAAAGGCAGCTAATCTTTTATCATATCCGGCTTTTATTACTTTATCAATGGTATATTTATTTTCCTCACTCAATACTCTTACGGCATTTATGCCCCTGAAATTTTCACCGTCAGGCGCCATATATACCGGGTAGTTTTCTTTTTTGGGGCTATTGGCTCCGGCAACAGTGAAAGGGGTGGAATTACAATTTTGCAACCAGCCGTTTACAGGATTAATAACATGTACTGTTTCATCAATTGTATGCAGCCCTTTCCATTCGGTAGCAGTAACAGAACCATCCACAGGTTTTGTCCAGTCATACTTCGTATCTCTAACCGGGATACGGTTACCATGCCAGTAAGCAATATTTCCATCCGCATCTGCATACACGGTGTTGTTAGAAATGTTTCCTTTTAAATCAAGTGTCTTTTTAAAATCAGCCAGGCCTTTGGCTTTTGTTCGCTGCCAGCATTGAATAACACCATTCATTATACGGTTATCCGCTCTAAGGCTGAGCACCTGTCCATTTCTGTTAGCCATAATGGGGCCATGATGTGTAAAGAGTGCATTGATAATTTTGGTTTGCACTCCGGTTGGTGATTGATAGCGGATAACAATCTTTTTTTCTGTTACCGGTTTTTGCTTTCCATCATATTCATAAACCCATCCGTTATCTTTCCTTAAAATTTTTTCGATATAAGTATCGGCTGCATCCACATAACAGGAGGTGTGCATCCAGCCGCAATGTTCATTAAAGCCCTGGTAAATAAAAAACTGTCCCCAGGTAACAGCACCATAGGCATTTAAACCTTCTTCACTTACCATATGTACTTCGGGGCGGAAATAAAAAGTAACATGCGGGTTGATGTAAAGAATGGCATTGCCCGATTCAGTAATTTTTGGTGAAAAAGCAAAGCCGTTAGAGCCTGTTACAATCTCTTCTGCTACGGGAGTTTTTGTAATGGCAACGGGTGGTTGACCGGAGTAAAAATTTTGAAGTTCTGCTGTGGTGATATCTGTGGTATTAATAGCGCCTATGCTTCCGTCTGTCCAGAGGAATGGGTACCAGGGCTGGAAACGGGTTAATAATGCTGACCTGGTATTTTGGTTTTTATAGAGATAATAATTGATACCGTCAGCAAAAGCATTACATAGTTTTTTTAACCAGGCAGGAGAATTGTTATAATCCCTTACGGCATCAGCAGAATCAATAATCATCCGTATCAGTAAATCATCATACAATGAGCCTTCTCCTTTTACTTCTGCCATTCGGCCCAGCTTTTCAATATAGTTCATCTCCACTCTTTTAAAATCATCTTCGCATTGTGCATACAATAATCCAAACACAGCATCTGCATCTGTTTTTCCATAGATATGCGGTATGCCCCAGTTATCACGCATGATGCTTACATTTTTAGCCTGCTTTTCCCAGCGGGAGATTTCTTTTGATGAAAAGGGCTGCGCCAAAAGATGAACGGGTAAGAATAGTAAAATAAAAAACTTATTCATAGAACTAAATTAATTGAAGTTGAGGTATAACCCGGAGCGATTGTATTAGCCAGTTTTAATTTATTCATTCATTTTTTAAATGATATTCATTTTTTAAAAAATCAATCAATCTTGCTGCCTGCTCTTTAGCCATTGTTGAACGCTGAGTCATTAAATTGAGCAATCCATAATAATACTGGTATTGCATCAGTACCGAATTAATGGCGGCAGCATCTTTAGTAACAAAAGGAGGATTGTCCTTTTGGGCACCTGTTCCTTTCACAATTGAAAAAAAGACAAAAGCATCAAACAATTTATCATTTGCCCTTATTACATCACTTAATCTCAATTGCTGCAGTCCCGACCAGTAATCAAATTTTTTTGTCCATTGATAATAGGAAGCAATACTGTCGCCAATTGATTGTTTCCCGATAAGCCTTAGTGCACCATTGCTTTTCATTTGTTCATATGCTTTTGTATTGGGAGAAACGACACTGGAGCCAAGTGTAAGTTGCCTGGCCAGCAAATATATATTACCACTATTAACAGTGTTACTTCTGAATGAAGTGATGATGGTATCAATAGTGGCGCAATGATAATGGTTAAAAGCGATGGAAGAGTCATACATGGCGAGATCACTGTTCAGATCATTGATCATAGATTGAATATATTCATGAACATGTTTTTTATCGGAGATCTTTTCCCTGAGATTCTCTGCAAAGAAACCAAGCGTTATTGCGAGGAACAGCATGAAAAACTCAAAGAAATAATGTTTCCATCCATGACCGGGTGCTTTGTGAAGGTCGTGTGCATGTGTTTCCATTGCTGTAGTTTGTGGTTTTTCGTTTATGATTTCTGGTTGTTCCGCTTCAGGCATAGTTTCGGCTGATGAAGTGTTTTCAACTTCATTTTGCAAACTGCCATCTGCCAACTGTAAACTTTCTTCTTCCATGATTTATTTTTTAAAACAAGCTTTTACTTCGCTGTCATCACCGGTAAGCTGCCAGTTGATCAATGAAATGGGGATAGGACTTGCTCCGTAAAATTTATCAAAAAAATTATACAGCTTAAAATCTTTTCCCTCTTTTCTTCCCATATTCATCATAATGCGTTCAATAAAATATTTGCCGGTTACATAACAAGTACCATAACCCGGTTGACGTAAATACAAATGCTGTTCAAATCCTGTCAGGCTTTCATCACCCGTCCAGCCTTTGGGTGTCCACTCCACCTGGAATTTTCTGGCCTGTTCATAATTGATCATATTAGCCTGCGCATAGAGTGAGGCCAAACCTCTTGCACAACGCTGGGCCAGCATTATCCAAACCAATTCTCTTGCCCGTGGATTATCATCCCATAACCCCGCATGCATAAATGTTTCTTCCATGCTTGTGGCTAATCCTTCACTGCGCTGCATCCATATATTATAAGGCAGCGGATCATGACGTAATAAACCTGAATGAGGTTCTTCCGTAAACCTTGCAATTTCAAACCAATGTGTAGAATGGGAGTATAAAACGCCGGGTGCTTTATGCATCACATTGGCAAAAAAGTTTCTCTTGTCTTCCGGAACAAAACTGCCAAGATGTTTCCGCAGTGCCGGTTCCATATAATTTTTTACGGGAAGAATTTCTTTTTCTTTTAAAAAGTTCATCAGCTTTTTAATATGGGCATCTGCTCCTTCATTGTATTCCTGTTCGGTTGCATAAGCTTTTAATTCAGGAAGGTTGCGATTGTGTTCTCTTTCTAATTGCAAAGAAGCATAAGCACGGGTAAGTTCACGATTGAGTAAAGTAACTTCATCTTCCCAGCTAAAAGGAACCATTAATACATTGCGTAAGTTCCAGCTATAATTTTCTTTTCCAATGCCGGATGAACCATTTTTAGAAGGCAGTTTCTTTTGTAACCAGTCAATAAATTTTATAGCTGCATTTTTTGCATTGGCGATTGCCAGTTTTAAAGCATTACTGTTAGTAGTTGTTTTACTGGTTAAATCATCCAGTAAGATAAGTTGTCCTTTTATGTCTTCTATACCTGCACTCCACAGATCACGGGCATTACCGGTGAGATTAATCTTTGCCTGTTCATATAAAGGAGGAATCACATTTAATTGAGTGGTTAACCTTTTATCATCCTCTGCTGAGAGCGGGAAAGAATAATTCCAGATATCAATCATGGCAAAACTGGTGGGCCCTTCATGGGCGGGCACATCACTTTGCTCACCAAAGATGATAGCATAGAATGACGGATCACGAACCCATGGTTTTAAAATGCGGCAGTTAAAATCAAGTGCATTCATTTCACTCAGCAGTAATACATAATCTACTTTTTGTTCCAATGGCCATGCTGCCGTATCAATCTTTGCATGTTTGTTTTTGATTTGTGTTAATGATTGCTGAATCTTATTTATCGTTTGAGAACGATAATCAGGAACACCATTGGGTAAAGAGGTTCTTTCTAATTTTCGTAATTCTTTGGTGAGTTGTAATAGCGATTCGTATGTTTTTGTTTGTGCCTTGACACTATAAAAGAATGAAAAAACAAAAACGATAAATAATATTTTTTTCATGACCATTGATTTTTTCTAACTGATGACCTTTTTACTTTATTCATTTTTCAGGGAATAATTTTCTCTCAAAACTTCCAGTATTTTATGATTGGTTTTGATGTAATTGTTTAGCTGAAGTGTTCTGGTAGATACAAGCATTTGTTTATAAAACAGTAACATGTTTGATGCTTCGCCACGATCAAAGGAATTGGCATTTAAAATACCGGCTTCCGTATTTCTGTTACTGTTACTATAATTATTTATTACATCTAACACTACATCAGCACTGTCTTGTTTACGTAATTTATCCAACCAGCTCCAGTCATAATACTTCAGCAGGAAGGACTTAATAGGACTTGCAAAAAACTGGTACTCCTGTTCATTCCTTGTTCTCAATTCATTGATATTAACACTAAGGTCTCCCAGTAATTTTTGTAAAGGCACACTTTTAAAATACCTGAGCGAACCAGAATTTCTAAGCTGACTGAGGATACCATCTTTGGGTTCAAAAGAATAACTGTTTATAAGATATAAGCTGATGGTAAAGGCCGGGTATACTTCTTTTGGCAGAGTGGTTAATGAACTGTCTTTAAAATAGGCACATAAATAATCCATGTACTTTTCCTTTTGCAGCCGCCTGCTCAATTTGGTGGCCGCTGCCGTAGAGTCATCCCTTAATTCAGTGTACAGCGCATTGGCAAATTCTTTCTCCCGCTGATGTTCTATTACATGCTCCAGTTGATATTCTGCTAAAAACCCGCAGAACACAGCGAGGAACAGCATAAAGAACTCAAAGAAATAATGTTTCCACCCATGACCGGGTGCTTTGTGGAGTTCGTGTGCGTGGGTTTCCATTGCTGTAGTTTGTGATTTTTCTTTTATGATTTCTGGTTGTTCCTCTTCAGGCATAGTTTCGGCTGATGAAGTATTTTTAGCCTCATTTTGCAAACTGCCATCTGCCAACTGTGAACTTTCTTCTATTTTATTTTCTTCGCTCATGATTAATCTAAATCATATTCTTTTTTAATCAATACCATTAAGTTGATGGCGGTGTTTTTACCGTTTTCAAACCGGTTGATTTCCTGGCGGGCAAAAATTTTTACCTGCATCAAAAGGTTGAGCAGTTCATTTCCTTCAGTGTTACGAATTTTAAGAGCAATAGTATCCGGAACATTTCCAACAACAGCTTCACTGGTATTGGCAATGTAAAGATCTAACAAACCAGTAGCATCAACCATTTTTTCAATATAGCGATAAAGTAATTCCTGGTGAGTAAGATAGCCTGTATTGTATTGTCCGAGGGATTCACATTGAAAATCGTATGCAGAAAGGGAATCGGTTACCGGCTTGTTTTTTATCAAACGCATGGCGCCGGCATTTTTTAACTGGTTAATAGTAATGGTATTGCGGATAAGCAGTTGATCCCATGTGGTGCGGCGAAGAGTTTTAAAAAATTTTCCTGAAATAGTTGTTACATCCGGGTGTGCTTTGAAAAACATAAAGACACTATCTATTGCATTTATTCTTTGTTCTTTTCGCTGAATGCCCCTTGTAAACATTGTAGTATCTGCAGAGAGATCGCTTAGCAATGATTTCATATATTGCCCTTCTTTTTCCTTTTCAACAATGTGCTCCCTGATATTTTCAGCAATAAAACCAAGAAACACGGCAAGAAAAAGCATGAAGAATTCAAGGAGATATTCACTCCATTTTTTTGTATGCATCACATGATGCGGATGTTTGTGTACTTCCATATCTGCTGTTCCTGGTTTGTTGTTTGTAGTTTGTGGTTGTTCAACCGTTGTGCTTGTTTCAGCGGCAGGCACAATCGTTTCATCAGTTGAAAACTCATTCAACTGCGGCCCCTGCTGTGGTTTATCGTCTATGGTCTGTTGACTTTTTTCTTCTTCTCCCATGATTTTATAGATAACTTAGCCACCATTTTTCTTTATGGGCCTGTTTATATTTGTCATACCATTTACAGAGCGGATAAAGAGAAATTACAATACCCAACCAAACCAAATAAACAACACCCAGCGGGAAGCCATAGCCTTTTAGCGATTGAGTAAACCAAAGCGGCTCTTTCAGTATCCATACTTTCCAGCTGAAATCAGTAAATAAACCAGCCGCTATCATGGTTACAAGGTGTAATAAATAAATATGGGTGATATAATAAAACATTGGCACACGGCCATACACTGACACAACCTTTGCAACGGCACCATTACTTTTTTCTGTAAAAGCAAGGAACAGGAAGGAAAGTCCCAGCGTAACCAAAAGATAAAACAAAGAAGGAGGATATTTATTTACTTTAATAAAAGAGAGGAAAGTTTTAAATGCGGTTGATTGAGTAGTCCATGGAACCGGGTCGCCGTATATGTTGATAAAGCGGAGCAGAACAAACAAGGCAACAGCACCACCTCCCAGCAACAGTAAATTTTTTTTTCTTTCTGCTGCTTCATATTTAGCTGTATATAAATTGCCAAAACAATAACCAAGCGCCATTACCCCAATCCAGGGAACAAGCGGGTAACCGACCAGTACATTTTTACCCATCCAGGAAAAAAAGTTTTGTTCATGCACTAATGCCCAGCCAAAAGCAGTTAAGTTATTACCGCTTACATGAATACCATCCAGCAAATTATGCCCGGCTACCAGTACAATGCCAAACAATAAAATAAATTTTTTGGGTAAATAAATTAGTCCGGCAAGAAAAATCATACTTACACCCAATGCCCAGATAACAATGAAATAAATATTGGTAAAAGTGATGTCAAAGTTCCAGCCAAAATTGAAGACAGTAAACTCCAGCAGTATTAACCACAATCCTCTTTTTAATAAAAAAAGGGAGAGTTCTTTCTTGGTTTTTTTTTGCCCAACAAAAAAAGCCGAAGTTCCTGCCAGGAACATAAAGACAGGTGCACAGAAATGAGTAATCCATCTTGTAAAAAATAAAGCACCGGTTGTTTTGTCCAAATTAAGCGGATCATATAAGTAAGCGCCGCTATGGAAATAATCCCTTACATGGTCCAGCGCCATAATTATCATAACAATTCCACGCAGCAGGTCTACAGAGAGGATTCTTCTGTTTGCGGCACTCAGGTTGGTCATTAGAAATTATTTAGTGTAAAAGTTATACAGCAGCAAAGAGAATATAGTAAGGACAGATTAAAACGGTATTTTTAAGGGTAGCTGTTGAGGATATTGCAGCAGGTTCCGGAAAAATATTGTACTGTAATATAGTTTTTGTTGATCGAAATTCAATAAATACAGCAGTGAAAAAACAATCAGGGGTTCCATTTTTTTATAAGGTCCTCCAGGTATTGTTG
The DNA here is from genome assembly GCA_003963365.1 of Sphingobacteriales bacterium. Lineage (GTDB taxonomy): Bacteria > Bacteroidota > Bacteroidia > Chitinophagales > Chitinophagaceae > AWTP1-9. The sequence continues at coordinate 562,043 of RXJG01000005.1, forward strand.
TTTCTTTTTTGCCCGGTGCTTTATTGAAAAAGGAGTATAGTAATGATGTGCTTTTAAAAAATTGATTTGAATTTCATCCCAGGCTTTTTCATCAATTTTTTTTGAATATACTTTTACTTCTTCAAACAAAGTATGCGCCACAGCATGTACATCGTCTCTGCCTAGGTAATCCAAATCAGCATCGCAAATAATTTCTTCTAATTTATTTTTTGGCCGCTGTGGTGTTTTAGTGGCCCTTATCATTGCACATACTGCTGCAATATCTGCCGTACTGAAATTAAAACCCGGCAATAATTCTTCCGCCAAATCACAACCTCTTTCTTCGTGATTTTTATAGGTGTAAATAAAACCGGCATCATGAAAAGCAACTGCTGTTCGCAATAACCGCATTTCATCTGCTGATAAGCTTTCTTCCGCCGCAATTCTTTCGGCTGCTTCCATTACATCCAGCGTATGATGATAACCATGATAGGTGAGGTTAGCCGGCAGTTCAGTACGCAGCGATTCTAACATAAACGATACTGCTTTATCATAATCGGGTAATATTATCGGTCGTTGTTGCATCCGGGATTAAAAAAAATTATTTAGCATGCGCTTTTGCTTTTAATATTCCCCCGGAAGCTTCTTTAATGCTTTGTACAAATACAAAGGCTTTCGGGTCTATTTCAATAATAGCAGATTGTATCTGGTGTACTTCCAGTCTCGTAACAATGGTCACAATGATTTCGCAATCTGTTTTTACATCAAAACTTCCGGGCAGGTAGCCCCTTTCTCCTTTGTAAACGGTAATGCCTTTTCCTAATTCATTCACTAAAAAGTTTTTTACTTCTTCCGGCTGTGAAGAAACAATATTTACAGCAGTATACTGTTCAATACCATCTACTACATAATCTGCCGTTTTAGTGGCGGAAAAGAAAGTAATGAGTGAATACATACCTGTTTCCAGCCCAAACTGTGTGGCAGCTATCGTAAAGATGACAGCATTAATGAGTAAAATAATTTCACTGTTACTGAAACCTGTTTTTCTTTTAGTGAATACGGCAATTACTTCTGCGCCATCCACCACTCCGCCACAACGTAAAACCAGGCCTACCCCGGCTCCCATAGTTAATCCGCCAAAAATGGCTATGAGCAGTTTGTCTTTTGTAATAGGGGGTAATTCTATAAAAGTAAGGCCGATTGATAATAGTATAACTGCCAGGATGGTTTGTACCGCAAAGGTTTTGCCTATGCGCCGGTAACCGAGAAATATCAAGGGGGCGTTTAAAACCAGGGTAAGGATACTGATGTTGATATTAAACACTTCGTGCAATAGGATAGAAATACCGGTAACTCCACCATCTAAAAATTTATTGGGAATCATAAAGCCACGCATAGCTAAAACGGAAAGGGAGCAACCAATAATTGTTTGCAGGATGTTCCCGGGGCGGAAAACATGTTTCCAGTTAACGGGTTCATTTTTTATTTTTTTGTGCATGCTGGTAATGCGTTAAGATTAATCAAGTACTTCGAATAATACCACGGCAGCTTCTTTATTTTTTAAAACAGCCTCTCCTATTTTTACGCAGTTGAATGATTGTTTGATTTTTTCATAACAATGCTCATTGATAACAATTTTATCTACCCCTGCGGCTGATTGTAACCGTTGCGCCGTATTAACTGAATCACCAATTACGGTATAATCCAGTCTCTTTAATGCAGCAGAACCAATATTTCCTGAGATCATTTCGCCACTATTAATACCAATGGAAACTTTTGGGGCGAAATCATGTTCTGCAGGTAAAGCGTTTATTTTATTTCGTATGGCTAAAGAGGCATCTACCGCACGGTCCAAATGATAATCGCCTTTAAATACAGCCATCACACAATCACCAATAAACTTATCAATAATGCCATTTTGTGCAATGATCTCTTTTACCATTACATCAAAATAGCGGTTAAGCATTTTCACTACGGTATCGGGTTTTTCTTTTTCGCTGATGGTGGTAAAGCCGCAGATATCAATAAAGGCAACGGTGGCATCCACCGTTTCATTTTCCATGAGCGAATTTTCAAATTCACGGGTGCCCATAAATTTAAGTACATTCTCATCCACATACATTCGCAGGATATTATTTTCTTTAATAGCCTGTAATGTTTCTTTCAACTGGTTAACATGACGGATGGTTTTTTCCATTGTTACTTCAAGGTCTTCAAAATTTACCGGTTTGGTTACAAAATCAAAAGCACCACGGTTCATGGCAGTACGGATATTATCCATATCGCCGTAAGCCGATACCATCACCGTTTTGGTCATTGGGGCAGCGTCGCTCAATTTAGAGAGTAAGGTAAGCCCATCCATTTCGGGCATATTAATATCGCTCAGCACAATGGATATATCCGGATGCTGTTCTATTTTGAGTAAGGCATCATTGCCATTTACGGCAAAAACAAATTCATACTGCTGTTCCCGTATTTTTTGCCTGAATTTTTGCCGGATGAGTACTTCCAGATCGGTCTCATCATCTGCTACCAAAATCTTAGTCATGTGGTGATAGATTTAAGTTTGTCTTTTAGCGAAATGAAATCAACCGGTTTGGTCAAAAAATCATCCGCACCTAATCTTTTGGCGGTATTAAAATTTTCTTCGTCGCCGTAGGCAGTAATCATCATAACAATAGGAGGGGGTGCGGCGTAATGCTGTTTAATTTTTTCAAGTAACTGCAGGCCGCTCATACCGGGCATATTTATGTCGGAAAGAATGAGCACGGCTTCATGGTTGTGTTGTTCCATAAACACCAGGGCTTCTTCACCGGAAAAGGCAAAGGCAAATTCCATTTCACCGGTACGCATTTCCTTACGGAAGCGTTGCTCAAATAAAACCCGGACATCCTGCTCATCGTCTACAACTAAAATTTTCATTTGCTAAGTATAATTTTATAATGGTAATTGAATAATAAATTCAGCCCCTTCTCCTTCGGTGGTTACTACTTTTAAATCACCGCCATGTGCTTTGATAATATCGTAACTTAAAGATAAGCCCAATCCTGTTCCCTGCCCTACGGGTTTAGTGGTAAAGAAAGGCTGGAATATTTTATCCAATACTTTTTGAGGAACGCCCATACCGTTATCTTTCACCCTTACTTCAACAGCACCGGGAAGTTTTTTTGTACTTACTGATACGGTGGGTTCATAACTAACGCCCTGCGCTTGCTTAAGCGCCTTTTTCTCTGTAACAGAATAAAAAGCGTTGGTAATTAAATTAAGAATGACCCGTCCAATATCCTGCGCAACAACATTGATGACTGGCAGATTTTCGTCGAAATCTGTTTTCATAGTGGCGTTAAAAGATTTGTCTTTTGCCCGGAGGCCGTGATAACTCAGGCGTAAATATTCATCAGCAAGTGTATTAATATTGGTAGGTTCTTTTATTCCGGTGCTGCTGCGGCTATGCTGCAACATACCTTTCACGATGGTATCGGCCCGTTTACCATGGAAATTTATTTTTTGCTGATTTTGTACCAGGTCGTTTATGAGTGATTCCAGTTCTGTTTTTTTACCAGCATCAATTGGCAGGTTATTAATTTCCGTTTTTAACTCATCAGCTAACTCCACACTTACTTCCGAAAAATTATTGACAAAGTTTAATGGGTTTTGAATTTCGTGGGCAATACCGGCTGTAAGTTCCCCTAAGGAAGCCATTTTCTCTGAATGAATTAATTGTGCCTGGGTTTCTTTTAAATCTTCAATTGATTTTTGGAGTTGTTTGGTACGCAACGAAACTTTTTCTTCCAAAATCCTGTTTTCTTTTTTTAACATACCGGAACGGAAAACGATATAAGCCCTTAACAGGCCCAAGGCAAAAATTATATATAAAGTATAGGCCCACCATGTTTTATACCAGGGCGGAGTGATGGTAAAATTTAATACAGCAGGTTCGCCCCATTTACCGCTTAAATTTTTACTGCGAACTTTGAAAGAATATTTTCCTGCAGGAAGGTTTAAATAATTTTCTGTGTAAGGATTATTGGTAACAGCACTCCAGTTTTTATCTATCCCCTCCAGTATATAACAATAGGATGCATTATCCTGACGGCCTAAGTGTGCCTGCGCAAACTGGAACTGAATATAATTTTGATTATAGGGGAGCTCAAGATTAACCGGAATATTAAAGGGACCGGTAATACTATCCCAGCTTAACCCGTTATCAGCAGCATAACCTGTGTTTACTGGTTTTTTATCCTTTGTATAATAATTGTTGCCGTTCCATAAAGTATCATTCTCTTTTAAGGTTGGTTTATTAATAAAAGACTGTGGTTTCGTCATCACTGTAATACCCGTTATATATGTAGGAGCAGTACCTGTTTCAGGTTTCAGCTCATTAATAACAGTTAACTCTGCATCGCCCCACAAGTATTGACCTTTTGAAGTAATCCCATCGCTGGCCCATGAATTGGTTGATTTTCTTAATCCTTCCGAATATTGCAACGGAGCTATTTTCCATTCACCACCCGGTTCTGATGGTGGTGTAATAAGTGTTATTTTGTTATTGGTACCTGCCGCAATAGTTCCGTTATATTCCAGTAACGATAAAACTTTGTTGTCTGTTAATCCTTCTTTGGTGGTTATGGTGGTAAGTGTTCCTTTTTTAGTATCAGCAATATAAACGCCCCTTGCTGTTCCAATCCAAACAAGCCCCTGTTTATCTATTAACATCATTTTGTTGGAGGTCTCTTTCAGCCCTGGTTGTTCATTTAAATATTTTATGGTATTGGTTATTGGATCAATTATATCTACACCACTCTTATTTGTTGCCAGCCAGATATTTCCATTGGCATCTTGTTTTGAATCCTGTATATTATTGTCGCTTAATCCGCCTTTTACATCCGCATGAAGAATTACTTTTTTTGTAAGATCAACTACATCTATTCCATTACTCGGCCCGGTTAACCATATATTACCTGCTTTGTCCTTAAAGGCGTTATAAATAGTATCGTTCACCAACCCTTCTTTTTTGCCGGTACTTTCAATTGTGTTATGAACAGGATCGATAATATTATATCCACCGTTTGTTGATACAATAATATTTCCATTTGTATTGGTAAATGATTGTATAAAATCATTACTTAACCCGTTTGCCTGGCTAAAATGTTTAACAGTTCTCTTTTGAAAATTAATGATAGACACTCCTTTTTGTGTGGCCACCCATAAATTACCTATCCCATCTTCCATCAGGCTTGTTACCTGTATATTATAAGGATTTACTGACTCAGCATGCTGATCTATAATATTTAACCCTGTTGTTGTTGACACCCACATTCGTTTACGATCGTCCATCGTGCAGGAACAAACATAATCTCCGGCTAAACCACGGGTTTGATCAATAAAACGTATAGTGTTGTTTTCAGGGTCAATAATATCTGCTCCAATATTTTTACCCATCCATATTCTGCCTTTATCATCGCAGGTGAGATAAACATTAAATGCACCACCTGTGGCAAATCCTGCTTCCCCATAATGCCAGATAATACCATTTTTGGTATCGACGGCATCCAGCGTACCGGGTCTGCGGGCAATCCATACTTTGCCATTTTTATCTTTTGTTATTGATCCTGTTGTATCGCTGCTAATACCATTTATCTTTTTTAGATATTTTAGTTTATTGTTTTTACGACTGATGATATGTACACCACCCCTGGAGGTAGTGATCCATATATTTTTATCATCATCTTCTATTACATCTGAAGAAAATCCATCTAAAAGCGTAAGCCCTTTTGTAGCATCGAGTATTTTATATGTTTTTGTTTCAGGATCAACAATCACTACACCGGTAAAACTTGTTCTGGCAAACCAAAGCTGGCCCGTTTCGTCTTTCATTACTTTGCAAACAGTATTTCGTTTTCCGCCAACCAGGGTTGAATAACTAACGGTACCTGTGCGTGGGTCAATCATTCCCAGGTGATCCACATCTGCAAACCAAATGTTACCATTATTATCTTCAATCATTCCCAATGGTGCCTGGTTAAAGGGACCCGGTACTATTGTTTTAGCATACTCACCATTATAACAAAAAATACCCTCAGCACTGCCAATCCACATTAACCCGTTTTTATCTTTCAGTAAACTGGTAACAAATTTTGCAGGTAAACCCTGTGATGCCCCAAACTCAAATAAAGAAAGCGGGTTGTTTTTACGGGGGGAAAATGGTGATGTTTTTATGCTTTGCGGAGGAGGCAAAACAGATGTTTTAAACTGCAAAGATTTTGAAGGAAGATTATCAAAGTTGAATATTGTATCGGGTAGCTGGTTAAAATCAAAATGAGTTTCAAGGGGTTTTTGAGGTAATGGGTTGAACCCGGTTGAATCAAGAACTTCCGAGTGCAGCGCATCAAGATCTAATTTTTTAATGACAGGGTTTATTGCTCCACGACCCGAAGTATCCCAAATTAATTTTTTTTCAGGGCTGAATTTTAATGGCACAGATACCGGTTGTGTATACCCCATTTCTTTTTCGGGAAAAGGAATGTTTGTTGCGATATTACAGGAAGAAAATATTATTAGCACAAAAGCTATTACCGGTAAAAGAGAATACAGTTGCCGGGTTTTGGTCATGTCGTAATTTATTTAAACAGTATCGTTTAAAGATAATGAAATAATAAATACAGTCCCTTCTCCCTCCTTTGTCTCTACCCTTATTTTCCCGCCATGTGCTTTTATAATATCATAACTCAAAGATAATCCCAGTCCCGTTCCCTGCCCGGTTGGTTTGGTGGTAAAAAAGGGTTGAAATATTTTTTCCAGCACTTTTTTAGGGATGCCACTGCCATTATCTGCTACTTTTATTAATACTTTATCGTTTTCTTTCTTTGTGGAGATGGTTACCGTGGGTTCATAACCTTTAGTGTCAGGCGTTAAGCTTTTAGCCTTTTCACTTACTGCGTAGAATGCATTGTTGATTAAATTCAAAATGACCCTGCCAATTTCTTGTGGTATCAAATTTACCTTTCCAATGGATTCATCAAACGCCGTTTCAAACTTAGCATTGAAACTTTTGTCTTTTGCTCTTAAACCATGATAGGCTAATCTCAAATATTCATCACATAATGCATTAATATCTGTTGGTTCTTTTGTACCACTGCTGCTTCTTGAATGCTGCAACATTCCTTTTACAATATCCGCCGCTCTTTGGCCGTGATGATTTATTTTTTCAAGATTTTGTACAAGGTCATCGGCAATTTCATTTGCCTGTTGTGTATTGCCGGTTGCCAGTTCTTCTTTCATTTCGGCCACCAACTCTTTGCTTACCTCGCTAAAGTTGTTTACAAAGTTCAGCGGGTTTTGAATTTCATGTGCAATGCCTGCAGTTAATTCACCCAGCGATGCCATCTTTTCACTTTGTATCAATTGTGTTTGTGCTGCTTTTAATTCAGACAAGGCATTTTCTGCAGCAGTTTTTTGTTTTTCTATTTCAGTTTTTTGTTGCTGCAACAAATGGTTGGTTCGTTTTTCTTTCTGGCGACTAAGGTATACTAACCACACTACAATTAATGAAGAGAACAAACCGGCAAAAGCCGAAAAGATAATCCAGCGCTGACGGGTGGATTTGTTTTCAAATTCACTCTTCAGCAATAATTCTTTTTTTGAATATTCATAGTCGGCTGTAAGGTTGGCTGTTACTTGCTGGGCCTGCTGGTTATTGATGCTATCAGCAAATATTTTAAACTGTCGTGAATAAAATAAAGCTTGTTTATCATTTCCTTTCGATTCATAAATATTACTGAGTATTTCGCTTCCGTCACGCAGTAACTCAATAAACTTAATATCATTGGCAATTTTGTATCCTTCCTGTACATAAAATAAAGCACTGTCGGTTTTGTGCATATTCAAATAAGCCTGGCCAATACCAATTAAACTGCGGCTTTTATATTCTTTGCTGGTTAACTCTTCGGCAACTAAACCAGATTCCATGAATTCCCGGATAGCATCATTATTTTTTTGCTGCTTCAGGTAAATAGAACCCAGCATGTTTTTGCAAAACGCCAGGGTTTCCAAATCGCTGGTAACTTTTACTACTTCTAATGCCAGTAATAAATTTTTTTGTGCAGCATCGTAATTGCCCTGCCGGTAGTACACTTCGCCAAGGTTGGCATAACCGGCTTCAATACCCCGTTTGTAATCAATTTCTTTGGCAAGGTCCATGGCTTTGGTATAATACTTCACCGCATCACCATATTTTCCTTCTAAAAAATAAACGGTACCGATACCATTGGTGGAAGAGGATTGCCCTAATTTTTCACCTGACTCTTCTCTCATTTTTAATGCACGGAAATAATTTTCCAATGCTTCAGGATATTTTCCAAGATTGGTGTAAACAATTGCCGTGTTATGATAAATTCTTCCGGCAGTAGCAGCCAAATGATTTTTTTCTGCAATAGCCAGTCCGGCTTTATAAACTATAAAAGCACTGTCGTAATTGCCACGAACATTATAAGTTAAACCAAGATTTTTATACGCTTCTGCTTCACCAAATGGGTAGGATATGTTTTTACTTAAAGCAGCAGCTTTATTTCCCAATAAAATAGCAGAATCTGTTTTGTAATAAGCAAGTTTAAATGCGAGTGCATTTAAAGTGTTGATATAATTAGTATCGGCTTCAAAGTTTTTTTGGAGGGAAAATTTATGCAGTGAATTATTTAAACTATCCAGCTCTTTGTCCTGGCCAAAAGTCATGCTGGTTGCACTCATAAGCAACAGGGAAAAAAGCAATAGTTGGTATGCAGGCTTCGCCATTGGGATATTAAATTAATATTTATCCCTTGTATTAACAGAATAAATTTATAATTATGCCGGCAGCGAAATAGTAAAGCTGGTTCCCTGGCCTTCTTTTGTTTCCAGTTTCAATTCACCATTATGAACTTTGGTGATAATATCATAACTGATACTTAAACCAAGACCAGTGCCCTGCCCGGTGGGTTTGGTAGTAAAGAAGGGCTGAAAGATTTTATCTTTTATCGAGGCAGGAATACCATTTCCGTTATCACTCACTTTTACCAGAATCTTATTACCTTGTTTTTGGGTACTGATAGTTACGGTTGGCTCATAGTTATCCGTTACTGTTTTTTGCTTTTCGCTAACTGCATAAAAAGCATTGTTGAGCAGGTTTAAAATCACCCGGCCTATTTCCTGTGGTATGATATTTATTTTATCAATGCTTTTATCAAAACTGGTTTTGAAATTGGCATTGAAGGATTTGTCTTTTGCCCTTAATCCATGATAAGCAAGACGAATATATTCATCACACAAAGCATTAATGTCAGTTGGTTCTTTTACACCGCTGCTGCTTCTGCTGTGTTGCAGCATTCCTTTTACAATATCTGCCGCTCTTTGTCCATGATGATTTATCTTTTCTTCATTTTCTTTAATATCATTGAGCAGTTCATTTTCCAGCTGTTCATTTCTTTGAGCGGCTGGCTTTAAGCGTTCCGCATTTAGCTCTTCAATGAGTTCTTTATTTACTTCCGAAAAATTATTGACGAAGTTTAACGGGTTTTGAATTTCATGTGCAATGCCTGCAGTTAGTTCACCCAGTGAAGCCATTTTTTCAGAATGGATCAATTGAACCTGTGCAGATTTCAAATCATCCAGTGCATGCTGTAACTCTTCTTTTTGTTTCATCAGTTCTGCTGTTCGTTCCTGCACCTGTACTTCTAAAGTAGCTTTTAGTTTCTCTGTTATTTTTATTTCCTTTTCTTTTTCTTCAACTTTTAATTTTTCTTTTTCTAATGCTCTGCGTTGTTTGTTGTTAATAATAACCATAGCAGCAAGCCATACCATTCCAAACACAGCACCTGTTTCAAAATAGTTACTGTACTTACCATAAAAATCAGGAAAGACTTTCTCAACAATATCTGATATTGTTTTGATAGCAAGTAAAGGGAGCATTGCATTTAAAATGGGTTTAACCTTTATCCACTCTTTTTTATTATAAATTATCCAGGCTAAAAACCAAACGAGTGCATGGCTGGCAAGCTCTATCAGCCAGCCGGCGCTTTTAAGCATTGCCTGCCCAACAAATAAACCAATAGAAACAAACATTAAAAGGGTGAGGTTCTTATTCCACTCAGGAGTAAGTTCTTCAACACTTAAATTCTTTTTCAGGTAACGGACAACTATTATCACTATCAGCAGATCAAAAAGCATAGGTTTCCTTTGATGTAAAATTATGCAGGCAAAGTTATAATAAATGTGGAGCCTTCGCCCTCCTTCGTTTCCACTTTCAATTCCCCGCCATGTGCTTTAATTATATCATAACTCAAACTCAGTCCCAATCCTGTTCCCTGTCCTGTTGGTTTGGTGGTAAAGAAAGGTTGAAATATTTTATCCAATACTTTTTGAGGAATACCACTTCCATTATCGCTAACCCTTATTTCCACTTTGTTATTTATCTTCTTTGTACTTACTGTAACGGTTGGTTCATATCCTGTAAGGTGCTGCTTGCTTTTTTCATCCACCACATAAAAGGCATTGGTTATCAGGTTAAGCACTACTCTTCCCAAATCCTGCGGAACAACAGGTACTTTACCAACTGCCGCATCGAGATCGGTTTTGATGGTTGCATTGAATAATTTATCTCTTGCCCTCAATCCATGATAAGCCAGCCGCAAATATTCATCACACAATGCATTGATATCCGTGGGTTCTTTTACACCATTACTGTTTCTTGAATGCTGTAACATCCCTTTTACTATAGCATCGGCCCGTTTGCCATGAAAAATTATTTTTTCTTCATTGTCTGTTACATTTTTAGCCAGCGTTTTTACTTCCTCATAATTTCCTTTTAATATGTCTTCGTTCATTTCAGCCAATAGTTCCTTATTCACTTCACTGAAATTATTGACAAAGTTTAACGGGTTTTGTATTTCATGGGCAATACCGGCGGTAAGTTCTCCCAGTGATGCCATTTTTTCTGAATGAACTAACTGGGATTGGGTAGACTTTAACTGGTTGTATGCTTCTTCAATTTTAAACTTTGCTTTTTGTTTTTGCCGGTTATTCCTGTATAAAAAGAAGATGATAACAGCCAGCGTAAAAAGACTGCCGAGTAAAATATTTGTTCTGATCTTACTTTTATATGTTTCTTTTTCTTTTTCCAGCTCTTCTTTTCTTTGCTGCTCGGCGAGGGCCAGGTTTTGAAACTCCCGGGTGCTTTCATTGCTGTACAATGTTTTAAATGCTGTAAAACCTGTTTGCTGATAATAAAAGGCGCTGTCGCTATTGTGTTTCTTTTGATAATAGTCAGCAATAAGCTCACTTGATTCGGATAAGAAACTTAAAAAACCCTTGTCACGGGAGGTGTTAAAACAAAGTTTGGCATAAATAAAAGTGGAATCGCTCATTCCCTTTTTATTAAAATATTTTGCCATCGACATGGTGGTGTGACAAAAATTTAAATACTGCACCTGGTTTTTTGTAAAATCAATATAACTGCGGCGTAAATAATTAATAGCAATACTGTCTTCTCCCAATTCGAAATAAATAGAACCAAGATCGTTTAATACGCCACCATATATTTTAGCTTCACCGCCATAAAAGATTGCGGCAAGCCGGTATGATTTTTCAGCATAATACCTGCAGGAATCGGGTTGTTTCAGCAATAAATAATTTTTAGCTAAATCATCATGTACAAATATGTTAATAAAGGGATTTTTATTTCCATATTTTTTTGCTTCATACAAATACTCGTTTGATTTTTTATAGTCAGTAATTGACTGGTAGCATAAACCAATTCCATATAAATTATTTTGAATGGCAGCGGTGTCTTTTAATAACTCATTTGCCCGTAAGGCTGTAAAATAAACCTGTAATGATTTGGGGTAATTGCCAATATCCCTGGAAGCTTGTGCAAACACCAGCATGAATGTTATGGAATCTCTTTTATACTGGCGGCATAGTGTAAGAATACGGTCAAAGTTAATTTCAAACGAATCCCTGTTAAAAAAACCTGTTTCACTGCTGATGCGATTACGTAACAAGCGCAGTTCCTGGTCAACCAAATTATTGTTTCTGACAACATTAATGGCTTCCGTCATAAAATAATTGGCACTGTCGCCGCCAAAGTTTATTGAATAAATGGCAGCCATCCGTTGCAGTAAAGCTGCTTCTTTATCCGGTAGTTGTGATTGACGGGCAACAGCCAGGGCTTTATATAAGTAAAGCCTGGCTGAGTCGGCATTAACTGTTATATAAAACTCCCCCTTCCTGGTAAAGGCATTAATTTGTTGCTCTGCTAAATTTGCCTGCAGGGAAATACGGATGGCCTGTTCAATTAATAACTTAGCCGAATCTGATTTATTTACCAGTAAATTACTGAGCAATAAAAGCAAATCAGCTTCCAAAGCTTTGTACTGGTATTGCCGGCACAGCATAATAGCATTTTGTGTTAGCTGGTAAGCTTTATTAAGCTCCAAATTGGCTATCCTGTAGGCAATACCTAACTGCAGCGCCACTTCAGCCTGCTGTTTGTACAATCCTTTTTGCTGTGCAAGCAGCAGGGCATTGTTAAAAACAATAATAGCACTGTCCCGTTGATTTAAATTCTGCCGCTTATGTTTTGCCAGTTCCAGTAAAGCCTTTACTTTAATCGAATCATTATTAGTGCCTGCATAAACAGACCTAAGGCTGTCAGAAATAAAATCTGCTGCAACTCCTTTAGTGGAAACCAGCAGAAGAAGTAGCGAGATTCTTAAAATTTTATTTATCATAATTATGTATAAATAATTGGTAATTGAATTGTAAATATTGAGCCTTCTCCTTCCTTCGTCTCCACCTTCAACTCACCTCCATGAGCTTTTACAATATCATAACTTAAACTCAATCCTAACCCTGTTCCCTGCCCGGTTGGTTTGGTGGTGAAGAAGGGCTGAAATATTTTATCTAATATTTTTTGTGGAATACCATTGCCATTATCTGATACAGAAATTAAAACTTTGTCGCCATCTTTTTTTGTACTTACTGTAACAGTTGGCTCATATGCTGTAATGTTTTGATGTGCTTTTTCATTTACCACATAAAAGGCGTTCGTAATTAAGTTGAGAATCACTCTTCCAATATCCTGCGGAATGATGTTGATACTGCCAATGGTTTCATCAAAATCTGTTTTCATGGTAGCATTAAATGTTTTGTCTTTTGCCCTTAAACCATGATAGGCTAACCGTAAATATTCATCTGCTAAAGCATTGATATTGGTTGACTCTTTAACACCGCTGCTGCTGCGGCTGTGCAGCAGCATTCCTTTTACAATATCACCGGCTCTTTTTCCATGATGATTTATTTTTTCCAGGTTTTGTTTCAGATCATTGGCTATTTCTCTGGCATCGTCCATATTGCCTTTGTTCATTTCCTCATTCATTTCATCTATTAATTCAGCACTTACCTCACTAAAGTTGTTGACAAAGTTTAACGGGTTTTGTATTTCGTGTGCAATACCGGCGGTAAGCTCACCCAGTGATGCCATCTTTTCACTTTGTATCAGTTGTTGCTGTGTGGCCTTTAATTCGGTTAATGCTTCTTCTGTGCGTCTTTTTTCTGTAATTAATTTTTGCAAATCTTCTTCCGCCTGCAAGGCGTGTGCTTCTGCAATTTTTAAATCATTAAAACGGGCGAAGGTTAAATTGAAAACATAAGCAAAGCGTTCCAGTAATTCCAATGTTTCCTTTGGTTGCTCATCAGGCGATGCCATGCCAATAAAACCTTTGCTGAAATAAGCCAGGTGCTGCACCCTGCGTTTTTGTTGCAGCCCGCCTTTGAAGGGAACATGTATGGAAGTGAGATAACGAAAATATTCATTCAGTTCTTCATTGTGCATATCAATGATGAGCGATTTGCGTTGCGCTTTCCATCCTTCAAACATTTTTTTAAATGTCGGGTTATGATACATATTGTCTTCATAAGCCATGCTTACTTTGCTGCCATCTTCATCGGTAATCCAAAACTCCGCATTGCCATTATCATCTTTGATGATGTTGATGTACAAACGGTTTGGAGCAATGCCCAAATTAATAAGCTGCCTAAAAAGTTCGGCAGATGTTTCTGCCAGTTCATCGGATTTTTGCATGGCGAGTGTTCTTGAACGCACTTTTTCCAACGCTGCTTCTATCTGTGCTTCTCTTGCCTGTGCTTCTGCTTTTTTCAGATCGAGAAACCGGGTATAAGTTTGCTCAAATACTGCCGCAAATCTTTCTAAAAGCAGGAATGATTCATTAGAGATTTTGTGATTGGAAGAAAATGACAACCACCCTTTGGAAAAGAAAACGATATTGACAATCCATTTATCTTCAGGAAAATTCACTTTTGTTTTTAAAAAACTATTACGCAACTCATTATATTCTTTTAATTCTTTCCCACTGATCTCAACTATGAGTGATTTTCTTTTTTCTTTCAATGCGGCAACTGCTTTAGCCATCACATGCGGGTCATTCATAGGAACCTGTAAAGTTCCCGGTTCCGTGTTGCCCTGTACAGTTGTAGATAATTCGACAAACCCCTCCTCCTCTTTAAGTATGGCAATAGAATTTTGCACAGCTGTTTCCCCTAGTTCTTTCATTTGTTGAAAAAGTAAAAAAGATGTTTCGGGCAGCTCATCACTTTTTTGCATGGCCATTGTTCTGGCCCTAACTCTTTCTAACGCTAATTGAATTTGACCTTCTCTTGCCTGTGATTCGGCTTTTTGCAGGTCAATAAAACGGGTATAGGTCTGTTCAAATACTTTAGCAAAACGAATGAAAATATTGTGGGCTTCAGGTACAGGATCATGTGTAATAAAAATCAGATTTCCCTGGGCAAAATTGGCAACATGATTGATCTGTGATTCAGGTAATATAAGACCGGACTTTAAATGTTGATTACCGATTTTTTTAAAATCAGGAAGGCTGAACATATAGTCATAATGAGCTACCAGCGCAGCACCTTCTACCGTCTCTGTATAAAACCCTTCATTTTTTTGCCTGGATTGATAAAACCTGATAAACGTGGGACTTTCCGTAAGTGGAATCTTAAATGGTGGTTGAATAGCATCTTCTGTGCTCATCCATCCGGTACAGATTTTTTCGTCCTTTTCCCATATATTATATCCGCAACTCCACACTGGTATTCCTAATGTCTTTACCTGTTTAAATAATAAGTTAGCTGCGTCCTGCAACTCATTACTATGTTGCATGGCCATTGTTCTGGCCCTAACTCTTTCTAATGCTAATTGAATCTGCGATTCTCTTGCCTGTGCTTCGGCTTTTTGTAAATCGAGGAAGCGGGTATAGGTTTGTTCAAATACTTTTCCAAAACGTTTAAAGATATCATGTGCTTCCGGTAACGGTTCATAAGTAATAAACATAAGGCTCACTTTTGAACCAAAAACAAAATGATCATATTGATGAGAGGGAAACTGAAAACCATCTTCCAGCATTTTTTCATATTGTTTTTCACCACCAAAATTGGTAAGCCGCCGGTAGGTTTCCTGCAGTTGTTCTCCTTCCAGATATTGTACTAAAAATTCATTCCCGCTTTTTTTAGCATCGCTTATTTCTTTAAAAACAGGAAAAGTGGAGGTATCAATAGTATATGCTTTTATAATATTACCCTGCGGACTTGTGATATAATCCGTATAAAAATTATTATCATCACTCCAGACATTGAAACCAGTTGTCCATGCTTTGATGCCCAGCTCACTTACCTGTTTAAATAATATTGCAGCCACATCATTCAGCTCTTCACTTCGCTGCATACCCATTGTTCTGCTGCGTATTCTTTCTAACGCTGCTTCAATCTGTGCTTCTTTTGCCTGTGCTTCGGCTTTTTGCAGATCAAGAAACCGGGTATAAGTTTGCTGAAACACTTTTCCAAACCGTATCAAAATTTCATTCTCTTCATCAGTATAAGGAATGGCTGAAAAATTTTCAATATACAATCCCACACTTTCCAGCAATACGGTGGAAACAGCCAACCCTTTGCATTGTAAATAAAATTTCTTTGCTTCTTCAGGTATTGTAAATAATTTAAAAAGAGATTTGTAGAATTTGTTTTTTTCTTTAAAATCCAAAAGGTCGGTGTGTAAGGTTATGCCTTTTGCTTTTGCTTCCAAAAAACTATTCCATGTGGGTGTGTCAAAATAGGGAATGATTGCAAAGAATGGTTCAATGTTGGGGTCGGCCAGCCAGATGTGCATGTCATTATGGACTTTATAATCAATATAAAAACCGGCATGCTCTGCATTTATTTTTAAGTGAATAAATTGTTCCAGCACTAACTGTATCACTTCTTTTAGTTCATCACTTTTGTGCATAGCCATACTTCGTGAACGAATTCTTTCCAATGCCAGTTCAATTTGTGCTTCTCTTTCCCTGGCAGCTGCTTCCTGTAAGTCTTTAAAACGGGTGTAAGCGAGAGAAAACACAGCAGCAGCTCTTTTAAGTAAGCCCCAGCTTTCTATAGAAATTTCTCCGGGGGAAGCGGCACCCATATATCCGCCACTAAATTTTACCAAATGATACGTACGCTCCGGTATCTCCTCCCCGTAATAACCCTTTAAAACTTTTGAGCGTTCCGCACAATAGTTGATCCACTCTTTTCGGCTATCGCCTTTCATAAGGATGGAAGTTTGCGTATTGCCAGATTGATAGAACTTCCACATCTGCCTGCCTACCCGGGTTTCCTTTAGTTGTAAGGTCATTTCATCGCTTACTAATTTTGTATGTTTATCTCTTACATCTTTAATGGCATACCAGCATTCTGCCGTATCTTTTTCTCCAACAATATAAATGGAACTGGTTTCTAATTCTTCCACACCAAGGCGACCCATTTCTTGTCTTAGTAACTCCGCTACTTCAATTAATTCTCCGGGTTTTTGCATAGCCAGTGAACGGCTGCGCACTTTTTCCATAGATGTTTCTATCTGTGCTTCTCTTGCCTGTGCCTCTGCTTTTTTTAAATCAGCAAATCTTTGGTAAGCCAGTCCAAATACATTGGCAAACTTCCGAAGCAAGTCACGGGAACTTTTTTCCGGTGATTCCAGTGTAACGATCAGTAATGAACCCCCGGGAAAATCTGCAAATGACCAGAAGGAACGCTCCCGGTTTTTTTCTGAGGACTCAATAATTTTCTGATAGGCCTGTGGCGATTTTTTCTGAAGGAAATTAAGCCATTGAGACAGCTTCTTATTTTCATTTATTATTACGTATTCTTTTTTACCGGCTTTATAAGCTTTTAAGGCTTCCTCAATAATCAATAACCCTTTCTTTGGAACCACTACAGATGAATCCACAAATCCGTCATAGCTACCCGGTGGACGGATAGCTGCCCATGAATGAACATAGTCAGGTGATATATCATTCAGATGAATAACGCAGGTATCCAAATCTTTCTGTCCCAATATTCCCATTTGCTTCCGTAATTCCAGTACAACATCCGTCAGCTCCTGTGAAGTATGCATAGCCAGTGAACGGCTGCGGACCTTTTCCAATGCCGCTTCTATTTGTGCTTCTCTTGCCTGTGCTTCTGCTTTTTGTAAATCGAGGAAACGGGCATAGGCCTGTTCAAAAACCCGTGCAAAGCGTTTTATAATCTTAAAGTCTTCCTCCGTTGTTAAATGCCCGGTCCAGCTATCGATGCCGAGAACAGCATTTTTTTCTGCAGCGTAAGATACTGTCCAGCTTTTTGCTTTAAGCATCATTTGCCTGATTGGTTCCGGAACATTAGAAGCATTGTATCTCCCAACATAACGAAAGTAATCGTTCTTAACTTTTCCGGAATAAGCTTTATTGATAATATCTTTCCCTTTTTCTTTTGCTAACCACAAATCCTGAATAATAATATTATGTTCAATAACTGTTTCGTGGGGTAAATCAACTTTAACCGGTGGATTTACTTTTGATGCAACCCACAACTGAATGTTTCTTTTTTCTTTTTCAAAAAGAAAAATAAATGCTCCGTGAAAAGATATACCAAGGTCAAGCAGTTTATCAAATAATGCCACCACTACATTTTCTAATTCGTCAGACTGATGCATAGCCAATGAAGTGGATCTGACTTTTTCTAATGCCGCTTCTATCTGTGCTTCTTTTGCCTGAGCTTCTGCCTTTTGCAGATCTAGGAAACGGGTATAAGTTCCCTCAAACACCCCGGCAAATCTTGAAAGAAGCTCCAGTGTATTACTATCCTGTTGTTCATCAGAAGAAAAGGTCAGGAATCCTTTGGAGAAATAGGCTATATGAATCACCCTTCTCTTAATATCATAGGTTTGTTTTACATTAAGTCCCTGGTCTTTGCTTATCTGGTAACGATATTGTAAATAGTTTTTTAACAGGCTGCCGCTGAGGTCCACTACTTTTGTTGTATCCTGCTGTTGCCATCCCTGGTAAATGGTATTAATAACCGGTGATTTTTTTGCAGAGGCAATAATGCCGGTATTAACTTTTTTACCGTCAATCGTAATCCAGAATTCTATTTCTTTGGTTGCTTCTTTTATGAGGCCAATAGTTACCTGGTCGGGAATGCTTCCCAGTTGTTTAAATTGTTCCAGTAAAACAAAGGCCGTTTCCGCCAACTCCTCACTCTTTTGCATGGCCATGGTCCTGGCCCGCACTTTTTCCAGGGCTAATTGAATTTGTGCTTCCCTTGCCTGTGCTTCTGCTTTCTCAATATCAAGAAAGCGTTTATAAGCCAGCTCAAATACATTACGGAAACGGATAAACAAATCCTGTTCTTCTTTATTAAGTGGTTCATACGTAGAGATACCCAATGCAACTGGCCCTAATGAATACCAGTAATAATTCAGGGAACTTGCTTTTAGTAAATATTTATCAGCAAACTGGTTAGTTGATTTTTGTTGAAACCAGTACCAATCCTTTACTTTCTTCTCGGTTAAACTTCTTTTAAAAAAACCGTTGGGCCCGCTCAGCATTTGTTTTACAAAGGCTTTGGACATTGGATGATTGATGTACAAAACTTCGGTGGCTAATAGTTTATTATGCTTTGCATAAAACTCGTAATTAAGATAAGTGCCTTTATGCGGATAGATGATGGCCGTTTGCACATTACGGATTTCTCTGATGCCGAGTTTTTGTAATTGCTGCGAGATAGTTTTACAAATCTTAAGCATATCACCCGGCTGCTTCATGGCCATAGCGATACTGCGAACTTTTTCTAAAGAATCCTCAATAGTAATTTCTCTTTTAAGAACAGCAACCTGTTGTTTTAAATCCGGTGATTTATTCATGCAAATAGGAATAAAGAATGGGAACGCCATTAATTAATGAACCGTTTGCACAGGACGGGTTATAACAAGGTGCTTAACTGAAAGCCATAAGAATATTGGGAATAAAAAAATATTCCTCTAATCTAATATTTGTTGGGGAAAAATCAATGAGACTGAACGGCTTTAAATACACGCAGGAAATTACCTCCCAGCATTTTTTTGATATCTTTTTTACTGTAACCTCTTTCCAGCAATGCTTTGGTGATAAGCGGATAATCTTCCACACCATTTAATTCACGGGGAGGGGCTTCTATCCCATCAAAATCACTGCCCATGCCCACATGATCCACGCCGATCAATCTGACGATGTAATCTAAATGATCCATCAATAAACTTAAAGGCGGACGAAGACTGCCCATTTCATCTTTATGCTTTTCAGCCACCATCATGGCAGCATAATCGGGTTGCGTTTTATTGGCAATCAGTTCATCGATCTCTTTTTTATAACGGGCTTTGAATTCGTTTAACTTCTTTTCATAGGTACTATCAATAAATCCTGCATAAAAATTTAAATGAATAACGCCGCCATTTTTACCGATAGCTTTTATCTGTTCGTCTTTTAAATTGCGGCGGTGCGGACATAAATTCCATACACAACTATGTGAGGCAATGATGGGTTTGGTAGTGGTGTTGATAGCATCCCAAAAAGTTTGTTCACCCACATGGCTTATGTCAACAATCATTCCGAGTTCATTCATTCTTTTTACCACTTGTTTACCAAAACCGGTAAGCCCTTTGTGTGGTAAAGAGTCTTTTTTCTCTGTTTCATCTTTTGCTGAAGTAGCCCAGGAGGTGGAATTGTTCCAGGTAAGGGTCATATACCGAACGCCTCTTTCATAAAGTTTATCCAGGTTCTCTATTTTATCTTCAATCATATGCCCGCCTTCCACACCCATCATGGCGGCTAATTTTTTTTCTTTGATGGCCTGTTGTAATTGCTCCGGATTTTTTACGATCATCATTTTATCCGGGTTCCTCCTGGTCCATTCGTATACTGAATCAATTTCCCTGTTGGCAAAGGCATAAGGTGTTGCTTGTTCCGGTCCGCAAAAGATGGAGAATATCTGTACATCAATACCACCTTCTTTCATTCGCTGCAGATCAGAATGTGTTTTGCCTTTGAGATCACTATCGAACTTTACGTTTTTTTCAATAGTGGCTGAAGGAATATCGTTATGTGTATCCACCAGGATGGCTTTATTGTGTAATTTTTTATAAGACTGACCAACTAAAGCAAGCGGAAGAACAAACAGGAGGGCAATAACTATTTTTTTCATGTGAGTGACTTAAAATTAACCAGTAGCTTTATGGTGAAAGATAATTAAAATGCTGCAACTGGTAAACATTACAGAAGAGGGTGACGATTTGGATGCCATAAGACACCTGTTTAAAGAATATGAGCAGGAGCTGAATGAAAATTTATGTTTCCAGAGTTTTGAAAAAGAACTGAATAATCCTTTATATAAATATGGCCCGCCCAAAGGAGTATTGTATTTAGCCAAATGGAATAATGAAACGGCAGGGTGTATTGCATTGACACCGATGAATGAAGAAGGTGTGTGTGAAATGAAACGGTTGTATGTGCGGCCGGCATACCGTAAACATAAAATTGGTAAAGCACTGGTGGAGCAGTTGCTGAAAGATGCAATAGCAGCTGGTTATACTAAAATGAAATTGGATACACTGGGAAAATTGCAAACCGCCATCCAGTTGTATAAGAACTATGGGTTTAAAGAAACAGGAGCTTATTATAACAATCCGCTGAGTAATGTGGTGTATATGGAGAAAGAGTTATAGTAAATTACTTTATTGGTCTGCGAAAGTGCAACGTTCCGGCTAATGTACAAAGCCTGGAGGAGACGTTACTGATAAAAAAAATTGGATTAAGTGATAATCTTGCGCCAGTTTGGGGATAAACATGCTGAAGGTGCTGACGATATCTTTTAATAACTGACCTGTATAAGCAGCTGCGATATATTCGCAGCAAATATAAAATCTGTTTTTTATTCCGGTTCAGCGCAACACAAGCGGGGGATATTCATCGATCAATTGTTCGTTATAGTTTTTGAGTTCGGTTAAGTATACGTTAACTGTGAATATTTGGATTTAATGTAAATAATTTTCGATAGCTTGAGGAGGACTGCAAATTTTTTGTTTTCATTTCTGAATTAACTACAAAACAGCCGGGGAAAAAATAGTATCAAAATTTAATACTGCCCTCTTAGATTTATTTGTTATTCTTTCCTATAGTTCCTACTCTGTTGAAATATTCACTATTGCACACTACCTGTACAGGTATACGGGCAAATAAAAGAATAGGATTTTAAAAATGGAATCAGCTACTCACCATAATATTTCGTTTGTTACTGAGGGTTTTGCTAAGTAACGATGTATCCATTATGTGTGAAGTTCAATTAGTAAAATTCAAGAAGAGAACAGGGGTTAATCGCTATTAAACAAAAAAAATGTGACCATTCAGACCATTATAAACAAAAAAAATTAGGTTTTTAAACAATCTAAATTATACGCAAATGAAAAAGCTTACAATGTTCAAAGCTAATGCAGCTATTATGATAGTGGCAGTCATTCTAACTTTTACAAGTTGCGGAAGCAACTCCGGAGGTTCCTCTGACCTTCAGGCCAAAGTTGATTCACTACAAAATGAACTCAAACAATTCAGAGATGATAAGGCAACTGCAGAATTGAGGCTAATGAAATTTGATACACTTGACTTTGATTTTTACAGTAATCAAAAGTGGGATATGTTCACCCATAACCATGCTAATAATATCAAAGTATATTACCCTGATGGAAGCATTACCACTGGCTTATACCCGCAACACATCGATAAGTTAACCCCAATGTTTGTTTTTGCACCGGATACAAAAATTAAAGTTCACCCCGTAAGAATTGGCAGAGGAGATTGGACTTGTGTGATTGGTGAAATGGAAGGAACGTTCTCTAAACCAATGCCCATTGGCGGTGGAAAAACAATCCCCCCAACAGGCAAACATTTTAAACTTTCCATGGCGACTGTCGGACATTGGGGACCAGATAATTTGATGACCGAAGAATACCTATTTTGGGATAATCAGTTTTTCATGAAACAAATCGGATTGGCGCCATAATCCCGCAATATTTTTCTTTTATTAAATTAATTGAAAGCTGGCGGGTTGTTGTGTTAATAACCCTCTGGTATATAATCGTTAAAAATCAGGTTATGAAAAAGTCATTATTTGTAATATTATTTATCGCTACAGCATATTTTTCATTTTCACAAACAACGTGGAAAGATGATCCGTGGCATTCTAAACTCACTTTTACAGTTACGCACCAGGGATTTTCATCGGTCTTTGGTTTATTTCAGAAGTTTGATGTAACTATTAATTCTTCAAAAGCTGATTTTAGCGATGCCATATTTACCCTCTCTGCAGATATGACATCTGTGAATACAGAGGTAAAAATGAGGGATGATGATTTAAGGAGCAGCCACTTTTTTGATGTCGCTAAATTTCCTGTTATGACATTCAAATCAACCTCCATTGTAAACACCACAGGAATGAAAGACAGGTTTAAAATTACAGGCGATCTTACGCTGCATGGAGTTACAAAGTCTGTTACCATGGAGCTATGGTACAGGGGAATGCATGATGATCCGATGTCAAAAAAGACAAAAGCCGGATTCCAGCTTACGGGTACAATAAACCGAAGTGATTTTAAAGTGGGCCCGCCCGATCCGTTTGATATCAGCACTGATGTTATGATAAAAGCAGACGGTGAATTTATTAAACAATAGTGTTGTTATTTATGAACCAGGGTATTTCACCACGAAGCCGGATAGTTTAGAGAGGCTTATGCGTTGTTTTTGGTTAGCGGGTTAAGGATTTTATGATGAAGTTCTGAGATGATAAAAACAAATTGTTAAACATAAAAACTATAGTTATGCATACAGATCCAAATAAAAAAAGCAGTAATAAGAATGAGCTTGATCCATTGCCGGGTAATCCTGAGTATCCGTCAGACGAGGATATCTTTAATAAGGCGATTAAAGAGCCGTTAAAAGAAGAGACAGATTCTAAAAAAGCTAAGCTGTTGGATGTACCCGGAGCAGAGTTAGACGATGCTGATGAATTAATTGGCGAAGAAGATGAAGAGAACAATTATTATAGCCTGGGAGGCGATGATCACAATGACCTGGATGAAAACCAGGAATGATGCACCGGCCAGCCCGGTGAATTTGGCTACTAACAACTTTTAAAATTTTATAATTATGAAAATAGCAATCGGAATTGCGCCGCAACATCTTGCTGAAGTGGCTCATGCGCTCAACATATTATTGGCAGATGAACATGTCTTGTACATTCAAACAAGAAATGCACACTGGAATGTAGAGGGCAGTGATTTTCTTACTAAACACAGATTTTTTGAAGAGCAATACCAGCAAATAGAAACCATCATTGATAGTGTTGCTGAACGCATTCGTACATTGGGACATTATGCGGAAGCTACTATGGCTGGTTTTTTAAAACTAACCCATCTCACAGAAGCCACCAGGGAAAAAAATGACAGTACAGGATTTATAAAATCATTGCTTGCCTCCCATGAAACAATTATCATTCACCTGCGTGAAAACATTGAACAATTCTCTGCCAAATGGAAAGACGCAGGTACCAGTGATTTTATTACAGGACTGATGGAAACACACGAAAAAATGGCCTGGATGCTCAGGGCGCATTTGAAGTAGAATAAGAATAAAGAATTTATTGAAGAACAAGTAGCATTGAAATAAACTAAAAAATTATAAGATGCGAAATTTAGAAAATAAAGTTGCTCATTGTTGTTGAATTTATACCTGCGGCTTATGAATAAAGGGTTTATCAATGTTACGGATTTCTATACATGAACTATTGTATAGCAGTACCTGGATATGTCTTTCAGTTAGCAGTTGATTATGGCACAAGTACGCTGCCTGCTTAGCTGGTGCTGCATACTTGAACCAGGTTCTTGTTTTTTATTGGAATATACTTGGACTAGTTGGGGAACTGACATGCCATAAATTTAGCAATAAACAGGTAGTTACCTTTTATAGTGTATTTAATGACAATAGTCACAGCTGTAATGATCTTTGGTTATGTTTTCATTTATTGTACCTTAATGCCGCAGGGTCGGCTTGGGCCAGACCCTGCGGGGATAAAAAAGTCATTTACCTTTGCTATGGATCGGATAATTGGGGAAGGATATTTGGAGGGAGGTGGAGCAGGTAGTTATCGTATGACATCCATGGTCAAAGCCGGTTTCGATAAAAACGGTCAATTAAAAACGCTTTATCCCTTAATACACCAATAATACTTCTAATGACAGTGAATTCAATCTATATCGATTATTTATTTGGGACATTTATTGGAGGAGGTGACTCTGAAGAAGATGTAGATAATTATTCATTGTATAATCCTAATAACGAGTCAGATGTTAAAAAATTGGCCAAAGAAGTTTTATTACCAGAATTCCAAAGCCAAAATATAAACTTAATAACAGAAGTTAAAAATTCTTTGGCATATTACTTGACTTATGATAAAATAGATTTCAAAGATAAATTAAATTCGTTGTTGTTGCCAATTAAAACACCGGATAATCCTAAGTTGTTTTTTAAGTGGATTTGGGAAATTTTTTTTAAAGATGAATTGATTGACTATATTAAGAATGAAACAGTAATAGAGGATTTTGATATTAATGCTCCTTATAAATTATTAACTTCTTCCCCAAACTCGGCATAGCTTATTTCCACTCAGCGTATGGCTGCGCCTACGCTGTTTACCGTTATTTGTAGCCTGTGGCTAAACCAACGCAATGCCTACCCCTAACTGGCGCAAGCATGTTCCAATTAAAAAACAAGACCCTGGTTCAAGTATGCAGCATGGGCTGTGAGCGCAGCGTACTTGGACCCTAACGAAAATTGATTTAGTACAAGTGGTTAAAAACTTTTTCGAAGATTTGAATACTGGACATTAATCTAATTCTACCTAGAAAAAATCTTTATCCTGCCTTATATACACTTTTACATTTTAGAATATCGATAACTTAATTGATTGATTATATAAAGTATTTAGTTCTTCTTAAAAAAGAAAAATGCTATCACTAAGCTTATTAAGCCCATAACTATATTTATAAAACGAGTATGTTCATTTCCGAAAATTTTTTTTGTTATATCATATTTTGCAGATGACCACAACGTAATGTTTTTATTTAAAATTCCCATTATTATTGAGAAAACTCCCCAAATCAAAAAGAAAAGAGAATCCATTTTTATTTTTAATCTAAAATAGGCCTTAAATATTAAATTTTCCTCTATCCCCGCAGGGTCTGGCCCAAGCCGACACTGCGGGGATAAAACTATACCGGTATATGCTGTCCGTACAGTTATGCCGCCGCTTTCTACTATTGACGTTTCAGCCCTTTGTTCACCCCGTTGGTATTGAGGTAGTCGCTGGTATGGCAGTCTATTATTTTTGAAGGGCTATCTTCACCCGGTTTATACAGCTTTTCCTGCACCAGTGTATTGCCGTTATAATTAAATTCAACCATTTGGGCGGTCATTACCTCATTCAGGGATATGGTGGCGGCCACGGGTTGCATACGGGTATCAAAATATCGTATGATGGATATCCTGTTTTTATCGTCATAAGTATATTTAATGGAGTGGAAGCCGGATGTAAAACTGTTGCTGAGGAGCACAGGGTCGGGCCCGTTATACCATTTGCGTTCAGCCACCTGTGCATTGGAATTAAAAACCTGAACCAGCCGGGAATACCCGGTGCTGGATGTAAATGCATTACCTTTTTCGTCCAGGTAAAGCTCTTCCACAATTTGTCCTTCGTTGTCATAACGGGTTACATCTTCATGAAAACCATCCCAGCGGTTCATAGGTGTGCCGTCGTCTTTCCAAAAGGACTGGGAAACCTGCCGGCCCTCTTCATCATATTTGTACTTGCACATAAATACTTCATCATGGTCATCTTTAACCGGCTGGCCTGAGGCGTCAAAATAAGAGATACCGGTGTTTTGACCTTTAATGTTTCTATCGTAGTGGTAATGGTGTATGCCGTGACGGTCATTCTGTTCTTTATTATTTAAATCGTAATAAGCAATATCCGTTAGCATATCTGCGGGGGAATAGGAATAACGTACTGTATGATAACCTGCATCATTGTTTACAGGTTTATTATCTTCATCAAAATAGGACTGGCGTATCATATTTCCCCTTTCATCGTATTCATACCGAATAATGGCCGCCCCGTCTCCTGATTCGCCGGGTCGGCTTATCTGTCTTTTTTCGTTATACCGGGTTTCAAGCGTTTTTAATCCGTGGGTATATTCATTGTCAAATTCTGCCACGCCATGTATATTGCTGATTAATTCATTGTTAAGTCCTATGTTTTGCTGTTTCACCCTATTATCATTTTCATCGTATTGATAGCGGTACATAAAAACACCATACCTGTTTTTAACCGGTTCGCCCGCTATACCATAACAGGAGCTTGACAGGTTGTTGCCTCTTTCACTGTATTCATACAGCATTTTATGGCAATCGTAACTCTGGGATATTACAGGTTGATTATTTTCATCAAAAAAACTCATTTCCTTCAGTAGTGAAAAACGGTTTTTATCATCGTAGCGCTTGTATTTAATAACAGATACGCCGTTTTTAATACCCGGTTTATTACTATACCCCAGGTAATGCAGTTCAGTGAGCAGGTTATTCTTATAAATATATTTTACAGCCTTGCAGGGCAAATAATAATTTTCACCCATCCTTTTGGAAGTAACAAGCAGGGCATCTGGCCCCACGGGAGTAAATTTATACACCTGGTATACAAAGCCATACTTATCTGTTGAGATCATGGTACTGATTTTACCATTAACAAAACGCACCAGGTGGGAATAATCTGCAATACCTGTTTCGTTATAGTATTGAATTTTTATGGTGCTGGCATCTGTTTTTGACAGGTGATAATAAGCCCGGTCTCTGGTTTGGGTAAGTTTTTTTATACCATAAACTCTGGTGGGGTTGTAGTTCCAGTCATCATAATTACCGGGTTCGTAATACTGGGCCTGTACGGTAACTGACAACAAAATAATCAGCGCCATGGTTGCTGCCAGCCGAAGATCATTTAGTTTCATAAGTTGAAATTTTATACTGATTGCCAGTAAAAGATAAAGAAAAAAATTAAATAAGTGAAATTAATACCAGGCCGGTTATTCCCAGAGCCGAAGAATTTTTAATAATGAATATCCAACAAGAAATAATAAATGACGAACAAAAAAATTCATCATTCGGTGTTCAGTATTCTTCTGTTTTTTATTCCTTACTCCCTTTATCTCCCACAAACCAATGCTCTTTATTTCTGAATAAAACATTGAAAGTGGTTAATGAACCATAACAACGGGTGATGTACTGTTGTATGTTTACTTTTTCTTCGTCGCTTAAATTTTTACTGCTGTTGATGTTTTGTTCCAGCACCCGCAGCCTGTCACGCAGCATTACTATTTTATGAAAGAAATCATCAATAGGAATTTCTTTTGGCTTTAATGTTTTATCAGCCGGTTGTAATATCATTATTCCGTTTTGCCAGCGTTCACCCAATGGAACAAGTTCCTGCATACCACCCCAGAGGCGAAGAATTTTTAATAATGATTTCTCCACTTCACTGTGTGTTTCTATTTCTTCGGTTACATTTTCGGGAATGATTTCATCGAGGTGCGTATCTGTTTTATCAATTTCTTTTACGCCACTGTTGATGAATGAAATTAAATAAGTGGCATACTTTACGCCAACAATCACACCCGGTCCGTATTGTGTATGCTGTAATCTCGTTCCTATTCCCAGATTAGTTTGGTCCATAAATTTTCTTTGCGTTTAAAGTTATCAGCTGTAAGATAGAATGATTTTTTATTTGTTCAAATGAAACAATAACATGAAAACCGGCAGTATTTTCTGAATGCAAAACGAATTAATGAAGTACTTCATTATTCAATATTCCCTGTTCAATATTCATTATTGTTTTACAGGTTTTAATTGTGGCACAGGAGGTCTTCTTCCTTTAAAGCGTATGTAGGATTGCAGGATGTATTTATGAAAATCGTAATCGCTGGTGGTGCTGGCAAACTCATAGCTGGGCCGGTATATCTTCATAAACTTTACTAATTCAGCGCTGTCCAGTAAAGTAATTCTTCTCACCAGTCTTTTATTGAAACGATAATCAACATAGTCCTGCTGCTCTTTATCCTGTAAAAACTGTTGCAGCTTTTCCATGTTTTTAATATGCCGGAAACGAAATGCACCAATGATGGCATTTAAATCAAAGCCTCCCACACCCGAAGCCGGATCTGTTGAAGTTTGCAATGGTTGTTTATTAAAGTTGAATACTTTGGCATTATCAATCCGGTTTTGAATCGAATCCTGTTTATAGTTTCTGCCATATACTCTTACTTCGGGTAACATTCTTGACCGGGTACTTGCCAGGGTTACATGAATGGCTACATCAAATGCATCGTAATTAGGTAAACTGCCTACTGAAAATTTAGCGGTTGATTTGCCGGCATAAGTAAACCATAATGAATCATTTTCGCTGATGAGAATAGAATAATGTCCCAAAGAATCTGTAAAGGCTACATTACCGCTGTTACTGTTTACCATCACACCCTTAACCGGAACGGTGCGGCTCATGTCAAATACGGTGCCGCCAACTCTTGACTGGGCCATCGTCTGCTGAGTAATGTTCATCAATAATACCAGCCATGAAAAAAGTAGAAGTTTACGCAAGTACGATTGTTTGTGCTGCTAAATAAAGAAGGAATAATGATTGTATAAAATATAGTTGATTTTTTAACGGGGATTTAAGGAGGTTCAAAAGGTTCAATAAGTTTAAAGGTTTAAAGTTTAAGGTTGCGATTATTTGATAGCCATTAATGTTTAGTCAGCAGGGTTTCAACTGCAGTTGGATAATGCAAATGTTCCAGCGTATGAATTTTCCCGGCAAGCGACTCGGGAGTATCATTTTCTGTCACCTCACATTTTGCCTGCAGAATGATGGAGCCATGATCGTACAACTCATCCACATAATGAATGGTGATGCCGCTTTCGGTTTCTTTATTCGCAATTACGGCTTCATGCACATGGGCACCGTACATTCCTTTGCCGCCATATTTTGGTAACAGGGCCGGATGAATGTTGATGATTTTGTTTTGATAAGCTTTTATTAAGGCTGATGGAACTTTCCAGAGAAAGCCGGCCAGCACCACAAAGTCAATACCTTTTTCTCTAAGCTCATCCACATAAGCATTGCCACGAAAGAATTTTTCTTTTTCTATTATTAATGAAGGGATGTTTTCTGTTGAAGCAATTTTTAAAACCCCAGCTTCCGGTTTATTGGAAACGATGAGGGCAACTGTAACTGCCGGTGAATTTCTGAAATGATTAATAATTGCCCGGGCATTGCTTCCGGCACCTGATGCGAAGATGGCGATGCGGACGATGGACGAAGGATGATGAACCATAGTAGTTTCTTCCTGCGGTTTGTTGTCTGTGGTCTGTCGTCTTTTTCCAAAAATCCTTCTGCCAATCTTATTAATGTAGTTCTTAAAAAAGGCAAACTGGCCCAAAGGAATGCTAATTATCAAAACACAAAGTGGCCACAGCAATGTTATGATCAAAAGGTATAATATAACCCTGGGTAGAGACGAATCAATGGCAAATAATCCTAATATTTTACGGCCGCTATAGCCACACAAACTACCACCAAGAGCAAATGTGGTAATGATAAGCAAGAGTTGCCAGCCTGATACTTTCCATTTTTGTTGAAGTCCTTTAAACATGCGGCGCAAAGGTGGGTAAAATCGTTCAACATTCGTGGATGCGGGTGGCTTTTTATTCCAGTTATCAACACCACATACAAATAAATGACAATTTGTTTTCAGTTAAACAAACTCACTGAATTTCAGTGGCAAGAGAAGCAAAAAAAAATTTAACAAACTGAATTTTATTAGGCGTACTCCCCTATTTTTGCAGCCTGAACAGGAAATTTTTCCACATCACACATCAGCTTATTTGCTTTTATGAATTATCATCATAGACGCAAGTTGCAAAAAGCCAATCTCTTACTGCTGCTTACTGCAACTTTACTATTCGGTCAGGCAACATTCGCTCAGGACGGTAAAACTGTATTCCAAACTAATTGTGCTTCTTGTCATAATCCCTATAAAAGGGCAACAGGTCCGGCTTTATTCGGAGCTTTTGACAGATGGGGTGGTAATGAAGCGAACATGAAGGCGTGGATTAAAAATCCAACTGCTTATGCGGAGAAAGATGACTACGCCAAAAAGTTGTTGAATGAGTATTCTCCTACGGTAATGACAGCTTTCTCCAATCTTTCAGATGCGGAGTTGGCAGCTGTTATTAAATATATTAAAGAACTGCCTCCTCCGCCAACGGATAACGCCCCCACTGCAGGAGGTACTGCTGCCCCGGCACAAGACAATACTCTTTTGTTCGGTGTACTTACATTAATATTAGCCGTAATTGGTTTAATCCTTTTACAAGTTAATGCCAACCTTAAAAAACTTACTGACGATAAAGAAGGTATTGACCGTGGTGAACCTATTCCTTTCTACCGTAATAAAACTTACCTCGCAACTGCTATCATCGGTTTGTTTGTAGTAGGTGGTTATTTAACGGTGCAGGGAGCTATTGGTTTGGGCCGTAATAAGAATTATCAGCCGGAGCAACCTATTTACTATTCACATAAAGTACATGCCGGTATAAACCAGATCAACTGTCTATACTGTCACGGCGGTGCACAGGAAGGTAAACATGCCAATATCCCTTCAGTAAATGTGTGTATGAACTGTCACATGCAGATTAACGAATATGCCGGTAAAGAAAAATTATACCGTGAAGATGGAAGTGAAGTAAATGGTACTGCAGAAATTCAAAAATTATACAAATACGCCGGATGGGATGCTACTGCCCGTAAATACACCGGCGAAGGAAAACCTATTGAGTGGATTAAGATTCACAACCTGCCTGACCATGTTTATTTCAATCACTCACAACACGTAAAAGCCGGTAAAGTACAGTGTCAAACCTGTCACGGTGAAATTACCAACATGGGTGAAGTAAAACAGTTTGCTGAGTTAAGCATGGGCTGGTGCGTAAACTGTCACCGGGAAACACAGGTTCAGTTTAAAGAGAATGGTTTCTATAGTATATATGAGAAGTTCCACAAAGACCTGAAAGAGGGTAAACTGGATAGTACGAAAGGAATTACTGTAGAAAAGATTGGTGGAACGGAGTGTCAGAAATGTCACTACTAATAATAATGTGATGATTTGAAAATGTGCCGATGTGCCAATGATATAAAAGGGAATCATTTTCAAATTTTCAAATTTTCAAATTTTCAAATTAGATAAATGGAGCAAAAAAAGTACTGGCAAAGTTTTACAGAGCTCAACCAGGATTCTGAAAGTTTCAAAAAGCTGGCGAAGGATGAATTTCGGGAAGAACTGCCTTTTGAAATGGATGATAAAGGTTTATTAGATGCCAAAACTCCCCGCAGGGACTTTTTAAAATTCTTAGGCTTTAGTACTGCCGCCGCTACATTAGCGGCCAGTTGTGAAGTGCCGGTTAAAAAAGCAGTTCCTTTCTTAAATAAACCTGAGGACATCGTTCCGGGTGTGGCCAACTGGTATGCTACTTCCTACATCAATGATGGTGAAGTAATTCCTGTGCTGGCTAAAGTAAGAGATGGCCGTCCTATTAAGCTGGAAGGTAATGATACGGCCTTTACTAAAGGTGGTACAACGGCAAAGGTACAGGCATCTGTATTAGGTCTGTATGATATTGCCCGTCTCCGGTTTCCATTAGAAGATGGCAAAGAAGCTCCTTCCTATGATGCAATTGATAAGAAAATTGCGGCCGCATTAGCTGGCGTGGGCAGTAAACAAATTGCTATTCTTACTTCAACTGTAAACTCACCTTCACTGGCAGCAGTGGTGGCTGAGTTTACTGCAAAATATCCAACAGCCAAACACATTATGTACGATGCAGTGTCGTACAGTGGTCTCTTAGATGCGAATATGAACTCATTTGGTAAGGCGGCTATTCCTTCTTACCGGTTAGATAAAGCAAAAACTGTTGTAAGCATTGGCGCTGATTTCTTAGGAACCTGGTTAAGCCCGGTTGAATTCAGCAAACAATATGCAGCAGGCCGCCGGGTGACTGATAAATCACTCGACATGAGCAAGCACATCCAGTTTGAAAGCTATTTAAGCTTAACGGGTGCTAATGCGGATGAACGCTATACACACCGTCCTTCTCAAACGGGTGCGGTTATCTTAAATCTTTATAAAGCATTAGGCGGACAAGTTGCTGCTCCTGCTTTAAATGATAAAAAATTAGAAGCTGGTATTGCGCAGGCTGCTGCAGCATTATCTGCCAATAAAGGTGCTGCCGTTGTAGTTTGTGGCAGCAACGATATGTATGCTCAAATTGTGGTGAATGAAATCAATGTATTGATTGGCGCATATGGTGCTACTATCGATTGGGGAACTACTGTAAACTATCGTCTTGGTAGCGATACCCAAATGAACAAACTGATTGAAGACATGAACGCCGGTAATGTTGGTGCATTACTGGTATATGGTGCTAACCCGGTTTATAATCACCCCGCTGCTGATAAGTTTGCAGCTGGTTTGAAAAAAGTTGGTTTAACCGTAAGCTTCAATGAAAGAGTAGATGAAACTACTGCACAATGTAAATATGCGTTACCTGCTCCTCACTTCTTAGAAAGCTGGGGTGATGCAGAACCAAAATCAGGATATATATCTTTTGTACAGCCAACCATTGCTCCTTTATTTAAAACAAGAGCATTTGGTACTTCATTATTAAAATGGGCGGGCAGTGCAACTCCTGATTATGAAACTTATTTCAAAAACTACTGGATTACCAAATTAGGTGGACAGGAAGCTTTTGATGCAACGCTGCGGGATGGTGTAATTGCACCGGCTGAAGCAGCTGCAGGTACCGGTTCATTCAACAGCAGTTTTACTTCAGAAGCTATCAGCAAATTAAACGCGGCTAAACCTGGTGGTAAAACAGAGGTTGTGTTTTATGAAAGTGTGGCGATTGGTGATGGTAAAATGGCCAACAATCCATGGTTACAGGAATTACCTGATCCTATTACCCGTGCCACCTGGGACAACTATGCTATGATCTCTAAGAAAATGGCTGATGAGCTGGGTATTGCAGTGGATGATGATTACGAAGTAGAAGTAAAGAAGCCGGTTATTAAAGTAAAAATTGGCAACAAGGAATTGTCTTTACCCATTTTAGTTATTCCCGGTATGCATCCTGATGTAATGGCGATTGCTGTTGGTTATGGACGTGGTGGTGATTTAACAAAAGAAGAAGACAAAGAAAAAGCCATTCAAACCATTGGCCGTGCTGCCGCAGGAACGGGTGTGAACGTTTATCCGTTCGTTTCCTTCAACGGCACCAGCAATGATTACTATGCCAGCGTAAGCAGTTACGAAAAAACGGGTGATAAATATACCATCGCTTATGTTCAGACACACAACGTGTATGAAGACCGGGAAGAAGTAGTAAGAGAGATTAGTGTAAAAGAACTGAGAGAAAAGCCAGAAACGTTACAGGAAGAATCAAAGAAACTGAGAGAAGATTTTGGAGAAGATTTCCGTAATGAAGGTTCATTATACGATCCCAAACTCAATGAACGTCCCGGTATTCACTGGGGAATGAGCATTGACCTCAATACTTGTACCGGTTGTGCTGCCTGTGTGGTAGCCTGTACAGCAGAAAACAATGTTCCTGTTGTTGGTAAAAAACAAGTGGCGAAATACCACGAAATGCACTGGTTACGTATTGACCGTTATTATGCGGCCAACCGTAAAGACCAGTTTGATGATGTAAACGTATTGTTCCAGCCGATGATGTGTCAGCATTGTGATAACGCTCCCTGTGAGAACGTTTGTCCGGTGGCTGCCACCAACCACAGCAGTGAGGGCTTGAACCAAATGACGTATAACCGTTGTATCGGTACAAGATATTGTGCCAATAACTGTCCGTTTAAAGTTCGTCGCTTTAACTGGTTAGACTTTACCGGTGCAGACAGCTTCCCTGATAATCAAAAACCATTGGTGGAAGAAGGTGGAATGGATGCGATTGTGTTAGACATGAACGATGATTTAACCCGTATGGTGTTGAATCCAGATGTTACCGTAAGAAGCCGTGGTGTGATTGAAAAATGTTCATTCTGCGTACAACGTTTACAGGAAGGAAAACTGAAGGCGAAGAAAGAAAGCCGCCCCCTGAAAGATGGTGAGGTGAAGACAGCCTGTATGCAGGCTTGTCCTACTGATGCGATTGTGTTTGGTAATTACAACGATAAAGAAAGCCGTATTTATAAAATACGTAATGAAGAACAGAAGAACAGGAACTTCTACTCGCTGGAACAATTACACGTATTACCGAATGTAAGCTACCTGGCTAAAGTTCGTAATACCGACAGGCATGTGGGAGTGAAAGAGGAACATCATGCAGAAGAAGGCGCTGAGAAGAAAGAAGCAGGTAAGGAAGCGGTTCCATCAGGACATTAAATTTTTAAGAGGTGAGTAGTGAGTGGTGAGTGGCGAGTGGCGGGATGAATAGAATTACCGAACGATGCAGTGAGTGACACAACAGGCGCCGAACATAGAAACGGAAGTTGATAACAAAAAAATAAAAAAGCTAAAAGCTAAAAGCTGAAAGCCAAAAGCGATAAAATATGTCTTTACTCAAGTACGAATCAACGCTCAGGGAACCATTGGTGGATGGGGAGAAAACCTATCACCAGGTTACAGAAGATATTTGTCGTCCGGTAGAAGAAAAAGCCAATACGGGCTGGAAGATTGGATTTACCATTTCTGTGGCCCTGTTGTTATTTGGTGTTTACTCCGTGTATCGTGAGGTTACTTATGGTATCGGCCAGTGGAACCTGAATAAAACGATTGGATGGGGTTGGGATATTACCAACTTCGTATGGTGGGTGGGTATCGGTCACGCCGGTACGTTGATTTCCGCTATCTTGTTGTTGTTCCGCCAGGGTTGGAGAACAGGGGTGAACCGTGCAGCTGAAGCGATGACCATTTTTGCGGTGATGTGCGCCGGCCAGTTCCCCATCTTTCACATGGGTCGTGTATGGGATGCGTTCTTCGTATTACCTTATGCTAATTCCCGTGGTCCTTTGTGGGTGAACTTTGCTTCACCGCTGTTGTGGGACGTATTTGCGATATCAACTTACTTTACTGTATCTCTTTTATTCTGGTATTCTGGTTTAATTCCTGATTTTGCCACCATTCGTGACCGTGCAAAAACAAAAGCCCGTAAACTCTGGTATGGTGTGGTATCATTTGGCTGGACAGGAAGTACCAAACACTGGCAACGTCATGAAAGTTTATCACTGGTGTTAGCTGGTTTATCAACTCCTCTCGTATTGTCTGTACATACAATAGTATCGTTCGACTTCGCTACCTCAGTTGTACCGGGTTGGCATACTACCATCTTTCCTCCCTACTTCGTTGCCGGTGCCATCTTCTCAGGTTTTGCCATGGTGCAAACACTGATGCTGGTTACCCGTAAAGTAATGAAGCTGGATGATTATATCACACTCGGTCACATTGAAGCGATGAACAAAGTTATTGTGCTGACTGGTTCTATAGTGGGTATAGCTTACTTAACTGAATTGTTTATGGCGTGGTATGGTGGTTCTAAGTTTGAATTCGATGCGTTCTATAAATATCGTATCGCCGGTCCTTACGGATGGAGCTACTGGACCATGATGACCTGTAACGTAATCTCTCCGCAGTTGTTCTGGAGTAAGAAATTACGCCGCAATGTAGCTTTCACTTTTATTATGAGTATTGTGGTGAACATTGGTATGTGGTTCGAACGATTCGTAATCATTGTTACCTCTGTTTACCGTGATTATATTCCTTCTTCCTGGTCGGTGTACTATCGTCCAACAATCTGGGAAGTTGGTTTCTATCTTGGAACATTTGGTTTATTCTTTACCTGTTACTTCCTTTTCAGCAAGTTTGCGCCGGTTATTGCAATTGCCGAAATCAAGCATGTGCTGAAAACAAGTGGTGAAAGCTTTAAAGAGAAGATGGATGTAATTGAAAAAGAAAGTGTGGAGCATTTTGCACATGAACATGCGCATGCACACTAGAAGAAGTGAGTTGTGAGAAGCGGGTAGTGAGAAGGAAGACAAATGAAATTTAAACTTGGAATTTTTTAAATATGGGACAAGTAAAAAAATATGTTGTAGGCTGTTTTGATGATGAGAATGTTTTGTTTCCTGCAGTAAAGAAAGTTCGTGCTGCCGGTTATAAAATCCAGGATGTATATACACCCATGCCGGTTCATGGTTTGGACCATGCATTGGGTATGAGAGAAACCAGTCTGCATACTGCCGGTTTTATATACGGTATTACCGGAACGACCACTGCGTTAACATGTATGAGCTGGATTTTTACCAGTGACTGGCCGTTGAACATTGGTGGTAAACCACACTTGCCTTTACCGGCATTCATACCTATTACTTTTGAGTTAACGGTATTGTTTGCCGCTGTAGGTATGGTGCTTACTTTCTGTTATCTCTGCCAGTTAGCTCCTTTCGTTAAGAAGCATCACTTCCACGAAAGAGCAACTGATGATTTGATGGTAATGGTGATTGAATGCACTGCTAAAACAAACGAAGAAGAAGTAAAAGCAATGCTGAACAGTAATGGTGCAGTGGAAGTAAATGTACAGGAAGCCCCTGTGGGCTGGTGGTTAGGCCGTTACGACAGACCGAGCAAATTATTTAAAACAAGAGAAGTAGCATACTAAGCATAAAAGAATTTAGCAAGATGAAAAGAACATCCATCATAACTATCTTTTCCGTTGTTGCAGTAATGGTTTCATTAATCGCCTGCAGCGATGTAAAGCGTAAGCCCAATAGAATATATATGCCCGATATGGCATACAGCCGTGCTTACGAAACATATTCTGTAACGCAGGAACAGGTTGATGAATTAGCCAAGCAGGGAATCCACTACAGCAATATGCCTGTGGCCGGAACAATTGCAAGAGGTGAGGAATTGCCTTACCACCTGAAAAATGATTCAGCCGGATACGCACAATCTGCTACCGTAAAAAATCCATTACCCGCTTTAACAGCAGATGAGTTAAACGAAGCAAGAAGATTGTTCAACATCAACTGTGCAATTTGCCATGGTGATAAATTAGATGGTAATGGCCCTTTGTATAAAGGAGGAAACGGTCCATATGCAGCGGCACCTGCTCAGTTAGTAGGTAATCCAAAGTATATGAACATGGCCGAAGGAACCATGTTCCATTCTGTTACTTACGGTAAAAATATGATGGGCAGTTATGCTTCCCAGCTGAGCCGCAAGCAACGGTGGATGATTATTCATTACATAAAAACTAAACAGGCAGGAGCAGGTGGTGCATCAACAGCCGCTGCTGATTCTGCTGCAAAACCCGCAGGAGCAACTCCTGTTATGAAATAACGTAAACGCTAAACTCATAAACGAACTTCGATGATTAAAGAACAATTTGAAATGACGGGCCGCTACAAGCAATGGGCATATGCATTGATGGGCGTAGGTGTGCTGGCTCTTGTTCTTGGTTTTGTTTTTTTGAAGCCAACCGGTGATGCCAATTCTTTTGGTGTAACCAAATTCTGGGCGGTTTTAATGCACAACAGTATTTTCTTTTTACTGATTACTATTGCCAGCATGTTCTTTATTAGTGCCACTACTATGGCAATGGGTGGATGGCAAACCGCCATGCGCCGTGTTCCCGAAGCTATCTCTGGTTTTGTATATATTGGTGGAGCTATTGCTTTAGTCGTATTATTAGGATATGTATTCGGTTCGCAGAATACGGCTATTTATCACTGGAAAGATGCAGAGCATGTTGCCCATGATAAAGTACTAAACGGGAAGAAAGGGTTTTTAAACCCAACTTTCTATTCCATTGCAACGATACTGGTAATTGGAACATGGATAGCGCTGCGCCATTGGTACCGTAAAGTTTCTTTAGCAGAAGATGCAGGTGAACAAGGCGACAGATCTTATTTCTGGAAAACAATTGTCATTTGTGCAGCGTTCATCGTTGTATATGGATTAACAGTAGGTTCAACTACTCCCTGGTTATGGTTAATGAGTATAGATGCACACTGGTTCAGTACCATGTACAGCTGGTATACTTTTGCTTCATCATGGGTTGCAGGTTTATCGCTGATCATGTTGTTTATTGTATATCTTAAAAACCAGGGTTACCTGGAATATGTAAATGAAGAGCATATTCATGATGTGGGTAAATTTATGTTTGCGTTTTCAATATTCTGGACGTATCTCTGGTTCTCTCAGTACATGCTGATCTGGTATTCTAACCAGCCTGAGGAAACAGTTTATTTCCAGCCGAGATTAAAAGGACCATATAGCGGAATTTTCTACCTTAACCTTATTATCAACTTTGTGGCACCTATATTAATATTAATGAAACGCAGTGCTAAAAGAAATTATGCCACGGTAACGTTTATGTCGGTAGTATTAATATTTGGACACTGGTTGGATTTCTATCAAATGATAATGCCAGGTTCATTAAAGGGAGATGAAAATGGAGGTAACTCTATTGGTCTGTTCCTCTTTGATATGGGTGTGGCAGCAGGATTTATTGGACTGGTAATGCTTGTAGCAGGTAATAAACTTACAAAAGCTTCTTTGCTACCAAAGAATCACCCGTTTGTAAAAGAAAGTATTGTACATCATACTTAACCGGTTTGTGGTAATTGAATTGATAAAAAACTTTGAACAAAACTATTTAACGTCATGTCAGGATTTTTTGTACTTGCGACTATTTTGCTGATTTATGTGGTAATCTTCCAGATTGCTAAGGCCAGCGAGTATGTGGGTGTGCTGAAAGGTGAAGAAGTAATGCGGAAACAAAGCAACCGCATCAACGGCTTTTTATTAATCAGCTTCCTGGTGCTGGGTTTAGTAGGTGTATGGTACACCAATCATTTATATGCCGGTAAAACTTTGTTTGCCCAGGGCTCTGCTTCAGTTGAAGGCGAAAGAGTAGACAGCATGTTTATGTGGACATTAGCCATTACAGGTGCAGTATTCTTTATCACCCAGATATTATTGTTCTGGTTTGCTTTCAAATACCAGGAAAAAGATGGTAAAAAAGCTGTGCACTTTGCCCACAGTAATAAATTAGAAGCAATATGGACCGCTGTTCCGGCAATATTTATGACCATACTGGTGGTAATTGGTTTGCGTAACTGGTTTCACTTTACCAAAGAAGCTCCGGCAGATGCCGTAGTGGTGGAAATTACCGGTAAGCAGTTTAACTGGATTTACCGTTATCCCGGAAAAGATAAAGTGCTGGGTAAAACTTATTTCAAAAATATCAGTGATAAAAATAATAACCCATTAGGACAGATTTGGGAAGATAAAGCTAATTATGATGATATTATTGAATCATCTGAAATGCATATTCCCGTGGGAGTTCCCTGTAAGCTGGTAATTAATTCACGGGATGTGGTGCATGACGTAGGGTTAAACCATTTCCGTATGAAGATGGATGCGGTTCCCGGTATCCCTACTACGTTGTGGTTTACGCCCAAGTTCACTACCAGGCAAATGAGAGAGAAATTGAATGACCCGGAATTTCAATATGAAATTTCCTGTGACCAGATGTGCGGGCCCGGGCACTTCTCCATGCGTGGCGTGATTGTGGTGGATGAACCAACAGAATACAAAATTTGGTTAGCTACGAAAAAACCAAATTACTGGACTGCGTTTCCGGAAAAAGACCCAACCAAACAACCACCTGCGGCTGTTGACAGTACTGCAAAGAAAACAGCAGAAGTAAAAGCGGCAGACATGAAAATCGTAAAGAAATAATTTGAAAAATATTTGTTTTAACTAAAAACAAAAAGAAACTATGAGTAACGAAGCTGTTTTGCATGCACCTGCCGGGCTTGTACATGAAGAGCATCATGGGCATCACCATCATCATGAGTCCTTTATTACGAAATATATTTTCAGCCAGGACCATAAAATGATTTCCAAGCAATTCCTTTTTACAGGGATTGTGTGGGCTATACTCGGTGGATTAATGTCGGTATTGTTCCGTTTACAGTTAGGTTATCCTAATGAAACTTTCCCGATATTGGAAGACCTGTTAGGCAAATGGGCAAAGGGTGGTAAAATTCAACCAGAGTTTTATTATGCATTAGTAACCATGCACGGTACGGTGCTTGTATTCTTTGTGTTAACAGCCGGACTGAGCGGTACGTTTTCTAACCTTCTTATTCCTTTGCAGTGCGGGGCAAGAGATATGGCTTCTCCGTTCCTCAACATGTTATCTTACTGGTTCTTCTTTGCTGCTTCAATTGTAATGATTTCATCCTTCTTTATTGAAACAGGTGCCGCAAGCGGGGGCTGGACATCGTACCCACCTTTGAGTGCTATTGGTGATTTTTCTGAAGGTTCCAAAGCGGGTATGGACTGCTGGCTGATCAGTATGGCATTGTTCATTGTATCATCACTCCTGGGTGGTTTGAATTATATCGCTACTATCTTGAACATGCGTACAAAAGGATTAAGCATGACCAAATTGCCATTGACAATATGGGCATTCTTCTTCACCGCTGTACTGGGTGTGTTGTCATTCCCTGTGTTGTTAAGTGGTGCGATTTTATTATTGTTTGACCGTCACCTTGGAACAAGCTTCTACCTGTCTGATGTGTTTGTATCTAAAACACAAACTGCTTTACCAAACGAAGGTGGCAGTGCCATTCTATACCAGCATTTATTCTGGTTCCTTGGTCACCCCGAAGTGTATATCATCCTGTTGCCGGCCATGGGTATGGCATCAGAAATTATATCTACCAACAGCCGTAAACCCATCTTTGGTTATATGGCGATGGTGGGCTCATTGTTTGCTATATGTATTCTTGCCTTTTTAGTATGGGCACACCACATGTTTGTAACCGGTTTGAATCCTTTCCTCGGAGCAGCCTTTGTGTTATTGACATTATTAATTGCTGTGCCTTCAGCTATTAAAGTATTTAACTGGTTAACCACTTTATGGAAAGGTAATATCCGCTTTACACCGGCTATGTTGTTTGCTATTGGATTTGTGAGTTTGTTTATCTCCGGTGGTTTAACAGGTATCTATCTTGGTAACTCAGCCTTAGATTATCAATTACACGATACTTACTTTGTAGTAGCTCACTTCCATATTGTAATGGGTGTGGCTTCTATGTTCGGTATGTTTGCCGGTATCTATCATTGGTACCCCAAAATGTATGGCCGTTACCTGAACAATACTTTAGGATATATCCATTTCTGGGTAACTATTTGTGGAGCCTATTTAATATTCTGGCCAATGCATTACCAGGGTTTGGCCGGTGCACCCCGCCGTTATTATGATATCAGCAACTGGCATTTCTTAAAAGGATTTGATGGTCTGAACCAGTTTATCAGTACCGTTGCCCTGATAGTATTTGCCACACAAATATTGTTTGTATTCAACTATTTCTTCAGCATGTTCAGGGGAAGAAAACTGAAGAATCCCAATCCATGGGGCTCTAATACATTGGAGTGGACTACACCAATCAATCCTGGTCATGGTAACTGGCCCGGAGAAATTCCGGAAGTACACCGCTGGGCTTATGATTACAGTAAGGACGGCAGAGAATACATTCCTCAAACGGAACCAATTGGTGCTGGCGAAAGCGGGCATCATTAAATAAATATTTTTTGAGTGAAGAACAATGAGGGGATGGAACAACAAGCTTCTTTGACAAATAGCTGGTCTTTATCAGCAAAGGTGAAAGACTATATGCAACTGATGAAGTTTACGTTAAGCTTCACAGTAGTATTTAGCTGCGTGGTATGTTACCAGTTAGCTCCCAACATAGCGGAGATCAACTGGAAAATGACCATCATACTTTTTGTTGCCGGCATGCTGGTTACAGGAAGTGCCAACGCCATTAACCAGGCTGAGGAAAAAGATACGGATGCAGTAATGAAACGTACGGCAAACCGTCCCGTTGCTTCTGGTCGCATGAGTATTAATGAAGCATGGACTTTTGCTACCATAGCCGGTGTAATTGGATTGGTAATGATGTATTACTATTTCAACCCGTTGTCTGCTATCGTTTCACTCATCAGTTTAGGTTTGTATGCTTTTGTGTACACACCACTGAAAAAGATTAATTCAATTTCGGTACTGGTGGGAGCATTTCCGGGAGCTTTGCCTTGTTTGATTGGCTGGACGGCTGCAACGAATGATTTGAGTATGGGTGGATGGATATTGTTTGGAATACAATTCCTGTGGCAGTTTCCGCATTTTTGGGCAATCGCCTGGGTGGCACATGCAGATTATTCAAGAGCCGGGTTTAAATTATTACCTGCTGACAAAGGACCAACAACATTTACTGCTGTACAATCAATATTATATTCCATATTGATGATACCGGTGGGATTGTTGCCTTACTTTATCGGGATGAGTGGAATGGTAAGTTTTATCATCTTAATCATTGCCAACCTGTTTATACTGTGGCAATGCATACGGTTATACAGGGAAATGGATGTAAAGGCAGCAAGAAGAGTGATGTTCAGCAGTTATATTTATTTACCGATAGTTTTACTGGCTTTATTGGCCGATAAACTATAAGATAGTTGAAAGATGGAGATGAGTATGAGTGCACAATCAAAAAAAATTCACCCGCATAAATTTGCCATGTGGGTGGGGCTGGCGAGTATAGTAATGATGTTTGCAGGGTTAACCAGCGCCTTCATTGTAAAAAGCAGCCAGGCAGGATGGCAGGATATAGAAACACCTGCTTTGTTTCTGTATTCCACCGTTGTAATACTGCTGAGCAGTGTTACGGTGCAGATGGCGGTAAGAGCACACAAACAAAGAGAAATGCCAAAGTATCGTTTATATATAACGGTAACCGCTTTTCTCGGTGCATTATTCGTAGCCTTACAGTTCTTTGGATTTAAAGGATTATGGACACAGGGAATTACTTTTCGCAGCAGTATTGCCGGTTCATTTTTATATGTTATCATCGGCCTGCATGCATTGCATGTAATTGGCGGAGTAATAGCATTGATCGTGATGTTTGCCAGGGCCTTTAGCCGTAAAACGAGAACATACAGTTCGGTAGGGATTGAGGTAGTGTCAACTTACTGGCATTTTGTTGATTTGCTCTGGATTTATTTAGTGATATTTTTTACGTTGATAAAATAGATTTCTTTTTAATTAAAACAACTTAGTACATGGCACAAACAGCAGTACCACAGGAATACAAATGGTGGAGTGGAGGGAAGAGCCCCTTTAACGTGAGCTATGGTAAACTGATGATGTGGTATTTTTTAATGAGTGACACTTTTACTTTTGGTGCCTTCCTCATCTCTTACGGTACCATCCGTTTCAGCCAGGAATACTGGCCCAATCCCAACCATGTGTTTAATTCATTTCCATTTGCCGGGCACGAAGCAAACTTACCACTGGCATTTGTGAGTTTGATGACGTTTATCCTCATCATCAGTTCGGTAACGATGGTGTTAGCAGTGCATGCCGGGCATAATATGGATAAGAAAGGTGTACAGAAATATATGCTGTGGACGATTCTCGGTGGTTTGGCGTTCTTAAGTTGCCAGGCATGGGAATGGACACACCTTTTAACGGGTGCACATAAAGTTTTAATTGATGGTCAAATCCACGAATTGAATACTACAGTAAGTCATAATCCATGGGGACCACAAGTAATGCATAATGGTGAATTGGTGGGAACACCCGGTCCGGTTGCGTTTGGTGGTTACTTCTTTGGTATCACTGGTTTCCACGGCTTCCATGTATTTAGCGGTGTGGTAATTAATATCATTATGTACATCATGACTACAAGAAACGTATTCCATAACCGTGGTCATTACGAAATGATTGAAAAAGCAGGTTTATACTGGCACTTTGTGGATTTAGTATGGGTGTTTGTATTCCTGTGCTTCTACTTAATTTAATCAAACAAAAAAGATAAAGAGATTATAATATGGAACATCAACAATTAGCATCACCAGAAATAAGTTTTGCTCCTGCGCACAGGGATGATACGGTGAGAAGAATATGGAAGACCACCATTATTCTTTCTGTAATTACATTGATAGAATTAGCGCTGGGTTTTGGTTTGGCAAAAGAGTGGTATGGAGAATCTCACGGTGCTATTCTTTTTGTAAAAGGAGTGATTTGTATTTTGTCTTTAGCCAAAGCGTTTTACATTGTTTCCATCTTTATGCACCTCGGTGATGAAATCCGTAATTTAATCATGACCATTGTTGTGC
Source organism: Sphingobacteriales bacterium (assembly GCA_003963365.1). Lineage (GTDB taxonomy): Bacteria > Bacteroidota > Bacteroidia > Chitinophagales > Chitinophagaceae > AWTP1-9. Next base: position 606,804 of record RXJG01000005.1, read on the forward strand.
CTTTGTTGCTGTTTGTATGGTTTATTGCTGCCTTCCTGTGGGATGGCGATAGCTGGAGAAGCCTTCGTAAAACATATAATAAAGGAAATCCTGCTAAACATGAGCAAGTTGCCAGGCCGGCTTCAGAAGGAACATTGAAATAATCATAATAACATTTAAATAATAAAACCATCCCGCCAAACGGCGGGATGGTTTTTTATATCCGTAAATTTGCACTCTAAATTTTCACCCGTGGGAAAGAAAGGATTACTTGGTTTGTCATTAGCCGCTTTATTACCATTAACAGCTTTTCTCATCTTTAAATTTTTTGGTGATAAAGTACAGATAATGCCAAGGCATTATTATTTGGATTCACTGCGTACGCATACAGAAGATGGGAAAATTATTACGGATTCTGTTTGGCATAAAGTAGCAAATATTCACTTACAAAACCAGTTAAGCGATTCTGTTTCTTTAGATACATTAAAAGGAAAAGTATTGGTAGCTAATTTCTTTTTTACCCGTTGCCCATCTATTTGCCCAAAGCTTACTGCTAATATGCATAAGCTGCAGGAGTCTTTTAAAAAATCACCGGGTTACGTACAGTTTCTTTCTTTTAGTGTGGACCCCGAAAGAGACAGTGTACCTGTTTTAAAACGGTATGCTGATAAATTTAATATTGATCACAGCAACTGGTGGTTACTTACCGGTAATAAAAAAACAATCTATGACTTTGCATTAAATGAAGTAAAACTCGGTTTGCAGGATGGGGAAGGAGTTGATTCTAATTTTATTCATACTCCCAAATTTGTATTGATGGACCGTAACCGGGTAATCCGTGGTTACTATAATGGGTTGGACAGTACCGATATGCTGCGCCTGTTAGATGATGTGGTGTTTTTAAATATGGAAATAGATAAACAAAAACCCAAAAGGAAACTGTTTTAAACAGTCCCGGTAATTAATTGTTATAGTATATAAATTTTATGCTTACACCTGTATTAAAGAAAAATGATAAACAGGCTAAACTACTTATCCTGGTTGTATCTTTTGTAGTGTTTGCCGCCGTGGTGGCCCTGGGAAAAATTAAGCTGGATGTTGATCTTGGTTTCAACCCGCATTTCTTCGCAAAATTAAATGCCATTTTAAATTCTACCGTAGCCTTTTTACTGGTGGCCGCATTAGCAGCAGTAAAACAGCGAAAGTTTTTATGGCACAAACGATTAATGTTAGTGGCGATTATATTATCGGTTTTATTTCTTATTTCTTATATCTGTCATCATTTGTTTACAGGTGATACTAAGTTTGGCGGCGAAGGAACCATCCGGTATATCTACTTTTTTATACTCATCACTCATATTTTTTTAGCAGCCATTATTCTCCCTTTTATTTTATTTACCGCTTATCGTGCATTAATTGCAGAATGGCCGGCACATAAAAAACTTGCCAGGATCACCTGGCCAATCTGGTTTTATGTGGCAATAACAGGAGTAGTAGTGTATCTGCTTATCAGCCCTTATTACTAAATTGAGGCATGGAAAAAAAGAACGGACCGATAAGAGCATTACAAATTTTATTCCTGGCATTGCTGGTCGGTCAGTTATTATTTGCTTTGCTGGCCTTTGTGCTGGTTAAATTTGGACTTTTCAGCGGAGGGCTGGATGCAGGTACTGAAAAGATTTTTGAAACAGTTTATACAGTAATTGCCCTTACGGCTGTATTGATGGCATTTACTTTATTTAAAAGAAAGTTAGCATCATTGAGGGAAATCATATCGGTTATTGAAAAATTTAACGAATACAGAAAAGTTTGTATTACAAAATATGCAATGCTGGAAGGAGCTTCTCTGTTAAGTATTATATTCTTTTTAGTTACCGTTAATTACAGTTTTATTATAGCAGGGGTAATATTAATCTTAGTGTTTATGTCACAAAACCCAATAAGGCAAAGAATAAAAACAGAATTAATGGTTGATGACAGCGATGTGGACAAAATGAATCAATCAGAGTAAAAGTTCTTTAGCAGGATCCCAGAAGTATTTTTCAAAATCAACAATGATATCTTTCTTCACTTTAATGCCTTCTTTTAGTAATAATTCTTCCATTTGTGTTGGCGAACCAAAATGAACCTTGCCACTCAACATCCCCAGCCTGTTTACCACCCTGTGTGCCGGAACTTTCGGTTTTATATGTCCGCAGCCATTCATAGCCCAGCCTACCATTCTTGCCGATGATTTGGTGCCGAGGAAATTAGCGATCGCCCCGTAAGAAGTAACTCTGCCTTTAGGAATTTGCCGTACCACATCATACACATCTTCAAAAAAAGATTCTCCTTTTTTTCTTATGCTGATAAGCGGATCTGGTGGTAATGATTTTTTGGGAGTGGTTTTTTCAGAACTCTTTTTCTTTTTCATCTTCCCTTAAAGATAGCAATTCGCTTCTTTTTGGTTCGGGAACATTTTTATAATCATAGGGGCAGTTAAGACAACCATTGCCGCAACAATTGCCTTTTTCCAAGTGATACTTCGCAGTAAGCACCATGTACCCTGAGGTATTGTAATAAAAATCTTCGCCCTCAATTAGTTTTTTCTTCATCAAATACTCTTTGTTTTAAGGCTTCATCATTATTTGGAATTTCTGCCGGTAATCTAAACTGCAAATAGAATATTCGGTTGCTTTGTGCAATGTCCAGTCCTTCATAATGCGTTTTTATCTTCAACACTTCATCAATATTTTCCCGGGCATACACATTATCAATGTCTTTAACCAACGAAAGACCATAAAGTTCAATCACTGTTTTAGTAAAGCGGTACAGATGTGGTGAATCAGTTTTTAAATGAATGATACCACCCGGTTTAAGAAACTGCTGGTATAAACGCAGAAATTTAGGATGTGTCAGTCTTTTTTTATGCTTGCCCGTTCTTAACTGGGGATCAGGAAAGGTTAACCATATTTCATCTGCTTCACCCGGAGCAAAATATTCAGCAATACGATCGATTTGTGTGCGGAGAAAAGCACCATTGCTTAATCCTTCGGCCAAACATTTTTTTGCTCCAATATAAATGCGGTTCCCTTTAACATCCACCCCTATAAAATTTCTTTGAGGATAAAGACGGGCTAATCCAACGGTATATTCACCTTTGCCACAGGCCAGTTCGAGTGTTATGGCGTTATTGTTTTTAAAAAACTCATTCCATTGTCCCTTCATTTCTTTTGGAAACTCCAGCACATTGGGAAATTCTTTAATAGCAGCGAAACGAATTAATTTTTTTTGACCCATGGGCCGCAAAGATAATTAATGTGAGACGGCAATTATAAATTCCACCAGTAATTAAACTTGAGCACTACCGCCCTGTTGCGAACACTGAAAGGAGCAGGTAAATAATTATCGGTATAAACAATAAACAAATCACTGGCAGGTTTATAACGCCACTGGAACCTTGTGTTCAGGTTCATATTTTTTAACTGCTCATTATACTGGAAAAATGTAGTAAAGAAAAGTTTATTGCTGAAGGTAATATCTACTCTTGGCCCTATTAACCAGAAGGTAGTTCTTCCCCATGGCTGTGGCAAATTAATTTGATTGTAACTGGTGCTCAGTTGAAGATTGACAAAAGGCTGAAAGCGATAACCCAGATCACAGGTAAGGTTTAAGCGATTGCCATTGGCATAGTAACCACCATATCGTGAACTGAAACCAAACGTAAACAAGCTTTGTGGTTTGGAAATAAACTCCGTGCCCCATGCATTCCATTTATGTTCTGTTCCTCTTGCCAAAGTATCTTTATTGGAAACGGTAGGATCAAATGGTGCCAGCAGTTTTACATAATCATGCGCCACCCATGCCATAAAAGTAGACTGGTTACGCCACGCAACAGAATAAGAAAGGAAACTTTCATTATCTGTTTGTTTAAAATTTTCATTGAAGAAAACAGTGGTACTGAATTTTGGACCATGGCTGATGATCTTTGCTTTTCTTCTTACTAAAAATGTTCGTCCGGCAACAGGATTTATTTTTATATAACCTTGTCTTGGTACATAACCTACTTCTGCATTGTAATTTTTTCCAACATACTCATGCTGCCATAAAAACAACCAGCGCCGGCTGTTATATTGTAAGTGAGCTGCCTGTACTAAATCATTGGTGCTTTTACCCGGACTAAATGATTTTATAAATAACATTTTGCCCGTCCATAAATTATTAGCAGAGGCAAGATTATATTCTAAACCTATGTTACGGTTATAATCGGAATAAGTTGGTTTGGAAGTATCTTTTCCCGGAGTGTAATTGATAGATTGTTTATTGATGAACAGTACACCGATATTAGAACGGCTAAATACTTTTCGTTGCAGTGCGATGATGGAAAAATTTTGTGATGGTAAACCTGCAGCATCCACTTTTTTGGTTTCCATATCCATTACACCAATGCGCCAGTCTTTATTCAACTTACCGCTTAACCTTGCACCATATTGAATAGGCACACCTAATCCAATACGCCGTGAAAAGAATGGACGAATAGTGGCGTATCCGAAATTGGCAAAGAGATCAGCGTTCTCTAAAAAGAATTGTCTTCTTTCAGGAAAGAATAATTCAAAGCGATCTAAATTGGTTACCTGCCGGTCAACTTCCACCTGGGAAAAATCAGGATTAACAGTAAGATCAAGATTTAATGAAGAACTTAAAGAGAACTTCGCATCACCACCAATTTCTTTTTGATAAACCGGTTTTTGTTTGTTTTCAAAATCTTTTGATACGCCTGCCAGTACAAAAGGAATAACAGAAATATTAGAGCCTGTTTGCGGCGGTGGTGCATCCCATACTAACGTACCCGTGTAGGCCAGCGAGGCGGTGGGAAATTGCCGTGGTACCGGAGCCCAGCTTGATTTCTCTGCTTCGGTAATATCCAGGCGGCTGAAGTTGATTCCCCATTGGGTAATTCCTTTTTTGTAGCGGATAGTTTTAAACGG
>RXJG01000005.1:611799-617432 GCA_003963365.1 Sphingobacteriales bacterium
GGTAAAACCGTTGGTAAGATCATTAAACGGATCAATAAAGAAAAGGAAATTATCATTCTTCCCAAATACAAAATCACGGCGTAATGATTCTACCCGGTAGGGAACCGTTGGTTTATGAAAACAGGTGGCCAGTATATACATATTCTCCGCATCATACAACATCCGGACTTCCGTCATCACTTTTGCATGACCGGTATCCATCGGTAACACCATAAAAAAATTGGTAGCTGCTTCTGCTTCCTGCCAGGCAGCTTCATCCATAGCTCCGTCAATTTTTATTTCGCTGGTTGTTTTGTGGATGTGAATGGAATAAGCGTCGTTCTTTTTTTGGGCCGAAAGAAGCGAGACAGATAATACCAGCGGTAACAGCAGCAGTTGTTTAAGCATATCGGGTGCGGGAAGATAAAAAGAAATGGGCAGTTACAGCATAAAATCTGTTTCTGATGCTGATATAGTTCTGAAAAAATTTACGAACTTCAAACAGATGATTTGTAAGAACGATATTGAATTCCAGTTGAGCAATTGTTTATGGTTGACAAAATATCAAAGTCCAAGTACACAACCTGCAAAGCCAAGCTGCATACTTGAACCAGGTTCTTGTTTTTTATTGGAATATACTTGGACTAGATGGGGTGGAGCGTTAGAAAAACAATTAAAAAAGAATCAAAACGAATTACAGGTAGCTAAACAAAAACTGCAAGAAATAAATAAACAACTTTTAGAGTTAAAAAAATAACTATTAATGTAAAAAAAATTATGAGGCAGATTCAAAAAAAGACCCTTGAAAAATTATTTAGTCGATTAATGTCCAAACTACAAAACGAAAATATAGAGAGTATAATTTTGGAAGATGATTTATATAGGTTTATTCCGACTGATGAATGGGCTAATTATGAAAACGATGTAATTTTGGAGGGATCATTATATGATGACATAGATTCTTTAAATAAATTATTGGAAAATCCACAACATATTTGTACTTATGTAGATTTTGATAGGTTTGCTTCTGTTCTTAGAGCAATAAGCGAAAAAATAAATCCAGTCTCAGGTACCTCAAACCCAAACTCGACGTAGTTTGTAAAAATAGTACTCGGCGTTGGTTGTACCAACGCTTTGGATGTGTCAACAGATTTTCTTTCCCGCAGGGTCTGGCCCAAGCCGACCCTGCGGAATCAGGGTACAACAGATGAATATACCAGAGCAGGTGAAAGTCCAAGTACACAACCCGCAAAGCCAAGCTGCATACTTGAACCAGGTTCTTGTTTTTTTTGGAATATACTTGGACTAGATGGGGACAAAAGTCAATAATGCCTAACGCAAGTTTTATTATACTGTATAGAATTACAGGCCAGGTAAAACCGGAAGAATACGATTATACTGATAAATATATACCCCAAAAAGAACGGTAGTAAAATGAAAAAATTACTAATTCTATTATTTCTATTTAATGTTTCAACAGGGAGTCTTTATTCTCAGAATAAAACAATCAGTGGAAGAGTTATTGCTGAGGATTTAGAAACTGTGCCATTAGCATCAATTATGATTAATGATACAGTTCAAGTTGGCAGAACAGATTTAAATGGTTTTTTCCAAATAGAAATACCTGTTTCCGTGAATAAACTATTATTTTTGTTCGCTGGAATGGAGCCAACAACTATTGAGCTTGCAGATACATGTGATGAGGTAGAGGTTATAATGATGTTTAGCAGAATTTATGATTTTAAAACTCTCAAGAAGGTAGATAGACTTCGTATGAAAAGATTTAAGAAGCTACCGGAATTACACAAAGAAGCATTTACTAAAGGTATATTTAAAACTGATAAGGCTTGTTATACACAAGAGTTTATACCTTATTATAAGAAAAAAATAAAGTGATATTAAAAGCACAAGCCCCTCTATCTCCGCAGGGTCGGCTTGGGCCAGACCCTGCGGGGATAGAAGCAGGAGTTAAATATTACAACACAAACAAAAATAATCTTAAAGAGGAAGATTAATGAGAGCGTTTAAAGTAATCATAATAACAGTCTTTTTTACTAGTGGTTGTACACTGTTTAATAAAGACGAAAAGATATTAGCTGAGCATCAAAAAAGCAATGGAGAGAAAATCAGAATTTACTATGTTAGTTTAGGTGCTACAACTAATGATGTAATACAGGTTAGGAAATCAAAGCGAGACACTCCTATATGGGCTGTTGACAAATACAATTATTTAAAAAGTTCGAAACTTGTAAACGACACTCTTTTGCAAATGGTATTAAGTGACACTGGATTTAGGAACAACAACAATAAGTTTGATACAGTCCTTATAAAAGTAAACTAAAACAAGAGCCCCCAATCTGGCGCAAGTATGCTGGGTGGGCAATGAGTGTAGCGTACTTGTGCATAGGTAAAATCAAATAGAAAACAAGAATCATAAACTAAGTGCAGAGTGCAGATTACCACTCATTCCCATTCTCGGCTTAGTTTGTAAATAAAAGAAAATACTCGGCGTATGGCTTGGCCTACGCTGTACTTTTTTCGTAGCTTGTAGCTACAAAAGCAGTTCTTTGAATAAAGGAAACATTATGACCCGTTTGGGTTGACAATGGCTGGGATTAGCAGCAAAGCGTTAAACCTTGGAACACCCAATAACAAATACAAATACAACGGTAAGGAATTACAGAGTACTGAGTTTATTGATGGCAGTGGGTTGGAGGAATATGATTATGGGGCAAGACACTATAATCCCCAGATAGGACGTTGGATGACTGTTGATCCTTTGGCTGAAATTAACAGGAGATGGAGTGCTTATAATTACGCTTACAATAATCCTTTAAGATTTATTGACCCAGATGGGATGAGTCCTAAGCAAAGTCTATCGGATTGGAATGATGAAGAAGAAGAGAAAGATAAAAAAAGAGGTTCTGTAAATTCGGAGTATTGGACTGCAAAGGCAGAGGAACAAGCTGCGGCGTTTAGAGAGCAACATTCAAAAGAAGGAAATAATACTTCTTCATCAACTACTGAAAATCCCAGTGAGTCAGGAAAAACGATAACTGTAAATGGTGTCACAAATTATACAGGGAAAAAGACGTACACCCCACTGCTTGTTATAAAAAATAGTCCAATAGATAAAACAATTAATACAGAAATCCCAGCTCCATCATTGGATTTTGTAATTCATAAACCGATTGGGCCTATTGTTTTGAATTTTCCAAATGTAGCAAATAATGGGGCAGATGCTTATGTGATTACCATTGGTGCATCTGCGGCGTTATTTACAGCAGGCGGTGGGTTTAGCAGCCAAATTGTCTTAATTAATAAAGGGAATGATAAGGGAATTTACTTTTATAGATCGCCAGAATACCATGTAGGGTTTGCTTCTTCTGTAGGAATATTGGGTGGATCCGTTTTTTTTAACTATAATATTGGCAAAGCCTTAGACAGATATACATTTACCGGAATGAGTACAGGATATACTGTTGGGTTTAGAAACTTTGCATTTACTACTGTAAATTCATATGCTAATGGTCAAGATTATGGGACTAAATTATACTGGGGTGTTTTATTACCATTAGTAGGCGCTTCAAAGATTTCAGTTGGAGCGACTAAATATTGGAGCGTAACATCACTAAACAATGAGCTTTCAATTCCATTTGATAAAAAACAATAAAAATGAAAAAGCAAAATAATTTTTTCATAATAGTTATAACACTATTTCTGTTTAATATTTCTTGTAATTCACAAAATATTGATAAAATCATAAATAACAGCTCATTCAAGGATTACAGTATAACAATTATTGATCATAGAATAAATCCCGTATTTAATAAAATTGTGATTACCGATACTATAAAAATTAAGAAGGTCCTTTATCAAATTAAGCAAACAAAAAAGTATATTGATAATTCACCATCAATCAAGCAACCTCCGGTTAAAAATAATTTCGGATTTTTAGAAATCTTTATTACTAATGCTCAAGATAAAAGAGAATCTTTTTCAGTTGTGTACACTGTGTATGATGGAGTGATTATATTTATACGAGATGATTATTATAAAAATGATGAACTTGAAATATTGCTAGAACAATATATTGACGAATGGGTTTCTTCTAATACATAGAGTTAGATAAGGTAATAAGATTGGCATACGCTACCTCAACTCAGCATAGTTCATAAACAATAAAACCAACCTCGGCGTTGGTTGCACCTGCGCCATTTCTTTTTATTAGCTTGTAGTTACTACATTTCTATCCCCGCAGGGTCGGCTTGGGCCAGACCCTGCGGGGATAGAAATCATTTATTCATACAATCAAGCACTCTCACAGAAAACGGCATATTGATGTTAAAGCGAATTTTATTTATACAACTAAAGATGATTTAAAAATAGAAATATGTACTAATGGATATGAGATATTAGTTAATGGACGATAATTAAAGCAAAATGAAAAGTTTGCTCTTTTCTTGAATAGTTTGCGGGGTGAGGATGCAAAAGATGAATATCCGTAATATTAAAACTGGTCGTAGTTTATAAAAATAATACTCAACTAAGCGTAGGTTTTATCTGCGCTTAGTTGAGGTTGCTGGCAATCAAACTATAGTTTAACTTACCTATAATTATGCAAAAAATCTTCAGGTACTTTTTTAAAGTACACATTTAATTTTTGTTTCCAAACCAAATTATACTCTTCTTCGTCAAAAGGTGGGCATAATAAAAAGTCTTTGCTATCTGCTATGTCAGAATCTTTTTTTTTCATTAATGATATAATAGACAATCTTAGAGGTGTTGCTATTCTTTGATTTTGCAACAATTAAACTATCCGGAATAATGGCATATTCAAAAACGCTGGTTGGTACTCTCTGAATAAATGAACCAGTATTGCTTTTATATGCAATAGAAAGGCATCTTCTAGAATCAACCTCGCTTAAGTAGTAATTATTGTCAATCTTTTCGGAGTAATCAAATACATCACTACAACTTATCAAACTTATTAAGCTGAGCGATAGGAGTACCACCATTCTATCCCCGCAGGGTCTGGCCAAGCCGACCCTGCGGTGTGGTTGCACTACTGCCCAGGTTTTTGCGGTGCTGTTAAATTAATATCCTTCAGTTCCATCCAACTGGTAACCGGGTACACTTCCTACTCACCAGTTATATAAAACCTGGCTGAACTATGACTATACTCTGCCGGGTTAATACATAGCTGCCATTTACCCCTGCACGGATTACCATGCATATAATCTAATTTTTGATTGGTCAGTTTATCACTGTAACACCGCTTACAGTCAAAAGATGGCTCAAATACCTGGTGCAACTGTCCTTTCTTTTTATCTGCTGCGCTTACGCCATCTGCAAGACTCTTTAATATTTCTTTTATACCCTCCTGCTCCAGTCGTTCCACTATATCGTGGGCCATAAAACGCTTTATATTTCCCACTATGCTATTTACAGATTTACCGGCGTTTTTAAAAGCAACAAGAGCATGTATATGATTGGGCATAATGACATAGCCTGTTATGTAATGCCCGCAGCTTTTTAAATAATCAATCTGTTTATATACTAAATCATATCCATTGATAATATCGAATAAAGGTAACCAGTTGTAACAGGTGAAAGTAATAAAGTACAAACCATCTTTTTCACATATTTTACGG
>RXJG01000004.1:0-287958 GCA_003963365.1 Sphingobacteriales bacterium
CAGGTGAAAGTAATAAAGTACAAACCATCTTTTTCACATATTTTACGGCGTACTGACATAGTTTAAATTTAGCAATAACCCGGCAGTTATTATTTCTCTGTCTGAACCTTGTACATTTTGCAATAGTTCTCTATTCACCTGCCCTTGTATATTCATCTGTTGTATCCTGATTCCGCAAGGTCGGCTTGGGCCAGACCCTGCGGAGATAGAATTAGGTGAGGCTTTCTATTTACTCTTATACATAATTGGCTTTCGTAATTGAATATATTTATCTATAAATTGAAGTCGTAAAAAGTAATTAAATCTTTCAAAAGGTTCTTCATTATTACTATCTCCATGTTTCGATTCACTATTATAATATAAAGCATAAACTGCCCCATCAGTGTATTTTTTTCCATCGTGATGTTCTTTACTATCAAAAACTATTTTCGCCTGTTCAATAATGGATTTCCATATAATCGAATCAATTGTAAAACTATATCCTTCAAAGAAAATAAGTTTGGAGTTTTTATCAGCGTAATCAGTTTCAAATCGATGATAATTGGGCAGAATTTCGTAATACGCAACTCGAATTACGTCTTTCTGTTTTTTGATTTCAATTAGAGAGGATGTGTCGTAGCTCTTTAAACAATAAAAAACCAAAGAACTACTATCAAATTTCATGCGTTCGTTATAAGGTAAAGCAAATGTTTGTAACACTTGCTTTGAAAAAGAATCAATATCAGACATCTCAGAACTGGCTTTTTCAACTTGTGCATTATCTCTGTTTTCACATTTGGCTAAAAAAACACACATTATCATTAATATTACAAAATACTTAAACGCCTGCATTTTTATCATTTTAAAGATTTGTACAATAGATAACTGATATTCGAAGCATCTTGTTTTGAGCCGTAAACAGTAACACCATATTGAGTAACAACCAATGCAGGTGATGGTCCTTTTTCACCTGTATTATTATTCCGATATAGAAAATTGCCGAAGTCTCCACGATTTCCAGAATTTGGGCTTGGTTCTCCAAAAACACTTTGTGGATTAGGGTCAGGAGTTGTCCAACCATGTGTCAGATGTGTATGCCCGAATAAAAATAAGTTTGATTGCTGTTCTGCTGTTGGGTATTTGGTATCAATTTGAGATTCTAATGGCGCATTATTTGAAGCGTTTCTTTTATCAGCAGGAAGTGCCGTTAGTCGTATTTCTTTGTCTTTACCAACATTTCCGACAAAACCAACCTCTCTGTTAAGCGACATTGATTGTGCATTAATCTTACGCATATCTGAAACAGTCTTATTCCCAATAAATGCAATTGAATTTTGCCTAAAACTCTTTCCTAATTCATTTATTTCTTTTTTACTTAACCCTTTTGTGTTGATTTGTGCTCCTGGGTCTCCTTCAGTTTTCATATAATGAACCTGATTTTTCAGTTTATCAGGAACTAATCCTAAGTAAATACCATTTTGATTATACAGCCATGTAGTATCGCCCATCGGGTCGCTAAGCAACATTGGGTTATTATTCATTGCACAATATGGGCTAAGATTTTCATTAGGCTTTGGGTCTACTTGCCACCATCTTCCTAATTGTGGGTCATGTGTTCTAAAAAAAGTTTCACCAATATTTATATCAAATGAGTTTTCATATTCAATGCCATTATATTTCTTCTTATTCTCAGGATTTCCAAAACTCATTGCCTTACTACTTATCCCTGCCATTGTCAACCCAAACGTATGATAATGGTTTCGAACGAAACTCAAACCCTCCAAGGGTTTCAAAGAACTGTTATACTCATAAATTTAGCATAAAATGCCAAAAAACGACCACGGGAAAATACTTTCTTACTATAATAAAAAACTCCCGTATCAATTAACACGGGAGTTGGGAGTATATTAATTCAATTTATGATTTCAGTACACCCGTTTTATGCATGTAACTATATATATAACAGGCCACACAAATATTTCCAATTGACTCCAATAAGGCAAAGGAAATAAGTACACCTGCTAAAATGCCTGCAGGCAGCAACCACCCGGTTAAATGTAAAACCAATATTGCTACCGAGAATAGTAAGCCTATCCTTGCGGCAAATGTTTTTGGTGGTGCATATATAGGTTTACCGCCTCCGTTAAACAAGGCGTTGTTTATTTTGCCGGCAATAAAACGAAACGGACTGTATTGCCTGAAACCAAAAGCTCTTATGGCAAAATCAATAACAAGGATTATAACGGGTATAATATTTCCAGTGATAAGATAGACAATGGCAGTTATTGCTACTATAAAAGCAACAATCCTTACTTTATTTCCATTTAATGTGGCGTTTTGCTGTGTTGACATAATTCAAATTTTAAAATAATCCTTCAATAGATAAATAACGTTCACCAGTATCGTAGTTAAAAGTTAATACTTTACTGCCGGCTGGTATTTCCGGTAATTTCTTAGCCACTGCCGCCAACGCTGCACCGCTGCTGATACCCACGAAAATTCCTTCTTCTTTTGCACTGCGTTGTGCATATTCAAATGCTGCTTCTTTGCTTACCGTTATTACACCATCCAATATATCCGTATGTAAATTGTTTGGAATAAAGCCGGCTCCAATTCCCTGTATTGGGTGAGGCGAAGGACTGCCACCACTAATCACCGGAGACAATTCCGGTTCTACAGCAAATACTTTTACACCTGGAAAACGTTTTTTCAACACTTCTCCTACACCGGTAATATGTCCGCCGGTACCCACACCAGTTATGATATAATCTAATCCATCCGGAAAATCAGCAGCAATTTCTTCTGCTGTAGTTTTTATATGCACCGCAATGTTGGCTTCGTTATCAAACTGCTGTGGCATCCATGAATTTGGAGTAGCGGCAATTAATTCTTTTGCTTTTTCAATAGCCCCTTTCATTCCTTTTTCTCTTGGAGTTAATTCAAATGTTGCTCCGTAAACACTCATCAGCCTTCTTCTTTCCAGGCTCATACTTTCCGGCATTACTAAAATCAGTTTGTATCCTTTAACCGCTGCCACAATTGCTAAACCAATACCTGTATTACCGGATGTTGGTTCAATAATCACACTGTCTTTATTCAATAAACCTTTTTGTTCGGCATCTTCAATCATAGAAAGTGCAATGCGGTCTTTAATACTTCCGCCGGGATTAGCTCTTTCCATTTTGGTCCATACCTCCACATTACCGGGAAATAAACGATTGAGTTTTACATGTGGTGTGTTACCGATGGTTTGTAATACATTAATTGCTTTCATCTTTTATTGCGTTTGTTTAAATAATAAAATTGATGGGTTCATTAAAATCTTTACGATCTTTTACCGTGGTTTGATCTTTATGATAAACGATACTGAATGGAAGAATACTTTCGGTGATCCAGGTATTACCGCCGATGATACTATCATGACCAATTACTGTATTACCACCCAATATGGTGCTTCCGGCATAGATCACCACATTGTCTTCAATAGTTGGATGACGTTTGGATTGAGCATCTTCTTTTTTTACAGCCAACGCACCTAATGTAACACCCTGGTAAATCTTCACATTCTTACCAATCACTGTTGTTTCTCCAATTACCAGACCCGTTCCATGATCAATAAAGAAAGGAGAATCAATAGTAGCACCCGGGTTGATATCAATACCTGTTTTGCTGTGTGCCCACTCGCTCATCATTCTTGGTATTAATGGCACTTTCAGTTTATACAATTCATGCGATAAGCGATGAACAATGATTGCCGAAAAGCCGGGATAGGAAAGAATTACTTCTTCTAATGAATAAGCGGCAGGATCAAATTCAAGGATAAGGTTAGCATCTTTGATCAATGTATCCTTTATTTCTTCCAGTGAATCAAAATAGCGGGAAGTAATTTCCATTACATCAATATCGTGCTGTTTGGAAATGGGCTTTAAAATATCAAAGAGTTGTTTTTTTAAATAGAGCTGAACAGAATCGTGTTTCTTTAAAAACTCTTTTGCGTCTTCAACCACGGGGAATAAATAATCAATCAATCCTTCTGTAAACTGAATTACTTTATTGCGGGATGGAATATGTGAGGCAAGGATATAACCCGGATAATTTTCCATAAATGAGTTATTTAAATAATAAGCCCTTCATTTTTTTTGAAGGGCAATAAATATCTTACTGAATAAAATTGTTTTATCCCTTCAATAAAAACCGTGACAACAACAACAACAATTTTTCATACGGTAATTAAAATGAGCACCCGAAATTAATACTTATCCTATAAAGTAAGTAGACTTTAAGAAATCTTTATTGTTTGGTGACAAATGGCCAAAAAAAATCCCCATCCCGGGAACGGGAGGGGAGCATCTTCATTAAGCGATCGAGATTGTTATACTGACATGAAAAACAGCTGTAGGGGGAGGACTCGAACCTCCACGGGGCAGTTAGCCGCTGCGCAAATTTGTAGAAGGAGCTACCTTCAACCTAACTGGTGGTCAACCCCAGTCGGTCCCGGCGTCCCGGGATCGGCGTTACGCAGTGTTTGTCCTGTATCCCCCACCCCCGAGACAAGAGGGTATGTCTGCCAAAAATTTCATCACCCCACAGTATAAGCTGGCCATGGAATTTGCCATAAGCAAATAAACATTAACCTTAAAGAACTAATAAGTTGCTGTAGAGGGAGGACTCGAACCTCCACGGGGCAGTTAGCCGTAGCACAAAGTTTCAGTGGTCGACCCTGGTCGCCAGGCCTTGCGGCCGGGCGGCTCTATGCTATGTTTATCCTGTATTCCCCACCCCCGAGACAAGAGGGTATGTCTGCCAAAAATTTCATCACTCCACAGTATGTTCAATGAACTTGATGGGTCAAAATTATAGGGATTCCATCGTTTTTTGGATATTTTCAAAGAAAAATTTTGTAAATATCGAAATTATCTAAATATTTGATAAATATTTTTGATTGTTTCTAAAAACTGAATGAAAAAACATGGCAAAATTGAATTTGGATAAACTGGATCTGCAGATCATCCATGCAATGATGGAAAATGCAGCGATATCGTATGCCGACCTGGGTAAACAGCTGTTTGTTTCCGGAGGTACGATTCATGTGCGTATCAAAAAACTGCAGGAGTATGGTATTGTTAAAGGTACTAAACTCAATGTAGATATTAAGCAACTGGGTTATGATATTACCGCCTTTGTGGGAATTTTTCTGGAAAAAAGTTCGCTGTATGACCAGGTGGCTAAAGAGCTGAAGAAAATTCCGGAGATCATCCGGCTTAACTATACCACTGGCAATTACAGTATGTTCCTCGAAGTTGTGTGTAAAGACATGAACCAGTTAAGGCATGTACTGCACGATGAACTGCAGAAGATAAAAGGTATTGAACGTACAGAAACCTTTATTTCACTGGACGAAAGTTTTAACCGTAATGTGCAGGTGGCCGGATAACTGTTGAACTATTTCACTTGAGCAGACATTTTATTACATCACTTTTTTTAATGATCCTGCTAAATGTGATCATTAAACCTGTATGGGTTTTTGGAATAGACCGGCAGGTGCAGGTAGTGGTGGGTGCTGAAGTATATGGTAAATATTTTTCATTATTCAGCTTGTCTGTTGTATTCAACATCCTGCTTGATTTGGGTATTACCAATTTTACCAACCGAAATATTGCCCGGCAGGCAGATCAGCTTCCGGCACTTTGCAGTAATGGACTGGTGGCAAAACTGGTTCTTTCATTTGTATATACCATCATTTTGTTTTTTATAGCAACCGGCAGTGGAATAACTGATCATAAATTATTATTTCTGCTGATAGCACTGCAGGTATTAACCAGCTTTTTAATTTTTGCCAGAGGTATAGTATCGGCTTTACAATTATTTAAAACAGATGCTGTTCTTTCCATTATTGATAAAGGATTGATGATTGTTGTAGCCGGGCTGTGGTTATATACACCATTGTTTAACAGAGCTTTTACTGTTGATGACTTTGCCTGGCTGCAGGTGCTTACCGTTGGTTTTGCACTATTAATAAGTATTGCAGTATTATTAAAAAGAAAAGTATTACAGCAATTTTCAGCAGACAGGGCAGGAGTATTTAAGATAGTTATTCAAAGTTTGCCTTTTGCACTAACTGTATTCTTTATGGGTTTGCATAACCGGGCAGATGCTTTTTTGCTGGAGCGTATTCATACAAATGGTGCGTATGAGGCCGGAGTTTATGCAGCCGCTTACCGGTTACTGGATGCTGCCAACATGCTGGGTTATTTATTTGCCACTCTATTGGTTTCTTACTGGTCAAAACATATTACTGACAGGGAAAGCATTCAAAAATCATTATCCTTTTCACACCAGTTACTGATACCGGCCGGGTTATTACTGGCAGTAGTTGCTTTATTCCTTAATAAAGAATTATATCAATTATTATATCATCACCAATCAGCGTATGCTGAAGAAATTTTAAAGTGGTGCCTGGTAACTATTATTCCATATTTTATAACCCATATTTATGGAACGATGCTCACTGCTTCAGGAAATATTAAAATATTCATGTGGCTGGTAATTATCGCTTCGGCACTTAACTTATTTATAAATGCCTTTGCTATTCCTGCCTTTGGCGCTACTGCCTGTGTTGCTGCCGGCATCACATCACAGTCGGTACTGGCTATACTTACTGTAATTGCGGTAAAAAATAAAACCGGTTACTCGGTTAATACAAAAGTTTGGCTAAAGTATTTGATGATAACGGCTGTACTTGTAATAAGTTTATTTTTCATTGGTAAAATGAACATTTCTACCCCCGCAAAACTGGGCATTGTTGTTTGCGAATGGTTCATTATAATGAATTTATTACGGATCTTTTCAGTCCGCTCCTTTTTAAATCTTATAAACGAAAAATAAGCTACTTTAGTCCATTAATGTGTAACCATGGATAAGATCATTTCTTTTAATTTGATGGATATTGTGAACGTGGTGTGGAACTGGCGCAAGAAAATTATACCAGCTGTTATTTTAGTAACGGGTATAACCGCCGGTATTGTTTTTATGATTCCGGGAGAATACCTGTCCGAAGCAACGGTGGTAGCGGCTAATCCTAATCTTGGCGACCGCAGTAATATCTTCAATACTACATTTGAACAACAGTTCAGTTATTATGGTGCCGGGCCAGATAATGACCGCTTGTATGAGATGTCGAGAATTGATACAATGAAAATGTTTTTGATTGACAGTTTCAAACTGGAAGATCATTATAAAATAAGTAAAACAAATCCACGACGCAGATTAGCCGCTTATAATGAGCTTAAAGAAAAATCAGATGTTTATATAACGGAGTTGGGTCATTTGCGAATAAAAATTTGGGATACAGACCGTATGCTGGCAGCCCATATGGCTAATGCAGTGGTAAATAAAATTAACCAGCGCAGTCTTGAAATGTCTAATGTGGCAAAAAAGCAAATAATAGAAAAGCTGCAAAAGCAACAGGAAGCAAACGAAACGGAAGTAAAACAACTGATTGAAAACCCTGCACCCGGCACACCTGCCGAGGTAAACCTGGCAAGAAAAAACAGTTTGCTAAAGCAGATTGAAGAGAATAATATTCTGATTAACCAGTTTAAAGTTAGTATGAACGATGTAAGCAGTGTGTATGTAATTCAATATGCCACACCAGCATTGAAAACAGATCGTCCAAAAAGACTTCCATCCGTTATCATGGCATTTTTGTTGTCGTTATTTTTTAGCGTACTGGCTGCTTTATTATTAAACCGTTTACGCAGGGATAAATAAATGACTTTTACCGTTTCCCATACAAACGCCAATAGAATCTTCTGGGGTTTATCCCTGTTACTGGCAATTTGTGTAATCAGCTTTTTCCTGCTGAAGGAAACGTCATTTGTTTATATTCCATTTGCAATACTGGCAGTACTCTTTGTATTGTTTTATGATATTAAAGTGCTGTTCTTTTTATTGCTGTTTTTTATTCCGTTCTCTGTTGAGTATGCTGTAACCGATACTTTATCAACCGACCTTCCGGACGAACCAATGATGGTGGGTTTAGCAGGCTGTATCATTTTATATATTTTGTATGATCCCTCAACCATAAAAAAATACATCAAACATCCGCTGATACAATTACTTTTTTTAGAACTCACCTGGATTTTCATCACCATTTTCTTTGCTTATGAAAAAGAAGTATCCATAAAATTCCTGCTGGCTAAAAGCTGGTATGTATTATCATTTGTGTTTGGAACAATATTACTGGTGCGTACCAAAAAAGATTTTGCATTACTGGCACTGTGTTATGTAGTTCCGATGCTGGTGATTACTGTCTGGACTTTATACAATCATTCTTTTGCCGGCTTTAGTTTTGCTGAAGCCAACCATGTAATGCATCCTTTCTTCCGTAACCATGTTAACTATTCTTCTTTGCTGGTTTGCGTTGTTCCCATGCTTTATCTCATCAGGAAGTTTACACCGGGTTTAAATAAGAAATTATGGAAATGGGTAACCGTCATTATACTGATTGGGTTGCTATTTTCCTATGCTAGAGGAGCATGGCTGGCTTTAATAGTGGGGCTGGCTACTTTTTATATCGTTAAAAAAAACCAGCTTAAAAAAATATTGCAACTTGCTACACTGGTGGTATTACTGGGTGTTGCTTTGTTATCAGTAAATGACAATTATTTAAAGTTTGCTCCTGATCATGATCAAACAATCTTTCATAAAGATTTTGGCGAACACATTGTAGCGACGTATACCTTAAGAGATGTATCCAATGCAGAACGTTTTTACCGATGGATTGCCGGTGTACGCATGAGTATGCATCAACCGCTTACCGGTTATGGCCCCAACAATTTTTATGCAAACTATAAGCGGTTTGCTGATCCAAGATTCAGAACATGGGTGAGTAATAATGCTGACCATTCATCAGTACACAATTATTTTTTATTGCTGATGATTGAACAGGGAATACCGGGCATGATAATTTTCTATCTTCTTTTATTCTATATGTTTTTATATGCACAAAACTTATATCACCGGATAAAAGATGAGTTTTATAAAGAAGTGTCATTGAGTATTGCAGTAATTCTTTCAATGATCATTACGGTAATTATGCTGAGTGATTTGATTGAAACTGATAAAATAGGCGGACTTTTTTATGTGTGTCTTGGTTTGCTGGTAACCATTGATTATAAAACAAGAGACGAAGACAAAGGAATCATTCCTGCTTAAAATTTTCCTTTTACATCCAGTGCATCTCTTAAACCATTCCCCAGTAAATTAAAAGCTAATACTAAGATCATAATAGCAATGCCCGGTGCAATGGCTAAAAAAGGATTATGGGTGATGATGAAATTATAATTCTCATTGATCATTAACCCCCAGCTTGGCTGCGGCGCCTGTACACCTACTCCTAAAAAACTTAAACCAGCTTCAATAACTATAGCGGTGGCAAAGTTTGAAGCAGCAATCACAATAACAGGTCCCATTACATTGGGAAGTATGTGTCGAATAATAATTCTTGCATTGGAGTAACCTAATGCTTTAGCTGCTTCAATATATTCCAGCTCACGAAGACTGAGTACTTGTCCCCGAATCAGCCTCGCCACACTCACCCACATAGTTAACCCTACTGCAATAAATACCTGCCAGAAACCTTTGCCCAATGCCAGGGTAATGGCAAACACCAATAATAAAGTGGGAATACTCCAGATTACGTTAATAAACCACATGATCACTTCATCCACCCAACCACGGAAATAACCGGCCAGTGAACCGAGTAATATTCCAATCGTTAAAGAAATGAGTACAGCGATGAGTCCAACACTCAGACTTACTCTTATACCAATCAGCAAACGACTTAAGATATCTCTGCCAAATTTATCGGTTCCTAACCAAAATGTTTTTTTAATAATAATATCATTAGCCGTAAGTGAAGTGTTTTTCGTTAACGCTGAAATAACATACTCTTTCTTTTCTTCCACACCATCATCAATAAATTTTTGTACTGAGATTTTATCGCCGTTGATTTTATAACTATTAATTGGGATATAGGTGTATGCATCTTTTTTCCCTGTAATAATCCTTTCAAAAAAAGAAGTATCATCAGTATAATTTTCTTTGGGAAGTTTTAAGAATTGTATGCTGAATCCAGGCTTCCTGCTTTGTATCTCTACAATTTGGCGATCAGCATTGGGGGTTGAATCGGGTGCAATTAAATAACAAATAAATGCCAGTAAAACAGCAGCAAGAATTATAACTAATCCCGTAACGGCCGCTTTATTCTTCTTTAACCTTTTCCAGGCAGCCTGTGTAAATGAATACGATTGATTACTCACTCACCTAAGATATGAGTTTAATTAATACTGGTACAGGACCTTTTTTATTAGCGTTTACATCTGATTAACAGACTTTTCAATTTTCTACGGTCTAATAATCGTTTCCTCAACATTTTTGAAAAAAATAAAAGCATTTTATGAAACGGTTTTATTATTCAATAGTGATGGCGGTTATTATTGCAGCCGCATTTACATCATGTGGTTCATCTCAGGCGGTAGTTGAAGCTCCTGCCCCGCAAGTGAATGTTTCTATAGGGTTTAATGATTTCTATGGTGCTTTAAATCCTTATGGTAGGTGGGTTGAGTATGGCACTTATGGCAGGGTTTGGATATGCAGCGAAGCCGGTTTTGTTCCTTACCGCACAGGTGGTCGTTGGGTATATACTGATTATGGCTGGACATGGGTTTCCAGCTACGACTGGGGATGGGCACCGTTTCATTATGGCAGATGGATATACGAAGGTGGCTGGGGTTGGATGTGGGTACCGGGTTATGAATGGGCACCTGCATGGGTTGGCTGGCGTAGCGGTGGAGGCTATTATGGATGGGCCCCCCTGGCACCGGGTATTAGTATAAGTGTTGGGGCATCTTTTGGAGTAATTCCCGCAGAGCATTGGTGTTTTGTATCGGGTAGATACATGGGGCACCCTCAAATTAATAATTATTACATAAATAATGTAAACAATACCACGATTATCAATAATACCACTGTAATCAATAACACTTATAATATCAACAAAACAAATTATTATTCAGGACCCGGAAAACGGGAAGTAGAAAAAGTGGGCGGGGTTAAATTGCCAGTGGTACACATGAACGATGTACAGCATCCCGAAAATGCCGGTATGACTAAAAAGCAACTGAATATTTATCGCCCTGCAGTCAATGAACCGGCCAAAAGTACAGTTTTGACCAATAATAAGACTAATAATAATGTTGCCGGGAACCCGGTAAATAATGAAAGAAAACAAAATGATAAATCGAATAAAAATTATCCTGCAAATCCCAATGAAACGGTAACGCAGCAACAAACCAAACCGTTTAATAACACAAAAACTTTTGAACAAAGAAAAGGCTATATAAATAACAATCACTCAAATAATTTACCGCCAACTAATAACCGGCAGTATTTACCACCAAAACAGGACAAACCTTTTTATCAAAGAAGAAATAATAACAGTCAGTACAATGGAGGTATGTACAGGCGGCAGGAAATAAAAGGGAAGCAAGGTAATGGAGACAGCGGTAATGGGAAAAGCGGTAATGGGAAAAGAAAAAGATAGAAAACAGAAAAACAAAGTGAAATAATAAATTAGAATACCGGGAATATTAAAACGCCTCTGCAGCAGGAATGTATTTTTATTTTACTTTTCTGCCCTTCCATGTATAAGTAGTAATGCTGCCCAACAAACCAGCAGTGATAGTATATAAAATATGCAACGGCTGCATCAGTGGAAACCACCATAACTGGGTTTCCTTATTAAAAAACTTTGCCACCGGTATCATAAAAAATAATTCGTACAGCGTTTTTAATAATAACAGGCTTATTAAATACATCCAAAATTCTCCCACAAAAAATGCGGTAATAAAAATTATGAGGAAACTGAGATTAAACAAATAAACAAGTAATAAAACCCAGAAGATTCGTTTATCATCATACTTGCCGGCTTTACTGGCCCAGCGGATACGCTGATTAAAAAATTCAGCCCAATTATTTGCAGGAGCTGTTTGAACAATAGCCGCTTTACTTTTCAGGTATTGTACTTTATCAGGATATTTTAAAAATACTTTATGCATCAGCAGCATATCATCACCACTGGCAATAGTGTCTACACCATCAAACCCATTTACTTCTTCAAACACTTTTTTTTCATATGCAAGGTTGGCTCCATTACACATGGTATGAAATTGTGCAAACACTGAAGCCCCGGTAATTCCCTGCAGCGATAAAAAATCAAGCGACTGAAACAACTTCACTAACCCTTTGCCGGGAGCAATCACAACAGGAGCGGCAATAAATACCAGCTTTTTATTTTCATAAAAAGCAGCAATATTCTTCAGCCAGTTTTCCGGAACAATACAATCCGCATCAGTGGTAACAATCAGTTTACCTTTTGCTTTATTAATTCCTGTGGTAATGGCTTTCTTTTTATAAGCGATGATGTTTTCTTGTGCTTTTAAATTGATGCAGGATAGATTGGAATAAATAGTACAAAGACGGTTTACAATTTCAGCAGTATGATCTTCCGAATGGTCATCCACCACAATGACTTCAAATAACTGCGGATCGAAATGTTGTTCTAAAACAGAAAACAGGCAGTTAGCTATATTTTTTTCCTCGTTACGGGCGGCTATAATAACTGAAATGCTTGTTTGTGGTGAATAACGTTCTTCCACCTCCACTTCGGGCATTTGCTGCCAGCTTTTCCGGTAAAAGAAAAGGAGTAATGCATACAAAATAAACAACAATATAAAAGGAACGGTGATCCACATATCAGTCGGGCAAGTTAAGCAATTCAACTTCAACCCCGGTTTGAAAAACTTTTCATCACTTTAGCAACTATTTAAAAACTATTACTTGCAATCAAAAACAATTATCGGCAAATTTGCACCGCTTCCTCATGGCAAAAAAGAAAAAGAATAAAGGGTGGATTGTTGCGCTGTTGTTTTTAGCGGCAGCTTTAATTACTGTTATTAGTTTTAATGCATACGACTGGTGGCTGGAGCGAAAAGCATCACTGGCGAGGTATAAAGAATTTGGTATTCCTATCCCAACCGGTTATTCTATACATGGTATTGATGTGTCCCGTTACCAGCAGGTGATAGACTGGAATGGAGTAAAAAATATGGAAGTAGCAGGAGTGAAAATTAATTTTGTTTTTATTAAAGCTTCAGAAGGCGAAACGGATGAAGATCTTCAGTTCAGAAGAAACTGGCGAAAGACCAAAGAACTGGGATTAGTAAGAGGGGCTTACCATTATTTCTATCCACAAAAAAATGCGGTGATACAGGCACAGAATTATTTAGACCTGGTAAGCTTTAGCAAAGGTGACCTGCCGCCTGTGCTGGATGTAGAGGAAAGAGGAAATTTATCAGCAGAAGTATTGCGCAGCCAAATAAAAAAATGGCTGGCTGAAGTAGAAAATTCAACTGGTGTAAAGCCGATCATTTATTCCAATGTTGATTTTTATGAAAAATATTTAGCCGGTTATTTTGATGAATATCTTTTCTGGGCGGCGCATTACCAGCAACCATCGGGCCCACGAACATCCCGGAGCTGGAACTTCTGGCAGCATAATGAGGCCGGGAGAGTGAATGGTATATTGTCAAAAGTTGATTTTAATGTTTTTAATGGCGATTCCACTGCGTTTGCCAACCTTCTTATAAAATAATTTGTTTTAACCCCTGTAATAATCGAACTTCAATAGTTATCCCATCGTTCATGAGTGAAATGGAGCCCGAAGTAAAACGTTTTTTGCAGAAAGTAGTATGGACACTTTCAGGAGCTCTTGTATGGCTTGTTATTAATATGTATCTCGGCATATATAAAGAACTGGGCTTTCCTGAAAAGGAAATAACGCTATGGAATATTCTATTTTATTGTTTTGCCGTACTTAGCCTTGTTTTACT
This sequence comes from Sphingobacteriales bacterium, assembly GCA_003963365.1. Lineage (GTDB taxonomy): Bacteria > Bacteroidota > Bacteroidia > Chitinophagales > Chitinophagaceae > AWTP1-9. The sequence continues at coordinate 13,932 of RXJG01000004.1, forward strand.
TATTCTTTATTTTTTGAGGTTATGGAAAAACGAAGACCTCTGAAAAATACCCGCAGGCACTGATAACAACCGTTGGCTTTACCTGTATATTTAACCCACAAAGCAACCGCATGGAATTAAAAACTCTTTGTAAATGGATCACCATTATTGGTGTGCTGCTTATATGGACGGTTAAATGGGCTGTTCGTCCATGGTTTCATTTTAATCCGGTAATTACTTTTTTGTTAGGGGTTGCACCCAATTTATTAGGTGCTATGCTGTTGCCCATAGGAGCCAACTGGCTTTTAGAAAAATACATTGATTTACGCAATGTGGTTTTCATGCGTTGGTTTTGCATATTTTGTTTTTTATTATTAGTCATTAATGAATACCTGCAGTTAATACCTGTATTTGGAAGAACATTTGATTATTATGATATACTGGCATCTGCTGTGGGTTTGTATTTTTCGTATTGGGTAATGATGAAGTATTTTTTCTCCGGCAGCTATTCACAGAAAGCTGAATGAGCCATGGGCGGTTGAAAATTTACCAATCACCCGGTTAATGGATATTATTTTACATAAAAACCACTTAATTTTGTTTACTACCCTCTGAGAACAATAGACAGTAATCAGTTTAGCCTCTAATGATTCCTGCAGGTTTATATTTCCAGTTTAGTACGAAAGACAATTATCACATTACAGCTAACTTTGTGTGCCATAAGATAATTCTATGAAGAAGAAAATTCGCTGGTACACACTATTTTTTTTGGTTTTGATAATAGTTTTTTATGTGGCGGCCTTTTGGGGTACAGATGCCTGGAGAGCAAAACTTCCGGTATTAACCCAGGTTAAACCGTTTAAATTTTTAAACCAGGATGGTAATGCCGTATCGGAACAGGATGTGCAAAACAAGGTTTATGTAGCGGAATATTTCTTTACTACCTGTAAAGGAATTTGCCCTAAAATGAACCGCAACATGGAAAAAGTATATGATAAGTTTAAAGGGGAAGAAAATTTTTTAATCCTTAGTCATACAGTTGATCCGGAAAGAGATTCATCAGCCAGGTTAAAACACTATGCTGATTCTTTAAAGGTTGATGTTAAGAAATGGTGGTTTTTAACCGGTACAAAAGATGATTTATACAGCACTGCCCGGCAAAGTTATTTGCTGGACGATCAGAATAATAATAAAGCAAAAATTGAGGAACAGTTTATACATACTCAGTTGTTTGCGCTGGTAGATAAACAAAAAAGAGTGCGGGGTATTTACGACGGGTTAAAAGAGGAAGAGTTGCTACAGCTTATGAAAGACATAAAAACTTTGCTGGGCGAATAACTCAACACCATAAACCCATCCTGCGATGCAAATAAACCTTGAAAGGGTTCTCCGTGACAAAAGCCTGAGTGTCACCGACGGAAGGAAAAAGATATTAACGCTCTTTCTTAACTCAAAAGGTGCGTTAAGTCATGCCGATATTGAACGGCGGTCCGGCGAACATTTTGACCGGGTAACAATTTACCGCACTCTGCAAACATTTGTAGAAAAAGGAATCGTTCACACAATCCCTACTGATGATAATACCATTATGTATGCATTGTGCAAAGACAATTGCGGAGAAAATCATCACCACGACGATCACATTCACTTTGTATGCAGTAAATGTGGTAAAACAGAATGTTTAAATGAAGTTCATGTACCCGATGTGCTGATACCCGCCGGGTATTTAAAAAAAGAAACACAGGTAGTAATTAAAGGACTGTGTAAAGATTGCACCTGAAAAAAAGGCTTCTTATTGAGAAGCCCTTTCATATTACTCAATGTTCTGTTACATTTTTTTAAGCCTGCTTAACACAGTAGTGGTATCATCCTGCAAACGAACCCTGATAATTTCTTTTTCATTTTCCAGCACGAGTTCGTACGCTGAAGAATCTTCATAAACCACTTCCAGCACCCTGCCCGAAACTTTGTAATTACTGAAATGACTGTTTAATTCATTTCTGAGCAATGAAGGTAAATGGTCCTCCCGGATAAGATTGGCATATCCAACAAACGAGGCATCTTCTTTTGTATAAACGGCATGAATTTTTTCACCATTCATTTCAAAACTTACATAATAAAACTCATTATCGCTGCTCCAGTTGACATTGGCAGTGCCAATAAAATCTTTTTGAAAAGCGCTTAATACCCGGGCTTCAGGTTTTACTGCAGGTTTTGCAGCAACAGTACCCATAAATATAACAGCAAGAACAATTACAAGAATCTTTTTCATAAACTTAAGGTTTAAATAAATAATTAATTTAATACAAATATATTTTCTGCATTTTATTCGCCCTGCATAAAGCCTGACGAAGAGTAGAAAAAAAGGTGTGAAATGCTGAAAGAGAAGAACAGAACCATTGGCCCTTTCGGGCCAATGGTAGAAACCAAACCTCCCTTTAACAGTTATTATTTCTTATAAATTATTTTTGATTTAAAATTTTCTGCCTCTCCATTACATTGATATAACCATCAGCGGAGCTTTTAATACGGAGTACCTGTTTTTTGGTGACAATGGTAAAATAATAAGATGCATAATTATCAAAAACAACTTCTGCCACCCGGCCAATTTTTACTGCTTCCGGAAAACGTTCTTTTACATTAAGCGTTACTGCCAGCGGTAATTCAGAAAACTCAATAAAACGGGAGGTGGAAATATGTTTCCCGGTTTCATCATAAGCAGCCACCAGCCTTTCGTTGCCCAGTATAAAATGGGCAAACGAAAAGTCCTCCTCTTTATCCCATGTTACATCAGATGCGTTTTTAAATTCATTGGCAAAATTTGCCATTGCTTCTTTGTTAATATTCTTTTCACTTTTTGCAGCTGTTATGGGAGGACCATCAATAGCACAGGAAGTTAATGTGAACATGGCTGCAAGCGTAAATACGGCTATACTTTTCATGGCAAAAGGTTTTTAATTGTTGAATAATTGATTGTGATGTAAAACTATTACTGCAATTAAGACAAGTCAAGCAGGCTGTGATCAACAACTTTTCATGACATAATTGAAAGTATAAACGGTAAAATTAACCGGCACTATACAGGATAATTATCAGCCCGGAATGCCGACAGGTATTATGTTCCAGGTTTTTTGCTTTTAGTTACATTTTATGGACTAACTATTCGTTAAATTGATGGAAAGTGTTAACAATTTTTTCTTCTTATCTTGACAGGTATGAACTACCTGGCACATGCATATCTTTCTTTCAATGAACCGGAGATACTGGTGGGTAATATGATCAGTGATTTTGTAAAAGGGAAAAAGCAATTTGATTATTCTGCCGGTATACAAAAAGGAATTACCCTGCACCGCTTTATAGATGAGTTTACAGATGATCATCCATCTACAAAAGATGCCAAAGAAGTGTTCAGGTCAGATTACCGGTTATATGCAGGGGCGTTTACGGATGTGGTGTATGATCATTTTCTTGCTATTGATGCTAATGAGTTTACTGATACATTACTGCTGAGTTTTACGCAAACCACTTATCATCAGCTTACTAATTATACATCGGTATTTCCGGAACGGTTTCAGAAAATGTTCCCATACATGCAGCAGCAAAACTGGTTATATAATTACCGGTTTAGGTGGGGAATTGAAAGAAGTTTTGGAGGTGTGGTGCGGCGGTCTGCTTATTTAACAGAAAGCAGTAAAGCATTTGAATTGTTTGAAATACATTATGATTTTTTAAATGAATGCTATAAAAAATTTTTCCCGGCTGTTAAACAACATGCACGGGAAAAATTAAACCAATTAATGACTGAGACGAATTAAAAGTGTTTGAACCGGATATAGCATTCCTTTTCCAGCATTTCCCGGTCGTCGGGATGAGCAATACTTATTAATGCTTTGGCTCTTTGCCGTAAATTTTTTCCAAACAGATAAGCAACACCATACTCGGTAACAATATAATGCACATGGCCTCTTGTAGTAACCACATCTGCTCCCTGTTTTAAACAAGGAACTAGGCGGGGAATGCCTTTTTGTGTTCTTGATGTAAGGGCAATAATGGGTTTGCCACCTTCACTTAAGGCGGAACCACGCATAAAATCCATTTGCCCGCCAATACCCGAATACTGTAGCGTACCAATAGTATCTGCACAAACCTGCCCGGTAAGATCTACTTCAATAGCACTGTTAATGGCAATCACTTTAGGATTTCTCCGGATAACATGCGGGTCGTTTACATAATCAATATCTAAAAATACAAAGGCAGGATTGTCATGCACATAATCATATAACCTCCTTGTACCAAGGGCAAAACCGGTTACTGCTTTATTGGGGTGAATTCTTTTTTTACTGTTATTGATTACATCTTTTTCAAACAAGTCAATAATACCATCGCTGAACATTTCTGTATGTACACCAAGATCTTTATGGTTGTGTAAACATTTTAAAACTGCGTCTGGGATAGTGCCAATTCCCATTTGCAGCGTACTGCCATCTTCAATTAACTCTGCCACGTATTTTCCAATCTTCATTTCATTTTCTCCTACAGCTCCCCCGTAATTTACTTCCGGTAAGTCCTCTTCGTGATACACAAACTTATCAATGCGGCTGGAGTGAATTAAACTATCGCCATGTGTACGGGGAACTTTAGGATTAACCTGTGCGATAATATGTTTGGCGAGGTTTACGGCTGAACGGGCAATATCAACTGATAAACCGAGGGAACAATATCCATGCTGGTCAGGAGGGGATACCTGTATCAATGCCACATCAATAGGCATAATTCCTTTTTTAAATAAATCGGGAATATCGCTGAGAAAAACCGGGATAAAATCACCTCTTCCTTCATTTACTGCCTTACGAACAGAACTGGAAACAAACATGCAGTTGATATGAAAATTATCTTCATACTGTGGTTTGTCCACTTCAATATCGCCCTGTACGGTAATAAACACCAGTTCCACATCTTTTAAACGACCGGCCTGTTTAGCAAGGTTATGTAACAGGTACTTAGGCGTTTGTGCACTGCCGTGCACAAATAACCGGTTGCCGCTTTTCACCATTTTTAAAGCTTCTTCAGGACTAACATATTCCACCTGTTGATACATATCTTATATATTTTGCCAAAATTATTGGTGAACGGATGGATTGTTTATGACCAGCATCACTGCAGGGTGCTGATTAAGTTCATGTTTTTACAAACGGATAATCAGATAAAAATGAAAGCCATAATTTTACACCTCACTAAACATGAAAACAACACTATGAAAAAATGGTTTTTACTGACAGCAGGCTTATTAATGCTGAATAGTTTGATGGCCCAAACCAAATTACCTCCACTTGACAAATCGCCTATGGATATGGCTTATTGTCCTAATAATTATCCTGTATTGAAGATACAGGATAAAATAACTGAGCCATTAATTGGTCGTGTCATTTACAGCCGGCCACAAAAAAATGGCCGTACCGTTTTTGGCGAACTGGTAGAATATAATAAAGTATGGAGGTTGGGGGCTAATGAAGCCACCGAACTGGAATTATATAAAGATGTGCGGATTAATGGTAAAAAAGTGAAAAAGGGCCGCTACACTTTGTATGCTATTTGCACTGAGGCAAAATGGACAATTATTCTTAATAAAGAAACCGATACCTGGGGTGCTTTTAAATATGATGAAACAAAAGATGTATTGAGAGTAGATGTGGAAGTGCAAAAGCAAACAGATATAACCGAAGCATTTACCATGGTTTTTGATAAATCAACCACCGGTGCCAATTTAATAATGGCCTGGGATAATGTAAGAGTAAGCTTACCTGTCACTTTTAATCAGTAACATGAAACAGTTAACCGCAGGATTATTTCTTTTATGGATAACAGGATGTAACGATCCGCAGAAAGAAACAGTTACAAAAACTCCCGATTCGGCTAAAATCCTTCTGGAGCATCATAACATTCCCAATCCTTTGTCACCGGTAGATAAGTCGCCGATGGATATCAGTTATTTTCCTGCTAACTATCCGCAATTAAAAATGTCGGGGCAGGATAAAAACCCACCCGTTGCAAGAGTTATTTACAGCCGTCCATTTAAAGACGGACGAAAAATATTTGGGGCCCTGCAGAAATATGGTGAACCGTGGAGGATGGGTGCTAATGAAGCAACAGAGATCGAATTCTTTCGTGATGTTGCCATACAGGGAAAGAAAGTAAATGCCGGCAGATACATATTGTATTGCATTCCTTATGAAGATAAATGGACAATCATTCTGAATAATGACCTTTTCACCTGGGGATTAAAGATTGATGCTTCAAAAGATGTATTAAAAGTAGCGGTGCCGGTTGAAAAATTAACCATACCATTTGAAGCACTCACTATTGTTTTTGAAAATGCCAAAGACGGCACTAACTTAATAATTGCGTGGGATGATGTAAAAGTGAGTTTGCCAATATCACTTAATAAATAAGGCCGCTTCGTCTGCAGAAAATCTTTTTTTGAAACTAAAAGCATAAGGATTTTCCCCGTGCACCCTTATATGATTCAGTCTTTCTGCTGCATCAGCAACGGAAGGCCACCTGCCTTCAGCAATATACCATAGCGCCATATGCATATCGCTCATTTTTTCAAACCACTCTTTTCTTCTTTTGAAAATTTCTGTATGAACAGATTTGTATACATACTCATGAAGTGAATCAATATCTTCCCAAACAGACATGTTTACTATCAAATAATCATCGTCGTAAATTTTAATGGAAGTAGCATTGTTATTGTCGTCTTTTAATCTCCATACAAAACCTTTACTGCTTTCAGCCAATGCATTTATGGGATCAAGATTAGCTACAAAATCAGCCATCACAGGACTATCTATTGGCGCTAACATCTTTGCGATATTAACTTGTGCAAGATGAAATTTCATAATTGTAAATATAAAAGTTAAAAGGATTGTTGCGGTAAGACTTATGGGATTATATTTACAGCATGTGTGGAATAGCCGGTATTATTCAGTTGAAGCATTTGTCAGACATCTCCGGGATGTCAGACAGCTTACGCAGCATGACTGATGCTATTGCCCACCGTGGTCCCGATGGAGAAGGCTATTGGATAAATGAAACAGGTATAGTTGGTTTTGGTCACCGCAGACTTTCCATTATTGATTTAAGCGATGCAGCGGCACAACCCATGCATTACTTAGATCGTTACACGATTGTTTATAATGGCGAATTGTACAACTATATTGAACTGAGAGAAACACTTCAGCAAAAAGGATATACTTTCCGTTCACAATCTGATACCGAAGTTATATTAGCAGCTTATGATTGCCGGAAAGAGGAATGCCTGGATGAATTTGATGGCATGTTTGCTTTTGCTTTATGGGATGAGCAGGAGCAAATACTTTTTGCTGCCCGGGATCGCTTTGGGGAAAAACCGTTCTATTATTTTAAAAATGATGAGCAACTCTTATTTGCCAGTGAAATGAAAGCATTGTGGACGGCCGAAGTAACAAAAGAAAAGAATAATACGCTTTTATTATACTACCTGTGCCAAGGGCAATTAATAAACCCACATAACCCTGCAGAAACTTTTTATGAAAATATATTTTCATTGCCTGCTGCCAGCTATTTAAAGTATAATCTTCACAAAAATGAATTACTGATAAACGGCTGGTGGGATTTGGACAAAGAAACATCCATCGCCATTTCAGAGAAAGAAGCAACAGAAAAACTATATCATCTTTTGTCAACTTCTGTTAAAAGAAGATTGAGAAGTGATGTAGAAGTGGCGAATAGTTTAAGCGGTGGATTAGACAGTTCTACTATTTTGACTGTAATTCATCAGCAATCAAATAACCCCAAAACATTTTCAGCAGTATTTCCCGGTTTTGAAAAAGATGAATCGGTATATGTTAACGAAGTACTTTCTCAATATCCCTCCACCAACTTTGCCATTTCTCCTTCAGCAGACGATTTGAGTAATGACTTAGAAAAATTTTTATACCAGCATGAACAGCCGGTACAAAGTGCCAGTGTTTATCTTCAATACAAAATATATGAGTCAGCAAAACAGCATGGAATTAAAGTAATATTAGACGGGCAGGGTGCCGATGAAATTTTAGGAGGCTATACTAAATATCTTCACTGGTATTTACAGGAACTGGTTGCTAAGGGAAAATTTAAATTAGCTGATGCTGAAAGAAAATTATTGCAATCAAATTATCCATCCCTGCAATGGAACTGGAAAAATAAAATAGCCGCCTTTACTCCATACCTTACAGCAAATCAGTTGCAGAAAAAAGTATTCCGTTCAATTGGAAATCATCCTGACATTGATCCGGATTTTTCTTACCATTCCTTTAGCAAAGAATACGTGTATAAGCCTGCTGTGCATAAACTAAATGATATTTTGTATTATGATACTATGCAAAACACTTTGCCGGAGTTGTTGCGTTATGCCGATAGAAATTCTATGGCACATGGTGTGGAAGTAAGGGTGCCTTTTTTAAATCATGAATTAGTACAATTTGTCTTTTCCCTTCCATCTTCCTTCAAAATAAATAGTGGTTTTACCAAATCGATATTACGTAAAACAATGGAACCGCATTTACCATCAGCTATTGTATGGCGAAAAGATAAAACTGGTTACGAGCCGCCGCAACAGCAATGGATGCAGCAATCTGTTGTTCAGGAACAGATACAGGAAGCAAAGAGAAAATTAGTAAAAGAAGAAATATTAAAACAAACTGTATTGAATAAACCAGTTATTGCTAAAGCAGCACATGCGGCAGACAATTACGACTGGCGTTATTTATGTGCAGCGTCACTGTTCTAACATTCCATTCAAAAATATTTCCGCACCTTTGCTGGCAATTATTCATCGTAAGAAACAAGCAAAATGAAAGAAGCTACTAAGTACATTCATGCGGGAGCACATCCGGATCCAAGCACCGGAGCTATCATGACACCGATTTATCAAACCTCCACTTTTGTGCAGGAGGCTCCCGGCAGTAATAAAGGGTTTGAATATGCCCGCAGCCAAAATCCAACCCGGTTTGCACTGGAAGAAGCTTTGGCAATAATTGAAAATGGAAAATATGGTTTGGCCTTCGGCAGCGGCGTGGCGGCAACAGATGGGGTGATAAAATTATTACAACCCGGCGATGAAGTAATTGCAGGGAGCGATATGTATGGTGGTACTTATCGGTTGTTTTCTAAAGTGTTTGAAAAATTTGGTATTAAATTTATTTATGTTGATACTACTAATCCTGCCAATATAAAAGCAGCAGTTACCCGCAATACAAAACTTATCTGGCTGGAAACGCCAACTAATCCGTTGATGAATATTACCGACATTGCGGCTGTTGCAGTAATTGCAAAGGAAGCAAAAGCATTGTTGTGTGTGGATAACACATTTGCATCTCCTTATTTGCAAAAGCCATTAGATCTTGGTGCTGATATTGTGATGCACTCAGTAACCAAATATCTTGGAGGACACAGTGATGTTATACAGGGTGCACTGGTGATGAATGATAAAGAACTGAGAGACCAATTATATTTTATTCAAAAAAGCTGCGGGGCAGTGCCGGGTCCAATGGATTGTTTCCTGGTGCTGCGGGGAATTAAAACATTGCATGTACGTATGCAAAGACATTGTGAAAATGGTGCTGCTATTGCAAAATGGTTACGCAACCACCCCAAAGTAAATAAAGTGTACTGGCCGGGTTTTGAAGATCATCCCAATCATGCTATTGCAAAAAAACAGATGAAAGATTTTGGAGGCATGATCAGTTTTGAATTAAAAGATGATAGTGTGGAGAATGCGAAAAGAGTATTGTCTTCTACCAAAATATTTTCATTGGCAGAAAGTTTGGGTGGGGTAGAATCGCTGATCAATCATCCGGCTTCTATGACACATGCTTCCATTCCCAGAGAAGAAAGAATTAAAAATGGTTTGACAGATTCATTGATCCGCTTAAGTGTGGGAATTGAAGATGCGGAAGATTTAATTGCCGATTTGCAGCAGGCAATCGGATAAAACCAGCATTAATAAAAAATAATGTCCTCCAATTCAATGGGGGATTTTTTTTGCTGTTTCAACCGGAAAATACTACGGTTCATCAATAAGCATAATCGTAAAATTTATGCAGCATATAACTTTATCAGTAAATATTCAAACAGTTTAAAAAATATGAAATACAAAGCTTTTTTATGGGTGCTTTCAATAACCTTTTTCACTTCCTGCAGTAAAGACAGGATTACCGGCAGTGGCAGCATCAAAACGGAAACCAGAAGCACCCCATCGTTTAATGCAGTTTCTGTTTGGGGAAGCAGCAATGTATATATCACCAAAGGAAATACGTTAAAAGTAGAAGTAGATGGTTATGAAAACCTGCTTCCTTATTTTGAAACTAATGTAGTAAATAATGAACTGCGGCTTGGTTACCGGAATGGTTTAAATATCCGTAACAATAATATAAAAGTATACATCACTATGCCTGCTGAAATTGCTTTTTTAAATCTGCAGGGCTCCGGCAATTTTAGTGTCACCGGTAATTTTGTGAGCAATGTTTCTGTTGATTTATTAATTAATGGTTCGGGTAATATAGATTTTGAAAGCGGTACTGCCCCGAGGGCAAACCTACGGGTTAATGGCAGTGGTAATATTAACGCCTACGGTTTAAATGTTCAGAAAAGCGATGCCGGGGTATCTGGCGGCGGCAATATAAAAACATCCGTTACCGAAGAACTAGATGCTTATATTTCTGGTAGTGGTAATATTTATTATAAAGGCTTTCCGGCTACAATCAATACAATGATAAGCGGCAGCGGTAAGGTGATTAAAGAATAAAGTAAAAATAATAGCCTCACTCAGAAAACTGGTTCTTACTATGCGAACCGGTTTCTTATTTTTACAAAATGACAGGGGAAGAACTGAAATTATTGCTGGACGAAAAAGTAAACTGGTATAATCAACCCGCCTTTATCGAAAACGATCCCGTATCTATTCCTCACCTGTTTACGCAAAAACAGGATATTGAGATTGCGGGATTTTTTGCAGCTATCTTCAGTTGGGGTAACCGTACCACTATTATCAATAAAAGTAAAGAACTGATGCAACTGATGGACAATGCTCCATACCAGTTTATTTCAGAACATCGGCCAAATGAGCTCAGGCTTTTATTGAAATTTAAACACCGCACATTCACAGCCGATGATCTTTTGTACTTTATAGAATTTCTAAAAAAGCATTATTCGAAAAAGGAGTCTTTAGAAGATGCATTTGTAAGTGGCTTAACTAAAAAAGATATTACGGTTGAAAATGGATTAATTGGCTTCAGAAATTATTTCTTTTCAATGGAACATTTAAAACGAACCGAGAAACATGTTTCATCGCCTTTGCAAAAATCAACCTGCAAAAGATTAAACATGTTTTTACGCTGGATGGTAAGAAAAGATAAAACAGGTGTTGATTTTGGCATCTGGAATAAAATTTCACCTGCACAACTCATTTGCCCGGTTGATGTGCATGTGGCAAGAGTAGCCGCACAATTAAATATTATTCAACGAAAGCAGGTTGACTGGCAAACAGCAGTAGAATTAACAGGGTTTCTGAAAACATTAGACCCTGCTGATCCAGTCAAATATGATTATGCACTTTTTGGAATGGGAGTAATGAATGATAAGGTATAATCTTTAGAACGCAGGCTGCTTTTATCTTTTTTTGCAACTGCTAACTGTTATTAAAGCCACCAGTACCGGCAGTGTTAATAACAATCCAAACTTTCCCGTTCTCATTTGAATTAATTTTATTACTGGATAATTTGTTTGTGTTGATTTAACGTACCGGGAATTTCTTTTATAATAACTCAACTATTAATAAAATGGACGCTGCTGTTACTGAAATGATCAATAAAGATTTTGGATTGATATTACCTGCTTCTGTTAGCGAAGAAGAATTAATCAATCAGCTGGCGGCATATATAAACAGTTTGATCAATAATAATTTTCAGCAATTAATCCGGCATCTTTACCGGATAGATATAAACGAGGGCAAACTCAAAACTTTACTGAAAGAAAACCAGGGTGAGGATGCAGGCAGGATTATTGCCAAAATGATCATTGACCGTCAAATACAAAAAATTAAAATCCGTTCTTCCTTTCCTTCCGCCAATGATATTCCCGGTGATGAGAAATGGTGAATATTCTTTAAGTTCGCCATATGAACGTTGTGGAGGTAACCAACACGGCAACAGCCAGCCAATTTATTGATCTGCCTAAATCGTTATACAAAAACGATCCAAACTGGATTTGTCCGCTCGATAATGATATTAAAGCGGTATTTGATCCGTCATTAAATAATTTTTATAATCATGGTGTTTGTACCCGGTGGCTGTTAAAAGATGAAAGCAATAAAGTGATTGGACGCATTGCCGCTTTCATCAATACTGAAAAAGCATACAAATACGAAAAGCCAACCGGTGGTATAGGTTTTTTTGAATGTATCAATAATAAACAAGCTGCTTTTCTTTTATTTGATACAGCCAAAACATGGCTGAAAGAAAAAGGAATGCAGGCAATAGAAGGACCCATCAACTTTGGTGAAAATGATAAATACTGGGGTTTACTGATTGAAGGGTTTATGCCGCCGGGCATGGGAATGAATTATAACCCGCCTTATTATATTGATTTTTTTGACAGCTACGGTTTTACTAAAAAGTACGACCAGATCACCAATTATTTGGATATCACCGTTCCTTTTACCGAACGGTTTACAAAAATTGCCGACTGGGTAATGAAGAAGCCCGGCTACAGTTTCAAACATTTTGAAAGCAGCCAGTTTGGAAAGTTTGCCAATGATTTTGCTGAAGTGTATAATGATGCCTGGAGCGAGTTTGAAAATTTTATGCCGATAAAGCAGGAAACGATCAAAGAATCTTTCCGGCAGATGAAACCGATCGTTGATGAAAAGATCATTTGGTTTGCGTATTATAATGATGAGCCCATAGGCTTTGTATTAGCGTTACCCGACATTAATCCCATCTTAAAAAAAGTACATGGCAAACTTGATCTCTGGGGCAAATTGAAATTCTTCTGGTATCAAAAAACAACCACACCTGAACGATTGCGTATGATCATTATGGGTTGTAAAAAGAAATACCAGAACAAAGGAATTGAATCAGCTTTGATCCGCTGTCTTCAACTGGAAGTAGTGCCAAGAGGAACGGTGAAAGGAGTTGAACTGGCGTGGGTGGGCGACTTCAACGATAAAATGATGGCCATACATGAAGCTACCGGTGCAAAAAAAGAAAAAGTGCACCGCACTTATGTTTGTCCAATCAATTAAGAGTTAGAAAATCTCTTTTACCACGTTATAGATGACTTTAGCGCTGCCTAAAGTATAGTAGTGTAACACCGGCACACCAAATGCTTTTAATTCTTTTGATTGTTGTATCAGCCATTCAGTTCCTACTTTCTTACATTCATCATCTGTTTTACATTTCATAATTTCATTAGAAAGATCAGTAGGAATATCTACATGAAATGTTCGGGGTATAATAGAGAGTTGTTTTTTATTGGTAATGGGTTTTAATCCCGGAATGATTGGAACATCTATACCTGCTTCCCGGCATTTTTCCACAAACTCAATGTATTTTTTATTATCAAAAAACATTTGCGTAGTGATGTATTCTGCACCCAGATCAATTTTATTCTTTAAATATTTTAAATCAATCTCCAGGTTGGGGCATTCAAAATGTTTTTCAGGATAACCGGCTACACCAATACAGAAATTAGTACGGAAGCCATCACGGATATCTTCTTCCAGGTAAATACCGCTGTTAAGATCAACCACCTGCTTTATTAATTCTGATGCATAGCGATGTCCTTCAGCATGAGGTTCGAAATATGTTTCATTTTTGGCCGCATCACCCCGTAATACCAGTACATTATCAATACCAATAAAATGAAGATCAATTAATGCATCTTCTGTTTCCCTTTTACCAAAACCACCACAGATCAAATGCGGAACAGCATCCACATGATAGTGGTTCATGATAGAAGCACAAATACCAACGGTACCGGGACGCTTTCTTACTTCCACCTTTTCAAATGTTCCATCCAGTTTTTTCTTAAACACATGCTCACTGCGGTGGTATGTAACATTAATAAAAGATGGCTTGAACTCCATTAAAGGATCTAAATGATCATAAATAGAATTAATGGTCTTTCCTTTAAGTGGTGGAAGGATTTCGAAGGATACAAGGGTATCTTTTGCCTGGCGTATGTGGTCTATTACTTTCATTGTTTGCTAAATAATTTGCAAACATAAGCAAGCCACAGGGTAAAACAAAAAGCCCTTTGAATAAGGGCTTGGTGAAAAAAGGCCTGGTTATTAACAGAGTATTAAAACCGCACGCCAATACATAAGCCACTCCTTATACCAGCCCACGGACCACTGAAATTAAGTGTAGCTCCGTTGGCATCAACTGTACTGGTTGTTTTGGTAAGAGGTAAGTTAAGTTTATCAAGATCAGCTTTAAGTGAGCTTTGTTCGGATGGGGATAGTGATTGTCGTCCACTGATGCTTCCGTTAGATGAGCCGTAATGTGGGCCGATAATCCACCAGTCAAGATATACCGTTTTTCCAATCTTCCATTGAGCACCAAATAGCAGGCCTCCGGTAATTGTGTTAATGCTGCCTGACAAAGGAATAGTTTTATCGACACCGTTATCATTATAGATATAGGGTAAATCCCCTGTGTAATGTGCGTAACATGCAAATGGAGCAATGTAAAAACCATGATAAGCTCCCTTGTGGCTGAAATAAAATCTTGCCTGCGGCATAATGGCAAAGTTGCCTGTCTCAAAGTTGTCTACCTGGTTTTTGGTATTTTGGTTATTAATGGCACTGCGGAAACTGGCTTTAAATGGTAACCCACTTTTTGGCATTAATCTTACATCCAGGGCCAGTGTTGTTTTTTTCCCAACCATTCTTTCATATTCTACCGTAATATTTTTTAAAAACAGGGCGAACACATTTACTTTAATCAAATTTTTCTGTCCGGTAAAAGCGGCTTCTATTTTAGCAGTATCTGCCTGTGCATACAAATTAACAGCCGCAAACAAAATAAGAAGCTGGCAGATTATTTTCTTTAGCATAGCATTAAAGTTTTGATGATTGGATAATGTATTAAAGGTAAAATTTTTTGAAGGTAAAGAGCACTGACTTCAGTCATAACACTAAATACGTATCGAAAAACTGCCTGGCAGCGCTGGAAATTATAAGTCATCTTAATAAAAGGGGGTTTTTAATGCATTGTAGTACTAACTATTATGCTGTCTTAGACAAGTTTTTAAAATAGGTTTACTGTTCCATTCATTAATTACCGAACCCTTATTTTGCTTTTATGTCTTTAACCTTTTAATTAATTATTTCCTTGCAGATTTCTTTATTGCTTTTTTAAGCTGGCTTTTACTCCGCCATTCACTTTGTGGTTTGCCTGCCAGCACCGCCGGTACATCTACAAAACGAATATGTTTACGGTGATTGCCTGTTGCCACATCTACAATTGTTCCGGTAATAAGACCAAAGAAAAACATGTTTCCCAGGAAATAACCACCACTGAATTTGGGTGACAAATTTACAGTGCCATTTGAACTGCCGAAAGATAACTGGAGGTCAACTGTTTTATGTTTATTAAGCTTAATGGTTGGTGCGTAATAATCAGTATAGGTATCTGCATTTGTACCAACTTTTAATGTAGATACGGAAAGGTCGGTTTTTATATCCACCGTTTCACCATCAGCCTTTGCAGTAAGGTTTGAAGGTGCATCCACCAGTGTTACCTTACTCATTTTTCCCATAATAGTACCACATGATGATACAGAGTATACAATAACAGAAAGCAGGAGCAGATTAAAAATTGATTTTTTGGTCATAGTTTTTTTTAAAAGCATTAATGACTAAATGATGATATAAACACTACTTTGTAAAACTTACCAGTTCCCACAGTTGCGCCATATATATGTTAGAAGCGGGCCCTGCAGCTTTTTCATCATATTCGGTTATCTTAACAACAATTGGCCCGCTGCCAGTAAACCAATATTCGTTTTCAAGACTGTTTGTATCATGTGACTCCACTTTAGTACAATTATTATAAGTGCCCGCCGGAACAGTAACAGAAGCGGTAATGCTGGTTACTTTAGCCACATCGGTGGTACCATCGCTAATGGTTATATTATAAGTATCATTAACAGCAGCATTAGTTTTATACCATAAGCTGGCAGTGGTGTAAGGCAACGGTAACTGCCACCAGCCATCACTTCTTTTTTGTATGGCGATAACGGGTGTTGAAGTAGTTTGTTCGGTTAAAACAAACCAACTGCTTCCGGCAAAAGTTTGTGCGGAAGCCACCAGCGTATAATTATTACTGCTGATAACAGTTCCTGCTTCATTTAATTCAGATACTTTAAAAACCCATTTAGTACCGGCTTTTATTTCTTCTGTAGTGTTAGGGTTATCGCTCTTGCTTTTTTTGCAGGAAAATATGACGGCGGTAGCGGCGAGTATAATAATACTGCGCAGTAAAAAATTTGTTTTCATTTTTTAAGGTTTTAATGAAAGTGGGGTTTTAAAATGTAATAATGATAAATAAACAGGGAAGAAAAAATGTGAGAAAAGTAGTAATTACAACAAACCGATTTTTTTCAGCGCTTCTGCCCGGCTGTTTACCTGCAGCTTTTCGTAAATATTGCGTATGTGAGTGCGTACGGTTTCAATACTGATAAATAATTTATCAGCAATTTCTTTATAACGGTATCCTTTACTTAAATACTCCAGCATCTCCTGTTCACGGCGGCTCAGCTCCTGGAAATAATCGTTTATTTTTTCTTTGCGTGTAAATGCCTCTATCACTTTGCGTGCAATCTGGCTGCTGATGGGGCTGCCGCCATGGTTTACATCTGCAATGGCTTCAATTATTTTTTCAGGTGCTGTGCTTTTTAAAAGATAACTGGTGGCGCCGGCTTTTAATGCGTTAAAGATAGTATCCGTATTATCATATACAGTAAGCACCATCATCTGCATGCGTGGGTGCAGCATTTTTAAACGTTGAATACAGTCAATACCATTCATACCCGGCAGGTTAATATCAAACAAGGCAATATCCACCGGTTCAGCTGTTAATTCTTTTAATGCTGATTCCGCTTCCCCAAATACCCGCAGTTCTTTTACATCCATCTGCAACTGAATGAGCTCCGCCAGGTAATGACGCACTTTTTCATCGTCTTCAATAATTGCTAGGGAATTTATTTTCTTCACCATTCAAACATATTGTTTTGTATGCCCCCGAACAATGTGATAAAAGTAGTATGCCTTTACAACGGAACACTGTAAACATACACAGCACCATTGCCCACAGAAGAAATGATTTGCAGTTTACCGCCTAATTCTTCTACCCGGTATTTTATATTTCTCAACCCGTTTCCGCTGTATGAGGCGGATGTATCAAAACCTCTTCCATTATCTGCTATCTTAAAAACTAATTTACTGTTTTCAATTACTGCGTTTACTGAAATTGATTTTGCCCCGCTGTATTTTACAGCATTGTTTACGATTTCTTTTGTTACTAATAAAATATTACGCCGCTGTTCATTGCTAAGCATAATATCTTTACCGTTATCAGGTAAATCAATGGTGTAATCTGTGTCTGCATATTCTAATTGTTTGTTCAGTTGCTCTCGCAGGTAAGCGCAAAGATGTTCCAGCGATTTATTTTCCTGGTTGAGGCTCCATATAATTTCACTCATATTGCCCACCAGTTTGCGGCTGGTGCCGGCAATATCATCCAGTTCTTTTGTCTGCAATTTATTTTTGACTGATTCTGTCATTAATGCAATTTGTGTGAGCCCTGCGCCAATGTCATCATGCATCTCCCTCGATATACGCTGGCGTTCCAGGTCAAGAGCCCGTTGTTTTTCCAGCTGTCTTATTTTTTCTTTTAACCTGTTTTGCGAAATATAACGCACTATAAAACTAATAATGCTTAAAAGCAGTAACGTCGCAAGCGAAATAAACCACCATGTTTTCCAGAATGGTGGATGTATGGTGATGTTAATGTTCCGTTCCATAATGTGCCAGTTACCTTCGGCATCAGTTACTTTTACCTCAAATAAATAATTACCGGGCGAAAGATGGTTATAGCGTACTTGGTTAAGACGACCGCTGTACACCCAATCTTTATCCCATCCTTTTAAGCGATATGAATAGGTTACTTTATCGGGGTTTGAATAATCAATGCCACGAAATTTTATAAAGAGATTGTTTCGGTTATAGGGTAACGATAGTTGTTGCAAATATTCAGGAGCAATCGTACTGTCTGCAGGTTCATCATTCACTAACAGGCTGGTAATTACAGTATACGGAACAGATTTGTAAAATGCAATATTGCCGGGTTTAAACCATATGACGCCCCTGATTGTTCCGAAAGCCAATTCGTTGTTTGCTGATTTATAAAAAGCTCCTGAATTAAATTCATCATCAATTAATCCGTCGCCTGATGTATAATTGATGAATTGAAGCTTTGGTAAAACTTCATTATTTGTATAAGTAACCATTGCTTTTGTGATACCGCCATTAGTACTAAGCCACAGTTCATCGTAGTATTGCAAACCTCCATATACATGACTGTTGCCTATACCTTCTGCTTCAGCAAAAAACTTATATTGGCCACTGGGTAAATGATAAGCAATTAAACCACTGGCTGTGCAAATCCATAACAGCTGATGCGATGTATCCGGTGTGAATGATTTGATGCTTACATTTTTAAAAATAACCGTGTCTGATATGACCGTTTTAAACCTGCAGTTGATATCTTTTCGTTTAAATACACCTACTTCGGAAGCTAACCAGAAATTTTTTTTACTGTCAATATAAATATCATAATAATAACCGCCACCTTCCGGATAATACTTTACTGAAAAACTGCTGCCTGTTTTGTAAATGCCAAACACGCCCCATTGTGATGACATATACAAGGTATCGCCGAGTTCATACATAGCAAAGGCTCTCAATTCTTTTGTACTCGCTGAAGAGGGACGTTCTATCGGTACTTGTGTAAACTTTTGTTCACCATTTTTACGTACGTATAACCCATTGTATGCTGCTACCCATAGATTATTTTGTGAATCATTTTTTAATAAACTTATTGAGTTGTTTTCGGTACCCCGGAAAAGCGGAAACCCATCAGCCTTTTTTACAAAACCGGTTTTTTTATCTAAACAAAGTAGCCCTTTTCGAAATGTACCAAGCCATAATGT
This sequence comes from Sphingobacteriales bacterium, assembly GCA_003963365.1. Lineage (GTDB taxonomy): Bacteria > Bacteroidota > Bacteroidia > Chitinophagales > Chitinophagaceae > AWTP1-9. The sequence goes on from RXJG01000004.1 coordinate 33,204, forward strand.
TTGTTTTTCATCTTCATATAATGAATGAATAAATACCGGCGGGTCGCTTTTTAAAGAAGGATATTTGGAAAAAAAGGGGGGATATATTTTAGCTTTGCTCACCCCGGTTACTTCACTTCCTGTCCACAATATATCATTATCATCTGCGAATATCGAATAAACGGGATAATTGTCACCTGATGTATTTGTATTGCCTCTCCATTCAAAATAATTTTGATTTTTTTGTCTGCAATAAATATTACCGGCTTCATCGCCTGCCCAGGTGTTGAAATGTTTATCGGCACAAAATACACGAAGTGCAAAAACTGAATTTATTCCTGTTACATCCAGCCTTTGCAGTGTTAAAGTATTTATATCGCAACAGTAAATTTTATCGGTTGATACAAGATACACGTGGTTATTGCAGCTACCTATTGCTGTAAATTGCTTGTCAGTAAAAAGATATGACCATTCATTTTTATTTCTGTTGAAAAAAAAGATACCCTTAGCCGGCATCAACCAAAAGTTATGATTAGCATCTTTAATCATCTTAATAAATCCTGTGTTTTTATTTGGTGGTAGCGGCGGCAGAAAATTTTTCCATTTGCCGGTTGTTCTGTCATAACGAATAACGCCTAAGTCAAAGTTGCCACCCCAAACATAGTTGCCTTCAGCCAGCAACGGATTTATTGACCATTCACCTTTACCATTCATAGTAACAGGCCTGTGTTCGAAAACCCCTTTCTTTTTATTCAATGAATAAAAACCGGCAGCCGAAGAAAACCAAATTTGTTCTAAACTATCTTCCAGTAACGGCGAACGTATAATCTGGTTGCTGTACGTTCCGGGCTTATTATCAGCAGATGGTTTATAAATTTTCATCTCTGCACCATCAAACCGGTTGAGGCCACCAGCAGTGGCAAACCACATAAAATGTTGCCGGTCTTTAAGTATTGAATAAACAGTGTTTTGTGAAAGACCTTCAATTTTTTCAAAAATTAAAGGTTGTGCAGATTGCGGATACAATTGCAGGGGGAGCATAGAAAATAAAAACAAAAAGATATATGCAGGTTTCATAAAGCCGCTCTAATATAACGATAATATCATGTTTGTTAAAACAACGGGTAGCTTATAAAGGAATAAATTTTGAAACCTTATTTTTGTGCCAATGTCTTTAATCATACAAACAAAAGAATTAGTAAAAACATACGGCGGCCGCACGGTGGTTAACCATGCCAGCGTAAATGTAAAGCAGGGAGAGATTGTTGGTTTGCTGGGACCTAACGGCGCTGGTAAAACCACTACATTTTATATGGTGGTGGGATTGATAAAACCGGATGAAGGCACGGTGTACCTGGGAGAGGAAGATATAACCAAACTACCGATGTACAAACGCAGCCAGTTGGGTATTGGTTACCTGCCCCAGGAAGCCAGTGTGTTTCGTAAACTGAGTGTGGAAGATAATATCCTGGCTATACTGGAAATGACTGATCTTACCAAACAACAGCAAAAAGAGAAACTGGAAGATTTGCTAACGGAGTTTCGCCTGCATCATGTACGCAAGAACAATGGTGATTCATTAAGTGGTGGTGAAAGAAGAAGAACAGAGATTGCCCGTGCACTGGCGGTAGATCCCAAGTTTATTTTGTTAGATGAACCATTTGCCGGAGTTGATCCTATTGCGGTAGAAGATATTCAAACAGTAGTGGCAAGGTTAAAGTATAAGAACATAGGTATCCTCATAACTGATCATAACGTAAATGAGACACTTTCCATTTGCGACCGGGCTTATTTACTCATAGAGGGGAAGATATTTAAACATGGTACTGCCGAAGAACTGGCGGATGATGAACATGTTCGGCGCCTATATTTGGGCCGCAATTTCGAGTTGAAACGAAAAGATTATTTGCATGAAGAGGCCATGAAAAGCCAGCTTTAATCTTTCTCACTCAGGATTTCCATAAACCCATTCTTCTTTTTATCTTGCCGGTAATGCTATGAGGCTACTTAGCCCTGCCATATCGAGATTGGCCCGTATGCGTATGTGGCGCATAGAGGCATGGATGCATAACCCGGTTGCTGCACAAAGAGAAGTACTACAACATTTGGTTACTTCTGCACAGTACACCGAGTTTGGCAGCAAGTATTCTTTTTCTTCATTGTTTACTGTTCGTTCCTTTAAAGAAACTGTTCCTATTCATGAATATGATGATATAAAAGGATATATCGAACGCATGATGAATGGCGAAGAAAATGTGTTATGGAATACTCCCATTAAATGGTTTGCAAAAAGCAGCGGTACCACATCCGATAAAAGCAAATTCATACCAGTTAGCGAAGAGAGTTTGGTAGATGGTCATTACAAAGCTGCCAAAGATATACTCACTATCTACTATAATAATTTTCCTTACTCCGATCTGTTAACCGGCAAAGGATTGGTGATTGGTGGCAGTCATAAAATTCACCAGGTAAACGAAACAGTTCAGTATGGTGATCTGAGTGCGGTGTTAATGCAGAATGCCCCTTTCTGGGGACAATGGTTAAGAACCCCGGAGTTGAATATTGCTTTGTTAGATGAATGGGAAAGTAAGATTGAAAAACTGGCCGAATCAACCATTAAAGAAAATGTGAGTTCCCTTTCCGGTGTGCCTACATGGACAATGGTATTAATCAAACGTATTTTAGAAATCACCGGTAAACAAACACTGGCTGAAGTGTGGCCGGGATTAGAATTGTATTTACATGGCGGCGTTTCATTCATTCCTTATAAAGAACAGTTTCAAAAACTCATTGGTAAAAACATCAGTTACCTGGAAATGTATAATGCGAGTGAAGGATTTTTTGCTGCACAAAGTACTCCCGATGAAGATGGATTATTGCTGTTTACAGATCATGGTATTTTTTATGAGTTCATGCCGGTGGAAGAATATGGAAAAGATAATCCTAAAACAATTGGGTTAAACAAAGTGGAACTGAATGTAAATTATGCACCCGTTATCAGTACCAATGGCGGATTATGGAGATACCTGGTGGGAGATACAGTTCAGTTTACTTCACTCAATCCGTTTAAAATAAAAGTGAGTGGCCGGTTAAAACATTTCATTAATGCTTTTGGCGAAGAAATAATTGTTGATAATACCGATAAAGCCATTGCCATTGCCTGTGAGCAAACCGGCGCCGTGGTGAATGATTATACGGCAGCCCCGGTTTATTTTAGTGATAATAGTAATGGGGCTCATGAATGGCTGATCGAGTTTGAAAAAATGCCGGATGATTTCAACGGATTTATTTTTGAACTGGACAGTACCTTAAAGAACCTCAACAGCGATTACGAAGCCAAGCGGTATAAAGACATTGCTTTAAGAAAACCACTGGTTAAGTTTTTGAAACCCGGTACTTTTACGGCATGGCTGAAAAGTAAAGGTAAATTAGGCGGACAACACAAGGTTCCCCGACTGAGTAACGACAGAAAATATATTGACGAGATACTCCAATTTAACTGGTGATTATATCTCTTAAAGAGTGACTGAAAGATTACAAAGTATTTCACCGGGCTTATAATTTACTCCACTATAAAGCACTTCAGTATAATAAAAGAAGCTGCACATCATCCTGTTTATGCAAAAAATGTAATAAAGTATCATGAAATAACAGAAAGGCCTTCTTTAATGGAAGAAAGCTAAATCATTTATATTGCACTTAAATTAGGAGTTATGAAATTACTTGCTGGAAAAGTTGCTATTGTAACCGGCGCCGCCCGTGGTATTGGCGAAGCGATTGCCTTAAAGTTTGCTGAACATGGAGCCAATGTTGCATTTACTTATGTGAGTGACAGCAGTGCAGAAAAAGCCGCCGCATTAGAAGCAAAACTGGTTGCATTGGGTGTAAAAGCAAAATCATATAAAAGCAATGCCGGTGATTTTGCTCAATGTGAAGCACTGGTGAATGATGTAATAAAAGAATTTGGTACAGTAGATATTTGTGTAAACAATGCCGGTATCTCAAAAGATAATTTATTGCTGCGCATGAGTCCTGAGCAGTGGAGTGATGTAATCAATATTAATCTCAATAGCGTTTTCAATATGACCAAGCAGGTGATACGGCCGATGATGAAATCAAAGAACGGTGTTATCATCAACATGAGCAGTGTAATTGGAGAAATGGGTAATGCTGGTCAAAGCAGTTATGCTGCTTCCAAAGCCGGTATTATTGGGTTTACAAAATCAGTGGCCAAAGAATTAGGCAGTCGTAATATTCGCTGCAATGCAGTTGCTCCCGGTTTTGTGGAAACAGATATGACCGCTTATTTAAAAGAAGGCGATGCAGGTGATAAATATAAAGCAGGTATTCCTTTAGGAAAATTTGCAAGCGGTGAAGATATTGCTAACACCTGCTTATTCCTCGCCAGCGACTGGGGCAGTTATATAACGGGGCAAACCATCAGCGTTTGTGGCGGATTGAATATTTAAATAGCTAATTAATAATATTTAAAAGCCTTTGTTTGAATAACAAAGGTTTTTTTGTTTTTGAAAATCAATAAACTACAATTTTGTTATTCAACATTCTTATTTATTTAACGTATATTAAAACCTCATGTTATATTTTTGCAGCCGGTGATGAAAAAAAAAATCATAAGCGTCTTTTTGTTGCTGGTGTTTAGCACACAGGTAATTCCTATTGCTCAAATAGGAAGAATGCTGTATCAAAACCTGCTGACGGAAGAGCTTCCTCACAGCACAACTTCTGCACCCGCTTCTAATTCTTTTATAGAGGAGTTGCACAAAGCGTACTGTCATGATGAGCAGGTTGCTAATGTCAGGCTGTATACTTTAATCATTACGCATCACCTTCACGAGTCAGAAAAAATTTCCACGCAATACGTTGCTGAAGTACAAACGCCTCCTCCCAACTGTTAAGTAAGCAGCTAACTTTTTTTATTGGTTCAACTTGTTTGTAACAGGTTTTAATACTTAACAACTTACTTCGTTATGAAAAAATTATTTCAGAACGCAGCGGCTGATGTGCCTGCGTCTGTTGTGGTGCTGTTAGTAGCAGTGCCGCTTTGCCTTGGCATTGCCCTGGGTTCTAATGCTCCTTTATTTTCCGGTATCATTGCCGGTATTGTGGGTGGAATTGTAATTGGTTTTTTAAGCGGCTCCAGTTTAAGTGTGAGCGGACCCGCCGCCGGTTTAACTGTAATTGTTGCCGCTGCTATTGGAAAATTACAGGTGTTTGAAGCTTTTTTGCTGGCTGTAGTAATTGCTGGTTGTTTCCAGTTACTATTAGGTTTTTTAAAAGCTGGTGTAATTGGAGATTATGTTCCCAACTCCGTTATCAAAGGAATGTTAGCAGCTATTGGTATCATTCTTATTTTAAAACAGTTTCCTCATTTGGTGGGTTATGATAAAGATTTTGTAGGTGATGAATCGTTTTCGCAAAATGGTGAGAATACTTTCTCCGGAATTTTCAATGCCATTAATTATATAACACCTGCTGCTATGGTGATAGGTGTTGTTTCCATTGCAATATTGATTTCATGGGAACGAAAATTTTTTAAATCAAAAAAAATATTCCAGTTAATACCGGCACCATTAATTGTAGTATTGAGTGCTGTGTTAATCAATGAATATTTTATACAGTTTCATCCAACCAACGCATTGCAGGTAAAGCAATTGGTGCAGTTACCGGTAGCTACTGATGTGCAAAGCTTTTTTTCATTCTTTACTTTTCCCAAACTGCAATATTTAAAAAATCCTGATGTATGGATATCTGCCCTCACCTTAGCCATCGTTGCCAGCCTGGAAACATTGTTAAGTATTGAGGCGGTTGACAAACTAGACCCATATAAAAGAGTTACTCCACCTAATCGTGAGTTGAAAGCTCAGGGAATTGGTAATATTATATCGGGGTTGATTGGTGGTTTGCCGCTTACTTCTGTTATAGTCAGAAGTTCTGCCAATGTAAACTCCGGAGCTAAATCAAAACTATCGGCTATACTTCATGGTATATTAATGTTATTATGTGTAATGTTCATTCCCGGTTTGCTGAATAAAATACCTTTGGCAGCATTGGCGGCAGTGTTAATTTACACCGGTTATAAATTAGCTAAGATTACTTTGTTTAAAGAATTTTACAGCAAGGGGTGGGACCAGTTTATTCCCTTCTGCGTAACTATTGTAGCGATATTAATGACAGATTTGCTGATTGGTATTTTGATTGGTATAGGAGTAGGGTTGTTCTTTATGGTAAGAAGTAATTTTCGTTCCAGCGTATTTGTGGTACATGATGATAATAATTATTTATTCCGGCTAAGGAAAGATGTTTCTTTTCTTAACAAACCAATTATTAAATACAAACTGGAATCAGTACCGGAAAATTCTTATGTGATTATTGATGCTACCCGGGCTGATTTTATTGACCAGGATATTGTGGATACGGTGAATGAGTTTACTAATCATGCGCAATTAAAAAATATAAAAGTCGAAATCAAAAGAAGTCCGAATAAAGTAAGGCACGGGCTGTTTAATGAACCTGAACAATTATTAAAAACAATTATTTAAAATTTTATTACTTTAAATTATTATTATGCAGACATACGAAAAATTATTACTCGAAAACAAAGCATGGGCAGCCGAAGTACAACAGGAAGACCCGGAATTTTTTAAGCGTCTTTCTCAGCTGCAAACACCGGAGTTTTTATGGATTGGCTGCAGCGATAGTCGTGTACCGGCCGATAAAATTACCGGCACACAACCCGGCGAAATTTTTGTACACCGCAATGTGGCAAACCTCGTTATTAATACCGATGTAAACCTGTTAAGTGTACTGGATTATGCCGTGAATCATTTAAAAGTAAAACATGTTATTGTATGTGGTCACTATGGTTGTGGTGGTGTAAAAGCTTCTATTTCCAATCATGACTTTAAATATGTGCTCAACATGTGGCTACGTAATATTAAAGATGTATACCGCATTCACCGGGAAGAATTAGATGCTATTAAAGATGATGAACAAAAGACAGACAGGCTGGTGGAGTTGAATGTAATGGAACAAGTGTTTAACCTGGCAAAAACATCTATCATTCAACGTGCATGGAAAAATGAACAAAGACCAGACCTGCACGGATGGGTATACGGATTAAAAGATGGTTTAATTAAACCGGTTTATGAAATGAAAGCCGGTACAAATATTGACCCGCTGTACGAATATGATGATTTGTAATAAATAAAAAAGGTGATTGATTCAATCACCTTTTTTTATCCCTGTAATTTGATGTTTCTTTTTTTAATGTAAGCATGCCATAAAATCATAGCAGCGATGGTGCGGTATGGCCGCCAGGGTTCTGCTATTGCCAGCATTTTTTCTTTTGTTATATGCGGATGCAATTGCTTGGTTTCCTTTAAACTGTTGACTAAAGCAATATCTCCCAGCGGAAATAAATCGGTTCGTTGAAGTGCATGCATTAAATAAACATCTACCGTCCAGTCGCCGATGCCTTTTATTTTTTTCAACTCATGTCTCACTTCATCATTATGTGCTGTTGATAATTTTTTTAATTGTAACTGTTTTGATTCAATCGCTTTCGCTAATTCTCTTGCATAAATAATTTTCTGGCGACTAAAATAGCAGGATCTTAATTCTTCATCCGTTAACGAAAGAATTTTAGGCGGAGTAACCACACCAATCTTTTCTCTTAATTTTTTAAAAGCAGCATACGCAGAAGCTAATGATACTTGCTGCTCCAGTATTGTTAAGATGAGTGTTTGAAAAGTAGCTGGTCTCGTCCACATAGGTGGATGACCGTGTGTGCTGATGATAGATTTTAAATCTTTATCCCGTTTCGCTAATTTATTACAGAATGTTTTAAAGTTCTCTTCGTTAAATGTTTGAATCATCTTAAAAATGCGTTTATTTCCTAGTTCTTTTACCCCGGTAATTCAAATAACTTTTCTGGCCTTTCTTTTTGTTGAACAAATTTTATTATACCAAAGCTGTTTAGTTGATTTAATTGGTAAATTATTGTCTTATCTAATTCAGGTGGGATATCTCCATTATATTTTCCCGCAATGTAATAGACATAGTCTTTCGCTGTCATTTGCCCGTTCGCTGCAATAAATACCAACTGAGGCCATTCATCAAGTGTAAACAATCTAGGACTCTTTGGGTCAACAACACTAATATTTTTGTCGTCTAAATAATACCATTGAGCTGTTCTGACAAAATACATGTCTTTGTTTACGTAATTATTTAATTCAGTAAACTCAGGAAAATTCTTAGAACGTTTAAAAAAGTTTAGCACAAAAAATAATTAAGGTTAAATTATTTTGCTTTGAATTTATTAATCGCATTTCTCGTAAACTCACTCAACACCAATCGTCCACTGATTTTTGCCCGTTCAATTAACAGATTATCCCAGTCTTCTGTTCCCTGCCAGAAGACTTTTTTCATTTCTTTCATTGCTTCGGGGCTTGAATGTGATAATGTGTTGGCTAATCTTGATATCGATTCGTCTAATGTTTCATAATTATTATGTACTTCAGCAAACAAACCCTTTCTTCTGGCCCAGTCGCTGCTGCGCCACATAGTAGCGTCTATAGACAAATGAACAAAACCGGCCTTACCAATTTTTCTTTCTATTGCGGGCCCTACCACAAAAGGACCGATGGCAATTGCCAGTTCACTCAGTTTAACTTCCGCAGATTCCATAGCAATAGCATAATCCATCGCTGCTGCCAGGCCAACACCACCACCCACACATTTACCATGAATACGACCAATGATAAACTTTGGACATTTACGCATGGCATTTATCACTTCAGCAAACCCACTAAAGAATTTTAATCCTTCTGTTTCATTGGTTATGGACATCAATTCATCAAATGAAGCACCGGCACAAAATGCTTTTTCTCCTGCGGAACGAATAATAATAACAATTGTGTTAGGGTCATCACCCGCATGTTTTATTGCTACTGCCAGGTCATGCAGCAGGGTTGATGGCAGTGAATTACTTTGTGGATGAAAAAATTCAATCGTCGTAATTCCTTTATGTGTTTCTGATTTTACGTAGCCGGATAATGTATGCGTTGACATATACAAAGTTTGAAATGTTAAGTTATGAAAGGCTACACCCCCAACCTTATGATTTATTGATTTTTTTTGCCACCATTGTCAAAATAGTTGCCACTCCTGTTATTTCACCTGTTTCATCAATCATTTCCACCAGCCATTTTACGATGCCTTTCTCAATATCATCACCTTTCTTAAAGTCTTCCGGTTTTTCAATCACTCTTTTATCGTTGGGTAATTTTTCTTTACAGGTAAAACGGATATGAATCTCCGCACCGGGATAAACAGGCTTGGTAAATCGCAATTCATCAATACCATAGTTGAGTAATACAGGATTCTTTTCGTAACTATCTACAAACAAACCCGCAGCGATACTCATAATGAAATAACCATGTGCTACTTGTTTTTCAAACATGGTTCCATTGAAGTCTGTGGTTTTGATATGCGCATAAAAATGGTCACCACTTAAATCAGCAAAGCGGTCAATATCTTCTGATGTAATAACTCTTTTATCTGTTACAATCTGCTCACCTATCTGTAACTCTTCAAAATATTTTTTGAAAGGATGTTTGTCTCCTTTTTTGCCGGCAGCATTGGGTTGATATACATTGGTAACCTCAGTAAGTGTAGTAGGCGAACCTTGAATCGCTGTCCGCTGCAAATAATGTTTTACACCTCGTATGCCACCCATTTCTTCACCACCACCGGCACGACCAGGACCACCATGCACCAGCAATGGTAAAGGAGAACCGTGACCGGTATTTTCTTTCGCACATTCATTATTCAATACTAAAATTCTTCCATGATGAGTAGATGCACCGATTACATATTGTCTCGCTTGTTTATAATCAGCCGTAACAATAGTGCTTACTAAACTTCCTTTGCCGAGCTTACTTAATGCTATGGCGTCATCTGAATTTTTATAAGGCATGATGGTACTCACCGGTCCAAATGCTTCCACTTCATGCACACTGGCTGAAGCCCAGGGCAATTCATTCTTCAGTAATAATGGTGAAATAAATGCGCCTTTGTTTGCATCAGCATCCACCACTTCCACACTGTCTAATGAACCATATACAATTTGTGATGATGCTAAAAGTTTCTGCACTTGTTCTTTTACTTCATTGCGTTGTGTTTCTCCGGCCAGCGAACCCATTCTTACTTTTTCATTTAATGGGTTGCCAATAACTGTTTGCGATAATGAAGCAGCAATCGCTTTCCACATATCTTCCATACGGTTTTCAGGAACAAATATTCTTCTGATACCGGTACAACGCTGACCGGCTTTGAGTGTCATTTCTTTTCTTACTTCTTTTACAAATATGTCCCACTCCGGTTTGCCAGGTGTTACATCTTCTCCCAGCACAATGCAATTCAAGGAATCTGCTTCCATATTAAAGGGAACATTTTCATTTAAGATAGCCGGAGTTTTTTTCAGCAGTAAACCCGTGGAAGCACTTCCGGTAAAAGTTATTACATCCTGGCCGGTAACATGATTTAATAAATCACCGGCAGAACCACATATCAACTGCAAACTTCCTTCGGGCAAAATTTTACTGCCAATAATTTCTTTCACCACGGCTTCTGTTAAATAAGAAGTAACAGTTGCCGGTTTTACTATTGCCGGCATTCCTGCTAATAAATTCACGGCAATTTTTTCCAGCATTCCCCACACCGGGAAATTAAATGCATTAATATGTATGGCCACACCTTCTTTGGGCGAAAGAATATGTGTGCCCATGAAAGTATTGTTCTTGCTGAGGTTATGACTTTCTCCATCAATACAAATCACATCATCCGGAAATTTCCTACGCAGCGATGCATTGGCAAATAAATTTCCAATACCACCTTCAATATCCACCCAGCTATCTGCTTTGGTGGCTCCGGTTTTATAACTTATCTCGTAAAATTTTGGAAGATGTTGTCTCAAATGCAATGCCAATGCTTTCAGCATATTTCCCCGCTGGTGAAATGTCATTTTTCTTAAAGCAGGGTTACCAACAGTTCGGGCATAATCAGTTATGGATTTAAAATCTAATCCTTTGGTAGAAGCGGCAGCAAAAGGTTCACCGGTTACGGCATTAAATAATAACTGCCCGTCACCATCACCGGTTATCCAGTTACCGGCAATATAGTTTTCCAGTTTATACATATGGCAATCACTTAATGAATGACGAAATTAGGTTAAAAAGACAATCATGTTTTAAAATGACTTTTCTCATGTAGTTGCTATAATTTTGCCGATAGTTTTAAGCCGGTTTTAATTAATTATGTGGCGTAAGCAACTTATAGCAATTTTAATAATTTTTTCTTTGGCTTTGCAGAGTTTTCAGCACTATGCAATACTGGCTGAGTTTTACTGGAACCGGGATTACATTGCGAAGAACCTTTGTGAAAACCGCAATAAGCCACAAATGCATTGCAATGGTAAATGTCATTTAAAAAAACAACTACAAAAAGAAGAGCAGCAGCAACAAAACAATAATCGCACAAATACAAAAGAACCGGGTACGCTGCTGTTTTGTAACGAAGTAAATGAATATTGTGCAGCTGATTTTACATTGATTAAAAACTATACTTTTTATAGTAAGGATTTATTATCTCCATTTTCATCTTCTTTGCTTCGGCCGCCCTGTTACAATTAGTTTTCTATTCTCTTTTATTGATTGATTCAGCACAGTTAGTAACTGGTGCTACCGTGTATTTTAAAAACTAACATTTATGAAAAAGAAGTTTATAGTGACAGTTTTGCTGTTGATGAATATGGTATTTTCTTATGCCTGCGATATCTGCGGATGCGGAACAGGAAATTATTATGTCGGTTTATTGCCACAGTTTAATAAGAAATTTATTGGCCTTAGATACCAGTATAAATATTTTACCACACATATTAAAGACAATCCATCTCAGTTTAGTAATGATTTGTTTCAATCAACTGAATTGTGGGGTGGATTTAATATTGGAAAAAAATGGCAGGTACTTTCCATATTGCCGTATCAATTTATTCATCAAAAAACGGATGACGGTGTAATGAGCAGTAATGGACCAGGTGATGTTGCTGTTATGGTGAACTATAAATTGTTTGATCTGGCATCAACAACCAATAGCAAAAAATTAATCACACAGCAACTATGGATTGGAGGAGGAATAAAATTACCCACCGGAAGATTTAATGCCAATGTAGCTGCAAATGAAGTGGTGGCATTAGCCAACTCACAAGTAGGTACTGGTAGTACAGATTATATGATTAACCTTTCACATAATCTTCGTATCAGCCAATTTGGGTTAACCACTAATCTCAATTATAAAATAAACGGTTCTAACAGCGATAAATATAAATTCGGCAACCGTTTTTCTGCCGGCAGTTTTGCATTTTATGCTATCAATAAAAATAAAACGATTATCAGTCCTAATATTGGATTGACGTATGAGCACAGTAGTTTTAATACACTGAACAAAACAACAGTACAGGAAACCAATGGTCATTTAATAGCCGCTTCAGCAGGAGTGGAATTTGGATTCAATAAAATTTCGTTGGGAGCAAACTTTCAACTTCCTGTTGCACAGGAGTTTGCCAGCGGACAGACCAAATTAGGCTCAAGAGCAATGTTGCATCTGAGTTACTCCTTTTAGTATTTACTGATAAAAAAAGCCCCGCTCAAATGCGGGGCTTCATTATATAAAGATTGTTTGCTTATTATTCAGCTTCTGCCACTACTTCTTTTACCTCAGGAATCATACGTTTCATCATTCCTTCAATACCTGCTTTCAACGTAATCATTGATGATGGGCAACCACTGCAGCTTCCCTGCAACATTAAATTTACCACACCTTCATCATAACTTTTAAATTGTATAGCGCCGCCATCCATTTCAACCGCAGGCTTTACATAATTCTCCAGCAGTTCTTTAATACGTTTTACCACATCATCGTCATCTGCAGTAACGGTATTGCTGCTTTCCTGTTTCATAGCTGCTACTTCTTCTTCATTCACAACAGCTTTACCTTCTTCCAAATATTCTTTTAAAAACTGGCGGATGGTAGGGATTACATCATTCCATTCTGTTTCACTGTTCTTGGTCAGGGTAACAAAATTGCTGGCAATGAATACGGCCCTGATAAAAGGAAAACCAAACAGTTCAATTGCCAGAGGCGAAGGCCTGGCACTGTCCACATCAGGAAAATCTATGCTTTTACCAGGGTACAATAATTTGTTGGCCACAAATTTCATGGTCTCCGGGTTGGGTGTCATTTCTGTATAAATGCTGATCACGGGATTACCGGTCTTAATCATAATTCTGAAGATTTAAGGTGCAAAAATAACAATTCCGGCTGCTTTTTGGTTCATTAACGGATGATATGGCCTTGTTATGACGGAGTAAACCTGATTTTTTTCGGATTTCGAAAGCTACCAGCTGTTATTCCTGCTCCATTTCATTAAGAATAGACTTTAGTTTGGCAATATGGCGGCCATAGAGTTTATGGATATACCATTTGTTAATGTAGTAAAAAATAATGCTGAAAAACAGGAGAATAACTGTCCAGGCCAATCCTGTTTTCAAAAAAGAAACCTCTGATGATGGCCAAAAATGAAAACTATTTTGAACAGACGGCAACCTGTTGTATAAGATAAGCCATAACCAAATCATTAATAAAGGAACCATAAGCGTTCCTGCAATTAAATAAAAGTGAACTAATTTTTCCAATGTTTTAACCTGCAGCTCTAAATTAGATTTAACCATACAGGCGGCACATTGCATTTCACTCAATAATTTGTTTTTATAATAGAAGTATGCAGCAAAAAATATTAACAAGCCAATATACATCCATGCAATCACACTAAACTTCCCTTCAAAAGCGAAAAAATAAAATATAGCAATAGGGGCAAACAATAAAATAACTGTTATCAGTTCCCACCGCAAATTGCGTTTCATTTTCGCAATGGGACTTTGCGATGATTTATTAAGCATCTCAGCAATTTGTTCATTGTTGTTTGATTGAACAGGGTTGCTGCCTACTTCATTCCATATTTCCTTCAGGTTATCCAGTTCCATACACTTCGTTTTTGGTGAGTTGACGTAGTTTATCTTTTATGCGGTTCATCTTTACCCGCAAATTATTTTGATTAATACCCAGCACTTCTTCCATTTCTTCATAACTCTTATCATCCAGGTACAACATCACAATAGCCCTTTCCACTTCCGTAAGTTTGGCAATGGCTGTATAGAGTTGTTTTAATTTTTCTTCTTTTGCAAAATCATAATCCTGCTCAGCTAAATCAACAGGCAATCCATCAATAGCGGTGGTAGAAATAATTCGTTTATTTTTCCGGTAAGTGGAGATGGCGGTGTTTAAGGCAATACGATACAGCCAGGTACTGAATTTTGATTCGCCCCTGAATGAACCATAAGCCTTCCATGTTTGAATAATAATTTCCTGGAAAAGGTCCTGTTTATCCATAGGTGTTTGTCCATAAAGGTGACAAACCTTATGTATCAACGGCTGATGTGTTTTTATTAAATCCAGGAACTCCTGCTGACTCATTGTTTTACCTGCGACTGAATTATCAGTCGCAGGTAAAGTAAAAAAATTACAGCAAAAATTGGTTTTATTTAGAAAGCATACCGTATTCCTGCGGTAACATAAAAAAGATTATCACCTTTTTCACTCTGTTCCGGGTGACCGGGAACGGTGATTAAATTTTGAGGAATGATATAAGAAGGAGTTAGTGAGAAAATAAATTTTCCGGTACCCAAAGCAACAGGTGCTGATATTTCATAAGCCAGCAGGTTGAATTTTTTACTGCTCTCTGTTACTGCTTCTTCGCCGGCAGGCAGAAAAAGAATATTTCTTTTTTTATAATAGGTCTGGGTAAAGTTTTGTGTACCTGCATATACATAAACACCGGGGTCAATAACTAAAACTGTTTTCCCGCCATTAAATTCATAACGTTCAAGGTGGTCTGCTCCTCCACTGGCGCCAACATCTGTCTGGTCGCTGAATTTTACATCAGCACCTAAATTAACATTGAGTATTTTATTGAGAAAACTGATGCTGCCCCCTGCCTGGCCTTTTATAGCTGATTGTACCAGTACACTTTTATCCTGGTATATAAATTTGCTGGCAAAAATATTTCCGCTGATTTTTTCAGACGCATCTTTAAAATTGTACCCGGCAGAAACAATTGTACCGGTATACTGATTGCTGTTAACTGAATTATTGATAAATATAAAATCAGATTTTAGATACAGCCCTTTATAACTCAATTCAGCTGATGGATAAAGTCCGCTGCTTTTTAAACTATCTGTTCTTCCATAATAGTTTAAATGACTGTTGTAGTTAACACCAAGCTTAAATTCAACTTTTTCATTGGTAGCAGCGGAGTCATTTGTTTGTGCCTGTGTAATGAATGCAACCAGCAAACCACAGAGCAATAGTAAATGCTTCTTTTTCATAACGGTAAATTTTAGGGTATAAAAAACCCGGAACTGTTTCATATGGGATATGATAGCCCCGGGCTTAACCATTAACCATCAACCAACCCGTTTTTATTGATTGTTACCAGAAGAAACTTCTGTTTTTGATTCGGCAGATGCTTTAGCTTTTATTTTAGCAGAAGGTTTCACTTTACCCGCTTTTTCTTTAGCCATGTCTTTTTTTGCTTCAGTTTTTACTTCACCTGCTGTTTCTGTTGTTGTTTTTACAGCGGCATCTTTTTTTGCATCAATAGTTGTTTGTACTTCATCCACTTTTTCCGTTGCTGTTTTACCAGATACACTGGCGCCAGCCGATACGCTGTTGTTAGATTTTAACTCATTGCTGGTATTGGCATTTTGATCAGCAGATGCATTGGATGAAGCACTGGTGTTTGATTGTGCTTTTACATTTACATCGGCATTAGTTGAACTCATTACCTCTTTCGTGGTGTTAACAGCACCGGAGGTAGTGGTTTGAGCAGCCGTACTGGTTTTTACGGCAGTGCTTTTAACAGCTTTGCCGCTTGCACTGGCTGTTGATTTTACTTTAGTACCAACATTGCTGGTGACCCTGGTTGCTGCGCTTGTGTTGATCTTAGCGGCTGCACTGGTAGTGCTTTTTAATCCTACGCCCAGTTGTGCTGATGCAGTGAATGCAATAAATAATACTCCTGTCAGCAAAGTGATTACAGTTGTTTTCTTTTTCATGGTTTTTGTTTTTTTTAGTTTACAATAAGTCCGGTATAATGTTTTTTTATACGAAACTATTTTTGTGCCAGTTTTTTAATGTGGATAACTTCGCAAAATTTTTATAACAAGCAGTTACTTACATTTACTTATATGAAAAAGATGTATCATCTCGCAAATTGTACTACTTGTCAGGCAATCATACAACAGACCGGAGCCGATAAAAAAAGTTTAATGATGCAAGACATAAAAACAGAAAAAATTACACCAGAACAATTGGATGAAATGAAAAAAATAGCGGGTAGTTATGAAGCTTTGTTTAGCAGAAGAGCAATGAAGTATAAAGAATGGAATTTAAAAAACAAGCATTTAACGGAAGATGATTACCGCCGGTATATACTGGAAGAATATACCTTTCTAAAACGTCCGGTTGTAATATTAGGGAATAAAATATTTATTGGTAACGATAAAAAAACAATCGCTTCATTAAAAGACGCTTTATAGCTTATTGTTTTGGTATGTTACTAAAATAGATACCTTTATTCTTATAAAATATTCTTCAGTATGAAATTGGTTTCTTATCTCAAAGACGGTCATGAACAATTGGCGATTTTAGCTGATGGGTTATTATATGACACCGATGGAATACATAATGAATTAGCCACCAGCATGGGAATGTTTTTAAATTACTGGGATGAAATGTTACCCGTTGCATTGAGTGGTGACATGGCTATTAAAGAAGGCCGTATTTCAAAAAACCGCGGCATTCCTTATGATGCTGTGCAAATATTAGCCCCCATTCCATTCCCTACCAGTTGCAGGGATGGTTATGCTTTTCGTCAGCATGTGGAAGCGGCCAGGAGAAATCGTAAAGCAGAAATGATTCCAGAGTTTGATCAGTATCCAATTTTTTATTTCACTAATCATCATAGTATTCAGGGTCCTGGCCCCATTAGTTGCATGCCCGACCATTTTGAAAAATTAGATTTTGAATTAGAAGCGGCCATCGTAATTAACCGTCATGGCAGAAATATACGGGCAGAAGAAGCAGATGATTATATTGGCGGGTTGATGATTATGAATGATATGAGTGCAAGATGTTTGCAGATGGAAGAGATGTTGCTGAACCTTGGTCCTGCTAAAGGAAAAGATTTCTCTACCGTAATTGGGCCAATGCTGGTAACAACCGATGAACTGGAAGCATTTGAAATACCGGCAAAAGAGGGTCACACAGGTAAAAGCTGGAATTTAAAAATGAAATGCTGGGTAAATGGGGTGCAGGTGAGTGAAGGCAATGTGGGAGATATGGACTGGACATTTGCAGAGATCATTGAAAGAGCATCATACGGTACAACTTTACAACCGGGGGATGTTATTGGCAGTGGTACAGTTGGTACAGGATGTTTTTTAGAGTTAAATGGAACGGGCAAACTCAATGATCCGCATTATGTTGAACAATGGCTGAAGGAGGGCGATGTGGTGGAAATGGAGATTGATGGATTGGGAAGATTGAGTAACACCATCATCAGGGAAGAAGATGATTTTTCCATTTTAGCCAAAAAGAAAAATATCCCATCATAATGAGACTGCTTCTTCCATTATTGTTTTGTTGCTCCATGGCAACGGCACAAACAAATACTGCTGAAAGAATTGATTCTTTATTCAACAGTTTTTTAAAGACGGACGAACCAGGCGGGGCGGTGCTGATTGTAAAGAATGATAAAGTTATTTTCAGCAAGGGATACGGAGTGGAAGATATTCATACCAAAAAACCAATTACTGAGCACAGCGTTTTTAATTTGGGTTCTATCAGCAAAACATTTGTATCAAACGCTATACTTCTTTTACAACAACGTAAGCAGTTGAGTGTGGAAGATCCGCTGAGTAAATATTTTCCTCAATTCAAATCAAAGCAAATTGCGGAGACGGTAAAAATTAAACACCTGCTGAGTCATGTGAGCGGCTTACCTGATTGCAGGGAAGTTTCTAAAAACATTTCTTTTTATTTAACGGCTGATGACTGGCAAAATTTTGAACCGCTTACCAAAACAGATACACTGGTGTTTGAAACAGGTAGCCGCTATGAATACAGCAATCCTGCATTTAATGCACTGGCATTAATTGTTCAAAAAGTATCAGGAATCAAATGGCAGGATTTTGTGAAGAAAGAAATTTTTGCCAAAGCAGGAATGAAAGAAAGTGATATCACCGACGGACCACATCCCGAAACAGGTGTTACACATGGCTACGAAAAAACGGACAAAGGTTTTTCAGAATTAGATTATGGCGAAGAACCAACTTTTAATGCAGCTGGTAATGGAGGAGTGTGGAGTTCTGTTTCCGATTTGTATAAATATTATAAAGCATTACTTAAGCCTGCTTTTTTAAATAAAGAAATTATTGCTAACAGCATGATGGTAAAAACTTTTCCTGAATGGAAGAGTGAAAAAAAACCATTTGTTGGGTACAGCTGGTTTATTACAACCACATTTGATGGACAAAAAAGAATTGGGCATACCGGAAGCCAGGGAGGGTTTAGGGCTAATTTCCAGTTTGTGCCGGATAAGAAAGTATTTATAACCATGATTTTTAACACACCACATGATGTGGATGATGCTGAGAAAAAGATTGAAGAGATTTTAAAAGAACAAGGATTATTATAGTATGCAAATAGATTTATCATCAGTATCACCCATACAACGCCAAAACTGGCTGCAATATTCCATAGGCCCCAGGCCAATTTGTTTTGCTTCTACCATAGATAAAGAAGGAAAGATAAATCTCAGCCCTTTTAGTTTTTTTAATTTATTTTCTACCACACCACCAATAGTTGTTTTTTCTCCATCGAGAAGAGTAAGAGATAATACAACCAAGCATACTTTACAAAATGTACTGGAAGTTCCTGAAGTGGTGATTAATATTTGCGATTATGATATGATACAACAGATGAGCCTTGCCAGTTGTGAATATCCGAAAGGAGTGAATGAATTTATTAAAGCAGGATTTACGGAAGAGCCTTCAACATTAGTTAAACCACCAAGAGTTAAAGAGAGTAAAGTACAGATGGAATGTAAAGTGATCGAAATAAAACCATTGGGCGAAGTCGGTGGTTCAGGTAATCTTGTAATCTGTGAAGTGTTGCGCATGCATGTGAAGGATGAAATATTAAATGCCGATCAATCTATGATCGAACAAACCAAACTGCATCATATAGCAAGACTGGGTGGCGACTGGTATTCAAAAACAGATGAAACAAATTTGTTCCAGGTAGCTAAACCGAATGAGCATCTGGGAATTGGGGTTGATGCATTGCCGCAAAGTATTCGCAAAAGCAAGATATTAACCGGTAATAATTTGGGTCAGCTGGGAAATGTACATGAAATGCCAGCTATTGATCCATCATTTGAAGATGCTCACTTAAAAGAAATTGTTCAGTACTTCAACACTAATCCGGAGGAAATGGATAAAGAGCTACATAAATATGCCAAGAAATTATTGGATAGTGGTAAAGTACAGGAAGCCTGGCAGGTGTTGCTGGCAGATAACTAATCTTTCTTTAAACCCAATCGTTACATTACCGCTTTTTTTTTGATTTTGAAACAATTAACTGTTCACCTTTTTGCGATGTATCATTTAGTTGCTCACTTAATGCCAGGTGCTGAACAGCATATTTTAAGGATTCCAGATAATTTGCCATTTCAAATAATATATAGTCGATAGAAGCGACTTCCCAGCATTGTTTTTGTAATGAATAATTGGTTTTTATATTTATTTCCGTTGCTTGCTGGAGACTTAACACGCAGGAGTCCATTTTCTTTTCGTAGCGATAAGCTTTTGATAATTCCTCATAAAGAATAATTTTAACTGTATCATTTTTTGCATTTCGTATTAAATATTTTAAGCTGTCTGTTTCACCAGGGTGAGGATTTGCGGAGAACTTCCATGACTGTCCATTTAGTAATAATACATTATAACAAAGAAGTGTCAATAAGACTATTCTTATTAAGATAAATGTCAAATTTTTATGTTTAGCAAATACCACTCTATAAATTTAATTACTCCTTTTTCAAGCTACTGATTTTATACAGCCAAATAAAAGCCCATTTGATGATTACACTGTTTTAATTGGTAAATAATTATATGTTGCATTTTTGGGCAGGATGGAGCTTTACCAATTCAAACTGCTAAACTGTTAGTTTACTATTGCAGACGGGATTTATCAAAATTAACTTAGGGTACATTTTTCAAACAATAAATTATGAAACTGCTTTTGACCATCCTTTTAATATCAGTTAGCGTTGGTAGTTATTGTCAACCCCAACCCCCGACTCTGGTGAAAGCTATAATTGCTGGTGAGTATTTAGAAAAAAGCTGACAACAAAAAACCTGGGCCTGGGTATTGTTGGGAGCCTGGGCTGTTGTATCAGGTGTTGGTGTTGGTATCGGGATTTCACAGGCAGTTGATTCATATTTTTTGGTAACGGAAGTTCAAGCGAAACTATACTGACTCTTGGTGAGCTTGGAATGATAGCCGGGAGAATTCCTTTATTCATTGCTGCTGCCCGAAATAAAGGAAAAGCAATGTCTCTGAACGTCAATAAGCAAAATTTTTTCAGAGCACCTACCCGGTGGTTTCTTTAAAAATCAGTTTATAATACTATACAGTCTGACCATAAGCTTTATTGTTAAGCAAAAGTCCGGGTTAGTAGTGACCTTATGTGTTTTAATCAGTTTTTTTTGCAATTATTACTAAAGCCGGAAATGATCTTTTGCAATTTTTGATTTTAATATCGAAAGGTGCAAAGTTTTTTAATAAAATATGTCGACGGCATTCTTTTTTTATCAAAGTTTATTTAAAAATAACTAAATCAAAAATGATATACTCAAATTTCAATTAGCAAACGGCTTCTTACAATAGTAATTTGGCACTGGTTAAATTATTCACTTATAAAAAACAGGGTATGAAATTTCTAATTTTTATCGTCCTTCTTTCCTGTGTTGTAAACTGCTACAGTCAAACACAGCCCCTTTCTCCTGTAAAAACCATTACAGCTGGTGAGTACTTTCAAAAAAGCCGCCAACAAAAAGCCCTGGCCTGGGTATTGCTGGGAACGGGTGTTATAGTGTTAGGGGTAGGTGCAGACATCGCAATTTCGGAATCAATTGTTTCAGATGTTTTTGGTAATGGAAGTTCAAGTTCAAACGGAGCTATACTGATTCTTGGCGGGCTTGGAGTGATGGCCGGGAGTATTCCTTTATTTAATGCTGCAGCCCGAAATAAAGAGAAAGCAATGTCACTGAATATCAATAAGCAATCATTTTACGTACCGTCCGGGTCAAAATTTTATCAAAAAGCCTACCCGGCCGTTTCCTTAAAAATAAGTTTATAAATGACTTGCCATTTTTAATCATGCAACTATCAGCATTATGAAACTTTTACTTTATATCATTTTTATTTCCTTTTGTATAAACTGTTACAGTCAAAATCAGCCATCAGCAAAAACAATAACAGCGGAGGAATATTTAAAAAAAAGTCACCAGCAAAAAACCTGGGCCTGGATATTAATGGGAGCAGGAACTATCGTATTAGGCACGGGCGTCGTTATTGGAGTTATTGATAAAGGCGGTTTATTTTTTATAAAGCATCACAGACCCGCAACCAAAGGAGATGGCTATACTGCTGTTGGTCTTACAATAATAACCGGAAGTATTCCTTTATTTATTGCTGCTGCCCGAAACAAAGGGAAAGCAATGTCGCTTAATATTGATAAGCAGCCGGTTTTTATTCCATCCGGATCCAGAGTTTACCAAAAAAATTTGCCGGCTGTTTCTTTAAAAATCAGTCTATAGATTCCATATCATTTTTTAACCATAAAACTTTAAGATCATGAAAAAAATTATCAATTCTCTTGCCGTTTTATTTATTTTAATTACAGGGTTGCAGGCACAGTCTCCACGTATTGGTTTTAATGCGGGTGTCCTTCTTTCAAAATATAAAATGACGGAGCAAAATGTAACCGTTAGTTCAGACAACCGTGTGGGTTTTAATGCGGGCATCATGGCAGATGTTCCGGTGGGGAAAGATTTCAGTTTTCAGCCAGGGTTATCTTTTTTGCAGAAAGGAGGAAAAACAAGTGAAAGTTTTTTTGGGGCCACAATTTCTTCAACTACCAGCCTTAATTACCTGGAACTGCCACTCAATTTTGTTTATAAAATAAAGAGTAAAACCGGAAGTTTCCTTATTGGCGCAGGACCTTGTATGTCTTATGCGCTTTCAGGTAAAAATAAAGTTACCGATGGCAGCGGTAACACTGAGTCACATAACATTAAGTTCGGCAGCAGTGACAGCTCTGACTTAAAGCGGTTTGAATTCAGCGGAAATATTTTAGCCGGTTATGAGTTTGCAGGTGGATTTTTTGCGAGCATCAATTATAACATCGGCTTATCTAATCTTGATCCTCAAGGCGGCACTAAAGCTAAAAATTATTATGCCGGGTTACGAATCGGGTATTTATTGCCTATGAAAGGGAAAAAGAAATAATTTAATAACTATCAATAAACTGCCTTATCATATACCGGTTACCATTAAGCTTTATTATTAAAAAATTATAGGATGAAAAGAAAACTTGTTTTACTATGTGCCATGTTGTTCATGACCGTAACGTTACTGTCACAAAAAACAATGATAGGTATAAATGCAGGAATTCTTTTTTCAATGACGAAGATAAGCCAGGGGACGAGAACCATTGTTTCTCAAAACCGTACTGGTTTTAATGCAGGTATAGTAGCAAATATCCCGGTTGCAGAATGGTTTAGCTTTCAGGCGGGTCTTTCTTTTTTGCAGAAAGGCAGTAACCGTACAGAAATGGGAGTAGATGTTTCTACGGAATGGGTGAGCCTTAATTACCTGGAACTGCCTCTTAATTTTTTGTATCATACAAAGGGCAGATACGGAAGTTTTGAAATAGGAGCAGGCCCTTCTTTTTCATACGGTCTTTCGGCTAAAGGAAAGTTTTTTATTAATACGATCACTTCTGTTGAAAAATTACACTTTGGCAGCAATGCGGATGATTATTTAAAAAGATTTGAATTTGGAGCAAATATGCTGGCAGGTTTCCAATTTACTAATGGGCTTTTTATAAACGCTGTATATAATATCGGGCTTAGTAATGTAGCCGGATATTCAGAAGATAAATGGAAAAATTATTACCAAGGGTTCAGGATTGGATATTTTTTTAAGGATAAAAAGAAATGATAGTTATTGAAATTGATTTCTGTATCCTAAAATATCAGTTCCGGTGATGTAGTTATTACACTTCCATAAAGACGACAAACCTTTTGCTTTGCTACGTAAAAATGTTTTTTCTGAATCAGCCTGTGTTTATTAATATACCAGGATTGCAATTGCCTACCAGAATGCCTTAAGCATTGGAGAGTTCTGATTTAAAATCCTTTGCCTGTCTCCCCCTCAACAATTACCTTTGCGGCTTAATTGAATTTAACCACAAAGAGAATGAGTCAGCATTTATCAGAACAGGAGCGCATCCGCCGGGAAAAACTGGCCGAGCTGATTATAATGGGTATTGAACCCTATCCTGCAGCATTATATCCTGTAACCCATCATTCCGGTGAAATAAAGCAACTGTTTAAAGGAGAAGAAAATAAAGCAGATTTTGCAAATGTGTGTGTGGCTGGTCGCATCATGAGCATCCGTGACATGGGTAAAGCTTGTTTTGCTGTGATACAGGACAGCAGCGGAAGAATTCAATTGTACATTAAGAGAGATGATCTTTGTCCCGGTGAGGATAAATCTTTATACGATATCGTATGGAAAAAGTTGCTGGATATTGGTGATATTATTGGAATACGTGGTTATGTATTTACTACCAAAACAGGTGAAACTTCCATTCATGTTTCTGAGCTAACCTTACTTACCAAATCATTAAAACCATTACCGGTAGTTAAGGAAGTGGAAGGACAAACATTTGATGCAGTTACTGATCCTGAATTTAAATATCGTCAGCGTTATGCAGATCTTATCATCAATCCGCAAGTGAGAGATGTGTTTGTAAAACGTACAACAATGATCAACACCATCCGTGATTTTTTAAATGATCGTGGAGCACTGGAAGTTGATACTCCGGTATTACAGGCCATTCCCGGTGGTGCAGCAGCAAGACCATTCATTACACATCATAATGCACTGGATGTTCCTTTCTATTTACGTATCGCCAATGAATTATATTTAAAACGTTTGATAGTAGGTGGATTTGATTGGGTATATGAATTCAGCCGCAACTTCCGTAACGAAGGGATGGACAGAACACATAATCCTGAGTTTACCATTTTGGAATGGTACACGGCGTACAAAGATTATTTCTGGATGATGGAAACAACAGAGCAGTTATTGGAGAAAGTTGCCATCGCCACTAATGGAACAACAGATGTTGTAGTTGGCGATAAAACCATCAGCTTTAAAGCACCATTTAAACGCATCACTATTTTTGATGCGATAAAAGAACATACAGGCATCGATGTGAGTAAAATGGATGAAGCACAACTACGGAATGCATGTAAGCAACTAAACATTCATACGGAAGCCAGCATGGGTAAAGGAAAGCTGATTGACGAAATCTTCAGTGAGAAATGTGAAGCCAGCTATGTACAACCAACTTTCATTATTGATTATCCTGTCGAAATGAGTCCGCTTACAAAGAAGCATCGGGATACAGTTGGATTGGTAGAACGTTTTGAATTAATGATCAATGGTAAAGAAGTAGCCAATGCTTACAGTGAATTGAATGATCCATTAGACCAAAGAGAACGTTTTGAAGAACAGGTGAAACTGATGGAAAGGGGTGATGATGAAGCAATGTTTATTGATTATGATTTTCTCCGTGCTTTGGAATATGGTATGCCGCCAACATCCGGTATCGGTATAGGTATTGATCGTTTGTGTATGCTGATGACTAATCAACCTTCCATACAGGATGTATTATTGTTTCCGCAGATGCGACCTGAGAAATGGAATGAGGGAGAAGATTCCGAACAAGTGTAATTATTTTATAAACTAAATCCTGCAATAAGCGGGATTTTTTTATTGCTGTTAACAACATAACATCAAACTGAATAACTAATTTTAGCATCTTCTAAATTCACTTATAAATAATCACTCATGAAAAGGCAATATGTAATTCTCGCTGCTGCACTCGTAACTTCTGTAATTGGTAATGCTCAAAACAGTAAACAGGATAGCCTGGTAAAAGAAGCAGCCAAGACTGAAATATGGAAACCGGAACCACCAATTGTTACTCCTGGTAATACATCAGCAGACGCACCTTCTGATGCTATTATACTTTTTGACGGAAAGAATCTTGACAAATGGCGTTCGGTAAGAGATACCAATGCTCCTGCCGGCTGGACCGTTGCCGATGGAGCATTCACTGTAAAAAAGGGAACAGGTAATATTGAAACTAAACAAAAGTTCATAGATTATCAGATACATCTTGAATGGAAAATTCCTTCAAACATAACCGGTACCAACCAAGCAAGAGGAAACAGCGGCTTGTTCTTAGCCTCTACCGGCCCCGGTGATTTAGGATACGAAATTCAAATACTCGATTGCTACAACAACAAGACCTATGTAAATGGTCAAACAGGCAGTGTGTACAAACAGGCAATTCCATTAGCCAACGCCTGCAAAAAACCGGGTGAGTGGCAAACTTATGATGTAATATGGACTGCTCCACGATTTAATGCAGATGGTTCAGTAAAATCAAAAGGAAGAGTGACTGTGATACATAATGGAGTGCTGTTACAAAACAATACTGAAGTAAATGGTACTACTGTTTGGATTGGTCAGCCTTATTATAAAGCACATGGCCCTTCTCCAATAAAATTACAGGATCATGGTGACCCAAGTGAACCCATCAGTTTTAGAAATATTTGGGTAAGACCATTATAACATCTAACTCTTAATAGTATTCAAACAAAAAGAGATGTTCACCTGAACATCTCTTTTCATTAAAATCCTTTTAATCCATTAAATCACGGTTCAGACTAATCCCTGTAATTCAAAGCAGGTTTTCTGTCGCCGAGTAATGCTTTGTATTTATAATCGCCAAGGTCTTTCTTAAATTCTTCTTTTGCTTTAGTAATAATATCAGGAGTTGTAAACAGATCAATAGCTGTTAATGTCATTGTTTTGGCAGCAACTATCATTCCTTTTGTTCCAATCTCAGTTCCACCACAGGCAACCGCCTGCCAGCTATGCGCCGGAGTACCCGAAACCCAGGTTGCTGTACGAAGTCCGACAGTTGGTACAGTATAGCTTACATCACCCACATCTGTTGAACCACCACCTGCATCTTCTTCTGCGTTTAATGGTTTAATAATACCGGCATTTTCAATAGGCGGGGCTTTGCTTACAAAACTGGATTGCAGTTTTTTGGCAAATTCAACTTCTTCAGGAGTATAAGTTACTCCACCTACATTCTCCAGATCTTTTTGCATTACTTCTGCTAATGTTTTATTGAGTAATAAATCATGTGTGCCACCAATAATTTCAAAATCCATTTTTGTTCCTGTTCCCATTGCCGCACCTTCAGCAGCTTTTTCTACTCTGTCAAATATAGAAACCACATCTTCCCTTTTTGGGTGACGTACATAATAATATACTTCAGCAAAATCGGGTACAACGTTGGGTGCCTTACCGCCATTAGTGATCACATAATGAATCCTTGTTTCCTGTGGTACATGTTCCCGCATCATGTTTACCATATTATCCATTGCTTCCACAGCGTCTAAAGCAGACCTTCCTTTTTCAGGTGAAGCAGCGGCATGAGCGGATAAACCATAAAAACGAAACTTGGCTGATTTGTTGGCTAATGCACTGGTCATAGTAATACCATTATCATTGCCGGGATGCCAGTGAATCACTGCATCAACGCCATCAAACAAACCGGCTCTTACCATATATACTTTACCACTGCCGCCTTCTTCAGCAGGGCAACCATATACTTTAATTGTACCACTGATCTTTTTTGCTTCAATTAATTTCTTCAATTCAATTCCCGCAGCAACAGAAGCGGTACCAAATAAATGATGTCCGCAACCATGCCCGGCATTTTTTCCTTCAATAGTTTTTTTCTCCGGAACTGCTTCCTGTGCCAAACCCGGCAATGCATCAAACTCTGCTAATATTCCAATAACGGGACTACCGCTTCCATAAGTGGCAACAAATGCAGTAGGAATTTCTGCCACCCCTGCCTGCACATTAAAACCATTATCGCTTAATGTTTTTTGTAGTAAGGCAGAACTCTTTACTTCTTTATAACCCACTTCAGCATAATTCCATATTTGCAGGGCAATATCTTTATACTCATTATACTTAGCCTGGATATCAGTCTTTGCCTGCTCTTTCAATGCATCATTTGCATTCTTTGTGGTTTTCGAATTTTTCTTTTGTGCATCTGCAGAAAATGGAGGTAACGCTATTATGGTTACCAATAACATCAGTATAAATTTTCTCATATAATGGTAGAATTAGATTCACAATTTACAGGTTTTAAAAGTTAACCAATCATCCCTTGTTTTAAAATTCAATTCTTATTTATTCCTTATTTTTATTCCTCTTTCCAACTCAAAATTTATTGACATGAAATTAATGCGATCGCTTACTGTGGCTGCTTTATGCATAACAACAGTAAATCTCCCGGCACAAACACTGCCTTCTAACCAGCGACCATCTAAAGGAACAGACAGGGTTAACGCTTTTAAAAAACAACAAGCTTTGATCCAGGCATCACCGTACAAAAATTTACAATGGCGAAATGTAGGTCCGGATAATATCAGCGGACGTTGTACGGATGTTGCAGGCATTAAGGGAGATACCAATACTATCTATGCCAGCTTTGCAACGGGTGGTTTATGGAAAACAACCAATGCCGGTAAAACATGGCAATCCTTATTTGATAAATATGGAACATTATCTGTTGGTAATATAGCTATAGCTCCATCAAATCATAATATTATTTATATAGGCACGGGTGAAGCCAATATTTTCCGGGCATCATTGCCGGGCATTGGAATGTTTAAATCAGTTGATGCAGGTAAAACATGGCAGCATGTTGGATTAGAAAATACTTCTACTATTGCAAGAGTGGTAGTGCATCCAACAAATCCCAATATTGTATATGTGGCAGCGGGGGGAAATGAATGGAGTTATAATCCTGACCGGGGAGTATACCAAACAACCGATGGCGGTAAAACATGGAAGAAAATTTTATATCAGAATGAAAAAACAGGTTGTATTGATTTGAGAATGGACCCATCTGATCCCAATATTATTTACGCTTCTATGTGGAATCGTATCCGTAAAAGATGGAGTGACCCTGTTCCTGAAGACAGCGATTACATTTATAAAACAACCGATGGAGGTAAAACATGGAAGCCACTCACCAATGGATTGCCCAATACAAAAAGAACCGGAAGAATTGGCTTAGCTGTTTCAGAAAGCAATCCGAATGTGGTGTATGCTTTTGTTGATAATCATGAATCAAAAAGAGAAGTAAAGCCTGGTGAATTAGATCCTTACGGACGACCCAGGGATTTTGTAGCAAAAGGTGTGGAGGTTTATCGTAGTAATGATAAAGGCGAAAGCTGGACAAAGATGAGTGATAACAATGATTTTATGGAAAGAATTTGTGGTACTTATGGCTGGGTATTTGGACAAATAAGAGTAAATCCATTAGATGAGAATACGATTTATATAATGGGTGTGCCCATGGGTAAATCAAATGATGGGGGTAAAACATGGAAAGCATTTCGCCCGGATAAAGATGCCGGGAGTGATGGAATACATGGAGATAATCATGCGATGTGGATTGACCCTGCGGATTCCAACCGCATCATCAATGGTAATGATGGTGGTGTAATTATCACATACAACGGCGGTAAAACATGGAAGAATTTTTTCAAAGAGATTCCAACCACACAGTTTTATAATATTACTTACGACAATAATCAACCATTCAATATTATCGGCTCTGTACAGGATGAAGGTTCCTTTATGGCAAGTATTAAAAATACTTATGGTTTAAAAGATACTACTATTAAACAATGGCAATACGGTCCCGGTGGTGAAGGGGTGATACATGCGGTTGATCCGGAGAATGGGGATATAATTTATACATCCTCTTTCTACGGACGTTTGGTGAAAGCAAATTTAAAAGAGCCAGATTCATTATGGTTCAGGGATATTGCACCAAAGAAAACAGAGAATGAAGATGTGTTGAGAGGAGAATGGTTAGCCTATACCATGATCTCACCATTTGATCATAATACAATTTATCATAGCTACCAGTACCTGTATCGCTCAACAGATAGCGGAGCTACATGGGAAAGAATAAGCCCTGATCTTTCTTATAACAATAAAGACAAAATGGGCAAAACGCCTTATGCTATCAATCATCAGGCTATTACTGCTGTTGACGAATCACCTTTAGCAAGCGGGTTGTTATACGCCGGTACGGATGATGGAAGAGTTTGGTGTTCGCCGGCCAATGATGATAAATGGGTTGAGATCACCAAAGGATTGCCGGTAAATGCACATACATCCAGATTGGTAGCATCAAGATATAAAGAAGGACGGGTATATGTTACATTAAGTGACAGACGGGAAGATAATATCAAACCCTATATTTATGTAAGCGATGATAGGGGGAAAACGTGGAAGAGCATAGCTTCCAATCTTCCACCGGCACCGGTGAATGTGGTAAGGGAAGATCCGAAAAATAAAAACATTCTTTATTGCGGAACAGATATGGGTGTATACATCAGTAAGAATAACGGAGCCAGCTGGCAATCATTGCAGGCGAATTTGCCCACAACGGTATCTGTGCAGGATTTGTTTATTCATCCACGGGACAACGTTTTAGTAATAGCTACTTATGGCAGAGGAGTATGGGCAATAGATAACATTAGTTTTTTGCAAAAATAAAATCTCCCGGGGTAGTTGAAGCCATTCAGTTTTTAGAATGGTTATATAATGTGTGGCAGAAATAATATTTGTTGCAGGATGCAAAAAATATTAAATTAGGGAGTACTAAAACCAACTTACTATGTCAATTTCAAGAATCGCATCCATTGTGTATGCTTTAACGATCGGTATTTTTGGTATTAATCACTTCAGATTTGGTAAAGGTATGGGAGGCATGGTACCCACCTGGTTTCCCGGTGATGCTACTATTTGGGTTTATATAGCCGGTGCAGGATTAATACTGGCAGCCATTTCTATTATTATTAACAAATACACAAAGCTGGCCTGCTACTTACTGGCTGCTATGCTTTTGATATTTGTATTTACCATGCACCTGCCCGCACTCCTTAACGGTAACGAAACAGCCATTACGGGAGTATTAAAAGATACGGCCATGGCTATGGCTGCATTGCTGATTGCAGACAAAAGTAAATAAGTTAAAACCTTAGTAAATAATAAGCCCCCGCAAGAAAACGGGGGCTTTGTCATTTATTACTGACATGAGAAAATTTAGTGTTTATGTCTTTTCAACTGCAGGTAATCTAAAAAGTAGATCACCTTGAGTGAAAAATTATTATTCTGATCTGACTCCACAGTGTTGCCGAAGTTTTTAAAATAACCAGATTTAGTGTTGCTGTTTTGTGTGAAGATGGCATTCTTCCAAACAGCATTTAAAAAGCTTCCCGGTGCAAACTGCCAGGTGTACACCATATCTATATTGAATATATTAACGTTATCATTAGCGTTTCCGGTATATGTGGCGGATGGTTTTATTGTACCGTCCTGCTGCAGATCGAAATATTGTTTGTATTCTACTTTGCTCCAGTAGTGGCGAAGGCGGAAAGTAATACCTTGTTTATTGGTAAAATTATATTTACTGTTGAAAATGCTTTCAACGGTGCTGCGGTCACGTTTGCCAAATACAATTTGACTGCTGCTTACTGTTTCTGCAAAACCAATATTATTGAATCGTGGATAATATCCAAGAAAGTAACTAAAGGACAATTTTTTGTTTACACGATAGTTTTGCTGAAAGTTGATATCGAAAAAGTTTCCATTATAAAAATTAATTGTCCGGCGGTTAAATACTTCCGCATAGAATGAATATTTTTTCGCACCATTACTTTCAAACCATGCATCTATTGCAACACTTGCTCCTCTTTTAAAATACCAGCCTGCATTTCTTGGTTCATAGAAATCATTTTCTTTCATATTAGCCCCTATAAAAAAACCAGCCCAGAATAATTTCTTACTCTGCATATTAGCATTCACATTAAAATTGGTTGACTGATGTTTGGTATCAATATCACCTATACGACTAAACAAGCCGCTGTTAAAGGCGTTGAAATTAATTCTTAACTGGTTGTAGATGCCGTGTGGTTTAGTCCATTTATGTTGTATCCAGAAACTGCGGCTGATATAATTGTTATTAGTGAAATAACCAAGGTCGTTATGTGTGTACTTAGTATCGGCAAACTCCTGGTATAAGTTAAACACCCAGCGGCCACTTGTTTTTCCGAAGTATAAATTACCGCTATAACCACTCACTGTTTTGCTATTACTGCCAACGCCAAATAAATTACTGTTGGCAAATTTACCACCGAGGTTCCAGGTGTTCTTTTTATCATTCAGATCAAATAAGCCGGCTGTTACGTTTGCATCATAATCTTTACCGCTTCGCCATACATTGGTATTTACTAATGAAACGCTTGAATTATGTTTCATTGTTTGATCCAGCACCAGTACATTATAATTAGTAAGCGGATCGGTTTGCATCTTAAATTGTTCTTTAGTGCTGTTATCTTCTATTGTAGCATATTGCGGACTGGTAATAGCATTTAATATTCCAATGCCTAAACCACTTTGTGTACGGCCAGAGATTTTAGTAGCATTAATAAGTTTAGATTCAGTGGGATTTTTAATAATTGTTTGATTGGCTGTTAACGGCAAATCATAAGCATGTATGGGAGAACCACCGATGCGTCTTGAATAAAATAAATTTCCTTTACTGAACAACTCTGTTCCTTCTTTAAAGAAAGTTCTGTTTTCGTTATACTGCACTTCAAATGGTGTGAGGTTTAGTACCCGGTTATCGCTCTGCACTTGTCCAAAATCTGGTATCAATGTCATATCTAAAGTAAAGGCCTGGTTAATACCATATTTTACATCCATACCA
Source organism: Sphingobacteriales bacterium (assembly GCA_003963365.1). Taxonomy (GTDB): domain Bacteria; phylum Bacteroidota; class Bacteroidia; order Chitinophagales; family Chitinophagaceae; genus AWTP1-9. The sequence continues at coordinate 65,626 of RXJG01000004.1, forward strand.
CCGTTTATTTTACTGCTCCAGTTTTTTACACCCGTTTGATGGTATGGGTAATGGTTGGCATAAACAGAAAAATATGGGGAGAACTGTAAACGCAGCGGAGGTTTGACATTTTCAAGGCCCTTTAAATAGCCTTCCTGTGTAAGAAAACCATTTACATTTACATCAACAGGATTCCAGGTTACCTGTTGCCCGGTTTTTTGACGGCGGCGGGTAATATTAATTCCCCAGTCCTGTATTGGGTTTTTTCCAAAACGAATAGCTGAATAAGGAATGAACATTTCAAAACTCCAGCCATCATTATGAATAACGGTACCGCTTTGCCAAACAGCATTCCAGCTAAAATCTTCATCATTACCATTATTACTCGGTGCCACCTTTGCATCCCATTGTTCGTTTAACGGAGTTACAAAATATTCAAAACCGTTAATGTGATCCTTATAAGTATCGATGATTATGCCAATAAAATCATTTGTTCCAAACCCGTCTCTTCCCTTCAGTTCTGAGGCAATACTGTCCTTACTTCTTTCATGTATGTAACCACCAAAATAAATTCCTTCATCATTATACAGTGTATATACTTCGGTTTTTGTATCAGCATCTTCTTTGCGAAAAGGAACAGGTCTGAATTCGGTATAATCTAATGCTGCAGGGGCATCCTTCCAGGCAGGCTCATCAATTAATCCATCAATTTTAATAACTGCTGTTGTTCTTTTAGCTTTTAATTCTTTTGGGGCTGCTTTTTGTGCAAATACAGCTAAGGCCTGCAGGTACAAAAAAGCAATCAGTGTTAGTCTTTTGGTCATGGCTATAGTTTCTTTTAGTAAAGACTTTGTTTCCCCTTTTCTGTTGCAACCATTCATTGAGAATAATTGCCACTCAGCCTAAACAAAAAATCTTCACCCCGAAACTAATAGCGGAAAGATGTTAACAAAAGTTAAAGCATACCAATGGTATGTTTTTATTGACGAATGGAAAGAGTTAGATAAATAGATCAGTGTACAACGGCCCACCGGGTGTTACTGCATATTTTTCCAGGTCAGTAATGCCTTCTTCAGCCAGCACCTGTTCGTCAATAAAAAAGTTACCGGTACAATTTTTAGAAGAACGGTTTAAAATATAATAAGCAGCGTCGGCAATAATATCTGTTGTACGGCTCATTTTGATTAAAGCTTCGCCACCTAACAGGTTTTGTACCGCAGCAGTGGCAATAGTTGTACGGGGCCATAATGCATTGGCGGCAATATTATCTTTTTTTAATTCTTCGCTTAAACCAATGATGAGCATGCTCATTCCATATTTACTCATGGTATAAGCAGTGTGATTCTTAAACCATTTACCGATCATATTAATGGGAGGAGAAAGATTAAGGATATGTGCATTGGTTGATTTTTTCAAATAAGGAATACAGGCCCTGCTCATAAAGAAAGTACCTCTTACATTAATGCCATGCATCAGGTCGTATCTTTTGGGCTCTGTTTGTTCAATGGGGGTTAAAGAAATAGCAGAGGCATTATTGATAAGGATATCAATACCGCCAAAAGTTCCGGCAGCTTTACTTACCGCTTCCAGTATTTGTTCTTCATTGCGGATATCGAGCTGAACGGGCAGTGCTTTACCTCCGGCTTTTTCAATTTCTTCAGCAGCAGAATAAATGGTTCCGCCAAGCCTCGGATCTTCGGTAACGGATTTGGCAGCCACCACAATATTGGCACCTTCTTTTGCCAAACGCAGGGCGATGGCTTTGCCAATACCCCTGCTGGCGCCGGTAATAAACACAGTTTTATTTTGAAATGCACCCATGTGAAGCTGGTTTTTGTTAAATTGACTGGTACTGCAACCAATATTATCTTTATTGAATCTGTAATATAATTTCAATACTTCATAAATGAAAAAATTTCTGCTGCCTGTGATAGCAATAGGATGATTAAGGTAAACTTTTTTTTGTAGAAACTGTTTAGGCCATATGCCCATTATCTCATTAAAATCATTACTGAAAGCAGGCAGGCTTCCATAACCTACTACATAGGCCACATTGCTTTGGTTGTTGCCGGATTTATCCCCGCCTGACTTAAGAAACAGCAAAAATCTTAATCTGCACCAAGATTTATGTTTAATGGCTATCAGAAATTTGTAGTCTAAAAAACATGACCATGCATATCAGAACCTATCAATTAGTATTAATGTTTGCCTTCAGCTTCATGCTGATAAAGGGCTTAAAGTTGCTCACCTTAAACAAAACGGAGATAAAAAAGAACCAGACAGAAGAACTTCACTTACATGAAATGCCTGTTCATCTTCCAATTTCTACACTCTACGTTTCATCGGCTGCTGAAGAAAAGCCCGGCCCGTATATTTGTTTTTTTAACCACTAAATCTTAATACAAAAATGAATTTCAAATTTATTCCGGCGATTATCGCCATAGCCTTAGTCAGTTCCTGTAGAAAGGATAAAACTCCGCCGGTTACTCCAACCCCGCCGGCTACTAAATATTTAACAGTAATCCTTAACCCGGATTATTTACCGTTGGCTAAAATTGATTCTGCCTATATTACCTGGGAAAACGGAACAGCAACAGATTCAGCAAAACTTACTCCCCGTAATAATGACCTGGCTATAACTTTTGATAAGTTACCATCAACCGAAAAAAAATACCAGCTTCATTTATTTACAACGCAGCAATTAAGTTTTAGAAAACTATTATGGCAAAAAGAATTTACCGTTGCGCTGTCACAAAAAGAAACATTAAATATTGAAGCGCCGCTTACATTGAATGATGTTAACTGGAAACCAAGAATCATATTAAAAGACGGCGCAGGATTACAAGTATTCTCGGGTATTCGTCCCGGCGATGCTTATTTCAGGATACATAAAATTGATAAAAGCTGGAAAGATATTGTAATGGACCGTTCTTACTGGAATACGATCGGTCCTGATACAAAAGTTGCCGGTGCCATATGGCGTGGTATCAATACACTGGATGAAACAGGCTCATATAGCAACGATACGTTTTTTAGTTTGTTACCTGCTCAAATTGGTAACAGCTCCTGGAATCATATCGAAATTATATTGTTGTTTACTGACAAGGACAATACACAAACACGAATATTAGATTTCACACATTCTTTTGACAATTAAGTTTCGCAGACAGATTTTTATAGTTTTTAAACCACGCCATGCGTGGTTTTTTTATTCTCCAAAATCTTATACAGAACCATCATTATTAGATAACTGTTTACCCTAACTACGATAGTGATATGGAATTTGGGCAGGTCTTACAATAACATATTAAAAGAAAAAAGCCCCGCAAACGGGGGCTCCCAAAACCAACTGCCAAAATGTTTTAAGAAATTACTCTGAATAATACAAAGCTGGTAACTCCATTGTTACAAACTTTTTCCTGTTGTTGTTTGTTGCATGTTTTAGCTCCTGTTCTTACCGACGAAATTGCAGTTATAAAACTGAGTAATCCAACCAATACTAAAGCCAATCTAAAATATTGTTTCATAAAATTCAAGGTTTTTGATTAATGGTTATAAATCCGTTCTGTATTTTTTTGTTCATCTGTTATTATCAATTCACACAACAAAAATACTATCAGTATAGCCTGTTGCCAATCGCATATTGATGTGAAAGAAAACGTTTTGATTGTTTTTTATGTGCGGCGTACACCACATAAACAGCATTTTAAGTTAACAATGGTTAAAAAACAGGGAGGTATTGTATCAAAAGCGTACAGTTCACTACTAAAATAAGGCGCTTCACCCTGCAGATCCTTTTATCAGCAAACATTTTTACTTTAATTGCAGTTATAAATTTATCAGCCCGTTTTCGTAACTTATGTCAATGAATCAGTTTAATTATACCTGGTTACGCATTATTGCCCCTGCTGCTCTAATTGTGGTAAGCCTGATTGGTAACCAGGCTTTTGAGCCGCCAATCGATAAGGTTAAGCTTGAACTTATCTTTAACAATTGTATTTCGATTACCCTGGTATTTGAAGCTATCCGCTCTATCATTTTTGGTGTACGTAAATATTTTCCCGCATCACACCAGTTAACCAAGCGTATTTTATTCACCCTCATTTTTAGTGTGTTAACTACGTTTTTAATAACGATATTCTCATTTATTTTTCATGCCTGGTATGCGGGAAAAAAGTTTTCAATTATTTCGTTAAGTGTGGCCAATTTTATGCAGTCCATTTTAATAGTAATGCTGATTGCAGGAGCCTATGAAGCTATTTACTTTTACCAGTTGCTGATGAAATCTGAAAAAGAAAAAGAGGGGTTATTAAGGGCTAACCTGCAGAGCCAGTTTGATTCATTGAAAGGCCAGGTGAACCCGCATTTTTTATTCAACAGTTTAAACACACTCAGTTCCTTAATTGCAAAAGACCCGGTACGGGCAGAAAGTTTTGTGGTGGAACTCAGTTCAGTTTACCGGTATCTTTTGAAAAGCAATGAAGGAGAGCTGACCACTTTAAAAAACGAACTCAATTTTATTCATTCTTTTCTTCACTTACTAAAAACAAGATTTGGCAATGGACTGAAAGAAGAAATTGGGGTAGATGAAAAATTTTTGAATTACCAGCTGCCACCACTTACCCTGCAAATGCTGGTGGAAAATGCAGTAAAGCATAATATCATTGCTACGGTAAGGCCATTAAAACTTTGTATTCATACCACTGAGGACGGAATGCTGGTGGTGAAAAATAATTTACAGAAGAAAACACAGCATGTTCCTTCAGGAAAAGTGGGATTAGCCAATATTATTTCAAGATATAAATTATTAAATCAACCTGACGTAATGGTGAATGAAACAGCCAGCGAATTTATTGTTTCGGTACCGTTAATTAAAACCACTGCATATGAAAGTATTTATAGTTGAAGATGAAGAGTTGGCCGTTGAGCGACTCGAAAAAATTTTAAAAGAAGCCGCTCCTGATATTGAGATCATGGGTCATGCAGAAAGCATTCGTGGGTCAGTTAGCTGGTTATACGAAAACCCAACCCCTGATCTAATCTTTATGGACATCGAACTCTGCGATGGACAGAGTTTTGAAATATTCAATCACATTGAAATAAAAAGCTCCGTCATCTTTACCACTTCTTATGATGAATATGCGTTGAAGGCCTTTAAAGTAAACAGTATTGATTATTTACTGAAACCAGTGAAGAAAGAAGATATGGCAGCAGCCATCAGCAAATACCGTCAATTAAAAAAACAATTTGCCGCTCCTGATCAGTCACTGGTGATTGAAAACCTGGTACAGCAATTAAGGCAACAGCAGCTGAAAGAATATAGAAGTCGTTTTTTAGTTAAAGCGGGTCAGCGATTGATTTCTGTTGAAGTTAAAGACATTGCTTATTTCTATGCAGATGATCGAATAACATTTTTCCGAACATGGGATAAAGCCAAACATATTGTTGATTATACCATAGAAGAACTGGAACAAATGCTGAATCCCGCAGAGTTCTGCAGGGTGAACAGGGCTTTTATCATTCACCCAAAATCGGTAGAACAAATTCATACATATTTCAACGGTAAATTAAAACTGGATCTTAAACCAGAGCCGGGCAAAGAAGTTACCATCAGCAGGGAAAGAGTACAGGAGTTTAAAGATTGGATGGGACGATAAATAAAAAAGGGCTTTTGTTGAAGCCCTTTTTTATTTATCCTAAATCAAGTTTGGGTTTGTTTTGTAAAATCTTCTCAATTTTTTCCATTATATCCGCTGTTAATTTGTGTACCACTTCTATTGCTTTTAAATTTTCATAAAGCTGTTCTTTTTTTGTAGCACCTAATATGGCGGTAGATACATGCGGATTTTTAATACACCAGGCAATGGCCAGTGATGCTAATGATACTTCCAGCTTCTGTGCCAATGCTGCCAGCTTACGAAGCTTCTTAATCTTTTCTTCCTGCAGCCATCTTTCTTTTAACCAGTCAAATCCTTGTATGGCCATGCGGCTGTCTTCAGGAATTCCTTCTAAGTATTTACCAGTTAAAAAACCGGAGGCTAACGGACTCCAGATAGTAGTACCTAACCCAACATTTTGAAATACGGGCAAATAATCCTGCTCCATTTTAAACCGTTCAAACATGTTGTATTGCGGTTGCTCCATGGTTGGGCCAATTAAATGATATTGCTGTGCCACCCGGTGTGCTTCCATAATTTCAGCACCGCTCCACATGCTGGTACCCCAGTATAAAATTTTTCCCTGCTGAATTAAGTTGTGCATGGTCCATACTACTTCTTCAACAGGAACATTGGTATCGGGCCGGTGACAGAAGAATAAATCAAGATAATCTGTTTGCAAACGCTGTAATGCTTCATGACAAGCCTCAAACAAATGCTTGCGGCTTAAACCGGTTTGATTAGGTTTATTGTTTTTGCCCCGCCAGCCAAAATAAGCTTTGGAAGAAAGTACATAGGAAGTGCGGTCCCAGTTTTTCTTTTTCAGCACCCGGCCCATCATTTCTTCGCTTTTGCCTAATGCATACACTTCTGCATTATCAAAAAAGTTAATGCCCTCGTCGTAAGCAATGCCCATTAATTCATCAGCAATACTGTCATCAATCTGTTTATGAAAAGTAACCCAGCTGCCAAATGATAATAAGCTAACCTGCAACCCTGATTTTCCTAAACGACGATATTCCATATAAATGTGAAATTAGAAATGAATAATAAGAAATGAGAAAGTAAAATTAACAGAAAAGAAAAGACAATGTTCAGTTACTGTGGAAACTGGTTGGCGGGTACATCAATGATGCTATTATTTACATTCTTCATTTTATACCATTTTAAATCCTGGCCTGCTTCCAGCCCGGTACCAACAATGTATTTATCATGCTGCCACACCCTGAATGCTTTATCTGTATAAAATTTTTGTTGCCCCTGGTCCCACCAAAGTTCATTAGTCCAGAGGGTATCACCTTTTATATTAAAAACTTTTACACTGTCTCTTAAAAAAACCTGGTTACGTCCTTCAAAATATTTGGCATAACGGGCATCTAAAAAACTTTCTAAAGTGGCTGAGTCACTGTAAAAATCAACATGCAGGCTTTTGGGGAACTCCACTCTTGGTAAAGTATCCTGTGTACGCACCATGTAAATGGAAGACAGCTTAGCTTTTGTTTTACCACCCTGGCTTAAATAGCTCGTCACTGTATCCATTACTTCCACATTTAATGGTTGTTTGGATAAACTTTGCACTTCGTGAATATCATTTTCGCAACTCACTAAAAAAAAGCAGCCCCATAAAAGAGCTGCCATAATTTTTTTATATGCTGATGAAATAATCACTATTGATATTTGTATTTACGGAACCAAAGATCACTCAAGCTAAATCCAACACCAAGTCGAATAAAGTTTTCCTTAACGATATTGCTTTTTTGGCCACGGTTTCCAAACTCCAGGAAAGTATTGATAACTGTAAATTGTGTGGAAAAACGGTTACGGTTAAATACAGGAAGAGCAGCGCCTAATGATACGGCCCACACCGGCATTTTACCTGTTACACTCATAATATCCTGTCCGTAATAAAAGCCTCCCCGGTAGGTAAGTGGCGGTTTTTCATTTTTTGTTTTTTTTCTGGTGCCGGTTACCTGTCCACCTACATGAATAGTCCAGCTATCGGTTAACTGATCTTTTACCCCGCCAAAGGAGTAAGTGCTCCATTTTGACTGAGTGTAATCAATACCTATTGAATACTTTCCTTCCTTTTCATAAAGAATGCCAACCCCATAAGTGGCCGGGTAGTTGATGGTAGATTTTATACCATTTTTTTTATAAATGGAATCTACTTCGTAAACACCCCCGTTTGCATCATATAAAAAAGTTTCATACGTAGAATCGGTAGTGGCTCTAATTTTTTGTTTCATACTGCCATAAGCACCCAGTCTTAAATATTCAGCCGGTTTTTTATCCTTGCCTTCTTTCAACAAAATAAAATACTGTGCCCCCAGCGTATAATAAACACCGCCGAAATTCGCTTTATTACGGATGTTTGATTTAGCATAATAAACCGTATCGTTTAAGAACACTTTTCTATTGTTAATGTCTCTTGATCCAAACAGGTATCCGAAATTTATCCCAACGCTCAGGTTTTTGATTTTGTATCCTGTGCCAACAAACGCATAATACGAACCGCCACTACCTTCGTTTACAAGCCCCAGGCTATCTGTTTGCCGGGTAGTAGTGGTTATTTTATAGCTTACACGGGTCATTGGTTGCAAACCAAAATTTAAGCCCCATGATTTATGTTTATTAAATGCCTTGGCATTATTGAGCAGGGGTATACCTATTTGCAGGTAATTAACCAGCAAATTACTGCTGGTATATTTTTGCTGAGCCTGCACATCTTTTAAGGTACGGCTGTTAATTTCAGTACCAATATCAAATGTGGTAATTCTTAGGTTGCTGTAAGAGGCGGGGTTAAGAAAATTTACCGATTGAAAATCTGAGTAAGCTGCAGCCACCCCTCCCATGGCACGGTTAACTGCATTTTTAGTATTTGATAAATCGCCCAGTCCAAAACGGGAATAGGGCGAATTTTCCTGGCTAAATAACCAAAGGGGCAGGGTTAGCACTAAGGCCGTTATTGCACCAATTTTCTTAAGCATTGTTGTACTCACTAATCGCATATAATCCTTTAAATAAAAATTCAGAGTCCGCAAATATCTGGTTTTTCAGCAGAGGGGCAAAATGAGGGGTATCACCCCCGGTTAAAACAGCGTTAAAGTTGCCATACTTATCCTTGTATTCATCTATCATTCCATCAATTTCCTTAGCCATGCCCAATAATACGCCGCTAAGGATGTTGGTTCGGGTATCGTAGCCCAGTAAAGGGAAATTCCAATCTTTTTTCACCAGGGGCAGTTTAGCCGTGAATGTTTGCAGGGCTTTAAACCTCATTTCCATACCGGGTGAAATACCACCACCTAAAAACTGGTTGTATTTATTAATGAAATTATAAGTGATAGCACTGCCAATGCCTACTACCAAATTGTTTTTCCCGGGATAAAAATATACTGCCGCCACTGCTAAAGCTAACCGGTCGGCCCCGATAGTTTCGGGTTTACCCACAGGAGAGCTGATGGGTAATTTAGTCAGGTGTGATAGTTTATGAAATTTTGTTGCTGATGCCAGCACGGGCTCAATCGCTTCGTTATGGTTGATAACAGAGGATAAGATGGATTTTTGCGCATGGTATTGATTCAGCAGTTGTTTTATGGTTTCAACACTATCATTTTCCAGTACAATAATTTCCTGTAATGCTGTTCCGTTAAACACGGCGCATTTAAGTCTTGTATTTCCAAAATCAAAACAAAGTGTGATCATATGCCGTTGGCTGAAACAGCGGCAAATATTGCATTTAATTCCCGCTTAGTGAAATTTATACCTGTCCTATTTTTCCCGGATTTTATCCATTAAAATCAAAGGAAGAAAGATTTTTGAAATGCCCGTTTAAGCGGATCTTTTCTTTGAGGTTTTCCATTTCAGTTAACAGTGGTAATACTTTGCTGATATGACGTTTAAGATATTCCTGGCGTTGCAGTTCTGTCATTATGCTGAGGATTTCATATTCTTCTTCCAGCGAAAGCCCGATATGATGCGCTACATCATAACTGGTAAGTTCTTCCGGTGGCTTTTTAAATTCTTTGGTAACTTTTAAAAGTGTGTGCAATTCATTAATGCCTTTCATTACTTTTTGCATTAATTCCCGGTTTCCCTGTTCGCTGTTATCAGGATAGTTAACGATAGCTCCGCTGTATAATTTATCAGGAATTTCTTTTATTACTTCCAGTATACGAAACACACGGACACCTTTTGTTTTAATATCCATCTTTCCATCATCGTATACATTGGATATTTCAGTTACTTCTACTAAAGTGCCCAGTTCTGCCACATCATTTTTTATTACGGCAGGAATACCAAACCCTTTTTTTAAATCAGCACATTCTTTTATCAACTGTTTATACCTTGGCTCAAAAATGTGCAGGTTTAAATTTTCACCAGGATATACCACAAGTGATAATGGGAAAATGGGAATAAAGTTGGTCATTACAATCCTTTTTCAGTGTGCAATCTAATATTATTTTACGAGGCAAAGACACCGGATTTATCAACTAAACTCCATGTTGCCTGTTTAAGTTTTATAATATTGAAAAAGGAGAGGTTGTAAAATGAAAGATAAATTGTATTCTTGTTTGTTCTTACATGCTTAAAAAAATTGTGATCATAGGACCAGAATCAACGGGCAAAAGTACGTTGTGCGAATTACTGGCACAGCATTACAATACCATGTGGTGTCCGGAATTTGCCCGGGAGTATTTGCTTACTAACGGAACAGATTATTCGTTTGATGATTTATTGCACATTGCCAGGGGGCAACTGGCTATGGAGGAAGAATATTCGGCAATGATGAATAGTCAATTGTCTGTGGGCAGTAAGGAAAAGAATGACACAGCACCTGCTGCTTACAACTCATCACTTTTGTTCATTGACACAGATATGTATGTGATGAAAGTATGGTGTGAGTTTGTTTTTAATAAATGCCATAACTGGATATTAAAACAGATAGCGGAACGTAAATACGATCTTTATCTTTTGTGTAATACGGATGTTCCCTGGGTTAAAGATGAATTAAGGGAATATCCTGACCTGGAAAGAAGACAACAGTTGTTTCATATCTACAAAGATTTACTGGTTAACCAGTCAACACCCTGGGTGGAGATTAGCGGAACGTATGAAGAAAGATTAAGAAAAGCTGTTACTTTTATTGATAGCTTTATTCAATAATTTTTTATTTCCATCCTTTAACATCAGCGTTGTTATCTTTTTTATCATAAATTAATGCCTGAATATCCGGATCACTATCCAGGTTATTCATTTGCTGTATTACCCATGGATATCGTTTAGCAACAAAATTACTCATCGGTTTTACTGTAAAACGAACGGGGTTGGGCAAACAGGAAGCTATCATGGCAGCTTCTGCACGGGATAAATTTTTGGCTGGTTTATGAAAATAGGTTTGTGCGGCAGCTTCTATACCGTATATGCCTTTGCCCATTTCAGCTACATTTAAATACACTTCTAAAATTCTTTTCTTTCCCCAAACCCATTCAATCATTTTAGTAAAATATATTTCCAGTCCTTTCCTGAAATACCGGGTCCATCCACTGCCCTGCCACAAAAAAACATTCTTGGCCGTTTGCTGGGAAATAGTGGAAGCGCCTCTTACACGATTGGGTTTTCGCTTATTGTATTCCATGGCTTTTTCAATACTCTTCCAGTCAAAGCCGCTATGATCTGGAAACAACTGATCCTCTGCCGCCATTACTGATAACCGGGCATCGCCGGACATTTCTTCAATAGCTACATAATCTCTCTTCAATCCTTCACCCGTAATTAAACTTCCTAATTGTGTTATTGTAAGAGGAGGGTTTATCCACTTTAGTAAAATAATATAAACAAACTGTGCTATAAAAAGTATTAAAAACGTTCGCCTGATAATGCGCCAGATGCGGGATAATTTGCTGGATTTTTTTGTTGGTTTCTTTTTTTCTGTTGCCATGCCGGTGCAATATAATTAAAGCATATTAACCAAGTTTGTTTCCATAAAAGATCAATCCCCAAATGAGCATTACACCAAAAACAATGAGTATAAGTCCATTAATGCGGTTAAGTACATGAATATTATGGGGGGTGAGTTTATTACGGATTTTTCCGGCCAGCATCACTTTGGTAATATCCGCTGTTAACACAACAGCTAAACAGGCAGTAAAAATGACAAAACGGTTCCATAGCGAGTAAGTAATAAAAGTAGTGCTGGTAGTAAGCCAGAAGATAATTACTGCAGGATTGAATGCGTTCATAAAAAAACCCGAAAGAAATATTTTGGCATAATCACTTCTTTTTTTGGTATAAATGATTTGCCCTTCTGTATTTACCGCCACTTTTTTAAAAAATAAAAAATAAACACCTACACCAATTAAAAAGAAACTACCGATAATACCAATCACTTGTTTGTGCTCGGATATATTCCGGAATAGTTCGGTAAAAAAATTGCTGGCAGTTACCAAGGCAATATCGCTGGCAGAAACGCCAAATACAAAAGCCAATCCGCCACTATGACCATTATTCAAACTCTGTTTAATTACCGAAAATAAAACCGGCCCAACTGATATACTCAGCAGCAATCCCAATAATATACCTCTCCATAACGCTTCGGCCATTGAATGGTTTTATGATGCTAAAAATAGGAAAGACTTAAGCAATTTAATTTATTAATATTTTATTGGTTCTGGGCTAAAATTTAGTCAATAAAAAGCCGCCATCCTGTAATAACAGAAGGGCGGCTGAATTTATGGGTTATTATAAGTTACCTGTGGCAAGAAATTTTTGCCAGTCGGTAAGCATGGCGCCTTTCATTACCCTGGGAAACTTATGTTGACCACCCACCTTTCCTTTTAATCGCATAAACTCCATAAAATCTTTTTCAGGCAACACATCTAAAAACACTTCTTTTAATGCACTGCTGCGTTCAATAGCGTAGTCATCATTTAATGCTTTAAGATGATCGTCAATTTTTTTGCGTAATAAATCTTTATCTATAGGATCATCACTGGCTACATACCAATGATGGGCAAAGAAATTGTTATAAGGAATACCGGCCACGGTAAATTCAGGAATACACACATTCATCTCTTCGCCGGCCATTTGCAGGGCTTTATTCATATTGTCCACACTCAGGTGCTCGCCCACTAAACTTAAAAAGTGTTTGGTACGGCCGGTAATAATGATTTCACATTTTTCTTTGTCGGTAAAACGAACGGTATCTCCAATAAGATAACGCCATGCTCCGGCAGTAGTACTTAAAAGGAGGGCATAATCTTTTCCTTCTTCCACTTCATGTATCATTAATGCTTCGGCATTAGCCCGGAGATTTCCGCCGGCATCAAAGTTGTTATCATCAAACAGAACAAATTCAAAGAAGATATGCTCGTTGGTAACCAGTTTCATCCCTTCTGCATACTGTCGGTCCTGGTAAGCAATAAATCCTTCCGATGCCAGATAGGTTTCAATATAAGTTAGTGGATGAGCCAATAGTTTTTCAAATCCTTTTTTATATGGTTCAAAGGAAACACCTCCATGAACAAAAAACGAAAGATTGGGCCATATATCATGAATAGTCTTTAGTTTATAACGCTCTATAATCATCTCCATGCACATTTGTATCCATGCGGGTACTCCTACAACAAAACTGATATCCCAGTTAGGGGCTTCGTCAACTATCGTTTCTAATTTTTTATTCCAGTCTTTTGTTTTGGCAATGTTCTTTCCGGGTTTATAAAAAGGAGAAAACCAAAACGGAACTTTTTTAGCAGTGATGCCGCTTAAATCGCCTGCATAATAACCCGGTCCTTTTTGCAAATCGGTACTGCCACCCAGCATCAACCATCCTTTACCAATATTTCTTACCGGAATATTTTCATAATTACGAAGAGAAAATAATTGTTTTACCATTACAATACGATTGCCTTTAAGCAAATCATTTGTAATAGGAATATACTTGCTGGCTGCTTCAGATGTACCGGAACTTAAAGCAAAATATTTGATCTTACCCGGCCAGCATACATCCGGAATACCATCAAGCGCCTTATACCACCAATCATTATAAATTTTGTTATAGTCGTAAGTGGGAACTATTTCCTGGAACTTTTTTCCCTCATGCCGGCTTAATAATATTTCATCAAACTTATAAGTTTGTCCAAACTCAGTAAACCTGGCTTTTTTCAGTAACTTTTTTAAAACTTTTATTTGCTGCCGCTTAGGAGAATTAGCAGGGAGCTTTAAAGCCTTAGCGATCGATTTGGGTAGATGGAATTCAATTAATGACATGCTGGCGTCTTAGTTCAATTGGCTGTTTGCAAACGTACAATGAAATTAGGGAAAATATTACGTTTTAACTCAAATGAAATATTTTGTAGCCGGCTGCTTTACTGCTATCAACGTTGGTTGTGTTACTTCTTTTTACTTAGGTAATACTATTCTTTTTTTTAGTGCTTCCATGGCTCATATGATTTTTCGTGTTGCGTACGGTTATTATCTGTTTCCCGCAGCGGTTCACATTCCCTCCAGTTATTAAACATTTCCTGTGGTAATTGCTGGTAAAGTTTAGTGCCGGCTGTTTTCCATGCAATCATATCGTCACTTACTTCTTTTATTTTCTTTGCCGGGTTGCCAACAATTAAACTTCTGTGTTCAAACTTTTCGTCTGCCTTAATAAAACTCAATGCACCCACAATACACTCATCTTCCAATACTACATTATCCATCACCACACTGTTCATACCAATCAAACAATTTTTTCCAATAACAGCACCATGTATCACTGCACCATGCCCAATATGCGCCGCTTCTTTCAACCACACTGTTACTCCGGGAAACATATGAATAGTACAATTCTCCTGTACATTGCATCCGTCTTCAATAATAATCTTTCCCCAATCACCCCTAATGGCAGCACCGGGCCCTATATAACAATATTTCCCAATAATAACATTACCGGTAACGGAAGCTAATGGATGAATGAAAGATGTTTCGTGAATTACAGGTTTAAATCCTTTGAATTCGTAAATCATAAGCAGGCATTTACTAATGCTGCAAAGTAAGTACAAAAAAATAACCCCCCGGCAACCACAGCCAGGGGGCGTTTGTCATTCACTCTGGTAATTATCGGTTTACTGAAAATTTAGCCGTGGTTATTTCATTTCCATTTATAACTTTTAATACATATAAACCCGGTGCAAGCTTTTCAATATTATTTATTGATATACTGTTCAGCCCCTGGCTTACAGCGTTTGTTTGTCGCAATATTGTTCTGCCTGCCACATCCATTATGCTTAAACTAATTGTTCCTCTTTCAGCAACCGAAATTTTAGCGGCAGCATTTCCATTTACAACAGGGTTAGGACTAATAATTACAGATTTGATGCTTTTTAAATCTCTTCTGAGGCTTATTACTTTGCTATACTCAAAACGTCCGTCGATATCCACCATCTTAAGCCTGTAATAAAATACATTTTCGCTGCTTTGAGATAAATTATCTTCAAACTGGTAAGCAGAGCGACCGGAGAAATGATTAGAAACCTTGCTGCCAATTTTTACAAAAGCTGATGGATTAGTACTTCTTTCAATTTCAAAATGATCAAATGATTCTTCAAAATCGGTTGCCCAGTTAAGTGTAACTACATCGTTGTTTAAAGAAGCACTGAAAGCAGATAATTTAACTGGTAGTGAAGATTGAGAAGGCGTAGCATCTGATGCAAGGTCTGTTAAACCTGTAATGGATGATACTAATGAACACTGAACAGTACCACTGGTAAGATTTGCTGTGGCCTGGTCAATAAAATATAAACCGGTGCTGGTGGAAATATGCATAGAGCCGTTTTGTGTAAAAGCTACACCATTTACAGAACCAGAAAAGTTATTATTACTTGCATCAACCAGCGTCCATTTTTTGGTAACACTGGTAGGATTAATGCTTGAGTTGAGGGTATAAATTCCGGTAGTGCCATTGGTTATGTTAGCTAAAATATACATGGTGCCATTGGCTGTGAAAGCAAGGTCTCCATTTTGAAAATCTGCAGCAGTACCACCAGTTACTGAAAGTGTAACATTATTGAATGTATTTACATTGCTGATTGCATTTACACCATTACCCTGGAATTTGGCAATATAAATATTAGCTGAGCCATCACCCGCTACTACCCAACCATATCCACTGGCATCACATCCAAGGCGAACAAAGCCAAGCCCGGCATTATTGGCGGGACCATTCATGTCAATTGATCCAACAGAGGTATTACCCGTTCCATCAGGTTTTACTGCATAAATATTAACCACACCATTGTTAGTGTTTAAGCTTGAGTTTTCAATATAGTATAAAGATCCATTCGGATCGGTAGCTGTTATCTTGTTTTTAGCAAGACCTGCCGTATTAACTAAAGGGGTGACTACGTCTACAGGCCCAGCCACTACTGCCCCGGTTACAATATTTACGTTCCAGGCTTTTAATGGATCAGTACCAGATGATGAATATAAGTTTGGTACTAATGCTGTAACGGCAACAGAAGTTGTGGCAGTTGAAGTACTTCTTTTCACAGTTACCGTTACTGTATAATTTCCTGAATTAGGAAAAGTAATGGTCTTTGTGTTAGTTGCACTATTGGTGTTTTGGGGGTTCGATCCGGAGATTGTAGCCCCAGCTGTTCCTGTAACTGCCCAGGTATAGGTATAGTTGCCACTACCGGCAAATGATCCTGACCTGGTTGCTGTAAAACTGATTTGGCCTCCTGCGAGAATAGTTTGTGAAGTTGAAGGATTCAATGAGACACTCTGACTAAAAATATCAGCAGAGGTAAACAGAATTGAAAGCAAAATTAAGCCTGCTCTCAATTTGAGAGTAAAAAGTTTCATACCAAAGTGGTTTAAATGTTAAAAATCGGCTGCTGCCGTTAAGGGTTTAACAGAGTAATAAAGGGCTACGGTATAAAATAGGATAATGTAAAATGGGTCCGTGAGGAGATTGGTGTTTTATTGGTTTGCAACATCATTATATACTTATACAGTACATAAATGAAATTATGTCAATAAATATTTTATAATTATTCAAAAAAGGAAAAAAGGATAATGTGAGAGTTTTAAGAAGGAAATTGGTTTCTTAAAAGGTTAATCGGTCTTGATAGTACAAGATTATGGCAAAATTTTCATAGATGCAAGCCTAACATATATTTTTTTAATAAAAAAGGACAATAACTATCTTGTATAATAATAAATGTAAATATTAAATAATTGATTATTAGTAAAGAGATATCATTATCTATTATCTAAGAAGAAAAAAAACTCATTTTACAGTGAACCAGATTCAATAAGTTTTTTGCCTGTACGGAAACAAGTTCCTTTAAACATTGCTACCTGCTGGTCATGCTGGTTTGTAATGGTAATAACATAAACACCAGTGCTGCGTCCGTTATGTATTTCTTCTGCTTCAGCAACCAGCGTATCTCCCGGGTGAATGGCCTTGGCAAAAGTGATGGAAGTGTCTAACGCTACTGATAAATTATTACGGTTGTTGCAGGCAAAAGCAAAGGCACTATCAGCTAATGAAAAAGGGATGCCTCCGTGCACAATACCAAAACCATTTACCATTTCATTACGGATACTCATTTTTATTTTACTGTAGCCTTCCCGTATATCCAGCACCTCAATTCCCATCCATTTACTAAAGGCGTCATTTTCCACCATATGATTAACTACATTTTTTGCTAAAACATCGCTGGTATTCATTGCTGTTAATTTATTCGTTTTAAATATTCAGATTGAAAATATAAATATATACTACTCTCCTTTAAATACAGGTAATCTTTTTTGCAAAAACGCTTCTACACCCTCCCGGTAATCATAAGATAATGCCGCATCCTGCTGAAATTTATCTTCCCATTCTAATTGTTGTTCGTATGTATTGGTAAATGAATAATTGAGAGCATGCTTTGTTAAAGCCAGGCCTTTGGTGGGCATCCGGGCTAATTGTAAGGCTATTTTACCAGCATTATCATAAAACTCTTCATCCCTAAAAACTTTATAGATCATTCCCATCCGTTCAGCCTCATCTGCTCCAATCTTATCACCCAGCATGGTAATGGCACTGGCTTTTTGCCAGCCAATCAGTCTTGGTAAAAAATAAGTACCACCACTATCGGGGATCAAACCAATTTTTGAAAACGCCTGGATGAACGAAGCAGATTGTGCAGCAACAACAATATCACAACACAATGCAATATTTGCCCCGGCACCAGCAGCAACACCGTTAACAACTGCTATCACTGGTTTTGGTAGCTTTCTTATTTTATTAACGATAGGATTATAATGTTCGCTTAATATTTGAGTCATTGTTGGCGGGTCATCGCTGGTTAATTCAGCTAAATCCTGCCCGGCACTAAATCCTTTACCAGCACCGGTGATGTAAACACAACGGATATCTTTAACGGAAGCACATTCATCCAATTTGTTTTGCATCAACAAAGCCATCTCACGATTAAAGGAATTTAATTTCTCCGGCCGGTTCAATGTGATGTATCCAATATTGTTTTTTATCTCAAACAGAACAGGTGGCATAGAATTTTGATTTTTGACTTTTTAATTTTGAATTATGCTACATTTCGAAACTTTTTATTTTGGTATGGCTGCGTAAGAAAGTATTTACAATATCATAATTTCTTTTGGGAGCACCAATACGATAAGAATAAACCACATCATTATTCTCCTTTACCATTTTCATACAACGAAAATCAACATCATGTGCTTCAAAAAAATTTTCCATTTCTTTTTTTATGTCATCACTGGTATCAGCAGTTCGTATTTTATAATCTTTTACTTTATGAAAACGGTTAATTAATTGTTGCACCGGCTCCAGTACAAACAGTGCCACCACCACCATACTGCTTACCACAATGGCTAAGGGATAATTATGATAGCCTATCGCCATTCCTAAAGCGGCGGTAATCCATATTAATGCGGCAGTGGTTAACCCGTTTACGGAAATACCCTCTTTAAAAATTACACCGGCACCAATAAAACCAACACCAGTAACAATATTGCTGGCAATACGGTCAGGACTGATGGTATTATCTTCTTTGGAAAGGATGGTATATAAACAGGAGCCCACACAAATAAAAATCATGGTACGAAATCCGGCAGGTTTGCTGCGGAATTCTCTTTCCAGCCCAATGATGGCGCCAATAATAAATGCCACACTCACCTGTGCGGCTTCCTGCAAATAGATAGTTACGTTCATAAGACAAGCATTAACTGCATTTCAAATTTAGCCAATTACTCAATGGCATTTAAAATAATCAAAAGGTTCTTTGCAATCATCACATTGATATAATGCTTTACAGGCAGTAGAGCCAAATTCACTGATGCGGTGTGTATGATAAGAATTGCATTGCGGACATTGTACCGACTCGTTAGGCGCAAATAAATTTTCGTGACAAACCTGCTGCTTTGGATTAGGTGGAGCAATACCGTATGCTTTTAATTTTCTTTTTCCCTCTTCACTCATCCAGTCTGTTGTCCATGCGGGAGAAAGTACGGAAGTTACTTTTACATTTTTATATCCATATGAAGTTAATACTAACTTAATACTGGCCGTAATCATATCCATGGCGGGGCAGCCTGTATAAGTAGGAGTGATGATAACTTCCGGTTCGTCATTATTCAGCATTACATCTCTTACTATTCCAAGGTCTGTAATGGACAATACGGGAACTTCCGGGTCTTTTATTTCTTCCAGGTATGAGTAAATGAGTTTCTTATCTGAAGTATTCGTTATCATAAATTACCACTCACTGTCAGGGTAAGTCCTTTGTATATACTGAAGTTCGGTTAAGATATAACCTAAATGCTCAGTATGCTTTCCTTCCTTGCCGCCGGTATGCATATATACTTTTTCGGGAACCGGTAGTGTTGCTTCTTCAAAAATGGTTTTTACTTTTTCTAACCAGGGTTGTTTTAACGAATCAACAGCCACTCCAATATTTTCTTTTGCAACCTGTGATTCATAAGCAGCAGGTATAAACATTTCCCCGGTATAACTCCATAATTCATTTACCGCACTCAGCATCCGCTGATGACTTTCTTCTGTTCCATCGCCTAATCTTATTACCCACTCACTGCTCCACCGTAAATGATAACTGGTTTCTTTAATGGCCTTGGCAGCAATGGCAGCTAACTGCTCGTCTTTACTGTTTTGTAATTGTTGAAAAAGTAAATATTGAAACTGACTGAAAAAGAATTGCCTTAATATCGTTTGTCCCCAGTCTCCATTTGGCAGCTCAACTAATAATAAGTTTTTAAATTCTCTCTCTGTTCGTAAATAAGCTAATTTGTCTTCATCAGTATTGCTTATAAGTTTAGCAGCATATTGATAAAAATTTCTTGCCTGTCCAATTAAGTCGAGTGATATGTTAGTGATGGCAATATCCTGTTCCAATATAGGCCCATGTCCGCACCATTCACTATTTTTTTGGGAGAGAATAAGGGTGGTATCTGCTAAGTGTAATGTATATGGAATTAGGAATTGGGAATTAGGAATTGGGATCATTTTGACTGAGCTTTAGATTTTTCAAGATAATTTATATATCCATTTACAAGTTTAAAAACTAATTCGCATTTTGCATCACCGGCATTCAATTCATTTTCATCAATATATTTTTCATCGTATGCCGCTGATAAATGTTCCATCGTTTCTGTAACTGAACCTCTGGCTATGATAAAGAAATTTTTTGTATCTGCTAGGTATAACGGCCATATCCCTCGGCAATATTTGCTGCGACTGAACGGGAAGCATCTTTAATTTGTGCAGTTAATAAATATGTCTCGTTCTTTGGAAATTTTTTTACTAAATCCGAAACCATAATTCTCAGCAGTCTTGCCTCTTTATAACATTCTAAATCTTTATAGCCTTTGTAATTCATAATAAGGTTTGGTTTATTTGTACTACTAATTACTAATTCCCAATTCCTGAATTTACATGTGATTTACCTCGTCCGGTAAATTATAGAAAGTTGGATGACGATAAATCTTGTCAACAGCCGGTTCATATAATTCACCTGCTTCTTCAGGATTGCTGGCGGTGATGTATTTACTTTCTACCACCCAAATGCTTACACCTTCCATTCTCCTGGTATAAACATCCCGTGCATTTTCAATGGCCATTTGCGCATCGGCTGCATGTAAGCTGCCAACATGTTTATGGTCCAGCCCTTGTTTGCTGCGGATAAAAATTTCCCAAAGAGGCCAATCGTGGCCCGTATTTCCTATGGAAGGAATTGCTTTTTTATCGTTACTTGTGCTTTCTGACGAAGTATCAGGAATATCCCCGTAATAAAATTTTTTAATGAACGTATTCATTTTAATGGTATTAATTTTTTACTACAACCTTATAGCGAACATAAAAAGAACTATCACGGTGGTCGCCGGGGTTACCGGTATTGAATTTATATAATTTAAAATTTGCAGCACCCGTTTTCTGCGGCACCAACAGTAATTTTTTACTTATTGAGCCACCGTCTTTATTCCCAGGATTATTATCCCTGGTTATAATATCCACCAGTTTAATAGTTGATGTGGAATCTTCAATTTCAAATGTGGTGGAATTTTCATACTGGCAGCCCCGGCATACACTTTCATAAATTATTAATGTATCTGTAAGCTTAACAGTTATGGAACTGTCACGGTACAAAACAACTCTGCTATCATCCCCAGTATATTTTTCGTTCCGGGACACACAGGTACTAAGTAGCAGCAGGTATATCATTGTTATTAATAATTTCATCAGGCTGCTTTTATTTTATTCTGCGCATCTTTTTTACCTGAATATGCTGCTGCCGCATCTCTCACCCAGGCCCCTTTTTCCCAGGCATCTTTTCTTGCCTGCAGGCGTTGTTTATTGCAAGGGCCATTTCCTTTTACCACATTCCAGAATTCATCCCAATTGATTTCACCAAAATCATAATGTTTTCTTTCTTCGTTCCATTTTAATTTATCATCCGGCAGGGTCATACCCAATACTTTTACCTGCTCAGCAATCATATCCACAAAGTTTTGACGCAGCTCGTCATTACTCTTTCTTTTTATTTTCCATTTCATGCTCTGATCGCTGTTGGTGCTTTCGCTGTCTTTTGGTCCGAACATCATCAATGCCGGCCACCACCAGCGGTTAATAGCATCCTGGCACATTTCTCTCTGTTCTTTGGTTCCTTTTGATAAAACCAGTAAAGACTCAAAGCCCTGCCGTTGGTGAAAGCTTTCTTCTTTGCAAATACGTACCATGGCTCTTGCATAAGGACCATAAGAAGTCTTGGTCAGCATTACCTGGTTCATAATAGCGGCGCCATCCACTAACCAACCGATTGCGCCAATATCTGCCCATGTTAAAGTTGGGTAATTAAAGATGGATGAATATTTTGCTTTACCACTATGCAAATCATTAATCGTTTCTTCCCTGGAAACGCCTAATGTTTCGCAGGCAGAATAAAGATATAAACCATGGCCTGCTTCATCCTGCACTTTAGCTAATAGAATAGCTTTACGTTTTAGCGAAGGGGCACGCCCAATCCAATTACCTTCGGGCAGCATACCTACAATTTCACTGTGTGCATGCTGACTGATTTGGCGGATGTTTGTTTTGCGATAGGCATCGGGCATCCAGTCTTTGGGCTCAATCTTTATTTCATTATCAATTTTTTCCTGGAAGATTTTTTCAAAATTCTGTACTGGCATAACAACGAAATATTAAAGATGCAATTTACTTAAAACTAACGGATGTCAGCTTAAAGAAGGTATTGATGTTTACTTAAAATAAAAGGCGGATCCATTAGGGTCCGCCTTTTAAATATTACGCAGTTAGATTTTACACTTTTACACTGCCCCAATTTTCGCCAGTTTTAATACGGTGAATTTGCATGTCACTAACACCAAATTTATTGCCAATAAACTTAAGCGTTTTGCCAGCTTTAAGCATGGATTTAATCTGTTTTACTTTGGCTACAGTGAGTTTAGCGTTATTGGCTTCGCCCGGGTTTTCTTTCAACCACTTTCTCAGTTTCTTCACGGCAGGGCTGTTTTGCTGGTGAGCAATTGCTTCTGCCTGGGTAACCCATTTCAGGTTTTTATAATGATTATCTGTCTTTTTAAAATTAAGATGTATGATGATGCTTTGACTCTTACCAGGTTTTGGTAAAAAATGTTTTGCTACCATGCGATGGATAAGTGCATGATAGTGTTCGCCATTTTTACGGGTGCGCCATATGGGGTAACCCTCCTGCATGCTGCAACGGAGAATTACTCCTTCGGCAATTTTATCTTTATATTTAACTAATCTGCCGTGACTACTGATAGCATATTGCTCACCATATGCAGTTTTGTGACCGGGTAATGTTACCCATTTTTCGCCGTTTAGATATTTCATAGCTGATTTTTTGCTTAATTAATTAATGATAAAGCGGCTACGTTAGGGTATCGGCAATAAAAGAACTAACGTACATCAAAATCAATAACTACTTTCTCAGTTTTCGGATGTGATTGGCAAGTTAAGATAAATCCTTCATTTATTTCATCTTCTTCTAATCCCCAGTGAACATCCATATTTACCTCTCCCTCCAGCAATTTAGCTTTGCAGGTACAACACATACCACCTTTACAGGCATAGGGTAAATCGGCCCCTTGTTCCAGGGCAGCATCTAAAATGGCAGTGTCACTGCCCAACGGTTGTTTAAAGTTAATACTTCTTCCGTCAAGTGTAATGATAATATTACAATTAACCGATGGGTCTGCCGTTGCCTTTGATTGTTTGCCGGTTACTTGTAGTTTTTGGGTTTGTGTGGTAAACAGCTCAAAATGGATTTTCTTTTTATCAATGCCGCCGGTTTCTAAAAAATTTTTAATAGTGAAAATCATTTCTTCCGGCCCGCAAATAAAGAATTCATCCACGGTACTGTAATTAATCAGTTTTAACAGGTCCTGTAATTTACTTTCGGTAATTCTTCCAAAATTTATTGCAGCGTCTGCTTTTTCCCGGCTGAGGATATGTACCAGGTTAAAGCGCTGCATATATTTATTTTTCAATGCTTCCAGCTCTTCAAAAAAAATTATTGAGGAACGGCTGCGGTTACCATATACCAATGTAAATGTGCTTTTGGGCTCTGCCTGTAATGTGGCTTTTATAAGCGATAAAACAGGGGTAATGCCACTGCCTGCGGCAAAAGCTACGTAATGTTTTTTATTGTGAGGATTAAGTGGCGTGTAGAACTTTCCCGAAGGCTGCATTACATCAAGCTGGTCGCCTGGTTTCAGTTGTTCATTGGCAAAGGTTGAAAATAAACCACCTTCAACCTTTTTAATAGCTACCCTTAATTCCTTATCATACGGACTGCTGCAGATAGAGTAAGAGCGTCTTACCTCATCGTTGTTGATAGTTGTTTTTAAAGTTAAACTTTGTCCCTGTACAAACTGGAATGCCTGGTTTAATTCAGCCGGAACATCAAATAATAAAGAAACGCAATCGTTCGTTTCCCGGCGGATATTTTTTATCCTGAGTGAATAAAAATGAATAGACATAAATTATTTCTTCAAACCTTCCACCATTATCACCACCATATTTTTTTCCAATTCATCAGCATCAATCTTTTGTATACTGCGGTGCCAGCTTTCAATACCACTTACGGCATGTAACATTATTAATACAGCGGTTGGAGCATCAATATCTTTTAACTCTTTATTGCGTACCCCTTCATCAATAATTGCTGCTAAACGTTTGCGATAACTTTTTCGCAGCGACTGGAAGTTGGTCAAATATGGCTCTTCTAAATGCTTCCATTCCCGATCGCTCACATATACTTCTTCGTAGTGATGAATCATTTCATGAATATGGAAACGGAGTATCGTTTCTATTTTATCTATCACACTGTCTTTACTGCCTTCCACTTTTTCCAGCTGGGTAATAAAGCGGTTGGCTACAGTAAAACAGATGTCCTGCAGAATTTCACTCTTTGACTTAATATGGTTATATAAACTGGCTGCTTCCACACCCACTTTTTCAGCAAGGTCACGCATGGAAGAAGCGGCATAACCTTTTTCACGAAATAGCAGGGCAGCAGTGGAAACAATAGTATCTTTTTTAGTGAGGTTTTGTCCTGATTTAATCTTTGCCATACAGCAAATATATAATTAAACCTTTTTAATAAAACTAATTTAAGTGAGGCAGGGCCTGAATTCCCTTACCTTTGCGCCGTTTAAAATAATACAACGCTATGTCGCTTATTTCGGTTGGTACAATGGCTTTTGATGCTATTGAAACTCCTTTTGGTAAAACGGACAGCATTGTGGGCGGTTCAGCTACTTATGTTGCGTATGCCGCCAGCAATTTTGTAAACCCGGTACAACAAATCTCTATTGTTGGATACGATTTTCCAGCAGAAGAAATGAATGAATTAAAAACCAGGGGTGTAACGCTGGATGGCGTGGAAATAGTGCCAGATAAAAAATCATTCTTCTGGAGTGGCCGTTACCATATGGATATGAATGGCCGGGATACACTGGTGACTGATTTAAATGTATTAGCCGATTTCAATCCCCGGGTACCAGATAGTTACCAGGGTGCTGAATTCCTGATGCTGGGTAATCTATCCCCCAACATACAGATAAGTGTAATTGAGCAAATGAAGAAAAGACCAAAGCTCATTGTAATGGATACCATGAACTTTTGGATGGATATTGCCATGCCCGACCTGGAAAAAGTACTGAAGATGGTGGATGTGTTGCTGGTGAATGATAGTGAAGCGAGACAGCTAAGTGCCCAATATTCTCTGGTAAAAGCGGCAAAGGAAATTTTAAAGATGGGTCCTAAATACCTGATTGTGAAAAAAGGGGAACATGGTGCCCTGCTCTTTCATGCGAACGAAGTGTTTTATGCACCGGCTTTACCATTGGAAGATGTATTTGACCCAACTGGTGCCGGAGATACATTTGCCGGAGGTTTTATGGGCCATATTGCCAAAACAAAAGACATCAGTTTCAATAATATGAAAACTGCCATTATTGTGGGCTCAGCTATGGCCAGTTTTTGTGTAGAGAAATTTGGTCCTACCCGGTTGAAAGAAATTACCAAAGCAGATATTGATGAAAGAATACAACAGTTTGTGCAATTGGTGAGTTTTGAAATTAACTTTGAATAACTGATTTTGACTTATAATAAAAAATGGAAGCAATTTGCTTCCATTTTTATTTATTTTGATCAGATTATTTTTAAAATCTTCTTGCCACAACAGTAGTATGCTTAAATTTCTTTGTCTTGCCCTGCAGATTGAAAATCTCTGTGTAAACAATGTATGCACCAACCGGTACTTTTTGCAGTTTATCATTCAAGCCATCCCAGCGGAAGTAACCACCGGTAGTACACAACGCATTTTTCTGTAATACTCTTACCGGTCTTCCACTGGCATCAAAGATGGTGATGTTGGCAACATAACCCCTCTCAGGGAATTGATAGTTGATGGTTAAGAAATCATCAAAGCCATCATTATCGGGAGAGAATACTTCCGGTGTTAATTTAATTTCACCCTGCACCTGCTGATCAATACGGAACTGTGAGTTTTGATAACCAGGTGTGCCATATCCTGCACTGGTGGCTGCTGAATGCCAGTTTTCTTTGGTTTGTGTTTTACCGTTGTAATCAATTCGCTCTAATGAAACACCTTCCGTATTATCAATTAAAGCAAAATGCCATTTATTACTGTAAGCAAATTCGTCCACAATTTTCCCGTTGATATTATACAGCACAATATTGCTGGTATCGTCGTTATAACCAGGCATGGATGCTAACTCAATAAAGTTGTCGGGATTTTTAGCGAGGTAATTATTTTTTACCCATTCTTTATTTTGAGTAACTACAATGTAATCGCCGGGGAAGAACAATAATGTTTCTGTACTCAGTTGTTTTAAATTGTCAATTTGTGCCGATGAATTTCTATTACCCAAATAGAGGTGTTTAAAATCAAGAATCTTATTGCTGCGGTTGTACAGTTCCACATAATCATAACCCCCGCTCTTAGGATTGAATAAAATTTCATTCACCACCGCATCAAAACTATCGGTTACTGAAGCCAACCCAAACCTTGTTTTATTTTTTGCCCCGATAGTATTGCCGGCACAATCAGTTACACCATTCACCACAACGGTATAAACTTTATTAGCCTGTAATGAACTACTCAAAGAAAGTATCACCCTGTCGAATAGCGGACCAACAGGTAATGCATTTGCCGGATTACCGATTCCATCGCTGACACTATAATTGGTTTTAATAGCAGCTTTAGTACTATCTAATGGTTCATCAAATAATAAAACCAACGTCGAAGCGTCACTTGCGTAAGCTCTTAATATTCCCGGAGCAGTTGCATCTGCATTGTTTCCATCAATTGAATTTTTTCTTCCGGGAGTACCACCGCTGGGATCGTTGCTTTCTTTCCAGTTACTGCTGCCGGCACAAGGATTTTTAGTATCAATCATCTCCAGTGTCCATCCACCATCTTTTTTTATTGGGTTTTGATACCAGTTAACAGAATAAGCAACGGCATGAATCACTGTTCCGTTATTAGCAATCAATGAAAGCGTTTCGCCAGCATTATCCAGGGAAGGGAAACTGGTTACCGATATTGTTTTACCAAAAGCTGATAATGCAGGTACGGCACTTCCGGTACAAACAATTACAAAACTATCGGGCTTTAAAATAAAGCTGGGCATCGCTCCGCTGATGCCGCTTGCATCACCAACTTTCCATCCTTGTAAGTTGATTGGAAAAGCAGAAGTATTTTTTAATTCAATCCATTCTGAATTGGGTAGACCAACCTGCGGAGTTGGATCTGCAATTAATTCATCAATCACCACGTCATAACGTTGCGGAGTATAAAAACTGAATGTAGTGGTACCATTGCTGATGGCATTGCCGGCAATATCCTGTACACCATTTACAGTCAAAGTGCAATTAACGCCATTAGGAATAGCTGTACCAAAAGTTAAATGAACCAATGAAGTATTAGAAGCATCTCTTACAGCATTAACAGGAACACCTAATCCATTGCTCGCAGAATAATTGGCTAATGTTTGAGCAGTTGCAACATCTACTGTTTCATTAAATAACACATCAATTGTTGTAGATGCGGTTGCTGTTGCTGAAACAATAGATGGCGGTGTTACATCAGGTACATAGGAACTGATGATTATATCGTCAAAGAAATGTTTTTTGAAAAAAGAAGAAGTGCTTTGTTTTACTAATATACCAAAGAAAGAAGTGGTGGTATAGGTGGCATCTGTGGCAGATCCTTCACTACTGTAGCTGGTACCGGTTCCGCTTAAATCTCTGAATAAAGTAAAGTTATTGGAGGCATCACGAATCACTTTTATTTTCATCACATTATTGCTGGTATTTAAAATACCATCGGCACCATCAATAATTTTTGTCAGCACACCCCCTGCATCTTTTCTGTACAAAGATATTTCGTCGGTGGTATTTCCTATTCTCACAAAATAACCGGTAGTGGCGGCTGCACTGATATCGCTTGCCGATGCAATCAGATAAACATCAATATAATTTGCGGAGGAGGGGTTAAAAGAAATTTGAGAATAGAACTCCCATTGAACGGATGTTGCCAAAGCGTTGGCAGTACTTATATAAAAAGCAGAGTTTGTTACAGTATCATTACTTTGTAATTGTTGTGAGGCATTAATAATCCAATCGCCGCCGGGAGAAATATTTGAGGTGATCCATACTGGATTGGTGGTATAATCACCATCACCAAAATTTTCATTTAACTGTGCCTGGGCCATTAAGCCAATGCATAACAAAAAGCATAAGCTTGTTAGTCGGGTTAACTGTCGGGTCATAAACAACTAAAGATAATGAAATAACAGGCACTCGCTAACAGCGGTTAGCTATAAAATCATGAATTAATCGTTCTGTTATTTGGAGCAATTATTTTTTGTGGTTATCTTCGGCCCGCAAATGAAAATGAATAAACATACAAAACGCACAAAAAAACATTCCTGAGGAAGGTTTGCAGCGTACTGTATGTAATCATATAAAAGCTTGACAGGCCTTCCTAAAACGGGAGGCCTTTTTATTTAACCACGTAAAATAAAAAATGTAAAAATGAAAGTTGCAGTAGTAGGTGCTACCGGTTTAGTGGGCACTAAAATGTTACAGGTATTAGCTGAAAGAAATTTCCCCGTTACAGCATTGTATCCGGTGGCTTCTGAGAGATCAGTAGGTAAGGAAGTAGAATTTAAGGGAAAGAAATATAAGGTAGTAAGTATGACCGATGCTATTGCACTTAAACCTAACGTAGCTATCTTTTCTGCCGGTGGCGGTACTTCATTAGAATGGGCTCCCAAATTTGCAGAAGCGGGTGTTACCGTAATTGATAATTCATCAGCCTGGCGAATGGACCCAACTAAAAAATTAGTGGTGCCCGAAGTAAATGCAGGTGTATTAACGGCAGCAGATAAAATAATTGCCAACCCTAACTGTTCTACCATTCAAATGGTGGTGGCACTGGAACCATTGCATAAAAAATATCAAATTAAAAGAATTGTAGTATCAACTTATCAAAGCGTAACGGGCACCGGCAAAAAAGCTGTTGACCAGTTGATGGGTGAACGCAGAAAAGCAATAGTGGGTGCCAATGATGAATATCCAATGGCATATAAATATCCTATTGATCTGAATGTTATTCCGCAGATTGATGTTTTTTTAGATAATGGTTATACTAAAGAAGAAATGAAGATGGTGAAAGAAACCTGTAAAATTATGGGTGATGATTCTATTCGTGTAACAGCTACTACTGTACGCATACCTGTTGTGGGCGGACACAGCGAAAGTGTGAATGTAGAATTTGCTAATGATTTTGATCTGGAAGAAGTAAAATCATTATTAAGCAAAGCTCCGGGTGTAGTGGTAGTGGATGATCCATCAGCTCAACAATATCCCATGCCAATGGATGCACATGAAAAAGATGAAGTGTTTGTGGGAAGATTAAGAAGAGATGAAACACAGCCCAACACATTAAACATGTGGATTGTAAGTGATAACTTACGTAAAGGTGCAGCAACAAATGCAGTGCAAATTGCTGAATATTTAGCCAGTAAAGGAATGTTATAATATGATTTGTAAATAAAAAAAAGTCCGGGTGTTCAATTATACATCCGGACTTTTTTAATTGAATAAAGTTGAGATGTTCATTCAGCTACTGCATGATTCAGAAAATCAACAAACGGCTTCATGGTTTCGTATGTTTTTAATACTTCTTTTACCAATGATTTTGATTGCAGTTCAGCATCACTAAATGGACGACGAACTACAAAACTCTTCATCTTTAAAAATTCAATGGCTGGATTACTGTCATCATAACCTTTGGGAGGACGGGATAATATTTCAATACCATCTACTCCTTTTGTAAAATATTTTTTGAAGGATTTATGATGGATGATTTTTTTCCATTCGTCAAAATTGTAATCAATCTCCTGTCTTATTTTATTTAATGCAGGTGGTTGCGGCATATAATAACCACCGGCCACAAAAGCTTGTCCCGGTTCGCAATGAAAATAAAAGCCGGCGTTGTCCACTTTCTTTCCGCCCCGGTTCATCCAGGCACCCATATTTGTTTTGTACGGAGATTTATCTTTTGAAAAACGAACATCCCGGTAAATGCGGAACAAACAACTTTTTGCTTCCAGTTGCGCTATTTCTTTATCAATTTTATCAAACCCTTTTAATATTTGCCCAACAACTTCTTCTATGTTTTCTTTTGCTGCTATATAATTATTTTTGTTTTTATCAAACCAGGGCCTGTTATTGTTCTTTTTTAAATCCTTCAAAAATTTTATTGTACCTGCCAGTATCATGATTAATTTATTTAAGAATGAAATTAATGAGAAAAGCAAAACGGATGATATGAGCCATCAAAATCGGTAAACCTAAGTCAAATATTTACCAGGCTCCAGTTTTCGCCGCTGCGGATGCGGTATAAGGTCATTTCACTTACTTTATATTTATGCGCCAATTGTTTGTAAGTGATTTTTCTTTGGGGGTCACTGATTATTTTCTTGATGGTTTTAACCTGGGTGGGAGTAAGTTTTAATCCTTTAGAGGTGGAAGCTTTAATACGCTGCTGTACCTTATACGCAATTTTTTCCGGACTGCTTTGCTGGTGAGCTGCCATTTCTTCCAGCGTAGCCCATTGTAAATTCTTTGTGCTATTATCTAACTTTTTATGATTAAGATGAATAACATATTTATGCCTGGGCGATTTTTTTTTGCAAAATAATTTAGCTACTTCCCGGTGAATATAGATGGTTCCTTTATTATTGGGCCGGTGTAAATTAAGGGTGCGATAGCCGGTGGTGAGTGAACCATTTAGTATTTTACCATCTATGGATACCTCTTTATCATAACTGGCGGCACGGCCGTGATTGGATACTGCATATTTTTTTCTTAGTTGCCTCCACCCCGGAAACTGTAATAACTTCCATATTTCGCCGGGTTTTTTTTTGATCATGGGAATGATAATTTGCAGCGATTATAAAGTTATAATAAATAATTTTTAATTACAATAATAAAGCTTACCCGATTATTGAAAGAAATTCATCTTCACTGATGATTTTAACTGTATTTATTTTTTTCGCCTTTTCTAATTTGGAACCGGCATCTTCACCCACCACTAAATAATTTAATTTGCTGCTTACTCCACTTAAAATTTTACCACCGTTCTTTTCAACCATTTCTTCGGCATCACTTCTTTTTAATTTGGTTAAGGTGCCGGTGAATAAAAATGTTTGGCCAGATAAGTTGCCGCCGGTTGATAATTCTTTCTTGTCATTCTTCAGCTTAACACCTAATGATTCTAATTTTTCCAGCATTTGAATATTTTCTTTATTGCTGAAAAACTCATAAATGCTGCCGGCAACTTTGGGACCAACATCTTCTAAATTTTGTAATTGTTCTAATGAAAAGTTTTTGAAATCCAGTAAATGCTCTACTGCATTTGCTAATGTTTTGCCGGTTGTTTCTCCTATGTATCTTATGCCTAACGCATAAATCAGCCGGTGCAGTGGTTGTTGCTTTGAGTTTTCAATTGCTTGCTTAAGATTGTTGATTGATTTTTCGCCAAATCCTTCCAGCCCTCTTATTTTTTCATAAGGCAACTGGTAAATGCCCGGTATATCTTTTAAAAATCCGAGGTCATAAAACTTTCTTACAATGGCGTCACCAAACCCACGTATGTCCATTGCATCTTTACTGGTAAAATGGATAATACGTTCCACCACCTGTGCTTCACATTTTAGTGAATTATTGCAACGCCATACTGCTTCACCTTCCGGCTTTTCTAATTTGTAACCACATACAGGACATTTATCCGGGAACTTAATTTTCTTTTCACCTCCGGTTCTTGCATCCGCTAATGATTTGACAATATAAGGAATAACATCACCGGCTCTTTCTACCAGCACAGTATCACCAAGGCGTATATCTTTTTCTTCAATAAAATCAGCATTATGTAAAGAGATGCTTCCAACTGTTACGCCACCAATAGGAACAGGGTCGATTTTAGCAACGGGAGTTACAGCCCCGGTTCTTCCTACCTGGTATTCCACTGCACGAAGTTTGCTGGTGGCCTGTCTGGCTTTAAACTTAAAAGCAATAGCCCAGCGGGGATGATGCGATGTCATTCCCATTTTATCCTGCAACGCCAGATCATTTACTTTAATGACCATGCCATCTACTTCGTATGGAAGGTTGTCTCTCTCTTCTTCAAACGCATGACAATATTTAATAACTGCGTCAATTCCTTTCAATACTTTCTTTTCTTTATCCGGACTGCGAAAACCTAATTGCCATAACATTTCAAGCATGCCACTGTGTGTAGCAAGTAATTTTGATGTGGATGGTTTATTAGTGGTTATATAACTAACGTGATAAAGAAATGCTTCTAAATTTCTTTTTGCTACTTCTTTGGGGTCTTTAATACGCAAGGTTCCGGCAGCTGAATTACGGGGATTGGCTAATGGCGGTAAATTTTGTTCGGCTAAAAAGTCGTTATACTTTTTAAAGTTTTGTTTAGTCATCAGCACTTCACCACGAATTTCAATTTGCTGTATGCCAAACTCAGAAAATTTTGCTGATAAAGGAACAGAACGGATTTGTTTGATATTAGTGGTTATCTCATCACCTTCCACACCATCACCTCTAGTAGCACCACGAACCAGTAAATCGTTTTCATAAATGAGAGAGATGCTGGCACCATCAAATTTTGGTTCCACACAATATTCAACTTTATCTAAACCGGTTAATTCTCTTGCTTTGCGGTCCCAGTCGAGTAAGTCATCAGCATTATATGAATTCTCCAGGGATAACATGGGAACAAGATGCTGAACGGTTGGAAAATCTTTGGTTAATCCTTTTGCTACCCGTTGCGTAGGTGAATCGCTGGTGATTAAAGTTGGGTCTGCCGCTTCAATCTTTTCCAGCATTTTGTACAGCTGGTCATATTCAAAATCAGAAACAAGCGGGTCGTTTAAAATATAATAACGGTATTCATGAAAGCGGAGTACTTCACGCAATTCATTCAAATGCTTTGCTTCATAAGTACTATCTTTTATATGCGACAATAATCGTTCAGTGGATTTTTGCAGTTTATTACTTTCTTCTTTGTTGTACATATATGAAAATTGCGGAAAGTAAAGTTATAGATAGATAAGTTGCCGGAAAAACAATTATCCATCCTAATTTTACCAATCACTAAGAAACAACTTCTGTATGAAATCATCATTTAAATTCTGTCATCTGTCATCTGTCATCTGTCAACTTTTTATTTTCTTCCTGCTCTTCTCCTGTTCATCAAAAAAACAAGCAGATACCATTCTTCATCATGGAGTGGTGTATACTGTTGATGATAAATTTTCAGTGGCTGAAGCAATTGCTGTAAAAGATGGGAAAATAGTAGCAGTAGGAACCAATAATGATATTTTAAAACAATATGAAGCTAAAGAAGTAATTGACCTGGGTGGTAAAACTGTTTTCCCTGGTTTTATTGATGCCCATGCACATTTCTGGGGTTATGGTATGGGATTACAGGAATGTAATTTGGTAGGAACAAATAGCTGGGAAGAAATAGTAGATAAACTAAAAAAGTTTAGTGAAGAAAATAAAGAAGGATGGTTAGTGGGCAGAGGCTGGGATCAAAATGACTGGACGGTTAAGCAATTTCCCAGTAAAGAAAAATTAGATGAATTATTTCCCGACAGACCAGTTTTGCTTACGAGAGTAGATGGACATGCAGCAATTGTTAATCAAAAAGCACTGGATATATCCGGGGTAAAAGCAGGAGATAAATTAACAGGTGGCGAAGTGGAAGTAAAAGATGGAAAACTTACAGGCATTTTAATAGATAATGCTACCAGTTTGGTTGAAAACAATATACCTGCACCAACAGCTAAATACATTAAAGAAGCGTTGCTGGATGCGCAACAAAATTGCTTAGCTGTTGGATTAACTACTATTGATGATTGTGGATTGAATTATGATGCAGTAGAGTTTATTGACAGTTTGCAAAAAAGCGGTGACTTAAAAATACGTTTATATGTAATGCTGAGTGATGCCAAAAAAAATTATGATTACATTTTTAAGAAAGGAAAAATAAAAACTGACCGCCTGAATGTTTCTTCTTTTAAAGTATATGCGGATGGTGCATTGGGTTCAAGAGGAGCTTGTTTGTTACAACCATATTCAGATAAACCGGGGCATTATGGTTTCCTGTTGAGTAAACCCGAACATTTTGACAGTGTAGCGAAAGTCATATACGAGCACAACTTTCAAATGTGTACACATGCCATTGGAGATTCCGGAAACAGAACTATTTTGAATATTTATGCGAAATATTTAAAAGGAAAGAATGACCGCAGATGGAGAATTGAGCATGCACAGGTAATTAATCAAAATGACTTCAATTTATTTGGAGCTAACAGCATTCTGCCATCTGTACAACCAACACATGCTACCAGCGATATGTACTGGGCGGCTGACAGGCTTGGTAAAGAACGGGTGAAAGGAGCCTATGCTTATAAACAATTACTTCGGCAAAATAATATACTTCCATTGGGCACCGATTTTCCTGTTGAAGACATTAACCCGTTAAATACTTTTTATGCAGCCGTAGCAAGAAAAGACAAAAAAGGATTCCCTGAAGGCGGTTACCAGTTTGAAAATGCTTTAAGCAGGGAAGAGGCAATAAAAGGAATGACCATATGGGCCGCTTACAGCAACTTTGAAGAAAAGGAAAAAGGAAGTATTGAAGCGGGCAAACTGGCTGATTTTGTGATAATGGACAAGGACCTCCTCAAATGTGCCGAAAACGAAATTTTACAGGCTAAAGTGCTGTTTACCTTTCTTGCCGGGCAAAAATTGTATTCGTTTAGGTAAAAAAATATCACTAAACATACAACTGTTAACCAATTTTATTGTTATTATTACCCGCTGATTTTTGCAGAGTATCCAAATTCTGTTAAGCCGAAATCCATTTTTTCCCGGAAAATCTTGTTCATTAACACAATTTGTATACGGCTGCGATTATTTTTATTTGCCAAAACTGCTGCGATTATGATCAAGGTGTTAAGACTTCTTGTAGTCTTATGTATTCTATCTATTACAACTACAGCTCAATTATTAAGTTGGACTCCTAATTTTCCGTTAGACAATAGTACCCTTGTAATTACCATGGATGCTACTAAAGGTAATGCAGCATTAAAAGATTATGCCAATACTACCGATGTATATATGCACCTGGGGGTACTCACAAATTTGAGCACAAGTGCTACTGACTGGAAATATGTTGTTACCACATGGGGTACTACCAATGCAACTTACCAGGCAACTTTCCTTGGAAATAACAAGTATCAATATACTATTAATAATATCCGTACTTTTTTTAATGTTCCTGCAGGTGAAACTATTAAAACAGTGAATGTTCTTTTCAGAAACGGAACCGGTTCAATAAAACAGGCAAACAGTGACGGAAGCGATATGTATATTCCTGTTTATCCCGCCGGGCAGTTAGCGGTACGCATTGATACACCATTACGTGAACCCAGGTATATACCATACCCGGAACCGCTTACAAAACTTATTGGCGATAATATTTTTGTAAAAGCGGTGTCATCACAAAACGCTGATTTGAATTTGAAATTTAACGGGACCTCTTTTCAAACAGCAACCGGCGCCACATCAATATCGGGAACCAGTGGTAATATTATTGCTTCGGGTAACCAGCAAATTATTGCTGAAGCAACCGTTGGTGCAAATACTGTAAGAGATATTTTTAATTTCTTTGTTGCCCCGCCGGCAAACCAGGCTCCGTTACCTGCTAATGTAAAAGACGGTATCAATTATATAACCAGCGATTCAGTTGTACTGGTATTAT
The DNA here is from genome assembly GCA_003963365.1 of Sphingobacteriales bacterium. Lineage (GTDB taxonomy): Bacteria > Bacteroidota > Bacteroidia > Chitinophagales > Chitinophagaceae > AWTP1-9. Next base: position 101,717 of record RXJG01000004.1, read on the forward strand.
TAGCTCCGGGTAAATCAAGAGTTTCTGTCATTGGCGATTTTAATAACTGGACAGAACAAACAGCTTACCAAATGAATATTACACCAGATGGCAGAAGGTGGTGGCTGGGCATAGGGAAATTAACACCGGGCCAGGAATACGGGTTTCAATATTATGTAAACGGTACATTAAAAATTGCGGATCCTTATTGTGAGAAAATTTTGGATCCCAATAATGATCAATACATTTCTTCAGCTACTTACCCTAATCCAACAACTTATCCAACCGGTAAAACTTCAGGTATTGTTGGTGTACTAAGAACTGCAGAAACACCTTATACATGGACAGCTAATAATTACGTAAGACCTGATAAAAAGAATCTGGTAATATATGAATTACATGTAAGAGATTTTATAGCAGCTCAAAACTATCAAACATTAACTGATACACTCAACTACCTGCAAAATCTTGGCATCAATGCTATTGAATTAATGCCCATTAATGAGTTTGAAGGAAATAACAGTTGGGGATATAACCCCGATTTCTTCTTTGCATTGGATAAGGCCTACGGTACAAAAGCTAAGCTTAAGCAATTTGTAGATGAATGCCATAAAAGGGGTATTGCTGTAATTATGGATGCGGTATTTAATCATGCAACAGGATTAAGTCCGCTGGCTCAGTTATACTGGGATGCTGCTAATAACAGACCGGCTGCCAACAATCCCTGGTTAAATGTAACGGCCACCCATCCTTTTAGTGTGTTTAATGATTTTAATCATGAGTCAGATTCTACAAAATATCATGTGTCCCGGTTTATACGCTATTGGTTAACTGAATATAAAATTGATGGGTTCCGTTGGGATCTTTCAAAAGGGTTTACTCAAAAAGTTTCAACAGATGTAGGTTCATGGAACACTTACGATCCTACCAGGATAAATATCTGGCAGCGTTATTATGATTCTACCCAGGCAGTGTCACCGGGAGCATATTGCATATTAGAGCATTTGGGAAATGATGATGAAGAAGCGGAACTGGCAAGACGGGGAATGATGTTGTGGGGGAAAATGACGGATCAGTACAACCAGAATACAATGGGGTACACCAGTAATAATGATATAAGCCGGGCATACTGGACTAACCGCTCTTTCTGGAACGATGGTACACTTAATGATAAACCACATATCGTTATTTATGCTGAAAGCCATGATGAGGAAAGAACCATGTATAAGAATGTTGCTTTTGGTAACAGCTCAGGTAGTTATAATGTAAAAGATACCGCTACTGCATTACAGCGGGAAGAAGCAAAAGCTGCTATTTTATTAATGGTACCCGGCCCTAAAATGTTATGGCAGTTTGAAGAGTTGGGATATGATAAGTCAATATTTATGTGTGAAAATGGTACTATACCCACCCCCTATGGAACGGATAACTGTAAGGTAAATCCAAAACCCGCCGGATGGGGTTATTTCAATTTTGCCAATGCGAATGCGAGGAGAAAACTTTATAATGTGTATGCTGCTTTAAACAGGTTAAGGGCACAGTTTCCCGGTGTGTTTAATTCAAGAACCATTTCCACCGGAACAAACTTTGGTAATTTATTTAAAACTATTGTACTTGATTCATCTAGTTTAAAAGTAGTTGTGGTAGCAAACTTTGATGTGGTGCAGCAAACTTCTGCTGTTACCTTTCCGCAAACTGGTTCATGGTACAGCTACTTAACCGGTGACGCATTAAATGTTACCGGTTCCACTCAAAGTATAACCCTTCAACCGGGGGAATACTATGTTTACCTTAACAAGGTAGTGGCTGGAGGAATTGTCACTGCAGTTAAAGATGTTGTTCTTTCTAACAAAGATTTTAAAGTAGCCATCTATCCAAACCCGGTGGTACAGCAGGCAACAGTGGATTATGAATTACCAGAAAGTGGCAAAGTAACTATCAGTGTAAAAAGCATTACCGGGCAGAACATGGGCATTATTAACAAAGGCTTCCAGCTTAAAGGCATGCAGAGGACGGTGTTAAACAGTAATAATTTTAACGCATCAAGGCTGGTACCCGGTAATTACCTGTTGGAAGTAAGGGTTAATAATAAGGTGAGAATAGAAAAAATTGTTGTGCAGCAATAAATGAGTAAAACAGGTCATTAAAAGATGACCTAAATCATCCATTATTAATTTGTAAATCATTTGTGTAAACTAACTCCTTTAGTTCCTTTGAAAAATTAAATAGAAATATTTGATAAGATCAAAAAAAGACCAAAAAGAGCAAAAAAGTGTAAGTTTTTGATCAAAAAATTAATAAATCCGCTAAATTAGCGGCTCTTATAACCAAAAACGTAAACTGCTGAATATGACCTTCAAACGTTTTTTGCAAACGGTTTCGCAACCGTTGCTTGTAGTGCTCCTCAGTGTAAATCTATTATTTGCACAGGATAAAATAGTTACTGGTAAAGTAACAGATTCAAAAGATGGCTCACCTGTAATAGGCGCCAGTATTGTTCCCAAAGGAAGTAAAACAGGTACCACATCAGCTGCTGATGGTACGTTTAGAATTAAAATACCATCGGGGATAACTGCTATTGTTATCACATCCGTTGGGTTTGCTTCGCAGGAAATAGATGTTTCGGGCAGTTCTAATGTATCTGTTTCGTTAATCGCAACATCTGGTAACCTCAACGAAGTGGTAGTGGTTGGTTACGGTACTGCCAAAAAGAAAGATCTTACGGGATCTGTTGTGGCAATATCATCCAAAGATTTTGTAAAAGGCGCTATTACTACTCCGGAGCAATTAATATCTGGTAAGGTTGCCGGGGTGCAAATTACTTCAAATGGTGGTGCTCCTGGTGCTGGTAGCACAATTCGCATTCGGGGTGGTGCTTCGTTAAACGCCAGCAACGATCCATTGATTGTGATTGATGGAGTTCCTCTGGACAATGGAGGTATCTCAGGCTCTGCTAATGCCCTTTCTTTAATTAATCCAAACGATATTGAATCTTTCAATATTTTAAAAGATGCATCTGCCGCCGCTATTTATGGTTCCAGGGCATCAAATGGTGTTATTATCATCACTACTAAAAAAGGAAAAAGAGGGAAACCTGTTTTCAGTTTTAGTACCCAGGCTTCATTATCTGTATTACCTAAAAAATTAAACATACTTTCAGCTGCGCAGGTGGATGCATATGTGAAAGCAAATGGTGATGCAACATTTAAAAGCTATTTGGGTGGAAATAATACTGACTGGCAGGATCTTATTTACCGGAACGCTTTTTCTCAGGATAATAATCTGAGCGTTTCAGGTTCTACCAAGACAATGCCTTATCGTATCTCATTTGGATTTCTTAACCAGGATGGTATCTTGAAAACAGGAAATGTTAAACGTTATTCAACCGGTATTAACCTGAGCCCCCGTTTCTTTACTGATCATTTAAAGGTTGATATCAATATAAAAGGATCAATGAGCAAAAACAGGTTTGCCAACGAAGGTGCCATTGGTGCTGCAGTGAGCTTTGATCCTACACAGCCCGTATATTCAAAAAGCCCCCGGTATGGAGGTTATTTTGAATGGCTTGATCCGGGTAATACTGTTAAAGGAATCAGGGAACTGGCTCCACGCAACCCTTTGGGTTTGTTAAATCAGCGGGATGACAGAAGTACTGTTTATCGTGGAATTGGTAACATACAATTTGATTATAAATTCCATTTTTTACCAGAGTTGAGGGCAAATCTTAATCTTGGATTAGATATTTCAAGAGGAGAAGGGAAGATCTTTGTTAATGACAGTGCGGCTTTTGCGTATAAAAGAGCATCAGTGGATGCGAACGGCACTACACTTGGCAGTGGGGTAAATAACCAGTATAAACAAAATAAGGAGAATAAATTGCTTGAGTTCTATCTCAATTATGTAAAAGACCTCAAGGAAATTAATAGCCGGATTGATGTTATGGCGGGTTACTCTTACCAGGATTTCTGGACCAGGAATTATAATTATGCTGATTATTTCGCAAACGGTGCAAAAAGGTATAATTCAGACCCTGTATATGCATACACTGATTTTGAAAATGCCCTGGTATCTTATTACGGCCGTTTGAATTTTGGTATAAAAAACCGTTATCTTTTAACGGTTACAGTAAGGAGAGATGGTTCATCAAGATTTAATAAAGAGAACCGTTGGGGTACTTTCCCTTCAGTAGCAACTTCATGGAAAATTAAAGATGAATCTTTTCTGCGTAACGTAAAATTCTTGTCTGATTTAAGGTTACGTGGTGGCTGGGGTGTTACCGGACAGCAGGATGGAATTAATTTGTATGACTATATTTCTTATTACAATTTAAGTAATCTTACAGCCCAATACCAATTTGGAAATACTTTTTACCAGTTATACCGGCCAAGCGGATATTATCCAAACAGAACATGGGAACAAACCGAAACCTTAAATGGTGCATTGGATTTTGGATTTGCTAATAACAGGATCAATGGTACTATTGAAGTGTATAAGAAGTATACAAGCAGATTATTAAATTCTATCATCCAACCTGCCGGTACTAACTTTTCCAATACCATTGTGGCCAATATCGGTAGTATGGAAAATAAAGGATTTGAATTTACCATCAATACCGAACCAATCCGTAAAAAAGAGTTGAGTTTGGATGTGAGTTTCAATCTCACCTATAATGAAAATAAAATAACCAAATTAACAATTAATCCTGATCCTAATTATGCAGGTGCACCAACGGGGGGTATTTCCGGTGGTGTAGGTAATACCATACAGATTCAGTCTGTTGGTTATACCCGTTCTGCTTTTTATGTATATCGTCAGGTATATGATAAAAATAATAAACCGATTGAGGGTGCTTTTGTTGATATTAATGGCGATGGCCAGATTAATAATAAAGATTTATACCGTTATATGGGACCAGATCCCCGTTTCCTGATGGGAATGAGCAGTTCAGTAACCTACAAAAAATTCAGTGCAGGATTTGTGATGAGGGCCAGCCTTGATAATTATGTTTATAATAATGTTGCTTCCAGCACAGGTGTTTCAAGAAATATTATGAATCCATTAGGTTACCTGGGTAATGGTTCGGCTGATATTTTAAATACCAATTTTAATGGCGGTGGAGACAAGTTTGTTTTCTCTGATTACTTCATTCAAAATGGTTCATTTCTCCGTATGGACAATATCAATGTAGGATATAATGTAGGCAAAGTGTTTAACAATAAGGCCAATCTCCGTATTGGTGCTAACGTTCAAAACGTATTTGTTATTACAAAATACAAGGGACTTGATCCTGAAATTCCCAATGGTATTGATAATAACTTTTATCCACGGCCAAGGGTATTTGTGTTAACCGCTAATATTGACTTTTAATTAATAAAGATTTTATAAAACTAATATATGAAACGTATTATAAATTCAAGTTTAGCTATCACAGCGATAATCATCCTGGTGACCTCCTGTTCCAAAAAGCTGGATTTGGCTCCCAAGAATGATGTAACCTCAGATGTGGTTTACAGCACAGTAACCGGGTACAAGCAGGCTTTTGCCAAGCTATACGGGGCGATGGCTTTAACAGGAAATAATGGACCTGCCGGTAACGGTGATGTACAGGGCATAGATGAGGGATTCAGTGATTTTCTGCGTTTATTCTGGAAGGCACAGGAGCTAAGTACTGATGAAGCGGTAATTGCCTGGGGTGATGCTGGTATCCAGGATTTTCATAACATGAACTGGTCTTCTGCCAACCCATTCTTACAGGGGTTATATTATCGTATATTTTACCAGGTTACTTTGTGCAATGATTTTATCAGGCAGGCTTCAGATGCTAATCTTGCCTCCCGTAAAATTTCCGGTGCAGATGCAGATGCGATCCGTGGTTACAGAAATGAAGCAATATTTTTAAGGGCCTTTCAATACTGGGTGGCATTGGACTTATTTGCAAACCCGCCGTATGTAACAGAAAACGATGCATTAGGCGGTGCTTTACCACAACAAATTAAAAGAGCAGATTTGTTTGCTAAAGTAGAGAGTGACCTAAAGGCATTGGAATCAACATTACCGGCAACAAATGAATACGGAAGAGCTAATAAATGGGCCGTTAAAGCCCTTTTGGCAAGATTGTATTTAAATGCCGGTGTTTATACGGGAACACCAAGATATGCTGATGCTTTAACCTATGCAAAAGATGTAATTACTAATGGTGGCTATTCTCTTTGGGGTAATTACACACAACTGATGCTTGCCGACAATAATACATCAGCGGGTGCCCCGGGTTCCGAGTTTATTCTTACTATCAATTATGATGGTTTGAAAACCCAGGGATATGGTGGAACAACATTTTTAACCCATGCTTCGGTAGGTGGTTCAATGAGTGCATCAACTTATGGCTTAGGTGGCGGTTGGGGTGGTACCCGTTGTACAAAAGCCCTGGTTGACCTGTTCCCCGATCCTAACGGAACGGGTGATAAAAGAGCACAGTTCTATACTTCCGGTCAAAATAAAGAGATAGCTGACCAAACTAAGTTTACCGAAGGGTACGCTGTAACTAAATACCGTAATGTGAAAAGAGATGGTTCAAACGGACAAAGCCTTGATTTTTCTGATATTGATTTCCCTTTGTTCCGTCTTCCTGAAATGTACCTGATATATGCAGAAGCCAATTTAAATGGCGGTGGTGGAGATGCTACAACTGCATTAGGGTATATTAATGCACTCCGGACCAGGGCAGGTGCAAGTACAATTAACTCTGCCCAGCTTACCAAAGATTTTATTCTTGACGAAAGGGCAAGGGAGTTGTATTGGGAAGGCTATAGAAGAACTGACCTGATTCGTTATAAGAAATTTGTAGAGTCATCTTATGTTTGGCCATGGAAAGGTGGCGTACCAAACGGAAGAGGGGTGGAGTCTTTCAGAACTATTTACCCTATTCCGGCATCAGATGTTTCAGCAAACACGAATCTTGTTCAAAATGCGGGATATTAATCACACAATAAATCAACTAAAAGATATTATATGAAAACAGGATTGATTAAATTTTTCTTCATAGCCATAGCACCACTGGTGTTGTGGTCATGTAAAAAAGATGAAAAGAAAGTATACCTGGAAAATGGGGCACTGCCAACGCTTACCGTTTCGTCCACTACAGTAAGTATGGCAAAACCTACAGGTGCTTCTACTGCATTAAAAGCAGTCTGGAGTACTGCCAACTTTGGGTATCCTGCAGCAATATCTTACACGCTGCAATTTGATAAAACAGGTGGTAACTTTTCAAAGCCGTATGAAGTGGCCATTGGTACAGACCGGGCAAAAGAATTTACTCAATTGGATTTAAACACTGCGTTCTTAGGAACAGGTAATGCAGCGGATCAACCCGGTGGAGTTATTTTGCGGGTTAAAGCAGTATTAACAAGTACTTCTATTGCGCCAGTTTATTCTAACACAGTAACTATAACCGGTACGCCCTATTCACTGGAGCCGCCGTCATTGTACATTCCCGGTGCTTACCAGGGCTGGGATCCGGCATCTGCCACCCGTATATGGGCTTACACACAAGCCAGTCCTAAAAGCTTTGATGGATATGTTTATTTTGATGATCCCTCAAAACTTGAGTTTAAAATAACCCCCAAACCAGACTGGACAGTTAATTATGGAGATGGAGGTTCCGGAACACTAGCCCCTAATGGAGCTAATTTTAAAGTATCATCAGTTGGTATGTACAGAATACAGGTTGATTTGACATCTTCTCCCGGAACATACATCATTACATATCTTGGTTCTGGCTGGTCATTGATCGGGCCTGCTGGTGTTGATTGGGGTACAGATATTAGTCTTACATACGATCAGGGTACCAAAATCTGGTCTAAGACGCTGGCATTAAAAGACGATGAATTTAAATTCCGTGCCAATAATGCCTGGGATATTAATTTTGGAGATGGTGGTGGTGTCACCCTTGCCGGTGGTAAAACATTAAAATATGGAGGACCAAACCTTAAAGTACCCAACGGTGCCGGAACATATAAAATTGAACTGATATTATCAGGTAATGAAAATTTCAGTTACAAAATAACCAAACAATAAAAAATTCCGACCATAATCTATAAATAGAAAAAAATGAAAAAGCTTAGCTATTTATTTATACTGCTGTTGATTACTGTTATGGGTTGCCGCAAGGATCCATTTCAGCTGGCTCCAGACCCTGCTATTAATTCAACAGGGCTGAGGTTATTATTACCATTTACCGGTACTTCTATAAATATAAACCCGGCGTTAGGCAACACGCCTGTAGTAATAACCTGGTCGCCGGCAACCTCTAAAACAGGTTTGCCTATAACATATAAATGGGTTGCTGTTGGTAAAACAGCCGGTGGCAGTATAGATGCCCCCAGTTTATCAATCAGTTCAGACAATAATGGAACAGCTACGAAACTTTCTTTGACTTATGCAAGTCTTAAAGCAGCCATGGAAAAAGCAGGGTTTCCTGTGCCAACCAGCGATCAAATGCCATTTGAAATGTTATGGTCTGTAGTGGCTAGTGATGGAAAAACTTCTGTAAGAAGCCAGGATGTGTATACGATTAATATTCTATATAACCGGGACGGTATAACTTTTCCTTTTTCATTAACTGGACTGCCATCTTCCACTACAGCTACATTTTATGACCCGGCATCAACCACAACAATTTTTACACTTAACTGGACAAAACCCACTGTTGCCAGACCTTCCGTAAACCCTCCTAAATTTACAGTACAGTTTTATGCTGAAACAAAGGATGGCAATGGAAATATTGTTCAGCCAGATGTTACCAAAGCCCCATTATTTTCAATAATACCAGGCAATGGTGCACTGGATACTTTTGTAAACATTTCCACCAAAGCGTTAAGTGATTCCATAACAAAATATATTACTGCCGACTTTACAGCAACCGTTAAGTTAAGCTGGACAGTAAGGGCAACTTCTTTTTCGGCGGGTACAACTGCCATCCCCGGTATTCATATTATATGGGCCCCGGCAAATTCATTATATGTAATCAGGGTTAATACTATCCGTTTATATATGCCAGGTGGTTACCAGGCCTCACAGGGATTGGGTAATAACTGGGATCCACCCACAGCCCCCGAATTAATTAGGGATACCAGGACTACCAACCAGTTGTATTATACTTATGCTTATTTAAATGCTAATGATGAATTTAAAATAACACAAGGCCGTGCCTGGGATGTTAACTGGGGACAGGATGGAAGTGGAAACCTGGTAGTTAACGGGACTAACTTTAAAGTTACTACTGCAGGTGTTTACAGAATAAGTATTGACAGAACCAATCTTAAATACGATATACGATTAGGCCGTATGGGCTTTGTTGGCGGAGCAGTAACTGGTGTGGGTTGGAACCCGCCAAATGTATTCCCCACTTCAGCGATGGCTTATATAGCAAGAGACCAGTTTCTTGGTATTTATGATTTTATTGCAGATGGCTGGAAGATGATTGACAATAATTCATGGAATAATGGCGATATTAATGTTATCAATACCAGAAGCTACGGTTCATTAGGCGCTTCCGGTTCAAGCCTTGTAGTGAATGCAGATAATATGCCCAATATTGCCAGTGCGGGTAAGTACCGTGTAATATGGGATGGCAGCGACAAGAACAATATCAAATATTCTCTTACCAATGGTGCCATGTATGTAATTGGCAGTGCAACAGTTGGTGGCTGGAATAACGATGCAACTTATAACGATACCCAGAGGCCCCCGCTCACTTACCAGGGTAATGGTGTTTGGAAAGGCACTGTAACATTAACAGCCGGAGAAATTAAGTTTATTGTGCTTAAAGGAAGCTGGGACTTCAACTATGGAGGCAGTGGTGGAAAAATTTCACAGGGTGGAGCTAATATTTCCATACCTGCAGCCGGAACATATACTATTACAGTTGACGAATACAATCAAACGTACACTATTAACTAAGCCAAATATTATATTAATAAAACCCTCCTTACGGGAGGGTTTTTTATTGCCCGAAATCGCCGCCAAACCTTTATTTTCTTACCTTTGCCCTCCCTTCAGCAAAAGCCCTTAATGCAGGCAACAAATGAGTTTGAAAGAGAAAATAGATATTAACAGGCTTCCCCGGCATATTGCCATTATAATGGATGGCAATGGACGCTGGGCCAAAGAGCAGGGACAAGACAGGCTTTTTGGACACTTTCACGGGGTGGAAAGTGTAAGAAATATTGTTGAAGGATGTGCAGAATTGGGCATAGGTTATTTAACACTTTATGCTTTTTCAACCGAAAACTGGGACAGACCAGTTGAAGAAGTAACCGGCTTAATGGAGTTACTGGTAGATACTATTAGAAAGGAAGTAGCTACGCTTAATAAAAATAACATTAAACTGCATGTAATTGGTGATTTAAACATGTTGCCCGATTATGCAAGAAACGAGTTGAAGGAAGCATTAGATGAAACCAGCCATAATACAGGGCTTAACCTTGTTATGGCACTGAGTTATAGCAGCCGGTGGGAAATAGTAAATGCTATCAAAAACATTGCAGCTGATGTAAAAGCAGGTAAACTGCAACCCTATGAAATAGACCAGGATTCAATAAAAGATTACCTCGCCACAAAAGAATTTCCTGATCCTGAATTGATGATACGCACCAGTGGTGAATACCGGATCAGTAATTTCCTTTTGTACCAACTGGCCTATGCTGAACTTTACTTTACACAAGTGAGGTGGCCCGATTTTAGAAAAGAAAATTTATATGAAGCTATCATAGATTTTCAGCAGCGGGAAAGAAGGTTTGGTAAAACAGGGGAACAAATTTCTCAACAGGAAAAAACAGCAATCTCTTAACCAGCCTGAATTTGCATTAACAGCAACAGGTTTTTTAACATACAGTTTTGATTATACCCGTTAATTTGCCACCGAATAATAAACCAATGCAACAGCTTTTTAGAAGTTTACTGATTGTTTTTTTTGTGTCTTGTTTTGCTGTTACCGGCTATTCGCAGCAACCTGCGGATACAACACCTGTCTCCATCGATCCGGAATTACTCAATATATTTAATGCTAAAGTCCCCAAAAAATATACTATTGGAGGTATAAAAATTGCAGGTAACCGGTATTATGATGAGGCATTGGTTATTTCTATATCTGGCATGTCGGTAGGTGATGAGGTAACAATTCCCGGTGGCGATAATTTCAGTAAAGCCATTACAAACCTGTGGAAGCAAAACCTTTTTAATAACATTGAATTGTACATTACAAAATTAGTGGGTAATGTTATTTATATTGAATTTAATGTACAGGAAAGACCCCGGCTGAGTAATGTATTTTTTAAAGGCATCCGAAAAAGTGAGCAGGAAGATTTAGAAGGAAAAATAGGCATTGCCAAAAGCCAGGTTATTACTGAAAACCGCAGAAGAACAGCGGTGGAAAACATTAAAAAATTCTACTTTGATAAGGGGTTTCAGGAGGTAAAGGTAGAAGTACTGGAATCAATTGACGGTACGGCCGCCGGGTTATCTATTCTTACCTTCACTATTGATAAGGGTAAAAAAATCCGCATCGGTAACATTTCATTTGTAGGTAATACTATTCCGGAAAACAAGTTAAAAAAACAAATGAAGGGAACCAAGGAAATGAGCCATTTTACCTTAAAACCCGATACGGCCCAACCTGTATATGGTCAAAAATCAGCCATCACATTTAAGCAATACCTGAAAGAAGCAGGTTTTTTATCATTAAGTAAAACAAAGCAATTTCTTGATCCCTGGTTCAGGTTTAAATTATTTAGCTCGGCAAAATTCAGCCGGAAAAAATTTGACGAAGACAGGGAAAAAATTCTTGAATATTATAATTCACTTGGCTATCGTGATGCCGTAATTGTTGCGGATACCCAGTATATCACAAAGAAAGGCAATTTAAATATTGACTTTAAAGTAGAGGAAGGAAGAAAATATTATTTTGGGAATATTTCCTGGAAAGGAAACACAAAATATAAAGATTCAATTCTGAGCCTGGTGCTTGGTATAAGCAAGGGCGATGTCTATAACCTTGAAACATTAAACAAGCGCTTAGGAAAAGGAGGTGGTGAAGGCGGTGGAGATGTAGGTTCACTTTACCAGGATGATGGGTATCTGTTTTTCCAGGCAAACCCGGTTGAAACAGCAGTTTATAACGATACGATCAATTACGAAATACGCATACAGGAAGGTCCGCAGGCTACAATAGATAAAGTTACTATTGAAGGTAATGATAAAACTAAAGAGCATGTTATTCGTCGTGAGTTAAGAACCATTCCCGGAGAAAAGTTCAGCCGCAGTGATCTTATCCGTTCCCAAAGGGAAATTGTAAATCTTGGATATTTTAACCAGGAAAAACTGGGGATGAATTTTGACCCGCATCCTGAAACAGGCACCGTAGATATAAAGTATACCGTTGAAGAAAAATCAGCAGACCAGTTAGAGCTTTCCGCCGGTTGGGGAGGAAGTATTGGTTTAACAGGAACATTGGGTGTTTCTTTTAATAATTTTTCTGTAAAAAATATTTTGAAAAAATCATCATGGGATCCCTTACCAACCGGTGATGGTCAAAAATTAAGCCTGAGGATTCAATCTAACGGCCGGGCTTTTAGGTCGTACAATTTTTCTTTTACAGAACCGTGGTTAGGTGGTAAGAAGAGAAACTCGTTTAGTATTAACTACTACAACACTAAGTTTTCTAATGCATTTGATCCTCTCACCGGTTTGCCAAACAGAAAATATGCTGATTCATCTTATCTGAAATCGCAAAACATTGGTATTTCACTGGGCAAGCAATTAAAATGGCCCGATGATTATTTCAGTTTGGTGTACGCTATAAATTACACCAGCTATACATTAAAAAATTACCCGGCTTTTCAACAGCTCAATGTTAAAAATGGTTCCTTTAATAATATCAGTTTCCGCCTGGGGTTAGCCCGAACGTCAATTGATCAGCCAATATTCCCACGTAACGGTTCAAACTTTAGCCTGAACCTTCAATTTACACCACCCTATTCTTTATTCAGGGCAAGAGAAAAATATACGGATGCAGCCGATTCTTATAAATGGGTGGAATACCATAAATGGCGTTTCAATGGCGAATGGTATGTGCCTATTGGCAAACCCATGGGCGCCGATAAGAACAGGCAGTTTGTATTAAAGGCAGCCGCCAAATTTGGATTCCTGGGAAAGTATAGCAGTTTCTTAGGTATATCACCGTTTGAGCGTTTCCAGGTAGGAAATGCGGGTTTACAAAACAACTTTGGTATTATAGGATATGATATCATTGCACAAAGGGGCTACCCGGTATATGATAATTCGGATCCAAGAGTGAATAATACAGATCAAACCAGTACCAATAAATATTTCACCATCTTTAATAAGTATGTTTTAGAAATGCGGTACCCGTTCAGTACTAACCCAAGCAGTACTATTTATGGATTAACCTTTTTTGAAGCAGCAAATGGATGGTACGATTTTAAAGATTATAATCCATTTAAACTTCGCCGCAGTGTAGGGGTGGGCATGCGTTTCTTCCTTCCAATGTTTGGTTTGTTAGGATTTGATTACGGTGTTGGTTTAGACAGGTTAAAGCCGGGCGGTAAACTAAAAGATGCTGCCAGCTTTACATTCATGCTCGGTTTTGAACCCGAATAGCAGTATCAACCAGTTAAAATTTTATAATATAAAAATATCATCATGAAAAAAGTCCTGCTCATAGCTGGTATTCTGTGGCTGGCTGTTTTCTCTGCCGGGGCACAGCGATATGCCATTATCGACTCTAAATATATTTTGGAGAAACTTCCCGATTATAAAGACGCACAAAAAAAGCTGGATGAAACAAGTGAGTTGTGGCAAAAAGAAATAGACCAAAAATCGGCTGAATTGGAGAAAATGTATAAAAATTTTGAAGCAGAACAGGTAATGCTGAGTGATGAGTTAAAGAAAAAAAGAGAGGACGAAATCTACAATAAAGAAAAAGAATTAAGGGATTTGCAGAAGAAACGCTTTGGTTTTGAAGGCGATCTGTTTCGTAAACGCCAGGAACTGATAAAACCTATACAGGATAAGGTTTACAATGCTGTACAAAAACTGGCCACTGAGCGATCTTTTGACTTTGTTTTAGATAAAAGTGAAGGAATTACTGTTATCTTTGCCGACCCCAAACTGGATAAGAGCGATGATATTTTGAAAATGCTGGGGGTTACCAAATAAGTTAAAGTGATGTGAAAGGGGTAGGTACAGACAACTTAAAATACATTTAGAACAACTAAAAAAATAAATCAAACACAACAAACAATGAAAAAGGTTTCTACACTGGTTCTGTCGGTAATGGTCCTGCTTGTTTTCAGCAGCAATGTGAAAGCCCAGAACAAAATTGGCTATGTAAGCGTAGATGAGGTTTTATCTGTAATGCCAGAAATTAAAAAAGTACAGAACGAATTAGCCTCTTATGATAGCTCTCTTCAAATTAATTACAGCGAAACATTAAAGGAGTATTTGTCGAAAGATAGTTCCTTTAAAGCAGATTCAGCAAAACTTACACCGGCAATACGAAAAGCAAAAGAACAGGGATTAGAAAAATTAGCTGGTGAACTTAATAATTTCCAGCAGAACTATCAGAATATGGTTAATGAAAGAAAGAACCAGTTAATGCAGCCCATAGTAGAAAAAGCGGTAAGTACCATCAAAGAAGTAGCCAAAGCAAATGGTTATACCTATGTATTTGCCAAAGATGCTTTATTGGTTCAGCCGGAAGGTGATGATCTGCTGCCATTAGTGAAAAAGAAATTAGGTATCGCAGATGCACCTGCTGCGAAACCCGCAGTACCCAAAACAAATAAATAACTTAGCAACAGAATTATAAAAAAAGTCACTTCACATGGAGTGACTTTTTTATTTTTACCCTTCAATGAATGCAAACAGCCCGATAGGAATTTTTGATTCAGGTTACGGTGGCCTTACTGTAATGAAAGAAATAGTGAAGCAATTACCTCAGTATGATTATATCTATTTAGGGGATAACGCAAGGGCTCCTTATGGCCCCCGTTCTTTTGAAACAGTTTATCGCTATACCTTACAATGTGTGCAATGGTTCTTTAAACAAGATTGTCCGCTGGTAATTCTTGCCTGCAATACGGCTTCTGCAAAAGCATTGCGAACCATTCAGCAAAATGATTTACCAAAAATGGATACAGGTAAAAGAGTGCTGGGTGTAATACGACCAACTACAGAAGTGATAGGCAATTATTCCAGCAGCAAACAGGTTGGAATACTGGCAACCAGTGGAACTGTGACCTCACAGTCTTATCCGATTGAGATCGAAAAATTTTTCCCTGGTATAGAAGTATATCAACAGGCTTGCCCCATGCTGGTGCCTTTAATTGAAAACAATGAGCATCATACCAAAGGCGCTGATTTTTTTGTAAAGAAATATATTCATGATCTGCTGGCAAAATCACCCATGATTGATACCATACTGCTGGCCTGTACGCATTACCCGCTGTTAATGGATAAAATAAAAGAATATTCGCCGGCTGATATGACCATATTATCGCAGGGAGAAATTGTAGCTGCCAGTTTGGTTGATTACCTGCAACGCCACCCGGAAATGGAGCAGCGAATCAGCAAAAAAGGTTTGCAGCGTTTTTATACCACCGACTCGACCGAGGATTTTGATAACCATGCCGCCCTGTTTTATGGAACGGGTGTTAGCTCCAAACATGTTGATTTAGAGGCTCAATAGAATTAATACCGTTGAACGGAGCGTCGCCACAATAAACCGATAGCAGCACTGGCCCCTGTTTCCAAAAATTCTCTTTTTTATCCTCTGAAATCTCAGGTTCAAACCTTACCTTTGCCGTCCTTTCACAAACAATGGGAAGTGGTGTTCCCGTTGGAAAATTGTAAAGCCCGTTTCTCCACGGGGATTTTGTAAAAGGAAAAATTTTGAATCATGGCACAAAAACGTACATATCAGCCTTCCAAGCGTCGTCGTAAAACAACACACGGTTTCCGTAAGCGTATGGAAACAGCAAATGGCCGCAAGGTATTATCCAGCCGTCGTAAGAAAGGACGTCATAAACTAACCGTTTCTGACGAAAGAGGAGCAAAATAATCCAACCCTCCGTTAAGGAGCAAAAGGTTAATTATATTTATAGCCCTGAATTTATTTCAGGGCTTTTTTTATCACTGGTGCCGAACCGGTAACTATGGCAACTTTCACATTAAATAAAAATGAACGATTAAAAAGCCGTAAACAAATTGAGCAATTGTTTAAGGAAGGCAAAAATTTTGTGGTGTTTCCATACAAAGTATTTTATGTGACGGCTAATGATCAACGATCAACAACAAACAATTTACAATTTGGTATAGGAGTTAGTAACCGTAATTTTAAAAAAGCAGTTGACCGCAACCGGATAAAACGATTAACCAGAGAAGCCTGGCGTTTGCAGAAGAATGAATTGAAAGCGTTGGTAAATGAAAATAAAATCACTCTTAATGTTTTTTTTATTTTCACCGGTAAAGAGATAGTGGAATATAATTTTGCAAAGGAGAAAGTAGCTGTAATTTTAAAAAAGTTGATAAAGCTGGTTGATGAAAACAATACTCCGCATACTTAGTTTACCTTTTATTGCACTGATAAAATTATATCAATGGATTATTTCACCATGGTTAGGTCCCAGTTGCCGGTATACACCTACCTGCTCACAATACGGAATAGAAGCGTTTAAAAAGTATGGAGTATTTAAAGGATTCTGGCTGACATTAAAACGAATCAGCCGTTGCCATCCATGGGGAGGACATGGGTATGATCCTGTACCTTAAAATAAGAAACAAAGAATAATAAATCAGAAATGAGAAAGGATATGGTTAAAGAAAAAATAAGATGTCATTGGTGTTTGAAAGATGAGCTGTATATGAAGTATCATGATGAAGAATGGGGAACAGCTTTGCATGATGATCAGCAATTGTTTGAGTTATTATGTTTGGAAGGAGCACAGGCTGGATTGAGCTGGTATACTATTTTATCAAAAAGAGAAAATTATCGCAAAGCATTTGATGGGTTTGATGCAAAAAAGATGGCAAAATATACTGCCGCTAAAATTGAAAAGCTTTTACAGAATGATGGCATTGTAAGGAACCGGTTAAAAGTAAATGCGTTTGTAACGAACGCCCAGGCTTACCTGCAAATACAAAAAGAGTTTGGAACTTTTGATAAATACATCTGGCAGTTTGTTGGCGGCAAACCAATAATCAATAATGTAAGATCGAAGGGAGATGTTGTTGCCAAAACAGCGATATCTGATGCAATGAGTAAAGATTTATTAAAGCGAGGATTTAAATTTGTTGGTTCCACCATTTGTTATGCTTTTATGCAGGCAAGTGGTATGGTAGATGATCATTTTAACGACTGCTGGAAAAAGAAGAAAAAGAAATAGTGAATTACTTCTGCTATTTCTTTTTCCTCATTCGTGAGTTGAATGAATGAACTAATATTTTCATCAATGTTTAGTGCATGTTCAAAATTAAGCAGGAAGGGTAAATAAAAAAGTCCCGCACTTTGCGGGACCTCTTACTATTTGAAGTTTAATTAAGCTTTTTCAAAACGCTCTGCTACTTTGCTCCAGTTCACTACATTCCAGAAAGCAGCTAAATAGTCGGCCCGGCGGTTTTGATAGTGCAGGTAATAAGCATGTTCCCACACATCCACACCTAATATTGGAGTACCTTTTACTTCAGCCACATCCATTAATGGATTATCCTGGTTGGGTGTGGAAGAAACTTCCAGCTTACCATCTTTTACAATAAGCCAGGCCCAGCCGCTCCCAAATCTTGTTATACCGGCAGCAGCAAATTTTTCTTTGAAGGCATCAAAAGAACCAAATGCCGCATTAATAGCATTGCCTAATTTTCCGGAAGGAGCACCACCTGCATTAGGCGCCATACTTTCCCAGAAGAAAGTGTGATTCCAGTGACCACCACCATTGTTGCGAACAGCAGGCGAAATAGTACCAGCCACTTTTACTAACTCTTCTAAAGTTTTTCCTTCATTAGGTGTACCGGCAATGGCTTTATTTAAATTGTCAACATAAGCCTGGTGATGTTTGCCATGATGTATTTCCATGGTCCTTGTGTCAATATGCGGTTCCAGTGCATTGTGTGCATATGGAAGCGCAGGTAATGTAAATGCCATAGTCTTAAAATTTATTATTGTTTCTGATAGTTTAAAAGGAACAACAAATTTAGGAAGGCTTTGTTTAACATGAGTTAAGAACAGGTAAATCTTTCTGATTTCGAAAACTCAGCGTTTATTCTTAAAGAAATCTTTCATGAGTTGTGCACATTCTTCAGCCAAAATACCCGAAACAATTTCCGTTTTGGGATGAAAAGGCCATTCTTCTTTAGTAATATGTTTGTGACCGTTTTTTTCATCATCAGCTCCCCAAACCACCCTGCTTATTTTGCTCCAGTACAAAGCACCGGCACACATGAGGCAGGGCTCAACCGTAACATATAAAGTAGCATCGGGTAAGTATTTAGCTCCTAAAAAACTAAAAGCTGAAGTCAGTGCAATCATTTCGGCATGCGCAGTGGGATCGTTTAATTTTTCTGTTTGATTATAACCACGGGCAATGATCTTTTGATGTATAACCACCACTGCGCCGATGGGAATTTCATCTTCCTCAAAAGCCCTTTCTGCCTCTTTTAATGCCATCCGCATAAAATATTCGTCGTTCAGTGCCGCCATATATCAAAAATAAAAAACCATCCGCCAACTGACGAATGGTTTTTTGAATAAGTACTATTAAACGGTTACAATTTTTTTATCATGATATTGCGATACCAGACTGTATTACCATGATCCTGTAAAGCAATGTGCCCTTTCTTAAAGGTACCAAAGTCGGGCATATCTTTAAACTTGCTGCCGGCAATTAATTTTTTCCAGTTATCATCCCACATGGTTGTGGAAACAACTGTTGTTCCGTTGAGCACTAAATCAAGCTTACCATTATTAACAATGATCTCTGCCAGGTTCCATTCTCCAACAGGTTTTACTGTTTCCTTGCTGCAGCTGATGAGATCGTACAGATCGCCGGCACGGTGTTTTGGAATTTTTCCATCATCATGACCATCATTATCTAATACCTGCATTTCGGGGCCGGTTTTCCAAACGTATTTGTATTTAGTGGTGTCTTCATGAACTAGAAAGATTAAACCACTGTTACCTTTTGGAGCAATCTTCCATTCTACTTTAAAATGAAAGTTTTCATACTCATCATTGGTAACAATATCACCACCATCATCTGTTTGCCATTGTTTTTTATTACTGGTATCCAAATAGATAGCGCCATCGGCAATCTTCCATGCTTTACCCACAGTTGGTTTTCCGTAAGCATGCCAGCCATTAGTGGTTTTGCCATCAAAAAGTGATATCCAGCCGGTATCAGCCGCTGCTGCTGCTTCGCTGTTAGCAGTGGTATCTTTTTTTTCAGTTGAATTATTTTTTGCTGAATTACAAGCAAACAAAAGTGCAGCACAGGCTGCCAGGTAGAATGATTTCATTTAAATTAGTATTAATGTTATTATTTTAAAGCAAGCACATAATTAGCTAATGTAGTAGCTTCTTCCTCTGTTAAGGCCGGATGGCCTGTCATAGGAATAGTTCCCCAGTTACCACTTCCGCCTTTTAATATTTTTCCTGCCAGCATTTTTACATTGGCATCTGTGTGTTCATATTTTTTGGCCACATCTTTCCATGCCGGCCCGGTACTTGTTTCGTTTATTTTATGACAGGTCATACAATCTGATTTTCCAATAATAGCTAATGCCTGATCTTCATATTGGTTGGTGCTGGATGTTGCTTCCTTGGCTGTGGTAGTGGCCGCATCTTTTTTCTCTGTCTTATCTCCGCCACCGCCACAGGCATATAAAATAGCTGATGCGCAGAGAACAATAAAAATCTTCTTCATAATGGTGAATTATTATTTGGTTTCTAAAACATAAAATTAGTCAAGTCCGAGGATACTGCGGTTGAGTTTTTCATTGGGTGCAGTACCCGCAAAATCATCAAATGCTTTATCGGTTACACGAATGATGTGATTGGCAATAAATGCAGCACCTTCTCTTGCACCATCTTCAGGATGTTTAATGCAGCATTCCCATTCCATTACTGCCCAGCCTTTATAATCATACTGAGTGAGTTTGCTGAAGATGGTTTTAAAATCAACCTGCCCATCACCGGGAGAACGATAACGTCCGGCACGGTTGGCCCAGCTTTGATAACCACCGAAAGTTCCCTGTTTACCGGTTGCATTAAACTCAGCATCTTTTACATGGAATGCTTTGATGCGCTGGTGATAGAAATCGATGTACTGAATATAATCCAGTTGTTGTAAAACAAAATGCGATGGATCATATAACAAACAGGCTCTTGGATGATTGTTTACTTTTTCCAAAAACATTTCATATGTAATACCATCAAATAAATCTTCACCCGGATGAATTTCATAACAAACATCCACACCACATTCATCAAAATAATTTAAGATAGGCGTCCATCGCTTTGCAAGTTCCTTAAATCCTTCTTCTACTAATCCTTCCGGTCTTTGCGGCCATGGATGAAACGTATGCCATAACAATGAACCACTGAATGTAGCATGTGCATTCAAGCCTAAGTTTTGCGAAGCTTTAGCGGCATACTTTACTGTTTGTATGGCCCACTCCGTTCTTGCTTTACTGTCACCTTTTACTGCATCGGGTGCAAAGGCATCAAATAATGTATCATAAGCAGGATGTACTGCCACTAACTGTCCTTGTAAGTGTGTGGACAGTTCAGAAATTTCCAATCCATAAGAATTGATTTTTCCTTTTAATTCATCAGCATAGGTTTTACTTTCTGCTGCTTTTTTCAGATCAATCAAACGGCTTTCCCATGTTGGGATCTGTACTGCTTTAAAACCCAATGAAGCAGCCCACTGGCAAATACTATCTAAACTGTTGAAGGGTGGCTGATCCCCCATAAATTGTGCTAAAAAAATTGCAGGTCCTTTAATTGTTGTCATATTATGCTCGCAAAGGCGCTACGGCGCTACGTTCTATAAATTATTTACAATACGTTTGATCCCGGTTTTCATAAGTTCTTCATTAAAGTTTAAGAGCAGGCCAAGTTTAATTCCTGTTAACTTTAAATAGGTAAGCAGTTGTTTGTGATGAACCGGAGCAATAGCTTCAATTGATTTTATTTCAACGATTACTTTATGTTCAACGATCATATCTGCTCTGAACCCCAGTTCCAGTTTAACTTCTTCCCATACAACAGGTATTGCTACTTGTCTTTGTACACCAAGATTATATTTATTCCTAAGTTCAAATTCAAGAACTGTTTCGTAAACTGATTCAAATAAACCCGGCCCAAGTTCCGAATGAATTTTGAATGCAACATCCAATACAATCTTAGCAATTTCATTTTCTGATAAAGTATTCATATGAGAGGTTTAATCTTTGCGCCTTAGCGCCGTGGCGTGCCGTTACACTTCAAACTCAGTCCACTTTTCATTACTCTGCGAAGAGGCCACTACGTTGTTGATGAATGCCATACCTCTTATTCCTTCTTCCACACCCGGGAAATCAAGCCATTCTTCTTTTGGCTGTTCACTATTCATCTTTGCTCTTACTGTTAAACTGAAATTGCGGTATAGATTAGCAAACGCTTCCAGGTATCCTTCCGGGTGACCGGCAGGTACTCTTGAATTATGTGCCGCAAAGGAGCTGTTGTAACCAGCACCAGTGCGATAAATTTCAGCCGGTTTATCGAGCCATTTTATAATTAAGGAATTGGCATCTTCCTGTTTCCATTCCAATCCACCTTTTTCACCATACACTCTTATCTTAATATTATTTTCTTCGCCGGCAGCAATTTGGGTGGCCATCAAAACACCAGTGGCATTGTTATTAAACTTTAAAAAAGTTGCGCCATCATCATCGAGCATTCTTCCTTCTACCACTGTATTTAAGTTAGAAGAAAGATGTGTTACCTGTAAACCGGTAACATACTCGGCCAGGTTGAAAGCATGTGTTCCAATATCGCCCATGGCACCGGCTTTACCGCTGCGTTTAGGATCGGTACGCCAGCTTGCCTGTGCATTGCCGGTTCCTTCAGCATAAGTGCTTAACCATCCCTGCGGGTATTCTACATATACTTTTCTTACTTTACCTAATACACCGCTTTTAATTAATTGCTTTGCCTGTTTTACCATTGGATAACCAGTGTAGGTATGACAAAGCAACAGCGTTAACCCAGTTTCCTGAACTTTTGCTTTTAATTGTTTGGCTTCTTCAATAGTAAAAGTGATGGGTTTTTCAATTACTACATTAAATCCTTTTTCCAAAGCTTTTATAGCCGGATCAAAGTGAACGAAGTTGGGAGTAACGATGCTGACAAAATCAATTCGTTTATCAGCCGGCATGGCCGTTTCTTTTTCTAACATCACTTTATAATCCGTATAAATTCTGTCTTCCGGTAAAAACAATGATTTGCCTGAGTCAACCGCAATCTCGGGGTTCACACTTAATGCACCGGCTACTAATTCAACTTGTCCATCCATATTCATGGCCAGGCGGTGTACGGCGCCAATAAATGCGTCTTTACCACCACCAATCATTGCCATTCTGAGTTTTCTGTTCATAAATAATAATTCAAAGAAGTAAATAGATAATTATGTTGTCAGCAATAGTGCTGCTATTAAACTAAGGTTGCGTCGCACAGTTCAGGGTTCGGAAATACTAATCAGCTTTTTGTGAATGATGAATTGTCAATGGTCAATAAAGAAAACGATAACCCAAAATTTTTGCGTAAATATTTACTATTCACTATTGACCATTCACTATTACCCTACCATCCTGCCCTGTATTCTCTCTTCACAAATTGATTAGCTTCATCAAAGTTGGTGATCTTCATATTCTTTGCATCCCACAACAATTTCTTACGACCAAGCCATTTATCATCCCAACCTTTAAGCTTTGGATTTTGCATGATATAACTTCTGAGAGCCAAATTACCAATCAATATACTTTCAGTAAACGGACCAGCATATTCAAATGGTGAACTGGTTTTGCCTTTTCCATATCCATCAATACAGGCATTCACCCATTGCACATAGTGACCTTCCGGTACACGTTTAATACTTTGCTGAGGCATTGTTTTTTCTTTCATTAATGTGGTTGGTAATAATCTTGGATTAGCACCATAGCAATCCATCAGCATTTTACCTTTTGTACCAACAAAGAGAACACCACCATCCCAGTTACCAAATGCTTCTTCCGGCAACAATTCATCAGGACGTTGAGGTAACAATCCTCCATCAAACCAGGAAACTTTCAGGCTTCCTTTATTATCAGTACGGGGATAGTTTAAGTGTATCATAGAAGAAGCAGGACAAGCATCTTCATTTTGTTTATCATTCCACATTTCTTTCCATATAGTAGCCACACTGCATTCAACTGAATCAGGATATAATATTGGAAGGATGCGATAGATTGGATCCATGATATGACAGGCCATGTCACCCAATGCACCGGTACCAAATGCCCACCATCCTCTCCAGTTGAAAGGAAGATAAGCAGGATTAAAATCAATTTCTTTTGCAGGGCCCAACCATAAGTTCCAATCCAGTTCTTTTGGAATATCATATTTACCGGTTGGTGTGGGAATACCTTGCGGCCATACGGGTCTGTTGGTCCATGCATAAGCATTTACAATATCACCAATCATTCCGGCATCATACATTTCTTTTGCCTGGCGTACACCATCACCACTACCGCCCTGGTTACCCATTTGCGTCACTACTTTATATTTCTTAGCAGCTTCAGTAAGCATTCTTGCTTCGTATATATCGTGGGTGAGTGGCTTTTGAGTGTACACATGTTTGCCTAATTGCATAGCAGCAATGGTAGCAACAAAGTGAGTGTTATCAGGCGTAGAGATGGAACAGGCATCGATATTGTTCTTTTCTTTGTCCAGCATTTCCCTGAAGTCTTTATAATAATTTGCTTTGGGAAAACTTGTTCTTGATTTTACCGCCTGCCTGTCATCCACATCGCACATAGCAACGATGTTTGCTTTGGGGCTTTTAGCAAATTCGGCAAGGTCACTCTGCCCCTTGCCACCGGCACCTATACCGGCAATATTCAGTTTATCGCTGGGAGCAATAAACCCTTTCCCCAATACATGACGGGGAACAATATAAAATCCTGCAGCGAGTGAACTTGTCTTAATAAAATTTCTGCGGGAAAAACCGGCACCTAATTCTTTTACTTCAGTAATTGTGTTAGTTGATTTCTTTTCTGAATTTGACATAGCAATCGGGTTTGTATATCTGTTTAATTGTTTCTGTTAGCTCTTATCAAAGCTGATGCATTCTTTTAATTCTTTTTCTGAATAAGCATATCCATATTGTTTTAATACATCATCCGGTACGCCATTCCATTGATTGGGAGTGTTGCCTTTATATCCAATATCATCCCAACCCATTTTGGTGGAATAAAAACCAGTAGCTGTTAAGTTACGCATCAGGTTGAAGAAAGCAACACCTTGTTGATTTTCTGGTTTTGCTTTTTTAGGATAAGCAATCTGGTCCACCATTTCTATTTGTTGCTGTTGTGTACAACCGGTAAATGATTTACCATACAGGTTCAAACATTTCAAATCAAGCCAGCGTAATCCGCCACGCATGGGTGTTTGATGCTCAGGCATATCTTTTACAATGAACTCAATAAAATCCGGAACCTTTGCATCGCTGGCACTGCCGCTTACTTCGTCTTTTGGAATGATGATATCCGCTAATACTGTAATGGTGGCCATTTCTTCAGGAGTAAAAAACTTCTTCGCATTTTTCAAACTCTCTTCATATTCTTTTTCCTCCGCCATGCGGTTAATACCATCGGTTGGCTGTGTGCTGGTACTTTCTGTTTTTTTATCTTCTGTTTTGCAGGCTTCAACAATCAGTCCTGCAGAAAGTGTACCGAGTGCAATGGTTTTAAGTGATTGTCTTCTGTCCATAATTAATTATTTTGAATGATGAATTTTAAATGCTAAATGAAAGTTTAAATAATAATTCAAAATTTATCATTTAACATTCATCATAATGCTTAAAGATTTTGTTTCTTCATTTCATCTACAATATGTTCACTGGCTCTCATAGACAAGGCAAGGATCGTCCAGGTAATATTTTTATCTGCCTGGCTTACAAATTGTCCGCCATCCACACAGAATAAATTTTTGCAATCATGTGCCTGGCTCCATTTGTTGAGGGCGGATGTTTTAGCATCATTACCCATTCTAACGGTACCGGCTTCATGTATGATATTGCCAGGGTTTGCCAGTCCGTAATTATTTTCCGGGCCATCATCTCCGCCCCAGGTGATCACCGCACCCATTTCATGCATAATTTCTTTAAAGGTTTCTTTCATGTGTTTGGCCTGCTTTATTTCATAATCGCTCCACCTGGTATTAAAGCGTAAAACAGGAATACCATATTTATCCACCACACTAGGATCTATTTCGCAATAACTATCTGCACGGGCAATACCTTCACCTCTGCCGGCCATACCCACACTGGCGCCATAAAAGAAACGGTAATCTTCTTTTAAAGATTTACCATAGCCACCTGCTTCTTTTGTTTTGCCATGAACAGCATATTTACCATTCATACCTTCAATACCCCAGCCAAAACCATAAGCCGGCTGATCAAATCCTCCCCAATATTCTATATGATAACCTCTTGGGAAATCTAATTTCTTATTATCAAGCCACCATGGTGTATACACATGCATACCACCTACGCCATCTTCATTATATCTTTTACGATCGAAGAGTTGAGGCAGTACACCACCTAATGCCGCACCAGTAGAGTCGTGCAAATATTTGCCCACCACATTACTGCTATTGGCTAATCCATTTGGATGACGGGTTGATTTGGAGTTGAGTAATAACCTGGCACTTTCACAGGCACTGGCAGCAAGAATAACCACACGGCCGTTTACCTGGTACTCCTGCATATCGGCTTTGTTTACATAAGAAACTCCTTTAGCCAAACCTTCGCTGTTGGTAAGCACTTCACGGGCCATTGCACCAGTAATTATATCTACATTGCCTGTTTTAACAGCAGGCTTAACTAAACATGATGAGGATGAGAAGTCGCCATATACTTTACAACTACGGCCACATTGTGCACAGAAGAAGCAGGCGCCGCGGTCGTTATTTATTTTTTTAGTGAGGATGGATAAGCGGGAAGGAATAACCGGAACACCAATTCCTGTTGCTGCTTTTTTGATCATCAGTTCATGCAAACGTGGTTTGGGCGGAGGAAGAAAAATTCCATCCGGATCATTTTCCAATCCTTCATTGGAGCCAAACACACCAAGCAACTGATCTATCTTATCATAATATGGTTTTACATCTTCATAACCTATTGGCCAGTCATCACCCAAACCATCAATGCTTCTTCTTTTAAAATCTTTGGGACCAAAACGTAAAGAGATTCTTCCCCAGTGATTGGTTCTTCCGCCCACCATACGGGCACGCCACCATTCCCATTTGGTATCACCTACATGCGTATAAGGCTCACCATCTATTTCCCATCCCCAATAGCAACCATCAAAATCACCAAAAGGACGAAACTTGGTACTGGCTCCTCTGCGGGGCGATTCCCATGGAGCTTTTAATTGATTGGAGTCAATGGCAGGATCATAATTAGGGCCTGCTTCTAACAAACAAACTTTTAATCCTGCATTGGCAAGTACATAGGCTGCCATGCCACCACCGGCACCCGAACCTACAATAACTGCATCATAATTCTTTGGCTGAACTTTTAATTGTATATCTCCCATATGGCTGTTTAAATAAAGTGAAGCGGTGATAAATTTATAACTATAACAATTATCAACGAACAAAAAATTTATGCAATAACTGTTTTTTTAGCGAACATGCGATAGTTTTATAAACACATTAAGAATAAATATTCGGGGAAGTTAAAAAAGCAACGGTTTCGGTTAAAAAAATACCATACAGTAATGGTCCTGTAAAACTTTAAACACTTAAATTTACCGTCACACATTCCTTATCTGCACAAGACCAATATTAACGACCAACTAAAATAAAAAACGATTATGCTTGTTTCTATTCAACGGAATAAATTATTTATTGCCAGCTGTCTTGCACTATTAGTTACTTCACTTTCATTTGGTATACGAGCAGGTATTTTAAATACACTGGGAGTTCAATTTAATTTAAATGCTGAGCAATTAGGTACCATTGCTGCCACAGCTTTTTGGGGTTTTCCATTAGCCGTAATTATTGGCGGTATGGTAGTGGATATAATTGGGATGAAACGTCTGCTGGTATTTGCTTTTATTTTTCATTTAGCCGGAATTGTACTCACCATTTTTGCAACGGGCTTCTGGTCTTTATTTCTTTCCACCTTGTTAATAGGTATTGCTAATGGTACAGTAGAAGCAGCCTGTAATCCATTAGTAACCTCATTATACTCAGATAATAAAACAACAAAACTCAACCATTTTCATCTCTGGTTTCCCGGTGGTATTGTAATAGGCACACTCATTGTTTTTCTGTTTAATAAAATTGGATTGAACTGGCAGGTGCAGGTAGCTGTGATGCTTATTCCTACAGCTATTTATGGTTATTTATTTTCAAAGTTGGATTTCCCTGTTACAGAAAGAGTGGCCGCCGGTGTATCCACATCGGAAATGTATAAATCATTACTGTCACCACTTTTTGTTTTTATGATCATCTGCATGTTCGGTACAGCTATTACCGAATTGTTTACCGGTCAGTGGATAGATGTGCTATTAAGAAATGTAACGGATAATGCCATTTTGATTTTGACAATTGAAACCGGTGTAATGGTATTGGGGAGAGGGCTGGCAGAACCAGTAGTACACAAATTATCACCCCAGGGTGTATTGCTGCTTTCTGCGATATTCTCTGCTTTGGGTTTGTATTTATTGGGTCATACCACCGGTTCAATGTTATTTGTTGGTGCAGCAGTATTTGGTTTGGGTGTTTGTTATTTCTGGCCTACTATGCTGGGTTTTGTTGCCGAAAACCTGCCACGGACAGGTGCAGTAGGTATAAACCTGATGGGTGGCGCCGGTATGTTTGCCGTATCCGTTTATATGATGTTTATGGGGGGTTATTATGATAAATTGCTGGGTCAAAAATTACCGGCAGGTGCCTCGCTTAAAGAATATAATGCAGCAGCTCCCGGAACAGAAATGGCCAATGCGCTGGCACAGGCCAAAGTTACTGCCGGTCCTGAAATCATTAATGTTACGCTATTAATACCTGTTGTATTAACCGTGGCATTTGCAGGATTATATATTTATATGCGTAACCGCAAGAAAGAAATATTACTGGCTGCATAAATAAACTGTTCAATAAAATTTTTAAAAAAACACGATGAAGCTTGCTACTCGTCTCCAGTTATCAGTAATGATGTTTTTGGAGTTTTTTATTTGGGGTGCGTGGTTTGTTACCATGAATAGTTATTTGTCAAGTATTGGAGCTTCACCCTCTCAAATAGGACTTGCTTACGGTACGCAAGCTCTCGGTGCTATTATTGCACCGTTTATTATTGGGTTAATTGCGGACCGTTACTTTGATGCTCAAAAAATTTTGGGTGTATTACACTTGATAGGTGCGGCATTATTGTATTTCGCCTCATCACAACCAGATTTTGCAGCATTTTATCCTATCCTCCTTGGTTATATGATTATTTATATGCCTACATTGGCATTGGTAAATGCTGTATCATTTAAACAAATGGCAAATCCTGAAAAAGAATTTTCATTTATTAGGGTTTTTGGAACTATTGGATGGATTATAGCCGGGTTGTTAATAGGTTGGTTAGCATGGAAAGAAAAAGGATTGGCTAATACATTTGTATTGGCTTCTGTAATTTCAGCAGTACTGGGAATATTTAGTTTTACATTGCCAGCCACCCCTCCTCCAAAAAAAGGAACACCAGCTTCATTTGGAGAAATTATTGGAGTGGATGCTATTAAACTTTTAAAAGATAAAAATTTTGCAGTTTTTTTTATTGCATCTTTATTAATCTGTATACCACTTGCCTTTTATTATCAAAATGCTGAAACATTTATAAAAGCCTCACTAAATATAAATAATGCTGCAGGGCAAATGAGTTTAGGTCAGGTGTCTGAAACTTTATTCATGTTTTTAATGCCTTGGTTTTTTGGCAAATATGGAGTAAAAAAAATGTTATTGTTTGGAATGCTTGCATGGGTATTGAGGTATTTGCTTTTCGGATTTGGTAATGGCGATACTTCAGTGTGGATGTTGTATTTAGGAATTGTTTTACATGGAATATGTTATGATTTCTTTTTTGTTACTGGTCAGATTTATACTGATGAAAGAGCAGGTGAGAAAATTCGTTCATCTGCACAGGGAATGATCACCCTTGCAACCTACGGAGTGGGAATGCTCATAGGTTTTTGGGTAGCAGGCCAGATAAGTGAGATGTATAAGATTGAAAATGGGTTTGTATGGAGAAACATTTGGCTTATACCAGCTGGGATAGCAGCCGTGGTATTCTTGTTTTTCCTGGTTTTCTTTAAAGATCCAAAGAAATCAAAACAGGCTTAACATCAACGTATCGTTAACATTAGTAACTTGTAAAGTTCGCTATAGAAATGAGTACATCACGCCGTAATTTAATAAAACAGGTTGCACTGGGTTCGCTGGCTTTGGGAGGTTTATCTTCTTTTACAGACAAAGAACTGGATGAAGAACTGTTTGAAAAAAAGCTCAAATTGAAGGGTAATATTAATCACTCCGTTTGTTACTGGACCTATAATTTTCTTTCCCTCGAAGAATTGTGCATAGCAGTAAAAGAAATTGGCTTTGGCGCTATTGATTTAGTAAAACCTCAGGAGTGGCCCACACTTCAAAAACATGGTTTGTATTCTTCCATGTGTTATATCGCCGGCGATGTTAGCCTAACTAAGGGGTTCAATCATAAAGAATATCATGAAGGATTAATTAAAGAATACCTCGATGTTATTCCTTTAATGAATAAAGCAGGGTATAAAAATCTCATTTGCTTTAGTGGAAACCGCAATGGTATGGATGATGAAACCGGTTTAAAAAACTGTGTGGAAGGTTTGCAAAAGATTCTTCCCTTAGCAGAAAAGAACGGCGTTACTATACAAATGGAGTTGTTAAACAGTAAAATTAATCACAAGGATTATATGTGCGATAAAACCGTATGGGGTGTTGAACTGTGCAAACGCCTCGGTTCAGAAAATTTTAAACTGTTGTACGATATTTATCATATGCAGGTGGATGAAGGAGATGTGATACATACTATAAAAGATAATCACCAGTATCTGGGGCATTATCACACTGCCGGTGTTCCGGGAAGACATGAAATAGATGAATCACAGGAATTGTATTATCCGGCCATCATGAAAGCAATAATTGAAACAGGATTTAAAGATTATGTGGCACAGGAGTTTATTCCTACAGGAAAGGATAATAAAGAAAAAATCGCAGCCCTGAAGGATGCAGTTAAGAGATGTGATGTGTGATGTTATTTGATTAATATCAAATGAACCAATTTTTAATTCGTCTACATTGAAACAATTATATTTTTTTAAACACTTAATGCTATATGCCCGATAACAACACATTCGATGCTATTGTAGTTGGTTCCGGTATTAGCGGCGGATGGGCTGCTAAGGAATTAACGGAGAAAGGTCTGAAAGTTTTACTGCTGGAACGTGGTAAAAACATTGAACACATCAAAGATTATAAAAACACCACCAAAGAAATTTGGGATTTTCCTCACCGCAACGGACGCACTCAACAAGAGATCAATGATTATCCTCATTTAAAAAGAGATTATCCATTGAGAGAATCCATGGCGGATGATAACTGGAGTCCCTGGGCCAGTGATAAAGACAATCCGTATACAGAGATCAAACGCTATGACTGGTTTCGTGGATATATTTTAGGTGGCCGTTCATTATTGTGGGGACGTCAGTCGTATCGTTTCAACAAATGGGATTTTGAAGCCAACGCTAAAGAAGGAATTGGTGTTGACTGGCCTGTTCGTTATGACGATATTGCCCCATGGTACAGTTATGCAGAAAAATTTGCAGGCATCCAGGGAACTAAAGAAGGATTAGAGGTATTACCTGATGGCGAGTTTCTTCCCGGTATGGAAATGAATGTAGTGGAGAAAGATGTGGCTGCAAAAATTAAAGATCATTACAAGGGCAAGCGTCACATGTTTATTGGCCGCAGTGCCAACATCACCGAACCAAAGCCTGAACAAAATCGTGTAAACTGTCAATACCGCAATCGCTGCTGGTATGGTTGTCCTTTTGGTGCTTACTTCAGCAGTAACTCGGCTACCTTACCGGTTGCAATGAAAACAGGCAACCTCACAATTGAGGCAGATAAAATAGCTACACAAGTATTGTATGATAAAGACAAGAAGAGAGCAACAGGAGTGGAAGCATTAGATACGAACACTAATAAAACATATACTTACAACGCAAAGATTGTTTTCCTCTGTGCTTCTACCTTTAACAGCACATGGATATTGATGAACAGTGCAACTAATATATGGCCTGATGGTTTAGGCAGCAGCAGTGGTGAACTGGGGCATAATGTAATGGATCATCATTTAAAAGTAGGTGCGGGTGGCGTTGTTGAAGGGTATGAAGACAAATATACGTTTGGAAGAAGACCTACCGGCATTTACATTCCCCGTTTCAGAAATATTTATGACGATAAAAGAGATTACCTGCGTGGCTTCGGTTACCAGGGAGGAGCAAGCCGTGGCCGTGGTGTTGAGATAGCGGAACATACTTTAGGCGCTGAATTGAAAGAAGCCTTAAGCGAACCCGGTAAATGGTATATGAGTATTGGAGGATTTGGTGAAATTCTTCCGGATCACAGCAATAAGATTAGTTTAGATAAAAATAAGAAAGATAAATGGGGATTACCTGTTCTGGCATTTGATGTTGAGTTAAAAGAAAATGAGTTGAAGATGCGTAAAGATATGGCCAATGATGCCGCTGAAATGTTAGAGGCAGCCGGAGTAAAAGATGTTAAGGCCCGCGACACAGGGTATGCTCATGGTATGGGTATACATGAAATGGGTACTGCCCGTATGGGACGGGATCCAAAAACATCTGTTCTCAATGGGTTTAACCAGGTATGGGATGCACCCAATGTATTTGTAACGGATGGAGCTTTTATGGCCAGCTCCAGTTGTGTAAACCCATCACTAACATATATGGCCTTTACGGCAAGAGCGGCAGATCATGCCGTGAGTGAATTGAAAAAAGGAAATCTGTAATAAGTTATCATGAATGTTAAATGTTGAATTTTGAATGAAAGAAATCAAAATTTTCATTTAGCATTTATAATTCAACATTCAAAATAATTATAAATGGAACGTCGTGAACTTTTAAAGATGATTGCTTTAGCTACCGGTGGTGCACTAATTGGTGGCGAATTATTTTTCAGCGGATGTAAATCAGCAGGAGGAGCGGTAACCTTTACTCCTGAAACGATTGCTTTTTTAGATGAAGTAGCAGAAACGATCATACCAGCAACGTCAACACCAGGCGCAAAAGCAGCACAGGTGGGTGAGTTTATGAAAGTGTATGTTACCGATTGCTATGATGCAGATGATCAGAAAGTTTTCCTGGAAGGGGTGAATAAACTTAATGATGCCTGCAACAAAATGCATGGCCATGATTTTATGAAAGCACCGGCCGAACATCGCAAAGCATTATTGACTGCGCTTGACAAAGAAGCAAAGGCTGTGCAGGATCAACGCAGTAAAGCCTATTCAGAATATGAAAAAGCAGAACGGGCTAAAGGGAGTAATTTACCCATCATGGATTTTAAAAACCCCGTAGCACCACATTACTTCACATTGATGAAGCAATTAACGCTGTTAGGTTTCTTTACTTCTAAAACAGGAGCTACAGAAACATTACGGCATATACAGGTGCCCGGTAAATATGACGGAGCATTGCCTTATAAAAAGGGTGATAAGGCCTGGGCTGATTCTATCTAGATTATTCATCTATTCAATATTTTTTCTGGCTTGAAAGTCTTTTCAACAAATGATAACTATCGCAAAAAATCTTCATTGAAAGACAATCAATCCCTTTTTATTTTTCTATCATCAGTTAAAAATCATTTTTAAAACAACAGGATAAAAACCAACATTGTTATGGCAGAGAATATTTATGATGCGATTGTAATTGGCTCAGGTATCAGTGGCGGATGGGCCGCTAAAGAATTGTGTGAGAAAGGGCTCAAAACAATTATGCTGGAACGTGGTAAAAACATTGAACACATTAAAGATTATACCGAAGCAAACAAAGAGGCATGGGATCATCCGCATCGTGGTGAAAGAACTCAGCAAATGGTTAAAGATTACCCGGTACTGAAAAGAGATTATCCGTTAAATGAACGCAATCTCGACTGGTGGGCCAGCGATAAAGATTCTCCTTATACGGAAGTAAAACGGTTTGACTGGTTCAGGGGATATCATGTAGGGGGGCGTTCACTAATGTGGGGTCGTCAAAGCTATCGCTGGAGTGATTTGTATTTTGAAGAAAATGCAAAAGATGGTATTGCTGTTGACTGGCCGGTGCGTTACAAAGACATTGAGCCATGGTACACTTACGTTGAAAAATTTGCAGGTGTCAGTGGTTCGGCCGAAGGATTACCTGAATTACCGGATAGCCATTTTTTACCTGCCATGGAAATGAATTGTGTAGAAAAAGAAGTGGCAGCAAGAGTAAAAGAACATTATAAGAATACCCGCAAAATAATCATTGGGCGTTGTGCTCATGCCACGGTTCCATTAAACGACCGTCAATGCCAGTTCCGTGATAAATGCTGGTTTGGTTGTCCTTATGGTGGTTACTTCAGCACACAATCAGCCACTTTACCCGCTGCTATGAAAACAGGTAATCTTACATTAAGGCCATGGTCAATCGTTACTAAAATTTTATATGATAAGGATTCAAAGAAAGCAACCGGTGTGGAAGTGCTGGATGCAGAAACCATGAAGACTTATGAATACAAAGCAAAGATCATTTTCTTAAATGCTTCCACACTTAATAGTGCATGGATATTGATGAACTCTGCTACAGATATATGGCCCGATGGTTTAGGCAGCAGTAGTGGTGAATTAGGACATAACTTAATGGATCATCATTTAGGAGTAGGTGCACAGGGAATAGTAGAAGGGTTTGAAGATAAATATGTATTCGGCAGAAGAGCCAATGGTGTTTATATTCCCCGTTACCGTAATTTCTTTGGTGATAAAAGAGATTACCTGCGTGGCTTTGGTTACCAGGGTGGTGGTTCAAGAGAAGGCTGGAGCCGTGAAATACCTGAGTTGGCTATTGGTGGTGGTTTTAAAGATGCCTTAACAGAGCCGGGTCAATGGGTATTTGGCATGGGTGGTTTTGGTGAAATACTTCCTTATCATGAAAACAAAGTAACATTGGATAAAACCAAAAAAGATAAATGGGGGTT
The DNA here is from genome assembly GCA_003963365.1 of Sphingobacteriales bacterium. GTDB lineage: Bacteria > Bacteroidota > Bacteroidia > Chitinophagales > Chitinophagaceae > AWTP1-9. The sequence continues at coordinate 136,326 of RXJG01000004.1, forward strand.
GAATGTATTAGCCTTCGATTGTGAATTGAAGGACAATGAAAAGAAGATGCGCAAGGATATGCTGAATGATGCTAAAGAAATGCTGGAAGCTGCCGGTTTGAAAAATGTACAGGCAGGGGAAGGCGATGGTACACCGGGAAGAGGTATTCACGAAATGGGAACAGCAAGAATGGGTCACGATCCAAAAACATCTGTACTCAACAAATGGAACCAGGTATGGGATGCACCAAACGTATTTGTAACCGATGGATCATTTATGACATCCGCAGCCTGTCAAAATCCATCGTTAACATACATGGCATTCACAGCAAGAGCAGCCGATTATGCAGTGAGTGAATTAAAGAAACAAAATCTGTAAACATATTTCATCATGCCAGGCGATTCATCAAACGTACATATCAACAACAAAGCTGAAGAACAAAACAGCTACGATGCTATTGTAGTGGGCTCTGGAATCAGTGGTGGATGGGCAGCAAAAGAATTATGTGAAAAAGGATTAAAAGTATTGCTGCTTGAAAGAGGGCGACCGCTTGAGCATATTAAAGATTATGATACCGCTGATAAAGATCCCTGGGAAATAGAACATCGTGGCCGTACTACCGTAACGCAGCAAAAAGATTACCCGGTCATACATCGTGGCTGGGCCGCTTATGAACGGGTGATGAAATACTGGACAAATGAAAAAGATTGTCCTTATGTTGAAATAAAACCCTTTACCTGGTGGCGCAGTTACCAGGTAGGCGGAAGATCTATTATGTGGGGACGCCAAAGCTACCGCTGGAGTGATTTGGATTTTGAAGCCAATGCCAAAGAAGGAATTGCCATTGACTGGCCTGTTCGTTACAGCGATATAGCTCCCTGGTATGATTATGTAGAAAAATTTGCCGGCATTGCCGGATCAAAACAAGGATTGGAACAATTACCAGACGGACAATTTTTGAAGCCATACGAAATGAATTGTGTGGAAAAAGATGTGGCCGAAAGAATTAAGAAACATTATAATAACAGCCGTCATCTTTTTATTGGAAGAGTAGCTAATCTTACGGAACCAATACCCGGAAGAACACAATGTCAATACAGGGATCGTTGCTGGGAAGGTTGTCCTTTCGGCGGATACTTCAGCACACAATCATCTACATTACCGGCTGCAAAATTAACCGGCAATCTTACTGTAAGGCCATGGTCTATTGTAACTAAAATTTTATACGATAAAAATTCAAAGAAGGCAACTGGTGTCGAAATATTGGATGCAGAAAATAATAAAACATACGAATACAAATCAAAGATTGTTTTCTTAAATGCATCTGCATTAAATTCTGCCTGGGTATTATTTAACTCAGCTACAGAGATATGGCCTGAAGGTTTAGGCAGCAGTAGTGGTGAATTGGGACATAATATCATGGATCATCACTACAACTTAGGAGCCAGTGGTGATATGGAAGGTTTTGAAGACCAATACTATTACGGAAGAAGACCAACCGGTTTTTATATTCCACGTTTCGCCAATTTATTTGGTGATAAACGAAATTACCTGCGTGGTTTTGGTTACCAGGGTGCTGCCAGCAGACAAGGATGGGGCAGGGAGGTTGCTGAATTGAATATAGGCGGTGCATTTAAAGAGGTATTAACCGAGCCCGGTGGATGGAGAATAGGAGCTACCGGTTTTGGTGAAGTACTTCCTTACCACGAGAATAAAATTTCATTAGATAAGAATGTAAAAGATAAATGGGGACTACCGGTGCTGGCAATGGATGCCATCATTCGTGATAATGAAATGAAGATGCGGGAAGACATCAAGAGTGAATTAAAAGCCATGTTTGAAGCTGGTGGTGCTAAGAATGTAACCACCTGGGATAATGGTCATGCATTAGGTCACGGAATTCATGAAATGGGAACAGCAAGAATGGGCCATGATCCTAAAACATCTGTACTCAACAAATGGAACCAGGTTTGGGATGCCATGAATGTATTTGTAACGGATGGTGCGTTTATGACGTCTTCTTCCTGTGTAAACCCATCATTAACTTATATGGCATTTACGGCCAGAGCAGCCAATCATGCGGTAGAGGAATTAAAAAAAGGCAACATTTAAATAATTAATGCCCGGCGACTCTTTAAATATTAATATTAACAGCAAAGGTGTTCAGCAAAACAGCTTTGATGCCATTGTTATTGGCTCGGGTATTAGTGGTGGCTGGGCGGCAAAAGAATTGTGCGATCATGGATTAAAAACGCTGGTGCTGGAAAGAGGAAAAGATGTGAAGCATTTAAAAGACTATCCCACCGCTATTAAAGATCCATGGGATTTTGCACACCGGGGAAGGATGCCTTTAGCAGATGAGAAAGAAAATCCTGTTGCCAACCGGTGTTATGCATATGGTGAAGCTACGCAACATTTTTTTGTAAAGGATAATGAACATCCTTATATACAGGAGAAACCATTTGACTGGATAAGAGGTTACCAGGTAGGAGGTAAATCATTATTATGGGCAAGAGCCACACAACGGTGGAGTCGTTTTGACTTTGAAGGCCCTGCCCGGGATGGTTTTGCCATAGACTGGCCCATCCGTTATGAAGATATTGCTCCGTGGTACAGTCATACAGAAATATTTGCCGGTATCAGTGGTAATAAAGATGGATTAGAGACACTGCCCGACGGAGAATTTCTCCCGGCATGGGAATTAAATTGTGTGGAGAAAGATATTCAGCAAAAGATTAATGCACAATATAAAGACAGAAGAGCAATAACAGGAAGATGTGCTCATCTTACAAGGCCCAATCCTATTCACTTACAACAGGGAAGAGGGCAATGCCAGGCCAGAACATTATGTGAAAGAGGTTGCCCTTTTGGTGGTTATTTCAGTTCCAATTCATCAACCCTGCCCTGGGCTGAAAAAACCGGTAACCTAACGTTACGACCTGACTCAGTAGTTCATTCTATTATTTATAATGAACAAAAAGGGAAAGCTACGGGAGTAAGAGTAATTGATGCACATACCAAACAGGTAACAGAATATTTTGCTAAAATCATTTTTGTAAATGCAGCCTGTTTAAACTCTAATCTTATTTTATTGAACTCAACTTCTAACCGTTTCCCCAATGGATTGGGAAACGATAGTGGACTGCTGGGAAAATATATTTGCTTTCATAATTACCGTGGTTCTATAACAGCATCAGTGGAAGGTTTTGAGGACAAATATTACTACGGACGTAAACCTACCGGCGTTATGCTTCCTAATTTCAGGAATGTGTACAGGCAGGAGACGGATTTTTTAAGAGGATACACTGTTCACTTTAGTGCAGGAAGAGGAAGAGCTTCTGTGAAAAATGGAGCGGCAGAGATTGGAGCTGGATATAAAGATGCCATTTGTGAACCGGGAGGTTGGGGAGTATATATGATGATGCAGGGAGAAACGATTCCTAAAGAAGCAAATCATGTACGGTTGAGTAAGGATAAAAAAGATGATTGGGGAATACCTCAACTGATTACTTCGGTTGATTATGACGAAAATGATGAGAAGGTATTAAAAGATTTTTTTGAGCAGGGGAAAGAAATGTTAGAAAAAGCCGCATGTAAAAATATAGTGCTGAATGACAGTAAACAGGCGCCGGGTTTGGATATACATGAAATGGGAGGAGTTAGAATGGGGAAAGATGCTAAAACATCTTTACTTAATAAGTGGAACCAGTTTCATACCTGTTCAAACGTATTTGTAACGGATGGGGCTTGCATGGTTTCAACAGCAACGCAAAACCCTTCACTCACCTTTATGGCCTTAACCGCCAGAGCGGCAAATCATGCAGTGGAGGAATTAAAAAAAGGTAATATTTAAAAATATAAAAACTTCAATATGGACAGAAGAGAGCTTTTAAAAATGATTGCGTTGGCCACCGGCAGTACCATCATTGGTGGTGAATTGCTGCTGAGTGGTTGTAAGTCCGGCTCATCAGGTGTTACATCGCTGGCTTCAGTAGATATAGCATTGCTGGATGAAATTGCCGAAACCATTCTTCCTAAAACCAACACACCGGGTGCCAAAGACGCAGAAGTAGGTAAGTTTATGAAGCTGATGGTGACCGATTGTTACGAAGAAAAAGATCAAAAAACTTTTGTGGAAGGATTAGGCAAACTGGATGAGGCATGCAATAAAATGCACAGCACCAGTTTCATCAAAGCAACACCTCAGCAAAGAAATGATTTGCTGGTGAGTATTGACAAAGAAGCCAAACAATACAATCAAAAAAAGAAAGAAGGTGATCCAAATCATTATTTCACCATGATGAAGCAACTAACTTTACTGGGCTTCTTTACCTCTAAACCCGGAGCTACACAAGCATTACGGTATATAGCGGTGCCCGGAAGATATGACGGCTGTGTGCCATATACAAAAGGTGAAAAAGCCTGGGCAACTTAATGAAACAAAAGCCTTTTAAACAACTTAATATAAAATTGCTATGGATATTAAACGAAGAGACTTTTTAAAATTATCCGGGGCTGCCGCCGCTGGTGCTGCATTATCCGGTTTGCCATTTGAATCATTTGCTGCAGGAACTACCGGTAAATATATCGGCATGCAACTGTACACGGTGAGAAATGATATTGCCAAAGATGTAGATGGTACGGTTAAATATGTAGCGAAAGCCGGCTATAATCAAATTGAATTGTATGGCTTTGATGGCACCACTTTCTTTGGTAAGAAATCACCAAAAGAAATGAAAGATCTTTTATCCGCCAATAATCTTTCAACTCCAAGCGGTCACTATTATTTGCCAAAAGTGATGTATGAGAATAATACGGATCAGTGGAAGCAATGCCTCGAAGCCGGTCATATACTCGGTCACAAATACATGGTTATTCCCTGGGTGGATGAACAGCATCGAAATGGTGATTATTTTAAGCAATTAGCTGAGACAATCAACACCGTTGCCGAGCTTACTAAAAAAGCAGGAATGAGACTGGCTTACCATAATCATGATTTTGAATTTAAAACCGGTGATGATGGTAAAACTTTCTACGAACATTTATTAAATCACACAGATAAAAACCTGGTAGATTTTGAAATGGATTTGTACTGGGTAGTTTATGCAGGACAAAAACCACAGGATTGGTTTAAAAAATATCCCGGTCGTTTTAAAATGTGGCATGTAAAAGATTTGTGGGTGAACAAAGAAGGTAAAAAAGAAAGTACGCAGGTAGGGGATGGCACTATTGACTATAAAGCAATTTTTGCCCAGCGTAAATTAGCCGGATTAAAATATGCCTACATGGAACAGGAAGCGTATACCATGCCAGAGGAAGAATGTATTAAGCGTAGCATTGCTTACATGAAGAAGAACAGTTTTTATAACTATAACAAGTAATTTTTTCTAAATCCAACCAGAAGCCGTCTCCCAAAAAGAGGCGGTTTCTTATTTAATAGATATAGCTCATCATCACCTCATCAATAAACCGGTTCTCATTTTTGAGCCAGGTATATTTTCTTAATATTCCTTCTTTTTCAAACCCCGTTTTTTCATACAAACGAATAGCCCTTTCATTAATACTGGCAGTGCTTAACTCAATCCGTACTAAATTCATTTGTTTGCCCAATGCAATTATTTCCTGCATCATTTTTAACCCGTAACCTTTTCCTGCATAATCAGGATGAATGGCCAAACCGCCGAGATAAGCCATATGTGCATTGCGGTGCTGCTGATGAATAAATTTAAACATACCCACATCTGTTCCATCTTCATTATACAGGTAGATGATGTTCTTTTCCAGCAAATCATTGAAGATGGGTTGAAAAGAAGCCTTGTCCATCATTTCATACAATAACCATGGATTGGTTACTGGATGCATGTAAAGCTGGTATATATAATTAAAATCTTGTGCAGTAATCTTTCTGATCATACATTTTACTATTGAACTTTCCAGTCATCCGTACGGAAGGGAATTAAGGGCAACCCTTCTTTACTGAATACATTTCCAATAACTGTATTTCCAAATCCATATCGTACCTGTACGGGGTCAGTGATCTTTTTATTTGAAAGAATAATTTTATTGTTGTCAATTTTTGCTTCTGCCGGTAACCATTCTTTATTATTACCGCAGATATAAAAACCAGTAATGATTTTGTCTTTTGCTATTAAACCATTATCAGCATCAATAAAAGACAGAATGATTTTATTTTTCTTTATTTCCATACTTTTAAAGGATGGACTTTTATAAGCAATCCCGGTTTTATGATAAGTTTCTGCCAATGCCCAGTTAGCCAAACGGGTGCCCACTTCTTTTTTATGTGATGGATGAATATTGCTGACAGAATCAATTAGATCAGTAACGATTACGACACCTGTATTTGGATTTTGTAATAATTTGGTTTGTTGTTCCTGAACAATTGATCCTTCAAACGGACGGCCATAAGTAAAGGGAGCGATTTGTACTAAGTAGAAAGGGAATTGTTTTCGGAATAATGATCGCCAGGAATCAATCATTGCAGCAAGTAGTTTACTATAAGTTTCTCCATTGGGTACATTCGCCTCACCCTGGTACCATAATGCACCGGCAATAGAATAAGAAGTGATGGGTGCAATGATGCCGTTATATAATTTGCCTGGCTTTACCGGCCCCCACGGAACTTCCGTTAAAATATTAGCCGCTTTATTTAACTCCGCATTGCTTTGAATTGTTTCAGCCGGTGTCCATGCTTCAGCTGAAGTGCCACCCCAACTGGCATTGATTAACCCAATAGGAATATTTAATTCACTATTCAATTTCTTCCCAAAGAAATAGCCAACCGCACTAAATGATTTTAGTGAATTGGAATCACATACTTTCCATTGTGCATATACATCTTCCTGCGGATAATCACTGGAACTTCTTGGAATATGAAAGAAACGGATATTTTTATTATAACAATTTGCCAGTTCATTTGGAATATCTTTTTCACCATTGTAATAACTCCATTCCATATTGGACTGACCGGAACAAATCCATACTTCGCCAATCAATACATCAGACAATACAATATTCCCGCTCCAGCCTTTTACAGTAATCGTATAGGGTCCGCCAGCGGCAGGAGTGCTGATTTTTATTTTCCATTTGCCGGTATTTAATCCCTTCAGTTTATAATCCTGGTTATTCCAACTGGTGTTAATAGTAATGGGTTCATCCGGATTGGCCCAGCCCCATAAATAAACTGAATCATTCTGCTGCAATACCATGCCCGAAGAAAGAATGGCCGGTAAACGTAGTTGAGCATTGGCGTGGAAATAAGTAAGAAAAACAGAACAGGCAAGAGTGAGCAAACGTTTCATCATATCAAATAAAAAATTGTTAGCAGTATTTATTATTAATTTTCATTAATCAACAGCATATTTTATTCCGGCAATTTTACGGATATCATCCATTGTTTCCATCAGCAATAATGTATCAGCATGCGTCATAACCGGACTTTCCGTTAATCCTTTTTTCAAACACTCATTCACATGCCTTGCTTCATACTGATAACCAAAGCCAGCTTCTTTTTCAAATTCAATTAATTTTCTTTCGCCTTTTACTTCGTGATATAATTGAATGGCGGCAGAGGGTTCATAAAATCTTGTGGTAAGTGTTAATCCGGCTTTTGTTGCGGCAATCTCCATTTTAGTAGGAAGATTGGTAGTGAAAGAAGAGAACAATTGCGCCATCGCTCCATTATTATATTTGAATAACACCGATAATTGTTCATCCACACCGGTAACAGCGGGAACCATCGTTGCTTCAATCTTATCCGGTTTGCCTAACACAGACAGCGTCATAAAAACATTATAAATACCAATATCCAACAGCGTACCACCACCCAACGCAGGGTCCAACAATCGCTGTGGAGCATTTTCTCCGGTACGAAAACCAAAATTTACCAGTACTGCTTTTATATCACCCAGCGTTCCGTTCTTTAATAATTCAAGCAGTTTATTATAGTGCGGAAGAAATTTTGTCCATAATGCTTCCATTAAAAACACTTTCTTTTCTCTTGCCAGCTCAATCATTTCTTTAGCCTGCCTGCTGTTAATAGCAAATGCTTTTTCACATAACACTGCTTTATTATGATTCAGGCAAAGCAATGTGTGCTCATAGTGATGCGAATGCGGAGAAGCAATATAAATCACCTCCACATCAGGATTATTTACCAGTTCTTCATAACTGCCGTGAACATGTTTACAGGGAAATTCATTGGTAAAAACTTCAGCAGTTTCTTTTTTACGGCTGGCAACGGCTACCAGTTCAGCATCTGTTACTAATTGAAGGTCGGCGGCAAATTTCCGGGCAATACGTCCACATCCTAATATGCCCCATCTTATTTTTGATTTCGTCATCTGATTAATTAAAGATTGAGCGTAAATTACAGATTAATACTTGTTCTATGATTGCTTCTCTCAACGCCATGCGGAATTTTTTTAATAACGGAGTCACAAGACCCTATGCTTTCCGCATTAAACAATTAAAAGCTTTAAAAGAATCCATTCTTCGTCACGAAGAAGATTTGTATAGTGCTTTGTACAGCGATTTAAAAAAGAGTAAAGAAGAAAGCTGGGTAACAGAACTGGGAATGGTGATAAGTGAACTGAATGCTATTAAAGCTGATTTAAAAGAATGGATGCAACCGGAAAGAGCCGGAACAAATTTGCTGAATCTTCCATCATCCAGTTATGTGTTGAGAGAACCATTAGGCGTTGTGCTGATCATTGGTCCCTGGAATTATCCTTTTCAATTATTGATAAATCCGTTGCTGGGTGCTATTGCTGCCGGTAATTGTGTGGTATTGAAACCAAGTGAGTTTTCCCCGGCCACCACTGCAGTAATGAAAAAGATTATTGAAGAAACCTTTCCGCCGGAATATATTTTGTATGCAGAAGGTGACGGAGCAACAGTAGTTCCGGAGATGATGAACAATTTTACGTTTGACCATGTGTTTTATACTGGCAGTACGGCTGTTGGAAAAATAATTTATAAGATGGCGGCAGAAAGATTGGTGCCGGTTACATTAGAGTTGGGAGGGAAGAGTCCGGCAGTAATCGAAAAAGATGCGAATATAAAAGTAGCAGCAAGAAGAATTGCTGTTACCAAGTTCAGTAATGCAGGACAAATGTGTGTGGCGCCTGATTACGTACTGGTACATGAATCAGTAAAAGAAAAGTTTATTGATGCTTTGAAATCAGCCCTGCTCAAATTTTTTGAAGAGAAACCTGAAGAAGCTTACAGTTATGGAAAGATTATTAATGAAAGACAGTTTAACAGGCTCACTGGTTATCTAAATAATGGAACCATTGTTCATGGCGGAAGAACAGATAAAGACAAATTGTTTATTGAGCCCACTATACTTAGCAATGTATCATTAGATGAACCGGTGATGAAGGACGAGATATTTGGCCCGGTACTTCCTGTAATCAGTTTTACTGCAGAGGAGGAGGCAAAAAAAATTATTGACCAGCATCCTAATCCATTAGCCTTTTATGTGTACACATCCAGTAATAAAAAAGAAAAATACTGGCTGGATAATGTTGCATTTGGCGGAGGTTGTGTCAATAACAGCAGCTGGCACTTAACCAATCATCATTTACCATTTGGGGGAAGAGGATTTAGTGGTGCCGGTAATTATCATGGTAAATATTCATTTGAAACATTTAGTCACCGCAAAGCCATAATGAAAACTCCCACCTGGTTTGATCCGGATATTAAATATCCTCCTTTCAAAGGGAAATTAAAGTTGTTTAAGTGGGTGATACGGTAATCATTAACTACTGAATTGCAAAAGCAGGTGGAGGATTGTATTAATTTCAATAAACGTTGAACAAACTGTTTATGGAAAAATTTTCTGCTGTTGCCATTGAACAATTATTGATGCAATTGCAAAGCTCCGAACAGGGATTAACGGAAACATTGGCACAATCGAGGCTACAGCTGCAAAAATCAAAAGAGAAAACAGAAAGCCGCTTTCACCGGGAGTTTAAACTACTTATCCGCCAATTTAGTAATCCATTAGTTTTTTTATTGATAGTGGCGGTTATCTTATCTGCCATACTCGGCGAAACATCCGATACGATCATCATCCTTTCCATTTTATTAGCCACCGGTTTATTAAGTTTTTTCCAGGAAAGAAATGCAGGCAGGGCCGTGGAGCGATTGCAGGAATTAATTAAAAAGAAAGCAGAAGTATTGAGAGATGGAAACAGTAAGGAAATATTAGCAGAAGATATTGTGGCGGGAGATATTTTATTATTGAGTGCCGGTAATATTATTCCGGCTGATTGCCGTATCATCAGCAGCAATGAATTGCATGTAAATGAAAGCTCCGTTACTGGTGAATCTTACCCGGTAGAAAAACAAACAGGAGTGGTGGATGATGATGCTACCCTTTCTTCCAAATACAATTGTTTATGGAAAGGAACAAGTGTTATAAGCGGTACAGCTAAAGTGCTGGTGGTAAATACAGGCAGTGATACGTTGTTCGGGCAAATGCAAAAAAGTTTATCTAAACAACCAGAAACTGCCTTTGAACAAGGCATAAGAAAGTTTGGTTATTTTTTATTGCAGATTACGTTAGTGCTATCTGTAATTCTGCTGGCAGTAAATATTTATTTTAAGAGGCCACTGTTTGATTCTATTTTATTTTCACTGGCAATAGCAGTAGGGATGGCGCCGGAATTATTACCAGCCATTATGACTTTCGCCATGTCGGCCGGTGCCAAACGAATGCTGAAGAAAAAAGTGATTGTAAAAAAACTTTCGTCCATTTTCAATTTTGGCGAAGTAAATGTATTGTGTACTGATAAAACCGGAACCATTACGGAAGGAACAGTTACCGTAAAAGATGTGGTGGACATCAGCAAAGAAAGTAATGATGAATTAAAACGATTTGCTTTTCTCAATGCCAGTTTGCAAAATGGTTTTGCCAATCCTATGGATGATGCACTAAAAGCATTGAATATTGATATCAGTGGTTATGAAAAAATAAATGAGATACCTTATGATTTTATCAGGAGAAGATTGACTGTATCGGTAAAAAAAGACAACCAGTACATCATCATCAGTAAAGGAGCGGTAAGTAATATTTTAACGATATGCAGCAGTTATAAAAATGAACAGGATGTGATTGAGCCTCTTGATTCAATAAAAGATAAGGTTCAGCAACAGTATGCAGCACTTAGCGAAGGCGGTTTAAGAGTAATAGGTATTTGTTACCGCACAGGCGATAGTGAAAAAATTACAAAGGAATCTGAAATCGATATGATTTTTGGCGGCTTTATTTTACTGGAAGACCCACTGAAAGAAAGTGCTATTGCCTCTTTGAAAAAATTAAGAGAGCAACAGGTAGAAACAAAAATTATAACCGGCGATAACCGCTACATTGCCCGGTATACAGCAGAGAAGATTGGTTTTAATAACCCGGTAATATTATGTGGTGATGAATTAAATAAAATGTCGCCGGAAGCTTTAAAGATAAAAGCAAAAGAAACCAATGTGTTTGCTGAAATAGAACCGCATCAAAAAGAAAGAATCGTCATTACATTACAATCCTGCGGAATGACGGTGGCTTATATGGGCGATGGTATTAATGATGTGGCAGCGATACATGCGGCTGATACAGGTATATCCGTTAATGATGCCGTGGATGTAGCAAAAGAAGCAGCGGATTTTGTGTTGCTGGAAAAAGATTTATCAGTTTTATCAGATGGTATTTATGAAGGAAGAAAATCTTTTGCTAATTCCATGAAATATATTCTTATCAACACGGGAGCAACTTTTGGAACTATGTGTAGCATGGCAGGAGCTTCTTTGTTACTTCCTTTTTTGCCAATGCTGCCCAAACAGATTTTGCTCACAAATTTTTTAACTGATTTTCCCTTCTTATATGTGGCTTCCGATAATGTGGATGAAGACCAGATGGCTAAGCCGGGTAAATGGAGTTTAAAAACGATACGGGCTTTTATGATTGTGTTTGGCATACACACCACGGTATTTGACTTTATCACATTCTTTGTTTTGTATAATTATTTCCATTTGAAAAATTCATCCTTTCAAACCGGTTGGTTCCTCGAATCGACGATTACTCAATTATTGATCGTATTCATCATCCGCACACGTAAATCATTTATGAAGAGTAAACCTTCCAAATGGCTTTTAATAACCAGCATAATCTGCCTGGTAGTGACCATTCTTTTACCTGTTTCGCCTTTTGCTAACTTGCTTGGATTACGTCTTGCTAATTTTCAGCAAGTAGTGGCGATTGTGTTAATTTTGATTGGATATGTTATTACTGCCAACCTGTTAAAGATTGTATTCTTCCGGACCGTAGAAAAGCAAATCAGTTAAAATTGAGAAAACTTAAAAAGATATTTTTTGTTATTGTTATTATCATTGCAGGATTGTTTGCCTATGTAATGATTGTAAGCAGAAATTCTACACATATGACAGTACGCCAAAAATTTTTGAAAGCAGTTTACCCTGCTTTTATGTGGTTAAGTGGAAAAAAAGCCAGGTCTTTTTCAAACTACCAGGCGCAACCAAAAGTTTCTTTTTATTCATTAAAGCCGGTATTGAACAGTGGAACCATATATGACCTGTCGCAATTAAAAGGGAAGAAAGTGTTGTTAGTGAATACAGCCAGTGACTGCGGCTATACCAATCAATATGATGACCTGCAGCATTTATACGAGCAGGAAAAAGATAAACTGGTGATTCTTGGTTTTCCGGCCAATGATTTTAAAGAACAGGAAAAAGGAACGGATGAGGAGATCGCCCAATTCTGCAAACTTAATTTTGGTGTAACATTTCCGTTAATGAAAAAATCAGTAGTGGTAAAAGGAGCAGAACAAAACGAAGTATTTAAATGGTTAAGTGATTCTGAATTAAATGGCTGGAGCAACAAACAGCCCTCCTGGAATTTTTCAAAATATTTGGTGAACGAAGAAGGGATACTTACTAATTATTTTGACCCTTCAGTATCTCCGTTGAGCAATGAAGTTTTATCAGCTATCCATCAAAAATGAAAAAAATACAAAGACCTGCTTATAACACCCACCTTCCCTTTATAAAAGAAAACTGGCAGGGTAATCCTGTAAATAAACTAAATCAATACATCAACTTAGATGGCCCCAGTGAAAAAAGTTTTGCTGAATTATTAAAGTGGCAACGGGAGAGAAATCCTTTAAAACCATTAAAGAAAAAACAACAGAGCAATGTTGAAACGGTACATAATAAATCCATTACCAATAACAGGGATAGTGGAATTGTGTGGCTGGGACATGCCAGTTTTTTATTTACCCTGTCCGGAAAACATTTTATTACTGACCCGGTGTTATACAATGTAAGTGTGGTAAAACGCTTTACACCATTGCCCTGTTCAACAGAAGATTTAAAACATATTGATTTTATCCTTCTGTCACATAATCACCGTGACCATTGCGATAAGAAAAGCATGCAGCAACTCTGTACCTTAAATCCCCGGGCAATTATCTTAACAGGGTTAGAAATTGGTAAACTGCTTCAAAGCTGGAAGATTACCAATCCAATTATTGAAGCAGGCTGGTATCAAACCTATCCAATTGATGCGGATGTGACAGTAACCTATCTTCCTGCCAAACACTGGAACCGCCGCGGCCTGCATGATATGAATGAAATGTTATGGGGAAGTTTTATGCTGCAGTCTGAAGAATCAACTATATACTTTGGTGCTGATAGTGGATTGGGAATACACTTTAAAGAGACAGCACAATTATTTCCCAATATAGATTATGCATTGATTGGAATTGGAGCCTACAAACCGGAATGGTTTATGAATACGGCCCATACCAGTCCTGCTGATGCATTGATGGTGTATGAACAACTGAAAGCAAAACAACTTATTCCTATGCACCACGGGACCTTTGATTTAAGTGATGAACCTATATTTTATCCTAAACAAGAAATAATTCAACTGGCAGAGGAGAGAAATATAAATGACATATTACATTTGACTATCGGCCAAAAACATTTTATCTGAAATTATAAACAGCACAAATTTTATTTTTTAAATGCAGCAGCTTAGTATGAAAGTGTTACCCGGCGAATATTCGCTTTGCCGGTTGTCGTCAAATGAATCTATACCATCGTGGGTGTTTGCATCGGCTTTTTATACTGTATCTAAATCGGCAGATGAATTATCTATCATTGCTGAATCAAAATTTGTTCCCGGTGATATTAAAGCAGAAACCGGCTGGCGAATTTTAAAGATTGAACAAACGTTGGATTTAGCTTTAACAGGCATCACTGCAAAGTTTTCAACCGCATTGGCCGAAGTGGGCGTTAATCTCTGTGTAATTGCAACCTATGATACGGATTATGTTATGCTGAAACAGGAAAAATTGGCCATTGCAATACCTGCTTTGCAAAAGACGGGCATTATGGTGAATGCATAACTTAGCGTTATGAACTACAATGATATAATTGGCGGCATTGGCGTAGGTATTACACTACTGGCTTATTTTTTAAATATTTTTTCTTTTATACCCAAAGAAGGGAAACTTTTTTTCCTCATGAATATTGCCGGCGCAGCAATGGCCTGTTACGCTTCTTTACTGATTAATTACTGGCCTTTTGTAATTTTAGAAGGTGCCTGGACATTAATTTCTATTGCAGGATTCTTTAAAACAACAAACCATTAAAAGAATGCAAACAAAAGATTTCACTTTTATCCATAAATACTTTATGGCCGAAAAACAGGAAAGCCTGTTGTTTTTTATTGTGGGTATGGTAGCCATTATTCTTGCTATAATCTTCTTCTTTTTTATAAAAACCAATTCTTCTTTTTATAAAGGCGCTGCCATTCCTTTGATTTTTGTTGGATTGATTCAATGCGTGGTGGGTTATACAGTTTGGGCCCGCAGCGATAAACAACGTATTGATGTGGCATATAAAATAGGTATGGAGCCGGCAGGTTTTGTAAAAAACGAAGAACTGCCACGTATGCAAATAGTAAATAAGAATTTTGTCGTCTACCGTTATACGGAACTGGTACTCGCCACCGTTGGCATTGTACTTATTTTTCTTTTCCGTAATAACCCCGGTAATAGTTTTTGGTTTGGATTGGGAATAACATTAGCTGTTCAATCACTCATTATGCTGGGGGCCGATTATTTTGCAGAAAAAAGGGCTCTGAATTATACAAAGCAGGTAGAAGGATTCATAAAATAATTAATCTACCGGGCATTTTTCGTGATAATTAATTAACTCAATAGAAGTCTTGGTAAACTCATAACCGGCATACACCGCAGAAATTTCATTGAGTACTTCATCAATTTCTTCTACTGTTTTGAGGGTAACTAATTTATTGCGGTATTCTTTTATGTTGGGCAATCCTTTTAAATAATTGGAGTAGTGACGGCGCATTTCATTTATACCCACAACAGGGTTTTTCCATTCCACACTTTTGTATAAATGCTTGCGGCAAACTTCCACTCTTTGTTCAATAGTGGGAGCAGGTAAATGTTCACCTGTTTGTACAAAATGTTTTATCTCGTTAAACACCCAGGGATAACCAATAGCTGCACGGCCAATCATAACACCATCCACACCATAACGGTTTTTATATTCCAGTGCTTTTTCCGGTGAGTCAATATCGCCATTACCAAAGATGGGGATTTGAATGCGTGGATTATTTTTTACTTTACCAATCAATGTCCAGTCAGCTTCACCTTTATACATCTGTGTTCTTGTACGTCCGTGAATGGCGAGAGCTTTAATGCCAACATCCTGTAAACGTTCAGCTACCTCTTCAATATTTTTCGTGTTATCATCCCAGCCCAACCTTGTTTTTACAGTAACCGGCAAAGAGGTTGATTTTACTACCGCACTCGTTAAGCGAACCATTAAATCTAAATCTTTCAGCACACCGGCACCAGCACCTTTTAAGGCAACTTTTTTTACCGGGCAACCAAAATTGATATCGAGTAAATCAGGTTGAGTAACATCAACAATCCTGGCAGCCAGCGACAAACTTTCTTCATCGCCACCAAAAATTTGAATACCAATGGGTCTTTCATAATCAAATATGTCCAGCTTTTTGCGGCTTTTAATGGCATCCCGTATCAATCCTTCACTCGAAATAAACTCGGTGTACATCAAATCGGCCCCATTATCCTTGCACACGGCACGGAATGGCGGGTCACTCACATCCTCCATAGGAGCAAGTAAGAGTGGGAAATCAGGAAGTTGTATGTTGCCAATAGTTACCATACCCTGTAATTAATAATTATTAATTAATAATTATTAATTGCACCTATTTTTGAGCCTGCAAATTTAATCATCTATTCCGGATTTTATGTATCAGCAAAGACCTAATATTTCGTACCCAACACAACTGGGTATTCTCATTGGTTTAGTGGGAGCAGGATTGTTGTTTGGCGGTATTTTAAGTGTGGCCATCATGTTTTCGCAATTAGGTATGGCAAAAGCACAGGATGTAAATCAATTGCTCAAACCGGAAAATGTAAATATGATTCGCTGGCTGCAGATTATTTCCACCTTCTTTATGTTTTTTATACCGGCGGTGATATTTGCCAGGATTGTCTCCAAAAAACCATTTCAGTATTTAGGATATAATCATTGGATAAAACTGGAACAGGCAGCATTGGTGATTGTGATAATGATTGCCTGTTTACCGGTAGTTGGTGCGTTGGGAGAACTCACAGAGAAAATTCCCTTATCACCGGCATTAGCCAAAAGGTTTAAGGATGCTGAAGACAGTTATGAAAAACAGGTAGAGCTGATAATGGCGATGAAGAACAGTGCAGATTATATATGGAGTATGCTGATAGTGGCAATACTGCCGGCAGTGTTTGAAGAAACGTTATTCAGAGGTGGGTTGCAAAATGTTCTTACCCGCTGGACAAAATTGCCGGTGCTGGCAATTATACTAACCAGCATTGTATTTAGTGCGGTGCATTTTTCATTCTATGGTTTTTTTGCAAGAGCAGCATTGGGTATTGTATTAGGAATGATTTATTACTATAGTGGAAACATCTGGCTTAACATCATTGCACATTTATTTAATAATGGAGCTGCTGTAACTTTTATGTATGTAAAAACAATGAAGACCGGAAAAATCCCTGATAAAGAACTGGAATCAACCATGCCATTATGGTCCGGTGCTATTGCAGTGGTAATATTAGCGGGGCTGATAATTGCCTTCATAAGAGTGAGTAAACCTGTTAAAGCAAAAATTGAACAGGAAGCAGCCGCACCAGAAGAAGATAACTGGATGAATCTTTAACCACACTATTTCAGCAATGGCATTTAACCTCGCAACATTTAAAACAAGAGCATTAACCGCCGTAGTTTTTGTAATAGTAATGCTGGGCGGATTATTATGGAACCAATGGAGTTTCCTGGCATTGTTTACGATTATACATTTTGGTTGCTGGTGGGAGTATATAAAATTGATGCGTAAAATATATGGCGAAAAATATTTACCATACTGTTTGTTTGGTTTAATTTATATAACCATGCCAGTATTGATGATGATTGCTTTAGCGTTTGAAATAAAAATTTATACTGTCAATAATACTAATGAGGTTATTTACAACCAACTGATCCCAGTTGTAATTATTTTTTCAATCTGGATAAACGATACAATGGCATACATAGTAGGCTCTTTAATCGGGAAAACTCCCTTCTCTAAAATATCTCCTAAAAAAACATGGGAAGGAACAATAGGTGGCGCAGTTCTTTGCATTATTGTTATTGGGTTATCAGGGACTTATATTCGTTATGGAAAGATTATTGACAGCTATCACTGGTATATCATCGCTGCTATCGCTGCTATCTTCGGTACAATGGGCGATTTATTAGAAAGCAAACTCAAACGATTAGCCGGAGTAAAAGACAGCGGCAGTATAATGCCCGGCCACGGTGGTTTTTTAGACCGGTTTGATTCTTTATTGCTGGCTACTCCTTTTGTTTGGTTATATGTTTACTTATTTGTTCGTTAATTAGTAAAAAGAAATCAGGAATAAGAAATAAGAAATAAGAAAGGAATACAACTTTCAACCTTCAATCCTTAAACTTTTAAACCTTTCCTCCTTTCCCTATCTTTGCCGCTCTAATTACAACCAATGACAATTCATAAGGAAGGATATACAAGTATTGCCATTACCGGGATTATTTTTGTGGTAATTAATCTCATCAGTTTTTATTTTATCAGTGGTGATATGCCGGTATTAAGCTGGATTATCTTTTTTGCCACACTGGGATTATTATTGTTTATCATTTCTTTTTTCAGGGTACCCACCCGGCAATTAACCTTTAACGAAAATCAAATCATATCTCCGGCGGATGGAAAAGTAGTGGTAATTGAAGAAATAGTAGACGATGAATATTTTAAAGACCGCCGCATACAGGTAAGTGTGTTTATGAGTCCGGCCAATGTGCACCAAAACAGGAGCGGAGTGGCTGGTGAAGTGGTATATAATCAATACCACAAAGGAAAATACCTGGTGGCATGGGATCCTAAATCATCTACTGAAAATGAAAGGCATAGTGTGGTGATACGTAATCCTAAAGGTGAAGTGTTATTTAAACAAATAGCCGGTGCACTGGCTAAAAGAATAGTGAATTACCTGCAGGTAGGACAAAAAGTGGCACAAAACGAAGAGATGGGATTCATTAAGTTTGGGTCAAGAGTGGATATTTTACTGCCCACCGATGCAAAAGTAAACGTGAAGCTGAACGAAAATGTTAAAGGTGGCGTTTCTGTCATTGCAACATTTGCTTAATTCCTGTTGTCTTTGTACTTTGGTAACTTTAAAACATCAGACAAAATGAAAAAATTATTCATGCTTGCTACAGCTGCTTTCCTGGTTAGCGGAGTGGCTTTTGCCCATGGGGGCGATGGTAAAAAATGTAGTAAAAAGGATTGCAAAAAAGAAGCGAAGGCAGACGGTAAATCCTGCTGCAAAAAAGGCAATGGTAAAAAATGCTGATAAAATATTATTGGCCTATGGAACTTCTCCCGACTTAGTCGGGAGTTTTTTTTACAGGATGTTTTCCAGTTCTTTTAAATGATGGATAGTATAAGTTGCCTGTTCATTTTTCCCCCCATTAATATGATTGACAAATACACTGTCCATCCCGGTATTTACAGCGCCTAAAATATCTGCTTCTTCATTATCACCAACCATGAGGCTTTCGTTGAGTTTTGCGCCAGCCTTATTCATCGCATATTCAAATATCTCCTTTTGTGGTTTCACATAATTGCATCCTTCAGAAGTAATCACTTCTTTGAAATAAGCAGTAAGGCCGGAGTTAAGCAATTTATTATGCTGCACTTCTTCAAAACCATTGGAAATAATGTGCAGTGTATAATTTTTATCGAGCAGGTATTGTAATATCTCTTTTGTATAGGGAAATAACTCTCTTTGTGTGGGCAAAACTTCCAAATAACGAACACTGATAGCCCTTGCCAGTTTTTCATCACCAATTTTATAATCCAGTAACGTGTGCCACATTCTTTTCCAGCGTAACTCATCCTGTTTAATAAAACCTTTGCTGTAGCGGTCCCATAATTTATGATTGTGTTCACGGTAAACAGCATGAAACTCCTCAAAAGGTCCCACACCTTTGGCAGGTAATTCAAACTCTTCATACATTGCTTTTAATGTAAGCGATGAGTTGGTTTCAAAATCCCAGATGGTATGATCCAGGTCGAAAAAGATATGTTTATATTTCATTTGAGATTGCGGATTGCCGGGTTTAGTTTTGTACCGGTTAATAAAAGGCTGCAATCTACAATCTTAAATTTAAAATCATGAATGTTGTTATAACCGGTGCATCCAAAGGAATTGGCAGGGCAATAGCTGAAATATTTGCGGCTAACGGGCATAACCTTTACCTGTGCAGCCGCAATGAAGTGGTGTTATATAAAGTGATGGAAGAACTCGTTACCAAATACCCGCACATACATGTTAAAGCCAAAACAAGAGATTTAAGTACAAGAGAAGGAGTAGATAGTTTTGGTGACTGGATATTAAATAACTCTATTAATATAGATGTGCTGGTGAATAATGCAGGTTTGTTTGAGCCCGGCAGTGTGTATAATGAACCCGAAGGTGCTATTGACAGAATGATGGCTGTAAACTTTTACAGCGCCTATCATCTTACCCGTAAACTCATTCATCAAATGATGGAGCAAAGTGATTACCATGGATCGAGAGGACATATATTTAATATTTGTTCCACCGCATCGCTGAGTGCATATAAAAACGGAGGGGCTTACAGCATCAGCAAATATGCCTTACATGGGTTTTCAAAAAACCTGCGGGAAGAGATGAAACCATACAAGATAAAAGTAACATCCGTTTTTCCCGGCGCTGTGTATACCGATTCATGGAGCGGATCTGATGTTGATCCCAAACGTATCATGGAGTCAGAAGATATTGCTAAGTTGGTTTATACAGCTTCACAACTTTCACCAACAGCCTGTGTAGAAGAGATTTTAATAAGGCCACAGCTGGGTGATCTTTAGTTTAACAGCTATTTAACCGCTGTTAAAGAAATAACACCGGATACTAATTTTTAAATTTGTTTCCCGGTTTGAAGTTATGAATATTGTATCGTGTCAAATGAAAATGGTATTGAAGAAAAATTTACATTTCCCTCTTCTTACTTTATTACTCATCGTTACCTCCTGCCTGGTGACCTCAGCTGTTTTTGCCCAAATAAAATTTACTGCGCATGTAAGTTATAATACCGTAGCAAGAGACCAGGCGCTGCAACTGGAGTTTGTATTGGAAGGTGCTGAGAGTGCAGACGATTTTACTGCACCATCTTTTACGGGCTTCAATATTTTACAGGGACCCGCTTACGGTAGTTATTTTTCTGTCAATAATGGGGATGTTACAAAGGGATTAAACATTACTTATATACTGATGCCGCAAAAGCCGGGTAAACTGGTGATTGATGCTGCCCGGGTAAAAGTAAAAGGAAAAATATACCGTTCAAATTCTGTTACTATTAATGTACTGAATGAACTATCGGGCAAAAGTAATAATACAATTGTTACTGTTCCTCCGTTACCGGGCATGCGCAACAACAGGCCTGCTAATCCCGATAATAAAGAACTTATTTTAAGAAAAGGGGAAGACCCGATTGCGAAGATTCAAAAAAATTTATTTGTACAGGTAGAGGTAAATAAACAAACTTGTTACGAAGGAGAGCCGATTGTGGCAACGTATAAATTATATACAAGGTTACGATCAGTTTCAAGGGTAACAAAACGTCCTTCCTTTAATGGATTTTCAGTAGTAGAGATGACGCAGCCGGAGAATATGGATTTTCACCCCGATCAATTAAATGGGAAACCAATTTATTCTACGATATTAAGGAAAGTACAGTTATTTCCTTTACAATCTGGTCAGCTTACATTAGAGCCGGTTGAAATTGCCAGCCAGGTTCGTTTCTTAAAAGCAGGTGATAAACCAAAAAACAATAACAGCATTGATGACCTGTTCAACGATTTTTTTGATGATGAAATGCTGAACGGAGAAACCGAAGAACATAATCTTACGCTGCAAAGTAAACCACTAACTATTACTGTAAAACCATTACCGGAAGCAGGTAAGCCGGTAAACTTTAATGGAGCAGTTGGAAAATTCACTATTCAAACTGCTTTAAATAATAATAATGTTACCGCCAATGAAAATGGTACATTAAAAGTATTAGTAGAGGGGAAAGGCAATCTTTCCATGATCAATACACCTGTTATTAACTGGCCCCGGGGAATTGAAGGTTTTGAAGCCACTGCCAGGGAAAATATTGATAACTCCACTATACCCATCAGCGGAACAAAAACATTTGACTATCCTTTTACTGTTACTGAAAAGGGTAAGTATGAAATTCCGGCGGTAAGTCTTTCTTATTTTAACCCCGAAACAGAAAAATATGAAACAGTCAACTCGGCTATAGTAAGTTTTGCAGTAAACAAGATTGCTGAAAAGAAAGCACCGGTGGTTAGTAAAGATTATCCGCAGGAAGAAGAATCATTTATTGATAAAGCAAAGAATTTTTATGATGATACATTAAAGGGCGAATGGTGGTGGCCGGCTATTGTCTTTTTATTATTGATTTGGGGTGGCTATCAATGGCGGCAAAAAATAAAACTGTCCCGTGCAAAAAATGAATTAAAACGCTTGATGGAGGAAGAAAACAAGGAAGATTTTGCTGAAGCTGTTCCACTGACGGAAGGAGTAATAACAACATTTAATACCGATCCTTTAGATAAAGCAAGACAACAGCTAAAAAATAATAATTCGATTGGATTTTATAACGAGTTACATAATGCTGTATGGTCTTTCCTGCAGCAGAAATACCAGCTTCGTCCAACTGAAATGAATAAAAAAGCAGTATCAGATAAATTGAAAGCAGATTTGTTTGGAGAAAATATTGTTACCGGTTTTATTCAAATACTCAATACCTGCGAATTGGCTTTGTACACACCCGTTCATTCACAGGAAGAAATGTACCAATTACTGCAACAAGCAGAAACTTTTATAAAAACGATAGAGCATAAAATTATTTAAACAGCAGGGTTCAGGCAAACTTTGCAGCCTGGCCTGTTAATCTGTAAATTTATATCCCATACCTCTTACCGAATGAAAATAACGGGGATTGCGGCTGTCTTCTTCAAAATATTTACGGAAGCTTAAGATGAAATTATCAATTGTTCGGGTGGTAGGATAAACATTGTAGCCCCATACTGCCTGTAATATCTTTTCCCTTGTTACTACTTCGTTTTTATTTTCAATCAGCAATTTTAACAGCATGGCCTCTTTCTTGCTCAATTCAATTTTATCGCCTTTATAATTAGTAGCCTCCAGGGCCTTAAAGTCTATATTGTTATTCCCAAAACTGTAATTAATACCAATTGTTTCTTTATCCTGGAGCTGTTTATTTTTTTCAATGAGCTTTTGTACACGAAGCAAAAGTTCTTCCAGGTTAAAAGGTTTGGTTAAATAATCATCCGCTCCTTTTTTTAACCCCAATACTTTATCGGCAGAACTGTTTTTTGCACTTAATATTAAAACGGGTAAAGCGGAATGCTGTAATCTTAAAGTTTCCAATACAGTAATGCCATCAATTTCCGGCAGCATAATGTCGAGGATCACCAGGTCAAAATATTCATTTTGCAACGATTTTAATGCAGAGGGGCCGTCAAAAGCAGAGCTAACTTCATAACCTTCCATTTCCAGGTTCAACTTCAGGGCTTCCTGTAAATTCTCTTCATCTTCCACTAATAAAATGGTTGCTGCTTTATCTTTTGCCATATCTATTTATAAAAATTAATCCCAAAGATAGTTCCGGCAGGAGTATTATCCGTAATGTTAATCTCTGCTCCGTGATCTTCAACAATTTTTTTGGTGATGTATAACCCCAAACCGGTACCTTTTGTTTTACGAGTATTTTCATTACCAATGCGGTAAAACTTATCAAATACCCGCTTCTTTTCCTCGTCGCTGATACCAACACCTTCGTCGGATATTTCTATATTAATACGTTCCCCTTCGTCAGTAAGATCAACATGTACCGTGGTATCTTCAGGGGAGTATTTTAAGGCGTTTTCAATAAGGTTATTGATGGCTATTTGCATTAATAAAGTATCGCCATAAATAAATTGCCCCGGTTCAATGGAAACTTCAATCTTTCTGTTGGGAAAGCGTTGTTTAAAGTCCTGTACACAGCCATCGGTCAATACAGAAAGATTGATTTCTTCTTTTTCACTGTTTAAATTTCCGCTGTCAATTTGTGCTGCCAGCAGAATATTATTGGTTAAAGTATTTAAACGATTGGTCTCCTGTAAGGCCTGCTGTGTAAGCCGCTGTTGTTTATCTTCATCCAGTTTTCTTTTTAATAAGGTTTCCAGGCTGAGTTTGGTAACCGCAATGGGAGTTTTTAGTTCATGCGTTACTGCCATCATAAAGTTTTGCTGCTGCTGGGAAAATTTAACTTGTTTGCGAACGGAACGGTAAACAAAAATAGCACCCAGTAAGGTTATCAGTAAAAAAGTTAGGCCTTCACCAATGTACTGGGCATGTTTACGGTTGTGTTCATTATTTAACTGTATAACCTTTGATTCATATTGCGGATCATCTTTCACCAGTTCCTGTATTTTATAATCTCTCATGGCCTGGTTTTGTTTTTCCAGGGCTATATACCACCATGCAAGTGCAGCAATAATATATAACAGCAGGAACCAATAAACAACTGTAATAACGGAGAACTTATATATTTTTTTCCCAAAAGGCATTAATGAACTTTTTCAATTCGGATACCGGCATTCATAACGTGTTTTAAAGGGTTATCCCGCATATTTTGTTCTAATTGTATACTGTATATGCCGGACTTTTTGAATTTAATATTTTCAAACAGTTTAATGCGGTGCTCCCATATATCATCCATCCCGGTAGCCGATAACCATTTCCCGGCTGCATTTTGAAGTGGCAGCTCAATCCTCGCTTTTTGATAGACTGTATCGCCAGGTTGTTTGGTATAAACAAATAACCAGAGGTTGCGGTATTCGTATGCTTCGGTATGGCGAAGTGTTATAAATATATTATATGCAGTGATGGTATCACTAATATCAAAATTAATTGCCGGTTTATTCTCCCATTTCCATTCGTGATTGGGTATCTGTACATTTTTTTCAAATACTTCAATCTTTATGCAGGAAGCAAACAGTAACAGGTTACAGGCTATAAGTAAATGATAAATGGAAAAGCTACTTTTCAAACCGGATATTTTTACAAAAATAATTGAGAGTATGAAACTTTTAATTAAAACTTTGAAGGGTTATAGTACATTCAGCACCTGCTCTTTTGCTTTTTCCAGTTCATCCTTCATCATTACCACATTTTTTTGAATGGCAGCATCATATGCTTTGGCGCCGGTGGTATTAATTTCCCTGCCGATTTCCTGTAATACAAAAGATAGTTTTTTTCCTTTGCTTTCTTCCACTTCAGTTAACAGGCTTTTAAAATACTCGCAGTGGTTTTTCAGGCGAACCTGTTCTTCGCTGATGTCTATTTTTTCGATGTAGTAAATCAATTCCTGCTCCAGCCGGTTATTGTCATAATTGTTTTTTCCAACATGTTCTTCCAGCAAACGGGTTATCCCTTCTCTTATTCTTTGTTGCCGGAGTGGTTCCAGCCTGGCCACTTCTTCCTGCAGTTTTACGATATTATCAATGCGGAGCACAAGATCATCTTCCAGTGCTTTTCCTTCTTCCAGCCGGTGAAGGTTGAGATCATCAATGGCTGCTAATAATACTTTTTTAAACTGTTCCCATTCTGTATCTGTTAATGTTTCGCCAGTGGGAGTAATTACTTCAGGAAGTTTTAATAAAGTACTTAATATACCTGAAGCATCAAGGTTTAATTCTCTTGATAGTTTCTCCACAGGTGCATAATAAGCTTTGGCTAATTCTACATTGATAGATACAGGTTTGGAATTACCTGATTCTTTCAGGCTGATGATGCAATCAATACTGCCTCTTCCCAGTTTTCCCATTAAAATGGTGCGGATATCAAATTCAAATGGTTTTAAAAATCCGGGTAGTTTTAAAGAAAGTTCAAATTGCTTGCCATTGAGGGATTTAATATCTATTAAAAAAGTTTTATCGCCTGCAGTTTGTTCTGCCCGTCCAAATCCTGTCATTGATTTCAGCATAAGTTATCGATTTGTATGTAAGATAGTTGTTTTACTAATACTATCATTAGGACCGTTATCATTGACATTTTACCATAAAGAATAACATCCTTCAATACTTTATTAAACCGGTATAAAAGAAAAATCCTCCTGGAAACAGGAGGATCTCATTATTATGGATGGGTTAGTAAGTACCAGGAAATTAAATTCCCTATGCAATATTAGAAATTATTTTATCATAAGAAAAAAATATTTTAAAATATTTTATTCACATTTTTTTTTCACTTGTGGAAAATGCGTACGCATTTAACAATTAAAGAATTAGTTTTTATTCATCATTTAGAAAAATAAATAAATAAAACAGGTATTATGAAATGCATCAGGATATATTATTTCATTGGTAAATTATTGGTATCAATAAAAAATAATGCAGCATGTAACTATTGAAGAATGTGTAAAAGGATTTATGGATGTGTACATCTGTAAAATCAGCATCCTTAAAAATTTCCCGTTCTTAATGCAAAATGAAAATGGAGTGTTTCCTGTCTGCGCCACTGCAGTAAACCAATGATTTTGGAATAACAACACCCGTTAACTTTGCCGGAAATTATTGAATCATGAAGTTTACATCACCCGTTCCGGTCAAATGGATCGCCGAATTTATAGCAGCAGAATTGATTGGGAATACGGAAGGATCAGCAACAGGTTTGAATGAAATTCATAAAGTGGAACCGGGTGATATTGTATTTGTCGATCACCCTAAGTATTATGATAAATGCATTCATTCCGCTGCATCCTTTATCATCATCAATAAAAAAACAGATTGCCCGCAGGGTAAAGCATTACTGGTGGTTGATGCACCATTTAATGCCTATTTAAAACTGGTTCGTTATTTCCGCCCGTTTACCCCTTCTTCAAAACCGGTAAGTGATACGGCCGTTATCGGAAAGGATACGGTTGTTTTCCCCAATGTATTCATAGGCAATAATGTAACAATCGGTAATCATTGCATCATTCATCCCAATGTTACTATTTATGATGATACTGTAATTGGAAATAATGTGGTGATTCATGCGGGTACCACTATTGGTTCGGATGCTTTTTATTTCAATACTAAAAAAGACAGGGAAGTATGGTACAAAAAAATGGAAAGTTGCGGAAGAGTGGTGATTGAAGATGAGGTGGAAATTGGTGCAGGTTGCACCATAGACAGAGGGGTAAGCGGCGATACCATTATTGGCCGGGGAACAAAGTTTGATAATATGGTGCATATAGGGCATGATACAGTTATTGGAAAAAACTGTTTGTTTGCTGCACAGGTGGGTGTGGCAGGCGCCACTACTATTGAAGATGGTGTGATTTTATGGGGACAGGTTGGTGTAAGCAAAACATTAACCATTGGCGCCAATGCAGTTGTTTTTGCACAGAGCGGAATAGCCTCCTCCATAGAAGGAAATAAGACTTACTTTGGAAGTCCGGCTGAAGACGCTTCCACAAAAAAAAGAGAAATAGTTTTATTAAAACGACTACCCGAGATCTGGGAAAAGGTAAAGAACCTGAAATAAAAAAGGGAGGTTGACACCTCCCCGCAATTCATAAGTTAGCAATGAATAACTCAATCTGAAAATTTTTTGGTCATTTCTGACCATACCCGTTTTTAAATTTCCAAAGGCATATTTCCTTTGATAGGACCAAATTACAAACACATTACCGCAGGCTTTAGCATTAATTGATAACTGTGCAGGTTACATTAATAACTGTGTTGGGTTGGCCAAAATTTACCATGGAATTGCATATTTATTGCTCGAATTTGGCCAGGAATTCGTCCCTTTTGCGGGTGGCTACTTCTATGGTTGTATTATCGTTCATTTCAATGTATCCGCCACGGCCTTTAAAGTATTTTTTTACATAAGCCAGGTTTACTATGTGAGAGTGGTGTATGCGGCAGAAATTATCTTCCGGTAAAAGATCTTCGTATTCTTTCAGTGATTTACTCACGATGAATTTTTGTTTATCCTGCAGGTAAATAATAGTATAACTGCCACTGGCTTCACAACGAACGATATCTTCAATATTGGTAAATATTAGTCCGTCGTTAGTAGGCAATCCAATTTTTTGCAGCGAATTTTTTGTTGGTTTCATTGTCTGGATAAACACATCCAGCGCCTGACTCATGTTTTTTTCTTTTACTCTATCCACAGCTTTTTTAACGGCCGCTTTTAATTCCTCTATGTCTACAGGTTTAAGTAAATAATCCAAAGCATAATAGCGGAATGCTTTTAAAGCATAATTATCAAATGCGGTTACAAAAATCACCTGGAAATTAACCGGCATTAATTTATCCAGCAAATCAAAAGCATTACCAAACGGCATTTCTATATCCAGGAAAACTATGTCAGGGTGAGATGTACGGATGAGATTTATCGCTGCTTCTGCACTTTCGGCTTCGCCGCCAATAATCACTTCCGGGCAAAATTCCTCCAGCAGTTTTTTTAATATCCTGATATTGCGGGGTTCATCGTCAACAATTATGGCTTTGATCATTGGTTAAAATTAGCTGTTTTGTACAAGGCTGATGGGGAAATGCATTAATATTTTTGTGCCGGCAGCTTCTCCATTCTCTTTTTTTAAATCTATTACCTGAATGGAGATTTTGTCATGCATATTTTTATTAATTGCTTCTACTCTTTCCCTTGTAAGCAGCATCCCTTTGGACTGGTATTCTATATGCTGGCGGCTTTTTAACTCCTTTGCTTTTTCCCGGCCAATACCATTGTCTTCAATGGAACAATGTATAAAATTTCCTTCGGCAGTGAAATGGATATTAATTTGCCCCAGCCCGTCCTTTTTATAACGGATGCCGTGACGGATACTGTTTTCCACATACGGCTGCAGCAGCATCACTGGTATTTTATATTCCTCCTGTTTAATAGCCGGATCAACAGTAATATGATAATCAAATTTATTCTCGAAACGTATTTTCTCAAGCGTTAAATAGCTGTTTAAATATTCCACTTCATCTGCGATGGAGATGGTGGACTTGGAAGAATTATCCAGTGTTTGCCTTACCAGCTTTGCAAAACCACTGATAAAACGATTAGCGGTATGGATATCCTTATCATACACAAATTGCTGAATAGAATTAAGACAGTTAAAAATAAAATGAGGATTCATCTGGGCTCTCAATGCCATTTGTTCCAGTTCCGTAATTCGTTTAGTAGTTATCTGCTCTTTTTCTCTTTTTCTTCTTTTGTATTGGTTATATAGTAACACAAGTAATAAGGTTGTAACAGCCGAAGCCAAAACGGTTAATATCAAAAACCATTTTGTTTGATAAAATGCCGGATTAATAATAATAGCAATTTTCTTTAAACCACTTTTAACTCCAAACTTATTTATGGCAACCAGTTGTAATTCGTAATTACCGGGCGGGAGTGAAAGAAATTCCAGGGTGTTTTCTTTGGTGGTTTTCATTATGGTATCTAAACCAGCCAGTTTATACTGATAAGTAATATCGCCGGTTGATTTAAAAGAGATACCAACAAAATCAATTTTAAAGTTGTTCTGATCATGTTTGAAAACATATTTATCCTGTACGGGTAACTCTTCTGCAGCCTGGTACACATTTGTTATTTCAAGATTGCATTGGGAAGTGTTAAACACTTTGGTTATGTCAAAATAAGTGATCCCTTCCTGGCAGGCTACAAATACGGTGTCATTATCTTTATAAATCGCATTAACCTGGTTGGATAATAAACCATCGGATACTGTAAAGGGAGTAACCCGGTATGGTTTTACATTCAAATCTATTCTTGAAACTCCTTTATCAGTACCTACCCATAAAACATTATTATTAATAATAAGGTTACGGCAAATATTACTGGTTAATCCTTCTTTGGCGGTTAAGGTATCTCTTACCTGTCCTTTTTTCATTCCAACAATACCACCATCATAAGTAGCCACCCAAAGAGTGGTGTCCTTGCTAACAACCATTGATGATATGCGTCTCGTAAATAAAGTATCGTATTCACCCATATACACGGGGTTCTTTCCAACGGGCAGATGATATAAACCGTTTAATGTGCCAACAAATAAAGTGCCTTTGTAAAGACAAACAGCTGTGGACCGCTCATCCCAGATTTTTTTAAATTGTTTAATATCCTTCAGGCTTATCATACGGGTATCAACACTGGTGGCAATAAAAACACTATCATCGTTTACATAATAAATACTTTTAACGGAGCTTATACTTGTTATTTGCTCCAGTTGCAGATTAGTATTTAATAAAGCCAGCTTCTCATCTGAACCAACTAATACTTTCCCGGAAGGTAATTTTGCCAGGCAGGTTATGCGGTTATATTTATCTGCTACGGTGGCAGGAAAAGAGATGGTGCCGGTATTGTTAAAATGATCGGTATATAATATTCTTCCAAAATTGGTACCCATTAATATTTTATTCTCAATCATGGAAAGTGAAAAAATTTCCTGGTTACTACCCTCTTTCCAGGGTTTATAATTTTTGTATTCGGTAGATAAAAGCTGGTAAACTCCATCACCTAATGTGGTAAACCACCAGCCTCCTTCATGGTCAATTAATACTTTACTTACCGAAAGTTTCTTTAAGAAATAATATTCCTGTTTTTTGCTGGTTGGATTGTAAATAGACACCCCGCTTGTTGAACTGATAGCAATCGTTCCATTACCGGGAGAAGAAAAACGCAATCCATTGGCGGGATACTCAAAGCAATGTATCTTGTTACTGCTTAACGATTGTGCACAGGAAGTATTTTTACCGCTTCTCCAAACTATATAATCTCCCGAGATATGAATGTTTTTAAATCCACGGTATTCCGTTGGATAATCAATGGAAAAAAGAAATGTAAAGCGATTGTTCCGGTAGGTATATATCTGGTCTTCCCATTGAAGGATCAATTCTTTTTCACTGTTCAATCCAATAAATAATGAACCATTTAGTGGGTGGTTATTAATCTGTTCGTAAAAATGAATTTGCTTTTGCGGGGTAATAAGGAACAATCCTTTCTCCTCCAGTATCCAGGTGTTTTTATATTTATCAGTGCATACGCTTAAAACATTGGAACGGATATGTATTTTTTGAAGAACAGAGTCATTCTGCTGATTGTATATTTTTCCTTTATAATAATAACAAATAGTTTTTTTAAAAGGAACCAGCCACACCCTTCCTTCATCATCACCATATATTTCTAATATTTCATTATCGGGTAACCCATCGGCTGTAGTAAAGTTTTTAAAATGTGTACCGTCAAAACGGCTTACGCCTGTTTCAGTACCAAACCATAAAAACTTTTGCGGGTCCTGGTAAATGGCATATACATTGGCACCGGCTAATCCATCCTGTACATCGTAATGGGCATAGCTGTAATCCTGGGCTTTTGCCATTAAAGCAAAGCAGGCAGCCATAAATAAATAAAAAAAACGATGCAGATAATTCGTCATGCTTTGTTAAAGATAAAACATGACAGTGCTTTGGCAAAAGCTATTCAGGATAATAGTCGTAAGGGAGCATATCGGCTAATTTTTTCCAGGTCCAGTAGCCTGTATTTACCACTGCCGTTTGCGGAAAGAAGAACCCGTTTTCCTGTATAATGAAATAATCTTTGACCATAATGGCAGAGGTTTGATTAGGCGTTCCTTTTGGATATTTATTGGCAACTAAAAATTTATCATCGGCCCTTGCTTTTTTATAAATCACTTTTACTTCATCAGGAAAGCTGATTTCCACATTAGCACTATCGAGAATACTATAGAATGAAGTGTCATATGGATTGGTAACAGGGAGATATTTATTAGAGCCCGGCAAAGTATCTTTCATTTCCAGTACAAACCCTTCTTCCGTTAAACTGCTGTCGTAATAAGAACGCATAAAATGCAATCGGGAACCATAATAAGTTTTCGCCCTGTTTTTTTTCCATACAGCTTTTAATGAATCACTTCCTTCCATTTCCTCATAAAAGGGATAACCTAAAAAACCACTTATATCAGTATTGTATTCGTAAATAAAGGAATCCAGTTTATAACGGATGCGATAACCCAGTTCATTGTTGTTGATAATGAGGTCTTCTTTGCCCAGCACTTTCAATTTGTTTTTCCTTTTAATGAAAAGGAACTTTAATGCTTCGGGATTTTGCAGCGTACATTTTTCTGCATTGGGAGAAGAACCAATAAAGTTTTCCGTAAAGAACTTGCCATATTTCTCCCATCCGTCCGCTACTTCATTACTGTTCTGTATCACCACTTCACCCATTTCTTTTTCTTTTGGTTTTAAGATGATGGTGAGGGGCTCTTTATTGTTGCCGGAAACTTGTATAGATTGTGTTTGATAACCGGCTACGGTAAAAATGAGGTTGTAACCACCATCCGGTAAATAAATTTTAAACTCACCGGCTGTATTGGCTGCTGTACCAATGGTAGTATTTTGGGCAAATACTGAAGCACCCGGTAATGGTTGCTGTAAGGTATCCACTACTTTACCGGTAATGGTATAATACTGGCTGTATGTTTTGCTGAAAACAAAAAGCGCTGAGAGTAGCAATAATCTTTTCATTGAATACCGAATTGTGATTCAAAGATGATAAACGATTATTATTTATGCAAATTGTAAGCCGAAAGAAAGGAGGAATTAACTTTTTATTCTTTCCTGGTAGATAGCGCAGGTTTCCCGAATGGTATCTTCCATTTTGCGGAATTGAAAGGCTGGCAAAGCTTTAAGTATTTTACTATTATCGAAATATACTTTGGCTCTTGCCGTTCGGTTAGTTTCTTTGGTTAACAATGGATTGCTGCCGGTAAACATTGATTTTAATTTATCCAGCCGCCAGATGAGTTCGCCCATCCATTTTTTAGCTTCCCGTTGCGGAGGTTTTTTACCAAAACCTTCAGCGGCCATGCTGAGCATTTCTTTATAAGAACGGTTCTCTGCACTCAGTATAAATTTTTCACCGCTGATTTCACTTTCCATCAATCGTATCATAGCTGTTGCCACATCTCTTACATCTACAAAACCGGTAACACCATGCGTGTACCAGGGAAATTCGTCGTATGCTTTTTTAAATAAGGCTGATGAGCCATCATTCCAGTTAGCCGGGCCCAATATAATAGTGGGATTAACCACGATTGCTTTTAATCCTTCAGCAATACCACGAAATACTTCCAGCTCGGCATAGTATTTACTTTTACCATAAGCCGAGTTATTGGTTTCTTCGCTCCATTGCGTTTGTTCAGTAATGGTTTCACCTTTTCTTATTCTGCCTAATGCTGACACCGAACTTACATGCACTAATTTTTTGACGCCATTGGTTAAACAGGCATTTACTACATTAGCTGTTCCCTCTACATTGGTATGAAATAACTCTTGCTTTTTCTTTGGATTAAAACTTACCACAGCTGCACAATGATACACCTGCTCCACATCCTGCATTGCATCTTCTAAAGAAAGTACATCGTTGATATCAGCTTTAACCCAGTTAACCTTTTTATTTTCCTCTTCAGTAAGATGTGCGGAGATATTGTTACGGTAAATTGCTTTCACCGACTTACCCTGTGCAATTAACTGACGGAGTAATTCGCTGCCTACTAAGCCTGTACCACCGGTAACTAAAATCATTCGTTGATTGGTTGAATATTAATGGACGATAAGGTGAGCGAAGATAATCTAATCAACTGTATTGATAATATCCTTTGCCCGTCTTCCTTCCTAATTCACCTTTGGCTACTTTTTCCTGTTGAATGGGAGAGGGTTTAAAACGCTCTATATGATTAAAGGCATCGTACAACGACTGGCTTACCGCCAAATTGATGTCGTTGCCAATTAAATCCATCAATTTGAAAGGTCCCATTTTAAAACCGGATGTTTCCATCAGTTTATCAACGGTAGCAAAATCAGCTAAGCCTTCTTCCACCAGTTTAAATGCTTCGAGATAATAATGACGGGCTACCCGGTTCACGATAAAGCCCGGCGCATCTTTACACATTACGGGAGTTTTGCCCATTCGTTCGCAAAGCTCATATACCTGTTGCGCAAAAGCTTCATGCGTTAATTCTCCTTTTACTACTTCCACCAGTTTCATAATAGTGGCAGGATTAAAGAAATGCATACCCACTAACCGCTGCGGATGCGCTACATTTTTTTGAATATCGGTAATGGAAAGCGAAGAAGTGTTGGAAGCAAAGATGGTGTTACTATGATTGAGTTCAGCCAGCTGATTGAATAATGAAACCTTCGCTTCTGTTTTTTCTATGATGGCTTCAATAATAACATCGGCCACGCAATGGTTTATATCACCGGTGAATTGAAAGCGGTTAAGAATAGCTTCTTTATTGGCTGCTGATATTTTTTCTTTCTCCACTAATGATTGCAGGTTCTTTTCAATGGAGGCTTTTGCTTTTTCCAGCACTACTGTATTTACCTCAAACAAAATGGTGGTAAAGCCTGCCTGTGCAGCTGCTTGTGCAATACCGCTGCCCATTGTTCCGGCGCCACAGATGCAGATTGTTTGAACCATGAAATTATGCTATGGTTTTTTCAAACTCAGAGAACTTAGAATAATTTTTCTCTTCCAGATTGTCGGCTATATTCGATAGCTCTTCGGGGTGCTTAATAGAAAATAAATCGGTTTTGTGGAAAGCGACTTTTTCAAAAATCTTGTGTTGCGGAGAATTTAAGCTTGGTTCTTCCGCAATAATAATATAAGAGCCCTTGCCTGTACTATTTAAATATTTTTTAGAAAACTCTTTCAAGGCAATTGTCAATACCTCATATTCATATAAATGTTTCGAAATTGTCTCTTCGTGTGTGTTAAAATCAATTACTTGCCCAACCAATAGAGCTCCGTTTTTGGCAATGAGCGTTACTTCACAAGGAGAATATATCCCTTCAATTTTTTCTGGCTTTAGTTGATAATGTATATCTGCTTTCTTTTTGAAAACTTCCTTTTTTAATTGTTTATTTACTGTGCTTATAATGCTATGTTTAGGAGTTGATTTTTTTTCTCCATCTTCACCCCATTCACCTATGAATTGCTTGAAAAGTTCTTTAAATGTTTTTTTATCAATACTTGAAGCTATGGATTTAGGTTCACTAAATTGAATTAACCCTTTACTGTATTTGTTTAGATACTTTATGTATTCGATATTAAATATAGATTTTTGAATAAATAGAGAGTTGTTTTTATTGCTTTTAATTGTTTCGTCAATTTTATTTTGGATTAAGTCGAATGTTAATTCTGCATGTTTAACAGCTTCAAGGCTAGCTAATTTATTTACGACCTTTAATTTATTTTGAGATACATGAAAATGAACGAATTTATCATTAAACGCAAGTAGCCCTATTGCAACTTTTTCTGCTGCAAGGGAGTTCGTTTGAATGTATAATATCGAAATATAAGATTTCATTATATCTTAAATGTCTTTTTTAAAATGTTTACAGCTTCTAAATTTAATTTTTGAATTCTAATGGGTGATAGTAGAAAACCAATAATCCTTTCCTTTAAACCTGCCTGAACTTGCCATTCTGCTGGTATTTGTTTAAAAACATCTTCGATAATATCTTTAATTTCAGGCTCGGAGTCTTTAATCCTGCTAACAAATTCCTTCACAATATACAAACGTTCAGCCTTAGTTAAATGTTTTACAAAACTTTTAAAAAATATACTTGTTATTAGCTTTTTGTATGGAGAAACCTCTGAATTTGGGTTGAAAATATTAAGTTCTTCTAATCCACCGAAAGTAAAAGCATGGTCAAAGGCATAGATTTTTTTACGGTCATTTTCAAGATGGGTTAATAAATTGTAGTTGCCTTCTTTTCTGTCTTTATTATCTACCCACAAATCAAAAAGAGCTATTCTTATTAAATCTTGTTTGTTAGAATACTTATTAAACTCTTTCTTTCGATTTATTATTTCAGTATCTCTTAATAGGTCAGCATCAATTATTTCTTTTGATGCGAAACATTGGCTTCCGGGTAATGCTTTGCGCCTGTTTCTTTTTAATGATTTCACATCGTAGGAATCTTTATTTAAGGTGGCAATGGCAATTTCGGGTGTCGGAATTTCGAAATGCTGTAGTAATCTTGAACAAACTATTTCATATACAAGACAGTGTATTTCTAATTTATTGAAACTCAACCCGGAAAGGTATTTTAAATAGTAATTGCAACCATCAGAACACAAGAAAAACATCGGGCTATGCCCATCAGTAGGGAGTTCGTCTCTGAAATATGTAGTGTTAAGTCTTTTTATTTGCAATTTGAGAAGGCTGTTATACTCAAATATAAAAATCTAATAGCATAATTGAACAAACAAATTAAGACCCAGAAGTGTGCGACGCAACCAAAGCTTAATAGTAGTAATGCAGCTAAGTACATCATTCATCCAATTACAAAACATCGGCAGATTCCTCCTTACGTCGGAATGATGATTACTATTGAGCTACGTTGCACTGGTAAACTGCTTCAGAAATCTTACATCATTTTCACTGAACAAACGGATGTCGTTAATGCCATACTTTAATAAAGCTGGCCGCTCCACACCCATACCAAAGGCAAAGCCGGTGTATTTGTTACTGTCGATGCCACAATTCTCCAGCACTTTCGGATGCACCATACCGCAACCTAATATTTCCACCCAGCCGGTGTGTTTGCAAATATTACAACCCTCACCACCGCAAATGAAACAGCTTACATCCATCTCAGCACTTGGCTCGGTGAATGGAAAATAAGAAGGACGGAAACGAACTTTTACATCCTTGCCATACATCTCCTGCACAAAGAAGTACAATGTTTGTTTTAAATCTGCGAAAGAAACATTTTCATCAATGTATAAACCTTCCACCTGGTGAAAGTAACAGTGACTTCTTGCACTGATAGTTTCGTTGCGATACACCCGACCGGGACAAACAATACGAATAGGCAACTTGCCTTTTTCCATTTCCCTTATTTGAATATTGCTGGTATGTGTACGTAATAACCAATCTGGATTCGTGTGGATGTAAAAAGTATCCTGCATATCCCGGGCAGGATGATTTTCATCTAAGTTGAGTGCACCGAAATTGTGCCAGTCATCTTCTATTTCCGGACCTTCAGCCACGGCAAAACCGAGGCGTTGGAAAATAGAAACAATATGATTTCGCATTAGACTGATAGGGTGGCGGCTGCCAACTGCGATAGGATCGCCGGGAAGCGTTAAGTCAATATCATTACCTGTTGTCTCTTGCCCGTTGCCTGTTGAACTTTTCCACTCTTCATATTTGGCTTCCGCAAATTGTTTGAACTCGTTTAATACCTGGCCGAATTGTTTCTTCTGCTCATTCGCCACATTTTTCATCTCTCCCATCAGGGCTTTTACAATGCCTTTGGTGCCGAGAAATTTAATGCGGTATTCTTCCAATTCTTTAGCTCCTTTTATAGCTAATGCCTCAATTTCTTGTTTGTAAGATTCTATTTGTTCCAAAACCTTTTCCATGGCGGCAAAGATAATATATTGCCCCGACCTTAAGGTCGGGGCAATTCAAAATCATTGAAGCTGATTAAAAATGAATTTGCATGGAAAGATTGACCACTCTTCCATCAATTGGCGCCCATAACTGACGAAAGATGGGATTGGTTGGCGGGCCGCTAACAATCATTTCTTTTTTTGTTTGGCGATAGTCAAACAAGTTCTCACAATTCAATACAAAAGTGAAATGAGGAATATCATATCGAACCATGGCGGCTCCAAATAAATAACCCGGTGTGGTGCTTCCATCATCAAGATATTGTTTGTCTGTGTAGGCGGCTTCAATACCGGCACGGAAATGTTTGGGAAATTCTTTTGCCAGCACCATGGCAAATTTATTACGGGCACTTAAGCTGAGATAAGGATGCTGATCGTCGTACATTTTTTTAGCATAAGTGTACACATAGCCCAAATACAATTCCCAAACATCATAATGTGTTTGAACATACGTTTCAAAACCTTTTGTAGATAAAGCTTTATTGGCATTACTGAAGGAAATATTATTGTTTACATCAGTTGAATAAATAATCGGTTTATTGATGTTGGTAAAAAAGAAAGATTGATTGATGGTTACATCAGTTTCTCCAATTTTCTTTTTGAAGTTGATATCCCAGTTAATACCTGCAGACTTTTCTGATTCAACCGATGCAGCAAGCGGTAAGATGTTTTTATAAACCCTTTCATCAATTTCATTACTGAATACGGCAGGAAGTTTATAACCTAAGCCTCCGCCGAGTCTTGTTGTTAAGAATGGATTGATACGATACAGCAATGATAATCTTGGCAGGAAATAATTGCCGTATTGTTTTTGATAATCCCATCTTAAGCCTGCTTCTGCAGTAAACTTTGGATGAATACGCCAATCATCCTGCAAAAACAATCCCATGGTGTTTCTGGTATAATTGCTGATCTGTGTACTATCGGGTAATTTCTTTTTAAAATTATCTGCATAAAAATTGACGCCGGTAACAATATCATTATAACGGCTTTTATGTACGTATGATGCTTCACTAAATACCTGTGACTGGTTAGCATTCATGCCAAAAACATTGGTGGTAACCTGCCGGTTGAAGAAAGTAGTGTTCCCCTTAATCAGCAGTTTATCATGCTGACTCATTTTATTTTCCCATTCTGCTTCTATGGTATGGCGATTGCTTTTGTTTTTATTAAAATAGTTAGCAGAATTTTTATTGCCAATAGCACTCATATAACCACCTTCCCGGTCTTCTATCACAGCATTGTACCCAATCGAAATAGTTTGTTTGGTAGTTGGATAAATAAATAATCTCGGATGGATGAATATGGATTTGATATTGGGAATATCACTATACCCATCACCATCCACATCTTTAGCTTTTTGATAAGTGCCACCGGTATAAAAAGTAAACCCCACATTTTTATTCCGGTTAGATAACCAGATATTACTATTGGTTTCGTTAAGCGTAGTTTGATTTAATAAGAATGATTTTTCAAACTTACCAATGGTGGGTGTTTTAGAAACTAAATTGATTAAACCCGCAATAGCACCACCACCGTATAAAGTGGAAGAAGCTCCCTTAATAATCTCCACCTGTTTAATATCAGCCGGGGGGATTTGCATAATACTCAATCCGCCCGAATAGCCACCAAACAAAGGCAATCCATCTCTTAATATCTGTGTGTATTTACCTTGTAATCCCTGAATACGCAGATCAGTAATAGCACTGCTGGCAGATGTTTGTTGTGTTTGAATACCCGCTACATCACCCAATAAACTTATTAATGAGCCGGGTTTTATCCCCCCTTCCTCTGTTACTTCTTCGGCCCCTAATACTTCTACTTTTGTTGGCAGATTTTCAATTCTTGATTCAGTACGGGAAGAACTTACAATCACTTCATCTAAATCTTTTTGTTTTTTAACAAGATTAATGATCGTGAACGAAGAGGTATCCGTTACCGAATTAAAATCAACGGTAAGAGCGAATTCATTATAACCAGTATGAGAGAAATTAAACGTAACCGATACTTCGCTGATATTTTTGAAAACGATTTTCCCTTCAGTATTAGTAATACCATTACGTTTTCCGGTATTCATAATCACACTGGCACCGGGTAAATTTTCACCGGTAGCACTGTCTTTTACAATTGCTTTAAAAGTATGCTGGGCAAAAAGACAGGCATGACATGTTAATACAGCTATTGCTGTTATAAAAATTTTCTTCATTGAGTTAATTTTTATTATTTCCCAATTACCAGGACCTGAAACGTTCCTGGTATCATCCTCGGTCTGCCTTTTTGATTAGGATCCTGTTTTTCTAACTCTGCAGTTGGCAAATAGATCTGGTGTGTTGATTTATCTAACGCAATAGTTCT
This sequence comes from Sphingobacteriales bacterium, assembly GCA_003963365.1. Taxonomy (GTDB): domain Bacteria; phylum Bacteroidota; class Bacteroidia; order Chitinophagales; family Chitinophagaceae; genus AWTP1-9. The sequence continues at coordinate 175,902 of RXJG01000004.1, forward strand.
TGCATATTGCCTGGTTGGAACGTTTTCCACTACAGTATACTTGTCAGCATTATCTTCATGAATAATTGACAAAGTGCCTTCTCCGTTGGAAGTATAGATCATATTTGTTCCGGGATCAAATGCTACGCCATCACATCCGTCACCAATCGGTAATTTATCAATGATCTTTCCGTTAGTAGCATCCATTACCACCAGTAATTTATCACAACCGGCAAATAAACGGTTTGTTTTTGCATCAAAAGCTAAACCGGTTGGCCCTTCTGCAGGTGCAAGACTCCAGTGGTGGGTTACTTTCAATGTTTTCATGTCCACCGCAACAATTTCGTTTTTATCTTCAATATTCACGTACAAACTACCTTTGCCATCACTTACAGCCGTTTCTGGTTTACCACCAACGTCCACACTGTCAACAACAGTATTTTGTACAGGGTCAATAATTGTTAAGTTTTTGCCGCGGCCATTACAGGTAATAATTTTTTTAGAAAAGGGCTCATACGTAATCGCATCGGGGTTTTGCCCAACGGCAATTTGTGCCAGCACTTTATTAGTATTCATATCAAACACGGTAACAGTGTTTATCCTGCCATTGCTGGTAAAACCTTTTTTATTGGCCACATCAAATGCAATACCATGCACACCGGTTGTGTTTTCAATTACTGCAACAGAGTCACCTGTTTTTTTATTGAGAATATTGACCTGTGTACCATGACTAACGTACAGCCAATCATTTACCGGTCCTACTTCCAAATAATCCCAGCCACCGGCACTGGCAATGTGAAAAGTATTAGTGATGTGTAAACCTGTTTTTGTTTGAGCAGAAACTGCAGTAAATGCAGCCACTGCAATTAATATTGAGAAAAAAATATTTTTTTTCATAAAATTATTTTATTTGATTGATGATATTTATAAAGCTAAAGCGGCGGTTAAACCGCTTTAGCAAATTGATTTTAATCTTTTTGTTCTTTAATGAACTTTCCATTGACATCAAATATCAGATCTTTGTGATTTACCTCCGCTTCATAATTTACCGTCCCATCCGCCTTTGTAATCTTTGCTGCTTCTTTAATAACAGATCCTTTATAATGTTCTTTTATGTAAGAAGTGATTACTGCCGGTAAATCGGATATTTTAATATCAGTTTCTGATTCAATTAGCATGCCATTGACATCATAAGTAGCAGATGTGTTATTTCCGTTTACTTTAAAATTTGCTTCATACTTGCCATTTTCTTTCTCCCATTTAGCCGTGCTGCCGGGATATTGTTTGGCAAAAGATAATTTTATTGATGCCGGAACTTTAGCATCATTTACTTTTTGTGCCTGCAATGACAATGATATAGCGGTAATTGCTATACAGAATACCAATGTCTTTTTCATTTTTCATTATTTGATTTGAAAAAGTGCTTACAAAAAATGTAGGCAAAAAATCATATGGTATTGAGTGGTGTAGGGGGGTGGAAAACAGATAATGAAAATTCAGCAGAGTGTTTTTTTTCCAGGAAAGCAGAATATACTCTTTCTAATACTACCGGTGACTGAATAACAGAAACAACCGGTTTTGAAAAATTAAAAAAACCAGTTTGTATTTGCGTTACCTGGAATGGGAAAGGATGTTGTTCAGGATGTTTTTGCACAGGTGGTATATCTTCTTCTTCCCCGCCAAATAAAGAACAGAAAGTTAAAATATCATCAGCTATAAAGTCGAATACATTTCCATCTGCATCTTCCTGTAAATGTTTATGATAAAGATCCGCCACAATACCCGTTTCCTGAAAATTACAAAAAGGCATTGTTGTATTGCTGATAAAAAAAGCAATGATCAGTAGTATGGAAACAAACTGCTTCAAAGTGGTATGCAAAATAAGTTTAATAGTTAGACGCAATTGTTAATGATTAGTTTTTGCAATAAGCGTCATTATTGTAAGTTTGCCGCAAAACTAAACCCATGTCCGACTACCTTAACCTGCAGGATTTCCTAATACCTGTTCGTAAAGATGTGATCAGCAACGACAATGGCTATAATGATGGCCAGGTGGGCTCTCATATAAACTTATATGAAGAAGAGTTTCCCGATTTAGATGAAGCAGATATAGTGCTGGTAGGAATTGGTGAAGTAAGAGGACAGGGAATACATACCGGTTATTCTGATGGGCCGGATAAGATCCGTGAACAATTTTATCAACTTTATTACTGGCATTCACAAGTGAAGATCGCTGATATCGGTAATGTAAAAACAGGCGCATTACTTACCGATAGTTATGCTGCTGCTAAAACCGTTATCGCTGAATTAATCAAAGAAAAGAAAACGGTAGTTATACTGGGAGGCTCTCATGATAATACATTAGCGCAATACTATGCTTATGGAAGTCTGAATAAAATTATTGAAGCTACCGGTATTGATTCCATCATTAATTTGAATATGGAATCTCCTTTGCGTCATGAAAGCTTTTTGATGGAGGTTTTAACCGGTGAACCTAACTATATACGCCATTATAATCATATTGGTTTCCAGATTTATAACATTCATCCCAAGATGATGGAAACGATGGATAAACTAAGGTTTGATTGTTTTCGTGTGGGTAAAGTAAAAGAACAAATTGAGGAGATGGAACCGGTGATCCGTAACTCTGGTTTGGTTACAATTGATATTGCAGCCATCGCCAATGCTTATGCCCCGGCAACAGATATCAGTCCGAATGGATTTACCGGTGAAGAAATTTGTACACTGACAAAATATGCTGGTATGAGTCATAATGTAAATACGCTGGGTATTTATGGCTATCTGCCGGAAAAGGACACCAATGATTTAACAGCCAAACAAATTGCTCATATGCTTTGGTATTTTATAGATGGTAAACAAATCTGTAAGAACGAAGTACAAATGGAAAACCGGGATGACTTTAATGAATATCACACCGCTTTGGCAGAGATAGAAACTGTTTTTTTACAAAGCAAACGTACCGGAAGATGGTGGATGCAGATGCCCGATAAAAAATTCATCGCCTGCAGTTACACCGATTATGTAATGGCCAGCAATAATGAAATACCGGAAAGATGGTTAAGGGCACAGGAGCGGAGTTAGTTTTAACCTTTACTGCATTATGCGTAATGCATAGTGCTGAATAACCCATTTGCTTTCAGCGTTTGGCATTTAGCATCAGGCGGCTTCTTTTACACAAGTTGCTTCGCCTTTTTAATCTGCTCCTCACTTCCCATTACAATGAGCCATTCATTATTATTTATTATAAAATCAGCAGGAGGATTTAAGCTATAGTGGCTGCTGTTTTTTACACCCAAAACGGTACAGCCGGTTTTACGTCACAGGTCCAGTTCACCAATTGCGATTGATCTTTTTATTTCGAGTTCAGCTACTTTAAATGATGGATTGTTCTTTAATATAAGTAATGATACAAATTCTGGCACCTATAATAAAATTAAGGAATGCTGTCAATAATAAATCTGACCTATCTTTAAAGAATGAAAAATGTTTTTGGGTTTATTGGTTTATTAGTGTTTAGTTCCTGCTCATTAAATCAAAAAATTGCAAAAGTTGCTAAACGGGAAATAGTAAATGATTCAGTGCTTATACCGGCTCATGTTGGAATTGCCGTGTATGATACCGAAGCGGGTAAATATTTATATCAATACCAGGGCAACAAATATTTTGTTCCCGCCAGTAACACTAAACTGTTTTCCCTGTACGCCGGGATAAAATACCTGGGAGATTCTATACCCGGGTTGAAATATTATGAAACGGCAGATACATTATATATTCAACCAACCGGCGATCCGTCTTTGCTGCATCCTGATTTTACCTCACAAAGAGTAGCAGATTTTTTGAAAAGTAAAAACAAACCCATTGTTATAAATGAAATGAACTGGAAAGAGGAACCCTGGGGTTATGGCTGGGCATGGGATGATTATAATGATGATTATATGGCGGAAAGAAGTCCGTTGCCTGTTTATGGAAATACCATCCGCTGGTTACAGGCAGTTGATAAACAAACTAAACAAGTTACTATCCGCTCCACCCCTTTTTTAAAATGGCAACAAAACAAACCAACAGAGGCAGCAGGTAACAAGTTTTTAGTAAAAAGAAAAAGAGATGAAAATTATTTTCAAATAACAACCGGAACTGAAAATGCAGCACAGGAAGTTCCCTTTGTAACTAATGGCATAGAAACGGCGAAACTTTTTTTATCTGATTCTTTAAAACTGAATTTATCCTCTTCATTATCTGCTTTCAATCATCCATTATTCACTATTCATTCCATTCCGGCTGATTCGCTGTATAAATTAATGATGTACCGCAGCGATAATTTTTTTGCCGAACAAACATTGCTAATGGCGGCCAATGAAAAATTAGGAATAATGAATGATGAAGCAATGATCGCTTATTTAAAAAAGAATGATCTGAAAGACATTCCGCAGCAACCAAAATGGGTAGATGGCAGCGGACTCAGCCGTTATAATTTATTTACGCCACAATCCTTCGTTTGGCTGTTGAATAAAATGAAAAATGAATTTGGTTTAGCCAGGATGGAGGCATTATTACCAACAGGCGGCCTGGGTACACTAAGTAATTTGTATGCAGAAGAAAAGGGATTCATCTTTGCTAAAACAGGAACATTATCTAACAATACTTCGCTTAGCGGTTATTTAATTACCAAAAAAAATAAACTGCTCATCTTTTCATTGCAGGCAGGAAACTTCCAGGGAAGTGCTGCTCCCGTGAGACTTGCCTATGAACGATTTATTAAATATCTCCGCAGTAATTACTAAGCATTTCTGAATGCTGAAACAACTAAGCTGATACTATTTTTAACAGGCAGGCAGCATTATTTTCCTTTGCAGGAACTAATTGTTATGTGACCTGCTAATTAAAGTTTGCCAACTGGTTAAAATAACCAAACTCTTAAAAAAGGCGTTATGAAAAATTTTTACTTATTGCTTGCCGCAGTAATAATACTGCAGCAACCGCTTGCGTCCCAAACAAATACCAAGCCCTGTGAAGGTATAGCCAAATTCACCTATGTAATTACAGGTAACTCGGTTAAATTCACTTCAACATCAAATTCAAATATTCTTGTTCATTACTGGAAGTTAGGCGATGGTGCTACTTCAAAAGATGTTAATCCATCGCACAGCTATGCAAATGGCAGTTACCGGGTGGTGCATTATATAAAAGATAGCATTCATCAATGTTATGACTCCGCTGTGGCTGAGTTCAAAATCCAGGAAACAATTAATTGTCCAAAACCAGCATTCCAATGGAAACGGGATTCTTTAAACAATAAATCAATAACATTTCATAATACAACAGGACCATTACCCACTATCTATAAATTTACCTGGCAGTTTGGTGACGGAAAAACTTCAACTGATCCCAACCCATCACATATATATGCAGATACGGGTGTGTACAATGCCTGTTTGATCATTGAGCAATTAAATGGACTGTGTAAAAATTATTACTGCCAGCCAATTATTATTCGTCAGTATTGTGATATTAAACCCGATTTTATATGGGAGCCGGTTGCATCAAATCCATTAGCGATTTATTTCAAAAATATTTCTTCACCCACCACTTCACCCAATGTTAGTTTTAGCTGGAGTTTTGGTGATGGCAGTTTTTCAAATGATATAAATCCCCGGCATGAGTATACCAAACCCGGCAGTTACCAGGTTTGTTTAAAAATGCAGGTGGTGAATAGCGATTGTATAAAATACCTCTGCAAACAGGTATATGTCCGCACAACCTGCGATAACCTCTATGCTAAGTTTGAATGGAAACAAGATTATGCCCATCCGTTAAGAGGAGTACAGTTTGTCAATTTATCTTCTCCGCTTTCTAATAAAACGCAATCAGGTGTAAGATGGAATTTTGGGGATGGTACCAGCAGTAATGAATGGAACCCCTTCCATCAATACAAAGAGCCGGGCAAATACAAGGTTTGTTTAACAATAAAATATTTTGATAATTGTTACAAAGAAACCTGTGATACCGTTGTTGTACCAAAACAGGAAATAAACTGTGAAGAAATTTCAAAGTTCCGGTTTGAACGGGTTACAAATGATTCATCAGGTTTTTATTTTGTAGCAAAATACCGCCACCCTAACTGGAAATATGTATGGACTTTTGGTGATGGTGAAGGCATGCAGGGTGATGAAGCTAAACACCGGTATGAAAAACCCGGTAAGTACACTATTTGTTTAACCGTTTATAAATCTGATGAATGTGCCTCTACCACTTGTGAAGAAGTAATTGCCGGTGGTATTTTGTGTAATGAGTTCCATTTTAAATTTGAATATACAAGGGGAGTGGATGTTCCTAACCGGGTTAAGTTTAATGCCCTGGGTAATGTAACCCTGGGGAATGTAAAATGGCTTATTTATAATACCAATTCGCTATCACCAACCCCTGTTGTATTATTTGGAACGGATCCTGTTTATACGTTTAATCAAACCGGCTTATATAAAGTATGTGCTGTTGCGTATTCCAATACCGGGTGCAGTAAACAATTTTGCGATACCATACGTATTGATAAAATAGTTACACCACCGGTATGCGAAATAAAAGTGTATCCCAATCCGGCGACGAATTATATTGAATTTGATGTGCAGGCTGAATCTGCCGGAGTGATGACAGTAAATATTTTTGATATTACCGGAGTGAAGCGTAAACAATTTTTAACAACCGGACAGTACGGTAATAATCATATACGTATATCCATAGAATCTTTATCAGCAGGTTTTTATACAATAGAAGTTATTCATAGTAACGGCCGTGTATGTAAAGGGAATTTTCAGAAGTTATAAATGCCTTTACAGCGGGTTGTATAAAAATACATGGCCTGTTTTTTTAAATGGTAACAGTTGGCGCTTTAATGATAGCCGCATGAGCAACGTACCGCTCAGCGGCTTTTTATTTACCAAACAATTTATCCAGGTAATCTTCTTTAAACTCCATGTAGGTGGGATTGCCATTAGGAGTCACATTCGGCTGACTGCTATTGAATAAATCAGCAACCAGGTTTTCCATTTCTTTATTGGTTAATACTTTCCCCGGTTTAACGGACTGCTGCCATGCTAATGAACGAATCAATTTTTCTCTTTTGGAAAACTTTACATCGCTGGTGAAATGTTTATATTGTTCCAGTAAATTTTCAATGGCTGCTTTTTCATTTCCCTGTTCCACATCAGCAGGTGTTCCCTGTATAACAAAAGCATTGTTGCCAAATGGTTCAATTAAATAACCCAGTTGATTCAAATCTCCAATCAAATCGCTTAACATTACAGCATCTTGTGATGAAAGTTGTAAAGTAGCGGGAAATAAACTTTTTTGTGAGGCTATCGTTTTACCCTTTGCGGTTATCATAAAACGTTCGTACAATACTCTTTCATGAGCTGCCTGCTGATTAATTAATAAAAAGCTGCGGTTGGTTTGAACAATAATATATGTATTGAGTAACTGAACGGGTTTATATTCATCAGCAATTGTAAACAATGATTGTTTAGGTGAAACCACAGTCTCAATAACATATTCTTCCGGCTTCCCGCTTCCTGCCAATTGCACACTGTCAACTGCGGACTTATTTTCAGCTATCTGGTATAAATCTCTCCAATGCTTCAGGTCACTTTTACTTTCAATTTTATGTGCCTGGTTTTTTTGCGTAAAAGTTTGATATAATGAAGAAGAAGCGGCTGCTGATTTTCTTTCTTCAGTGAACGGTTTACTTACCGCATCTAAGTTTTGAATAGTTGGGTCCAGGTCAAAATCTAAGGTAGGGGTGATGCTGAATTGTGCTAAAGCATGTTTTACTGCCGCCTGTACAAAGGCATACACAATCTTTTCATCTTCAAATTTTATCTCCTGCTTGGTAGGATGAACATTGATGTCAATCTGTGATGGATCTAAATCAATAAACAACACATACATCGGGAAAGCATCTTTACCAATCATTTCATCATAAGCACTCATCAACGCATGGTTGAGATAAGCACTTTTAATAAAACGGTTATTGACAAAGAAGTATTGATCGCCACGGGTTTTTTTGGCAGTATCTGGTTTGCCCACAAAACCATAAATGTTCATGTAATCCGTATGTTCCTGTACACTCACCAGCTTTGCATTGTAATTGTTACCCATTATTTGAACAATGCGTTGCTTTAAAGTGCCTTTATCTAAATGAAAAACTTCCTGGCCGTTACTGGTTAGTGTAAATAAAATTTCAGGAAAAGCTAATGCAATCCGGGTAAATTCATCCACAATATGCCGCATCTCCGCCGCATTGCTTTTTAAAAAATTTCTACGGGCAGGTACATTGAAGAAAACATTTTTCATGGCGATGCTGGTACCATTGTTTGCAGCAATTGGTTCCTGCTTCTTCACTACACTATTTTCTATTTCAAGGTAAACACCGGTGGTATCTTCTGCTCTTTTTGTTTTAAGTTCCACCTGGGCTACAGCAGCAATAGAAGCCAATGCTTCCCCACGAAAACCCATTGTCTTTATCCTAAACAAATCATCAATGGCTTTTATTTTAGAAGTAGCATGCCGTTCAAAACACATACGGGCATCCGTTTCACTCATGCCTTTGCCGTTATCAATCACCTGTATCAGTGATTTACCGGCATCGTTAATGATGAGTTTTATTTCAGTTGCACCAGCATCAATAGCATTTTCCATCAGCTCCTTTACCGCACTGGCAGGACGCTGAATCACCTCACCCGCCGCTATCTGGTTGGCTATATTATCGGGCAACAACTGAATAATATCCGGCACTGAAAAAATTTTAGTCGGCAAAGTTAACCAAACCGGCTTGCTTTACCGAAAACAAATCGACTTGTTAAAACCTTTTTGAGCAGGATAAAAATCTTTTTCAGATACAACCTTCTTTCTTCACTCTTCATCTATTTAGTAATTTTACCCGTTACCTGCAAATGAATGCTAACAGGCCCCGTTTTTAAGTCCGGTTTTCGGCAATGATTAGTTGCGCCAGAAGAACCCATTTTGTGAGTCTATCTCCCACTGAAAACTATCCGTTCCATTAGTAGGACCAATCGTACCCACACATATTATTTCATGCCGAAAGGCGTGACATTTTTTATGTTATGCTTTTGCTCTTGTTTTACATTGATATGCTAAAACAAAATAAAAATGCGGAATAAATTTTATTCCGCATTTTTCTAATAAATATAAATTGTTAGACTTGACTGTTTTTATTGTTTTTAGATTTTACATAACTGTAGCTAATAAACCCTGAAATGATTGCTAGAATCAGATATGGAATAACTTTCAGTTCGGGAACAAATAAACGGCCAATAAAGAAACCTATAAACCCACCCATAATTAAGTAGATAATTAACAAGAATCTCGATTGTCTTATTTTATTAAAGAAATGTTGTATTTTCTGTAACATATTTGTAAAGATATTCAGTTCTTTTTAAAATTATTTTGATTAGAACCAATCTTCTAACCATTTTACGACACCACCTACATAGGGAATGCACTTTGATGCCTCCCAAAGAACGGATCCCGAAGAACTAACAGCACCACCAAGAACCGCACCAGGAAATGCTCCTATTCCTCCCACTGCTGCTCCACCTATTCCTCCAGATACAGCACCCGAAATATCGGCTCCTGCAATATGTTTAGGATTCATACCACAAGGATATGTTTTTAAATATGTACCGCTTGCATGCCTTGCTCCATTGACGCCGCCACTGGTTACATGGAGAAGCGATAACCATTTTGAGATATTAAAATTCCAGTATTGATAAGAGTGGCTTGCTACACTAACTGAAGCTCCAACTGCCAACGCTTCATTAAAAGAGATCAAAGCAACTGCCTGCTGTCTCAGAGTTGCTAATTGATTTATCGTCTGAGTGTAGTTTGCATCTGTATAATTGTTTCTTATAGTTTTTAGTTGATTTAAAATGTTTTTAGCCGCAGTGCTATAAGTAGCAGGAACAATAAAACTAGTATCTAAAACATTAAAAGTATCAGGAAGAGGATTGTTAACGCTTGTGATTCCCAAATTATTCATAAATAGTGTTGTTTTCTGTTTTAAGAAGGTTTGGAGTGTTCCGTTTGTTAAAACAGTTGTGTCTGCTACGATGTTCTGATAAAGGAACTCTTGATAATCATTGTGCTTAGTCCCTATGTATTCTACGACGTAATCTAAGGTTTGATTTGCTAAATTAAATTGAGCAAATTCAGAACCACAAATTCTCTGTCCACCCGTTTGACCTCCGCAATAATCGGAATAGCCAGTACATGCAGGGTCGTCACATGGATAGGGACAAGGACCAGGTAATTTTCCGGTCGAATTTTTTTTCGCAGTAACTTCTTCCTGAGTAGGTTCAACTTCGGTTTTTGTCTTTTTACATGAATAGAAAACGATTACAGAAGAAATAATGATAAGAGATGCTAAGGCGACCGCAAATAGGCGGGATGAAATTTTTCTCATTTGATTAAAGTTTAAGAGTGTTAAAAATATTTAGTGCATAATACGGCCGCTTTTTAAAATAAAAAACTTTTTATTTTGCTAAATCTCCCTATCGTTATCAATTTTTAAACACATTAAAAATTTATTTCTGTAACTTTAAATAGAAACTCTTATTAAGATGATAGTACGAATAACAGTAACTTTTCTTTTTTGTATTTCTATTGTTATCACCAATGCTCAACGAACCGTTAAAGTAAGTAAAGCTCAGCATTGGGTGGATAGTGTGTTCAATAGCTTAACAGATGACCAGCGTATTGGACAATTAATTGTAGTGCGTCTTTCTTCTATAGATTTAAAGACAAAAAAAGTTACCTGGCTGGATAGTGCAGTAACAGATGCAGTAAAAAAATATAATATAGGAAGTATCTGTTTGTTTCAAGGCGGCCCGGCAAAACAAGCTGAATTCATCAACTATTACCAAAGCATTGCACAAACACCCATCATGTTTGCCATTGATGGCGAGTGGGGTTTAGGTATGCGTATGCTGGATAGTGTGCAAAAATTTCCTTACCAGCTAACGATGGGTGCTTTGCAGGATGAACAAATTATTTATAATGTAGGTAAGGCAATTGGTGAACAATGTAAACGCATGGGCATTCATGTTGACTATGCACCGGTGGTGGATGTAAATAATAATCCCAATAACCCGGTTATCAATTTTCGTTCTTTTGGCGAAGACAAATACAAAGTAGCAAAGTTTGGTATTGCCATTATGAAAGGAATGCAGGATGCAGGCATTATGGCCTGTGCCAAACATTTTCCCGGTCATGGTGATGTGAGCATTGATTCACACAAAGATTTGCCGGTAATCAATAAAACAAAAAAACAATTACAGCAACTGGAGTTATATCCATTCAAACAAATTTTTAAAGCCGGCGTGAGCAGTGTGATGATTGCACACTTAAGTGTACCGGCTATTGATAAAACACCCAATAAACCCACTTCCATTTCTTATAAAAATATTACGCAGCTGATGCGGAAAGAAATGAAGTACCAGGGATTAACTTTTACCGATGCTTTGGAAATGCAGGGAGTAAAAAAGTATTATCCCGATGGAGAAGCATCCGCACAAGCGATCATTGCCGGTAATGATATGCTCTGTTTGCCGGGAGATATTCCGGCGGCTATCAGTAAAATAAAAGAAGCCATTCAGAACAAAAAACTGAAATGGAGTGAGGTGTATGCTCACACCAAAAGAGTGTTGATGGCAAAGTACAAATATGTATTGCCAAATATTGCTGCTGTATCATATGAAAGTTTATCTGCTGATCTCAATGCTTCAGTTCCTGCAGAAAGAAAGATAGTAGCACAAAATGCCATTACCTTATTAAAGAATGATAACAAGGCTATTTTTCCTTTAGTAAAACGTACACAAAAGAAGATTGCTTACGTAGCAATTGGTATTGACAGTGCTAATGCCTTTACTAAAAGGATGATAAAAGATTATAATGCTGCTATTATTTATATCAACGCAAACACAGACTCTTTAAGAGCTATATCTATTATTGATTCATTAAAACATTTTGATGTTACGGTTACAGCCGTTCATAATTATGCTAACTATCCCGGAAATAATTTTAACATCGGTAAAGCAGGGGTTGGTATTTTAAATCAATTGCAATCTGCCGATAATAATATATCACTCTTCTTTGGCAACCCCTATGCAGTTAAGAATGTATGTGAAGCAAAAAACTTACTGGCATGTTATGAAGATGATGCTATTTTCCAGGAAGCAGCAGCAGATGTATTGCAGGGCTTAAATACACCAAAAGGGAAATTGCCCGTTACTGTTTGTCCTCAGTTTAAATATGGATCAGGATTAACTACTATTGATCTTCCGGTTGTCGATCCATCAGTATTAAATATTAACACGAATAAACTGGCTACTATTGATTCTATTGCAAAAGATGGTATAAAACGAAAAGCGTATCCCGGTTGTGTAGTTTTAGCCGCAAAAGACGGACGAATAATCTACAACAAGGCATTTGGTCATTTTAATTATGATAATAAGCAGGCGGTCTCTCTCAATACCATTTATGATCTCGCCTCCGTAACGAAAATTTCAGCAACAACTCTGGCGGTAATGAAATTATACGAAGATGGTAAGCTGGATATGAAAAAAACATTGGGAGATTATTTGCCATGGGTAAAAGGTTCTGATAAAGAATCTTTGAAGTTAGAAGATATATTACTGCACCAGGCAGGACTGCAGGCATGGATACCTTTTTATAAAGAAACAATTGATACCGTTTCCGGTAAACCATTGAAAGGATACTACAAAACAAAACCCGATAAGAAATATACCATTCGGGTAGCTGATAAAATGTACATGCGTAGTGATTGGAGAGATACGATGTATAAGCGAATGGTGCAAAGCCCATTGGGAGTAACAGGAAATTATATATACAGTGATAATGATTTTATTTTCCTGGGAAAGATTGTAGAAGCGATTACCGGAATGACATTGAATGAATATGTAAAGAAAACTTTTTATGAACCGATGCAATTAGCTACTACTGGTTTTAAACCAAGGGAGAAGTTCGCCTTAAATAAAATTGCACCAACAGAAAAAGAAAAAGCATTCCGCAGGCAGTTGCTGCATGGAGATGTACACGACCCGGGTGCCGCCATGTTTGGAGAAGTGGCCGGTCATGCTGGTTTATTCAGTAATGCAAAAGATTTGGCGATGCTGTGGCAGATGATATTAAATGGTGGTACTATTAATGGTGTACAATATTTAAAACCGGAGACAGTGGAATTGTTTACAGCCTATCATAGCAATATCAGCAGAAGGGGCTATGGTTTTGATAAACCGGAAAAAGACAATGCAACAAGAAAGGAACCGTATCCCTGTAAAAATGCATCACCCGAAACATTTGGTCATACAGGTTATACCGGCACCTGTGTATGGGTTGATCCCAAATCTAATTTAATCTATATCTTTCTTTCCAATCGTGTAACACCGGATGGAGGAACCAATACTATGCTTTCAACATTAGGTATCAGGGGAAAAATACAGGATGTAATTTATGAAGCGATGGAACATTAATATAGTTTCATCAGTACATTCTTAATCACTTCATAATTTGTCCAGGGAATAAAGTGATTTGCTTCGGGTATTAAAATCGTTTCCACAGAAGAAGCATTAACCAACTGCCTGGCAGCATAAGACGCATTGCCAACCGGAACAAATGTATCTTTAATACCATGCACAATAAACACTTTGCATTTTATTTTAGGAAATCTTGATTGCAGCTCATACACGTCTTTCTTAAAAAATTTTAATTCACGGTTGCTGGGTCTTAATGCACCGGGAACAAAATATCGCAATAGTGTATTATCGAGCACACCCCTCCAACCTTCAGTTTTTTCTTCAGCCGGATCAACACTGGCTGCTAATAAAACCAACCCATCATACATGGTTGGATTGTCACCGGCCAACCATACAATCATTGGTCCACCTAATGAATGACCAACTAAATAAATTGGTTTGCCATTTTGTAGTTTTTTAATTACTGGTTCTATTAGCTCTGCTTGTTTACTCATATGCTCTGCATCCCCATAATCACTATTGCCAAAACCGGGGCGGTCAATTGAAATCATCCGGTATTTAGTTAGTAAAGCAGAGTCCTGCATGTATTGTGCAAAAGCATCCCAGCTTCCCGGAGAGCCGTGTACAAAAATGATGGTTGGAAGACTATCGTTACCTGTTTTTGCGTAATGAATATTTCGTTCATCTGCTTTAACGGTAACAGTAGTGAGGTTAACGCCAACTTGTTTAAATTCTTCTTTGGCTTTGCTGTCACTTATTTTAAATTTCATACAGCTCTGCGCCATTATCAGCCACAATATTAAAAACACTGCAAATACACAAAAAGATATTCTCATAAGCTTTCTCCATTTCATACTTAAACTTACAAAAAAGCCCCGCCATAATTTGGCAGGACCTGTTAAATCTATATGATTATAATCTATTGCTTTGTCAGTTGATACACATCTTTGTAATAGGCAAAATCACCATATTCCCTGCTGAATTCAATTTTTCCATTGTTGTTTTTGTAATTATACTCTCCATTCAAAATCAATGTCCAGTCAAAATCAGCAGTCCATGGACAACTGTTTTCAAATTTAGCTATGCCATTATTAATGCTGAAAGTACCATTGCAAATAGCCGGGTAGCGACTCTTGTTACTTTCGCCTGAATAGTGATTGCCGTTGATAGTGAGAGTTACCTGTGCAGTATCGCTCCACGGAGCAGTTCGGTAAAAAATTCCTTTATAAATACCGTTTGGTAAAATATAATCGTTCTGCTTTTTGCAACTGGTAAATGATGCTGCACCCATTAATAGAATTAAGATGTACTTCATATGATAGCTTTTACCAGGTTGACCTCAACTTAAAAGCTATCGTTGCACCTTAACTATTTTTTATCAGCAGGATTGTTAGGCGGTTTTTTCTCAATCCTGGGTTGCGGACGATTTTCCTGTTTTAGCTGATTACGGTTATCGGGACGTTGCTGTTGCCCTCCACGGTTATCCGGTCTTTGTTGCGGACGATTTTCCTGCTTTGGTTGATTGCGGTTATCGGGACGTTGCTGTCCTCCACGATTCTCCCTTCTGTCTCCACCACGGCTCTCCCTTTCTCTGTGTTGTTTTTTCTTACTGCTTCTTTCTAAGCTGCGTAAACTAATTTGTCCAACCACATCCACAAATTCTGGTTCAACTTCTTTGGGCTTACCACTCACTACTTCCACAGCTTCCAGTTCATCGGGTTTAATACCTCTTGCATTGAGTGATTTAATTTCTTTCACCCTTCTTATAGTAAGTGGATATTGTTTGTTGCTATCGGGCAAAACATACCACATCAGGTTTTTGAAAATATCTTTTTTAATTAAAGTAGCTGTGCCACGGGTTACCTGTAGCATATCTGCATTATCAGGAAAATCCTGCAGTGCATCTAAATATGTATCCAGTTCGTAATTCAAACAACATTTTAAACGGCCACATTGTCCGCTCAGCTTGGTTTGATTAATAGAAAGATTTTGATAACGGGCTATTGTTGTAGTTACACTCTTAAAATCAGTTAACCAGCTGCTGCAGCATAATTCACGACCGCAACTTCCAATGCCGCCCACTTTAGCCGCTTCCTGGCGAATACCAATCTGCTTCATCTCTACCTTCACTTTAAATTCCGAAGCAAATATTTTAATCATCTCCCTGAAATCAACACGATCTTCAGCAGTATAAAAGAAAGTAGCCTTACGACCATCAGCCTGTATCTCCACTTCAATCAATTTCATATCCAGTTTCAACTGCAAGGCAATAGAACGGGCTTTTGATAAAGCGCCTGCCTGTCTTTCTTTATTTTGACGATAGAGTTCGATATCACGGTCGCTGGCACGGCGTAAAATTTTTTTCATCTCCGGGTTGGCTTCGTCCACTTCCATTTTCTTCATTTGTAAACGCACCAGTTCTCCGGTGAGGTTTACCATGCCCACATCAAAACCACTCACGCCTTCCACGGCCACCATATCTCCTTTTTCAAAATATTGTAAAGTAGTATTGCGGTAAAAATCTTTACGGCTACCATTATTAAAAGAAATTTCAATCACTTTGCAACTGCTCTCCGGATCGGCGAATGGAAGATTTGCCAGCCAGTCATGCACATTCATACGGTTACAACTGCCGGTGCTGCACCCGCCGTTGCTTTTACATCCCAGCACTTTGCCACCGCCTGTGCCACAAGAACTACAGCCCATATAGCTAATAAAAATTTTAATGATAAAATGAGAGGGGAGAAGAGTGATGTACTAAGCAATTGTACTACTATTAAGCACCGGTTGCGTCGCACACTTCGGGGTTCCGTTCAATGGTCGTCAGAAAGGTCTCATTGGCCACAATCGTTTATATAAAAAAATACCAATGTTTGCTGTTTGAAAACCGATCACACTGCCTCAGTCCATCGCCCCGCCACGGCTCATATCCGCCTCAATTGGTCAAAAGTAGCGATTTGTTTTTAAATAAAGTAGTGAGTAGCTGGAAACGAGGGGCGAGAGGTGAATAGTAAGGTCTTTTTTCAGTCAACTGCCATCGGCCAGCGGTCATCGCCAACCCGGCAACCAGCTACCAGGCCTCCACCACAGCCTTATTCAAAATGATGTGATTGAACTTGACGGTAAGTGCCAGGAACAGCATCTTGCCATTGGCATTCCGTTCAATAAAATAAGTGGCTTTGTCAAGTTCTTCAATAATAGCCTGCTGCTGACTGATGCCGGCAATTTTGTTCAACCGCTGGGCAAAGTCAAATTCATTTTCCGGAAGGTGTACATTTTCTGCGCCCATTAATTTAATGCGGATGGCCTGTTCCAGCAGGTGATTGAAGTAACGGAGGAATTGTTTTTGTTTCTCTCTTCCCAACTTGCTTATTTCTTCCACCCATTTTACCTGGGCAATGGGTCCGGTTTTTAAAGTAGCATTCAGCCATTCTCTTAAAAGTGATTGCCAGTCTTCTTCTGCATGCTGCATTAATTGCAAAGCATCCCTGAAGTTTCCTTCACACACACTCGCAATTTGCCTTGCCTGCTCAGGAGAAAGTTTGGTTTGTTGCAATAATGCTTCTTCCACTTCAGTCGCATCAATCGGTGGAATCTTTACTAATTGTGTTCTTGAAATGATGGTGGGCAAAACGAGCGATTCATTTTCTGCCACCAGTATAAACAACGTATTGGGTGGTGGCTCTTCAATCAGCTTGAGTAATTTGTTTCCTTCCTTACCCAAATATTCCGGCATCCATTGAATGAGAATTTTGTATTCACTTTCAAAACTCTTTAAACTCAGTTTGCGGATAATATCATTACATTCTTCTGCCGTAATATTTCCCTGTTTGTTTTCTGCTCCAATAAACTGTAACCAGTCATACACATTGCCGTAAGGAAACTGTAAAATAAATTCTCTCCATTCAGCAATGTAATCAGTACTCACGGGTTTATCACCGCTTTTCTTTACAATAACCGGGTATGAAAAATGTATATCGGGATGAATGAGTTGTCTTGCTTTTACACAAGCGGGACAAACGCCGCAAGGTTCCGTTGCTGCTTGTTTGTTGCCGGCTGCTGGTACTGGTTCATCTCCAAATAAGGATGGGCCACTAGCTGCAGCTTCCTTTCCATTTACTTCTTCACATACGATGTATTGTGCAAAAGCCAATGCTAATGGTAAGGCGCCACTGCCTTCATTTCCCAAAAACAATAAAGCATGACTTAACCGGTTTTGCTGAACCAGCTCTATCAACTGCTCTTTGGTTTCTTTTTGTCCTATGATGGAAGAAAATTGCATGGATTGCGAAGATAGGAAAGGAACAACTGTAAAAAGATTGGCTTTTTGTCAAAAAAACAGAATAGCGTAAATTGTACATTCAGAAACCTGTTTTGAAAAAGATTGTTCAACATACTATAGTACCTGTATTGCTTATTTGTTTTGCATTAGCAATTAATTTTTCCTGCCGCAAAAAAAATGATGTAATACCCGCCTCACTCACAAAGCTTGATTCAATCGTTTATCTTGATAGTACTTCAGTAAAAGTTGTTTATGCCAATAACAAGGTTGATTATTTATTAAGATATTTATTGTTTCAGTCTGCAGGTAATAAACTGGTTAACCGCATTAATTATATGTACAGTGGCGATAAGCTGGTGGAGAAGGAGAGAATCTTTTTAGAAAATAATCATACTATCTGGAAGACATATTATACTTATACCAGCGATGGCAAATTTACAGGTATGAAAATTTATATCCCGGCAGATTTTCCGGGTGATCCGGATATACTGGTTTCAAAATTTAATATCAATTATTCGGGTGCTAACATTGTTTCATCTGAATATTTATTATATGCTGGCGATACCGTAAAGCCATTTTCAAGAACAGGATATAAATACACCATCTCCAACGGTAATATTTCGGAGGCAGTACCTGATTCGCTGACTTTTTTTAAAGAAAGTTATACTTACCATAGTACTGCTGAAAAAAACAGTTTGCTGATAAATGATTTTTATTTGAAAGATTACCAGGCGCTGAATATTGATAATGCAGGAGCGGAGTTGCCCGTTTTACTACCACTCTATTTAAATAAAAACCACAGCGATATTGTAAATATTTCAGGGCAGTCGGTAAGATTTTCTTTCCAGGTGCTTAATAATGCTGATGGTTCAATGGCCACAGCTAATCTTTATGATCACAGCGGATTTACACCTTTTATTAAAAAGAAATGGCTGGTGTTTTATAAATAAAAAAAGCGATGAATTACTCCATCGCTTCTTCAACTAAATAAAATAATATTAAAGTTTGCTGAGGTGTTTGGTAATGTCTTCGTCCATCGGTTTCACTTTGCTGGGGAATACATCAATCAGTTTCCCATTTTCATCTAATAAAAACTTGGTGAAGTTCCATTTAATCGGGTCTTCCTTACCTAATTTTTTTGCTTCATCTACCAGGTATTTGAATAACGGATGGATGTCATCTCCCTTTACCGAAACTTTTGAAGCCATTGGGAAACTCACTCCATAATTCTTTTTACAAAATTCTCCAATTTCTTCATTGCTTCCCGGTTCCTGTGCACCAAAGTTGTTGGCCGGGAAACCAATAATCACTAATTCATTTTTATACGCTTCGTATAATTTTTCCAGCCCTTCATATTGCGGAGTAAAACCACATTTGGATGCCGTATTTACAATTAAAATCTTTTTGCCTTTGTAATCAGCCAGGTTAATAGTCTTGCCTTTTGACAAAGCATCTACTTTAAAATCATAGATGGAAGAGGCTGTAACCGTAGTCAGCAACAAGGCGAGGAATAATGTTTTCATGTGTTATATTTTATAGTTGGTGTAATTAGAAGAAAACAAATTTAAGGCAAATAAGTTCGAATAAATGTTAAACGAAGCGATAATGCTCCTTTTTGTAAGTCGGTGACTTATTGCTTTTCGTAGCATCCAAGGTCGGGTAACCCATTTGCACGGGGATTACCATCCAGGTCAATGGTCAGACCGGTTGCTTTTCCTTTATTAATTGCCGGGGACCCTGCTTTCAGGTGAAAATCATAATATCTTTTAGTTACATCAATGCTGTCAAATAAAGGCGCCTGATTTTTTATGGAAGAGTTAAAGCTAATATTGGAAGGGTCAGTAGTTACTTTATATAAAACATTATCGAATGTAATACTGTACGTGTTGTTCCCTTGTTTGTCAGTAATTACTTCATTTTCCACCGTTCCGCCTTCACCCCAGATAATGCAATTGGTAAAATTGGCAAAGAGGTTATTAGTGAGGGTTTGATTGTTTTGTTTTATGGCATTGCTGGCAAACAACACGGGGTTTTTATGATTGATAAAAGCAGAAGAATAAGTTGCCATGGTACAATGCGTAAATGCATAAACACCGCCTAATGCTATGGCTACATTATTGCCACAGTTGCTGATTAAACAATTATCTGCTTTAATGCTGGATTGAATACCCAATATTCCTGCATCATAAATATTATCAATGATACATTGTGATAATGTTACTTTGGGATTGGCATTACCGGATGGGTCTTGTGCCACAATGCCCTGGTATGCATTTTTAATAATGGTATAAGTAAGCTGGTTATCCTTGCTGCTGCCGCGGAAATAAATACCGGGCCACGAACCGGGGAAATCACGGTAATCTTCATCCAGCCGGTCACCACGGAAAATAACACTGTCTTTTTTTGTTCCATTTATAGTTAGTGTGCCGTTTACAATGAAAGGAGCATCGGCATGACTGTAAATTCTTACTCCGGGGTTAACCGTTAATGTTATACCAGGAGCTACCTGCAATCCCCCTAATATTACATAAGGTAAATCATTGTTCCAGGTAGTATTGATGTCAATTACTTTGTTTCTCAGGAAATGGGCGTTCTGTCCCCATGCCTGTAAATGCTTATATGTTTTGTTACCGTTCCAGTTTATTTGAATACTGTCATTAATTACAAAAGGAAGATTAGCAGCATTGGGATTAATGGTCACTAACACAAAAACATAAATACTATCGTTGGCTTCAATTTCAATGTTGTTGATGGTTGGTCCGGCAATACCGTCTGCATTTATTTTAAAAGCAGAAGCGGAGCCACCCATGAGTTTAACAGATGAAAGCTGAATCTTTTGTTTGTTTGGATTAACAATAGTAAAATATTGAGTGATGGAGCCAGTGCTGGTAAAAACTGTATCAAAATTTAGGGTATCCCGGTTAATGGTTAAAGAAGCGTTGGCATCAGTCAGTAATCTATCTTTTTTGCAGGAAATAATAGCAAGACTAAAAAAGAAAATCAGGGTTATATAAGTAAGCAGTTTCATTCGTTCAAAAATAACGCTTGAGTATTAAAAATAGTGTGAAAGGGAATCAATTAATCTGTAGCAAAGGCCAGGGCAGCAACACTTAACAGAACATTATTAGCTGTTAAAAGCACACTGCCACATGCTTCGGTGGTGGCGCCGGTTGTAATTACATCATCCACTAATAGCACATGTCTATTTTGTATTGCATCACCATTCAGCAATGCAAAACTTTCTTTTACATTTTGCCAGCGGTCAGTTCTTCCCTTGCGGGTTTGTGTTTCTGTAAATAGTTTTCGGGTAATCACATTATTTAAAACAGGGATTCCTAAAACTTCACTCATTCCATCTGCAATAACTGCCGCCTGGTTATAACCACGTTTCTTCAGTTTATCAGGAAAGAGTGGTAAAGGAATCAAAGCATCAATTTGATTAAAGCGGTTGGAGTCTTTCAATTGCATAGCTAAGCGGTTGCCTAAAAAGAGACCTACTTCTCTCTTGCCTTTGTATTTAAGTTGATGAATTAAAGTTTGAATAATGGCATGTTTGGAAAAATAAAAACCAGTCATGGCAGCAGTAACGGGCATTCTTCCCCAAAAGATTTTTTCGATTGGGTTATTAGCATGTTTGGCGAAGTTGGTTTCAGGTAAGTCATTCAGGCAACGAAGACATAGTAAACCTTCCTCTGATAATAAATCACTGCCACATCCGTAACAAGTATGCGGAAAGAAAAGCTGTGTGAGCCCGTTTTTAATAAGGTTGATTGTACTCATTAAAAAAGTTGGCGATAAACTTCATCCACTCTTCCTACCATTACCACATCAATATTAAACTTTTGTGAGCCCAATCCTTTTTGATTGTATTTGCTCACAATAATTTTTTCAAAACCTAATTTCTCTGCTTCTGCAATGCGTTGTTCAATACGGTTTACGGCACGGATTTCGCCACTCAATCCTACTTCGCCAGCAAAGCAAATATGCTGCGGCACGGGAATATCTTCATAAGAACTCAGCAATGCACATACCATTGACAAATCAATCGAAGGGTCCTCTACTTTTAATCCACCGGCAATATTTACAAACACATCTTTAACACCAAAATGAAAACCTCCACGTTTTTCTAATACAGCCAATAACAATTGTAACCTTCTTAAATCAAATCCGCTTACAGTTCGTTGTGGTGTTCCATAAACTGATTGTGTAACTAACGCCTGCACTTCAATCAGTAACGGTCGCATTCCTTCAATAGTAGCAGCAATAGCAACACCGCTTAACTGATCTTCTTTCTGTGTGATTAATATTTCGCTTGGATTCGTTACTGCTCTCATTCCTTTTTCACTCATTTCATAAATTCCCAATTCAGCAGTTGAACCAAAACGGTTCTTTAAGGTACGTAATATCCTGTAAGCATAATGCTGGTCGCCTTCAAACTGAAGTACCGTATCAACCATGTGCTCCAAAATTTTTGGACCGGCAATACTTCCATCCTTGGTGATGTGCCCAATTAAAAATACAGGTGTATGTGTTTCTTTGGCAAAACGTTGAAACTCTGCCGCACATTCTCTTATTTGTGATACACTTCCCGGCGATGATTCAATATAAGGTGACTGTAAGGTTTGAATAGAATCAACAATCACCAATTGCGGTTTTAGTTTTTTTATCTCCTGGAAAATGGTTTGTGTATTCGTTTCTGTAAGCAAATAAAAATTTTCATTGCTGATTTTTAAACGGTCGGCCCGCATTTTTATTTGTTGTTCACTTTCTTCACCACTGATATAAAGTGTGGTTACATTTTTTAAATGCAAACCATTTTGTAAAAACAACGTTGATTTGCCAATTCCGGGTTCACCGGCAACCAGCACAATACTCCCGGGAACAATACCACCGCCCAATACACGATTCAATTCATTATCTGTAGCAGGAATTCTTTTTTCTTCACTGCTTACTACTTCATTAATGGAAATTGTTTTAATTTCTCTTTTATCAGCTGAATATTTTTTCCAATCTGTTTCTGATAATTTATTGTCTTTAGTAATTACTTCTTCTACAAAACTGTTCCATTGATTGCAGGATGGACATTTACCTAACCATTTAGTTGATTCATATCCGCAATTGGAACAAAAGAAAGCTGTTTTAACTTTGCTCATCAATATTTCTTTCTGCTGATTTAAAAAATTAAAATTAGAAAAAGCGAATGGTAATGAAGTAAGAATAAAATTTGCGAATAAAAATTAATGATAAGATGAATAAATTTTTTATAAAGTTGTTGATGTATTTAAAAGTAAAAGGGTCGGCATTTCTGCTGACCCTTTGTACTTACTAACCCATTAAATTCTGGCACTAAATTACAAATTGCCGGAACATAACAAAATTAATTTTGAGCCTTGTGCATAATTTTTTTCAAGTGTGTGCATCACTGTTAGTACACTTTGCAGGATTACTTAATTTGTTGATAAACAACTTATTATGCAGTTTTTAAAACATGTTAATTAATTTCTTGGCTATTTGGCAATCAATGATTTATGAGTTTAAAATGCTGTCAAAAAGACTCAAATTTTTTTTAAACCTGCGAAAATGGGTCTTCGTAAAAAATGGTAATTCTTTTGATAGAATTGTCTCAAAAAAGCATATAAAATTTTACAACTATGATGGTCTTAGTTGTAATCTCGGCAGTTTTTATGGTGCCGGGTATGTCGGTGCGGGGCAGGCTGAATAACCGGTTTGAGAAATACAGCAAACTGCTCAATCCGTCCGGCCAAAAGGGGTAGGAAGTGGATAAAAAAAAGCTGAAAGACAATGGAATTTATAATTTCAAGGTAGCTTCTGTCGGCGGGTTTTTTTGAACGACTATTAAAACCCGGTGAACAAAACCCTAAACCTGGACCCGGATGTTTTTGCCGGACGGGATGTTTCCGCGGCTGCGGAGGCGGCTGTGGAGTCTGTTGCTAAACTAGTTTATCATTTACCAATAAACAAAAGCAGGTTGGAAACTAACACCTGCTAACTATTCAGGGTAAACTCAAGCCCTAAAAAGCTTTTTAAACAATACAGGAATAAATTTAAGCAGCTATTTAATCTCCCGGTTTGTCAAATAAATACTAAAGGAAGGTTTTTTTAATATTTTTTTAACTATTTTGCTGAACCAAAAACTAATGACATGAGAAAATTTTTAACCAGCATTCTGGGGATGATGTTATTTGTAGTGCAGACATTTGCCCAATCAATCGAGGTAAACGGTCGGGTTACAGATGCTTCTGGAGCCCCAATACCAGGAGCTACAATCAAAATCAAAGGATCAAGGACAGGTACAAGTGCGGGACAAGACGGTACTTTCAAACTTTCAGTTCCATCAAAAGCAACTTTGCAAATAAGTGCTGTAGGATATGAAACGATTGAGGCAGCCGCCAGTTCTTCTTTGAATATCACTTTAAAACAAGCTAAATCCGAACTGACAGAAGTAGTTGTAACAGCTGTTGGTATTAAACGTGAAAAGAAAGCATTAGGTTATGCTGTTACTTCCGTTGATAAGAAGGATTTAGAATTAAGACCTGAGGGTGACTTAGCAAGGGTATTAAATGGTAAAGCCCCTGGTCTGAACATTTTAAGTACTACAGGTTTAACAGGTAGTGGTACTAATATCAGTATCCGGGGTATCAGTACTATCACAGGTAACTCTTCTCCACTGATTATTGTGGATGGTGTGCCTTTTGATAACAGTACTAACTCACAGTCAAACTTTACTTTCGGTATTGGTACTTCCAGCCGTTTATTGGATATAGATCCAAACAATATCGAAAACGTAAGTATTCTTAAAGGGTTAAGTGCAACTACCATTTATGGTGAAGCTGGTCGTAATGGTGTAATTCTTATTACAACTAAAAATGGTGCTACTGATAAAAGGAGAGATAAGCCAGAAATTACCGTTTCTCAGTCTTATTCGGCTACAAAAGCAATTTTACCTGAATACAATGATAAATATGGCGGTGGTTTTGACTTGAGCGTAGGTATCGCCTTCTTTAGTAACTGGGGTGGTGCTTTCCAAAATCCTCCGGTTAATGTAACTCACCCATATGATAAAGCAAAATATGCAGCAGACTTTCCGCAGTTTACGGGTGCACCATATGCGTATAAGTTCTACAACAGTGTTCCTAATTTCTTCAGAACCGGTTCTGCAAAAAATACCGCTATTAACGTTGCTGGTACTGCTTCAAAGCTGAACTATAACGTTAACTATAGCTATACTGATGATCAGGGTTATTTAATTGGAAACAGAATGTACAAGAATAATCTGGGTATGGGCGGTACACTTAAGTTTTCTGATAAATTAAAAGTTTCTGCTACCATTAACTATGTAAATACAGATGTAGCTTCACCTCCAACAAGTGATAGCTATGGTAACAACCCATCTAATGCTTCTGTTTTTGGTAATGTAATGTACACACCAACAGCTGTTGATTTAATGGGACTTCCTTATGAATTCCCTTCATCACATGGTTCCATATACTACAGAAATTCTAACGATATTCAAAACCCACGCTGGACTTTGTTCAACTCATTTACACAGGATAAAGTAAGCCGTGTTTATGGTCAAATGTCAGTAGTATATGAATTAATTAAAGGACTTAACCTGACTTATAAAATTGGGTATGATAACTACACAGAAAACCAATTATATGCTCAAAACAAAGGTGGTATCTTTACTCCTTTGGGAATCATGAGAACCAGTAATGGTACCAACACTATCTGGGATAATAACTTCATTGCTCAATATACTAAGCGGTTCAACGATATCTCCCTGGATTTAACTGGTGGTGTCAGTTCAAGAACATATCAGTATGAACAAACCGGGCAAACCAGTTCGCAACAATTGGTTTATGGCATCTTAAACCACCAGAACTTTGTAGATCATACGGCTTACTCAGAAGATGGTTCATCACTGAACTTTATTCAGAAGAGTTTATTACAAGGTGCTTATGGTTTTGCTACAGTAGGTTATAAAGACTTTGTTTATGCAACTGTGGGTGGACGCCAGGACTGGTCTTCTAAACTGGAACCAGCGAACCGTTCAGTATTCTATCCTAACGGTTCATTGTCTTTCATACCCACAAGTATATTAAACTTGCTGAAAGACAGCAAATCAATTAATTTCTTAAAATTAAGGGTTGGTTACTCAACCAGTGCAAACTATCCTGCAGGTTTCTATGATACCAGATCATCACTCAATGTAGCTACAAAGCAATTTGTTACAGCAGGTGGTGCGAGCATTAATACAAATAGTATTCCTAACAAACTTCCTAATCCAAACTTAAAGCCCGAATCTCCCCGTGAAATTGAAGCAGGATTGGAAGGTAAGTTTATAAACAGCCGTTTGAGTGTTGATTTGACTTTCTATAAAAGAACAGCTAAAAATCAAATCTTAACAAGATCACTTGATCCTGCAACTGGTTACACTTTCGAAGAGTTCAATGCCGGTACTGTAGAAAACAAGGGAATTGAATTAGGAATGGGATATACTGTGATCAGAAATAAAGACTGGAGCTGGCAATTGGATATGAACTACACTCTTAACAGAAGTAACGTAAGTGATATTCCTTCAGACATTCAGCAGGTAGGTATATCTGGTTATAGCAATTTTGGAACATTTGCAAAGAATGGATATCCTATTAATATCATAATGGGTAACTATTTTGAAAGAGATGCGAAAACGGGACAAAAGCTGGTTGGAACTGATGGTAACTATATTAACTCAAGTGTAATTGGTGTAATTGGTGACCCAACTCCTCTTTACAGAATAAATGGTAGCAGTACTTTGCGTTATCGTTTTGTAAGCCTTCGTTTCCAATTGGACTTTACAAAAGGTGGCAAAATGTTCTCTTCCACAGCTGATGCGTTGCTGGGTCGTGGTGTAACAGCTGATACTAAGTTTGACAGGGCATTGCCAATGATTTTGCCTGGGGTAGATGCAAATGGAAATCCAAATACTATACAAATTTCAGCAACTCAGGCTTATTTCACTAATAATCTCCCTGGTGGTGGTTCTTATGAGTCTGGAATTTATGATGCAACAGTTTTCAGAGTAAGAGAAGTTTCTTTAGCTTTTGAAGTACCAAACAAACTTTTAACTAAAACTCCATTTACATCTTTGTCATTTGTTGTTAATGGAAACAACCTTTGGTATAACGCTCCTAATTTCCCCAAATACACACATTTCGATCCGGAAGCTTCTGGTACAGGTGTGGGTAATGGTAGAGGTTTGGAACTTTTATCAGGTCCATCTGCCCGTCGTTTTGGTGCGAGCATAAAAGTTACTTTCTAATTCAAACTTAAAAATGAGAAAAATGAAATTTAATAAATTCATAATAGCTGTAACACTGATTGCAACATTTGCGTCATGTTCTAAGCGGTTGGACAGCTTGCTGGATAATCCTAACTTACCCAGCCCGTCTACAGCGGACGTTGATTTGTATCTGAATACTGTTCAGTTAAACTTTAATGGATTCTGGAATAATGCGTCAGATATCGGAGCGCAATTATCCAGACAACAAACATGGTTTGGTCCTTTATACCGTAACGCTTATTCTCCTGCCTCTTTTGATGGTATTTGGACAACAGCGTATACAGGAGTAATAAAAAATGCCGATGCCTTAATTCCATTGGCTCAAAAACAAAATAAGTTTTTTGCTTCAGGTATTGCCAAAATACTGAAAGCCTATACTTATGGAACAATGGTTGATGTGTTTGGTGACATTCCTTTTAGCCAGGCGAACCTGGGAGATGGTAACACAAATCCAAAAGCTGATGGCGGTGCCAGCGTATATGCAGGTGTATTAGGTTTATTAGATGCCGCACTTGTTGACTTAGGTAAAACATCTGCAGCTGCTCCTGCAAACGATTTGTTTTATGGAGGAAATAAAGCCAAGTGGATTACTTTAGCTAAAACACTTAAGTTGAAGTTTTTAATGCAAACAAGATTGGTAGATGCTTCTGCTACTGCTAAAATTCAGGCATTAATAACTGAAAATGATTTGATAAATGCCGCCAGCCAGGATTTTGTATTTCAGTACAGTACTAATCTTACTCCTGATAGTCGTCATCCTCACTATGCCAGCAACTATGTTAACTCTGGCGGCGTGGGTGATTATTTAAGTAACTACTTTATGTGGTTAGTAAGTGCTCAAAAATATGGTGGTGTCCCGAACATTAATAACACCACACAATCCAGAACTACCGGAGACCCACGGTTACGTTACTATTTCTACCGCCAGGTATTAAACAGTGCTCCTGCCAACTCTCAAACTTTGCCATGTTTTGGAACAGCTCAGCCAGCCTGGTATCCCAGTGTTCCAGACCAAACCCCATATTGTTATATAGGAAGAGGTTACTGGGGTCGTGATCATGGTGATGCCAGTGGTTCACCACCGGATGGTGATTACCGTACTGCATGGGGTGTGTATCCGGCCGGTGGCCAATATGATGCAAACCAGGGGGCAAAAGTATCATTAGGACTTGGTGCTGGTGGAAAGGGTATTAACCCAATATGGTTGTCATCATTTACAGAGTTTTTACAGGCGGAAGCTGCTATAGCACTTGGTATCACCACCAATGGAAACGCAAAAACACATTTAATAAATGGCGTGGCTGCTTCCATTGATAAGGTTACAAAATTCCCTGCAGCTTTGGGACTGACTATTACACCTAACGATCAATTAGCAACACAAATAACTAATTACAAAGCATTAGTTGGTACTTTATATGATAATGCGACTACAGATGCCGCCAGGTTAGATGTTATTATGACCGAGTATCATATTGCTTTATGGGGTAATGGAATTGAACCATATAATAACCTGAGACGTACAGGTTCGCCATTTAATATTCAATTAGTGGTTTACGAAGCTGATCCGGGATTATTTATGCGTTCATGGTTCTATCCTTCAGTATATGTGGACAGAAACTCCAACGCACCTGCTCAGAAAAAGCCGGGTGATCAGGCTAATAAAGTTTTTTGGGATAATAACCCTGATAACTTTATAAAGTAAAAGTGTGAATCTCAAAAACTTAAATTATGAAAAAAACAATATGGTATCTCTCAGTCATAATTGCCTTTTCAGGAATGGTATCCTGTAAGAAGGTAAAGGATAACCCTTTCTCCGATCCGGGAAACTTCGGAAAAGGTACTTATCTTGTATTTAATAAATCATTAGGCGCCAACCTGGATTATTCTAATCTGGCCACTTCAACGATTGGTATTAATGTAAGTCAATATTCAGGTGGTGAAGACATTACTAGTATTGATGTATTTGTTACTGTAGGAGCCAGTTATGATGTAACTAAATGGCATAAAGTAAAAACAGTTGCATATACAAGTGGTGGTGTTGACATTAAAGTAAGTGGTAGTGAATTAGTTTCAGCTTTGGGTGTTACTCCGGCTGATATTACACCGGGTTCCTTCTATACGTTCTATAACAGGATTACTACCAAGTCAGGTAAGAAATTTGATGTAAATAATACTGCAGATAATAATGGTAGTGGATTGGTTCACGGACCTACGTATAATACAGCATTTTATTTTACCGGATATATAGTGTGCCCTTACAGTGGAAGTGCAGCAGGAACATATAAGGTTCTCACAGATGATTGGGCTGATTGGAATCCAGGAGATTTAGTTACTGTAAATGATGGTGCTACCGCTAATACAGTTGATATTAGCAATGTATGGCCAAATCCTATATATGGTACCAAGCTTACACCGCTTACAATCACAGTAGATCCTGCTACTGGTTCTGCAACCATCCCTTCAGGTGTAGTTTGGGGCGATTATGGTAGTTATAAAACTTCTACATTGTCTGGGAGCAGTGGCTATGTATTTACTTGCGTAGGTTTGATTACGATGAGCATACATATTAGTGCAACCGGTTACGGTGATCAGGGTAGTTTGCGCCTGATACTGAAAAAGCAATAATCATGAAAACTAAATGAAAATTTAGTTTATCGCTTACATACTGCTTTTATTAAAATTGCCTAACATTTGTTAGGCAATTTTTTATATCAACTACCAACAAGATCAGAATTGTAACAGCGGCCTCTTTATTTAATGGACATGCATGATGCGGCTATTAATATTATGCGTCACATTATGCAGAGTAAAGGCGCTGAAATCTTTTTTTGTGGCTAATAATAAAGGGGGAAAGGGATTGGACACAATATAAAAACTTGACGGGGAAACAATCTTTCGCAAATGAAATTTAAAAAGATAGTGGTTTAATTTATTTTGCCTAAACATGTAAGGAAGGTTAATCTGCGCTGTATATAAATATAAATTTAAAAGTAATTTTTTTACAGAGAACTTCAGGCAGCGATTCTGATTTTCCAGCTGTCAAATAAATTCTTGGCATCAGACAATTTTAATTTTTTTTTAATTATTTTGCCCTACCAAAATTTAATGACATGAGAAAATTTCTAACCAGTTTACTGGGAGTAGTGCTATTTATTGCACCAACATTTGCCCAGACAATTGAAGTAACCGGTAAGGTTACGGACGCTTCGGGTGCTCCAATACCCGGCGCTACTATTAAAGTGAAAGGCAGTAAAGGCGGTACCAGCGCCAGTGCTGACGGTTCATTCAAAATCAGTGCTTCTCCAAAAGCAATTTTACAGGTAAGTGCTATTGGTTACGAGACCAAAGAAACTCCTGTAAATGGCTCTGCTCAACTTTCTATCCAATTAAATTTGGATACCAAATCTTTAAGCGAGGTTGTTGTAACCGGTTCTGGTGTGGCCACCAGTAAAAAGCGTTTGGGGATTGAAGTTCAGTCAATCACTGCAGAAAAGCTTCCTCCTATTCCAGCGGCTACACTGGATCAGGCGTTAGTAGGTCAGGTTGCTGGTGCTCAAATCTCGTCTATCTCTGGTAACCCGGGTGATAAAATTAATATTGTATTAAGGGGTATTAATACAGTACAGGGTGGTACAAGACCACTGGTAATGCTGGATGGAGTGGAAATCCCTTTTGAAAATATTAATTCTCTTGATCTTTCGCAGGTTGCAAGAGTGGAGATTGTGCAGGGTTCTGCTTCCGCAGCCTTGTATGGAGCACAGGGCGCCAATGGTGTATTGCAAATTTTCACCAAGAAAGGACAAAGAGGGAAAGTATCTGTAAATGTCTCTTCAAGCTTTGCACAAAATACATATATCAATGCCGGTAATTTTGGTAAAGCCAACTTGCATCCTTACTTAACCAATAACAATGGAAGCATTGTATATTATGGTTCTAACCCAGGTTTGGGATATGTTGCAGGTACTCCAATTACAGTTGATCCTATTTTAGGTATTATACCAGGCTCAAATTCTCTTTCTTACAGATATGGATCTAATGTACCAGGGTTAGCTTCGCCTACTCCGGGTGGAACAGCACAATATACCCGTTATGGTATTCTGGACCCAAGAAATAAAAACGATCAGCCCTATGTTGGCGGCCTGAAATTTTACGACCATTTCGCACAAGTGTTCAGAAGTGCCCCTTCTTTCAACAATTCAGTTGCGATAAATGGCGGTTCTGACAGAATGGACTTCAACGTTGCTTTTGCTAATAACAGAACGTATTCTGCTTTATTAAAAGATAACGGATACATGGATAAAACAAATATTACCGCTAATGTCGGATTTGAAGTATTTAAAAACTTCACTATACGTTCTATCACAAGTCTGGCATTCACAAAGAGCAATTTGCACCCTAATATAGGTGCTCCGGGTGGTGGCGGTTTTGGTTTAGGTACTTCCAATGCTTCTGTAGGCGGTGTTTATGGCTTCTTAAATACATCTCCTTTCTTTAGTCTGGAGGATACTATTGTTGGTGGCCATTATGCATCTTACCAAAGAGCAAGTTTTGCCAGCGTTAATGCGTTTAATCCTTTCTATCGTTTGGAATATACTAAAGGTGATAGCAAGCGTTATGATATCATTCAAAATTTAGAGGCTAATTATAAAGTAAACAGATATCTTACTTTAAATGCACGTTATGGTGTAACTTATAAAAATGAAAACGACATTTGGACTTTCTATAATCAGTCAGAAAATGCGAATACTGTTGACCAGGATAGCTATGCTGGTTGGTTTAATCCTGATGACGGAACTTATCGCGGAGAAATTGACAACTGGCAGTATAGCAATACAAAACAGAACGTTTACACGAGTGCTATTGTGAAGACGGACTTTGAAAAAGATTTTCATATACACTTCCCGGTACAAACTACTACCTTATTAGCTTACGATTATCGTAAAAATAATTATAAGGAATTAGATACATGGGGACAAAACTTGTCAACTGCTCCACCGTTTATAATGACCGCAACTGAATCTCAGCACGTAGCTACTGATTTTGTTCAGCCTTTTGTTACCTATGGATTTTTAGTTGATCAAAAATTCGATATTGGTAATTATGGTGGTATTACAGGCGGTTTCAGAACAGATTATTCATCAGCATTCGGTCGTGGTTCAAAACCATTTACTTTCCCTCATTATAATGGTTATGTAAACCTTCCTGCTTTTGATTTCTGGGAAAAAGTTGGTAGAGTAATTCCATCTATGAAATTAAGGGCAGCTTATGGTGAGGCAGGTATCCAACCTGGTCCTTTTGACAGGTATCTTGCATTGAACCCACAACCAACAGGTAATGAAAATACCTATTCAAACTCAACCACATCTCCCAATCCAAACTTGGGAGTGGAAGTTTCCAAAGAAACTGAAGTGGGTACAGACGTTTCAGTTAACATAGGTAAAGGAAGCTGGTTTAAATCAACCAATTTCTCTTTTACCTACTGGAAAAGAAGTACTAATAATGCTATTTTCGCCGTACCTTTTAATCCTTCTTTTGGAGCTAATAATGTACTTAACAACGCCATTACATTATCTTCTAAAGGATGGACATTGTCTGTAAACATCCCTGTTCTTGCTTCAAAAAATTTAACATGGGATATTACTGCAAACTTTGGTCACCAAACTTCTGTAATTGATAAAATAGCTGGTGGAGATATTCCGCTTACCACTGCAGCGGGAAGTACCGGTTTAATATTAACAGCCGGAAGAAAGATTGGTGAAATTTATGGTTATAAAGCCCTTACCAAAGTGGATCAATTAAGAGCTGATGGAAAAACTCCATTTATTGCTCCCGCAAACCAGGGCAATTATGAAATAGTAAATGGCAGAGTGGTAAATAAATTTACCAAGGCTATTTTCTTCTCTGATGAAGCAAGTTCATTAGGTGATCCAAACCCTAAATTAACTTCCTCTTTCATCAGCAGTTTATCATGGAAAAATACCATCACTTTCAGCTTCCAGTTCGACTGGATCAATGGATCTCATCTTTACAACCAAACCAACGAATGGATGTATCGTGATGCCATCAGCAGTGATTTTACCAAACCTGTAACTATTAACGGAGAAACAGGTGCCTGGACTGCTTATTATGCTTCTGCATACTACGCATTAGGTCACACAGCACGTGGTGTGGGTAATAACGTAACTAAAGATTACTTCTATGAAGATGCATCTTTTGTAAGATTAAGAAACATAGCTCTTGGTATTGATTTTTCAAGATTTGCTAAAAAAGAATGGTTGAAAAAATGCCAGATTGTGCTCAGTGGAAGAAACCTGTTGACTTTTACCAAGTATCATGGTATGGATCCCGAAATCAGTTCAGGTGCTTCTAACTCAGCATTTGACAGGGGTATTGACCACAGTACTATTCCTAACTTAAAGGCTTACCAGGTGACTTTAAACCTAGGCTTCTAATTTGAAAATTTTAAAATTTAGCAAAATGAAAAAAGTACAATTTAAAATATACAAGCCGGGCAAAAAATACAATTTGTATTTGCTTTCGGCTGCAGTGCTTGCACTGTCCTTTACTTCGTGCAAAAAAGATTTGGATGTAAAAAATCCAAATAACCCTACGTTTGAAACAAATGTTACCACACTTAATGGTCTTACCTCTTATGCAAAAGGCGCTACTTACTGGAACGGTTTTGCTTACGGTAATGGCTGGCTGGGTGATAGCTATTTTTCACTGCCTTGGGGCTACAGGGAATTAATGGGTGATGAAATAGGTGGTGGCCAGGGTTCAAATAACCAAACCACCACTATGGGCGTACCTGATAAATTTCAGGCTGACCCAAGCGATGCTACTACTGTTTTTACCAATCCTTCCCCCCAGGCATTATCAATTATAAGAGTATTTAATACCCGTGCTGCTTCTGCCAATGCAAATAATGCATTGTTTTACCAGTGGAACAGCATGTACGGTATGATTAATTCTTGTAACCTGATACTTGAGAATATGGGCCGTGTAAAAAGCCTGTCAGCAGATCAGGCTAATACAGTTAAGGCATGGGCTTACTGGTGGAAAGGATTTGCTTATGCCGAAATAGGTTCTTTATATTATGCAGGACTGCTGATCGATAATTCTTACTCCATTAATAACAAATATGTTTCAAAAGAAACAGTGATTGCAGAATCAAATAAATACCTGAGCCTGGCAGCTACTACATTAGCAGCCATCACTAACCAGGGTGCATATAATGGTGTTATATCAGCCTTAATACCTGCTCAATGCCAGACAGGATTAGGTGCACCACCCAGTGTAGCTGAGTGGACAAGATCGATTAACACTCTGCTGGCCCGCAACATTTTGGTTAACCATCTTGCTCCTTTTGTAAACGGTAACCCTTCTGCCACTATTAATAAAGCTTCTATTCCTGTAATGGCAACTGCAGATTGGAATGCTGTAATTTCTCTTTGCAATAATGGTGTTAAAAATGGAGATCATGTGTTTACCGGACGTACTACTGATGCTAACTCTTTCTTTAGTTCTACCGGGGGTTCCGTTGCTTCTTTGCTTACTGCAAGCAATCAAACCACCACTTATAAAT
Source organism: Sphingobacteriales bacterium (assembly GCA_003963365.1). GTDB lineage: Bacteria > Bacteroidota > Bacteroidia > Chitinophagales > Chitinophagaceae > AWTP1-9. The sequence continues at coordinate 210,674 of RXJG01000004.1, forward strand.
TGAGTGAGCGTTTAGTACAGCAATTTAAATCAGGAGATGCCAGGCGTGCAAACTTTAGCACAGCCAATGGTACATTCTTTGGAGATGCTAATACTAACACTACCCGTTATTCATTGGTTGACGGTGTAGCGAAAGGATTTACCGGTTTCCAAATTTTAGGCTCCCGTCAGGTTGGCGGGCTGGAGATTTATATTGGACCCACTTACGAAGAAAATGCATTGATGCTGGCCGAAGCAAAAATAAGAACAGGTGCTATCGATGCTGGTTTATCTTTAGTGGATGGTGTTAGACAATACCAGGGTGCAGGTGTTGCTGCTGTATCTGGTACCGGTTTAACCCTTGCACAGGCTTTAACCGAGTTATCAATGGAAAGATTAGCGGCACTTGCTTTTCGTGGTATGTCATACTACGATACCCGCAGATGGGGTTGGACTTATGCTATTGCTAATGGCGGTGGCCGTTACGGTTGCGTTATTAATTATAAAGGTAATTGGTATACTAATGCTACTATTGATTACAACTTTATGGATTACTGGGATGTTCCAGCTGATGAATCAGATTTAAACCCACCATCAACCGATAGTGCTCCAATCAAAAACCCTAACTGGTAATTTAATTGTATCAGATATAAAAACAGAATCCCGGAATAATTATTCCGGGATTTTTTTTGCCAGCTTTACAGTTAGTCTTTATTACTTTTGCCTAACATTTGTTAGGCAAATTTTTTTATGTCAGCTTCCAACAACAAAATCAGGATTGTTACAGCCGCTTCGTTATTTGATGGGCATGATGCAGCCATCAACATCATGCGTCGCATCATGCAAAGCAAAGGGGCCGAGATCATTCACTTAGGCCATAATCGCAGCGTAAAAGAAATTGTGGAAGCCGCTATTGAGGAAGACGTACAGGGGATTGCCATCACATCATACCAGGGTGGGCATGTAGAGTTTTTTAAATACATGAAAGACCTGCTGGACGAAAATGGTTGCGGACATATTAAAATATTTGGCGGTGGCGGCGGAACTATTCTTCCGGAAGAGATAGAAGAGCTACATCGCTATGGGATCACCCGAATTTATTCACCAGATGATGGAAGAAAGATGGGCCTGGAAGGAATGATTGAAGATGTAATAAAACAATGCGATATCACTTTAAATGGCACTGGTGATTATAAAAAAGCGATGACACTGGGGGAGGTTAAAGATGTAAGAAAAATTGCCCGGCAAATTACCAACGCAGAAAATGGAAATCAGTTCACAGTTGACAGTTCACAGTTGGCTGTAAAAACAATTCCTGTATTAGGTATTACTGGTACTGGTGGCGCCGGAAAATCATCAGTAACAGATGAAATTGTCCGCCGCTTTCTCAACAACTTTTCTGATAAAACCATTGCCGTTATTTCCGTTGATCCTTCTAAGAAAAAAACAGGTGGTGCACTGCTTGGCGACAGAATAAGAATGAACGCTATCTCTCATCCCCGTGCTTATATGCGTTCGCTCGCCACAAGAGATGATAACACGGCATTAAGCGCTTCCGTACAGGAAGCCATTGATATTTGCAAAGCAGCTGCTTTTGATTTTATCATCCTTGAGTCAGCCGGGGTTGGACAAAGCGATGCCTCCATACTGGATTACTGCAATGTGAGTTTATATGTGATGACACCAGAGTACGGCGCCGCTTCTCAGCTGGAAAAAATAAACATGCTCGATTATGCAGATGTAGTCTGTATAAACAAATTTGATAAAGCCGGCGCATTGGATGCTTTAGCCGATGTACGCAAACAATATAAACGCAATCATGGCTTGTGGACTACTAAAGATGATCAGTTGCCCGTAATAGGAACCATGGCCAGTAAATTCAACGATGATGGAGTAAATCATTTGTTTGAATTATTGCTTAAAAGAATTGAAACAAAAACAGGCATCCGCTTTGGTGCATTTCATTTTGCTGAAACAGCACAGGTTTCGCAAGCCATCATACCATCTAACCGTACAAGATATTTAAGTGAGATCAGTGAGAACAATAGAAACTATAACCAACTGGTAAAAGACCAGGCGGCCATAGCTACAAAACTATATCAACTTAACGGAGCGATAGAAACCCTGACGGAGGCTAAAGCTCCGTTAGTGGTTATTGAAGAAATAAAAAAACAGATTTTGTTTTTTACAGATCAGCTTACTCCGGTTTCAAGAAAATTGATCAGCAACTGGCCCGATAAAATTAAAGCCTATCAAAAGGATTATTATGAATACAAAGTGCGGGATAAAGTGATCAAACAGGAAATGTTCACTACCAGTTTATCGGGCACCAGGATTCCAAAAGTTGTTTTACCCAAACAGAATGACTGGGGCGATTTATTAAGATGGCAGGCACAGGAAAATTTTCCCGGAAGTTTTCCATTTACTGCCGGAGTATTTCCATTGAAAAGAGAAGGAGAAGACCCAACCAGGATGTTTGCCGGTGAAGGTAGCCCCGAGCGAACTAACAAAAGATTTCATTATGTAAGTGTGGATCAACCGGCTAAGCGGTTATCAACAGCATTTGACAGTGTTACATTATATGGTGAAGACCCTGATCATCGCCCGGATATATATGGAAAGATTGGTAACAGCGGGGTAAGCATTGCTACGGTGGATGATGCTAAAAAATTATACAGTGGTTTTGATCTCTGCGATCCAAAAACATCGGTGAGTATGACCATCAATGGCCCTGCGCCGATGATGTTAGCTTTCTTTATGAATGCCGCTATTGATCAGCAATGTGAAAAATGGCTGGATGCCAATGGTCAATGGTCAATGGTCAACGAAGCTTTTGAAAAGAAATATGGTAAAGAAGCCAAACCAAAATATTTTAATCCACAATTTCCGGATGTTTTGCCGGAAGGTAATAACGGATTAGGATTAAAATTATTAGGGTTGAGTGGCGATGAAGTATTGCCGGCTGATGTTTATGCTCAATGCAAGCAGGCAGCTTTACAACAAGTAAGAGGAACGGTGCAGGCAGATATATTGAAAGAAGACCAGGCACAAAACACCTGTATCTTCTCTACAGAGTTTGCATTGAAGCTGATGGGTGATGTACAGGAATATTTCATTCAGCAAAACGTACGGAATTTTTATTCTGTTTCTATCAGCGGCTATCATATTGCAGAAGCCGGTGCAAATCCTATCACACAGTTAGCATTCACATTGGCTAATGGGTTTACTTATGTAGAATATTATTTGAGCCGTGGGATGCATATCGATGATTTTGCTCCCAACTTATCTTTCTTTTTCAGTAATGGAATGGACCCTGAATATAGTGTGATAGGCAGAGTAGCAAGAAGAATATGGGCCAAGGCCATGAAGTATAAATACAAAGCAAACAAACGCAGCCAGATGTTGAAGTATCATATTCAAACATCCGGCAGAAGTTTACATGCACAGGAAATTGACTTCAACGATATACGTACCACCCTGCAGGCGTTGTATGCGATTTATGATAATTGCAATTCATTGCATACAAATGCGTATGATGAAGCCATTACCACCCCTACCGAAGAAAGTGTAAGAAGGGCGATGGCCATTCAACTAATTATTAACCGTGAGTTAGGTTCTGCTAAAACGGAGAATTTTATACAAGGTTCTTTTGCTGTTGAAGAATTAACTGACTTGGTTGAAGAAGCTGTATTAACGGAATTTGATCGTATAACAGAAAGAGGAGGAGTGCTGGGTGCGATGGAAAGAATGTATCAGCGTAATAAGATACAGGAAGAAAGTTTGCATTATGAACACCTGAAGCATACCGGTGAGTTGCCATTAATTGGTGTAAATACTTTCCTCAATAAAAAAGGTTCACCTACTGTTATTCCGAATGAGGTGATTCGCAGTACAACAGATGAAAAAGAGCAACAGATAAAAAACCTGCAAGCCTTCTGGAAACGGAATAAAAATAATTCGGCAGAAGCATTAAAGAAACTGCAGCGGGTTGCTATTAATAATTGTAATTTATTTGAAGAATTAATGGAAACAGTAAAGTATTGCTCACTCGGTCAAATTACTCATGCATTGTATGAAGTAGGTGGCCAGTACAGGAGGAATATGTAATATTTTTTTAAAACCGTCTTATAAAATAATTCGTAATTTACTTGTCCTTTTTCGTCCCTTCCAAACGTCCTTATTTTTTTTACCAACTAAAACATTATTTATGAAAAAGGTATTTATTGCTTTTGCGTCCTTGGTACTGGTTTCATTTACTCAGCAGGCCGGTCCAATAACAGAAAAAGAAAAAACAGATGCCGCCAAATTCCTGTCAGAAACAGAAGACGGAGTATTGGCTTCTGTAAAAGGATTGAGCGAAGCCCAGTTGAATTTTAAACCCGCACCCGATAAATGGAGTGTGGAAGATTGTATGAAACATATTGCTGTTACAGAAGCATCTTTATGGCAGATGACTAATAAGGCCATTTCAGACCCTGCTAACCCGGAAAAGAGAAGCGAAATAAAAATGAGCGATGCTGATGTGATGAAAAATATTGAAAGCCGGGCCAATAAAGTAAAAACAATGCCGCCTTTTGAACCACAAAATACCAGCTATAAAAGTATGGATGAAGCAATTGCTTCCTTTAAAGAAAACCGTGGTAAGCTGATTGATTACATCAAAGGAACAAATGCGGATTTGCGTAACCATGTACTGAATATGGGTTTTGCTTCTTTTGATGCTTATCAAATGATTTTATTTATTGGTGCACACAGCAACCGTCATATGCAACAGATAAACGAAGTGAAAGCTGATCCTAATTTTCCAAAGAATTAAAAAAAATAAGTGTAAATATTTGAAGCCTGCTGAATTTATTAGCAGGCTTTTGTTTTGTTGAATAACATTACAAACGATGAAAGGATTGCGACGCAATCCCAAATGCTTTCAGGAATGCTACAGGGCTATATCGCTGGTATCCAAATGCTAATACCCCTAATCCGCTTCATAATAATATAATCGCTCATTCGCCTTGCCTTCCCGCCGATTTAATGTACCTTTGCCCGCCCGTTCTGAACGAAAACGTTCGGGCGGGCGGCCTCTTTCAGAAAAATTATGGAAATAAGAAATATAGCAATCATTGCCCACGTTGACCATGGAAAAACTACCCTGGTAGATAAGATTTTACATGCTACCAAAGTATTTCGTGATAACCAGGAAACCGGTGAACTGATTATGGACAGCAACGACCTGGAAAGGGAACGTGGTATTACCATCTTTAGTAAAAATGCAGCCGTAAGTTACAAAGGAGTAAAGATTAATGTAATTGATACTCCGGGTCACTCCGACTTTGGTGGTGAAGTGGAACGTGTATTAAAAATGGCTGATGGTGTGATACTGCTGGTAGATGCTTTTGAAGGCCCGATGCCACAAACCCGTTTTGTATTACAAAAAGCATTGCACTTAAATTTAAAACCAATTGTGGTTATCAATAAAGTGGATAAACCGAATTGTCGTCCGGATGAAGTGCATGATGCGGTGTTTGAATTATTCTTCAACCTGGATGCTACGGAAGAGCAATTAGATTTTCCTACTTATTATGGAAGCGGAAAGAATGGTTGGTTCAACGATTCATTAACACAAATTGATAATATAGATCCGTTACTGGACGGTATTTTAAAATATGTACCTGCTCCAAAAGTAAATGAAGGGTATTTGCAGATGCAGATCACTTCACTGGATTATTCTTCTTTTCTTGGAAGGATTGCGATTGGAAAAGTAGCCCGTGGTGTTATAAAAGAAAATCAGCCTATCGCATTAATGCAGACTGATGGTTCTATTAAGAAATCAAAAGTGAAAGAGCTGTATGTGTTTGAAGGAATGGGTAAGAAAAAAGTTACTGAAGTAATTGCCGGTGATCTTTGTGCAGTAGTAGGTATTGAAGATTTTAATATTGGTGATACCATCGCTGATGCAGAAAATCCGGAAGCATTACCTATCATCAGTGTGGATGAGCCAACGATGAGTATGTTGTTCAGCATCAACAATTCTCCTTTCTATGGTAAGGATGGAAAATTTGTTACCAGTCGCCATCTTCGTGACCGTTTGCTTAAAGAAACAGAAAAAAACCTGGCATTAAGAGTAGAAGATACAGATAGTGGTGATAGTTTTCTCGTATATGGACGTGGTATCCTGCATTTAGGAATTTTAATTGAAACCATGCGCCGGGAAGGATATGAGTTAACCATTGGTCAGCCGCAGGTGTTGGTAAAAGAGATCAATGGTACTAAATGTGAACCATACGAAAACCTGGTAGTGGATGTGCCACAGGAATATGCCAGTAAAGTAATTGACCTCGTAACAAGAAGAAAAGGTGAATTACATGTGATGGAAACAAAAGGTGAGATTCAGCATTTGGAATTTGAAATTCCATCAAGAGGGTTGATTGGTTTGCGTTCGAATATGCTTACCAATACTGCTGGTGAAGCTGTGATGGCACACCGCTTTGTAGATTATAAACCATGGAAAGGTGCTATTCCGGGAAGAAATAATGGTGTGCTGATCTCTAAATTCCAGGATAAAACAACCGGTTATTCTATTGATAAATTACAGGATAGAGGAACCTTCTTTGTGGATCCGGGTGAAGATGTATATGCAGGACAGATCATTGCAGAAAATATTAAACCAGGTGATTTAATTGTGAATGCAACAGAAGGAAAGAAATTAACTAACCACCGGGCCAGCGGAAGCGATGCGGCTACCAACATTGCACCTAAAACACTGATGACACTGGAAGAATGCATGGAATATATTGAGCAGGATGAATGTATTGAAGTAACGCCTAATTTCATTCGCATGCGAAAAGTAATACTGGATGAGGAAGAAAGAAAGAAGCAGGCAAAGAAGATGGGTGCTGAAGCTGTATAATGAAAAAAAACATACACGAAAATGGCGGGTATTACCCGCCATTTTTATTTTATATATTTCTTTAGTGTTTCTACATACCTGAGCGAATTAGTAGTGTTGATATTTTGTAACTGATCAATCATCCGCTTAAGGTTATACTGATCGTCTTTAAGATAATAACAAAACCCTGCATAGTAGCGGCTTAATTCATCTGTACTGCTGCTGTTCATAATCAGTGTAAACTGGAACAAAGCATCATCATAATTCTTTAATTTATAATAAGCATAACCTAATTCAGTTCTGGTATTATTATCATTAATGTCTAAAGCCAGTGCATTTTTTAAATACGGAATGGCTTCATCAAATTTTCCTTTTTCATTTAAACACCAGCCAATACTATAAGGGGCTTTTTTATTCCTGGGATTTTTTTCATAAGCTATGTTGTAATAGGCGATGGCACTATCATAATTTTTATAATTACTTTTAAAAACATCTCCTATTCCATTAAACCCGGCACTTTTAGACGGATCAAGATTGATGGATTGCCGGTAGGCGTTTATAGCCTCTTCATTTTTTTTAAGTTTATAACAGGCAAAACCCAATTCATCGTAGGCCTCCCTGTAGACAGCACTAATTTCAACCGCATTTATACAGGAATAATAAGCTGAATCATAAATTTCAATTTGATTTTCGCACCAGCCTTTATGATACCAGGCTGAGGCATAGTTGGGATTGATTATAGCGCATTTCCTGTAATTAAAAATGGCATCGGAGTAACTTCCTTTTTTTTCGTTGGCATAGCCCAGTTCAAAAATTACACTGGACATACCCGGTTTCAGCTGATCAGCTTTTGTCAGTGATAGTACTGCATCATTGTAATTAGTTATTTCATTCTGGCACCAGCCCATTTCATACCAGGCATCAAAAAAGTTATTGTCTTTTTCTATCGCTTTTTTATATATGTCAATAGCGGCTTTATAGTTTTTTTCTCCCTGCAGTTTCTTGCCTTTGTTATACCATTCTACGGCACTTATTTGAGCTATTGCTGATACACCAAAGAATAAAAATAAAAAACAACCGTATATCTTTTTCATGATGTTTGTTTAACAGCTAAGGTATTTTCTAAACCCAAAAGAAACAATACCCGCTAACCCTGATATTTTGTTAATTAAGCGGTATATCTCTTTTCATCATTTTTTTCCGGTTGGCAGCTTCCCAGGCAATATAGAAAACAAACTTTGCTCTTTTTTCCTGCAGATCGTAATTGATTTTATCAGGCGTGTCTGTAGGCTGATGATAATCACGGTGGGTGCCGTTAAAGAAGAAAATAATAGGAACGCCTTTAGAAGCGAAATTATAATGATCACTGCGGTAGTAAAAACGGTTACGATCATTAGGATCATTGAATTTACGGTCCAATTCCATATGACTGTATGTAGTATTGATGGAATCACACATGGGCGTCAAATCACTGCTCAATTTATCATCGCCAATTAAATAAATATAATTGGTGGAGTCGCCATACTTGCGGGTATCATCAATACGTCCAATCATATCAATGTTCAGGTCAATGGATGTTTTTGCCAACGGAAAAACCGGGTGGTCGCTGTAATATGCTGAACCCCATAATCCTTTTTCCTCACCGCTTACAGTCATAAACACAATTGTTCTTTTAGGGTGGTAACCGGCATCTGCAGCTTTGGCAAACGCTTCAGCTATTTCCAGCACACCTGTTGTGCCGCTGCCATCATCATCTGCTCCCGGCCGAATTTGTCCGGTACCGGAAATGCCAAGATGATCATAATGGGCAGTAATAAAAACATATTCGTCTTTCTTTTCCGTTCCTTCTAATATGCCCAGCACATTAGTAGAGGTTGAAGTTATTTTTTGTTCGGTATAGTCTGCTTCCAGTTTTACTTTTCTAACCGTATAATCCTTTTTTGAAAAAGGCTCTTTTTGAATAGCCTTTTCTTTAATAGCATTAAATGTTTCCTCACCAAAAATGTTCCTGGCTGTTTCATGCGAAATATTGATACTGTTTACCGTTTTTTCAGAAGGAGGTAAATACAACCGGGATTTCCTGCTTTCTTCTGCAGTAAATGCAGAAAATTTTTCAGTATGCTGATTAATAAATAAAGCTGCCTTTGCCCCGTGTTTATAAGCATTAATTATTTTTTGGGTAATACCCAAAGCCCAGTCTGCAGTATATTGTTTGTTACCAGAAACCACATAGATGGAATCTTTTTTAGGTTCACCATTTACAAACGCTACTATTTTCCCTTTTACATTTAAACCGGCATAATCATCATAATTTTTGCTGGTTATACCATACCCTACAAAAACCACTTCATTTCCACTGATTGTTCCGTTTTCATTGGCATTGGCAGCAGCCAAATAATCTTTGCCCCATTCCAGTGTTTTTTTGTTGAGCGAAACAGTGGTATTGAGTACACTATCAACATACATTTTAAAACTTTGCTGGTAACCGTTTAAGGAGGCAGGTGATTTTAACCCTAATGATTTAAAATGATTTTCAATGTAAGCGGCTGCTTTACGTTGTCCTTCTTTACCGGTTTCCCTGCCTTCCATTGCCGGTCCGGCAAGGATGTAAAGATGTTTTTTCAAATCATCAGCAGAAATGGTTTCAGCAAATTTTTTGGCGGTTTCATTTTGTGCAATTGAAGATATTGCCAGCAGCGATGCCAGCAGAGTACAGGTTATTCTCATGTAGTAATTTTTTCAAATAAATGATAAACTTGCGGGATAAAACAATAAAAAGGATGAAAGGTTACAATTGTTTATAATAATCAGGCACAGGCTATTTTATTCACCCGGTTAAGGTGACGGCCACCTTCAAAACCAGTGGTCATAAAAATTTGTACCATTCTTTCGGCCACTCCTTCTCTTACAAAACGGGCGGGGATGCAGATGATATTGGCATCGTTATGTTCCCTTGTAAGTTTGGCAATTTCTTCGCCCCAGCAAAGGGCCGCTCTTATATGCTGGTGTTTATTAGCCGTAATGGCCACTCCATTGGCAGTACCGCACAATAATATTCCAAATGCCGCTTCACCATTTTCAACGGCAGTGGCTACAGGATGAGCATAATCAGGATAATCAACTGAATCTTTTGAATAAGTACCAAAATCTTTATAAGGCAAACCTTTTCCATCCAGGAATGAAATCAGTTGTTCTTTATAATCAAAACCGGCATGATCAGACCCGATAGCGATGGGCTTGCTTAAATCAAAGGGTGAATGCATAGAAAATAAGAAATTAGAAATGTGAAATAAATAAGCAGCACAAAGGTACTATTTCATAATAATTCAGTTCCTGATTTTATGTTCCCTATTCTTACTTTCTCATTTTTATCAACTCCATTCTTCTTCCTCTTTCTTTTTAAGATTTTTATTGACACGGGAGGAGATAACAATACCCAGCCAATATAATAACAGCAACGGGGCGGCTACTATTGATAATGTAACTACATCGCCGGAAGGTGTGATAACAGCGGCAATAACTATGATGATTACTATAGCGTAACGATAAGCTGATTTTAAAAACCCGGGAGTAATCAAACCTATTTTGGTAAGAAAATAGGAGACCATCGGCATTTGGAAGGCAATTCCGCAGCCCAGCACCATATCAGATAAGTTTTCAAAATAATCACCAAAGGTTGGCCTGTTTTCTACAATCCCTTTTGTACCCATATTGTAGGAAAAGAGAAAGTTGGTGGTATAAGGGGTGAGGATATAGTAACCAAATAAACAACCTAAAACGAAAAAAAAGGTTACCCAAAAAACGATGCCACGGGTATATTTCAATTCATTTTCTTTGAGGGCTGGACGTACAAATTTCCATACCTGGTATAATACATAAGGAAAAGCAATAATAAAACCAAGCGTCATTGCCAGGTTAATGCTTCCGTAAAAAGCGCCACCTAAAGTAGTATATTGAAGATGGGGATTGATGGGTGGCATACAGAGTGAATCACCCATATTGAGTTTATGACTCAAATCACAAATCCAACGGTAAGTAACAAAGTTATTAGACAGGGGGGCTGCTATTACATGATCAAAAATCCAGTCAATATAAATAAAGCAACCTACCGCTGCAATAGCAATAGCAATAACAGAGCGAACAATATTCCAGCGCAGTTCTTCCAAATGATCAATAAAGCTCATTTCAGCTTTATCACTGCGGTCACCCCGGATGCGGTTAAAAAACGATTTCCTTTCCTGTGCGTCTGTTGCCACTTTTTAAAAAATTGATTGCAAATGTAACGCTTAAACCCGAAGATAGGGTGAATGATTGGTTAAGTTCCCACAGCAGTTACATTGCCGGTTCGTTTAAGTTTACCCCAACCCTGTAATTCACCTTTTAAGGCTTTACGGAAAGATTTGATCAGCACATAATACATTAATTGCCGGTAAATAAACCGCTGGGGAATGATCCATAATAATTTTTTATGATCTTCTTTTTCAAAGGCAAAGGCAAGGGCGGCTCCCGCCATATCCACTAACGTAAATACAAGATAATACAACAGTATATGACCCACACTGGCCTGTATAATTCCCAAAGCGGCAATAACAATACTGCTCAGTAAAATGAGATCGGCCAACGGGGCAAGAAATGGCAAGATCATCTGGAAGATAAGAATGTTGGGCATAGCTATCATTCCATAATTTTTATATTTTGGATTGAAAGTAGTATCCCGGTGTTTCCAGAAACATTGCATTACCCCAAAGCTCCAGCGGAAACGTTGTTTTAAAAACATCGATACAGATTCAGGAGCTTCTGTAAAAGAGATAGCGGAAGTACAGTTACGGATAACATAACCGTGGCGCAGCATCCGCATGGTAAGATCACAATCTTCGGCCAGTGTGTCCATCGTAAAATAACCGGCGTCGGCAATAGCCTGTTTGCGGAAGGCACCAATAGCACCCGGTACCACGGTTATGCAGTTCAGTAAATCAAAAGCACGGCGGTCAAAATTTTGTGCAGTAATGTATTCAATGCTCTGCCATTTGGTAAGCAGGTTAATTTCGTTCCCCACTTTTACATTACCCGCCACAGCGCCAACAACCCCCTCCCGGCCTTCCCCCGCAGGAGAGGAAAAGAGCTTCATCAATTCAGTTACAGCATCTTGCTTTAACTGAGTATCAGCATCAATACACACAACAAAATCACCGGTGCTTAAATTAACGCCATAATTCAAAGCCGTGGCTTTACCCCCATTGGGTTTGGTAAATATTTTTACTTTGGGATAATCTTTAAAAGAGGAAGATACTTTTTCATAGGTACTGTCTCTGGAGCCATCATCCACCACTATAATATCAAAGTTGGGATAATCCTGGTTTAATAAACTTTCAATAGTGCGTACAATATTTACTTCTTCATTATATGCAGGAACAATAATACTCACCAGTGGTAAATCTGAGGGAAGTGAATAGGTCACTCCGTTATCTTTTCTTTTTTGTAATGCCGCCAGTACCGCCATCATAATCATTCTGCCTACAGAAAGAAAAATGCCTACAATAAATAAAGCAAAAAGAATATGTCCGCTCCAGTACGCAAACTCAGCTAAGAAGAAATTGAGTTTAATTAACCAACCATCCCCGGATGGAGGGACAAGCGGCATTACATCGTCTTTTGTTTTGCCCATTAAATCTGCTACCGTAGTAAACACATACCCTTTCTGCCTGCAGTATTCAATTATCCTCGGTAATGCATCAACCGTTGCTTGCCTGGATTCACCACCGGCATCATGTAATAAAATAATACTGGCATTTCTTTCAATTATTTGCCTGATGGTTCTGTTAAAAATACTATCAGCATTTACTCCTTCCTGCCAGTCATTTGGATCGATGCTTTCGCCTATAGTCAGGTAATTTTCTTCCCGGCTGCGTGCAATTGGCTCTAATTCCTCGTAAGTTTTCGGCTCAGCATCGGCGTTGTAAGGTGCACGGAATAAAATAGTGGAGCGACCGGTAATACTTTCAATTAATAAGCGGGTAAGCTTCATCTCTACCTCTGCCCGCTCAGGACTCATCTTTGCAATATTATTATGCGTGAATGTATGATTGCCTATTTCGTAACCGTTTTTATTAATATGCTGAAGAATGGGTATGTTACTTTCTCCCTGCAACCCGACTATAAAAAAAGTGGCAGGTACTTTTTCTTTTTCAAGGATATTTAAAATTTTTGGTGTGTATTCAGCGCTGGGTCCGTCGTCGAAAGTAAGAATAAGTTTATGCCCCCGCCCTTCCGTGGTATCTTCTGCAAATTTTTTAATAATATAGCCGGATGGAAGTTCAATATATGTTTGTTCAGCTATTAAACGGTCTGTTGTATCAATTTCTAAGTTTAGCTTTCCTCTTTGGGGTGTGGAAGCAATATCCAAAATTTCACCGGTACCAGTATATTTTACATTATCCGGTATAGAGGGAACATAAGCTAATGAATTGAAATCAAAAGGCTGGGCATCTAATCCATCGTTGCTTAAATCTTTGTCATAAAACTTCCATATTCTTTTATCCTCTCTACCCAAAACCCAAATTGAAGTGCCTGCGGTGGCATACTCATCGCTAAATCTGAGGATATTAAATGTAGTGGCAGCGTCTGTAAACCAAACTTCGTGATCTACTTTTACCACGGCGCCATTTCCATCTTTTTTTTCTTCTGTATAACTGTAATTAAGGTTATAAGTATCATTATCATAATCAATAGTGGCATTCGAAATCTTAGCGTTATTAATAATCTCGTTGTATGAATAAGAAGTATCTCGTGAAACTTTTTTATTACTGCTCCAGTCATATCCAAAAGCAGCTATGCCTAAAATAATTTTTTCAGAAGGTATTTCTTTGGCAGTTTCATCCAGCGATTGTTCCACCCACTTTTGACTGCTGATTGGCCCTGGTTCGGAAGGTGGGGCAAATTGGTCATACGCCATTAAAATTATATAATCGGCATATGCAGCAATATTTTTATAATCATAATCTTTATTGGAAGGGGGTACATCTATAGTAACCAATAAGTTCTTCTTAATAAAAGCATTTTTAACTTCCCTTAAAAAATCAACCAGGTTACTGCTCTTTTTTTCTTTTAATTCTTCAAAATCTATATTTATCCCCTGTAACTGGTAATAACTTAACGTATCTACCAACTGTTTTATAAAAAGAGATCTTTTGTTTTTATTTGAAAGAATCGAGTGAGCAAGAGCCCCGTCAAAGTCTTCTATTTTTTTTGAGTAGTTGGTAAGCATTGGCAGCACATCCAGTTTGTATTGCCTCATTAAATTTAAGCCGGCCGTATCAATGACCGGATGCAGGTTACCATTGAGTGTATCGATGAAAAACCACTCGGGAAAAATGGTATTTAGCTTATCGCCATTTTTTTCCAGCGATTTATAAGAATCACTATTTGGCCTCCAGGCAGTATAAAAAGCCCCCCGGATATAGGGGATTTTTTTAGTAGGGTTTTCTTTGCCTTGTTTTTTTCTGAGTGAATCTTCCTTTTCCTTCTTAGCTAAAAAATCTTTTATACCCTTATACTTCCTGTTTAGTTTGGATGATAATGTTAATGATTTAGAAGGATCTAATTTATTCGCATATTCTCTTCCTTTTTCTTCCAGGTTAGGTATGGAAGGATTGAATCCCCTGATCATAGCAAATACTAAAACCACCAGGAAAAAAAGAAATATCATTAAGAAAATACGAAACGTCCATTTTAACCTCCGCCAGCGGGAAGGGTTATCGGTTTGAAAAATTTGCTGCGTGTGGTTACTCATAAATGCCAATCAAAGGTATTACATATAGAATGAAAGATTTTATGCTGATACCAATCAAAGATAGTATATAAAGAGAGAATGAAGGGTTATCCTCAAATAGCGCAGGAGCCCTTCATTCAGGAGTTAACCGACCGACAGCATTTTGTTGACAGAGGAATAATTTACAGCCGGCATAATTCCTGTGTAAAATTGAAGTGTATTTATGCTAATCAAAAATTTGCAGGGCTGATTAACGTACGAATAACGTATGTTAAGTGAAACAGGGTTGTTAACGAAGTTTTTACATTGTTTTTGCTTAATTTAAATGTTCTAACTTGAACTTTGCAACAGTTTTTTTACCCAGCAGCTACCGAATCGAAAAGGCCATAATTATTAGAGTTAACCCTTCTATGAACAAAAACTGGTTTCATAAAGCCACAGCTTTTATTCAAAAACTTTACTGGCGGGAGATCCTGGCTTTATTGCTATTGTTCATCGCTGTATATTTCTTCCGGCACGAGCGGCACGAGTTACTGGCCATTGGCACACATATCCAAAACGCTGATAAACTATGGGTAACCGTTGGGTTGCTGCTAACAGTTGTGTATATTTTGTTACAGGCTGCTATGTATATGGCTTCCTTTGCGGCAGTAAAGGCAAATCTTCATTGGTTTACTGCGGTGGAATTATTTCTTAAGCGTAACCTCCTGAGTATTTTTTTGCCAGCGGGTGGTGTAAGTGCCCTTGCCTATTCTCCATCCAGTCTTCGTAAAACACATATTACCAAAACGCAGGTACACCAGGCATCTGCTATTTATGCGTTTACCGGTATGTCAACCGTATTTATTGTTGGGTTGCCTGTATTGGTATATGCCCTGTTTTATTCAGGTAATATGCAAAAAGCATGGATAGGAATTTTGCTGGTGGCTTTATTACTGGCGTTTTTAATAAGTGTTACTGTTTCGTTGCAAAAGAAAGGAGTGGTTTACCGCTTTCTTATAAAAAGATTTCCGGCACTGACTAATAAAATAGACGAATTGTTTTTGGTGAATGTAGATTCTAAAAAAATCCTGCTAAGTATTTTATTTTCTGTTGGTGTGGAATTGTGTGGTATTGTTCACTTATACATTGCCATGAAAGCTTTAGGTGAACCGGCGGCGCTTTCTGCAGCCAGTATTGCCTATATAGTTTCTATTGTACTAATGGTGATTTCACCTTTCTTACGTGGATTAGGGGCTGTGGAATTATCATTGGTTTATATACTTTCCACTTTTGGTTATACTGAGCAACAGGGGCTGGCTATTTCTGTGTTATACCGTTTGTTTGAGTTTTGGTTGCCATTAGCTGCAGGTATTATTGCTTTTGCAATGAAGGGCAAACAATTGTTCCTGCGATTGGCGCCTGCTATTATGATTTTTGTTTTGGGAGTGGTA
The DNA here is from genome assembly GCA_003963365.1 of Sphingobacteriales bacterium. Classification (GTDB taxonomy): domain Bacteria; phylum Bacteroidota; class Bacteroidia; order Chitinophagales; family Chitinophagaceae; genus AWTP1-9. The sequence goes on from RXJG01000004.1 coordinate 226,736, forward strand.
AATATTTTATCTGTAGTTACCCCTCCCATTACGGAAAGGTTAAAACGGGTAAAAGAATTTTTACCGGTATCATCCATTCATGCTTCTAATTTACTGGTAATATTTATTGGAGCGGCTTTATTTATTACCGCAGCTTTTTTAATCCGGGGTTTTCGTTCTGCATGGGTTATAGCGCTGGTACTATCAGTACTTTCGTTGGTAGGTAACCTCAGTAAGGCATTGGATTATGAAGAAGCAATCATCGCTTTTATTACTATTGTTATTTTATTATTTACATCAAGGGAATACCGTACTAAAAGCAGTGCCCGTTTAATAAAACTGGGTATTTCCACTGCTTTATTAGTGTTTATAGCCGTGTTTATTTTCGGTGCCATTGGTTTTTATTTTATTGATGTAAAACATTTTGGCGTTGATTTTACCTGGAAACAATCATTAGGTTATGCAGCAGGCAGTTTCTTATTATTACAAAACCCAACATTGCACCCCATTACCCGTTTTGGAAGGGAGTTTATGGTGATGATTAATGCACTGGGTTTTTTATCCTGGGGTTTTTTCTTTTATACTTTAATCAGGCCATATATTTTTCAATATTCCACCAGTAATCAGTCACTGGAAAAAGCGAAATTTTATTTGTCTCAATATGGATCATCCGCAGTGGATTGTTTTAAAATTTATCCCGATAAACTATTATTTATTTCAGATGAATGGGAAGGGTTTATTGCTTACCGCATTGCTAACGGGTTTGCGGTTGTACTGGAAGAACCGGTTTGTGCAGAGAACAGGAAAACAGATATGCTGAAAGATTTTGAACAGCATTGCCGCCGCATGGGACTGAAAACAGCTTTTTACCGGGTGGATGAGGGCAGTATGTATTTCTTTGAAGCACTCAATAAAAAGAAATTATTTATAGGGCAGGAAGCCATTGTTGATGTAAATGAATTTAAGCTTGAAGGCAAAGACCGCAAGTCTTTACGCAACGGATTAAACAGTTTGCAAAAAAAAGGATATACCACTTTTTTAAGCAAAGCACCGCAACCAGCTGCATTACTAAAGGAACTAAAAACGGTTTCTGATGAATGGCTGGAAAACTATCATAAATCGGAACTGATATTTTCGCAGGGAATGTTTGATGCAGCACAATTACAGGCACAGGATATTATTCTGGTTCGTGACGAAACCGGTAAAGTGGTGGCATTTTTGAATATTATTCCTGATTTTACACCGGAAGAATGTACCTACGATATGATCCGGAAAACGGCTGATGCACCCGGTGGATGTATGGATGCATTAATTGTTGAGCTCATTAATTATGCCAGGGAAAATAACTTCCGGTATATCAATCTTGGTTTAGTGCCTATGACTGGTTTTGAAAAACCGGACTCAACAGCAGAACGTATAGTAAAATTTGCAGCGGAAAAAATAAAACGTTACCGTCACTACCAGGGGCAGCGCAGCTTTAAAGAAAAATATGCCAGCGAATGGCTTAATAAATATCTGGTGTATGAAAATGATTTTGATTTAGTACGTTTGCCGGCTGCACTTAACAAAGTAATGCAGCCCCAATAATGAAATTTAAACTATTATACTTTTTCTTACTTACTTCTTTATGTGGTTTTACCCAAACAGATATAAATACTTTGCCGGCAAAAATTATAGCCAGTAACAAAGACACTACTAAACCGGTACTGTTATACATCAGTGGTGATGGGGGGTGGAATAAATTTTCAACACAATTGATACAGGAGTTTTCAAATGCAGGTTACCCGGTAATTGCATTGAATGCCAAAGCCTATTTTTGGGAGAGAAAAACACCACAGCAAACGGGGGCGGATATACAGGCTTTATTAAAAAAAAATGTGAATGAATGGAAACGGAGTAAAGTACTGCTGCTGGGTTATTCTTTCGGTGCAGATGTGATGCCCTTTGTTTACAATAATATTGGTGAAGAATGGAGAAAAAAAATTACTTACCAGGTACTGTTGTCTCCTTCTCCTAAAACTGATTTTGAAGTACACGTGTCTGAAATGCTCGGCTATCGCCGTAAAAATGGAAGGAGTGTGGTGGATGAAATTAATAAAACCACAACCTGCCAGTTTCTTTTTTTATTTGGGGAAGACGATGATAATTTTCCCATGAGTGAATTAAAAATCCGGAATTATAAAAATATTACACTTCCCGGTGGTCATCATTTTGATAATAATGTAAATGAATTAGTAAATAAAATAAGGCAGGAATTGAAATAAAATTAATCCGGGTACCTGCTCATGTGCTCAAAACGATAGCCACCTTTATCTTTTAATTTTTGAATGAGTTGTTTCAGTTCACTCTCTTCCCATCCGTTGCGAAACATTTCATCATGTGCCAGCAAAACCAAATTATCTTTCTTCACCGTTTTATTTTCAGTAAGCTTTTTATCAATTAATGAAACCATATCATCCACGGTTTGTATGGGAACACCTGTTTTCCCGTCATGCTGCCATTCAATATCCCAGCCAAAAACTTTAAACCCATCTTTGTATAATGAGTCTGCTGATGCAGCACCACTGTTTACATCATTAATCCTTATGTCTTTTAACCGCCATATGTTTCTTCCCGGCTCACGGGCTATCTTATCAGGAATGGACAAAACGGTTTGGTTTTTTTGAAAGTCTTTGAGAACAGTTACGGGGTTTTTATAAAATGCTTCATATTGATTATGGGCATGCGAAAAACTATGGTTACCAATTTCAATAAAAGAATTGTTTTGATAAAGTTTATAAAAACTTTTCATTCGGTCATCTTTTATTGCATGCTGTCCAACAACAAAAACAGTCACTTTTATTTGCTCTTTATTTACAGCATCATTTATATCCTCGCTTCCTTCCAGTGGCCCGTCGTCAAAGCTCAGGTAAATCGTTTTCATCACCTGTGTTGAACTGTCTTTTGGATTTACTTCAGGCAATTTGGATACTTCCCGGTGAGAAGAATTACAGGAATAAATAAGGGTGCTTAAAAGAAAGCTCAGAATAAATTTATGTATATGCATATAAAACAACGTTCAACTTAAAAATCAACTAATTGAATTGTAATATAAATTTACTAAAGCAAGTTAACATGCACTTAACCAAATGCGGTATGTGTTTCGTTAATTCCTTTGCAACTTTGTATAACTGAACCAGTATATTATTTCATGCGTTCAAAAGTACTCAGGCTGATCATGATCCTGCTCACAGTGGTAATGGGAGTTATTCTCGTATTTCAACTCGTATGGTTAAGCAGGGTTTATTCTTTCGAGAAACAGCAGTTTCATATAAACGTGGTAAGGGTAATGAATGGTATTTATGAAGATTTTGACTGGGCTAATTTTGGTACTGCTACCAAAGAGAGCATTGAAAAAATAGATGATAAAACATATTTAATGCGGGTGGATTCATTGCCCGCCTATGATGTGCTGGAACGGGATGTACAAAAAGAGTTCAACGATTTTTCTTTAAATACTGAATCCTGTGTGGCAGTATATAACACTAAACAAAAGCAGTTTACATTTAAAACATGCCTGTTTGTTACTGGTAAAGAAGATGTGGCCAAAAGCCTGGTGGCAATGCCTGTTATTAAAAGAGATTTTCACTACATCATGCTTTCGTTTCCACATCGTGATTCATACCTGATTGGCCGGTTAAGTTTCTGGATTGTGAGCAGCTTATTGCTTTTAATAACTTTAATAGGCCTGGCCATCAGTCTTTTCTATTTATACCGTCAAAGATTTTTGTATGAGGTGCAAAAAGATTTTGTAAACAACTTCACACATGAATTTAAAACACCACTGGCGGTAATGAAGATTACCTGTGATACGATGGTGGATGAAAACATCCGCAAACAACCAGAGAGAATGGCAAAATATGCAGATATAATGGGTAAACAGGTAGAGCACCTGCAAAAACAAGTAGATAAATTACTGGGCGTTGCCTACCTGGAAGAACATAAAATACTGCCATTAGAAAAAGAACGGTTTTCTATCAATGAAATCATACAACAGGCGGTGGCTAAAGTGGAACCACTTGTTGAATCCAAACATGCTAAAGTTGATTTTAAACTCAGCGAAAACGGACTTTCTATCTATGCTGATAAAGCCCATATAGAACAGGCATTTATTAACCTGGTGGAAAATGGATTAAAATATGCTGACGAACCACATATTGTAATAGAAACCGGGAAAGAGGAGGAAGATTATTTTATTGCTGTAAGAGATAACGGTATTGGTATAGAAACAAAATATCAGAAAGATATATTCAAAAAATTTTTCAGGGTGCCTACCGGTGATGTGCATAATGTAAAAGGTTTTGGGCTGGGCCTCAATTTTGTTAAAAAAGTAATTGACGCCCATCACGGCAAAATCACGGTAAACAGTATTCCGGGTATAGGTACAGAGTTTAGAATATTGCTGCCGACACAATAAATTGTACAGCTATGACAAAAGCAAGAGTATTACTCGCAGAAGATGATGCTTCATTAGGTTTTGTAATTAAAGACAACCTGCAGGAAGATGGTTATGAAGTGGTATTATGTACCGATGGTGATATGGCGTTACAGCAATTTCAGCAAAAAGAATTTGATATTTGTTTGCTGGATGTAATGATGCCCAATAAAGATGGGTTTGCTGTGGCCAAAAAAATACGCCAAAAGACAGATTGGCTGCCCATTTTGTTCATCACTGCAAAATCAATGGAAGAAGATAAAATTAAAGGATTTTCTTCCGGTGCCGACGACTATATTACCAAGCCATTCAGCATAAAAGAACTGATGATGCGGATGGAGGTATTTCTGCGGAGGTCAAAGAAATTGCAGGCAGATAATAACAAGGAGTATCAACTGGGAAAACTCCGGTTTTCTTATGGTGATTTAAAACTATACATCAATGGTGAAGTGTCTAATCTTACACAAAGGGAAGCAGACCTGCTTCGTTTCTTTTGCGAACATACCAATCAAATTCTCCGTCGTGAAGAAGTGTTATTGAATGTTTGGGGTAAAGATGATTATTTCCTGGGACGTAGTATGGATGTGTTTATTGCAAAACTGCGTAAACATTTTAAAGCAGATCCCAACATCATCCTGGAAACAATTCACGGTGTTGGTTTCCGGCTGAATGCACCGGTGAATGTGGCTTAATTTAGCAATAAATTATCAAACTTAATTTAATACTTCTTTACTTTTGCGACGAATTTTGAAATTCGTTCATAATGAAACCGCCGATAGCACTGTTTTTTTTAATTTTATCATCATTATCTGCACAGGCTCAAAAAGATACAACCAGTATCAGTTTGGATGAGGCTGAAAAAGTTTTTTTACAGAATAACCTGGAGATATTAGCCGCCCGCTATAATATTGATGCGAACAGGGCTTTAATAAAACAAGCCAGGCTTTGGGATAATCCTGTTTTAAATACCGATCAAAACATTTATGATGGCAAATTTTTTCAGCATAACCGAGAGGCCGGCCAGGTTTATGTGGAGGTAGCACAACTTATTCGTACTGCCGGCAAAAGAAATAAGCTGGCACAATTAGCTATTGATAATACCAAAATATCAGAACAGCAGTTTAATGATCTTATCCGGACATTACGATATACGCTGCACAGTGATTTATTAAGTGTAAATCAATTACTCAAAGCAAAGCGGGTTTATGATACCGAAATTACAGAGTTGAATAAACTGGTGGCCGGAATGGATGTGCAACTGCAACAGGGCAATATTTCCCTTAAGGAAAATATGCGGATTAAAGCCTTGTTATTTAGTTTGAACAATGAAATTGTTGGTATACAATCACAACTTATTCCGCTGCAGTCAGAAATACACTTGTTGTTACAAAATAAAGACAGCAGTTTTATTAAACCTGAAATGAATTATAATTTCCCTTTTTTAACAACAACAGCAGTACCGGGTTTAAATGAATTGACGGATACAGCTTTGGCTGTAAGGGGAGATGCTCAATCTGCGAAAACTGCATTACAGTTCCAGCAACATAATCTTGTTTACCAAAAATCACTCGCTAAAGCGGATGTAAGTGTTGGAATGGAATATGATCAACGAAGTACCTATGTACCAAGCTTTGTCGGACTGCAGTTTTCGCTCCCTTTAAATATATTTAACCGTAACCAGGGAAATATCAAATCTGCACAATACGCTATAAAATCGCAACAAGCTGCAACTGAACAGGCGATCAGCAGTATTCAGCAGGAAGTGAATAAAGCCTATACTTCTCTCAAATATTTTCAGCAGGTAAATAATTTTCAGCAACTGGATTTCTCTGAAAATTACGACTCTCTTTTTCAAAACATGCTGAACAGCTATCGTGAACGCAAGGTAAGCTTATTGGAGTTTATTGATTTTATGGATGTTTACAAAGACACCAAATTAAAATTATTGCAGCAACACAGTAACCTGGTAGCAGCTGCAGATGAATTAAATTATACTGTAGGTAAAGACATTATTAAGCTATAAATCATGAACAGAATTATTTTTTCACTGAGCCTTGTAATTACCATTAGCATAGTGAATTCCTGTAAAGAAAAACAAATTGCTAAAAAAGAAAAAAAACAGTTTTGCCTGAGTGATACCATGCAACATATGGTACAAACAGACAGTGTTGCTATGTGTCCGATTGAGAATGAACTGCACTTATCAGGGGAAGTAGCTTTTAATGAAAACACAGTAATTAAAGTTTTTCCTAATGCCAGTGGACAGGTGCTGGAAGTAAAAGTTTCTTTGGGAGATAAAGTTAGCAAAGGACAAGTGTTAGCTCAAATAAAAAGTGCTGATGTTGCCGGTAACTATGCTGACTTAACCAGCGCTGAAGCTGATGTAAAAATTACAAAGAGAGCGATGGATAATGCTGCGTCATTGTACAAAAACGGAATCAGCAGTCAGCGGGAATATGAAGAAGCAAAACAGAATTATGAAAAAGCACTGGCGATGAGCGAAAAAATTAATTCACTCATTTCAATAAATGGAGGAGGACATACAAAGGCGGGTGGGGTTTATACTATTGTAGCCCCTGCCAATGGTTATGTGGTGGAAAAGAAAGTAAACAGCGGCAACTTTATTCGCCAGGATATGAGTGATAATATGTTTACAATTTCTGATTTGAAAGATGTATGGGTATGGGCTAATGTTTTTGAAGCGGATATTGCTAAAGTAAAAGAAGGTAACCAGGTTAAAGTTTCTACATTGGCTTACCCGGATAAAATTTACAATGGTACAATAGATAAAATAAGCCAGGTACTTGACCCGGTAAATAAAGTATTAAAAGTAAAAATCAGATTGAATAATCCCGATTTTCTTTTAAAACCAGAAATGTTCACCAACATTACTGTAACAAATACAGAAGGAAAACCGGCTATTTGTATTCCCTCAGCAGCCGTAATTGAAGAAAATGGAAAAAGTTTCGTGGTGGCTTATAATAGTAATTGTGATCTGAAAGTTTTACCAATTACTATCATAAAAGTTGTAGGAGGAAAAACATATATCAATGATGGTATACAACCCGGACAAAAACTCATCACCAAATATGCATTGATGATCTTCAATCAGTTTATACAAAATCAATAATTGCTGACACTGAAGCAGTATATAGTAAAACAAAGTTATGGTAAGACTAATTAAACAAATCATACATTTCTCTCTTCGTCACCGGTATTTTGTTTTCTTTTTAACGGCGATTATTGCTGTTATTGGATTTTTTAGTTTCCAAAAAACCCCCATTGAAACGTTTCCGGATGTTACCAATACACAGATCATCATTATCACACAATGGCCGGGCCGCAGTGCTGAAGAAATGGAAAAATTTGTTTCAATTCCATTAGAGATAGCACTCAATTCGGTGCAAAAGAAAATAAACCTCCGTACTACATCTTCTTTTGGTCTTTCTTATATCCGGTTGATTTTTGAAGATGATGTGGATGATGCATTTGCACGGCAACAGGTAATGAGTCGTATTGGTAATGTGGATTTGCCTGAAGGAATTAAAGCGGAAGTAGAACCGCCCTATGGACCTACCGGGGAAATTTACCGGTACACGTTAAGAAGTAAAACAAAATCTATTCGTGAATTAAACACCATTCAGCAATGGGTATTGGACAGGCAGTTTAAATCTGTACCTGGCGTAGCAGATGTAAATAGTTTCGGTGGAGAAGAGCTGAGCTATGAGATTAGTGTAAATCCTAATTATCTCGCAAAGTATGGGTTAACTTCCCTGGATGTATATAACGCAGTAGCTAAAAGTAATGTGAATGTAGGCGGAGATGTGATTGAAAGAAATGGACAGGCTTATGTAGTACGGGGAATTGGTTTATTGAATAATGTACAGGAAATAGAAAATGTTATTGTAACCAAAATTAATAAAGTACCCATACTGGTGAAGAATGTGGCAGAGGTGAAAGAAGCAGGGAAACCAAGACTTGGACAAGTGTCAAAAGACAAAGAAGAAGATGTGATTGAAGGAATTGTAGTGATGCGTAAAGGAGAGAATCCAACAGAAGTACTGAACCGTATTCACCAGAAAGTTGATCAGCTCAATAATAAAATCTTACCAAAGGATGTAAAGATTGATACCTTTTATGATCGTACAGTGCTGATGGATTATGCCACGCATACTGTAATGGATAATTTGATTGAAGGTATTATACTGGTAACCGTAATTGTTATGCTGTTTATGGCTGACTGGAGAACAACGGTTACAGTAAGTATTATTATTCCCCTGGCTTTATTATTTGCTTTTATTTGTATGCGGTTAAAAGGAATGTCAGCCAACCTGCTTTCCTTAGGGGCAGTTGACTTTGGTATCATCATCGACGGGGCCGTGGTAATGGTAGAAGGATTGTTTGTGGCATTGGACCATCGTGCCAGAGAAGTTGGGATGGAGAAATTTAATAAATTGGCTAAACTTGGTTTGTTTAAACAGGTAGGAACGGAAATGGGTAAAGCCATCTTCTTCTCAAAACTCATTATCATTACCTGTTTGATTCCCATCTTCGCATTTCAAAAGGTGGAAGGAAAAATGTTTTCACCATTAGCATATACTTTAGGTTTTGCGTTGTTGGGCGCATTGATCTTTACCCTTACATTAGTTCCTGCTTTATCCAGTGTTTTATTAAAAAGAAATGTAAGAGAGAAACATAATCCCGTTGTAAAATTTTTTGAGAAAGGCATTCATTCACTTTTTTCTAAAACGTATAAATATCCAAAAACGAGTTTATTAGTGGCCATAAGTATAATGACTGTTACCTTTTTCTCGGCAAAACTTTTGGGATCAGAATTTTTACCCGAACTCGATGAAGGAGCATTATGGGTTAAATCGCAATTGCCCATGAGTGCTTCGCTTACTGAATCAAGAGAAATATCTGATAAGATGACAGAAGCTATCCGTCATTTTCCGGAAGTAAAACATACGCTGGCGCAAATTGGGCGAACCAATGACGGAACAGATCCCAAAGGATTCTTTAACGTGGAGATAGCCGTGGACCTGAAACCAAAAGACGAATGGAGAAAAGGAGTAACTACGGATATACTGATTGATTCTATTGATCAGCAGTTAAAGAAGTTACCGGGTTTGATCTTAAACTATTCTCAACCCATCCGCGATAATGTAGAAGAAGCCGTAGCAGGTGTACCGGCTTCTTTAGCAGTAAAAATATTTGGCCCCGAGTTTATAACATTAGATACATTGGCCAACCGGGTGCAAAAAGTTTTATCTGGTGTTGCCGGTATTGAAGACCTTGGTATATTAAGAAATCTTGGTCAGCCGGAGTTCAGGATAGAACTGGATCAGCAGAAGATGGCTTTGTATGGAGTTAGTACTGCGGATGCACAGGCGGTAATTGAAATGGCCATTGGTGGTAAAGCTGCTACCCAGTTATATGAAAACGAAAGAAAGTTTGATATTCGTATCCGCTATCAAAAAGATTTCCGTAATACAGAGGAGAAAATTGAAAGGTTAATGGTGCCAACACAAGACGGAGTTAAAATCCCCATTAAAGAAATTGGAACGATCCGTACATTAACAGGCCCGGCCTTTGTGTACCGTGATAATAATGAAAGATATATACCGGTAAAGTTTTCTATTCGTGGAAGAGATTTAGGAAGCACTATTAAAGAAGCACAGCAAAAAGTAGATGAAGTGGTAAATCTTCCGGCCGGTTATTCTATGACATGGAATGGTGAATTTGAAAACCAGCAAAGAGCTACTAAAACATTATCACAGGTAGTGCCTTTATGTTTGCTGGGTATCTTCCTGATATTATTTATCACTTTTGGTAATGTAAAAGATGCGGTGCTTACCATACTTAATGTACCCTTTGCATTAATTGGAGGTATCCTTGCGTTGCATATTACTGGTATGAACTTTAGTATATCTGCGGGTATTGGTTTCATTGCCTTGTTTGGTATTTGTATTCAGAATGGTGTGATCTTAATATCTGTATTCAGAAAAAACCTGGATGCAAAAATGCATTTGCACGAGGCAATTGAACAAGGGGTATTATCCAGGGTAAGACCAGTAGTGATGACCGCTTTAATGGCAGCTATTGGTTTGTTTCCTGCTGCTGTTTCACACGGTGTGGGGTCAGAAGCACAAAAGCCATTGGCCATTGTAGTGATAGGCGGATTAATTACTTCTACGATACTAACCTTACTTATTTTACCCATCATTTATTCCTTGGAACACCGCTTTATGCGTAGTGCAAGGGGCAGAAAGATATTAGGTAAATTCGGTTTAGTGAGTAAATCGGGCAGAAGCGGCGTATAATATTTACGGTTAATTATTTTTTAATTTAATTAAAGAGAAATTATCTGGGGAAGACGTTTTGTTTATTTGTTCTCACGGTAATATTTTGCTGTAATGTTTTTGCGCAGGCAAAAATAGATATGGTAAATATGCTTCATGGGCTTTTACAGAAATTGACAGGAGCTTTAACTTTGGTTTTTCACTTAAGGGATCTAAATGGTATGGAAAAAAAGACGTGTTAGGTATAGCGACTGTATGGAATGATATTTCACCACTACATAAAACGTTTCTCCAAAACGGTGGATATGGTTTTATTATAGGCGATGGAAAGCTCAATAAAGGCCTGGAAAATATTTTTGAAACGTATTACGCTGCCTCCGTTACTTCCAATTTTTTCCTTTCTTTCGATTATCAATTAATCATTAATCCCGGTTATAACCGGGACAGGGGACCGGCCAGTGTTTTTGGTGTTCGGGCACATATTGAATGGTAATGTGTTTAATCATTTTAAAAATAAAAAGGTATAAATTTTTTTTGCTTTTTCAGTGAATCCCATTCATAAACACAAGCCGGAAGTTTTATGGTGCGGTTTATTTTTAATAAACTGCGGGTAAATTCAGTAAGATTATTTATTCTGAAAAGATCTGTATCTAATCCTAAATAATATTGGTGGTAACGCTCAAACGACGGCAATTTATTTCCATTATTGAAAGTTGGATTAAACCGGGCCCCGGTCATACCCTCAGCTCCATAGCCGGCAGTAACATTAAGCCATTTGGGAACGTTGTAAGATGCCGGTAAAAAGGAAGCAATGTTAAATGAAAGCCAGTAGGTCTGACCATTATAATCTTTCAGCATTTGTTGCCATATATTTTTTCCTAACTCGTCACTATTATACCGGGGAAAAATTGTTTTGTGAAAAGAATATTTTAATTCAATCCGTTGTTCATGCCATGCCCATTGCTGTAATTGAAACAGCAAACAACCACTTATATTGGCAACCATGTCGCCTTTGGAAAACCCCCACTTTGCAGAATGACCATCCATTAACTCAATCATCGTCATAAAACATAGTGCCGTTAATGAACCGGTTAGCGCTGCGGTACCGGGCCGCATACCAGTCCAGCGCATTATATCGTTTTGAACAGCGGCAATATTATAAGCAGTGGTAGCATGTCCGGCTTTGTCCATTCCAAGCCATTCGCTGTTGTCATTAAAGAAATGAAACCGGCTATGTGGGAATTTTTTATACCATAAATAGTTTAATCCAAGCGTAATGGCCAGCCCGGTAATAGTTTCTGTAATCAATACCCCGGTGAAACGATCCCGGTGGAATACCGGCGGATTACTGGTTGTGTTATTTTGTGTGTAACCATGTGTTACCTGTACCAAAAAAGTAAAGGTGAGTATTAATTTATTTTTTATTAAAGGCATTCAAAAAGTATTTACAGACTGAATGATATTAATCCGCCAAAGTTTAGTTTAAACAATAGGTACCAAAAAATGGCCCGTACTTATTTATATACAGGCCATTTAGCGATACTGTTTAAATTCCTGTATCTATTTCGGCCTGGTGCTTGGTATCCACTTTTCGATAAGCCCATCCAAATATTAATGGAAAAACCCATAGAGAAAATAACATGGCGCATAGTATACCACCTATTACCACCCTTGCCAGGGGGCGGGAACTTTCAGATCCTATACCATGTGATACTGCGGCTGGGAGCAAACCGATGGCAGCCATTAACGCCGTCATCATTACTGGACGTATACGGGAATTTACCCCCAATTTTATTGCACTGTAAAGAAAACTAGGTTGTCCCTTTATCTTGTCAAGGTTTTGTTTGAATACAGTTATCAACAAAACCCCATCCTGTATACAAATACCAAATAAAGCAATAAAGCCAATACCGGCAGAGATGCTGAAGTTGGTGCCAGTTAAATGAAGTGCTATAATACCACCCACAATGGCAAAGGGTACATTTAAAAAGACCAGCGCTGCATCTTTCAGGTTACCAAACATGGTGAATAACAACAGGAATATCAGCAACAAACTGATAGGCACCACCTGTGCCAGCCTTTTTTGGGCCCGTTGCTGATTTTCAAAATCTCCCTGCCATGCCATAGTATAACCTCTTTTTAACTGTACAGCCTTGCTTACTTTTTCCTGCGCTTCAGCAATAGTACTTCCCATATCTCTGTCACGGACAGAGAATTTCACTGCCGAATACCGTTCGTTCTCATCCCTGAAAATAAGACAAGGTCCTGTTTTCGGACGTATCGTAGCAATTTCTTTGATGGGAACTTTACTTCCTGATTGGGTTGGTACCAGCAGGTTACCGATATCTTCAGGTGTTTTCCTGAATTCTTCGGGCATACGTATACGTATGCCAAATGTTTTGATCCCTTCATATAAAGTGGAAGCAGTAAAACCACCAATAGCCATGGCTATAACGGCATTGGCATCAGCTGTGGCCACTCCGTAAATAGCCATCTTTTGCTGGTTAAGGTCAATATCTAATTCCGGTTGCCCGATGTTGTGAATGACTCCCAGATCCTCTATTCCTCTCACATTCCGCAGCACATTGTAAACCTCATCAATCTTGCCTTCCATATAATTGAGCGAATCGCCGTACACTTTTACGCAAATGGAACCTTTTACACCAGAAACAGCTTCTTCCACATTATCCATGATCGGCTGTGAAAAATTGAGGTTAACACCCGGCAAAGTCGAAAGTTTGGCATTCATTTGGTCTACCAGTTCCTCTTTTGAAATTTTAGGTTGCCAGTCCGATTCCGGGTAAAGCATGATTGAAAATTCATTATTATAAAATCCCGCAACGTCCGTTCCGTCATCGGGCCGGCCTGTTTGCGAAACCGCATACTTCACCTGCGGGAAATCCATCAGTATCTTTCTAACGGTTGTGGATATCTCTACCGACTTGTCAAGCGATATACTGTAGGGAGTTTGTACTCTTAACCAGATCGAACCTTCGTCTAACTCGGGAAGGAATTCAGAACCAAGATATTTAAACGAGTAGAGCCCTACTACCATGATGATCATGGATAGTAACACTACAATTCTTTTATTTTTCCAGGCGCGGGTAAAACCATTAAGCATAAAACCTGTAAAATGATGCACAAAAGGATTATGTTTTTCATGCACATTTTTATTGAGCAACATGCTGATAAGTACGGGTACCAGTGTAAGCGTGGTAATAAGAGCACCCAGCAGCGCAAAACCAAGCGTATAGGCCAACGGGGAAAACATTTTACCCTCAACTTTCTGGAAAGCAAAAATGGGTAGTAACCCCGTTATGATAATTACCTTGGCAAAAAAGATAGCTTTCCCTAATTGAGCGCCGTTCTTTTTAATCAATCCCCATTTGGCCAGTTTATTAAATCGTTCCATCCCCGCCTCCATCGCCGTATGATCAAGTATTACAAACATGCCCTCTACCATTACCACGGCACCATCTATAATAATACCAAAATCCACCGCTCCCAGCGAAAGCAGGTTAGCCGACATCCCCATCAGGTGAAGACAAATAAATGCAAACAACAAGGCCATTGGTATTATGATAGATACAATAAGGGTCGTACGCCAGTTGAACATAAACAGCGAGACCAGCAATGTTACAAGCAGAATACCCTCTATCAGGTTATGCAGTACCGTGTGAGTAGCATATTCGATCAGGTCAGACCGGTCATAATACGGTATAATCTTCGTATCAGCCGGTAAAATGGAATTATTAAGCTTATCTATTTTTGCTTTTACCGCTTTTACTACTTCCGAAGGATTTCCCCCCTTCCGCATTATCACAATAGCTTCCACCACATCCTTTTCATCCATTATTTTTCTTTTACCTGAAGCAGAATCAAGTGAAGCGCCAGACCTGGCAACCCAGCCTAATCTCGGTACATTGGATATTTCAACAGTAGCTACATCCTTTACCAGTAATGGAACACCATTGATATTTTGAATAACGATATTTTTTATCTCCTCAATATCATTCAGCAAACCGAGCCCTCTTACCACATAAGCCTGGTTGTTTTGTATGATCATATCTCCACCGATATTGATATTCGTTTTTTGCACAGCAGTAAAAACATCCAGCGGGGTAATATTAAGAGTAGTGAGCTTTTCCGGGTTTACTTTTATTTCATAGGTTTTGGTTTTGCCGCCAAAGCTTACCACATCTCCCACGCCGGGAACCGCTCTTAACTGGCGGTCTATTACCCAGTCCTGCATGGTCTTCAGCTCCCTTACATCTCTTATGTCACTGCGAATGGAATAACGAAATATTTCCCCGGTAGGGCCGGTAGGTGGCTGAACAGAGGGCTGTATTCCCGCCGGCAGGTTAGCATTGCCCAGCAGGTTCATTACCTGTTGCCTGGCCTGCGGGTCTTTTACTTCATCATCAAATATCAGCTTAACGTAAGAAAGACCAAAGATGGAGGTAGACCGGAGACTGATCTTTTGTTGCACCGGGTTCATGGCAATTTCTATCGGGATCGTTACAAATTTCTCTACTTCTTCCGCACTTCGTCCCGGCCATTGCGTGATAATGCTGATTTCAGTATTTGTTACATCAGGGAAGGCTTCAATCGGCATATTCCGGAAAGTGAAAATGCCGACAATAATAAGGAGCGCCGATGCAAAAAGAATGAAATATTTATTTTTAAGAGAAAAGCCAATTATATTTCTCAGTACCTTAATCATAAATGAGTTTTAACGTGTAAAGCTGGTTGTTTTAGTTATTTAACGCGTCATAAATCAGTATGGCGTCAGACGATATGACCCTGTCACCTTTTTCCACCCCTGAAGCGATATAGGCTTTGTCGCCTAAAGTACTAAGCAACTGAATGGGTGTTATGCGCACATCTTCCCTGCTGTTAAAACGAAGTACATAATATTGGCTGTGATCGAAAATCAAAGCTTTGGATGAAACACACAGCGACTGCCCGTTCTCCTTGTTCGTTACCGTTACACTGGTAAACATCTGCGGCTTCAGGGCGTAATCAGGATTAGGCAGCACTACACGAACCTTCATTACTTTATTGGTAGGATCAAGTACATTCATGATTTTATCCACCTTCCCGCGGAAAATACGGTTGGGATAAGAAAGCGTAGTAACGGAAACCTCGTTGCCGAGATGCACCTTGCTTATATTGGACTCGTATACATTAGCCTGTATCCATACATTTTTCAGGTCGGAAATGGTGAAAAGGTTATTGCCGTTGTCCGCACGGATGGCAGTGTTATTAGTAATATTCTTTTGCACGATAAAACCACTGATAGGGGCTTTAATGATATAGTCACCCTGCGTATTATTACCGTTTATTTTAAGTACCCTTTTTGCCAGTTCTAGCTGGGCCGTTGCCTGGTCATAATTAGCCTGTGCGGCAGTTACGTCTAACTGTGATGCCAGTCCGCTTTTAAAAAGATCCTGCTGGGCGTCTAATTGCTTTTTGGTATTGGTAACATTGGTTTCGGCTATTACCAGGTTACTACTGTAAGCGGCCATCTCACTGCTCTTTACCAATGCTAATACCTGTCCGGCCTTAACATAGTCTCCCAATTGCACTTTTACATCCTGGATATTTCCACTTACAAGTGGGAAAATATTTACCTGGTTGTCCTGGTTAAAATCAACTGTTCCCGTAAGGGTAATAGCATCTACCTGGCTGCAATAACTAACGGAGTCAAGGGTGAGCTTTTTCATTAATGTATCTGGAATAACATACTTCTCCCTCCCTTCGGCTTTTTTAGGATCAGTATTGCATCCTGTTATTATTGAAAGCAGGACCGGGACAAAAGAAATTATTAAATAATTGAATTTGAATATTTGTAGCATTGGGTGAATTAATTTATGGTTAATTAAAAAAGTTGGTTCCGGTATAAAAATTCAAATCTTCGAGACTGCTTAATTTGCTGAAGCGGATACCGTTAAGTTGAAGAATATTTTGTTTATACGAATCATAAAAATCCAGGAACTCCAGCAGGCTCAGGTTTCTTCGCTGGTAATTAAGCAGTACTTCATTGTTAAGCCTGTCAAAATCAGCCGCAAAAGAAGGATCTATCTTTTTATACATTTTATCTGCATCGATAGCTTTTTGCAATGACCGGAAAATATTTTCCTCCACCATTGCCTCTACGCTTTTTTGGATAGCCAGATTTGATTCGATCCCGAATTTGGCTGACTTTATATTACCCTGGTTACGGTTAAAAATAGGAATATCAATACTGAAACCTACAGAGTTGAAATTATGTATATAGCTCCCCTGCTTATCATAGCCTAATGAAAGCGTAACATCCGGAACAGCAAGTGATTTCTGGTAATTATAATTTAACCGGCTAATGCGGGTATTGGTCTTTGCAATATGAAGATCGGTCCGGTTTTGATAAGCAGAATCCAGCAAAGCTGCGTAGGGATACTGCATCGGGTTCAGGTTTTTTACAAGAGAACCATCAACCTGCGGATCAATATGCACATTGGGCTGCACCTGCAGGATTAACCTAAGTACAGACTCAGCATCATTGATCTGATTAATAAGAGCTAAATATTCAACTTGCAAACTGTATAGCTGAGCTTTTACCCTTACTACTTCCCTTTCTGAGATATATGCTTTCTCTTTTTGCTTTTCAAATGCGGTAACAACTACTTGTAAAGCATCTATTTCCTTATCATAAACCTGTGCGGATTGCTTCAGGAAATAGATGTTAAAAAAGCTGGTTCGCAGTGAATATTTTAAAGTACGCAGCAGGTCAAAAAACTGGTCTTCAGAAAGCTGTGCATTGGCTTCGACCAGTTTAATTTGTTTATTGCGCTTATGTGCCAGTATAACTAATTGCGACAATTGTGAGGCCAGCTCACCGCCCTCCTGGTCTGCCCCCTGGGCAAAGAACTTTTTTGAAACCGTGTTATAAAGACCACTCTCAATGGCTATGTTGGGATTAGGATACAACCTCGCTTGTATGATAAGCGCTTTTTGTGCATCAATATTATATTTCTGCGCAAGCAGTAACAGGTTTTTTTGAATAAACATAGCTTCTGCTTCCGGTAATTTCAACGTCAAAGTGTCCGTCTTTGGTTGAGCCTGTGTCCTTAGACTGTAAAAAAAGATTATAAAAACCAGGACAATTATTTTTTTCATTCAATCGGTATTTGTGATTAGTTGGTTAAATATTTATTCTATAAGCTTCCAAAAGCATAAAGCATTACAAGGATTTAAACTATTATTTGCGCCGGACGCCCGTCACCTGACCATTGTTTGATTAAGTAACTAAATAAGCAAGCGTTAAGTAACTAAATAAGCAAGGGTATTACACCTGGTGAAAATTATCATAACTACTCCGGCTTTTCCTGGTAACTGCAAAAAAAGCACTAATCCTATATACTGTGTTCGGGAGGCGGAGAAGCAGTTTGCAACGAGTGAGAAATAATATTGCTGTTATATATGATCTTTGTTTTTTTAGCAGACAGATAAAAAGGAGTTGAATAGCCGGCATATTTGCTATTTATAGTAAACTCCAATTGACAGGTTTTGACAATATTTTTACCACCATCATGATTATGATTCTCGGTGCAGGTGAAAATATCTTTTTGACCATATTCTGCTTCAACAATAAATTCAATAAACGTTTCGGTAGGATCTTTTCCTGTTATCTTTTGTTCAAAAGAATTGAAATCATCGCCAAAAACCGGATAGGTGCCAACACTCACATTCAGTAACTGAAGTGCTGTGAAAAAAATGACGAACTTTCTTAAATAATTTTTAATTGCACACATTCCGCTGCAAATTTAAAATCAATACCGGAGGAATATCTATTTAAAATATAAACGAATTGTTAAGAAGGGTTTAATTATAAACGGGCTTATGCTTTTGCTAATCCTTGGTAGTTAGTAAGAATTTCAACAGACTTCATTAATACAATCGTTTCTATCAAATAAAAAACCCTCCATTGCGGAGGGCTTCTTTTTGGAGGTGTTCTTATAATTATTTTACCGCTAATGCTTTTTCAATAATGAAACTTAACTGGGCACGGTGTGCTTTTGTTTGTTCGTTTGGTGAAACTGCTGTCGCTAATAAAGTTTTTACTTTCTTCAGCGTGTTTAATGCGGCCGCTTTGGTTGGGTTATCATAACCTCTTCCGTCGGTAGCAATGCCGGCGACGCCTTTTACAAATTCAGTCTGCAGATTTTGACGGTATAAGTTTACATTACCTGTTTTATCTGCATCAAAAATTGCTTTTACTAAATCATTCATTACATCAGCTACAGAATAAGTATTGCCGTATAAAGAAGAAGTACTGTAGCGTTGAGCAGTTACCGGGTTTAATAATGCAGCCAGTACGTTCATTTGTAAAGCCATTACAGTGTTTTGTGGTTTTGGATCTTCAGTACCACCAAAGAAGTTATAACCACGACGTTGTAATTGCAGGTAAGGGAATACCTGTGCATCTGCATCAAATGCATTTGGAGCAAATAAATATTTACTCAGAAAATCCATTGCTTTCTTTTGATAAGCAACTGGTACGGGGGTAAATGGTTTGTTAGTTGAATTTTGCTCAGGGAAACTTCTGTCAACATACACACCACCAATATAACGGCTTACAGCATAGGCCATACTTGCCCGTTGACCATTTAGTGTACCATAACGGGCTCTTAATTCCTGGTATGATTGACCTGGTTTAGTGTACTTCGCTTTCAGTTTGCCCATTAAATTGTTTACGAGTTTGAAACGGTCTTCTGCATAAGCCACCATGTCATTACTCATATCATTTACATTCACTCTCGGATCAATACCACTTCCAATGCTGCGCATATCATCTGCATCATTACCAAAAGCTAATTTTGGATCGGTGCTTCTTGCCAGTATTTTATTTAAGCCAGCTTCTTCTTCATCTTCACTAAATGGAGTATAACCATATTCAATCGCCCAGATATCATAAGGACCGGCTTTGGTAGTGTAATAGTCACCCTGCTTGTTTCTGTCTAATGAAACATTGATAGCAGGATAATCCATCACTGATCCCTGCAGACCAATTGAACGGGTGATTGATTTATTATTTACTTCTGCAGGACTCAACATCTGGCTTGCTTTCATGTTATGATTCAAACCAAGTGTATGACCCATTTCATGCATGATCAGGTAATAAAGGAACTGCTTGTGCATTTCACCGATCTCTTTTGTATCAGCACCGGCAGCATCCAATGCAGTTAAACCGGCAGTATATTGTTCTTTTAATTCTTTGGCCATAGTACAGGTTGCCCAATGGCTGCGTTGTGCCGGTGTTAAGAACTGGTATGTTGGATCTTTTTCAATTTGGCCAATTGGTGTTACAGAAGGGCCGCCATTGTACAGTTCATCGAAAATTGGAGTAGCGCTGCCACTAAACCATTCTACAGTAATATCAGCCCCCAGTATTTGCCCGGTGTTTGGATTCACAAAGCTGGGCCCGATAGCACCGTATTGAGGATAGGCTGAAGATACCCAGCGGATCACATTATAACGGATATCTGCAGGGTCCCAGTCAGCATCATCTGGCATAATCTTCATCACAACCGCATTTTTAAATCCCGCTTTTTCAAACGCTTCATTCCACTTTTCACCGGCTTCTTTAATTGTTTGACGGTACTCCACCGGCGTTGTATTCTCAATCCAGAAAGTGATGGGTTCAACCGGTTCACTTAGTGCTGCAGTAGGGTCTTTCTTTTTCAAATACCAGCGATTGATAATGTCTTTAAAATTTACCGGTTTAACAGTAGTGAGGTTATCAATTTCCTGTGTAAAATAGCCAACCCTTGGATCATCCCTTCTTGGCCGGAAATCATTAACGGGCATCTCAATAAAGGAATGCTGCAAACGTACCCTTACATAACGGGCATCGGTAATATCTTTGCCGCCACCATTAAAGGGGTATGGGTTATCATAGGCAAGGTCAACAGTTACATCTGTATTGTTAGGGAATGAACGAATAACGCTGTATTTTGATTTGCCTGGATTTAATCCGCCTAAGTTAAAAACAGCACCCGGAGGTAAACCGGGAGGAAATAAGGGCTTTACCTGGTCCAGTTTTTCGCTGATGAATAAAGCATCCGCATTAATTAGGTAACCGGTTGAATCTTCTGCACCTACTTTATCACTGTAAAATACTGCTTCAGGTACGTCTACATTAGCTGCTTTGCTAACCGCATTATTTTTATCGTACCAGAAACTGGTATTCACCTGTGAGAACTCAATCTTATCAAAGGCTTTCTTTATTTTAAAAACCCATGTTGTACGGATCATATTCTGGTTTAAGAACAAGGATGTAGGACCGCTGATTGAAAAACTCTGGTAAATATATTCTTTACCCAACTGGTTTTTCTTAATGAATAGCTGTACACTACCCGTCGCAGTGTCCTGGTAAATGGTAAATAAACCATCAATCTTTTTTGAACCTTTTACTTTGTCGGCAACAGGGTTAGCCTTTTTAGGTTTGGCCGTATCTGCTGGTGCACCGGTAGTTTTGGCGCCATTTTGAGCATAACTGCCTGCACTAAAGGCCGCAGTAATGACAAGCATTACAAATATTCGTTTCATGTTTTGTGTATTTAAAAAATATAAGTTTTGAAAATAAACATACTAAGGCTCTGCCGGTCAGGAAAACTTGACAGGCGTAATTTTTCAGGGATGAGCGTTATTCTTTAAAGGTGTATTTAGAGTTTTTTCAATTTTACGCTTTCGATACGGGTGTCGGAAACGTTCAATATGTCAAACTCGTAATTGTCAATAATGATTCTTTCTTTTTGCTGCGGGATGGTTTCATGATGGGCAATGATATAACCAGAAAGCGTTTCTGATTCATCATCTTTCAATTCAAAACCATATTTTTCATTCAGGTAATCTACCTCTAATCTTCCGCTAAAAATAAATTCATCTTCACTGATCTGTTTCTCTACAAATTCTTCTGTATCATATTCATCATGTATTTCGCCAAAAATTTCTTCCAGCAAATCTTCCATCGTTACAATACCACTGGTGCCACCAAACTCATCCACCACCCAGGCAATACTTTTTCTTTCCTTGGTGAATTTATTAATCAGATCCGTAACACCCATGCTTTCGGGAACTGCCGGAATGGGCAATAAAATATCTTTTATTTGCACCGGACTTTTGAACAGATCCAGCTGGTGAATATAACCCAGTATGTTATCAATATTATCTTCATACACCACCAGTTTACTGAGCTTGGTATCAATAAACTTTTTTCTCACGGCTTCCATATTGCTGCTTATTTCAATCGCTTCCACTTCTTTACGGGGTATTAAACAACTGCGTACCTTAACCATTGGCAGCGATAAGGCATTTTCAAACATTTCCGTATCAAATTCCTCACTTGACTGTTCGTTTTCTTTACTCTGCTGAATAAAATTTTCCAAATCAACCCGGCTGAATACTTCTTTCGTTTCACTCATACGGATATTGAAAAGATATTTTAAAATCCATTGAGAAACCAGGACGAAAAACGAAGCAATAGGATTGAGCAGTGAATAGAATAATTGTATCAGTGGTGAAAGTATACTCAGCAGGGTAACATTTTTAGCCCTGAAAATGGCTTTGGGAATGAACTCTCCAAAAATGAGAATAAGAAAGGAGGAAAGAACCGTTTCAAAAACAAACTTAATTACATTAATAGAGGAGTGCCAGCTACCCGGTATTCTTTGGGCAACCCAATTCCATGCCGGTGCAAAAAGATTACTCACCAGTAAGCCATACACTACCAGGAAAATATTCAGACCAATAAGTGTGGTGCCAATAAACTTGGCAGGTTTTTCCATAAAAGCAGAGATAACCCGGCCACTGTAAAGACCCTGCTTTTTTTTGAGTTCGATAGAAAGTTTATTAGCAGATACAAAAGCAATTTCAATACCGGCAAAAAAACCTATTAGCAGGATGGAAACAATAATGGCTATTAAGGTGTACAAATCCATAGGTCAAAAATAGTTATTTAGTTCTAAGTTCCCTGTTTAAGGTTTTGGTTCAGCTGCCACTACCTTTTAACCAGGTGAAAGGAAACTCAGGAACCATCATTCAAAAATTTACCCACCACCTGTTCTGCTTCCTGGCAGGCATGGCCCAGTTCATCATTAACGATTACTTTATTAAAATGATCTTTGAAAGAAATTTCATAAGAAGCTTTGTTTACCCTGGCTGCCAATGATTCGTTGGTTTCCGTTCCCCTTCCTTCCAGCCTTTTTTTTAATTCCTCCACCGATGGCGGCTGAATAAAAATGGAGAGTGTTTGTTCGGGATATTGCTGCTGCACATGAATGGCTCCTTTAACATCAATGTCCAGTATCGGCACCTGGTGCTTATGCCATATACGATCCAGTTCATTTTTAAGTGTTCCATAATATTTTCCTTCATACACCATTTCCCATTCAACAAATTCGTTGCGCTGAATTTTTTCTTTGAAATTATCTGCAGAAATAAAATAATAATCCACCCCATTTCTTTCATTACCTCTTGGCGGGCGGGTGGCAGCAGAAACAGAAAAAGCCAATTGTGGAAACACATTCATTAAATGCCGGGTGATGGATGTTTTACCCGAACCCGACGGGGCAGTGATGATGATGATTTTGTTTTGTTGGGTAGCCATGTGCAAAGAAAAGAAATTTGTTGCATTACTCCTTTGGCGGCTGCTGACCAGTTTTGCTGATGATACCGGCAATTTCTTTTAACTGTGCTATGGGTAATTGAGTGAGTGTTTCTTTCAATTTAAAATCAATCAGCTCACCGGTAAGTGTATTAAGCGGATGGGTTTCGCTGAGTTTATTTTTTTTGTTGGGTGTATATAAAAACAATTCGTTGGGAGTGCAGTACAACGATGAACAAAGCATTTCAATATGTTTCATCTTTAACGTGGGGCTGGTGCCGCTTACAATTTTCTTTGCGGTTTGTGGCGTAAATCCTTCCTGTGTTAAGAAGTAATAAGGATTATCAATACCACGGGCTTTGAATATTGGGTCTAAATGTACACGAAGCATATTGAGATTTTTATGGGAGATAAAAGTACGAATATAAAATCTATATCATCCGAACCCTTAATATCAAATATTGGTTTCTTTCAACTGAGACGCCATTTGGCTTTTCTTATGCTCCAACTTTAGCTTCTTCAACGCATCTTTTTTCAAGCCCAGTAACCATTCTTTAAAACCTTTGGCATCCACAAAGGGATGTTGTGTGTTGGGCTTACGGTTTTTTAATTTTTCAGCCTTTTCAAAAATATTACCGGCACCGGGATGATTGGTAATATTGACTGAAAGATTCTTCATCTTCAACAGGCGGTTAACACTGTTGAGATAAAGCTGTGTTTGTTTTACACCGGTAAAGTTTTGCCCGATACCGCCAAACATAAAAGCAGTATAACTTTTCTTTCCATCGTATACTTTAAACGCAAGTGACAGTACACCCGGCGTATGGCCGGGTGTTACATAAAAGTGCAGCACATTATTACCCAGCTTTAAGGAATCACCGTCGTTAATGGTCCAGTCACGTTTCATCTTTACTGTTTTGCTGGCATATTCATTATAGATGGTGCCATCAGCTACTTTCCAGTCATAATCCGTCATTCCCACACGGGCATGGGTAATTTTTTGCAGCGTATCGGCTCCTTCAAAATGGTCGTAATGGGCATGGGTGCAGAAAATATATTTAATCTGCATTGGATCAAAACCTAATTCTTTAACTGATTGCAGAATATGCACCGGGTATTTTCCATACGTGGCATCCAACAATACCAGCCCCTCATCGGTTACTAATAAATATGAACTCACAAAATCATTACCCACATAATACAGGTTATCGAAAATTTTGAAAGGAGGACCGGCTTTCACCGTATCGTATTCACCATATTGTGCTTTTGATAAAACAGAAAGGAAACAAAACAGGAAAGGCAGCAATAGTTTTTTCATAGTTTGATTTATTCAATGCAAAGAAATAAATAAAAGGATTACCAGCTACCACCACCACCAAAACTGCCGCCCAATTCGATATAAAGCCCGAATGCTGGTTGTTACCCGTTTGCGCTTTGGTGCTACTGTTTTTTCAACTGCATTAATTCTTAAACGAATGTTTTGTTCTAGCGGAGTTCATGCAGCAGAATAGATTTCTTATTCTTTCTGTCTTATATATCTTTCTGTGTTGAGGCGGTTGATGTGCCGGGCTTCTATTTTTTCGATGCCCGTTTGAACGAGTGTATCTCCGCTGAGGGTAACGGTAAAATCAAAACGGTGTCCTTCCCATTCTTTGGCGTTGCAGTAATCAAGCAGTTCACTGTAGTTATTGCCATTGATGATACAACGGCCGCCACCTGCTGAAAAATCTGTGGTGTCTTTACGCAGGGTGTGTGTTAAAAAAGCAAAATGAGTAGGAGTGATGATTTTGATAAAAGATTTGTCTTTGGTATAATCCGTAACAGTAGTATCGCCGTTTTCAATTAGGGTACCAGTTAATAATTTCCATGTGCCGGTGATATTGCCTGATGCCTGTTCATTTTTTGCCGGTTGCTGACAGGAAGTGAATATAAAAATTACTAATAGCGAAAAGAGGAAGGTTGATTTCATGCAATGAGTGTTGGTGTTAGAAAAACTAAGCTAATTCAATGATTGCAAAGCAGCAAAAGATTTTGATGAAGAAAGCGTTGACTGTAATTGCAGCAGGTGCAAACGTGAATAATGAAGTGACAGATGTAAAAGATGCACCGCCACACGTAAAATACAAACCGACGAATGTAAAATACGAGGTGAAAACCTGAAAAAATGAGTTGTTGAAGTTTACAAGAGACAAGGTGGCGTGAAGTTGGATGTTTGTTCATTGTTCCGGGTGGTGGGGACACCGACCGGTTAGAAAAAAGTTGTTCCTCTTCTTTATTGAATTTATCCCTCAACTCTCTTAATATCCGCCCCCAAATTCAGTAATCGTTTATCAATATACTGGTAACCTCTGTCTATCTGTTCAATATTCTGTATCACACTTTTTCCTTCGGCACTTAATGCAGCAATCAATAAGGATACACCGGCTCTTATATCTGGGCTGCTCATGGTAATGCCACGGAGTTTTTGTTCTCTTTCTAATCCTATTACTACGGCACGGTGCGGGTCGCATAAAATAATTTGTGCTCCCATATCAATTAGCTTATCTACAAAGAAAAGGCGGCTTTCAAACATCTTCTGGTGTATGAGTACACTGCCTCTTGCCTGTATAGCGGTTACTAATACAATGCTCAGCAAATCCGGCGTAAAGCCCGGCCAGGGATGGTCGTAGATAGTGAGTACACCGCCATCTAAATAACGATGTATCTCGTAAATCTCCTGCGAAGGAATATGTATATCATCCCCCACATAATTCATTTCAATACCCAGCTGTCGAAATTTATCGGGTATAATACCGAGGTGTTCAATACCCGCATTTTTAATGGTGATATCACTCTGCGTCATAGCAGCAAGACCGATAAAAGAACCAATCTCAATCATGTCAGGTAACATGCGGTGTGCTGTTCCACTTAGATAATCTACCCCTTCAATCGTCAACAGGTTACTGCCCACACCACTAATTTTTGCTCCCATGCGGTTGAGCATTTTACAGAGTTGCTGTAAATAGGGCTCGCAGGCGGCATTGTAAATAGTGGTAGTGCCTTTGGCCATTACAGCGGCCATTACAATATTGGCGGTACCGGTAACACTGGGTTCATCAAGCAGCAAATTAATACCATGCAGGTTACCGGCTTCTATATGAAAGAATCCATCTTCGGGATGATAGGTAAACTCACCACCGAGTTTTTCAAAAGCAATGATATGGGTATCTAATCTTCTTCTTCCAATTTTATCACCGCCGGGTTTGGGGATGAAGGCTTTTTTATAACGGGCCAGCATGGGTCCGGCTAACATAACGGAACCACGTAGCCGTCCACTTTTCTTTTTAAATTTTTCGCTGTGCAAATAATCAATATTCACTTCATCTGCCTGGAAGATGCAAGTATCTCTGGTGGGCCGATCAATCTTTACATCCATTTCTCCCAATAATTCTATCAAGAGATTTACATCAAGTATATCGGGAATATTGGTGATGGTTACTTTTTCCGGCGTTAATAATACGGCGGAGATGATTTGTAATGCTTCGTTCTTTGCTCCCTGGGGAATGATTTCTCCGCTTAATTTTTTGCCGCCTCTAACTTCAAAAGATTGCATGTTCTGGTTTTTGGTTTTTTTTGTTGACAGAAGCAGTCCTTAATTTGTAGAACCTGCTTGTTACTTTTTTTCCGCAAAAAAAGTAACCAAAAAAGCCGCCCGAAAATCCCGCCTGACCGTACGGGCAGGGATATACAACACGTTTTCGGGATATAGCCCTGATGAAGCTTTTGTACTACTGTTGCTTCAGCAGATAAACCATGTTGAGCATGTTTTGCTGAATATAGTTTTATGGCTTACTGGTGCAATATAAAATTAAAAAGGGTTATCCGGTTTCCCGAATAACCCTAAGAATTTATTAGCCGATGAATTAATATCTCTTTTTCTTGAACTGCTGCTTACCACCGCCGCGGCCCTGGTTGTTATCTCTGCCGCCACGATTTTGATAATGTCCGCCACCGCCGCCATGACGTTTATTATCTCTTCCGCCTCTGCGGTAATCATCCCTGATATCCCTGTCACGACTAACACCACTTGAGTGTTTTACAAATGGTTTGTTGGTAAATTCCAGCTGACCTTCGGTAATAGCTGTTAACTCACTTTGTATGGCATCATCATGCACTAATTCTTTATGCCAGTTGCTGTAGGCTAACTTCATGTAATAAGCAATGGAATTAGCAAAGCCCTGTTTCTTCTCCTGGTTTTCTTCTGCCAATGCTTTATTGATGACTACTTCAATATTTTTACCTAAGTGATTGAACTTGGGATAACGCTTGGGATAAGGTAAGCGGTGAGGCTTTGCCTTTAATGTTTCCCTGGTGGGGATAGGATAGGGGCTTTCCACATCCAGTTTAAAATCGGATACTAAAAACAGATGATCCCAAAGTTTATGACGAAAATCTTCCACATTCTTCAAATGAGGGTTGAGGAAGCCCATCAGTTCAATTAATGCCTGTGCATTGCGCTGACGTTTTTCTTTGTCCTCAATCGTTAATAAATAATCCACCATCTTTTGAATATGTCTGCCATATTCTCTCATTATCAGATGGGGTCTGGCTGTATTGTATTCCATAATTGTAAATGCAAACGTACGGAAAAAAGTTTGTGGTTTGTAGTTTATGGTTTATAGTTGCTTGTTACTGGTTGTTGACCGGCATTAACCGGAAGATGGGTCATTGACTGTTGACCATTTAAGCCCCATGAAAAAATAAAGACCGCCTATTTTAGCAGACGGCCTTTTGTGGTTCAGAGGTACTTGTACTGTAGAGTACGGATTAAGACATATCTTCCCTTGTAGGTATAAGCCTTATTGTTTCATGAATTTTTCAGTCCATTTTTCACCGCTGCTAACAACCTGCAGAAAATACATTCCATGTGCAGCGTTGTTTAAGCTGATGCGGGTGGTGCCGTTTTTAAGTACACCAGAGGCAACTACCTTACCACTGATGTCGGCAATATGGTACTGGTATTGATTATCGCTGATTACTACCAGTTCATTACTGATATTGTTACCTACCAGGTTAAACCTGTTTCCTGTAGCAATTCCCTTTAAGGAAACCGTGTTTGAATAGTAAGTCACATCGGCAGCAGTAACTGCTTTAATACGATAGTAAGTGTTTCTGCTGTCGAATGGTTTATTGGCAAATCTGCGGGCATTACCATCCAGCACATAAAGTGTAGTATAGTTTTGTCCGTCTTTTGATTGCTCAACCGTTATATTTTTTATCGGTTCATCGGCTATAATTTTCCAGCTTAGCTGGTGTTCATTGTTTTGGGTTATACCGGAAAGATCAAAAGAATAGATTGGTAAACCACTGGTGATGACGTAGCTTCCGTTCAAAGTATAACCACCCACAATACCATAAATAGAAGGAGTATAGGCATTGGTAGTATTATTTACAGACAGGTAATAAGAACCGGCTGTAAGCGTAGTATCAATGGTTGCATCTAAAGTAGTGGCGGATACGTATGTTTTTAATAAGGTACCAGTACTTTTGTACAGGTTCACCATAATATCAAGGTTAGCACCCAAATTATTATTTCCGGTATTGAAAGGGACAGCACTTAGTTTAAATGTTCCGCTGGCAGGCATAATAAATGAATAGAAGTCAACATCAGTATTATAATTGATTAATGAACTTTGAGAAAAAGCCTGCGTAGCTTGTGAAAAACTAATAGTAGCAGCACTATCTTTAGTATTACCAACATCATCTATACGATAACCCGTACCGTTGGTGGTGACATTGGAAATAATGCTCATATCATCCTGGGAGCTGTTACAACCAAGTGTACTGCTGGATCCGTTATACCATACAGAAAGTGTTTTATAATAACTCTTTCCCATGATGGGTGCCCAGCTCAGTTGCCCGGTTCCCGTACCGGGATTATATTCTGTATTTAAAGTGCAATCTGCATTAAACTTACTCTGGTGATTTAACCCCAGTGTATGGCCAGCTTCATGTGAAGCGGCGTCGGCACAAAGATTTGGATCACCATTAGCCAACAGGCTGGAGAATACAAATGCCGGCACTCCATTTCCCCAACGGAAAGAACCAACATAAGACACACCACCTGCCATACCATACCATTGGTAAGTAGGGGTAACAATCACCCGGATGCGTTTGTTGGCAGGTGCCGCTGCATACACAGCAGAGTCGGTTGTTACATTGATATTAAAAGGGCGGTAATCTTCCGCCACTTTATTAAAGAATACAGTTATTTGTGCATCGGTATAATTAGGTGATGCACACACCAGAGTGCTACCACTGTTCCAGTAAGGAGTGGTAACGGTTTCTCCATCAAAATCTAAATAGATTGTAGGTTGTGCCGATGGAAAGCTGTTCAACTTTGGTCCCGGGTTCTGGGCATTAAGGGTAGTACTAATGCCGGTAACCGCAAGCAACCAAACCAAAAGCGTAAATGATGTTTTCATAAACGTGGATTTTGTGGTTTTGAATAGGGTTGATTCTTTTACAGGTTACGGATTAGTTCTCTTAGGGTATATACGGATTAAAAACGGGCACAGTCTGTCAAATTACAAGTACAAGTACAAAACAGACTACTCTGAATTAGTCTTGAATTAATTCACTGAGATTTTTTTTCTGCCAGGCATAATTTCCTGCATCATCCTTTTCCAGCATAATGATATCCTTACTTTGATGGTTAAGGATGGCGCCGGTATACATAACCGAACCGTCCTGTAAGGTAACCTTGCTGATGGTGAGCAATGCACCGGGGTAATTGGTACATTTCATCGTGAAAGTTTGCAGGTTGGGTTGCTGTTCATTTGTTACCACCTGGCCAACTAACTGTAAGTTGCCGGCGAACCTGATACTTGTGCCCTTTCCTGTCGGAAGCGAAAACAGGTTTTGAATCTGGTTGGTGGTGATGGAAATACGTTCTGCAGCTGAAGAAAATAAGGTTTTTTTATTTACTTCTTTTTCTTTGGCAGAACGAAAATTAATTTCCTGGGAAAACGAATGCAGGGATAGCAGGCATACAGCCAGTGCTGTGGATAGCAGTTTGCGTTTCATAGAATATCAGTTTTTCGTTCTAGAGTATTGGATTACGATTATAAAAATATAAATGCCATTTATATTTCCATGTAGTATTTTTTCTACTTTCAAATTTTCAGGGTGTTTAAACGGGGAGAAAATAAAAATTGAGTACTGGTACTCGCAATAATCTCGTAGAGTTACTATTTAAACTGGTAATGTTTACATCTAAAAAAGGAGGGGCTCCCTAAAAAAGGAGCCCCGTTTCCAAAACCCACTAAGTAAAACCCTCTTTCAACAGACACTGTTTGCAAACAGCAACTGATAATATTTTATAGCAGTAGCATTAAAAAATAAATAGGCTCCTGTAACAGGCATGTATTCATTGATGATACTGCAGAAGTATCAAAACGCTGTATGTAAAAAAAATTGAGTGGAAGAAAAAGTGTAAGTGTACAGTTTATTCATAAGCGTATTCGTTGGTTTAATACAAATTTATTTTAGCTATGTGATTTTTAAAAGAGTATATATTCCTGATTTTCGATAGTAGTAATGCGTAGAAAGATTTTGCCGGTATATTAAGGCTATAAATTTTTTTAATGCGGGGTGGTAAATTAATAGGAGCATTTATAACTATTGCCAAAAACACTTATTCAGTTACTTTTGCAGGCGTTTCATTATGCGTATAGCAGTCAATACACGGTTTTTGCTGAAAAATTACCTGGAAGGATATGGTTTCTTTATACAGGAAACTATTCGCAGAATTGTATTGGCGCATCCTGAACATGAATTTATTTTTTTGTTTGACCGCCCGTTTGAACAAGAATTTATTTACGCATCCAATATTACCCCGGTAGTCATAGGTCCGCCGGCAAGGCATCCTGTTTTATGGAAGTTATGGTATGATTATAAAGTGCCGGCTGCTTTACGAAAATATAAAGCAGATGTATTTGTAAGTGCCGATGGTTTTGCATCCTTACGCACAAAGATTCCGCAATGTGTGGTGATGCATGATTTATCGTTTCTGCATTACCCGACGTTTATAAAAAAATTACACCTCATTTATTTAAAAAATCAACAGCCAAAATTTGCTGCAAAGGCAAAATTGGTGGCAACAGTTTCCGAATACTCCAAAAAAGATATTGAACAGAATTTTAGTATTGGTGCAGATAAAATAAAAGTGGTATTTAGTGCTGTAAAAAACGGGTATCACCCTGTTGCAGAAGAAATAAAAGAAAAGATAAAAGCAAGGTATACGGATGGGAAAGAGTATTTTATTTATGTTGGCTCCATTCACCCCAGGAAAAATTTGATGAACCTGCTCAAAGCCTTTTCAGTTTTCAAAAAGAAAATGAAGAGCAATATGCAATTAGTAATTGCCGGGAGACTGGCCTGGAAATTTGATGCATTTACAGAAGGATTAAAAACATACAAATACCGCAAAGAAGTTCACCTGCCGGGTTATTTACCACAGGAGGAATTAATTGAACTTACAGCATCTGCCTATGCGATGGTTTATCCATCTTTATTTGAAGGATTTGGCGTTCCACCGCTGGAGGCTATGATGTGTGAAGTACCCGTTATTACTTCTGCTGTAAGTTCCATGCCAGAAATATATGGTGATGCGGCCCTGTATGCTAATCCTGAAAGCTTTGACGATATAGCCGACAAAATGATGTTACTGTATAAAGATGAGCAACTGCGCACTAATTTAATTGTAAAAGGAAAATTACAGGCAAATAAGTACAGTTGGGATAAAACCGCCGCATTATTGTGGAATTGTATAGAGGAAACGATGAAAGCATAACCCTTACCTTTGCCAAACTTTTTAATGTATCACTATGCACAACAGTAAAATAACAATAGATGTAATGCTTGATCCTGATCGGGTACCCGAAGCCATCAGCTGGAATGCCACCGACAGTACAGCGGATATGGATCAGAAAGCAAAAGCCATGATGGTTTCCTTTTGGGACGGGGCTGATAAAGCCGCCCTTCGTATAGACCTGTGGACAAAAGATATGATGGTGGATGAAATGGGCGATTTCTTTTATCAAACATTAATGACTATGGCCGATACTTTTGGAAGAGCAACGGGCCAGCAGGAATTAGTGGGGGATATGAAAAAATTTGCGGATGCTTTTCATAAAAAGTTTGAAGCATTGCAAGTCAAAAATGCAAACAACTAAATACAAATAACATGTCTTTAGAACAAAAAGTTATGGCCGAAATGAAGCCGGCCATGTTAGCCAAAGATGAAAAAGCGTTACGGGGACTGAGGGCTATTAAAGCCGCTATTATTTTAGCAAAGACAGCTGAGGGAGCCGGTGGTGTAGTAAAAGAAGAAGATGAAATAAAACTCCTGCAGAAATTAGTAAAGCAACGCAAAGACTCATTAGACATTTTTCGTCAGCAGGGAAGAGAAGACTTGGCACAAAAAGAACAGGATGAAATTGAAGTGATAGAAAAATTTCTACCCAAACAATTAAGTGCTGATGAATTAAAAGTAGTTGTTCAGCAAATCATTACTGAAACAGGGGCAACTTCTCCAGCGGATATGGGTAAAGTAATGGGTGCTGCCACCAAGGCATTGGCGGGAAAAGCAGATGGTAAAACAATATCAGCCATTGTAAAAGAGTTATTGAGTAAATAAGTTCGGGTGATCATTGATATCATTTATATTATTCTGCTGGCAATGGCCTTTTTTAAAGGTATCCGGAAGGGTTTGGTACTGGCTATATTTTCAATCGTTGCGTTTATAGTAGGATTAGCAGCTGCATTAAAACTATCAGTAGTGGTAGCAGGGTGGTTAGGTGATAGCACTAATCTATCCGCTAAATGGTTGCCGGTAATTTCATTTTTGGGAGTATTTATTGTTGTGGTAGTGATAATCCGCACAGCAGGTAAGGTACTTGAATCAACCATAGAGTGGGCTTTTTTAGGATGGGCCAATAAGCTGGGCGGAATTGTGCTGTACGCAGCCGCTTACACTATCATATACAGTGTTTTTCTTTTTTATGCTGAAAAACTTAATCTTTTTTCAGTCGAAACGATAAAATCATCGGTCTGTTATTCTTTTATTGAACCATGGGCGCCAGCCATCATGAACGGAATAGGGGCGGTTATTCCCTGGTTTAAAGATATGTTCATACAGCTTCAAAATTTTTTCGAAAAGGTTTCAGGTAATTTAAAGTCTTAATTTTCAATAATTAGCTGCCTTTCCCCGATATTTGACGAGAAACAATTATTTTAGCACTGTATTCAGGGAAATATAGCAATTTAAGCGGATGAATTACGAGATCAAACAGCTGGATAAATTCAAATACATCGAAGAAGGACAGGGTGAACCGCTGATCCTGTTGCATGGATTATTCGGGGCACTCAGCAACTTCAAAGATCTCATTGAATACTTCCGCCATCATTATAGGGTAGTGGTGCCCATGCTGCCTTTGTTTGATCTTGACCTGTTGCATACCAGCGTTGGTGGCCTGCAAAAATTTGTACACAAGTTTGTGGAAGCAAAAGGTTATAATGATATTCACCTGCTGGGTAATTCCCTGGGAGGTCATGTGGCACTGGTGCATGTATTGAAGCATCCTGAAAAGATCAAATCATTAATTCTTACAGGCAGTTCAGGTTTGTTTGAGAATGGAATGGGTGATACCTACCCCAAACGTGGCGACTACGAATACATCCGCAAAAAAACAGAATTGACTTTCTATGATCCTGCCACTGCAACCAAAGAACTGGTGGATGAGGTTTATGGTATTGTGAACAACCGCTTAAAAGCCATTAAGATTATTGCTTTGGCTAAAAGTGCTATCCGTAATAACCTGGGAGATGAATTACAGCAAATAAAACAACCTACTTTACTCATTTGGGGAAATAATGATACCATTACTCCTCCTTTTGTAGCTAAGGAGTTTAATAAACTTATCCCGCACTCTGAGCTGCACTTTATTGATAAATGTGGCCATGCTCCGATGATGGAAGTGCCGGATGAGTTTAACAAAATATTACATGGGTTTCTTACTAAACTCAAACAAACTGTAACCGTCTGATTTACGTACATGGTATTTCAGTCAGTTTAATTATAAACACATGCTTTGTGCCGACCTCATATCGAATTCGATACCCGCATTACAGTTGCATGATACGGTAAGCCGTGCTTTACAACAAATGGATGATGCAGATGTGGTGCACCTGCCTATTGTGGCAGATGGTAAATATATTGGCCTGGCAGATGAGGCGGAATTACTGGATATTGATAATGATGACCTGTTGCTGGAAGAACTGCATATACAATGGCCCAAACCAGCGGTTAATTACCTGGAACATTTTTTAAATGCCGTTAAAATAGCTTCAGAGTTTAAGCTCACGGTTGTAACTGTTGTTAAAGAAGGTGACGAATATGTGGGCATCATTACCAAACAGCAATTACTGTCAACACTGAGTGAATACACTTCTGCCGGGGAGCATGGTGGAATTATATTGCTGGAAATGGAGCCCCGCAATTTTTCATTGTCAGAGATCAGCCGAATCATTGAAACAAACGATGCAAAAATACTTCACTTAAATACTTATACCGATAAAAGTACTGGTCAGTTGTTAGTATCCATAAAAATTAACAGGAATGATTTACAGGACATACTTGCTTCTCTGGAGCGGTATGAGTATACAGTTAAACAATATTTTGGAGATAATCATTCGGAAGATGAAATGCGGGACAATTACGAACACCTCATGAACTATCTCAGCATTTAACAAAACCTTTCGGTAGATTTGCAGAAACACTTTTTCTCAATAGTTTTACCAATTTTTAAAGAACCAAAGCGTTATCTGTTTAATGAGGATAATTTCTCCTTTATTACTGTGCTTGTTTTGCGTGTTTACTTCGGCACAAAAACCTAATTCCATTAAAAGAATATTTATTGCTGATACTACTGCTGTTCAAAACGACAGCACTAAAGTTGTTATCAGAAATATCTTCATCACCGGTAACAGAAAAACAAAAGAGTATATCATTCGCAGGGAAATTGGTTTTAAAGAAGGAGATACTGTTGAAGCTTATAATATCATCCCGAAAATTGAAAGGGCCAGAGAAAATATTTACAATACACAGCTTTTTTTAGAAGTGCTGCCGCAAATAAGAAACTGGCTTAACGGGGCAGTGGATGTTTATTTTGAAGTAAAAGAAAGATGGTACCTGTTTCCGCTGCCGTATTTTAAACTGGTTGACCGTAATTTAAACCAATGGATTGATGAGCAAAAAGCCAGTTTAAAACGGGTGAACTACGGATTAAAATTTTCCTGGAATAATGTGAGCGGAAGAAATGATAAACTGAGGATTTATTTAGTTACAGGTTATACCAGGCAGTACTCTTTTACTTATGATCAGCCCTTTGCAGACAGAAAACTACGGCATGGATTTACCGTTGGTTTTTCCTTTAATCAAAACCGGCAGGTTAATGCTTACAATGATTTTAATAAACAAGTATTCTTCCCGGTAAATAATTACGGCAACAGTGAATTAGGTATACTTAAGCAACAAGTGAGGGGCGAGTTTGGATATTCTTACCGGCCGGATATTTACCACCGGCACTATGTGCGGTTAAATATTATTAATGAGAAAGTGGCGGATACAATAATTAAAATTAATCCGAATTATTTTGGTGATGGCAGATCTAACGTCTCTTTTCCTGAGCTGAGTTACACATACAATTATACGAACCTTGATTCTATTGCCTATCCCCTGAGAGGAATAGCCGCTTATGTTTCTTTACTGCAGCGGGGTATGGGTTTTAATAAAGCGGTGAATTTGTGGCAGCTTGATTTTAATATTTCAAAGTATATAACCATTGCTAAAAATCATTTCTCTGTTCAGCTGTATGGTAAATTAAAAACACCCGGTAACCAGCCATTTTATAATATAAAATCGTTGGGTTATGGAGAGCTTTATTTGCGGGGATTAGAAAATTATGTGGTAGACGGGGTAGCCAGCGGATTGGCAAAATTTACTTACCGCCGAAAATTGCTGCATGTATCATTGCCTACATTAATTAAGCGAAATGGAGTTACTTATCATGTTCCCATTAAAATTTATGCAAAAGCATACGGTGATGTTGGGTATTCTTATTTACCGCATCCGGTAAACACACTGTTGAATAATAAAATGATTTATACCGGTGGTTTCGGAATTGATATTATTACTTTGTACGATTTTCAATTGAAGATTGAATTTAGTTTTAATCAGTTGGGCCAAAACGGGTTATTTTTACACACACAAAAAGAATTGTAGGTTAATACTATTATTATGCGGGTTGCCATATACAGCAGGGGAATAGAAAAAGAACAACTGGAAGATGTACGAAGTTTATTTAATGAACTGGCAGCATCTTCTATAACACCGGTTTTTTTTCAGCCCTTTTATGAACAGGTTAAAGCATTACTCTCTTTAGATTCATCTGATGAAGTGTTTAATTCTTTTTATGATTTAGATGAAAGCATTGAATGTTTAATTAGTTTGGGGGGTGATGGCACTTTGCTTGACACCGTTACATTAGTCAGGGCAAAAAGCATTCCTGTGTTGGGTATAAATTTTGGCCGCCTGGGTTTTTTAGCCAGCATAGGCCGAAAAGAAATTACCAATGTTGTAAAAGCTTTGGAAAGCAGAACATTTGTTGCCGATAAACGCACTCTCGTTCACCTGGATTCTAATATCCCCCTTTTTGGCGAAGTACCTTATGCATTAAATGAGTTTGCTATACAAAAAAGGGACAGCTCTTCTATGATGAAAATTCATACTTATTTGAATGGTGAATTTTTAAATACCTATTGGGCAGATGGAATAATTGTGGCCACTCCCACAGGAAGCACAGGGTATTCGCTCAGTTGTAATGGCCCGATTGTATTTCCTGATTCGGGAAGTTTTGTAATAACCCCGGTAGCGCCGCATAATTTAAATATCCGCCCTATTGTCGTTCCGGATAATACTATTATTTCTTTTGAAGTGGAGGGCAGATCCGATCATTTTATTTGTACACTTGATTCCCGAAAAGAAATTGTTGATAAAACAGTGCAGCTGGCAGTTAAAAAGGAGGAGTTCTGTATAAGCCTGGTCCGGCTTAATGAAAATAATTTCCTTCAAACACTCAGAAATAAATTATCCTGGGGCCTGGATACCAGGAATTAATACACAAGATTCTTAGATTTTAAACGTTTATACTATATATTTCGGAATAAATAAGGAAAAGGATGCGGATTAAACAAGTTGTTTTTATCACCATTTCTGTTTTATTATTCATCGCTGCTTACAATAACAAAGCCAATGCACAGAGTATGTACAATGGAATGCGGCATGATGGTGAATTTGGAATTGCGTTAGGTGCGGCACATTATTTTGGGGATCTTAATACCCGGGCAAGAATCAACCGGCCTAAAATTGCATTTGGTGCATTTTACAGAAAACAATTTGGTGATTATATTGCGGCCAGAATTTCTGCAACCTTTGCCCAGGTTGGATATTCGGATGTGTACAGTAAAAACGAATTTCAAAGATTGCGTAACCTTAGCTTTAACAGTAATATTTTTGAAGTTGCCTTACAGGGTGATTTCAATTTTTTTAAATTTAATCCTATTGATCCTAATTACCGTTTCACGCCTTATGTAACGTTGGGTGTGGGAGTTTTTGGATTCAATCCTTATACCTACCTGGGGGGTAAAAAATATTATCTCCAACCTATTGGTACAGAAGGGCAGGGGTCAGTAGAATATCCCGACAGAAAAAAATATTCGCTTACTGCACTTTGTTTTCCATTGGGTGTGGGAATAAAATATAATATTACTGACCAAATGAACATTGGGTTTGAGATAACCCACCGTTTTACCACCACCGATTATCTGGATGACGTTAGTAAGACATACGCAGGAAGAAATAACAGTAACTTTAGCGGTAAGCCTATAGCACTTCAGTTGCAGGACAGGTCATATGAATTTGGAACACCTATAGGAGAAGCCGGGAGGCAAAGAGGTTTTAGCGGGCAAAAAGACCAGTACATTACCGCAATGATAAGTCTTACTTTCAACCTGTCTTCCTACAGCTGTCCATCATCAAAATAATTATATTGAGCCGCCTTTAACGTATTTGGATGGAACGATAAGCTCCTGGGAAGTTGTTTGCCCGTTGAAATAATTAATCATTCGGTTAAAAGCCAGTTTGCCTAATTCCATACCACTGGTTTCTACATAAGTAATTTCAGGGTCAAATAACTGCGGAATAAATCCATTGCTGATGGCAATTACGGCCACTTTTTTAGGTACATTAATTTTAAGTTTTTTTATACTCTTCATAGCGCCTGCTAAAATCTCATCGCTCATGCAAAAAACAGCATCGGGTTCATGTTGTTTCATTTCCTTTTCTGTCTCCGTTATTGCCTCCTGTGTAGAGCTTACAAATACGGAAATTACTTCAGTGGCGGGTGCGTTCTTTTCAAAATAACCGGTAAATGATTTCCATCTTTTTTTAGTGATAGAAAACTCCTGGTTTCCAAATAAGGCCAGTATTTTTTTTCGCTTACTTTTTTGTATTACTTCAGCGGCCATGATGGCAGCTTCTTCATCGGCCATTCTTACTTTATTGCAATTCTCTGCATCGGGTACCTTATCAAAAAAAATTACCGGCACACCATTTTTTTCCATTCGCAAAAAAGAGTCAATGTTTTTTGTTTCCGGACTGATGGCTATAAATAAACCGGCGATATGATTGATCCGGCAAAGTTTTAAATTTTCCTGTTCAATATTTGTATTGTCGCCCGATTGTAATGTAATTAAAGTATAACCGTGTTTTCTGCTTTCTTCTTCCAGGGCAGTAAGAAAAGAGGTATAAAAAAAATTAGACAGTGCAGGAACAATAAGTCCCAGTAGTTTGCTGGTATTAGTACGCAGGCTTATGGCATGTGCATTAGGCTCATAGTCCATCATTGCCGCCAGTTCCTGAACTTTCTTCTTGGTTTTATCAGAAATATCCGGATGATTTTTCAATGCCCTGGAAACAGTGGAAACGCTGATATTAAGCAGAGAGGAAATTGACTTTAAAGTGGTGGACTGGCTCATTAGTGCAAAATAAGCTAAAAATTTTTTTTCACTTCAATCATTTTCGCAAACGTTTGCGGCATCCGTTGTTTTTTTTGGTGCTTAATAAAGTGAGGAACTAAATAATTCTTTTTTAATAAAAAAATTTAACAGGAGGTACTGCGGTACAAGCCTGGAATAATTATAAAAACGTTGCCAGTATTGATTTTGAGCAGCTATTTATAAAAAATTGTTGTCATTTATAAAGCAGCAAATTAAGTAGCTAATAAATGTTAGCGAGGTGAAGATGAATGTTTTAATTAAAGGAAAATAATTTTGCTGGGATTTAACATTGATTTAATTTTCCGATATAAATCACTCGATTATGACCCCCAAACAACTGCTTGCAATTATTGCATTGCCCGTTATGCTTTTATGCAGCCAGGCAGCATATGCGCAAAACAAAACAATCTCAGGTAAAGTAACTGATTCAAAAGACGGAGCCCCCATCAGTGGCGCCAGTGTTCAGCCCAAGGGTACTAAAAAAGGTGTTACTACAGGTGCTGACGGTTCATTTAAAATTTCTGTGGAAGCTAATGTTACTAAGCTGGTGGTTTCATCAGTTGGGTATGCGTCACAGGAAATTGACATTTCAGGTAAATCTGAAGTGAGTGTTTCCTTAACTGTAACCAATACATCGTTGAACGAAGTAGTGGTGGTAGGTTATGGTTCACGAAAAGTAAAAGATGCTACAGGTTCTGTAGCAGCATTAACTACAAAAGATTTCAACAAAGGTGTTATTTCAACACCTGAGCAATTACTACAGGGACGTACTCCTGGCGTGATTGTGTCCCCTGCAAGTGGTGAGCCGGGTGCTGCAGCCACAATTAACATTCGTGGTACGGCATCAGTACGTGGTAGCCAGGAGCCACTTTATATTATTGATGGAGTTCCTGTTTCATCCAGTGATGGTATGTTGAGTGGCTCAAGTGGTATTGAAGGTTCATCCACACCCAAAAATCCTTTGATATTTCTTAACCCAAATGATATTGAAAGCATTAGCATATTGAAAGATGCTTCTGCAACTGCTATCTATGGTTCAAGGGGTGCAAACGGGGTTATTATCATTACTACCAAAAGTGGTAAGGGTAAAAAAGGAAGTTTCCAGTTTGGTGCTTCTACAAGCGTTTCCACAGTTGCAAGCAGGTACGACTTACTGAGTCCATCTGCTTTTCTTGCTGCAGTTAAAAAGGCTAATATTGATGCTGGAACTAGTCCCGCTGATGCAGCCGTAGCTGTTAAGTCTGTTGATAAAGGTTATAACACGAACTGGCAAGACCAGATTTACCGTGTAGGTGTTAACCAGAACTACAATTTAGGCTGGGGATTTGCAGGCAAAACAACTGCATTGCGTTTAAGTGGTTCCTACGACGATCAGCAGGGTATTATTAAAAATAGTAGTTTAAAACGTATGACAGGAAGAATGAACCTAACTCAAAAATTCCTGGATGATAAACTAAAGTTTGATATTAATGCAACCTATTCAAACATTAAAAACTCGTATCCTCCATTAACGAATAATGCTGGTTATCAAGGTAGCTTAATAGGAGCTGTTATTGGCTTTAACCCAACTGCACCGATATACAATCCAGACGGATCTTTTTATGATCCCAAAGATGGTAACCGTAACCCGGCTGAGATGTTAGCATATTTTGATGACAAAGATAAAACCAACCGTTTCCTTACCAGCGTAAGTGGTTCTTATACAATCATCAGCGGTTTAGTATATAAGGCTACTTTAGGTTATGATAATTCAAAAACAGAGAGGATTTCATTTGCTGATCCACGTTTAAGTACCAATGCATTTGGAGGTACAGTGAATGTGTTCGGTAAGGATTTGGGAAACCAAATTGAAGGTAATGGCAGAACTACAAAACAAAATCTTGATTTAACTACATTGCTGGTTGAACATACTTTGACTTATGACAAGACATTTAAAAATGGTCATGTTTTAAATGCAGTTGCTGGCTTTTCCTATCAAAAAACGAAAACAGATTATACTGGTAAAGTAGGTTGGGGACTAAGTTCTGCGGTTTCAAAACCAACCGATGTTTTGTAAAAGACTTCAATAACTTTAAGAACTATTACGATTTTGTACCAGGGAACTCTGAGTATGAGTTGCAATCTTATTTCGCCCGTGTAAACTACACAATTGCTGATAAGTATTTATTTACAGGTACATTTCGTGCAGATGGATCTTCTAAATTTGGTAAGAATAACAAATATGGATATTTCCCCGCATTCGCTGCTAAATGGAGATTGCTGAAAGAAGGGTTTGCTAAAGGATTGACTAAAACATTCAGCGATTTAAGTATCCGTGCTAACTACGGTATTACCGGAAGTCAGGAAGGTATCGGACCTTATGATGCTGTTGACTTACAACAGACTTGGATTGGTAACTCAGGACAAAAAGAAACAGTGTTAGTGCATACTGGTAACCCGGATTTAAAATGGGAGCAGGCAGCTACTACTGGAGTTGGTATTGATTTTTCTTTATTCAATAACAGGCTGACGGGTACAGTTGATTATTACTATACTATAAGAAAAGATATCCTTTTTATAACTCCAACGCCTGGTGGTTTTGCACCTACCAGTAACTGGTTTGTTAACTTACCAGCCAAAGTATACAATCGTGGTATTGAAGTTGGTTTGAATTATAAAGCAATTGATCATAAAAAATTCAAGTGGGAAATCAACTATAACATGACCTTTATTAAAAATCATGTTGAGGATTTGAGTGTAACTGTTAATACCGGTGAGGTTAGTGGACAAGGATTGTCCGGAGCTTATGCTCAAACATTTGCCAACGGGTATCCTTTATTTACCTGGAAAATGCCAACTTTCCTTGGGTTTGATGGTAATGGAGATGCACGTTATGCTAATGGCGGAAAAGACCAGTTGCAGGGCAGTGCATTGCCTAAATTCCTCGCAGGGGTAAATAATAGCTTTACATGGGGTAAATGGAGTGCCAGTGTATTTGTAAATACTGTAAGAGGTTTCTATGTGTATAACAACACAGGCAACGCTCTGTTGTTAAAGGGTAGTGTGAAAACTGCACATAATGTTACTAATGCAGTTGCAAATAGCAACGAAGATCCTATCAACCCGGGTAGTGTATCTACCAGGTTCCTTGAAAAAGGAGATTTCATAAGAATTTCAAATGCCAGTCTTTCTTATACATTTAACATGAAGAGCAAAACTATTCACTCTTTAGCTGTTACATTGTCCGGACAAAATCTGGCGTTATTCACCAAGTACTCTGGATTAGATCCTGAAGTTAATGTCAACAAACAGATCAATGGATTTCCATCTCGTGGGTTTGACTACACAGGTTATCCTAAACCAAGAACTTTCACCCTTGGCGTAAATGTTGGATTTTAAAAAACTCAAAATCATTAAAAATGAAAACAGTCATTAAAAATCATTTTGTACAATTTGCAGCATTTACAGTTCTTCTGACAGTTGCATCCTGTACAAAACTGGATCAAAAAACAAAAGATCCAAACTCAATTGCTACACCACAAGCTGGTACAGCACCGGCACCTTCATCACTTTCAAAAATTTACGAACAATTGAACCAATTGCTGGGTCAGGGTAACTCTTACGCAATGCAGGAGCATACTACTGATGAAATTCTGGGACCCACCCGTGGTACAGACTGGGATGATTTTGGAACATGGCGTAAACTCCACCTCCATACCTGGGATGGCTCTCACAACCAGATTAATGACACATGGAATGGTTTAAACGGCGCTTTATTCCAAACTACATTGTTAGCTGAATCAACTACAGCTCCTGCCAGTGATGTGGCTGCCGCCAAATTCTTAAGAGCATACTTTACTTATATTACCTGCGATCTGTATGGCCAGGTACAACACAGACCTGCTACTGCTGCAGCGAATGTTATTCCTGATGTATATACACGTTCACAGGCCTGTGATGCTATTATAGCGGAACTGGAATCAATTGTAAATGTGTTGCCTGCTTACAATCACGATAACAGGAATCTTGCTACAAAAGAAGCTGCTGAGTTTCTGTTAGCTAAGACCTACCTGAACAAAGCGGTTTATAAAAATGACCC
This sequence comes from Sphingobacteriales bacterium, assembly GCA_003963365.1. Classification (GTDB taxonomy): domain Bacteria; phylum Bacteroidota; class Bacteroidia; order Chitinophagales; family Chitinophagaceae; genus AWTP1-9. The sequence goes on from RXJG01000004.1 coordinate 270,373, forward strand.
AACAAAACCAGCCGGTCCTTTTACTTTCAACCAGGCTGATATGCAAAAGGTAATTACTTATTGTAATGCTATTATAGCTAACCCATCACTTGCTTTAAACAGCAACTACTGGGATAACTTTAAATGGGACAATGGCACCAAATCAACTGAGAACATCTTTGTTCGTCAAAACAGTGGTGGTATTAACGTTGTATGGGCTACTTGTATGGGCTTCCACTATAATCAAGCACCTAGTGGCTGGAACGGTTTTACTACTTTGGCTGATTTCTATAACAGCTTTGAAAATGGTGATGCCCGTAAAGGTGGACCATTAGCCGGATATACAGATAAAGTTGGTAGTAATGTAGGTTTCCTCGCTGGTCAAATTAGTGGTCCCCAGGGTGGTAAAATTGGTAACCCAATTGTTCCGTTAAAAGATCGTAGCGGTAACCCATTAGTATTTACTTCTGATGTAAGCTTATTCTTCTCTACTGAAACAAAAGGTATTCGTACAATGAAATATCCTTTGGATCCATCTACCATTAACGATGGTGGTTGGGGTAGCCAGAATGAATATGTATTCTTCCGTTTAGGGGATGTTTATCTAATGAAGGCTGAAGCCATATTAAGAGGTGGTTCAGACGCACAAACTCCTTTGCAATTAGTAAATGCTGTTAGAGCTAACAGGGGCTTAGGGAATCTTGCTTCAATTGATTTACCGGGACTTTACAATGAAAGAGGTAAAGAGTTATACCTTGAAACATGGAGAAGAAATGACATGGTTCGCTACGGAATGTTTAATGCTCCTGTAGGTGAAAGGCCAGTTGCATCCGATCCTTCAAGATGTGTATTCCCTATTCCTAACATTGCATTATCATCTAACCCTAATCTGAAACAGAATTACGGTTACTAATATTGCAACAATATAAATTGTTAAAGGCCATTTTAATTAATGGCCTTTTTCTATTTTTAACTATGAATTTAAGGTGGATTAGCAGGTTATTGATTTTTATTTTTATTGTTTCATGTCACCAAAAAAGCGAAAAGACATTATTTACTTTAGTGGATAATTCAAATATTCAGTTCACTAATAAACTTGAAGAATCAAAAGCGGTTAATGTTTTTAACTACCGTAATTTTTATAACGGCGGCGGTGTTGCAACAGGTGATTTAAATAATGATGGACTCCCTGAAGTATTTTTTACGGCGAACCAGGGGCCTAATAAACTATTTTTAAATAAAGGAAATTTCCAGTTTGAAGATATTTCTGAAAAAGCAGGGTTTGGTGATAAAAAGCAATGGAGCACCGGTGTTGTTTTTGTTGATATAAATGGTGATGGCTGGCTGGATATTTATGTATGTAATGCTGGCAATATGTTTGAGCCGGCGTTAAGAAAGAATCAGCTCTTTATTAATAATCATGACCTCACATTTACAGAGAAAGCCCACGAGTATGGCCTGGATAACGACGGGTATTCCACCCAGGCTTCATTTTTTGATTATGATTTAGATGGCGATCTTGATTGTTTCATTGTCAATAACAGTCCAATACCTGCCAATACTCTTAATTATGCCAATATGAGAGATTTGCCTGCTAATCAATGGCAGGTAGCTGATTTTTTAAAAGGAGGTGGCGATCATTTATACAGAAATGATAATGGAAAATTTACAGAAGTAACCAAAGAAGCAGGTATTCATGGCGGGTTAATTAGTTTGGGTTTAGGGGTAACGGTTGGCGATGTTAATGGTGATGGATACCCGGATATATATGTATCCAATGATTTTTTTGAAAAAGATTATTTATACATTAATCAGCGTAATGGAAAATTTATTGATGAATTAGAACAGCGAATACAGCATACCAGCTTATCCTCCATGGGTGCGGATATGCAGGATATCAATAATGACGGGTATCCTGATATTTTTACTACAGATATGCTTCCTTCCGATGACTATCGCTTAAAAGCCAATACTTCATTTGAAAATTATGATGTATTTAAATTAAAACTCAACCAGGGTTTTTATTACCAGTATACACAAAATGCGTTGCAGGTAAATAATGGCGGGAAAAATTTTTTAGAGACGGCTTTTTATAGTGGCGTGGCAGCGAGTGACTGGAGCTGGGGTGCTTTGATGTTTGATGGAGACAATGACGGCCTGACTGATATTTATGTTTGTAATGGAATTTATCACGATGTTACCGATCAGGACTTTATTGATTTTTTTGGTAATGATGTGGTTCAACAAATGGTAATAAGCGGCAAGAAAGAAGATGTAACAAATGTGATCAGTAAAATACCTTCTAACCCAATTCCAAACCAGGTTTTTCATAACAAAGGGCAATTACATTTTGCCGATGAAAGCAAATCATGGGGCTTTACAAAACCTTCTTTTTCCAATGGAGCGAGTTATGCAGATTTGGATAATGATGGTGATCTTGATCTTATAATCAATAATGTGAATCAACCGGCGATGATATATAAAAATAACAGCCGGGAATATAACCGGAATAATTATATCACAATAAACGTAAAGTATAAATCGCCCAATACGTTTGGTATTGGATCTGTAATTAAGGTTTATGGAAATAATCAAATTATCTCCCGTCAAATTATTCCAAGCCGAGGGTTTCAATCTTCCGTAGATTATAAGCAGGTAATAGGGCTTGGAAATATTCAACCTGATTCTGTTACTATAACCTGGCCTGATCAATCCATAACAAGTATTCAGCATCCGGCGATCAATCAACAAGTTTTGGTTGATTATAATAGCAGTAATAAAAATCATTATGAAATAAATGAATTAAAACAGGAGGTATTGTTTGATTCTGTTAAAACAGTTTTTGATAAACATACAGAGGATGATTATGTCGATTTTTATTTTGAAAGAAATATTCCATTCATGTTGTCAAAACAGGGACCCAAAGCAGCTGTGGGTGATGTAAATGGGGATGGAATGCAGGATATATTTATTGGTGGAACAAAAGATCAGGCAGGGCAATTGTATTTACAAACAGCAAATGGGTCCTTTGTAAAAAAAGAAGTACCCGATTTTAAAACATACTCGTTTAATGATGTAACAGCTACTGTTTTTTTTGATTGTGATAATGACGGGGATTTAGACCTGTTTACAGGCGGAGGCGGAAACTTTGCCAATGGAGCAACAGGAAGTTTTCAAAGTCAGCTTTTCCTCAATGATGGTAAAGGCAACTTTACTTTAAGCAGGGGAGCAATACCAATAAATTCTACTAACACTGGTGCGGTTGTATTACTGGATTACGATAATGATGGTTTTATGGATTTGTTTGTTGGAAGCAGAAGCGTACCTCAAAACTATGGTTTAACTCCCGGCAGTTATTTATTGCATAATGAGCGAAACGGGAAATTTACAGACGTTACTTCGAAAGTAGCTCCTGCATTTTCTAATGCCGGAATGATTACGGCAGCAGCATATGCTGATGTAAACGGAGATGGCAAAAAAGAACTGATTGTTACCGGTGAGTGGATGCATCCTGAAATCTATGCTTATAACGGCACTGTATTTAATGAAATTAAAACAGGATTAGAAAATTATAGTGGTTGGTGGCAATCATTAGCTGTTACAGATGTAGATGGTGATGGAGACGCTGATTTAATATTAGGAAATATTGGCGAAAATTTTTACCTGAAACCAGATAGTGCAAATCCTGTAAAAATATGGATAGGCGATTTTGATAAAAACGGAACAGATGATAAAATCATCACCAGAACCATTGACAAGAAAGATATGCCCGTATTTAATAAAAGAGAAGTAACAGAGCAGATACCTTCTTTAAAAAAACTAAATCTAAAACATCACGAATATGCTACTAAAACTGTTCAGCAATTATTGGGGGATGAATTAGAAAAAGCAGCAGTTAAGCAGGTTAATTATACTTCTACCTGCGTTGCTTACAATGATGGGAAAGGAAAATTTACTATTAAAGCTTTACCAGGCATCGTTCAACTTTCCTCTGTTAATGCAATAAGAGTAATGGATGTAAATAATGATCATTATCCCGATATAATTATGGCCGGTAATTTTTTTGATTTACTGCCACAATTTTGCCGGCTCGATGCCAGTTATGGACATGTATTGATCAATAATGGTAAAGGTGATTACACTGTTTTACCTTATGGTCAAACAGGCTTAAATGTAAAAGGGCAAACAAGAGATATACAAACGATAAAGATCAAAAACAATAATTACCTCCTGTTTTTAGAAAACAACGACTATCCGCAGTTGTATAAATTAAAATAATAATAATAATAATTAGACGAAAGGAATTGAAAACAAGCTTTATAATAAAATCAATTTATCTTATTGCAGGAGTATTATTTCTTCTGTCAATAACTTCCTGTAAACAGAAAAAAAAGTTACAATCACCAATATTTAAAACGCTAACAACAAATGAAACAGGTATTGATTTTTCCAATAAATTAAAACCTACTCCCGAGTTCAATCTTTTTTCATACATGTATTATTACAATGGTGCCGGGGTTGGTGCAGGTGATTTTAATAATGATGGACTGATTGATTTGTTTTTTACAGCAAACCAGGGCGATAATAAACTTTATTTAAATAAAGGAAATTTAAAATTTACTGATGTAACCAAACAGGCAAGCATTCCACAGGATGGCGGATGGAGTACAGGTGTATCGGTTGTTGATATAAATAATGATGGTTTACTGGACATCTATATTTGTAAAGTGGGTCATTATAAAGTACTGAATAGCCGTAACCAATTATTGGTTTGTAAAGGCATTTCAAAGGACGGTATTCCTTATTACGAGGACGAAGCAGCATTATACGGACTTGATTTTGCCGGTTTTAGCACCCAGGCAGTTTTTTTTGACTATGACGGAGATGGTGATTTAGATATGTTTTTATTAAACCACTCGGTCAATCATGATGGTAACTATGCACCACGCAGTAATTTCATAAACACTTTTGATTCTTTAGCCGGTCAAAAACTTTATCGTAATGATATTGTATTTGATAATAATAAAGTGCCGCACGGAAAATTTACAGATGTAACCCGTGAATCACATATAAACGGAAGTAAAATAGGATATGGTTTGGGAGTAGCCGTATCTGATATTAATCTTGATGGCTGGCCCGACTTTTATGTGGGAAATGACTTTCACGAAAACGATTATTTATATATCAATCAAAAAAACGGAACATTTGAGGACGAGAGTAACAAACACATCATGCACACCAGCCAGTTTAGCATGGGTGTTGATGTGGCTGATGTAAATAATGATGCTTATCCTGAAATTATATCGATGGATATGCTGCCGGGTGATCCCTATATTCTTCGCCGCTCGTTGGCAGAAGATGATTATAATATTTTCCTGGAAAAACTTTCTTATGGCTACAATTACCAGTATGCCCGTAACAATCTTCAGTTCAATCGCCGCAATGGGTTGTTTACCGAAACAGGACAGTATTCAGGAGTATTTGCTACAGACTGGAGCTGGAGTGCTTTGTGGATGGATTTTGATAACGACGGTATGAAAGATTTATTTATCTCCAATGGTATTCCCAAACGGATGAATGATATCGATTACATAAATTTTGTTTCTAATGATGAACTGCAGCAAAAGCTGCGGGAGAATAAGCTTGGAGAGAAAGACATGTCTCTTATTAATAAATTCCCTGAAATAAAATTGCCCAATAAGTTTTATGTAAATAAAGGGAACATGCTTTTTAATGATGTTACTGACAGTATTGATAATAACCTGCCTTCTTTTTCTAATGGAGCAATTTATGCTGATTTGGACAACGATGGAGATTTAGATATTGTTACGAATAATATTGATGACCCTGTTTTTGTTTATGAGAATGTTAGTAACGATAAAAAAGATAAAACGTATGCCTCGGTAAAATTAACCGGTGCCCCGGCAAACATCAACGCAATTGGTTCAAAACTGGTTTTGTTTGCAGGCAGTGAAATTCAAACCTATGAAAACAATCCTGTGAGAGGTTTTCAATCAAGTATGACAGGCCCTTTGCTTATAGGGCTCTCTAAAAGAAAAATTGATTCTGCCTTTTTAATATGGCCGGATAATTCATATCAAAAAATTGAATTGACTTTAAATAAACAATCTTCTTTTCAATGGAAGGCCGGATTACCAAAATTCAATTACAATGTAATCACCTCTTTTTATAAGAATAAAACGAACGAACTTTCTGATATAACCAGTACAACAGGTATTGCTTACAAACACCAGGAAAATTTATTTAATGAATTTAACCGGGAGCCTTTAATACCAAGGATGCTTTCAACGGATGGCCCTGCCCTTGCCGTTGCAGATATTAATCATGATGGACTCGAAGATTTTTTTATAGGAGCTTCTAAAACTTTTCATAATGCTGTTTTTCTTCAGCAGCCCAACGGGAAGTTTATAAAAACATCTCAGCCGGATATGCTTAAAGACAGTATGTGGGAAAACACCAGTGCTGTATGGGCCGATGTAAATAATGACCAGCATTTGGATTTGATTATTGCCAGCGGGGGAAATGAGTATTATGGTAATGATGAGCATTTGCTTCCATTATTATATCTCAATGATGGAAAGGGAAATTTAACCAGGAAAACAGATGCATTTGAAAATATCTATGTTACTCAAAGCTGCATCACACCCTGCGATTTCAATAATGATGGATATGTTGATCTTTTTATTGGCGGCAGATGTGAGCCATGGAATTATGGTGCTATTCCACGGTCTTTTCTGCTGTTAAATGACGGATCAGGTAAGTTTAAAGATGTAACCAAAGAATATGCGGAGGAATTGGTTAAACCCGGTATGATCACCAGTGCACAATGGATAGATATTAATGCAGATGGCAAAAAAGACCTGGTTATAAGTTATGAATGGGGTGGGATAGATGCCTATCTCAACAAGGGTAATAAATTTACTAAACAGGTTATTACCAGTAAAAAAGGCTGGTGGAATTTTGTTTTACCGGTTGATATTGATAAGGATGGTGATATTGATTTTATTGCCGGAAATTTTGGATTGAACAGCAGGCTTAAAGCCTCGGCCGATGAGCCGGTTACGATGTACTATAATGACTTTGATGATAATGGTAAGAAAGACCAGGTGCTTACTTATTATTTAGGAGGACAGGAAATTCCATTCAACACCAAACAGGAATTGGAAAAGCAAATGCCGTCATTAAAGAAAAATTTTTTATACGCCGAAGATTTTGCAAAAGCTTCATTGACTTCATTGCTGGGGAGCGACAAATTAAAAGCGGCAGATAAATTTACTGCTGATTATTTTTCTAATGCCGTTATCATCAACAATGGCAACATGAATTTTACTGTAAAAGAACTTCCTTTTGAAGCGCAGTTAACTACATATAGAGATGCCGTAATCGTAAATGCCAACAATGATGAGTTGCCTGATATTTTATTAACCGGCAATTTTTACGGAAATAATATTGAAATAGGAAGACAGGATGGTGATTTTGGCTCTATACTGATTAATAAAGGTGGTGGAAATTTTGAATACAGTATTTTAAATGGAACTACTATCATGGGACAGCCAAGACTAATCAAACCGATCACTATTGCGGGTAAAGCCGCCTATCTTGTTGCAAGGAACAATGATAGTTTAGAGGTATTACAATTTAAATAGCTTAATAAAAAACAGGAAAGTATAAACGGGTAATCCATTTGGTAGTATCTTTTTCCTGCATGCGGTCGGTTACCAGCTGCTGAAATGGAATAGCAGGTGATAGTTTATTGTGATCTAATACATAATTGTTCATTTGTTGTTCTGCTTCTTTTACTGTAGCAACGCCGCCTTTTATTTCACTGGTTAATATAAAACCTAACACCATTCGCTTTGTTATAAACCGCTCATCAGCAGGAACCGGCACAGCCGTTGGGATACCTATCATTGTTTCGTAACTGGTAATACCAGTTTGATGAACATTCAGCATAGGAAAGTCGGTTTGCTTACCTCCATTTTTCTGAATATATTCTTTTGTAGCAGCAATCATTCCATAAACATCTTCCGTGGTTGGATAATGATCTAAAGTATTTTTCAGCGATACTAAAGTTGAATCTTTTACTTTGTCCCTGCTGATCCGCATTCCATATACATTCTCCTGCTGATCAAAATGCTTTTTCATTTCGCCGGTTAAATTTTTGATATTGCCGGCAAAAGGAAACCCGTTAATGTAGTATAATATTTTTTTTGCCGGGTTAGCTGGTAATATGCTGGCATACGTCCAGGTAAAATTAGATGAGTCCATTGATACAGGTTCAATTTGTAAATTAGCTTTAGCAGAATCCTTACCGTTAAAAATGGTTGCATCAAAACCATTTAATAAAATTTTGTCTATCCTGTATGTAAAACCATGGTAGGTATACATCGATTGACCTGACTTCTTTCCCGGCCACCATTTCTCCCAGTTGTTTTCATTAACGATAATACGCATGGTAGCGGCACTATTACAGGTAACTAAAACTTTGTAGCCGGATGTTTTTACAGGAGGAATAAAATATACGGAGACAGCAAGCACTGCAATTAAAACTATAAAAACAAGTAACAATCTATTTTTCATAAACAATTTTGCAAAATCAAATTTAGAAGGAATTAAAAAATCTAGGCAATAAAAATCTGCCGGTTTTTTTAATTAAATGTTATTAGTAATACACATTATTTAAATGTGTTGTTAAACAATTGCCCCACTTTTTTTCCCTGTTCCTTTCCCTGCTCAATAGCTGAGCGATAATGAATACCTCCGTATAAACGGCTGATGCCTGCTTCATCGGCAGCGGCCTGTATGGAGCTGAAATTTCTTTCCAAGCCGAGGTATTCTAATTCAGTTGTATCATGAAAGGAAATATTATCTCCAAAAATTTTTGATAATACGGTGGCAGCTGTTGAAGTTATTACACTATGACCGCTGGTATATTCCGGAAAGGGTGGTGTTTGAAGAAAAGATGTCCAGGTTGGTTCTATTTTTTCCCTGATCACTGTAATCGGTCTAACCATCCTGCTGCGATATTTTTCCTCCCAGCAGGAAATAAATCCATCAAATATAGCTGCGGAAGCGAGTGCGTATGCTCTGGCAGTTTTAATTTCATCGGCATTTGTTTGTTTGCATAAAATGGAGATGATCCCCATCCAATGGCCACCCGGGGTGGTTTTTTTAGTGGCAAACATTAAATGCCCTTTATGTTCCGTTACAAAAGGATTATCATCCCAGTAATGAGCAATGGTATCCTGTTGTGCTGTAATATTTTTACTTACTGTGAATACCTCCATTAGCTCTTTATAATACGAACTATTTTTATCCATACTATAAGGCGGCGGAAGAGCCGGTTTAAATTGAGCCGCAGAATCCATTAGTAATGGCTTTATCAGTGGCCAGTGTGGCTCTACTGCATCCGCATAATCTGGAGGTGTTTGCTGCCATTTTCCTTCTTCTTTAAACACACTGTATTTTGGCATACCCCTGGTTTTTTTGTAATTATCATCTGCAGATCTTTTTAATATCACCGATGCAATGGTATCGCCTAATGCAATCGAATTATTGTAAACACTTTCAGTAAGAGTACTTTCAAAATAATCCAGCATTCTCTTTTCCATAGTGTTAAAACTATCTTTTGAAAAAGTTAATCCACGGGCCACTTTAAAAAATGATTTAACTGCAGCTAAATTAAAGTCGTACTGCTTTGTTTTTTCCGGAAGAGGTATTTTATCAAATCCTTTTAATTGTGCAGTAACAGATGCTGCATTGGTTTTATATTTCAATGCTTCGTAGTAGGCAAGATTACTGTAAGCATAAATACGACTGGCAACCGGCGGAGTAAAAATATCATATACTATAACATCCGTTAACCGGTGAACACAATCATGCTGGACGGAACTGATATTAATTGCTGCAGGTTTTTGTTTTTGATTACAACCAATACCGATGGATATTATTAGTAAAATAGAACTCAGTTTTTTCATAATGAATACAGTTTACCGGATTTTTATTGTTCTTTTTTGATTTTTATTGTTGATGATTTCTACCGATGCAATAGCAGGATTTAGTAATACAAACCTGGAAGACTGGGAAAGAAAAGATGAACCATAATTAAATTCTTCTTTCCGGGTTTGCCCGTTTTTTAAATGTATTAAAGCATAGATATCGTTATTATCCAAAGGAAACAACTGAAAGTCATTTCTTCCGGATAATATTTTTATTCTTCCTCCATTTTGTCCTGCGAACATACATAAACGACTATTGTTGTTGAGTTGTATTAATGATTTTGCATTACCTGGTATATACATTCCGCTTTCAAGAATAGACAACGGTGAAAAATTTCCTTTACCATCACCTTTTAAAATTAACCCGTTTAAAGCATCGTAGCGGCCAAGATAGGGTGCCATTGAAAATTCATTTCCAACTAAAGCAATATCCATATTACCATCTCCATTAAAATCGTTGGCTTGTATACTATAAACCGGGGCAAACTGAGCTTCTGCCGGTAAGGCATGTATTACAAATTGCATGTTTCCTTTGTTCTCTATCCAGCAGGTATGAAAATTATTTACTGATAATTGTAAGGCATCTTTCATCTGGGCTTCTGTAAAAATATTTTTCATATCTGTCTTTGCATACGAAGCATAATTGGGAAACTTTTCTTTCATCGCCGTCATCTCTTTAATAAAATCATCTCTTCCGGCTATAGGGAATTCATTCCATTGCGGGTTGGATAAAGAAGTGGGTAACCAGGTGCTGAATACTGCATCAAAACTTCCATTATTATCAAAGTCTTTGGCAATTACTTTTGCCGGATATTTTTCCGATGGCTGTATAAAACCATTGGTTCCATAATTCCCCACTATATAATCCATATCACCATCATTATCTATGTCAGCGGCTGTTATGCTGTTCCACCAGCCGGTGTCGGTTTTAAGTGAAGTAGTGACCGGAGAGAACTTACCCTGTTGATTTTTCAGAATAGTTACCGGCATCCATTCTCCCGCTAAAACAAGATCGACCCAACCATCATTATCTGCGTCACTCCACACAGCATCGCTGATTAACCCAATATCAGTTAATGCAGGTGCAATTTCTTTTGTTACATCAGTAAACTTAATGACACCATTTTTACTATCATTACGAAGAATAAAACTGCTTACTGCTTTGGGATAACTGCCGGGCAACACTCTGCCGCCCACAAATAAATCTAAATCACCATCATGGTCATAGTCTGCAGCTTTTACACAACTCTTAGCTGTGTAATTTGGAATTAATGCAGCGACATCTTCTTTAAAATTTCCTTTACCGTCATTGATATAAAAATGGTCAGCATAGTCTTTTGAACCGGGTTCATTCTCACTTCCGCCACTGGCAATATAAATATCCAGGTCATTGTCTCCATCTGCATCAAACAAACAGATACCGGCATCATCCTGGTATTTCTCTCCAATTGAATCAATTATTTTCTTTAAAGAAAACTTTCCTGCATCACCCTGTAAAAAAGCAGTAGCATAATAAGGTGAGCCACCACCCACTACAACATCATCTTTTCCATCACCATTAATATCTCCTGCTGCCAGTACGGGTCCATACTGACTTAATTTATGCGGCAACAGTTTTTGTATATTAAAATCAATAAAATCGTATTCACGGAATATAAAATCAATACCTGATTGTTTAGTGAAGTCAGTAAACCAGCTATTCGTTGCTAAAAAATTTACAGGATAGTTTTCTGCAGCACTATTGATATCATATTTAATAGTGATGTTCTGATTGCAGGCCACATTTTTTATTACCTGTTTTTTTGCATTAGGCCAAATTACCACCACTGAATCAATGGTTGTAACATCACCCATTCCAAAATGAGCAATATTTTCTACAGATGACATATAGCCCCGGTATGGAGTGTTGTCATAAACTTGTTGCCTGTTTTGATAAAACAATTTGATAATAGCACCTATTCCATTTTTATTAAGTGAATCTCCCTGCAATTGTACACGCAGGTAATTCGATTTTTTATCTTTATTATCATTTAAGGTATTTTCTAATAAAGTAGCTTCCATGTTAGTGTTATTGATCACTACATCCAAATCTCCATCCCGGTCAAAATCAGCATAGGCCATGCCAGCAGAAAAAGTTGGGGTATCCCATCCCCATTCTTTTGTTTTATCAGTAAAAGTTATATCGCCGTTATTGTGAAAGATATTATTGGGAATTTTTACCGAAGGCAATTGTTTCAGCATTTCCATGGCAGGTGTACGGGCCATTGCGTTGTTACGATAGGCAATAAAATCCATGTCTGACATATCGTTGGGCAATCCATTTGATATCATCAAATCACGGTAACCATCATTATCAACATCAACTAATAACGGAGCCCAGCTCCAGTCTGTTTGCGCCACACCAGCATAATAACCTACTTCACTAAATACAGGGTGACCGATGGAATCGTTATCCATTATTTTGGGGCCACGGTTTAATTGCAGTGTGTTTCTTACATATTGATGAATATATCCAAACTGGGCTGAGTTCTGATAAGTTTGATAGGTAATGTCATTCAGCATCATCTTCTGCCGGTAATTATCTCTTGGTGCCATATCCAGTTCAATAATATCAGCCAGCCCATCATTATTGATATCTGCAATATCATTACCCATGGCATTTTTACTGGTGTGTTTAAAATAATCAGCACACTGGTCAGTAAAAGTTCCGTTTTTATTGTTGATGTAAAGATGATTGTTGGAGAGGTAATCATTACTCACATAAATATCTTTCCACCCATCGTTATTAATATCAACGATATTTACTCCGAGGCCATATCCTTCTATTAATATACCAGCCTGTTTTGATACATCGGTAAACACAGGGTGTTTTAATGAATCATTCCAGTCGTTTCTCAGCAATTTATCCGTATTGGGCCAGCTGCCATCTGTATGTATGGGCCGGAATTCATTAGGATAAGTTCCATCCAATTCATTTACCAGTATATAAGCATCCAAATCACCATCATTATCATAATCAAAGAAAGCAGTCATTTGAGTGCTGGAATTATCTGCCAGTCCATATTCTTTTGCTTCTTCTTTAAAAGTTGGAATACCGGTTGTTTTATCTACTCCCTGATTTATGTATAATAAATTTTTCCGTTCTTCAACAGGAAGTAATACAGCAGCACTCACATAAATATCCATCAGCCCGTCGTTATTAATATCAATTATGCTAACTCCTTTGCTCCAGCGGCCCATGCCATTAACCCCTGCCTTATCTGTAATATCTTCAAACTGCATGTTTCCTTTGTTCAGGTAAAGTTTATTGGGCACCAGGTTACCGGTAAAATAAATATCGGGCAGGCTATCATTGTTAAAATCACCTATACCCACACCGCCGCCATTATAGAGGTACTCATAGCGAAGTACATTCAGTGTATCATTTTCTTTTATGAGATTATTAAAGTGAATACCACTTTGATCGGGAGATATATTTTTAAATAATGGATGAGTACGGTTGCAGGAAATAATTGCCAGTGCAACCAATACGATCATAAACGTATATTTCATTTTCTCTCGGCAGTTTAATGGAACAGGTGAAAGGATTTACAAAATATATTTTACAGTGAATATATATTGTAATTTAGCCCCTCACAGATTTATAAAGGTCGTATGAAAAAGCAAATATTTTCAGTTATTCTTTCAACTTTTTTAATAACATCTACTGCAACGATTGCACAACAACCAGACCCCTGGAAAATACAGGCAACAAATATTGATCCGGCTAATTATTACGGAATCACAGTAGCCAATGGCATGGTGGGAATAGTGTCATCCCCGGAACCGTTTAAAGTAAAAGATGTGGTACTGGCTGGGGCATACGACCTCTATGGCCGGGGCCGGGTAAGTAATTTTCTTCGCAGCTTTAACCTGCTCAATTCTTATTTAGAAGTGGATGGCAGAAGGGTGGACAAAGGCAATGTGAGCAATATGAAGCAGGAGCTGGATATGCGTCATGCCAGTTTTACTGCTTCTTTTAATATGGGTGATAAAGCTGCCATCAGTTATACGTATTACTCGCTGCGTCACTTACCGTTTACTGTATTGATGGATGTGACGGTAACAGCAACGAAGGATATTACGATTACAGGCGCCAGTGTAATGGAAGCACCGGATGCATTGAAAGATGTTCAGAATTATTACAATGAAATTGATCGTCCGCATACTACTATCAGTTTATTGACTTCTTCAGCAAAAAGCCCTACCGGAAAATTATTAATGTGTGCATCCAATTCTTTTATGTTCAGCGAGGCACATGGCAGCGAACCAAGAGTGATACATGAAATGTGGGATAATAATATGCACCTGGTAAAATTCAGCCGTAAAATAAAAGCCGGAGAAACTTATCGCTATTCTATTGTAGGTTCATCTATCACCTCTGCTCATCATGATGATCCATTAAATGAGGCAGAGCGGATGACTATTTATGCCAAGTTACAGGGTAGAGACCGGTTAATAGAATTTCATAATAAAGCATGGGATGAATTATGGAAGAGTGATATCATTATTGAAGGAGATGCACAAAGCCAGCAGGATGTACACAGTATGTTATATCATCTGTATTCGTTTGTAAGAGAAGGTACAGCTTTATCTCCTTCACCAATGGGATTAAGCGGGTTGGGATATAATGGGCATGTATTCTGGGATACTGAATTGTGGATGTATCCTTCCATACTGGTATTGCATCCTGAAATAGCAAAGAGTCTTGTTGAATACAGGTATCAAAGATTAGAGGCAGCAAAACGTAACGCCTTTAACCGTGGATACAAAGGAGCTATGTTTCCATGGGAAAGTGCAGAGACAGGTGTGGAAGAAACGCCGGTATGGGCTTTAAGCGGACCATTTGAACATCACATTACCGCTTGTGTTGGAATAGCAGCCTGGAATTACTATTGTGTTACTCAGGATAAGCAATGGCTCAAAGAAAAGGGCTGGCCGTTGTTATCGGCCACAGCAGATTTCTGGGCAAGTCGTGTTGAAAGAAACGGACCGGGCAAATATGATATTAAAAATGTAGTAGCGGCAGATGAATGGGCGGAGAATGTAGATAATAATGCATTTACCAATGCAGCAGCTAAAGCCAATCTTCAATTCGCTACAGAGGCAGCAAAAGTTTTAGGTATTGCACCGGACGCCGATTGGATAAATGTGGCCAATAATATTCCTATTCTTAAGTTTCCTGATGGCATTACTAAAGAACATGCTGCTTACAATGGAGAAGGAATTAAACAGGCAGACGTAAACTTATTGGCTTACCCGTTAAAAGAAATTACCGATCCTAAACTAATAAGGAAAGACCTTGAATATTATGAGCAAAGAGTGCCTAATGAAGGAACACCCGCTATGACACAGGGAGTTTTTGCATTGCTCTATTCAAGATTAGGAGATGGGGAGAAGGCTTATCACTGGTTTAAAGATGCTTATGTTCCCAATCTTAATCCGCCGTTACGGGTGATAGCAGAAACCAAAGGCGGAACAAATCCATACTTCTCAACCGGCGCCGGAGGTATCATCCAGGCTATGCTGATGGGTTTTGGGGGGTTAGATATTACGCCGAAGGGGATAGTACAGGTAAAATCAAAATTACCAGCTGCATGGAAGAGCTTAACGCTAACAGGTGTTGGTACAGAAAAGAAAACTTTTGTAATAAAATAGCCGGTTTAACGCAGCTTTTCCGTTAAATCTTTTATCTTACAGGCGTAATAATGACTGCTTTGAGGAAGATTCTTGCTATACTTGTCCTTTTTATGCTGGCATTTAACTGGTTTGGTTACCGGTTAATGTTCAATTACATGCAGGAGCAAAAAGATACTCAGCTTGAAGCAAAATTTGACAATAACTCCTACGACGAATCTCAGCTTATAGAAATACGGGTTCCACTAAATATGCCTTACCAGAATAACTGGTCAGAATTTGAACGTTATGATGGTGAGATTACCGTAAAAGGTGTTCTGTATAAGTATGTAAAACGTAAAGTGGAAAACAATGAACTGGTGTTATTGTGTTATCCCAACAGCGATAAAATGCATTTATTAAACGCCAGGGATGAGTTCTTCAAATTAGCCAACGATTTTCAACAGCATAACGATAGTAAAAAACCAACTGCGCCCAGCACAGAGTCATTTAAAAACTTTGTGACTGAATATGTGCAGCAGGAAAATAACTGGCAGCTGGATGCGTATGCTGTAAAAAAGGGGTTATATATCGAGTATAATTTATCTTCACTTCCCGAAGGCCACTTGCCTTCACCTGAACAGCCTCCTGAAATTTAATGGGGGTTTATATTTTTATACTGCCGCTGTAGAAAGTACAACAGATTCCTATTGACTTAATTTTAAAAGATTTTTTCTTAATGAAATATTTATTGGCAACTGTATGCCTGTTGCTGGCTATACAGTCTTGTAAGCATAAAGAAGGTGATTATTCAAAATTGACAAATGATCCTTTGCTGTATTGTAAAACAGTAAAAAAGCTAAACGATATTGTTCTGGAAAATAATTTTCCTCCCATGATTGCCTGCCGCAATTATGCATATGCAAATATTGCAGCGTATGAATGTGTGGCAGCAGGAGATAACAATTATCAATCTTTATCCGGGCAAATTAAACATCTTCCCGAAATGCCCAAACCGGAAGCAGGAAAGAAAATTGATTTTCACCTGGCAGCTTTATTTGCTTTTACCAAAGTAGGTAATGCGGTTACTTTTCCGGAAGGAAGTATGATGGGTTATTATGATGAATTAAAACATATGGCTGATTCAGCCGGTATGCCTTCAGATGTATTGGAAAATACTATTGCTTTTTCTGATACCATTGTTGGTACTATTATGAAATGGAGTAAGAAAGATAATTATGCGCAAACAAGAACAGCCTCTAAATATACCGTAACAGATTCACCCGGCAGATGGATCCCCACTCCGCCTATGTATGCACAGGCGGTAGAACCACACTGGAGAGAAATTAGAACATTGGTGCTGGATAGTGCTTCACAGTTTATGCCCGTTCGCCCGGTTAAGTTTGATGTTACTAATAAAAACAGTGAGTATTATAAATACATGCTGGAAGTTAAAAATATCGGTGACAGTTTAACGGATGAACAAAAACATATTGCTGATTTCTGGGATGATAATCCGTTTAAATTAAATGTAAGTGGTCACGTAATGTTTGCCACCAAACGTTTTTCGCCTCCCGGTCACTGGATGAATATTGTAGGTATTGGAGCTAAAGCGGCGCAGGCAGACTTTGCAACAACAGTAGCTGCTTATACTAAAACCAGTATTGCTGTATTTGATGCCTTTATTAGTTGCTGGGATGAGAAATACCGCAGCAATTATGTTCGTCCGGAAACTATCATCAATAAATACGTTAGCGCTGAATGGCGTCCTTATATTCAAACCCCTCCATTCCCTTCTTATACCAGCGGTCATGCTACTAACTCAGCAGCGGCTGCCGAAGTAATGACAGAATTCTTTGGTGATAATCTTTCCTTCACCGACACTTCATTACTGGAATTTGGTATCAAAAACAGGCAAATTCTTTCTTTCCGT
>RXJG01000004.1:288008-555777 GCA_003963365.1 Sphingobacteriales bacterium
TTATCGAAACCAACTAACTACTCAAACATGAAAAAAATATTTTTGTATATCCTTGTAACAGCTTTTGCTTTTACAAAAATAAAAGCACAGGGCTGTGTGGCTATCCGTGGAACGGGGATGTCTAACTGTATGCATCATGCGGATAGCAGCGATAATAAAGGATGGTCGTTAAATGTAAACTATCGCTATTTTAAATCATTTCGTCACTTTGTAGGAACAACTGAGCAAAAACAACGTATTGCCCAGGGATCTGAAGTAATCAATTATACTAACACTATTGATATTTCGGTTACCAAAAACATTAACCGTTTCTGGTCTTTTGCTTTAGATGTGCCTGTTTTATCCAATGCCCGTTCGTCATTGTACGAACATGGTGGCAAATCAAGACACAGTACTCATTCTTTCGGTTTGGGTGATATCCGTTTCACTGCCTATCGCTGGTTAATAGACCCTGCTAAAGCAGTTAAAGGAAATATACAGGCAGGACTGGGCCTTAAATTGCCAACTGGTGATTATAAATACCAGGACTTCTTTTATGTAAATGACAGCACCAGCACCCTTGGCCCGGTTGATCAGTCCATTCAATTAGGCGATGGTGGCTTAGGCTTTTCTACTGAATTAAACGGGTATTATAATTTCTCTTATCGCTTAAGTGCTTACGGTAATTTTTATTACCTGTTTAACCCACGTGAACAAAACGGAACTTCTACTGCAAGAGGAAGTGCCCCTTCTGCTGCTTCTATTCGTTATGGCAGCAGTACCATGAGTGTTCCTGATCAATTATTGTTACGGGCAGGAGCCAGCTACCGATTGGGCAAATTGAATGCTACAGCAGGTATCCGTTATGAACGCTTACCGGCGCATGATTTAATTGGTGGAAGCAGCGGTTTCCGCAGACCGGGCTGGATCCTTTCTGCCGAACCGGGACTTTCTTATCAATTTAAAAAGTTCAGTGCATATGCAGCAGTACCGGTTGCTTTAAAACGCAGCCGTATTCAAAGTGTTCCTGATATAGTGAGAACACGTATTACGGGTGTATATGCACAGGGTGATGCAGCGTTTTCAGATTACAGCATTAATGTTGGGTTCACCTACAGATTTTAAACAGATTACAACGAACTAAAATTTTCAATAATGAAATTATTATTCAGGTATCCTGTTATAGGCAGGTTATCTATTTTAAATATATTAATATCACTACTATCCGTTACCGCAATGGCACAAACGGATGCAGATGCTATTATGATGGAAAAGGGTAATTTTTGTACGGGTGCTATGTATAGTTACAGCAGCTGGAAAAATTATTGGGAAGGAACTTTTAAAAGAAATAATGCCAATCTTGGAACCGTATCTACACAAATGATTGGTGTGATGGGTAACTATGGCATCAGTGATAAACTGAATGTGTTGTTCAGCATTCCTTATGTACAAACAAAAGCAACTGGCGGAACACTGCATGGTCAAAAAGGTGTACAGGATTTAAGTTTATGGATAAAGTACATGCCCTTTGAGAAGAAAATTGGTCCCGGCACTTTATCTCTTTATGCAGTGAGCGGATATTCTTTTCCTGTAACTAATTATGTAGCTGATTTTCTTCCATTGTCAATTGGATTAAGAAGTAAGAATCTTTCGATACGTGGGTTAGTGGACTATCAAATTAAAAATTGGTTTGCCACTGCCGGAGTTACCTACGTTAACAGGAGCAATATTAAAATTGACAGAGACGCTTATTACACTACCGAGTTACATCTTACTAATGTGGTGGAAATGCCGGATGCTATGCAATATCAATTTAGAACCGGATGGAGAAGTAACCGTTTCATAGCAGAAGCAGTTTTAAGTAACTGGACAACCTTGGGTGGGTTTGATATCACTAAAAATAATATGCCATTCCCCAGCAATAAGATGAATATGACGACTGTGGGTGTAAGTGGCAAATACAATGTAAAGACAGTGGATGGTTTATCCATCATTGGTGGCGGCAACTATACTGTTGCGGGAAGAAACGTTGGGCAAAGCACCAGTGTTTACGGAGGAGTATTTTATATTTTGAACTTCAGTAAAAAGAAAAAAAGTACAGACCAATCATCTAAAAAAAATTAAGTGTATGAAAAAGAAAATAATATTTTTTTCAATACTGGCAGTGAGTGTTTCATTAATTGTTTTACACTCCTGTACTAAATCACCAGCTGGCAGAACAGATAATATACCTGCTTTGCAACCATCTAAAACAGATGACAATGCCGGTACATGGAAACCAATTTTATTGAATACACCAGATGAAGTTGCCGTTGCTGCACCTATTGCCACCAACTCACCAGATTATATAGCTCAGATAAATGAAATTAAAAGCTGGCAACAAAATTTAACTGACGACGAAAAGCGAATAGTTAAATACTGGAGTGCCGGTGCCGTGTTACGCTGGAATGAAATTCTGCGGGAGTTGGTGGCAAAACATAATTTACCACCCTACCAAAATGCGGATGGTACTTATCCAATTCCGAGTGCAGCTAACCCATTAGCGTATCCGCAGTTTCCATTTGCTAATCCGCCATATGCGGCAAGAGCTTATGCATACGTAAGCGCCGCACAGTATGATGCATTAGTATCTGCTTACTATTATAAAAAATTATACAATCGTTCAGCGCCTTATAAGGTAGATTCAAGCCTAAAAGTATTGGTTACAAAATCAGACTTGCCCTCTTATCCTTCTGAAGATGCGGTAGTTGCTGGTGCGGCTGTGGAGATGCTGAAATTATTATTTCCGGGTGACCAGGAATTTATTCAACAAAAAGCAGCGGAACATAAAAGAGCAAGAATTATTTCCGGCGCTAATGTTCGCAGTGATATAGATGCAGGCGAAGCATTAGGAAAAGCCGTGGCACAAAAATTTGTAACAAGGGCAAGGGGTGACAGAGCTGGGGCTGCTGTCGGTAACCCTACAATATGGACACAATTGGAAAATGATGCCATAGCAAAAGGTGAAACACCCTGGTATAGTCTTGAAGTTCCCAAGCGTCCACCTATGTTACCATTGTTTGGAAAAGTAAAACCATTTTTATTTGATTCATTGACCATGGTAACACAAATTCGTCCGGGCCCGCCACCATCAGTTTCCAGTGATAAAATGAAAAAGGAAACAGATGAAGCACTTGAATACATAAAAAATGATACCCGTGAACATTACCGGATTGTGCATTACTGGGCAGATGGTGTAGGAACTGCTACACCTCCCGGACATTGGGATGCAATAGCAGCAGAAGATTTTATTAAGAAAAATTATAGTGAGGTAAGATGGGCAAGAAATATGGCATTATTAAATATGGCATTAATGGATGCAGCAATTGCATGTTGGGATGCTAAATATTATTACTTTAATCCAAGGCCAACACAATTAAATCCTGCTATTAAAACACTCACTGGTATTCCTAATTTTCCGGCTTATGTTTCTGGTCACTCAACCTTTAGCGGTGCTGCCGCTACGGTGCTTTCTTATATCGTTCCTGAAAATGCAGATAAGTATAATGCATTGGCCAAGGAAGCTTCCATGTCAAGAATGTATGCCGGCATTCACTACCGTGCCGATTGTGAGGTTGGGTTAGTTACAGGCGGTAAAGTAGGTGCGTATGCTGTGGCAAGAGGAAATACTGATGGTGCCGGTAATTAATAAGGATAATAAATTGTTTGAAGAAGCTAATCTATGAAGTTCAGCTAATTTAAAATGAGACCCGGCTCAATTGAGCCGGGAATATGATCTTAAATAAAAAATAAATAGTGCTATGAGCAGTGGTGTAATTTATAGACGATTTGCAATAACAATAATGATCTCATTTATCTTTAGTGTTGTTTCTTTTGCCCAGACAACTAAAGAAAAGAAAGATAGTTTTCCCGAAAAAATATTAGACAGTGTTGTTATTATTTCACGACTAAAACAATCAATCATTAAACAATTACCGGAGGTAAAGGGCACCTATCTTTTTGTTGGTAAAAAATCAGAAGTGATTAATCTTGAAAAAGCAGATATAAACAGGGTTGACAATAACCCCCGTCAATTATTTTCAAAAATACCAGGGGTGTTTGTTTATGAAACAGACGGGAGCGGTAACCAGGTAAATATTGCCATGAGAGGTTTAGATCCGCATCGTTCATGGGAAATGAATGTGCGGCATAATGATATAATGACCAATTCTGATTTATATGGTTACCCTGCGAGTCATTTTAACCCACCAACTGAATCCATTGAAAAGATTGAGATTGTAAGAGGCAGCGGAGCCCTGCAATATGGAGCACAGTTTGGAGGAATGGTGAACTATATAACCAAAGAAGCAGATTCATCAAAGAAAGTTTCATTTGAAACACAAAATTCAGCCGGGAGTTATGGTTTGTACAGCACCTATAATGCTGCAGGTGGAAAAATAAAACGACTTCAGTATTATGCTTATGTAAATTACCGGAAGTCTGATGGGTACAGAGATAACAGCGATTATAAATATTTTGCAAGTCATCTTCATCTCGTATATGCTTTTTCATCTAAAATTAAATTAAGAGCAGAGTATAACTTCATGGATTATCGTAACCACATCAATGGTGGATTAACCGATAAACAGTTTTATGAAAACCCCCGGCAATCTACCCGCAACAGGAATTATTACAGCCCAATCATTCATGTACCTTCTGTAAAATTGGATTATGAAATAAATAATAATACAACGATCAATTTTGTGAGTTCTGCCATTCTTGGTTCAAGAAGCAGTGTGCAGTTTATTGCGTTGTCAACAGTAGCAGATACTGTTAATAAAACCACTAATTCATATAACCCAAGGCAGGTGGATATTGATAATTATAATAGCTATGCACAGGAATTAAGGCTGAGGCATTTCTATCATTTGTTTTCTAAGAAAGCGATTTTAGTAGCAGGGGTTCGCTATATAAATAATGATTTAATACGCAAACAACTTGGTAAAGGAACAACAGGTTCAGATTATGATCTTTCTTTGACTGATCCGGTTTGGGGAAGAGACCTGACTTTTAAAACAAAAAACTTATCTGTCTTTGCCGAAAATAGCTGGACTCCATTACCAAAATTATCTATTACAGCAGGTGTTCGCTTTGAAAACGGCGATACAAAAATGAGAGGAACTATAAAAAATTATAACCCTGGAGAGCTGCCAGTAAATATTGCCCATCATTTTATGCTCTGGGGTTTTGGTTCACAGTATAACATTAACAACAACATTAATGTTTTTGCCAACTGGGCACAGGCATACCGGCCTGTAATTTTCGCCGACATTATTCCCACTACTTCATTTAATAAAGTTGATAAAAAAATTAAAGATGCATTTGGCTATAACGCAGAAGGTGGCATAAGAGGAAAGGTTAAAAACTTTATGCATTTTGATATAACATTATTTTACCTGAATTATCACAACCGTACAGGGAACATTGTTTTAACAGACAATAATAACCAGGCATATTTTTATAAAACCAATACAGGTAACTCCCACTCAAAGGGTGCGGAAGTATATGTAGAGGTACAACCGATAAAGTGGATTACCAGCTACAAAACAAAATGGCAACTGTCGGTGTACTCTTCTACAGCATATATAAATGCAAAATATAGTAAAGGAACAGTAGTTGCCGGAAATATTAATAAAGACATAACGGGTAACCGGGTGGAAGTTTCGCCTGAATGGATT
Organism: Sphingobacteriales bacterium; assembly: GCA_003963365.1. Classification (GTDB taxonomy): domain Bacteria; phylum Bacteroidota; class Bacteroidia; order Chitinophagales; family Chitinophagaceae; genus AWTP1-9. Next base: position 293,705 of record RXJG01000004.1, read on the forward strand.
TCCAGGAACGGTGTGCAGGTATCTTACAGGGGATTTTCAACTACTGTTCAATATAGTTTTACCGGCAGTGCTTTTTCTGATGCACTTAATACAGTACAGCCTAATAGCAGCGGTACTGTTGGTAAAGTACCTGCCTATCAACTGGCTGACTGGAATTTCACTTATCGTTTTTCAAAGTATTATAATATTAAGTTGCTGGTCAATAATGTTTTTAATAAACATTATTTTACTGAAAGACCAGCCTTTTTTCCCGGCCCCGGTGGTTTATATCCTTCAGATGGAAGAACAGTTTTATTATCTTTAGGTGCTACTTTTTAAAAAAACCGGTATGCGTAAACTTTTTTGGCTTGGAATAATTGGTTTAATATTATTTGAAATTGCCAATGTATATTTTATTATGCCCATGCCCGGCAGTCAGGAAAGCAATAGTATTAGCCTTGCTTATTTTCTTTATGAATGGCGATGGGTTTTCAGAATTGTATTTGGATTGCTTTTGATCATCGGGTTATTAAAAAGTAGCTGGAAAAGGAAATGGGTTCCATTTATTCCAATAGCTCTTGTGTTAGTAGTTGTATACATGACCAATTTTGTAATGGCAGCAGATCATATGTTTTATCAGCCCCAAAAATATTTGCTGGCAGATGCGGCACATAATAAAATAGATTCTGCAAGGTTAGTGTTAGGCGTAGTGCAGAATAATGAGGCAAAGGCCTATCCTATTCAACTAATCGGTTATCATCACCAGGTACAGGATACTATTGGTGGTAAACCAATGCTCATTACCTATTGTACTGTTTGCCGCACCGGCAGGGTATATGAACCATTAGTAAATGGAAAGCAGGAAAAATTCAGGTTGGTGGGTATGGATCATTTTAATGCGATGCTGGAAGATATTACTACAAAAAGCTGGTGGAGACAAGCTAGCGGTGAAGCGATTACCGGAAAATTAAAAGGGCAAAAGTTACCGGAAATATTATCAACACAAACTACATTGAGTGAATGGCTGAAGTTGTATCCATCTTCATTCATTATGCAACCTGATCCTTCTTTTGTTTCCAGTTACGATACTACTTTTAAATATGAGAGCGGAAAAAGTAAAAGTAAACTCACCGGTACAGACAGCCTTTCCTGGAAAAATAAATCATGGGTGGTGGGAATTACGGTAGATAATATATCCAAGGCATATGACTGGAACCGTTTAAAAGAAGAACGGATCATTCGTGATAAAATCGGTTTTAAAACAATATTGATTGTGCTGGCTTCAGATAATAAAAGTTTTTTTGCATACGAGTTACCCTCTGCAGATAATATTGTTTCAGTAATGGGTGATACGGTGATGGTTAATAATTACCGGTATCGTTTAAATGGTAAAGGGTTTGATTCGCCTGTAACCCTTAAACAAATAAATGCATCACAGGAGTTTTGGCATAGCTGGAAAACATTTCACCCGGAAACCCTAAAGTATTAGTGGATAAAAACTGTGGCCGGGATAATGTTAGTTGTTTCCCGGAAATAAATCTTTACTTTTATAGCTAAAGATTACCCCATACTACTATGCAGCAAAGCACACTGAAGAAGCTATCGGAAACGTTGGGCATTAGCATATCTACCGTATCAAGGGCATTAAAAGATCATCCGGATATTTCAGATAAAACAAAAGCGAAGGTTAAGGAACTGGCGGCGATGATGGATTATGAGCCCAACAGCTATGCCATTCAGCTCCGCACCGGTAAAAACAATGTGCTGGGTGTTTTACTTCCCTACATCAATAATTTTTTTTACGACACATTTATTGCGGCTTTGGAAGAAGAGGCCCGTAAAAAAAATTATACCTTAATGATTATGCAATCGGGCGACTCTGTGGTGGATGAAGTAGCCGCATTAAAACATTTTCGTAAATCATTAGTCACCGGTTTGTTTGCCGCAGTTTCTGTTGAAACGGAAGAATTAACTGAGTTTGAAAAAGTAAGCGAATCAGGAACACCGGTTGTTTTTATTGACCGGGTACCGGTGCCGGGCGGGTATATTAAAACCTGTATGTCAGATGAACTGGCGGCACAAATGGCGGCGGAAGCAATTATTAAAAAGAAAAAGAAACATGTGCTGGCATTATTTGGTCATCCGCATTTAAGCATCAGTAAACTGCGACATGAATCTTTTACAAGGACATTTGAAAAACTTTCTCCCAAAACAAAGATCACTGTTGAATGGCCTGAGCAGATTGAAAATTCTCATTCAATATTCCGGGAAGTATGGAAGAGGAGCGATAAACCCGATGTTGTTTTTTGTATGGGCGATATGATACTGATAGGGGTGATGCGGGCCATACATGAATTAAAATTAAAAGTGCCGGAGGATATTGCCGTAATCGGCATCAGTAATGGATTGATACCAACCATGTATGATCCCAGGATCACTTATGTAGAAACCAGTGGTTTCAAGCTGGGCAAACTTGCCTTTGAACAAATGATGAATTCTTTGCACAACAAACCTTTGCAGCAGGAGGTTTATGTGGAATCGGTATTAGTGGAAGGAGGTTCGTTGTAAATGATTGTGCAGAGAGTTTTATATTTAAGGTATTTAGAAACCATCACCCGATTGCTATGCAGAATTTTCGTATTAAACTTTCTTTGTACATCAATTATTTTGTTTTTGCCATCCTGCTTAACAGCGTAGGCATTGTTATTGCCAAATCAATAAAAGTATATGGAGTAGATGAAAAGCAGGCTTCTATTTTAGAAGCATTTAAAGATTTACCCATTGCTATCGTTTCTTTTTTTGTTGCCTCTTTCCTTCCAAGATTTGGTTATAAAAAAGCAATGCAGTTAGCGTTACTGATTGTTTTTTTTGGATGTCTTGGTATGCGATATGGTAATAGTTTCTGGTCAGCCAAGCTGATGTTTTTGTCCGTAGGAGTAAGTTTTGCATTGATCAAACTATCAGTTTACAGTTTAGTAGGAGTAGTGACAGAAACCCCACAGCAGCACTCAGCACTGATGAGTTCCATCGAAGGATTTTTTATGGTGGGTATTGCCTCTGCTTATTTTTTATTCCCTGCTTTTTATTCTGACACTGATCAAAATGCGTGGCTGAATGTATATCTTTTACTGGCAGGGCTGGTATTACTGTCTTTTTTAATTATGACTTTATCAGGCTTTAATATCCAATCTGAAACGGCCGGATCAAATATGATGGATGACATCAGGGAATCCTTTGGATTGATTGTTATACCATTAGTGCTGGTATTTATTTTTTCTGCTTTCTTCTTTGTAATGATTGAGCAGGGGATTATGACCTGGCTTCCCCGCTTCAATGAAAAAATATTCTCCTTTTCTTCCAGGCTAAGTGTGCAGATGGCTTCCATACTGGCAATCTCATTAGCGGCAGGTCGTTTTTTAGCAGGATGGCTGTCAAAAAAAGTTTCATGGTCTTTGATCGTTATCAGTTGTGCTGTGCTGGCAGTCATATTACTGCTGGCCATTTTACCTCAATTAAAACCAGGCGATCATGTTGTTGAGCTAAGCAGCTTATCAGATGTGCCAATGCTTGGATTTGTACTTCCGTTAATAGGATTGTTTATTGCCCCTATTTATCCGTTATTGAATTCAACAGTGCTAAGTCATTTGCCTAAACATTTGCATTCACCAATGTCGGGGTTAATCATAATTTTTTCAGCATTGGGTGGTACAATCGGCTCCCGGATTGTAGGAACACTATTTAAAAACATTGGCGGAGTAAAAGCTTTCTATTTCTTAATCATCCCCATTGTTTTGCTGATCATTTCTGTGTTGCTTATACAAAGGTTGATTAAGAACAGTGAAGCGAAAAAAAACGACGCCCATCATTAATTCTTCTTACCCAGAATAACATACTTATGTTGCAGGCATTTTTTAATGAGACGCTTTTCAAAGACGTACAATTAAGTCAAATATTTCCTGATGGAAAAACATTTGCCGATTGTGTTCCTAAATATGATCTGCAAAAGATCAGTAAAGATTACCAGCAGCAAAAAAAAGCGGCAGGATTTGATTTAAAAAAATTTGTGCTTGAAAATTTTGAGTTGCCTGTTACCCCGCAATCAAATTTTGAAACGGATACAACAAAACCCATTGAAGAGCATATCCATAAACTATGGAATGTTTTAACCCGTCAGCCAGACCAGCAATCCTCTTCTTTAATTCCATTGCCATATCCATATATTGTTCCCGGTGGCCGGTTCAGGGAAATATATTACTGGGATAGTTATTTCACTATGTTGGGTTTGCAGGCTTCGGGCAGAATTGATATGATTGAAAATATGGTGAATAATTTTTCTCACCTTATTGACACAATAGGCAATATTCCCAATGGAAACAGAACCTATTATATTGGCCGGTCGCAACCACCTTTTTATTCTTTAATGGTAAAATTGCTGGCTGAAGAAAAGGGGAAAGCAGTATTGATCAAATATCTTCCGCAGTTGGAAAAAGAATATGCTTTCTGGATGAAGGGCGAACAATTCATCAATAACAATACAAAGGCTTCACATCATGTTGTAAAGATGAGTGATGGTTCTTTACTCAATCGTTATTGGGATGCGCATGATACACCAAGACCAGAATCCTATAGAGAAGATGTTGAGTTAGCCCATCATTCTGCAATCAGCGAAAATGATTTGTATCGTCACCTGCGGGCGGGAGCAGAGTCGGGATGGGATTTTAGCTGCCGTTGGTTTAAGGATGTCAATGATTTTTCTACTATTCATACCACAGATATTATTCCTGTTGATTTAAATTGCCTGTTGCTTCATTTGGAAGAAACACTTTGTGATGCGTATGAACTGTCAGAAAATACAGCAAAGCAAAAATTATTTCATCAAAAAAGTACTGCACGCAAAAATGCCATTGAACATTATTGCTGGAATGAAGCTGAAGGATTTTATTTTGACTACGATTTTATAGCAGCAAAACAAAAAATAGTTTATTCTTTAGCTGCAGCATCTCCTTTATTCTTTAAGATAACGCCAACCGAACATGCATCTGTTTTGAGCAGAAACATCATGACTAAACTATTAAGAGACGGAGGAATGGTTTGTACTCCAAATAACAGCGGCCAACAGTGGGATGCACCCAACGGCTGGGCCCCGCTGCAATGGATGACGATTACCGGGTTTGAAAATTACGGATATCATAAAGAAGCAAAAGCGATAGCACAACGATGGATAAAACTTAACACCGATGTATTTAAACGAACCGGCAAGCTCATGGAAAAATATAATGTGACAGATACACATTTGGAAGCCGGTGGTGGTGAATACCCGGGACAGGATGGATTTGGCTGGACTAACGGAGTACTGCTTGCCCTGATAAAAAAGTATGGAATGCAATAAAAATTTTAGATAAAGAGTGGCTGCATAAATAGCAGAGTAATTCTTTCCGTACTATGAATGCTTTTCCGGATTGATTCCTGAGCCGCTTAATATATTGAACTCAAAAAGATAAACTCCTCAGGGGTCCATTGGTTCCAGTAAATGGAAGCCGTATGGTTCAATTATTAAATGTTCGTAATTGGTACCCACGATAAATTCTTTTCCCGTCCAGTGATCAAATAATTTAACAGGAACATTCCCATGTTCTTTAAATGCAAGCCAGGTAAGATAGGAAGCCTTGCTGCTGAAATTAAATATTCCATACAGGCGTTGTTCTTCGTAAGTTCTTAAATACCCGGCCACATAAATATTATGGGGTGTTAACCAGGTTAAGTTTTTATGATCAGCCACCACTGCTAATTGTTTTCTAAGACTGATGAGTTTTTGTGTGGCTGAAAAAACTCTATTCTCAATTGTTCCTTCTTCATCAATTCTTTTATTTTTTTCCCAATCAATAACAGGGCGATGCATCCAGCGGTTATCATAGCTTTTTCCGGGATCATCTAAATACGAATAATCATTGGTATAACCTGCCTCGTCACCATAAAACAGCATTGGAATACCCCCAAGGAAGAAACTATGCGCCTGCATTAACACTATTTTTCGAATGGAGATTTCAATGGCATGTGTATCATTGTTAATAATAGCTCTTTCTAATCCGCACAATGATGCCAGTGATCCGCTTATTCTTGCATCGCCGGTTTTGGGGTTGGTTGAAAACAATGCTCCCATAGCCGGACTACCGGGATAAACACCCGCATAGTATTCTTTTAAATACCTGCGGTGATCATAAGGATTATACCCGGCATACTGAATCATATAGTCATCATAACCTAATCCAATGTCATCATGACAACGGGTATAAGTAATCCAGGATGTGCCGTATGGTTTTTGCAGAATTTCATGCTGGGCCGCCAGCATTACTCTGGTATCACCGGTGGCCAGCATATCCCATTGCAACGCCATATGCGTGGCGTTGTATGCAAAATCACATTCTTTAGCCGTGTATAAACCGGTGCCAAAATATTTCATGATCTCTTTTGGCGCTACAATTGCTTCCCCTAATAAAGCCATGCCCGGTGTGGCAATAATCACACATTGCTTGATGAGCCTTAATAAATTATGTGCCTGTGGTAAATTTTGACAGGTAGTGCCTAACTGTTTCCAGATAAAGGCAGGTGCGTCAATACGCAGAATGTCCACACCAAGATTAGCATAGAAGAAAATGTTATCCAGCATTTCTATAAATACAACCGCATTGGTATAATTTAAATCCCACTGGTAATGATGAAATACGGTCATCACCCATTTATGGCATTCTTTTATATACGTAAAATTGCCCGGTGAGCTTTCAGGAAAAACCTCGGGCATTGTTTTATCATATTCATCAGGAATGCTGCGGTCATCAAACATATAAAAATATTGCTGGTAAGCAGGGTCACCTGCCTTAGCTTTTTCTGCCCACTCATGCCGGTGCGAGGTATGATTAAGAACAATATCGATCATTAAATACATACCGGCTTTATTCATCTTTTGCTGTAAAGCCTGTAAATCTTTTAATGAACCAAAGCGATCATCTACTTTTCTGAAATCAGATACGGCATAACCACCATCACTTTCCCCTTCCGGACTTTGAAACAAAGGCATGAGGTGTAGAAAATTTACTCCCAGTTTTTGAAAATAATCAAGCTTAGTTCCAAGATTTTTGATATTACCGCAAAAACGATCCACATATAAACTCATACCGGTAATCTCATTACTGAGGAACCAGTTCCCTTTTTGCTCTTTTTCTTCGTCCTTAATTTTCATAGCTTCCGGACGATTTAAATAGGCTGTGATAATAGTTTCAATTAACTGATCAAATAATAAAACTGCGGAAGGATGGCTGCCATAAATTTCTTTATATAAATGACTGAGTGAATCCGCATTCGCCATCATGCGTACATAAAACAAATTGTCCTTTCCGGCAATATCAATTTTGTTTTTTAGAAGAAGGGTGTTGATATGCTGATGAAGTTGAGGATCGTACATGGCTGGTTGCTTGTTTCTGATTTCTGGTTACAGGTTATTTAAAAATGTCGCTGCTTAAATGTTTAAATGCTTCCATCGCTCCCAGGTACTCACAGGTTCTTGCACCGGCTTTGTTAGCATTTAGAATGATATGTTTCCATTGATCAGCGTTCATGGTCTTAATTTCTGCTAATGTTTTATTGCTGAGTTGATATAACACAGCCCCAACGAATGCATCACCAGCTCCGGTTGTATCAACTGGTTTTACTTCTATACTGGGAACAATATGTGTTTTTTTATTCAATCCGAGTAATGTTCCTTCTTTACCAAGTGTAATGGCAAAAGCACTGCTGGTTTTTTCCAGCAGAACAGTGGTTGCATCAGCCAGCGTTGACTTACCTGTTAATAGCATCGCTTCTTCGTCACTTACTTTAAAAAAATGGCAACTGTTTAAAAAGTTCCAGCTCTGGTCAATGAAACTTTGTGTGTTATTACGGAATAGCAAATGACGATAGTTGGGATCAAAGCTGATAAAAATATTTTTTTGCAATGCTTTCATCAGTAAGCCTGCATAGGCTGCCTGTAATGGTCCCGGTAAAAAACCGGTGGCAGATCCAAAATGTATAATAGAAAATTTATCGAGATCGATTCTGTCCACTTCTTCATTACTCAGCTGGCCGTCTGCACCTCGGTTGAAATAAAAATCTCTTTCTCCGTTTTCCATCAGGGATACAAAAGCAAACGTGGTGAAGTAGTGTTCATCCTGTAACACCCATTTGGTAGAAACATTGAACGATTGCATTACATCAATTAAATGTCTGCCAAAAGGATCAGTGCCAACTTTAGCTGCTAACTCCACTTCTCCACCCAATGCAGCAATAGCTGCTGCTACATTGGTGGGTGCACCTCCGGGTTTCTTTAAAAAGTTTTGACCTTCGGATAATGATTTGCCTTTGTCAGTACAAATCATATCAATTAAAGCTTCTCCAATACAAAGAATCTTGTTCATAAAATTATAATTCATAAACCACCGCTTCGTATGGTTTCAATGAACCATTAGTGGGAGTGGTTGAATAATTATTAATAAGCAGTTTTGCTTTTGAAATATCAATACCAATATTTACGGTCGCCTCTTTTGCGGTAAAGTTCAGTAACACTAAAAATTTCCTGCCATTGAGTTCCCTTGTGTAAGCATACACCGCAGGATTATCTTTATCAAGCAATGTATACTTGCCATACACCAGTGCAGGATTATCTTTTCTTAACTGCACCATCTTTCTAAAATAGTTCAGCACAGAGTTAGCATCTTTATCCTGTGCAGCAGCATTGATAGTAGTATAGTTAGGATTTACTTTTATCCAGGGTGTACCTGAGCCGAAGCCTGCATTGGAAGTTGTATCCCATTGAAAAGGGGTGCGGCCATTATCACGACTTTCAAAAGCTTTGCGTTTAATGAATTCAGTTAAATTACCGCCGTGTGTTTTTTGATATTGATACTCGTTCAATGTTTGCACATCACGGTAATCTTCAATTTTATCAAAACGAATATTCGTCATGCCCAGTTCATCACCATTATAATAATAAGGAGTACCCCGCATACTCATTAAAAAAGTGATAAGCATTTTAGCAGAAGGCTCCCTGAATTGAGGCGCATCGTTTCCAAACCGTGTAACCAGTCTTGCCTGGTCGTGATTGGACAGGAAAATGGAAAGCCATCCTTTATCAACAAACGCACTGTCCCATTTTGTAAATATTTCTTTGAATTTTAGAATGCTGTATTTCTCTCCATCCGGAGTTGAAGGATATTTGGCAAGATTTACTCCATCAAATGCATAAGCCATTCCTAATTCATTACGGTCTTCATCTACTAAGTTATGCGCATCTTCAAAAGTTTGTCCGGCACCTTCCGCTACACTCATTACATCATATTTACTAAATACCTCTTTGTTCATTTCTTTTAAGTACTCATGCAAGCCTTTGCCCATGCCATAATATTTTTCAAACTTCACATTTAAATCAGCAGGTAACACCGGCCAGGTAGTATCTTTTGCAGCAAACTGAAATGCATCTAACCGAAAACCATCCACACCTTTATCCGCCCAATAACGCATCATAGCATATATCTCCTGGCGAAGTTTGGGGTTTTCCCAATTCAAATCAGGTTGTTTACGGGAAAAATAATGCAGGTAATAAGCATTGGTCAACGAATCATATTTCCATGCATCGTGATTTACATCAAATAAACTATAACGGTAAGGAGGCTTGCCTCTTTCAGCATTCCACCAGTGATAATAATCCCTGTATGGACTTGTTCTTGAATGGCGGCTTTGCTTAAACCATTCATGTTCATCACTGCTGTGGTTTACCACAATATCCATCACCAGTTTAATACCTCTTTCATGCATTCCTTTTAATAATGCATTAAAATCATCCATCGTTCCAAAATCTTTCATGATGTTACGATAATCACTTACATCATATCCATTATCATCGTTGGGCGAACTATAAATAGGGTTTAACCAAACTGCCGTTACGCCTAAACTTTTGATGTAATCCAATTTTGAAATGATGCCTTTCAGATCACCAATACCATCACCATCACTGTCTTTAAAACTGCGGGGATAAATTTGATATACCACTGCTTCCTTCCACCATTTGCGGTTGAGTGAATCAGCCGCTGTCTCCTTTTTTTCAGTTGTATTGTTATTACAGGAAACTATAAGAGCTGAAAATATAATAGAGCAGATGATATATGATAAATAATTTTTCATGTTATGTGTTTTAATGGCCTCCGCCAGCAGGCATTATTATTTCGCCCTCTGCTTTTTTTGATTTTATCAGTAAGGTGGCAGCCGCAGCAATTAATAAAAATGAACCGGCAAAGGCAATAGCATTACCAGAGTTATTATTCAGAAAATGTTTCAGCACATAACCAAATGTGGTTGTTTGAATAAACATCGGAATCACAATCATCATATTTATAATGCCCATGTAAACCCCGTATCTTTCTTTGGGTATCTGGCTTACTACCATTAAATAAGGAATACCCATCATACTTGCCCAACCAATACCAAAACCAGTAATGGCAGGGAATAGCAGGTATTTATTTTCAATATGCGGAAATGCCAGTAAGCCAATTCCGGCCAATACCAAACATCCAAAGTGAACAAGTTTGGGTGAATATTTTTTGGCAAACCATACTAAACCAAAAGCAGAAAGAAAGGTAACAATGTTATACCAGCCATTTACCAATCCCGTCCAGCCCACGGCTTTTTCATACAGGCTGCTGTTTTGCTCGGGAGTAGTTTTCCAAACCGAAAGTGCAACACTTTTAGAGGAGTTTTGCCAGTAACAGAACAATGCATACCACTGAAATAAATAAACCAATGCCAGTTGCCACATTACTTTAGGCATGTTAGCAATAGCATCAATTATTTCAATGTTTTGGGCAAACAAGATTTTTAATGTAGGGTGCTCTTCAGTATAATGTAACAATTTTCTTATCAGACCCGGAAAAATGAGAGAGGGAATGATAAGAAGAATAATAAGTGTATATGCAATAACTGTTGTAATGATAGAAAGAAAAAACTGAATAGCGGGATGAGGCATTCCTTTATTCTTTTCTTTAATGGAAGCCAGCTCTTCTTCCGTTGGAGGAATTTCAGGAGTTGTTCTAACACTCCACCATATAGAGCCGATTGAACAAATTGCTCCTAAAAAGAAAGAAGCATAAACCCAGGTAGGTAAGCTTCCTGTTTTGCCAATAAAAATCATTGGAAAAATGAATAAGGAAACATTGGCTAATGTTTGTCCAAATCCTGTAAAGAAACTTTGCGCCTGGAAACCGGTAGGTTGCTGGGATGCATCTAATTTATCTGCTATAAAAGCACGGTATGGTTCCATGGCTGTATTGTTACCAGCATCCAGTATCCATAATAAACCAGCCGCCATCCAAAGTGCACTGCTGAAAGGGAACAGAAACAAGGCAATACTGCATATCATGGCGCCTATAAAAAAGAATGGCGTTCTTCTTCCAAAACGGGGGTGCCATGTTTTATCACTTAACGCACCAATAATGGGTTGTATTACTAACCCGGTTAACGGACCGGCAAGATTTAACCAGGGAATCTCATCTGGCCTGGCTCCCAGAAAATCGTAAATAGGATTAACAGCACTTTGTTGAAGTCCAAAACTATATTGAATGCCAAAGAATCCAACATTCATATTAATAATCTGCCAGAAACTAAGCCGTGGTTTAGTATACAACATAAGCAAGTCAGTTGAGTGTAAGAACACTCAATTTACGTTGTATGAAACACATAAAGAACATTCTGCCTTGTGGACAGATCTTGCAATCGATTGTTGTTATAACAAAATACTTTCAGTAAACAATTGCAAACAGATTGTGACAAAAAACCACAGTTAAATGGCTTATTTTGAGCTGTTACAAAAAAAGGAATTTTTTAAGAGAGCAAAATATTTATTAAAAATCAATTAGTTACAAAGGTGCTCTCAAAAATAATTGCTTGAATCTTTGGTAAATCAAATGACCTGTCCCACCTTTGCGCTCCATTTAAAAACGTACTGCCGGGATGGCGGCGGTATAACAAAAACAAATAAAATGAGTAAACTACATTTCACTACCAAACATGCGAATGCGGCTACCGTGCAGCGTAACTGGTACGTTGTGGACGGTACTAATCAAACCGTTGGTCGTATGTGTGCTAAAATCGCAGCAGTTCTTCGTGGCAAGAACAAGGCGTACTATACTCCACATGTTGATTGCGGAGATTTTGTAATCATCATTAATGCTGACAAGGTTAAGTTCACCGGTAACAAATTAGAGGACAAAGTTTATCAAAACTTCTCTGGTTATCCGGGTGGTTTAAAAGAAGAAACAGCAGGAAGCTTGTTAGCCCGTCGTCCGGACGCTTTGTTGGAAAGAGCAGTAAAAGGTATGTTGCCCAAGAATAGGCTGGGCCGTAAAATGATTAAGAAATTATTTGTGTATGCCGGTGATAAACATCCGCACACTGCACAACAACCTAAAGAATTAAAATTTTAATTAACTGCTGAAAGCTAAGAGCTGAATGCAAAAAGCATAAAAATGGAAAAGCAAAAAAATACAGTTGGTCGTCGTAAGGAAGCCATCACCCGTGTATTCCTTTCAAAAGGGAATGGCAACATTACTGTTAACGACAAAGATTATAAAACTTATTTCCCGCTGGTGTATTTACAAAACCAGGTGGAGCGTCCTTTAAAAGCAATTGAAGCTATTGACAAGTTTGATGTAAAAATCAACGCCAGTGGTGGTGGTGTAAAAGGTCAGGCAGAAGCAGCCATGCTGGGTATTGCCCGTGCACTGGTGGAAGTAAATGCTGAATTCCGCCCGGTATTAAAGGGAGCTGGTTTATTAAAACGTGACCCACGTTCTGTTGAGCGTAAGAAATTTGGTCATAAGAAAGCCCGTCGCAGCTACCAGTTCAGTAAACGTTAATACAGTTTGTGGTTTATGGTTTGTAGTTTATGGTTATACCGGCTACAAACTTTAAATCAACTATAAACAATAAACAAAAAAAACTATAAACAAATTATAATGGAAAATAACACTTCATTACAACAGCAATTACTCGAAGCCGGTGTACATTTTGGTCACCTGCGTAAGAAGTGGAACCCCAAGATGCTGCCTTACATCTTTGCTGAAAAGAAAGGTATTCACATTATTGATCTCAACAAAACTGTAGAAGGGTTACAGGAATCTGCTGCTGCATTAAAACAAATTGCAAAAAGCGGTAAGAAAATCATGTTTGTAGGTACAAAAAAACAAGCCAAGGAAATCATCACAGAGTGTGCACAAAAAGTAAACATGCCTTATGTTACGGAAAGGTGGTTGGGTGGTTTCTTAACCAACTTCAACACGGTTCGTAAGAGTGTGAAGAAAATGCAGAGCATTGAAAAAATGCTGGGGGATGGTACACTCGACAGCATCACTAAAAAAGAACGTTTAACGTTAACCCGTGATAAAGATAAAATGGAGAAAGTATTGGGTGGTATTGCTCAGTTAGGCCGTATCCCTGCTGCTTTATTCATCGTAGATATTGGTCATGAACATATTGCTTTAGCTGAAGCTAAGCGTTTAGGTATCTCTACTTTTGGTGTGGTGGATACCAACTGTGATCCTAACAAAGTTGATTTTGCTATTCCGGCTAATGATGATGCTACTAAATCAATTGCCATCATTGCTCAGTACATTACTGCTGCCATTGCAGAAGGTTTAGCAGAAAGACAGGCAGAGAAAGCTGAAGAGGTGGAAGAAGCAGAAGAAGTAGTGGAAAGAGGTCCTAAGTTTGAAGTGGAAGGTGAAGAAGGCCGTGAAAGAAGAAGTGGTGGTGGTGGTCGTCGTGGTAGCGGTGGCGGACAAGGTGGAGGTAACAGACGTGGCGGCGGCGGTGCTGGTCGTTCAGGTTCTGGTGCTCCAAGAAGATCTGGTGCAGGCAGATAAACGATATAATTGAAAATGATCATTTCATTTTCAAATTTTCAAATTTTCAAATTTTCAAATTAACATGTCAACAATAACAATAACAGCAGCAGATATTAATAAGTTGCGCCAGGCAACCGGTGCAGGTATGATGGATTGTCGTAAAGCCTTAACTGAATCAAACGGCGATTTTGAAGCTGCTATTGACTGGTTACGTAAAAAAGGAGCTAAAGTAGCTGCTTTACGTGGCGACAGAGATGCTAAAGAAGGTGTGGTATTATCAAAAACAACTGCTGACAACAAAACAGGTATTGCTCTTTGTGTTAGCTGTGAAACAGATTTTGTGAGCAAGAACACTGACTTCATCGCTTTTGCTCAAAGTATTATAGATGCAGCTATTGCTAATAACGTTAAATCTGTTGATGAGCTCAATGCAGTTGAAATCAACGGTGCTAAAGTAGCTGACTTAGTAAATGACAAATTAGCTTCAATCGGTGAGAAAATAGGGGTGTCTAAATTTGAAAGAATTGATGCCGATTATGTAGCTTCTTATATCCATGGTGCTAACCGCCTGGGTGTATTAGTTGGCTTTACTAAAGCAATTAACGATGAAGCAGGTAAAGATATAGCTATGCAGATTGCTGCTATGAATCCTGTGGCTGTTGATGCTGACAGTGTTCCTGCTGCTACTGTAGAAAGAGAAAGAGCGATTGTTACAGAACAAATTGCTGCTGATCCTAAAATGGCTGGTAAACCTGCTGAAATGATTGCTAAAATTGCAGATGGTAAATTAAATGCCTTCTTCAAAGAGCAAACATTATTAGCACAGGCTTTTGTAAAAGATGGCAGTAAATCTGTAGCTGATTATATTAAAAGTGTAGATGCTGATGTTAAAGTAACAGGATTCAAAAGAGTTGCTTTAGGTTAATCAATCAGTTTCTGAATGATATAAAAAAGGGAAGCAATTATTGCTTCCCTTTATTTTTGTACTGCTAAATGAAACTGTAATGAGTGAATACAAAGAATATTTTGAAGCCAATAAAGTATTGTGGAATAAACGTACGGTGGTGCATAAAGATTCAGCCTTTTATGATGTGGCTTTTTTTAAGCAGGGAAAGAACATGCTTACTCCTATTAAACTAAATGAACTGGGCAATGTAAAAGGAAAGAAGATGCTGCACCTGCAATGCCATTTTGGACTGGATAGTTTATGCTGGGCAAGATTGGGTGCTGATGTGATGGGTGTTGATTTATCGGATGCAGCTATTGATGAAGCCAAAAGAATAAATGATGAGATGGGGTTGAATGCAAAATTCATCTGTAGTAATGTGTATGATTTAAAAGAACACCTAGATGAACAGTTTGATATTGTATTTACTTCCTATGGTGTGATTGGATGGCTGCCCGATTTGGATAAATGGGCTTCCTTAATTGCTCATTACTTAAAGCCCGGTGGTACATTTTATATGGCCGAGTTTCACCCCGTGGTGTGGATGTTTGATGATGAGTTCACTAAAATTGAATATGCTTACGAAAACAGGGAAGTAATAGTAATTGATAATTACGGAACCTATACTGACCGTAATGCTGAGATTAGTGGTAAAGAATACAGCTGGAACCACAGCCTGAGTGAAGTGCTGAATGCTTTAATCAAAAACGGGTTGCAAATACAACTCTTTAACGAGTTTATGTATTCGCCTTATCCTAATTTCAGGAACAGTGTTGAGCTTAGCCCCGGTCAATGGCATATACAAGGTATG
This sequence comes from Sphingobacteriales bacterium, assembly GCA_003963365.1. Taxonomy (GTDB): domain Bacteria; phylum Bacteroidota; class Bacteroidia; order Chitinophagales; family Chitinophagaceae; genus AWTP1-9. Next base: position 309,363 of record RXJG01000004.1, read on the forward strand.
GAAGGGAAGATTCCGATGATATTTTCGGTAAAAGCATTGAAAAGATAGTTTCCCGCAAAGGCGCAGAGACGCTACGACTTTTATTCTTAGCGCCGTTGAGTCGTGGCGTGAAATTTCAGTTGAATAGTATTACAGAACGTACAAGTGAGTGACACAACCAAAGCTCAATAAATAATCTGATGTTTGTCAATACATCAAAACAAAATCTGTCTTAAATTGGCCTAATTTTATAGTCTTATGAAAAGAAAAGAAGAACTACTACAGGATGTAGTAATCAAATTTGCCGGCGACTCCGGAGATGGTATGCAGTTAACTGGTAGCCAGTTTACAAATAACACCGCCTTAATGGGAATTGACCTTGCTACATTCCCGGATTTTCCTGCTGAGATTCGTGCCCCAATAGGAACCCTGCCCGGTGTGAGCGGATATCAATTACGTTTTAGCAGCGACCGTGTATATACACCAGGCGATGCTTGCGATGTTTTAGTAGCCATGAATGCAGCAGCCCTGAAAGCAAACTTAACTGCCATAAAAAAAGGCGGAAAAATTATTGCTAATATTGATGGTTTTGACAGCAGGAATTTACGACTTGCTAATTACCCCGAAGGAGAAAATCCTTTGGAGAATGACAGCCTGAGTAGTTACGAAGTAATTAAAATGGATGTTACTAAAATGACCCGTGAGGCATTAAAGGACATCCAGATGGGGATGAAAGAAAAAGACCGGGCAAAGAATATGTTTGTACTGGGTTTTTTGTACTGGATGTATAACCGTGATATGGAAACAACCATTCAGTTTTTAAAAGATAAGTTTGGAAAGAAAGCAGAAATATTAGAAAGCAACATTAAAGCATTACAGGCTGGTTACAACTATGGTGATACTACCGAAACTTTCACTACTACCTATAAAGTGGAGAAAGCAAAGATGGAAGCAGGTGTTTACCGTTCCATCATGGGTAACCAGGCAGTAGCTATTGGTTTGATTGCTGCTTCGGAGAAAAGTGGTTTGCCTTTATTCCTCGGCTCTTATCCTATCACTCCTGCTTCTGATATTTTACATGAATTAAGTAAGTATAAAAATTTTGGTGTAAGAACTTTCCAGGCAGAAGATGAAATTGCAGCGATTGCCTCTGCTATTGGTGCTGCTTATGGTGGTTCATTGGGTGTTACAACAACTTCTGGTCCCGGTATGGCATTAAAAGCAGAAGCGATGGGATTAGCCGTGATGCTGGAAATTCCTTTGTTGATTATCGATATACAACGGGGTGGCCCTTCAACAGGTTTGCCAACCAAAACAGAACAGAGTGATTTAATGCAGGCATATTACGGAAGAAACGGTGAATGTCCTATGCCAATTGTTTCTGCCTCCACACCAAGTGATTGTTTTGATGCAGTGTATGAAGCAGCAAAAATCGCTGTGCAGCATATGACGCCGGTAATCTTTTTAAGCGATGGTTATATTGCCAATGGTGCTGAGCCATGGAAATATCCGCAAAGTGCCGACCTGAAACCAATTGATGTAAAATTCAAAACCGAGCTCGGTCATGGAGAAGATAAATTCCAGCCATATGTACGGGATGAAAAGTTAGTTCGTCCATGGGTGGTACCGGGTGCAGCAGGATTAGAACATCGTATTGGTGGATTGGAAAAACAAAACATTACCGGTAACGTAAACTATGAAGCCGAAAATCATCAGTTGATGGTTAAGATAAGGCAGGAGAAGGTTGATAAGGTAGCTGATTATATTCCATTACAAACAATAGATAACGGACCTGAGAAAGGTAAGTTGCTGGTATTGGGATGGGGTAGTACTTATGGTTCTATCAAGAGTGCGGTGGCTGAATGTTTGGAACAGGGATATTCTGTAGCTCATGCACATCTGCGTCATGTTCGTCCATTCCCTAAAAACTTAGGTGATATTATTAAGAACTACGACCATGTGCTGATTCCTGAAATCAACAATGGCCAGTTGATTAAAATCATCCGTGATGTTTATTTTGTTGATGCAAAAGGGTACAACAAAATAAAAGGAACACCGATTACAAAAGGTGAGTTGATGGATGAGATTAAGAAATATGTGTAGGAAGAAGTGAGTTGTGAGAACTGAGTGGCGAGTTGGTGTCACGGAGATATATGAAAGGAATTAAACTGATATTAGAAATCATTGGGTGGTGCCAGATAGCATTTGGCACCACTTTATTTTTTGCATTAATAGCTGCAGCATTGTATTATGCTTACACAAATGACACAACAGCGATGCTTGCCATAGCAATCATTATTGCAGGATTTATTACAGGTATTGTTTGGGCAACAAGAATTTGGATAAAACATGGAACAATAGAATGGTTGTCCCGCATAAGAAGAATTAAATAGCCTTATTTTTTTGTTAGAAAATATTTACAGGCTTCTTTTATCCCGCATTGCTCACATTTAGGATTTCTTGCCACACAAATATATCTTCCATGCAGTATTAACCAATGATGAGCTTTATGTATAAGTTCTTTCGGTATTTCTTTTATCAGTTCTTTTTCTACTGCTAATGGTGTAGATGCTTTTGCTGAAACTAAGCCAATCCGCTTGCTCACTCTGAATACATGTGTATCCACCGCCATATTGGGTTGCTGATCTACCACAGAAGTAATTACATTGGCCGTTTTTCTTCCAACACCCGGCAGTTGTACCAATTCATCAACTGTCAACGGTACTTCACCGCCAAACTTTTCCATCAGCATTTTGCTCATGCCAATTAAATGTTTGGTTTTATTATTAGGATAAGAAATACTTTTAATAAATGGGAATAATTCGTCGAAGGTGGTTTGAGATAAACTAAGCGCATCAGGATATTTTTCAAATATGGCTGGTGTGGTCATATTCACTCTTTTATCTGTGCATTGAGCAGATAAAATAACTGACACTAAAAGCTGAAAGGGATTATCGTAAATTAATTCTGTTTCAGCATCGGGAGCATGATGCTGAAAATACTCAATGATAAAACGGTAACGTTCTTTCTTAGTCATTACCCAAAAGTAATAACAGCGGGTTAACCGTTTAAAAGAAAATTACTTTTCCTGTAAAGAGGAAACAGCGTTGTTGTAGTGAAGGATATTCAGTACCACTTCGGTGCGGGGAGAATAACTTATATCATTCAAATGGCGCAGGGAAGCTTTCAGCACATTTAATTTCTCTTTTAATGTCCAGTCTTTTTGAAGTTGAGCTTCAATGGCTGACTTTTCTTCGGCAGTAACTTCGTTGTACAAATAAAGTAACAAATCTTCTGGTGTAAAATTGTTCATAAATACTGTTATAGAATAAACAAATAACTCAAAGGATATTAGTTTATACCAACAGATATTGGACTTGCGGTATTACAAAGGGTTATGGAAAACGGGTATTATAACCAAACTATAGTAAAAACGAGAAACCGAAAGGAATATTGTATTGGAGGTAAAAAATTATTACCAAATCATTTATTTTCAATAATATAAAGCTCTTCGTTGTCTCTTTTAAAGTAGTATTTTTCCCTGGCCAGTTTTTCCAGGTAGTGGGGGTTAGTTTGAAGGTCTTTTATCTCTTGACGGCTGCCGGCAATCTGCTTTTTATAGTAATCTGCACTTTGCCTGAGGTCTTTCATTTCCTGGTAGCGGTCGTACTGGGTTAACACATCGTTTTTGTCAAAAAAAAGCATCCAAACTACAAACCCAACCCCGGTAAGGAAGAATTTGTTTTTCAGGAATGATGGAATGTAGTTAAGGAACTTCATTGTTCTTAAGTAGGCAGTCCGCAGTTGGCAGTCTGCGTTATAAAAGTAATCAAATACCTTGAAATGTCAACTGCCAACTGTTTACTGCAACTGAATTTATTTACCAAACTTAATCTTCCCTTTAGGATAGATACCAGTTTCGCCCAGCATTTCTTCAATACGGAGCAACTGGTTGTACTTGGCCATACGGTCGGTACGGCTGGCACTGCCGGTTTTAATTTGCCCGCAATTCAATGCTACCGCTAAATCAGCAATAGTAGTATCTTCTGTTTCACCACTGCGGTGACTCATGATGGTGTTATAACCGTTATGCTGAGCTAAAGAAACAGCATTGATGGTTTCAGTAACCGTACCAATCTGGTTTACTTTAACCAGCAAACCATTGGCAATGCCTTTATCAATACCTTCCTGTAAACGGGTTACATTGGTTACAAACAAATCATCACCCACTAACTGGCATTTGCTACCAACAGCTTTAGTAAGCATCTTCCATCCATCCCAATCATCTTCTGCCATACCATCTTCAATAGAAACAATAGGATATTTCTTAACCCAGCTTTCCCAGAATTTCACCAGTTGTTCACTGCTCATTTCTTTGCCACTGCTCTTATGAAAAACATATTTCTTCTTCTTATTATCCCACAGTTCACTGTTAGCAGCATCCATCGCAATAGTAATTTGCGAACCGGCTTTATAACCGGCTGCATTGATAGCTTCCATCACCGTATCAATCGCTTCTTCATTACTTTGAATGTTAGGAGCAAAACCACCTTCATCACCCACGTTGGTGCTGAATCCTTTTTTCTTCAACACGGTTTTTAAAGCATGGAAAATTTCAACACCCCAGCGCAACCCTTCACTAAAAGAAGAAGCACCAACCGGCATAACCATAAATTCCTGGAAATCGATTTTATTATCCGCATGTGCACCACCATTCAAAATGTTCATCATGGGAATAGGTAACACTTTAGCGTTACTACCGCCAATATAACGGTACAACGGTAAGCCAGCTTCCTGTGCGGCTGCTTTAGCAACCGCCATACTTACTGCGAGTAAAGCATTAGCACCCAAAGCACCTTTATTAGCACTGCCATCCAAATCAATCATCAGTTGGTCAATATGAACCTGGCGGCTCACTTCAGCACCAATTAATGCATCGGCAATTTTATTATTTACATTATCAACAGCCTTTAATACACCACGACCTAAAAATTTTTTCTTGTCACCATCTCTTAATTCCACTGCTTCGTGAATACCGGTGCTGGCGCCACTCGGTACAGCTGCACGACCCAATGCACCTTCATCTGTTATTACATCTACTTCTACAGTAGGATTACCACGACTGTCTAAAATTTGTCTTGCATGAACATCAGCAATGTAACTCATAGTATTTTGTTTGTTGTTTGATATATAGTTGTGTGAGCGGCAGTAACATTATTCATCGCCTGTTGTGTCACTCACTTCATCGTTCAGTAATGCTATTCGGCTTTTTAGTTTGCAGTTGCCAGTCTTCAGTTAGTATTCTATTCTTTTTACTTAAGAATGAAATTTTATTTACTCTGTAATCCTGTGTTGCCAACTGCCAACTGTATCCTGCCAACTTTCCACCCGTCAGTTAGTTAAACTCCTGAACACTTCTTCCAAACTCCTGCTTTCGGTTTGCAAAGAAACGATATTGAAATTGTTTTGCAATGCGAGTTCCATCAATTGTTTCCTGATTTCAGTCATATCATCCCCATTCAGTACAAAACTTTCATCTTCCATCTTATTAACCGCACTAACACTTGTTAAGCGGCGAAGAAAAGCGGCATCCACATTTTCTTTAAACTTCACCAGCACTTTATTGCTATTGTTATTTTCCTGCAGTTTACTCAGTTTATCATTCGCCACAATATTTCCTTTATTGATAATGATAACCCGGTCGCATATAGCCTGTACTTCCTGCATAATATGAGAGGAGAAAAGCACGGTCTTATTTTTACCCAATCTTTTGATTACTTCTCTTATCTCTACAATTTGATTTGGGTCCAGTCCGGAAGTTGGTTCGTCCAAAATCAATACTTCGGGATCATGAATCAACGCAGCAGCCAAACCAACTCTTTGTTTATATCCTTTGGAAAGCTGTCCAATCTTTTTGTGAGATTCAGGAGTTAATCCAACCGTTTCAATAACATTTTGAATTTTCTCTTTTGAATTTTTGATTTGGTGAACATCTGCAATGAAACTCAAATACTCTTTTACATACATATCATAATAAAGCGGATTTGCTTCCGGCAGGTAACCAATTTTCTTTTTTGTTTCCAGTGGTTGTTGCCTTACATCAATACCACAAACAGTAGCGGCTCCTTCATCCGGTAACAAATAACCTGTTATCATTTTCATGGTAGTGGATTTACCGGCGCCATTGGGGCCAAGAAACCCAACAATTTCTCCTTTATTTACTTTAAAAGAAATTCCGTTAACTGCTTTTTGTTCTCCGTAGATTTTTGTGAGATGAGATACTTCTATTGACATATCAACAAAGTAACGAATAATTGAAGAAATGATTTAACGGATTAACACCGTACTACCTTTCTGTTTGTAAGGAACATTTTTTCGTTTATAGCTGAGATACCAAATATAAGTACCGGCGGGGGCGGGATTGCCATTTAAGGTTCCATCCCATCCTGTAAACAAATTAGCAGTACTGAATATTTTTTGCCCCCAGCGGTTATAAATGGTAAAGCTAAAATCGGTAATGGGGAAATAGGCCCTGGCTTTTAATATATCGTTCTTGTTATCATTATTTGGGGTGAAGGCTGTAGGCACAAAGACCTGGTTCAAACAATTGGCAACGGTTACTGAAAAACCACCGATAGCAACTCCGCATTCATTTGATAGTGTGACTTGATAATAACCCTGATTAATTATGTTTTTTACAGGTTTATTATCTCCATCCTGCCACAAATAAGAAGTAGCTACAACATCGGTTACATCCAATAAAATATTTTCATCAGTACAAATAGTCGTATCACTGCCTAAATTAACCACTGGTGTTCTGTTTGTTCTTACTGTTGTAGTATCAGATGCTTTGCAGGCATCATCAGAAACTTTTACCCAATAGGTTCCATCAGTTGCAACAGTTAAACTGGGTGTTGTGGCGCCGGTACTCCATTGCCAGTTAGTAATAAACGGATTGTTGGCAGTAAAAGTTATGGTTGCATTATCACATAATAGAGTTGTTGTATCAGGTAATGAAACAGAAAGTTTATTTGGTTTAATTATTACTTTGGTATTACCCGTAGTAACACAACCGCCATCCGTAATTGTTTTTAAAGTGTAAATTCCTGAATCACTAAAGCTGGCGGGAAATTTAGTGATGATACTATCTGTTGAATTAAGACTGTTTGGCCCTGCCCAATTGTAAGTCAATGCCGGAAACTGGTTTACTAATTTTAATGTATCGCCAATACAATAGGGGCTTTCATTACTAATGGTTACCGGCTTTTGGTCATAAACAGCCAGCTTTACTGGTAAAGAAGTAGTTCGGCAGTTGGGTAAATTAATACTGGTTGGTTCGGCAATTAGTAAACGATACCATTTACTATCTGCAGGGGTGGCATTATTAATTGTATAATTCTGCTGATTAGCTCCATTAATATTTATCCAGTTAATACTATCAGTACTCGACTGCCATTGATAGACCGGGTTGTTATAAACCTGTTTGGTAACGTTTCCATTAATAAAAATGTTGTTATTGGAGCAAACCGTATTACCGCCAAGGTATGTTCCTGTTAAAAAAGGTTTTGTTTCTGCACCACAAATGGAAAACTCTATATCATCCAGCACTAAATCATTACCATAACCACCCACTTGGTTATTGTACATCGTGAGTATAACAGAAGTTTCACCGGGTGGCAACACAATATTAAAACCATATTGTTCCCATGTAAAAGTGCTGTACCGGCTTATTTTGCCAGTAGTATAAGAACCAAGCACCGTACCGCTGGCAGCGCTTTTAATTTCAAACTTTACGTCGGGATCAAGCGGATCTGGTGTACCGAGCCGTAATAAATTAGCGATCCATGCTGAAAACTTAATTGAAGTACCACTGCATAGATTATCAATTTTTGTTTCATAAAATTTTCCTGTGTTATAAGATGCGTTTATAACCATCATATATCCATTGTTCCCACTATGATCACTTCCTGTAAACCAGCTTGGAAAAATTTGTGAACCGTCTAAAGGTGCAGCAGTTTTACGAATACTGTATTGACCATCGAAAACTGAGCCAGTAGCATTATATTGATAGGCTGTAACACCGTTGGGTAATGGCGGGCCATATGGTGAAGTTCCGGTACCAAAATCATCTTTAAAAATAACCGTAGGGCTGCACTGTGAAAAAACAGCGGAATTAAAATATAAGAGTACAAAAAAAAGTAAGCAGTATTTCACTTGTTAAATTTCCATATTAATCTTCAATTTCAGCAGAACTTTCAGGCAGGTGGTCATAGTCACCTTTAAAAGCAAAATAACCAAACAGCATCATACCAAATGCAATGGGGATGAAGACGGTTATAAATACAGCCCATTGTATTTTGGTATCAATTACGGGTTTCTTTGCAATTTCAGCCGCAGCAGTTTTAATTAAATAATAAATCGCCAGCGGACCCAGCACTATCCAAATTATTCCTGCGTATCGTTTAATATTGTTCATAATTTTTTTTAGATGATAAGCGTTAATACAAAAGATATGTTACCACAAAAGCCCTGATCAGATTTACGGTTCGGCCCCTTTCTTTTGGAAAGGCCGGGAGTATGGCCTAATCATTCACATCCGGATCAATTTTATTAGATATATACAAGACACCGATTACCAGGCAAACCGCTGCCGCCAGTACAGGATACCATAACCCAACCAGTTTATCGCCGGTATAAATAGTTGTAAGCAAGGTAGCAATAAATGGTGTTAATCCGCCAAACACTCCATTGCCCACATGATATGGCAAGCTCATACTGGTATAACGGATTTTAGTAGGAAACATCTCTACCAGGAAAGCGGCGATAGGGCCGTAGACCATGGTGACATATAAAATCATTATAAATACCAACGCAACCATTTTCCAATAATCGCCAGTACCAACTTTCTTTGAAATTTTTATATCCGGCTTAATACTGTTTTTTCCTGTCTCAGTGAAAAGTGTATCTGTTTTTATTTCAGTTAAAAGTAAACCACCTTCATAAACAGTTTTAGTTATTGTTTTTATTGAGACATCTTTCGTGCTTTCTATATTACTGCTAATTTTTTCAATTAGCTTTTTATCTGTCAATTCAATTTTATTCTTCGTATCGGTTAATGAAAGTAATTGATTAAACAATGGACGATAAGTAATTATCGCCAGCAACATCCCCGCCATCATTATCCATTTTCTTCCCACTTTATCGCTCCAGCTTCCAAACACTACAAAAAAAGGTGTGGCAAATAAAATAGCCCAGATGATAATAGTCCTTGATTGATCAAAATCAACCTTGCAAACATTTTCAATAAAACTTTGTGCATAAAATTGTCCTGTATACCAAACCACTCCCTGGCCCATTGTAGCCCCAAACAAAGCCAGCAACACCATCTTTAAATTGCCTTTATGTACAAAACTTTCTTTTAAAGGATTTACAGATGTTTTGCCTTCTGTTTTCAATTTGGCAAACAAAGGCGATTCTTTCATCCGCAAACGGATATAGATAGACACAATCACCAATACTATCGAAACTAAAAATGGAATGCGCCAACCCCAGTTGTTGAACTTGGCAATGGATTTAGTTAAATCAGCATCAAGGTTATGACGAGTAATTAAAATAACTCCCAGCGAAACAAATAAACCCAGCGTAGCAGTTGTTTGAATCCACGAGGTGTAATAACCTCTGCGGTTGGAAGGAGAATGTTCGGCAACATATGTTGCAGCGCCGCCGTATTCCCCTCCTAATGCAAGACCTTGCAATAATCTTAATAACAAAACAATAACCGGTGCGGCAAAACCAATGGTTTCATAACCCGGCACCAAACCAATAGCAAAAGTGGAACCACCCATGATGATGAGTGTTAAGAGGAAAGTATATTTTCTTCCAATCAAATCACCTAAGCGTCCAAACACCAACGCACCAAAAGGACGGACAATAAAACCGGCGGCAAAAGTGGCTAACGTAGAAAGTAATGCAGCAGTAGGATTTGTTTTCGGAAAAAACTGGGCAGCCAGCACCGGCGCCAAACTTCCGAAAATATAAAAATCGTACCATTCAATTAATGTACCTACAGATGACGCTGCAATAACCTGCCAGATAGTTTTGGTTTCGTTTTGTTGCATTAGCAATCGTTTGATTCAATTTTACCCTGCTGATTTATTACCCAACAAAGCTTTTATATTTGCTTTAATAATTACAACAGCAGAATTACTTACACAATCAGTCTATAAACTTATTAAAGGTTGTTGTAATTTTAAAATCTAATTCAATTAATACTAATACTTGTTTGCATATGTCTTACCCTTTCCAGGTTAAATCATTAGACGAATACAAAGCAGCATACAAAAGAAGTGAAGAAGATCCCGAAGGTTTTTGGGACGAAGTGGCTTCTAATTTTAAATGGAGAAAGAAATGGGATAAAACACTCAACTGGAATTTTATTGAACCGCATGTTCGCTGGTTCCTCGGTGGTAAACTGAATATTACAGAAAACTGTATTGACCGTCACCTTCCAACTATGGGTGAAAAACCTGCTTTCATCTGGGAGCCTAACGACCCCACTGACAGGGTGCGGGTAGTTACTTATAATCGTCTGCATAAACGAGTGTGCCAGGTTGCTCAAATGCTGAAGAATAATGGTGTAAAGAAAGGCGACCGTGTTTGTATTTATATGGGCATGGTACCTGAGTTGGTGTATGCAGTATTAGGTTGTGCCAGAATTGGAGCCATACACAGTGTGATATTTGGTGGCTTTAGTGCACAAAGTATTGCAGACCGATTGTTCGATGCACAGGCAGAATTCATCATTACCTGCGACGGAGCCTTCCGCGGTGGAAAGGATATTCCTTTAAAAAGTGTTATTGATGATGCATTGATAGGAAACAGAACGGTGAAAAGAGTTATTGTATATACCAGGACAAGAACCCCGGTGAGTATGATAAAAGGAAGAGACGTGTGGTGGGAAGATGAAATGGATTATGCAGAAACACAGGTGGAGAAAGATGGAGTGGTTTCTTTCCCTGCAGAGGAGATGGATGCAGAAGACCCGTTGTTTATTCTTTATACCAGTGGAAGTACCGGCAAACCAAAAGGTGTGGTGCATACCTGCGGTGGTTATATGGTATGGACTGGTTATACTTTTGTAAATGTATTTCAATACCAGCCCGGTGATGTACATTTTTGTACGGCTGATATTGGCTGGATAACCGGGCATAGTTATATCTGTTATGGTCCGCTAAGTGCTGGTGCTACCTCTGTAATGTTTGAAGGTATTCCTACCTGGCCAGATGCGGGACGCTTTTGGGATATTGTTGACAGACATAAAGTAAATATTCTTTATACAGCTCCAACTGCCATTCGCAGTTTGATGGGATTTGGTTTAGATCCATTAAAAGGTAAAGACCTGTCATCATTAAAAATATTAGGAACCGTTGGTGAACCTATTAATGAAGAAGCATGGCATTGGTATGACGAACATATAGGCAAAAAGAAATGCCCTATTGTGGATACATGGTGGCAAACAGAAACAGGCGGTATTTTAATTTCCAACTTAGCGGGTGTAACTCCTGCAAGACCATCATGGGCAACCCTGCCATTACCCGGTGTGCATCCAATACTGGTGGATGAAAACGGAAAAGAAGTAACGGAGAAAGATGAACAGGGTTTGTACAAAGGAAATCTTTGTATTAAAAATCCCTGGCCTTCTATCATCCGCACAACTTATGGTGATCATGAAAGATGCCGCACTAATTACTTTGCTACTTATCCCAATTTATATTTTACCGGTGATGGTGCGTTGAAAGATGATGAAGGTAATTTCAGAATAACCGGCCGGGTGGATGATGTATTAAATGTAAGCGGTCACCGTATTGGTACGGCAGAAGTGGAGAATGCTATAAACATGCATGCCGGTGTGGTGGAAAGTGCAGTGGTGGGGTACCCGCATGATATTAAAGGACAGGGAATATATGCATATGTAATTTATAACGGGCACCATGGCGATGAAGAAATGAGACGAAAAGATATTTTGCAAACGGTGACAAGAGTGATTGGCCCTATTGCCAAACCGGATAAAATTCAGTTTGTAAGTGGCCTGCCCAAAACCAGGAGCGGAAAAATTATGCGCCGCATCTTAAGAAAAATTGCTGAAGGGGAAACACAAAACCTGGGAGATACAACCACGTTGCTGGACCCCGGCGTGGTGGATGAAATAAAGAATGGAAGGTTGTGATATTGTTAACCCGGTTAATAAGAATAAAAAAAGTCGGATATTGTTCCGGCTTTTTATTTAATGGCATTATGAAAAGAATTCTGCGTCGTCTTCTAAAAGCATTTTTAATTGTTTTTATCCTGCTCAACATTATCCTGGTTTTTCATGCCTATAAATTCACGCATTTTTATGATGAAGGAGAAATTACTCTTAAGAAACCAGAAGAAATAAGTGGTTGGGATAAAGCCGGTACCATGTTGTTTGGTATTAATGCTGTTAAATCAAAAAACATGGTTGTTCCTGGTGTAAACTATGAAGTAATTAAACTGGAAACAAATGATGAATTACAATTAGAAGGTTGGTACATGCCGGTGGATTCTGCAAAAGGAACAGTGATTATGTTTCATGGGCATGGCGGCAGTAAGTCAAAAATTTTGGATGAAGCATACTATATCCGGTCACTTGGGTTTAATATTTTGCTGATGGACTTCCGTGCACATGGCGGCAGCGGTGGTAATACCTGTACCATTGGAGTAAAAGAAGCGTCGGATGTAAAACTTGCTTACGAGTTTATTCAGTCAAAAGGAGCAAAAAACATAGTGCTATGGGGTGTTTCATTAGGAGCAGCAACAGTCATTCACTCCATGAATGAATATAAATTACAACCTTCAAAAGTTATTTTGGATATGCCTTTTGGGACACTGGTAGAGGCAGTTGAAGGCAGAATGAGGATGATGGGATTACCTCCTGAACCATTATCCCGAATGCTTACTTTTTGGGGAGGTGCCGAAAATGGTTTCTGGGCTTTTAATATGAAGCCATGCGATGATGCTAAAAGTATTAACTGTCCCGCTTTACTGGAATGGGGTGCGAAAGATCCCAGGGTAACACGGGCTGAAACGGATTGTATTTATAAAAACATTTCATCCGTTCAAAAGAAATTAGTGATATATGAAAGTGCAGGTCATGAATCTTTCTGCAAAAAAGAAAATGAAAAATGGAAAGCAGCAATGAAAGATTTTTTGCTGAACTGATTATTTCTGGATCACCACTTTAGTTCCTACCGGGAGCAGATCATATAGTTCAAAAATATCTGAGTATTTAACGGAGATACAGCCCCATGTCCAGTTTTGATAACGGTCTACAGCAAACTCTTCATCTTTTCTTGTACCATGTATTCCAATACCACCACCAATAGAAGCTGATGAAGGTATTTCTCCATTTGCTTTTCTATGATTAAATTTTTCAACGCTTTCAGTATTGGGATAATCCAGTAACATAAATCTTCCCCATTCAGCATGATTTTTCTTGGCAACAATATGAAAAGTTCCTTCAGGTGTATTACGGTCGCCTTCCATCTTTTTATCACTTAAAGATTTATTACCAAACACCACCGGGTAAGTGGCATACCATCCATCCTTGTCATATACTCTTAATTCATAGTCAGATTTGTCGATGATAACAGTATAGGGTGAATAAGGAAGTGTTTTGGGGGTAATGGTTTTAATAACCCGGGTTGTTTTCCGATTAGTAACTGTTTTTTTGCCTTTAGGTTTTTTGTCTGTAAAACTAACCAGTACCATTGAAGCTAACAGTAAAGTAACAAAAGATAACCGGATTTTTTTCATGGCTATATGCTGACTTTTCTTACAGATGCTTTAACGGAGCGAAAGTTTAATTTATTTTTTTATGTGGATAATAAAACCTGCTTTTTGAGAAAGTGTTAACAAGTGAGGCGGGCCGTAATTAAGTTTCATAGCGATTAGATTTCTTATAAAAGTAAAATATTCGGCAGATAACGAAAAAGAAAAACCCCATCAGAGATTTACGTATTATTATAGCGGTTTAACCAATGGTTTATTTACTGTTTTATTTAAACAAGCTCAAAAATTCAGCTTTTTTCCTGGCAGCAATCTGAATATTCATCCCGTCTTCCATTACCACATATCCTCCCCGGCCGTTAAAATATTTTTTTACATAGTTTATGTTAATGATACTGGAATTATGTACCCTGAAAAAAATATTTTCAGGCAAAGAATCCTCATATTCCTTGATTTTTTTTGTAACTACAATTTTACCTTTCCCTTTGCAAAATATATGAGTATAATTGCCAGAGGCTTCCAGGTACATAATGTTATTAATATCTTCAAAATAACTTCCGTCTCCAGTGGGTAAGGCAATTTTATTAGTACCCGATGGCACAGAGATTTTCATACTCTCCAAAAAATGGTTAATCTTTGTATTAACCGAATCTTTTTCAATCTGGCTGATAACTTTTTGAACGGCAGTTTTTAATTCTGTTATGTTTACTGGCTTCAACAAATAATCCACAGCAGCATATTTAAATGCTTTGATGGCATAATCATTAAAAGCAGTTACAAACACAACCTGGAAATTAACCGGGCTTAATTTATCCAGCAGGTCAAATGCATTACCATATGGCATTTCTATATCTAAAAAAACCAGCTGGGGGTTAACAGTTTTTATGCGGTCCAGCGCTTCGGCTGGATTTTCCGCAGTTCCGGTAATAATTAATTGCGGGCAATAATGTTTAATCAATTCGCTAAGCGTAACAATATTCCCCGGCTCATCATCCACTATAAAGGTTGATACAGGTTTCATAATTATAAAGGTATAATTAATTCAACCAATGTGCCGGCCGGCACATTATTATTATCTTTTAAATCGGTTACGGTTAATAATATCTTTTTTTCAGAAAGGGTGTTTAAGAGCTCTATTCTTTTTTCTGTCAGTTTCATTCCTTTTGACTGGTATTCTATGTGCCTGCTGCTTTTGAATTTTTCAGCCTGTACTCTTCCCACACCATTGTCTTTTACGTGGCATAATAATGTATGATTGTGCAAAGAAAACTCTATTTCAATTTTTCCCTGCCGGTTAGTTAAATGCCGGATGCCATGACGCAGGCTGTTTTCAACAAAAGGCTGAATTAATAAGGAAGGTATTTCGATCAAAGAGGTATTCGTTATATTTTTCGTTTGAATGCTGTAAGTAAAATTATTACCAAACCTCATTAACTCCATATTAATATAGCGGGTAAGGTATTCAATTTCTTCTTTTAGTGTAATTGTTTTTTGCGAAGATATATGTAAGGTTTGTCGTATTAAATAAGCAAATTCAGTAAGGTATAAATTCGCTTTTTCTGTATTATTGGTTAACACATACTGTTGAATAGAATTAAGGCAGTTGAAAATAAAATGCGGGTTCATTTGTGATTGTAATGCCTGTTGTTCCAATGCAGCAAATTGTTTTTGCAGGCGATTTGATTCTTCCAGTTTTTGTTGCGTTTTTTTATTCCTGCGGTTAAGTACATACACTAAAACTCCAATAATGGTTAAAGTAACCAGGGTATAAAACCATAAAGTTTTCCAGAAAGGAGCATCAACACTAATGGAAATGGTGATGGTATTACTTTTAACCCCGTATTTATTAACTGCATATAATTCAAGTTTATAATTTCCGGGCGGCAGGGTTTTATAATCAAGAATATTTTCATCTGTTGTTTCCCAGTTTCCATTCAGGCCATTTAGTCTGTAATAATAAGTTAATTCACCGCCTGAACGGAACGAGATGCCGGCATACTCAAACCTTATATCATTATTTTTATAGTGGAGTTTATAAGAAGAATCTAATGGAATTTGTGTGCCTGCTACAGTTACCTCTGTCAATTTTAAATTACACATGGAGGATCCTGCGATATCTTTCTCTCTAAAATAAGTTAATCCTTCCGGGCTGCCCACCCACACCATGCTGTCATCAACATACAATGCATTTATATTATTGGAGGGTAAGCCATCGGACATACTGTATTTTACAATTTCATTGCTGGTGTTATTAGCAATATTTACTTTGCAGATACCATTATTAGTTCCTACCCATAAATAGTTATTTTTTACAAAGAGAGTTTTAGCATTGTTGCTGCTAAGACCAATGCTATCGTCAATAATTTTTACAATTTTCCGGTCTTTAATACCAATTATTCCCTTGTCACTGGTGGAAACCCATAAAACACCATTATGATCTTTTTTAATATCCATTATCCGTCTGGTAAGGATTGGATGAAGATTGCCCAGGTAATAATAAGATTTATCTTCTTTTACCTCATATAAGCCGGCAAGAGTACCGATGTAGTAATTTCCATTATTATAAAATACCTTAGTACATCGCTCCCGCCAAATTGTATCTGTTACAGCAAGGTCTTTCAACCGGATTTTAAATGCATAAAAACCTGTGCCGGCTATAAAGGATGAATCGTTTATTTTTTCTACTGATTTAACCGGGCCGCCGAGATATTTGAATTTATATTGTTGGTTACTGTATTTGCCAACACATCCATCAAACCCAAAAACAGTTTCGCCAGGCGACATATTTACCATTGAGTAGAGCTTGTTTTCGATAAAATAAGGTATTATCGGTTTCATTAATAAATGAAGATTCTTTAATTGAGGTTTTAAAGAAGAATCAATTATAAAAAACTGGCTGTTATTGTTACCAATAATCAGCTCGTGATTATGTTTAACTATTGAAAAAACCTCCCTTCTTTTTTTTCGTTCCTTATCATATAATAGTGTTTTAATATTAAGTGAGGCTAGTTTATATATACCACTACCAAGAGAAGCAAACCAGGTATTGCCTTCATTATCTTCAATAGATTGTGAAATCTTAATTCCATCCAGAATTTTTTCTGAGAGCTTTAGATGTATCGTATCTACCAGCCAGGCACCATTAACGGTGTTAATGTATTTTGCCTTGGGAGAAAAAAAGATAGAACCCGGGCTTCCGCTTAAAACCCTATCAGGACTTTTAGTTGTAAGGTATGAATCACTTATGGAATCGTATAGTAGTTGTGCAAAATCGGGAGTGTAATTTTTTTTTTTGCCTGATTTATTCAAATATATTTTTTGCCAAACTCCATTTTTAGGATTAAAGTCAAATGCAAAATAACTTATGATTCCAAATCGTATTTTTCCATAAAATTCAAACGCAGATCCATCTATAGTTCCATCAAAATAAATTGAGCTTTTGTTGTAGCGGAGGATACTATCCTGTGGTGTTATTAAAATTATTTTTTTCCTGGTAGAAATACATATGTATTGATATGAGGACTCATAAATGCCTTCAATATTATTATCCAGTTTCAAGTCTTTTAGCAAACTATTGTTATGAGTATTATAAATTTTTCCCGCATAGTAATAACATATTTCCTTACTGAAAGTTCCTATCCATACCCTTCCTTTGCTATCCGGGTACACTTTTATAACCTCATTATCAGGCAACCCATCTTTTATAGTAAAGTTTTTAAAGTGAGTACCGTCAAATCTGCTCAGCCCGTTTTCAGTACCAAACCACATAAAACCATCTTTATCCTGGCACATAGTATAAACCGTTGACCCTGCTAGCCCATCTTTTGGGGTATAGTTGATAAAGTTATATGACTGTGCCTTTATACAAATTGTAACTAATAGAAATATGAATGATATCAGGAAACGCATGGATTAAATTTGCCAGTTGAATGTAATAAAAAAACCCTGCTGGTAGCAGAGTTTTTTTACAAGTAGTGCGATAACAATTTCGTTTGGACGATTAACAGTAACCGCTACTATTCTAATATGAAAAAGGCCCAGTTAAATGTTGTACTTCCCAAAAGGGAATATTATGGGCTGTTTTCGGGTTATGCTTCTGAAATTACCCTTCAACAACGTAATATTTTTCAGAGCCTTAACCTTTGTAAGGAGTACAAAATCTTAACTATTCAAAGGTTTATGCTAACAGAATAAAAATAACCGATACATTAATTCAGGTCAATCGATTTTGTACAGGCGTGTTATTTTATGCTATTTCTGTGTTGTTTTAGAAAATAAAGAACCCGTTTCTAACCAAAGAAACGGGTAGATATGCATGAGAAAACTGTTACCAGTTGCTGAAACGGATACCTATTGAATAAGGCGTCCAATCCAATCCTTTCTTCCACATGTTTTTGGTGGCATAACTTCCATAAAGCTTTACTTCACCAAGATTAATCTCCCCTATATAAGATATTTTGAAAGGCTCCAGGTTAAAATCATCACGGATTTTTTGTTTGCCATTTTCTTTGCTCTTCAACTTTTGTCTTGAAGCGTACAGGTATCCGGCACTTATACCTGCACTAAATCCAAAACCACGGCGGCGTTCGGGTGTAAAATCAAAGTTAAGCATGATGGGAGCGGTGATATACTCTGCTACCAGCTTATTCTTGCTGTAGCTGATATTATCCATGATCACTTTAGTCGGATTCTTTTCAAACCTGATATTCTCATTGAACCTGAAATTGTACATCTCCAGTCCTAACCCATATTTCAGGTTTACCACATGTTTTTTATCCACTGCCAGTTTTTGCATGAAGAACCACACGTTCACATTGGTGGTTTTACTGGTACGGGTACTAAACCAGTCTGCATTACTTCCGGGTGCAAAAGCCTGGGCGGCAGTACTGCTATAATTTGTTTTGTCATTAAAACCGGCAAAGCCAAGATCAAAAATTCCCCAGTTGGTTTCTACATTGCCTTTTTTGTTGCGATGTCTATTGCTGATATCAATATTTACTCCGCTGTTATCTCTGTCATCGTTATGCGGACCTTTCTTTTTAATAATAATGAGACCGCCTACCCGGATAGTGTCAACAGTATTTTCGGGTGATTTTGTTGTGTCTGTTTGTGCAAGTACTGATAAAGCCGATAAAGTTCCGGTCAGTAAAAATAAAATTCGCTTCATAGTTAATCCTTTTTAATGGTGATGTCTTATTGTTTATTTGCCCCGTGCTATAGCAAAACTGCCTATATAAATTTTTTTAGAATCCTGTTCGTCATTGTCATTAGTGTTGCGGCGGCTGATGACTCTTTTTACTTTTCTTATTAAACCTCTTAAACCACTCTTCTGGACTTTTTCTTCCGAAACCGGGAATACTGCGAAACTCGTTTTGTTTCCATCCTCTTCGGTATTTACCGCCGTCTTTACATCTTTATTTATTTCTTCTGGTCCAACAGCAACATCAACAATTTCTTTCAGTTTCATTGCTTGAACAATTGTTTCCGGTTGAGTAATTTTAACTGTTTCAGCATTCGTTCCGTTTTCAACTGTCTTCTTCAATTCTCCGGCAACATCATTCTTTACAATTTTATACGAAGGGTCATTTAAGTTTGTTACAGTTGTTTTTACTTTTTTATTTTCTTTCACACTTAAATTAGCAGCAGCAATATTTTGTTGCAGTGATTTTGAAGTAATGGTTTGTTGTTGCTTCCATTCGTTTTTTTCAACTACTGGTTTTTTACTGTTCTTATCAACAGCAGCAGTATTTTTTTCTTCTTCTGTAGCATTAGTTGGAGAAACAGCAGTAGTTTTTGGCACTACATTTTTCTCACCGGCCTTATTGTCTGCAGGTAATTCTTTATTTGCCAAACCACGACTAATATCATCAGTTTTTTTATTGAATAATAAAACGCCGGCTGATAAAATAATACCAATTACAGCAGCAGCTACCGCTACCCTCATCCAGCTAATGCGCATAATTCTTGCCGGCTCTTCCTGTCTGTATAAAACAGATTTATCAGCAAACACAATTTCTTTATCAGCAACCAGCCTGGTTTGTTGTATTGAATCAAATTCTTTTTGTAAAGCCGGAGTGGAAGCTGCATATTTTTCTGTTTCTTTTCTTTCTTCATCGGTTAATTCATCATCAGCATAAAGTAAAAAATACGATTCATAATTTTCTGCTGTAATAAACGAATCGTTTTTGTACAACGCCGCTTTATTAAAGAAAGAAATATGTTCTGAATGAAGTTTACTATCCAGTATGGATTGCAATTCAGCTTTCAGGTCGGGGTTGGACTCCAAAAAATCTTCCACTGCCTGCCGCTCACTGAACGAAAGTTCATTGTCTGCGTACAGCAGTAAAAATTCTTCGTAATTATTTCTGTTAATGTTCATTTTAATGAATTTCCCGCAGCTCGTAACTCAATACTCGTTACTGTTATAAAACATTTTCCGGGCTCACCAAATAACTCTTCAACTGCAATCTTGCCCGGTGCAAATACACTTTTACCTGGCTTTCGTTCAATCCTGTAATCTGTCCAATTTCTTCGTAACTGTACCCTTCATAATCTTTCAGCAACACAAGGCTTCTCTGTGTTTCACTTAATCGTTGCAGGGCTATTTCCAGCACTTTTTTAAGATTGGAAGCAGGCTTTTCACTCACTTTCACTTCTTCTGCAAACTCATCTTTTAAGGTAATACGTTTGTGTTTACGGATGAAGTCAATCATCTGGTTATACGCAATTGTAAAAAGGTATGATTTGCTTTTTGCGGTATCCACCTCTTCCCGTTTTACCCACAATTTTTCAAAAGCACTTTGCACTACATCACGGGCATCTTCCTCGTGACGCAGGTTTTTGAGGATAAAACGATACACGTTATCCGCATAATCAGTTACACATTGGTTGTATTCCTTAGCTGTCATAAAATCCTTGAGCTGTAATAAAATTAGTCTTCCGTCGTATAATTTAGAAGTGATACGTGTATGAACGGCAAAAAGTTACAGGGAAACTAAGTTTTTTAGAAGCAATTAAATTAAAAGTTTAAAGCCTGAATCTGAAGCAGTTGACCGGAATAGTTGTCCCAGAAAATTAAGCCGCTGTTGGGCTTTTTTTCTTCGGCAGGCTGTTGTTTGGGGCAGTTGGCCTTACAGCAATCTTTGGTTGCCGGGGCGGCAACGGGTTTTGTTTTTACAGCAGTTAACAACAGCGATAAAATAGCAACGGTTGTTAAAGCGGTTAAGGTCAACTTTTTCATGTGCCAGTTTTTAAACAAAGGCTAAGCTACGATACGAAAAAGCCGTTTACAAGCCTTTGGTGTTAATTAATGTTAAACTTTGTCAGTAGGTTTACCAATCAGACGTTTAATAAATAAAAATGTTACAGTTAAAGTTGTTTTTGTGTACCAGCTTTGGTTTTTTATAGCATCGCCTGTTGTGTCACTCACTTGTACGTTCGGTAATACTATTCATCTTTTTAGTCTTCAGTTGCCAGCCCTCCGTTCGCATCTCATTGTTTTAATCTCACCAGCAATATTGATCTGTTTCCAAATCTTAGTTGCCAACTGCCCAGGTGAACTGCCGACTTTCTAACTTTTCCGTACGTTTGCGCCAATAAAATGATTGCTACATGAATGAAAAACTAGTAGAACGCATCCGCCAGGAAGTAGAAGAAATCAAACAATCGGGTCTTTACAAAACAGAAAGAATCATAGAATCAGCACAGGGAGCTGAGATAAAAGTAAACGGCAAAATTGTACTCAATTTTTGTGCAAACAATTATCTCGGTCTTTCTTCTCACCCCAAAGTAATTGCAGCCGCTAAAAAGTATATCGACCACCGAGGTTATGGTATGAGCAGTGTGCGTTTCATTTGCGGCACACAGGATATTCACAAAGAACTGGAGGCAAAGATTTCTAAATTCCTCGGCACAGAAGATACCATATTATATGCAGCAGCTTTCGATGCCAATGGCGGTGTGTTTGAACCCTTGTTTAATGAACAGGATGCCATCATCAGCGACGCATTGAATCATGCCTCTATTATTGATGGTGTTCGTTTGTGTAAAGCACAGCGTTTCCGTTACGAGCATAATAATATGGATGACCTGGAAGCAAAGCTGAAGGAATCAGCTCATTTACGCAGCCGTATTATTGTAACAGACGGTTCATTCAGTATGGATGGAACTATTGCTCAATTAGATAAGATAGTTGCATTGGCAGAAAAATATGATGCCGCTATTATGATTGATGAATGTCACTCCTCTGGTTTTCTGGGTAAAACGGGCAGAGGTACACATGAATACAGGGGTGTAATGGGAAAGATTGATATTATTACCGGCACACTGGGTAAAGCGCTGGGTGGAGCTAGCGGTGGTTTCACGAGCGGAAGAAAAGAAGTGATTGATATGCTTCGTCAGAAATCAAGACCATACTTATTCAGTAATACCTTAGCTCCATCAATCGTAGGTGCTTCCATCGCAGTACTGGATATGCTGAGTGAAACAACCGAGTTGAGGGATAAACTGGAGTACAATACCAAATACTTCCGCACCAAAATGACGGAGGCCGGTTTTGATATAAAGCCAGGAGAACATCCTATTGTTCCTATTATGTTGTATGATGCAGTAGTAGCACAAAACTTCGCCGCCAAATTGCTGGATGAAGGAATTTATGTGATTGGTTTTTTCTTCCCGGTTGTTCCAAAAGGGCAGGCAAGGATTCGGGTGCAATTAAGTGCAGCCCACGACCAGCAGCATTTGGATAAAGCCATTGCTGCGTTTACAAAGATTGGTGAAGAGTTGGGCGTGATTAAAAAGTAAAAATTCAAAATTAAAAAGTAAAAAGGATGAGGTTGTTGCTTCATCCTTTTTACTTTTGCCCCACAAATTTTTGATATGAAGAAGTTGTTATACCTGTTTTTAGCCGTGGCACTTTTCTCCTGTACACTCAACAAACCCAAGAACGATGATTTAAAGAAATACTTTGATGAGTATAAAGTAGTGGGCACTTTTGGTTTGTACGATAATGGCCGGGGAGAGTTTTCGGTGTACAATATGGACAGGTTTAAGCAACGGTTTCTTCCAGCTTCTACATTTAAAATTGTGAATTCATTAATCGGTCTGCAAACGGGTGTGATTGTGAATGAAAAGATGGTGATTAAATGGGATGGCGTTAAAAGAAGGGATGCCTGGGATAAAGACCTCACTATGGCAGAAGCTTTCAAAGTATCTGCCGTTCCTTATTACCAGGAAGTAGCTAGGAGAATTGGGCGTGATACAATGAAGTTATGGATTGACAGTTTGAAATACGGCAACATGAATATCAGTGGTCCTATTGATTCTTTCTGGCTCAATAATAAACTCAAAATTTCCCCGGATGAAGAACTGGGTCTGATAAAACGTTTGTACTTTAATCAGCTTCCTTTTCAGCAAACCTATACAGATATTGTAAAGAAAGTAATGATACAGGAACAAAATTCCAATTACACATTAGCCTATAAAACCGGCTGGGGCTTTGATGAGCAGAATAATTCTATCGGATGGATGGTGGGCTGGATTGAGGAAAATAATCACCCTTATTTCTTTGTGCTCAATATGCAAACAGCTGATAAGGATTTTGATATGTTCAACAACCGTGTTAAAATTCTTAAAAACATTCTTACTGATAAAGGCTTCTTTAAAGGCGAGAAATAGATATACGAATTTTTGCGAATTACACTAATTAAGATGAGTTCAACTAAAATAATTCGTGAAATCCGTGTAATTAGTCTAATCCGTGATAAAAGTTTGGCTTTTCTTTTGCTTACATCTACCGGCTATTTACGAAATTAGCACCCGTTGAAAGGTCAGTTTGAACATATCGAATATCTCTATGGTCTTGCAGTCATCCTGCCATTGATTTTTCTATTCATCAATGTGGTGAAATGGAAAAAGCAACGGGTAAAAAAAATTGGGGACGAAGCATTGGTTAAACAACTCATCAAAGGGTATTCTCCCAAACGTTTTTTTTATAAGTTTTTATTACCACTGATTGCCATGGTAATTGGTATAGTAGCAATTGCCAACTGGCAAACACCAAAAGGTGATAGCCAGGTAAAACGAAAAGGAGTGGACATTATGATTGCTTTGGATGTGAGCAAAAGCATGCTGGCGCAGGATATAAAGCCCAATCGTTTGGAACGGGCGAAACAAGTGGTAGCAAAACTGATGGATAAATTAGAAGATGACAGGGTTGGATTGA
Organism: Sphingobacteriales bacterium; assembly: GCA_003963365.1. Taxonomy (GTDB): domain Bacteria; phylum Bacteroidota; class Bacteroidia; order Chitinophagales; family Chitinophagaceae; genus AWTP1-9. Next base: position 333,370 of record RXJG01000004.1, read on the forward strand.
TTTTATTTGCCGGACATGCATATTTGCAAATGCCACTCACCACTGATCATGCAGCGGCTAAAATGTATTTATCAGCAGCAACTCCCGATGCTGTTCCTACACAGGGAACAGTTATAAGCGAAGCATTAAATACTGCAGATAATGCCTTTGAAGCAAAGGATAAAAAATTTAAATCGGTTATTGTTATTACAGATGGGGAAGATCACGAAGAAGGCGCATTAGATGCCGCTAAAAATTTAGTGAACAGCGGAGCCATGGTTAACACTATTGGAATGGGAACAGCAGAAGGCTCTCCTATTATAGAAGAAGGAAGTACAGAATATAAAAAAGATGCACAGGGCAATATCATTATAACAAGGTTGAACCAGGCCGAACTACAACAAATTGCTGCTGCCGGAAAAGGTTTATACCAATTATATTCCAATACAGATGATGTGGTCAATAATTTAGTGACGCAAGTTGATTCTATTGGAGAAAAAGAAATTACCGATAAAGCTTCACTTACCTATCAAACATATTTTCAGTGGCTGATAGCGGCGGTGATAGTGCTGTTGTTGATTGAAATAGTTATTGCTGAACGAAAAATGACCATCGCCTGAAAAAAATAATTACCATATTATCATTGTTGCTGGTTACTCAGTTTCTTGTTGCACAAGACAAGCAAAATCTGCAGAAAGGAAATATACTGTACAAGAAACAGGAGTATGATAAAGCGACTGAAGAATACAAAAAGGCAGAAGAGAAAAAGAAAACACCACAAACCTCTTATAACCTTGGAAATGCTTTATATAAATCAAAAAAAATAGATGAAGCCGAAAAAGCTTACGACAATTCTTTAGAGGAAGCAGATAATAATCTTAAAGCAAAAGCTTATTATAACAAGGGAGTGGCATTACAACAACAAAAGAAATTACCTGAATGCATAGAGGCTTATAAAAATGCATTGCGCATTAATCCTGATGATGCGGAGGCAAGGCAAAACCTGCAAAAAGCTTTGCAGCAGCAGGAACAACAACAGCAAAAGCAGGAACAGAAACAACAACAACAACAGCAGCAGGAACCCAAGCCTCAAAAAAGTAAACTCACACCCAAACAGGTGGAACAATATCTTCAATCAATACGTGAAAAAGAAAAACAGGTGCAGCAACGGGTAGCCAAACAAAGAGTAAGTACACCCAGGCAACCTGAAAAAGATTGGTAACGATTTATATTTTAATACGTAACATTGTTGCTCAAAATATAAACGCTATGAAAAAGCTTTTATACCTTTTTGTTACAGCCTTCACTCTTTTATTCACGGCTTGTATTGATTCAGAAGAAAAAATTTCCCTTAACGAAGATGGAAGCGGTACTTATAAAATTACTATGGACATGAGTAAGATGATAAGTATGCTCAGCGCTTTTGGCGGAGATGAGAAGAAAAAAATAGAGAAGAAAGATACCGTTATTTATTTCAAAGATTATGCAGATACTTCTACTACATTAACAGCAGAAGAAAAAGAGATAATGCGTACCGGCAAACTGACGGTAAACATGGATTCAGAAAAAGGAGAGATGAAAATTGTTATAGATGCCTTATTTAAAAACGGTTCACAGCTTTCTTACTTGCGAACCAACCTGCAGGATATGGTAGGAAAAACAAAAGCAATGGATAAGTTAAATGATAAAAAGGAAGATAAATCTGCAGAAGAAGGAACAGGTGGTATGGATATGACTCCAAAAATGGGTGCTCCTAAAAATAATGTCAACCCTTTTAAAGATTATTATGAATTTAAAGCCACGGCTAATTCTTTGTGGTATGTTGTAAAAGATAAAGCGGCTGCAATGAAGGCATTGGAAACAAACGAGGATTTGCAAATGATGAAAAAGATGGCGCCAATGATGGGGGATATGACCTTTAGTACCGTAATTGAACTTCCCCATTCAGCAAAAAAAGTAGAAGGACCCAATGCCAAATTATCAGATGATAAAAAGACCGTTACAGTAGCCGCCACTTTCAAGCAAATTTTTGCGAACCTCGACGCTATGTCTTTTAAAGTGGAATATTAATTTCTTAAAACAATATGGAAGCCCCGAACATACGGGGCTTTTTTGTTGTTATCTTGCACAGCGAACAGCTCCTTTGCGAGTCTTACTGGAAAGTTTATTTAATCATGCAATTATATACTCCATCCTTAACAGCGTATAAACGGCTTGCCACCAAAGAAGTAAAAATTGGTGATTTGCTGCTGGGAAATTTTAATCCCATTCGTGTGCAAACGATGACTACTACTGATACTATGGATACCATCGGTACAGTAGAACAATCCATTCGTTGTATTGAAGCGGGTGCTGAACTGGTACGTATTACAGCTCCATCAAAAAAAGAAGCAGAGAATTTGCTCAACATAAAAAATGAATTGCGCAAACGTGGATATAATACACCACTGGTGGCTGATATTCATTTTACTCCCAATGCCGCCGAGATAGCGGCAAGAATTGTAGAAAAAGTAAGAGTAAATCCCGGCAATTATGTCGACAAAAAAAAATTTGAACTGATTGAATACAGCGATGCAGATTATTTAGAAGAGATAGAACGAATAAGAGAACGCTTTACCCCACTGGTAAAAATTTGTAAAGAATATGGTACGGCTATGCGCATCGGTACCAATCACGGCTCACTGAGCGACAGAATTATGAGTCGTTACGGTGATACCGCTATTGGAATGGTGGAAAGTGCTATGGAGTTTCTGCGTATTGCAAGAAATGAAAGCTATCACAACATTGTACTGAGTATGAAGAGCAGCAATCCGCAGGTGATGGTACAGGCATATCGTTTACTCATTAAGCATATGAGTGAAGAGTTCAATGAATGTTATCCTTTGCATTTGGGAGTAACAGAAGCAGGTGATGGCGAAGACGGAAGAATAAAATCTGCAATAGGTATTGGTACATTACTGGAAGATGGGATAGGTGATACTATCCGTGTTTCATTGACGGAAGACCCCGAGTTTGAAATTCCTGTATGTAAAGATTTGGTGAAGAGGTATGAAATAAAGGCGACGGCAGATGAGGGACAACAGACGACCATTAAAAATAGTCAATGGTCAATGGTTAATGGTCAAAAAGTTCCGGTGGCAGATAAAATTGCTTATGACCCCTTTTCATACAAACGAAGAGAAACATTTGCAGTAGACAACATCGGTGATAAACATGTGCCGGTAGTAATTGCCGATTTAAGCCGTTTGCAAAACATTATGCCAGGCGATTTAAAAAGTATTGGCTACAGTTATGATGAAGCAACTGATAAATGGACAATTGGTGATGCAGCAGCAGATTATATTTTTACTGGTAACCAGTTATTAAACTTTGCCTTGCCGGGCACTTTAAAAGTGATTGTTTATCCCGATGCATGGCTAAGTGCAGAGGACAAAACAACGTATTTCCCTATTTTTTCTGATAAGGGTTTTGCAGAAGCAGAAATTACCAGCAAGGAATTGAATTTTGTAATGATCGATTGTTACAATGATGAAACAGCGGTTAATGATTATACTTACCTGGAATCTGTTGCCAATGATTCATCCGTTGTATTATGTTTAAGCAGTAACAATAAAAATGCACTGCAATCGGTAAGAAGGATGATGATAGAGTTAATGAATCGTACTATTAAAAACCCTGTTGTTTTAATTTGTGACAGTAGCGGACAAACCAGCGATGAGCATTTGATTCATTACGCTATTGAAACAGGTGGATTATTATTGGATGGAATGGGTGATGGTGTTTGCCTGGGAATGGGAAACAAGAGTTACGAAGCTGCTGCCTCCAGTCAATCACCATTAAATGCTTCAGGAAGAAATTATCTCAGCAATCAAACAGTAGAGCAGTTCATCAATAATACTGCGTTCTCTATTTTACAAGCAACAAGAACAAGAATATCCAAAACAGAATATATAAGTTGCCCAAGTTGCGGACGTACTTTATTTGATCTGCAGGAAACAACAGCAAAAATCCGTTCGGTTACCCATCATCTAAAAGGAGTGAAGATTGCCATTATGGGCTGTATAGTAAATGGTCCGGGTGAAATGGCCGATGCAGACTTTGGTTATGTAGGCAGCGGCCCGGGAAAAATTACTTTATACAAAGGGAAAGACGTGGTAAAAAGAAATGTAGATAGTGAAGTAGCAGTAGATGAACTTATCAGCCTGCTTAAAGAAAACGAAGCCTGGGTTGAACCTTCATAAGTTATTTACTATTTCACTTTCTTCAGCACACTTACTCCCATCATTGATGATGCGTCTCTGTAATCAATAACCTGTATATCATTTGGATGATGAAAGCGGTATTTTTTCCCGGTAACACTTCCAAAAATGGTTAAGGCGGTTAAGCCTGTGTATTCAAATTTTATATCGGGCCACATACGTTTCGTTATTTCATCATTCACATCAGGGTTGCTTAATAACATTGTTTGATTGCTGTATTGTGTCCGTTTATTTCCGCAATTGCACATAAATTTTTTTTAGTCTTCAAAATATTCAAGTGGTGATTTTTGCTGACCTGGTTTTGTTGTTGCCTGTTCAAGCAAACAGGCAGCACCTGATATTGCCCACCATACTAATAGTTTTTCCCACCAGCTGTTTCCTAACCATATTCCCAAGGGTAATGATACCCATACACTGGTACAATAAAAGCAGTCGAGCAGGCTTCCAAAGAAACCTGCTCCTGCTTTTTTCCTGATAATAAAAACAATATCAAATGGCCCGTCTTCTTTTGATATTAAATGTGTGATACGCCATGTTGCTAAAATTGTTATTATAAATAAACCCGTATTCATAATTAACTATGCCGGTTCTAATGCAAAAGCAGCCAGTGCAGATGCGTCTAAAAAATACAGTTGATTGCTTCCATTGGTAGTAAGTACCGATACTCCCAGTGATTCTGCAAAAGCAGCTTTACCACCTGCACTGCAAACACCTAATAATTGTGCTGGCGTAAAACTGTGGCGGTAAATACTGCTGATATCTCTGCTGTACACACCGGCATCACCAATTACCATTCCATCGGCATTCGTTAATGCTGACTGAGTTGGATCATTACAAGTACCTTTTTGCACTACAAAACCAAAAGTGGCAAAGTTGTTTGGATGATAAGCCCTGAAGGCAACCTCAATATTAGCATTTGGAGGATAGGGAACGAAACCACAGCAATCAGTAAACATTTCACGTGTATTTACTTTAATCTTATAAATATTAGCTGCAGCATTTTGATTATCTAACCGCACATTCATTTTAAACGCATCAGCATTTGCTATTCCATTTAATACCAGGTATTGATCGGGTGCATCAATAGAAGGAGCAAATGTATTATAATGCGGTACCTGGAATAAATATTTGGGGATGGCTGACAGCTTATTTCCGTTAAAGTCAAATAACTCAAGAAAAAATTCATACAGGCCGTCTGTAAATTTCGATGAATCAAAACTTACTGTTATTGTATTTTGGTCCCACAACGGGCTTAGTTCAGGGGCATTTACCGGAGCTGCACTTGGGTAGGCGGGTGGTATAATATACAAATCATCATTTCCGTTTTTGGAAACCGGGCCAAGTTTGAATGCATTTACACCAATATGTTTATGCATAAAAATATCAAAGTATTCAAAGGTGTAAGATTTATACAATGCCTGGCCACCATGCAACGATACCGGGCTTACTAAAGGAACGAAAGAAAGATCAGCATTACGAATTTTTCGACAGGACCACCGGTAATAATACATTCCGTTAGAAGGTAAACCGCTTCCAAACTGAACCACAAATCCTAATGTGCTGCCAAATGGCCGGCGAAAATCTCCTTCAGTGTTCGGGCTTGCCCATACAGATACATCACTTAAGCCAATGCGGTTAAAACTTTTTCCCTGTATGGTTGAAATAAGATCGGTTTGCTGTATGTGCGTAACACTGGCAGCACTTCCAATTGTTTTAATCCAGATAATATCACCATCCAGCACATCATTACATTCCCATCTTACCCTTTCATCGGTTACACGGATGGTAACATTGCTGCCACACGCATAATTCCAGTAAGTGTTACAGGCAATGGAAGGTTTGTAAACGGTTGTCCAAACGCCATCGATTAAATATTCAACCCAGAAATAAAGATCAGGTTCATCACCATCGTACCAGTAAATATAAGTGGTATCAAAATTTCCAAACAAATCTGTATATACCACCTCTATTTCACTGCAACGGTAGAAATAGGGCCATATCCATGGCAGGTAACAGAAGTATGGGTGAAAAAGATGATAATAATCCACAATAGTTTTTCGGATAGCCGCAGCATTGCCTGAAAGTAATTGATTTTTTACTTCGGGTAACGCCAGTATGGATGTGTGCAGTTGCTGCAAATTTTGAGCAGGTTCTGCATTAAATGTTTCGGCGCTTAATTTTGTTTCGTTTGCTGAAAAGTTTGCCGGTTCTCTTACCTGGGATATTGCATTAAAATTAAGAGCCCCGGCTCTTACAACAACCGGAGGATACGGTCCTGGTGGTAAAGGCTGAGGATTGAGTTCACTCATAATTGGCCCCGGGTCCGGCCCTGGCCCGGGAATTGGTATTGGCCAGTCGGGATTTAAAATGATAGGGGGAATTTTTAAAATAATGTCATCAGGAATTTTATAGATCCACCACCAGATCCTGTCTACTTCGCAAATATGAACACGGGCATGACATATTCCTCTGTCTTGTGCAATACTTCCAATCGTAAAATTTTTTATCACCCGGCCTTTAATACGACAGAAACGCCATCTCCAGTATTTAGCCAAATAATCAGGAATTGGCAAAACAGAGAATGCACCTTTTGCATCTGTATCCAGCACGGCTTCATAAGGTCTGAATCTTTCCAGGTCGCCAACGGAACTCACATTTTCAATTCGCTTGTCATTAGCCGGAACAATAAAGATTCTCAGTTCCCTTGGGTTTTTATTAAATGTTTGCAGCTCCAGCATTTCTTTTTGTACAGGTTTTTTATCCAGGAGCTTTCCGCTTCTTGAAAAAATAAAAGCAGTAAGCTGAATTTCTTCTGCCGGTTTATTTTCAAAGCGGATGGGAATGATTATTTTTTCTGATTCTTTTGCCATGATTAATTTTTTAAAGGTGAATACGAATGATGAATGAGGATCATTTCTTTGCAGCAGGTAATGGAGCAAATGTTGCTGCTGGTTTTCTTTTCACCAGCAGCAACTGATTTATTTGATAACTCCTGCAGAATTGATCAGTCACTAATAACTGGTGCCGGAGGACAGCAACGATATTCCTGTGATTTTTCCAGCAGTTCAATTTGTTTGCGCAACAAATCATTTTCTAACTGCATTCTTTCTTTCACTAATGGTTCGCATACATCGCAATCATCGAGGCATCCTTTTACAATAATGCCGGCAGTTGGTAATGAAAACTCAGTTTCAAAATCTATTTGCTGTTTTGTTTCTTTATTCAGGTTACCATCTTTATCCACCAGTTTGTTGCTGGCCAGTTGTTCGGTTACTTCTTTTAATGCTTTGTTACGGGTCTCGCTGTCTAATGGCAGCCCAATGTTTAAATCGGGACTAAAAACCGGCCGGGTAAGTAAAGCTGGCTGTGCTAATGCCAAAGCACTTAATTCAACATTTGCACTTCTTGCAGTGAAAGCAATATTGGCCGTATCAGCTGCGTTTTTTCTAAGCAATGTGGTTGCCGGAACATCCTGCGGAACTAATGCAATAGGAATTTTAGCGACGCCCGGTTGCAACACACCACCAATTGGTGCATTGTCATCCAGTACTCTTCTTTCTATTGCTACCAGTTCAAATTTTATTTTTTGTTTTTTATTAAGCCGGTAGAACATATAAGTAACTGCGTGACATTTATTATAATTGCTGAATTCACGACTGGAAGCTTCAAAATGATCTTCACTCTCCCCCTGAATATGTGTGCGGCTGCTAACTTCACCTACCGAAACCGAATGTGCTTTTCGGGTGGCACTTACCGCCTGTGTGGCGGCACTTTGCACATGTGTTTTTTGCTGGTTTAAATAATCTGATACAGAATGATTATTATGATTGCCGCTTGCATTAGTACTGGCACTGGCACTTAAGCTGAAAATGCCAATACTTCCTTTTGCATCACCATGAAAATCCCAATGACCTTCATCTGAACTTTCTGCATGACCTGACTGGGCTGCCGAAGCATCGGCCATATATTTTTGTACAGCCGTCATGTAATACTGTTCTTCCGAAATTTGTTCACTGCGGTAACTTAGTTTGGTTTCACTGTCATAAGTAAAGCGGCTTCTCCTGTCAGTAGTTGCCAGCCGTACTTTTTCTCCGGGTAACAAAGTAGTGCTGTAAACAGGATCACCGAGGGTTAATCCTAAAGTGCAGCGGCTGAATTTAAAATGAAGAATCACTTCTACATTTACTCTTCTTCTGTTAGCTGCGGTTACAGAAGTTGGATAAGTTAACACTCTGCTGAAGTTTACCACATCGCAGTGATCATCTTTGATCAGTTCGGGACAGCAAGGAATAGTTTGTTGATTACTGGTTGCCATGTTTTAAGGTGTTTAATGATGAATGAAATAATTTTGTTCGTTTTCGTTATTGAATACGCATAAACTCTTTTACCGGGAGTTATCCCGGAATAATAACAGTCTTTTTTCTGTGATTAATTATCGTTTTCTTAAGTGTATGGTTTAATTATTACAGGTAATACTTTACTTGCCTGTTTGCATACAGGCAATAATTACCCGTTGGATTACAAACCCATTTTTTCAGGCTTTACATTAATGTGAGTTGCGTTTTCTTTAAGAGGAACGGTTAGCGATATTACATGTAATACTGGGAGGTAATGTTAGTGCGGATAGTATAATGTAAATATAGGATATAATGAAAGCGAAAACAATACCACAAAAGGGTATTTTTTTACGGTATGGGTGCAGTAAAATTACTTTCAAACAAGAAAAGTTGCTTAATTATAAATTAGCCGGGAATATTGCACGAATGATTTTTATTTGAAAACGATTACGGACTTTTGTTGTTTACAGGAAACCAATTATACAGTATTATTATTAATATTTATGCAAACAGATTTTTTGGTCGTTGGCTCGGGCATAGCAGGATTAACCTATGCATTAAAAGTGGCAGAACATTTTCCAGAGAGAAAAATTATAGTGGTAACCAAAACCATAAGTGAGGAAACAAATACCAAGTATGCCCAAGGTGGTATTGCCGGTGTAATGGATTTGCGGAAAGATAGTTTTGAAAAACATATTGAAGATACTTTGATAGCCGGTGATGGGTTGTGTAATAAACAAGTAGTGGAAATTGTAGTGAAAGAAGGCGTGAACCGTATTAATGAAATCATTGACTGGGGGGCAGAGTTTGATAAAGATGCAGAAGGTGATTATAAATTAGGACGTGAAGGCGGCCATTCTGAGTTTCGTATCCTGCATCATAAAGATGTTACGGGTAAAGAAATGGAAAGAGCTTTGCTGGATGCAGTAAGCAAACATTCCAACATACAAATTATCAATCACTGGTTTGTGGTGGATATCATTACCCAGCACCATTTAGGTTTTCTTATCACCAAATCAACTCCGGATATTGAATGTTATGGTGCGTATGTGTTAAATCTGCAAACCAACCAGATTGAAAAAATACTTTCAAAAATAACCGTGTTTGCTACCGGTGGCAACGGACAAGTCTACAGAACTACCACTAACCCAAAAGTTGCTACTGGTGATGGAGTAGCTATGTTGTACAGGGCAAAAGGAAGAGTAGAGAATATGGAGTTTATTCAGTTTCATCCTACTGCTATGTATCAGCCGGGTGAGAGCCCTTCTTTTTTAATTACCGAAGCAGTGAGGGGAGATGGAGGAATATTGCGAAACAAACATGGTGTTGCCTTCATGGAGAAATATGATGAACGCAAAGACCTGGCACCCCGTGATATTGTGGCAAGAGCGATAGATAATGAAATGAAAATAACCGGTACAGAACATGTGTGGTTAGATGTACGCCATATTCCATTAGGTGAGTTTGTTGAACACTTCCCCAACATTTATGAAAAGTGTAAGTCTGTTGGTATTGATATTACAAAGGATATGATTCCGGTTGCACCAGCCGCACATTATAGCTGTGGCGGAATAAAAACAGATGAGTGGGGAAAAACCTCTATTATTAATTTATATGCTGCCGGCGAATGTGCTTCTACCGGATTGCATGGCGCCAACCGTTTAGCCAGCAATTCATTGCTGGAAGCAATGGTATTTGCTCATCGTTGTTATATGGATAGTGTGCAAAAGATCAGCAATATTTCTTTTAAAAAAAATATTCCAGACTGGAAAGCTGAAGGAACAAGAGAACCCAAAGAGATGATCCTGATTACACAAAGTTTTAAAGAATTACAATCCGTAATGAGTGATTATGTAGGTATTGTTCGTAATGATGTTCGTTTACAAAGAGCTTCCCGCCGCTTAGATTTATTATGGGAGGAAACAGAAGCGTTATACAAAACAACAACCGTTTCACCCCAACTACTGGAGTTAAGAAATATGATCACCGTGGGTTTTTTGATTGTAAAGAGTGCTATGTTCCGGCATGAGAGCAGGGGGCTTCATTTTAATACTGATTATCCGGGAAAGAGTCCATTATTGCAGAATACCATATTGTAATAAACTAAGTTATCTTCGCAGGATGTATTACGTTGTTTATGGGTTATTGTACCTGCTTTCTCTCTTACCATTAAGAGTCTTATATATTTTTTCCGACCTGGCTTATGTGATCATATATTACATAAGAGGTTACAGGAAAGAGGTAGTATTGAATAATCTCAAAATAGCATTCCCTGAAAAAACAGAAAAAGAAAGAATCCGTATTGCTAAAGATTTTTACAGAAATTTTACCGATACATTTATTGAAGCTATCAAACTGATTTCCGCTTCCAAAAAGGAAATTGAGAAACGAAGTACAGGTGATTTTGAATTGATTAATTCTTTAATTGCGAGGGGAAGAAACATTCATCTTATGCTGGGTCACCAGTTTAACTGGGAGTTTGCCAATTTATCCTATGCCATTCATCTTAATATTCCGTTTGTTGCAGTTTATATGCCCCTCAGCAATAAAATATTTGATAAGATTTTTTATAATCTGCGCAGCAGGTATGGTACCATATTAACACCTGCCACCAATTTCCGGAATCAAATGCATAGTGTTTTTACAAAACAATATATACTGGGCCTGGCAGCCGATCAAAATCCCGGTGGGGCAGAAATTGGATACTGGATGAATTTTTTTAATAAACCTGTTCCATTTATTAAAGGACCCGGAAAAGGCGCTGTAAAAAATAATACAGCTGTTGTTTTTATAGGATTTAAAAAAATTAAAAGAGGGTACTATGAATTTAAAGTAACCTTATTAGCAGAAAATGGTTCAGATTATACACCCGAACAACTAACCGTAACGTACCGGAATGTTTTGGAAGAAACCATACGAAAAGACCCTGCCAATTATTTATGGAGCCACCGCCGCTGGAAATGGCAATGGAAAGAGGAGTATAAAAAATACTGGGCTGAATAAGTTTTTAAGCAGTTAATTCAATACACTAGTTTCTTTCTCTGTTTTTATCTTGCCTTCCTGTTCTTTTATTTTGTTCCATCCACCAACTATATTTCTGATGTTATGAATTCCCTGGCGTTTTAATAAAGAACAGGCAATAATACTGCGATAACCACCGGCACAATGCACATATAAGTTTTGGGTTTCTTCAAAATTGGCCATCATAGCGGGGTCGGTCATTTCATTTAACGGCAGGTTCAATGCATTTTTAACATGACCGTCAGCAAACTCCACTTCTTTTCTTACATCTATCACTAACAAATTATCATCATGCGGAATGTCCATTGCCAGTTCATCGGCTTCCACATTTATAATCATATCAATTTTTTCACCGGCTTTTTTCCAGGCATCAAAACCACCTTTCAGGTATCCTTCCATTTTATCAAAACCAACTCTTGCCAGCCGTATAATACTTTCTTCTTCCTTACCTTCATCGGTTACTAATAAAAAGGGTTTATTAAAAGGCAGCAAACTTCCGGCCCATTCTGCATATCGTCCGTCCAACCCGATACTTATAGCGGAAGGAACAAACCCTTCGGTGAATACAGATGATTTTCTGGTATCCAATACTATAGTATCATCTTTTTTCATAGCTATTTTAAATTCCTCTACTGATAAAGCTTTCATTCCTTTATTCAGTACTTCATCCAGGCTGTTGTAGCCCTCTTTGTTTATTCTTGCATTAACAGAAAAATATTGTGGAGGTGTTGCCAAACCATCGGTAACAGCTTTAATAAATTCTTCTTTGTTATGAGCTTTTAAAGCATAATTGGTTTGCTTTTCATCGCCGATGGTGCTGTAAGTATCGGGACCGAGATTTTTACCGCAGGCACTGCCAGGGCCATGCGCCGGATAAACAATAACATTATCGGCCAGTGAAATTATTTTCTTTTGTAAAGAATCGTATAACATTCCGGCAAGATCTTCGGTGGTAATATCACCACCCTGTGCTAAATCCGGGCGGCCAACATCTCCTACAAACAATGTATCGCCGGTAAACACTGCATAATCTCTTCCATTTTCATCTTTGAGTAAATAGCAGGAACTTTCTAATGTATGCCCGGGAGTATGCAATACTTCAATGGTAAGCTCACCAACTTTGAATTGTTCACCATCTTTAGCTACATGTACAGGGAATTGAGTGATCGTATTAGGTCCGTAAACAATAGGAGCATTTGTTTTTTTTCCCAGGTCTAAGTGACCGCTTACAAAATCAGCATGAAAATGTGTTTCAAAAATATATTTAATGGTGGCGCCTCTTTCATTAGCCAGGTTAATATATTCTTCCACATCTCTTAGCGGGTCAATTACGGCAGCTTCTCCATTACTTTCAATATAATAAGCAGCTTCACTAAGGCAATTTGTATATAGTTGCTGAACAAACATGCTTTGTAAGTTTGTAACAAAGATAAACAGATAAAAATAAAGGAACATCCTTCACCATTGATGAAAGATGTTCCTTAAAATCATTAGATTAAGCCAGCAGGTTATCAACAAAGCGGCTGATATCCTGAATGCGATCCTTATTAACTGAATACCAAATAAATTTTCCTTCACGGGTTGTTTTTACAATCCCTGCACGCCGCATAATGGCGAGGTGTTGTGAGGCAACAGATTGTTCAAGCCGGAGCTGGACATAAATTTCCGTTACCGTCATTTTTTCATTCGCTTCAATTAAATGGAGAATTTGCTGGCGGAGCTTATGATTAATAGCCCTTAAAACAACTGCTGCTTTTTTAATGGCTAAATAATCAACTTTTAATTCTTTTGTTGTTTCATTACCATTAACGGCAGTTAATGGTTGTACTGCTGTTTCCAACATAGGATATATCAATACCTTTTAAAAGTGATAAAAACGGGTTATTCAAATCAGTTGCAAATATACAAATCAATTTAAGTAAATAAGCATTCAATCGTTAATGCATACAAAATATTTTACAGGCGGTGGGACTTATTTTTTGTACCGGTGTAAAATTCTTTTCCATAAAAGGGTTCAGCATAAGCAAGATTGGCAAACTCTTTTTTATCAAACTTTTCCCAGGAAAGGTTTATCATGTTAGCGGCATCAAAACTTACGTCTATAAATTGGGCATTGGGATGAGTGCAAACAGATTTGAACTTTGCGGCACCATTTCCATAAAAATATATTTTGCAGGTATTTAATTGTCCTGAAAGTGTATTTTCAGTAATGATTTCTGTGGTGGCCTCCATAATAAATTGAAGATGCTGATTTAATAAAGCAGTATAAACTTCCTGCCGGCGGGCATCAATCATTGGGCAAAACAGGTCATTAGCAGCAATTAATTGATTTTGTTTACGCAGCGCCTCTGCGGCTGCAATGGTCATTAACTCAAAAGTTCCAATTGTAATCAGTGGAATTTGCAAAGCATAACACAATCCTTTGGCAGTTGCCATGCCAACCCTCAATCCGGTATAGGAACCAGGTCCTGCACTTACAGTAATTGCACTTAAGTATGTTGCGTCAATATTGTTTTGTTTCAAAAGCCTGCTGATAGCTGGTTGAATGAATGATGCATGCTCCTTTTGTTTTTGTGTGTTTATTATCTCTAACAATTTGCCATCAGCCGACAGGCAAATTGACCCTTGATCTAAAGCGGTATCTATGTGCAGGATAAAATTCATTTTTGTTGTAAGGCTTCTTTTTCCAGTAAAGGAGCAATGTTATAGCGTTTACCAGTACTGCTAAGTTTTACAAGAAGGTTATAAATATTTTTAAGTCCAATTTTTTTGCTCCATTCAAATGGGCCGAAGGGATAATTAGTTCCCAGCTTCATAGCAATATCAATTTCCTGCTTGCTGCTCACTTCTTCGCCTAAAGCAAAATAAGCTTCATTAACGATCATGGCAATTATCCTTGCACTTATCATACCCGGTGTATCAGGTGTAAGCTGGTATTGCCAGTTCAGCAACTGAAAAATAGTTTGAACAGATTCTTTCTGTGCGTCAAAACCAATAGCCACTTCTGTAATCTCCCTGTTTATAAAACCCGGCCAGGCGTTCATGCGGATGAAGCTATCTGGTAAACCAAGTCCTTTTAATGTATTTACAACAGAATTAATGATTACAGGTTTATTTAACGAAGTAAGCAATTCAATCCTTTTTGTTGATGGCTCGAAAGAAAGATCAAATATGATAAATGAGGGGCTGATGATGGACAAAGCTTCTAATGTGGGTACAAAAAAAATTTCTGATCCTTCCGGCAATTTTTTTTTACGGAACTCTTCCTGCTGACTCGTAGTGCCCAATACGGTTATCTTCATGCTTGTTTATCAGAAAGCAAAAATAGGTTTGTTAGTTGAAGGAAAGTTTTGCAACTTTATTTTTTACTAAAATAATAGTATGAGTAAGATTATCATCAATACATCTAATGCTCCGGCACCGATAGGTCCGTACAGCCAGGCTGTAAAAACGGGGAACCTGTTATTCATCAGTGGGCAGGTAGCTATTAAACCCGGATCAGGTGAATTAGCAATGACTGACATTTCAGAAGAAACCCACCAGGTGATGCAAAACCTTAAAGCTATTTTAACTGAAGCAGGCCTGAGTTTCGATAATGTGGTTAAAACAACTATTTTCCTCAGTGATATGTCATTGTTTTCTGAAGTAAATGAAGTGTATGGAAAATATTTCAGCCATACTTTTCCGGCGAGAGAAACAATAGCAGTAAAAGGATTGCCTAAAAGTGTAAATGTTGAGATCAGTATGATTGCTGCTGAATAGTTAAAATGAAATTTTTATAAAATCAAAACCCCGTTTTTATCGGGGTTTTGATTTTATCATAGATTAGCAACAGATGAATACAAGGGTAAATGGCTAATGTGTTGATGACCTGTCAGGTTTAACCAAATAGTTTATTAATGGCTTCCGTTTTGTTTCTTACAGACAGTTTGTTGTAAATATTTCGTAAATGTTTTTTTACTGTTTCGGATGAAATATGTAATTCAGTACCCACCTCTTTATATAAATACCCTTTTTTAATAGATTGAAGTATTTCCATTTCTCTTTTTGAAAGCATCCGGTTGCTTTTATCTTTCTCAATAATTTCAGCTTCATGCATATTCCAGAATATTTAATTAAAGGTGAGATAATATTAAAGCGGGGGCAAGGTGGTTTTAACGGTTTTTTGATGGGGTGAAAAGACGGGATGATTTATGTGGTAAACACTTGATTTTACTGCTGTACTTTCAGTAGAAAAATGGACGAAAGTATTAGTGGATGTGGCTTTTACAGTTTTTTACAGGCAAATTTTTAATATTTCAGCATGGGAAAGTACAGAAATCAGCTATCTGTATTGTAATATTGGAACGGTATGAATTTAATTCACCTGCAAAAATTTATTTTATGAGTCACACAAATCAGCATTACTTTTCAGTCAACAAACTTCAAAATTTAATTAACCGTTTTTCGGGAGCTTCACCATCGCCCGGTAAATCTTTAAAAGGTTTTGTATTTGTTCAGGGATTTAACCCTGCTGGTCAGGCCAGGGTATTTGCTTACCCGGTATTTGGTGATCCTGCCAGGGATCCGGAAAATAATGATGTTTTAATTCACAATACCGATTTAGCCCTGTCTTCCTGTCCTTATCCACCGGGCTGTCAATAAAATTAAAATGGCATGAGTTTTTTATTAGGTAATATCGATATAATAATACCGCTCTTTGTTTTCATAGCAGCGGTATTATATTTTTTATTTCAGCATCAAAAACCGGTGTTGATTGATAAAATTATTTTTGTGTTTTGGGCTGGAGAGATAATCCTCAATACAATGGGGGGAATTTTAGAGTATTACAGCGTCAATAATATGTTGGTATACTCACTTAACGTTCTTTTTTTTGCGCTTGTTTTCACTATATATTTTTATCGTGATCTTTCCGGTAGACGGGTAAAAAAATTTGTTTTGACTTGTTTTGGAGTCTTTGTTTTATTTTTTGCAGTAAATATCCTTTTCATTCAGCCTTATTATACCTTTAATAGTTATGCTTATGCTTTTGGTGCTTTGCTGATTGTGGTATACAGCTTAATCGGGCTGAGGCAGCTTTTAAACTTTTCTTTGGAACACGATATTCTGAAATTAAAAAATTTTTGGTTTGCAGCAGGTATTTTACTTTATTTCGGCAGCTGCTTTTTTATCTTCATAAGTTATAATTATCTTACTGTAGTTTCTAAAACAGATGTGGGGGTGCTATGGAAAATCCATAATCTTTTCCTGGCTGTTTGTTGTATCATTTTCCTAAAAGCAATTACCTGTAAAGAATGGATACCAAAATAATCCTGGTCATCGCCGCCAGCCTTTTTACGCTTATTATACTTTTATTTTTATTCAGTTTCATTATTCAATACCAGCGTAAATCCAACGCTTTTAAAGCAGAGAAAAAAGTTATGCAGTCTGCTTTTGAACAGGAAATTTTAAAAACGCAGCTGGAAATACAGGAACAAACGCTCAAAAATATTTCACAGGAGATACACGATAATATTGGACAGGTATTAAGTTTAGTAAAACTGCATCTTGGAACTATTGATTTCAATAAACCGGAATTACTTCCTGAAAAAATTAATAGCTCAAAGGAATTAGTTACTAAAACTATACAGGATTTGCGCAACTTATCTAAAGGATTGGATACTGATGCAATTAAAGCAAAGGGGCTTTTAGATGCAGCCAGGGCAGAACTGGAGAGTATACAAAAGGCAGGCGTACATGAAGTAAAACTTACCGTTACAGGATATCCCTATAATTTCAATAGCAATACTGAATTGATATTATTCAGAATTTTTCAGGAATTGCTGAATAATATTATCAAACATGCGGCAGCGAAAATAATCTTAGTGGATTTTATTTACGATAATAAAAAATTTGTTTTAAAGATAGCGGATGATGGGAGGGGGTTTGATTTAAACACTCCTTTGGCAAATGTGCCAGGCGAAAGAGGACTTGGTTTAAGAAATATGTATAGCAGAAGTAAAATGGTGAAAGCAGATTTTTTTATAGAAAGTGCCATCGGTAAAGGAACTATTGCTATTATTACACTAAATAATCCAACTTAAGTTAATGCCGGTTAATGGAAATATCGTTTTGATTGATGACCATGTATTACTGCGGAGCAGCCTGGCTAACCTGGTAAAAGATCTTGGTTATGCAGTTTTATTTGAGGCAGATAACGGCCAGGATTTTATAAATAAACTTAAACCAAGGTTTCTCCCCGATATCGTTTTGCTTGATATAAATATGCCGGTAATGGATGGATATGAAACTGCCGCATGGTTAAAGAAATATCACCCAACAGTAAAGATACTGGCCCTCACTATGAACGATAATGAAAACGCAATTATCCAGATGCTTAAAGCAGGGGCTGTTGGGTATATTTTAAAGGATACAGATCCCGGCGAATTGAAAACAGCATTAAACGCTCTTATTAAGAAAGGGTTTTATTATAACGATATGGTTACTGGTAAACTTGTTCATGCTGTTAATCATTTTAATGAACAGGGTAACCCGATTAAAGATGTATTACAACTTACTGACAGGGAAAGGGAATTCCTCAAACTCGTTTGTACCGAATTAACTTATAAAGAAATTGCTGAAAAGATGAATGTAAGCCCCCGCACAGTGGATGGATACAGGGATACCTTATTTGAAAAATTAAATGTAAAAACAAGAGTGGGATTAGCCATGTATGCTATACGGAATAATATAGTGCAGGTATAAAAAATCCCGCCATTGGCGGGACTTCATTATAATTTTATTTCTTCTTCGTTATTATCAAAGAAATGATATTCTGTGAGGTGGTAGCCGGTGTTAGGTTCAATTTTAATTTTCTGTTTATATTTCCATCTCCACTTTAATCTTTTACTCGGGAACCCTTTTGTTAAATACGCATGAACAATGGGATGAACCATAATGGTTAATCCTGAATGCCGCTGCATCACCAGGTAATTCAAATTCTTTTCAATTTCATCCTCTAATATTAAGGTAGAGGCAATTTTACCAGTACCGCCACAACTTGGACAAATTTCCTGTGTGTTGATGGTGATTTCCGGCTTCATACGCTGGCGGGTAATCTGCATTAATCCAAATTTGGAAATGGGTAACACGGCATGCTTGGCCCTGTCACTTTCCATAAAGGCTTCCATAGCTTCCAGCAATTTCTTCTTATTATCCGGAAGTTTCATATCAATAAAATCAACCACAATAATTCCGCCTAAATCCCGTAACCGTAACTGTCGGGCAATTTCATCTGCTGCTTCCAGGTTCGTTTGTAAAGCATTTTCTTCCTGGTTACTGCTTACACTTTTATAACCGCTGTTTACATCAATAACATGTAATGCTTCGGTAGGCTCAATAATTAAATAAGCACCGCTGGGCAGGTTAACTGTTTTTCCAAATGCAGCTTTAACTTGTTTGGTAACTCCAAAGTTGTCGAATATAGGAGATCCGTTGTTATAAAAACTAACGATATCAGCCTTGTCAGGGGAAATCTTTTGTATATATGATTTAGTGCTGTTAAAGATGTTTTTATCATTTACTACAATGCGGTTAAAATCTGCATTCAGTAAATCACGAAGGATACTGGTAGTCTTAGCCTGCTCACTGAAAATTTTTGCGGGGGCTATGGCACTTTTCAAATTTGTTTGAATAGTTTCCCAGGTAGCCATTAAAGTTGATAAATCATCGTGGAGTTCAGCGGTTGACTTTCCTTCAGCGGCAGTACGTACAATTACGCCAAAGTTTTTTGTTTTGATGGCTTCCACAATTTTCTGCAAACGGCGCCGCTCATCACTGGAATGAATTTTTCTTGAAACTGCTATGATATCGTTGAAAGGAGTTAATACCACAAATCTTCCCGGTAATGAAATTTCACAACTTAATCTTGGTCCCTTGGCAGCGATCGGCTCTTTTAAAATTTGAACGAGCACATTAGGGCGACCATTTAATACTTCAGCAATCTTGCCAGTTTTAATTATCTCAGGTTCCAGTTGAAATTTGGCAAAATCAAAATGGTCCTCAGGTTTAGTATTAATGGCTTGCTGGGTAAATTTTAAAATGGACCTGATGTAGGGACTGAGATCTGTATAGTGCAGAAAACCATCCTTCTCAAAACCAACATCCACAAAAGCAGCGTTCATGCCAGGAATCAGCTTCTTTACTTTGCCAAGGTACAGGTCACCTACGGCAAAATCTGAATCAGCATGTTCATGATGAAGCTCTACCAGTTTTTTATCTTCCAGTAGTGCAATTTCCACTCCCTGGGGAGCGGCATTAATAATAAGTTCTTTATTGGGCATACACAATCACTCTAAACAATCTGCCACACACACCTTTGGGAAAACTGTCTTGATAATCTGTTATAGAAAGCGTTTTCGGGAGATTTATTGCGAATAGGCAATCTATTTATGTAAAAAGAAGCCGGAAGTTTGTTCTTACTTCCGGCTTAATCAGAAGCCTTCAGAAGAATTAAAGATATTATTTCTTCTTATGACGATTCTTTCTTAAGCGTTTTTTACGCTTATGTGTCGCAATTTTATGACGTTTTCTTTTCTTACCACAAGGCATACAACAAATAATTTTTAAAAATTAAGAAATCTATTTTAATGAATTAATACGTTCATCCAGCGCTTTACTATACTCTTCCGGCACTTTTTCATTTCGTTTTTTTGCCAATATTAGCATCAGCTCTTTTGCTTTTAAGTACCATTTACGGGCATTTGCTTTATCACCTTTTTGCTCATATGTTTCGGCAAGTAATAAAACGACTTCTGCGTTTTCTGGCTCATGTCTTATTACTTTATTAAAGCGTTCAATTGCCTTGTCCCACTGTTGTGAAATCACCGCACCATAACCCAGCATAAACTGGGCATACATATTAGTGCTGTCTTTTTCCGCCACCTCCCTTATCATTTTAATACCCTCCATGGGTGAATGGGTGCCACTAAAAAGTATAACTGCACCTAATCCCACTTTGGCCGAATCATTAGCGGGGTTGATAGCCAATGCCGAATTATAAAGAGCTTCCGCCTCTTCTGTCATCCAGCCTTTAATGGACGGCACATTCATTTCTCTGGATACTTCAAAAAAGTTGCGGGCAGCAAAGGTGAGGCTTTTTTCCGAATTTTCCAACCTTGCAGCTTTTGATAAGTAGCCAATATAAGGGATATTTTGATTAAGGCTATCTTTCCAGTAATGTGCCAGTTGATGATAAACTTTAATTTGCTGTTCTTTTACTGCACCACGTATTACAGAATTTTCTAAACCGGTAATATAGGCAGATTGGGAGGGGGTTAAATTCTTCTTGGAAAATGAGATAAACTCATCGAAATCAAACTTTGTTTCCCGTGTTTGGGCTCCTGGCTGAGTTTTTTTTGCAGGAGTTGTAGTATTGCCAAATAAGTAAAGGGAGCCGATTAACACCACGGCCAGCGCCGCTAAAAGGATTTGTTGTTTTTTCACTATTTCAGATTAAGCGGCAAAGTTATTCTACTACACGCTTACTCTTTACTTCCTGAACAAATTCTTTTGCAGGTTTAAAGGCAGGTATATAGTGGGCAGGTATATGAACTGCTGTATTTTTCTTAATGTTACGACCTATTTTAGCAGCTCGTTTTTTAGTGATAAAACTGCCGAAACCACGAACATAAATGTTTTCTCCATTAGAAAGAGATTCTTTAATCTCTTTAAACATGGTTTCTAAAGTTACCAGTACATCAACTTTTGGAATACCGGTTTTCTCTGAGATTTGGTTAATCAGGTCCGCTTTTCTCATTGTTAAGTTGGTTTTTAAAAGAGGGTTATTTTTAATAAAAATAAGACAAAGATTTTGAATAACACAAAAAAAGTGCTACAATTTCTTGTATATCAATCTGGTACATGCTGGAAGATAAAGAAAAATGTTTTGTAACTAATTGATTATTAATTAGAAAACTTAGGTATCTTCGATCCGGGATAGCAAAATGAACACATTCATTTCAAAGGAGTTATATCAAAGGGAACAAAAAATATATTTTACCCGTCATTTACTGAAATGGAATGAACTGGTAAATAAAAGGCAGATGCCGTGGAAAGGAGAGAAAGATCCTTACAAAATCTGGTTAAGTGAAATTATACTTCAACAAACCAGGGTAGAACAGGGATGGGCTTATTATGAAAAATTTATTAAAGCCTTTCCTTCCATTCAAAAATTAGCCAAAGCTGCTGATGAAAAAGTTTTTAAATTATGGGAAGGCCTTGGTTACTATAGCCGCTGTAAAAACCTGTTGGCGACTGCCAGAAAAATTTCAACTGAATACAAAGGAAAATTTCCGGATAGCTATGAGGAGATAGTTGCCCTAAAAGGAGTGGGGCCTTATACAGCTGCCGCCATTGCTTCATTTGCTTATAATCTTCCTTATGCAGTGGTTGATGGAAATGTAATGAGAGTATTGAGCCGGTATTTTGGAATGGAAACTCCGGTTGACAGTACCCAGGGTAAAAAAATATTTCAGCAAATAGCAGCAGATTGTTTGCCTGGAAATAAAGCAGGCATTTATAACCAGGCCATCATGGATTTTGGGGCTACTGTTTGCAAACCACAAAATCCAATCTGTAAAGAATGCCTGTTAAAGAAGAAATGTATTGCTTTTGGTAAAGGAAAAGTGAGTGAACTGCCAGTTAAAGAGAAATCGATTCAAAAAAAAGAACGCTGGTTTTATTTCCTCGTTATTCAAATAAAAGATAAAGTATACGTTAAAAAAAGAGAGGGAAAAGATGTGTGGGAGAACCTTTACGAATACGTGACGCTGGAAATTCAATCTCAAATGGATGCTGCAACATTTATCAAATCACCTGTCTTTAAAAAAAGTATTGGAAGCCGAACGTTTGAAATAAAAAGTATTTCCAAGATCTATCGCCAGTTGTTGAGTCATCAAACCATTTATGGCCGGTTCATCACTATAACTGTTTCAAAACCGTTGAAACATCTTAAAGGATATGTTCTGGCAGATAAAAACGATATTAAGCAGTTTGCTTTTCCCAGGTTGATAAATAATTGGCATGAAGATGGACATAAAGACAGCGTACTTTTCTAGGCAGGCAACTTTTGCCAACAAAAAAATGTATATTTAGAGTACGATTGATAGCCCAAAATTAAAGAATCAAAAGATAAATTTATGAGAGGCGTAAACAGAGTAATGCTGATTGGCAATCTTGGTAAAGACCCCGATGTTCAATTCCTGGAAGGTAATATTGCAGTCGCTAAGCTTCCCCTTGCAACAACAGAAACCTTTAAAGACCGCACCGGTAAGCTGGTAAGCCAAACTGAATGGCACACCGTAGTTCTTTGGAGAGGATTAGCGGAATTAGCTCAAAAATATCTGCACAAAGGAAGTTTAGTATATATTGAGGGCAGGTTAAAAACCCGCAGTTGGGAAGATAAGGAGGGAGTAAGAAAGTTTGCCACTGAAGTAGTAGGTGATAACCTCATAATGCTGGACAAGCGTACCGGTGATGTTCATCCTTCCCCTTCTGCAGATACCGGGGCGGAACCCTTTAATTCCGGCGAAACGCCACCTATTGGGGAGCCGGCAGATGATTTGCCCTTCTAATTAAATCTGAATGCTTATTTTTGTTTTTATATCAGGCAGGCCTTTTGACCTGCCTGTGTTCATACAGCAACCATAGTTGCTGATTGTTTATTAAAATCGGCAGTTTTGGATTATCATTCGGTTTTCGAAAACATACCAACTGGAGTAACGGCCATTATCTTAGCCATCATTAATGTGCAGGCTGTAACCATCATGATTTTCTCGGTTATATTATTACTCTCATTATCATTTTGCCTGTCTGGTGCGGAAGTAGCTTTTTTTTCGCTTACGTATAAGGATATCAATATGCTGAAGACGAAGAATCATCCTTCAGCCAAACGTATTTTGCATTTGCTGGATAACCCTAAAACCCTTTTGGCTTCCATGCTAATTGCCAATAGTCTTACGAATATCTCTATCATTTTACTTTCCAACTTTTTAATTGATACTATATCACCAGACCTGTCAGATATTTTCTGGCTAACTTTTTTGATAAAAGTTCTTTGTGTTACTTTTTTACTGGTATTATTTGGAGAAGTGATGCCTAAAGTAATGGCCACACAACATAACCTGATGTTTGCTTATAACCCGGTAATTCTGACAGTAATTGAATTTTTCAATTATTTCTTCAAAAGGATGAGCCTGTGGCTGGTGAGTTATTCTGATGCTATTGAAAATAAACTGGGCCCCAGAGATTCTGCTGCTTATAGTTTGGAGCAAATTGATCATGCCATTGACCTGACAGTAGCAGAAGATACCACGGTGGAAGAAAAAAATATTTTGAAAGGTATTGTAAAGTTTGGCAACATCACAGTGAAACAGATTATGAAAACAAGGTTGGATGTAAGTGGCCTGGAATATGGATTAAATTTTAAACAGGTAAAAGAAAAAGTGGAAGAGCTGCATTATTCCCGCCTGCCTGTTTACCAAAACACGTTAGATGAGATTAAGGGTATCCTGCAAACGAAAGATTTGTTACCTCATTTGAATGAAAGTGAAAATTTTAACTGGCAAAACCTCGTTCGTCAGCCATACTTCGTTCATGAACAGAAATTGATTGATGATCTGCTGCAGGAGTTTCAACATAAGCGAATTCATTTTGCGGTGGTGGTGGATGAATTTGGCGGCACCAGTGGCATTGTAACACTGGAAGATATTATGGAAGAAATCATTGGAGAGATTAAAGATGAGTTTGACGAAGAAGAAACGGGTAATAAAAAGATAGATGATTTTAATTACCTGTTTGAAGGGAAAACGATGATACATGATGTATGCAAGATGATGGATTTGCCATTAGATACATTTGATAAAGTTCGTGGTGAAAGTGATTCTTTAGCCGGGTTGGTACTGGAGATAGCGGGTGAATTTCCCAAGAATAATGAAGTGATTAAATCTGGTGATTTTGATTTTACCGTAATAGATATTAACAGAAACCGTATTCAAAAAGTTAAAGTAACGGTGCATCCACCGCCATTGGATTAATTGTAAATTCGCCAGATGAAAAAAAAGTTGCTGGTTACCGGTTATTTTTTACCGGTTGCTTATTGTTTGTGGCTTGTTTCCTGTAATTCCGATCCTACATCGAAACCACGTGGTTATTTTCGTATCGATCTTCCTGCTGTAAAAGAATATAAATCATTTGATCGTCCGGGATTCCCTTATTCATTCGATTACCCGGTGTATGGAAATATTGTACAGGACAGTACTTTTTTTGATGATAAACCACAAAATCCTTATTGGGTAAATGTGGATTTTCCGCAATACGATGCTAAGATATACCTTAGTTATATGGGTGTTAATGATAAAGTGATGTACAAAGAAAAAACAACAACAGGATATAAAGATTCTATCGGCATAAACTCTTTAAACAAACTGATTAATGATGCATTTACGCTGACTAACAAACATGCCGTTAAAGCCAACTCAATAGATGAAATTGAAGTACATCCTGCTAAAGGCGTGGATGGTTTTATTTTTGAAGTGGGTGGTAATGCTGCTTCTTTAAAACAATTTTATTTAACGGATTCTTCCAAACATTTTATACGGGGTGCTTTATATTTTAACGCCACACCTAACGAAGATTCTGTAAAACCAGTAAGCCAGTTTCTTTTTCAGGATATGAAACGGTTGGTGAATTCTCTTCGCTGGAAAAAATAAAGCCATCCTGAAGAATCAGGACGGCTGACTTGTAAACCTATGTGTAAACCATGTTAAAATTCTTTCATAGTATGCGGATGCAGATTATCACTTTGGGTACTGCGTAATTTTATCTGCTTATTTGGCTTTTCTCTGTTCAACCAGATTTTTTTGTTGTAATCTTTCCAATAAGATGCAGGCTTATTTTATCTTACATAAATAAAAAAGTTACCAAATTGTTAAACGCTGCTATTATATACAAACACTTTGGTGTTACCTTTGTCCGGATAAATTAATAGTGTGATAGCAATTGATAATATACTGATAAGCGACGATGTGGTAAGCAAACAATTCGTTTGCGATTTAAGTAAATGCAAAGGTGGTTGCTGTGAAGAAGGAGATGCCGGTGCACCGCTTGCGGATGAAGAGCTGGACACAGTACTGGAAGTTTATGAAACGATAAAACCATATCTTACCAAAGAAGCTATTGCTGAGATTGAAACCAATGGTAAATATGTTTATCATAAAGACTTTGGATGGGTAACGCCTACCCTGGCCAGTGATAACGGGATTTGTGTATATGCCTATCGTGAAAAAAATGGTTTGATAAAATGTGCTTTTGAACAGGCGTACTATGACAAAAAAATAAAGTGGAAGAAACCAGTATCCTGTCACCTTTTCCCCGTCATTGCAAAAAAATCAAAAGATAAAACTACCTGGCTGGTGAATTATATACCAAGAGAAGTTTTATGTAAGCCGGCATGTGTGCTGGGAGAAAAACTTAAAGTACCGGTTTATCAATTTTTAAAAGAACCGTTAATAAGAAAATTTGGAGAAGGGTTTTATGAAGCATTAGAAGCAACAGCTAATGCATATTTTAATGAGGGAAAAAGAATGGAAGAGTAACTTTTAATTTTAAACTATGAGCGAGTCTGTTTCAACCTTTATCGCAAAAAGTACCATTAAAGCTGGTGATAAAGAACACCGGAGGAAAATCAATTTTAATATTGGTAAATACAATTCAGTTGTGCCATTGGGTAAACAACAGTTTAGTGATGTGCATTTGGCAAGAGAAAGAGCGAAGAATGTAAAGTGGCGGGCCATTGAAACATTAGATAAACAGCTGGAAGATTTTGAACTCAACTTTACCCGCCGCGGAGGAAAAGTTATTTGGGCGGAAACAGCACAACAGGCATTAGATGCGATATTAACTATTTGTCAAAATAAAAACTGTAAAACCATTGTAAAGAGTAAATCAATGGTAACAGAAGAAATTCATCTCAATGATTTCCTGGAAAAAAATAATATTGAAAGTGTGGAAACCGATCTGGGAGAATACATTCAACAGTTAGATGGTGAACCACCTTACCATATTGTAACACCGGCTATGCACAAAAGCAAAGAAGATGTAGCTAAACTCTTTGCCAATAAATTAGGAACAGACCCCAAATTAAATCCTGAACAATTAACGCAAGTTGCCCGTCATATGCTTCGGCAAAAATATGTACAGGCTGAAGTTGGTGTTACGGGGGCAAACTTTATTATTGCAGATACCGGCAGCATTGCTGTAACGGAAAATGAAGGCAATGCAAGATTAAGTTGTGCTTTTCCTAAAACTCATATTGCAGTTGTGGGAATTGAAAAAGTAATTCCTTCAATAAATGATTTAGGATTATTCTGGCCGTTGCTGGCTACATATGGAACAGGGCAAAAAATAACAGTATATAACAGTATTGTTTCTGGTCCAAAACAAGATGGTGAAAAAGATGGTCCTGAAGAAATGTATGTGATATTATTGGACAATGGAAGAACTACTATTTTGGCCAATGAAAAAACAAGAGAGAGCTTGTATTGTATTCGTTGTGGTGCCTGTTTAAATGCTTGTCCTGTTTATAAAAATATCGGAGGGCATGCTTATGGTACCACTTACAGCGGGCCAATTGGTAGTGTTATCACTCCTCATTTAAAAGGAATAGATGAGTATAAACATCTAAGTTATGCTTCTTCTTTATGTGGTAATTGTACAGAAGTATGTGCCGTAAAAATCAATCTGCATGAATTGTTGTTAGAAAACCGTCATGAATCAGTTGAGGAAGGTAATAGTTCTTTTAGCGAAAAAGCTGCATGGACTATTTGGAAGACTACTTCTCTAAATCGTAAGTGGATAAACTTAGGTAGTCAGAAAATGAAGAACTGGATGGTGAATACTTTATTCAAAGCATGGAAACAAAACCGCAGTGAATTAAATTTCCCGGCCAAAACTTTTAATCAACTCTGGAAAGAGAAAAAAGGCATTCGTTAGTGGTTTCAGTATTTTTACGATGTTCAAAATTATTTACGAATTATTTGCAACTGCTTCCTTAAATTGTAAATCTATTCAGATTGTAAATGGTATTGTTTTTTACAGAAAATATTTCTCCGAGAGTTGAGTATATCACTGATTTGGTTTTGCGGCAGCTTTGTTGTGTGCAACCAGAAATCACTACGGATAAATCTGCGTACCAATCGCACAGTGGTCCTAAAATAAATTACAGTAAAGAAAGAATTGATGATAATGAATTGCACATTGTTCCGCATACATTATTGTTTGAAGAAGCAGTGTATCCTCATGTAATTAATTGTAGTAACAGGGATGGGATAAAAGTGTTTTTTGAATCAGATGGTGATCTGGGGTTTGATGTATTTGCTGCTTCGTTTTATCTGGTGAGCCGGTATGAAGAGTATCTTTCTAATGAAGAAGATCAATATGGCCGGTTTCCTCATACAGCATCTTTAGCACATAAAGAAGATTTTATACAATTACCATTGGTAAATATTTGGGCTGAAGAATTAAAAAAAGTGTTACGGCTTATTTTCCCCTCTTTAAAAATGCCTCCCAATGATTTTCGTTTCATTCCTACTTATGATATAGATGTTGCTTTTTCTTTCCGTAATAAAGGAATAAAAAGAAATACCGGTGGATTTTTTAAAAATGTGTTGAAAGGCGAGTGGACGATGCTTAAGAAAAGAGTGGAAGTAGTGCAGGGTGAAGAACAAGATCCTTATGATTGTTACGAATGGCTGGATGATATTCATGAAGAACTAAACTTATTGCCGGTTTATTTTTTCCTGGTAGCAGAAAAGCAGGAAGGTTATGATAAAAACATTTCTCCGGCTAATGAAGAATATCAACAATTAATAAAACGTCATGCAGAAAAATATTTTGTAGGCGTACATCCATCCTGGCAAAGTAATTTCAGCGAGGCTATATTGAAAAAAGAAATTGAAACAGTTGGATTGCTTTCGGGCAATCGCCATATTGTTATCAGCCGTCAGCATTATATTAAAATGAAACTGCCTGAAACTTACAGGCGATTGATTAATGAAGGTATTGAACTGGATTTTACAATGGGCTATGGAACCATTAATGGTTTCCGTGCATCCATTGCTGCTCCGTTCAAATGGTTTGATTTATCTAAAAACGAAGCAACCAATCTTACGATATATCCTTTCTGTTTTATGGAAGCCAACTCTTTCTATGAATTAAAGCAAACAACTGAACAGGCATATAAAGAAATGCAGAAGTTATATGCTGCTGTTAAAAAAGTAAACGGAACCTTTGTGACTATCTGGCACAATCATTTTCTCGGGACAGATCCCCAGTTTGCCGGGTGGAAAGAAATGTATGAATTATTCCTGCGGGAAGATTTATACTGGGATTTCCACCAGTCTGCTTAATCTTCTATTTCCGGTTGTTTATTAAAGGCATTGTTGACAAGGTAAACACCAACCAGTGTTATTATTGCACCAACAGCAATATACCAGTTGAGTTCTTCATGACGCCAGAAAAAACCAAGTATTAATGCAATGATGGGATTGATATACGCATAAACAGCTACCTGTGCAGCAGGCAGGTGTTTTAAAGCATAGATATATGCCACAAAGGAAATGGCTGAACCAATCGTTATTAAATAAGCAATACACCACCACACATGATAATCAATTGCAGCAAGAGGAACCATCTCTTCTTTATAGTATGACCAGCCAATTAAAAATAATCCGCATAAAAACATCTGCCAGCCTAAACTATAAAACGGGTCAATTGATTTATCTTTTTTAGCATTGAATAAAGTACCAATACTCCATGATAAAGAAGCCAGCACCAGGTACAATATGGCCATTTCAAATTTTGGGTCAGCAATTGCCTGCAGGTCTTTTGCAAATATGACTACGATGCCACCAAAACCTAATACCAAACCCAATAACACCTGTAACGTGAGCCGCTGATTGCGTAAAATAAATATACTGAGTATAGCTACCCATAGGGGAACAGTTGCGCCAACTACAGCGCCAATACCACTGCTCATTCCGGGAAAAGCTAAAGCTTGAAGTGTAAGCCCGTTGCTGAATACTAAAAAGAATAAGGTTAATAATATCAACTTCCCGAATTGCTTTATAGTTGGCAAACGGTAACCTTTTATAAAAAAATAAATAAGAAAAAGAATGCCGGCTAATGTAAACCGCAAACCACCAGTTTGCAAAGGAGGCATATGATACTCGGCCACTGCCAGTTTGGAGGCAAGCCATGTTGTTCCCCACGTAAAACTGATTAATGCTACCGCTGCTAATGCTCTTTTTCTATGCTGTTGCGACATGAATATTACTGCTGTTTCTTACGTCGTGCTTTTAATGTTTGAAATGTCTTAACCCTGTAATCACCATTGCTAAATTATGTTGTTTACAATATTCAATGGAATCATTATCACGAATAGAGCCGCCTGGCTGAATGAATGCCGTGATGCCTGCTTCATGTCCCAGCTTTACACAATCATTAAAAGGGAAGAAAGCATCACTGGCCATTACTGCACCATTCAAATCAAAATTGAATTGTTTGGCTTTTTCAACCGCCTGTCTTAACGAATCAATTCTGCTCGTTTGTCCGCAACCTTTACCGGTGAGTTGTTTATTCTTCACCAATGCAATGGCATTTGATTTTAAATGTTTGCAGACTAAGTTGGCAAAAATCAAATCTTCTTTTTCAGCGACAGTAGTTTCTCTGCCACCCGTTTCTTTCCAGTCTGTATAATTGCCGGCATCATTTTGTTGTGTTAATGTTCCGTTCAATACAGATTTATATTGTGATGCAGGAAGTGAAATATTTTTTTGTTTGAGCAGGATGCGGTTTTTCTTTGTTTGCAGTACAGCCAATGCATCCGCATCAAAACTGTTAGCGATTAATACTTCAAAGAAAATTTCATTAATGGCTTCTGCTGTTGCTTTGTCAATAGTATTGTTGCAAACTAATACACCTCCAAAAGCACTTTCAGGATCACCGGCTAATGCAGCATCCCAGCTTTCTTTTACCGTTGGTCTTGATGCAATACCACAAACATTGGTATGTTTGATTATTCCGAAAGTAGTTTCACTGAACTCTTTGATAATTTGAACAGCCGCATCTACATCCACAAGATTGTTATACGAAAGTTCTTTGCCATGAAGTTTCTCAAATACTTCCTCTAAGTTGCCATAAAAAATTCCCTGCTGATGAGGATTCTCTCCATAACGCAATACATTCTTTTTAGCACCGAACGGATTGGAGAAACTGGTTTGATTAAAATAATTAGAGATAGCAATATCATAACCGGTACACACATCAAATGCTTTGGCTGCAAATGTTCTTCTTTGCTCCAAACTTGTTTCACCTTTTTGTTCAGCCAGTATTTGTTCCAGTAAGGAATAATCTGCTTTGCTGGCAACCACTACTACATCTTTATGATTTTTGGCAGCGGCACGAATCATAGAAGGTCCACCGATATCAATCTTTTCAATAATCAATTTTTCATCCGTAGTGGAGGCAACTGTTTCTTCAAAGGGATATAAATCCACGATCACCAAATCAATTTCAGGAATATTGAATTGTTTCATCTCCTGTACATCGGTTTCATTATCTCTTCTTCCTAAAATACCACCAAACACAGAAGGATGTAATGTTTTAACACGGCCACCAAGAATGGATGGATAACCTGTTACTGATTCAGCAGTAATAACAGGCACATTTAATTGCTCAATAAACTTTTGTGTACCGCCGGTTGAATAGATGGTTACGCCGAGTGCATGCAGTTGCTGTACAATGGTTTCAAGCCTGTCTTTGTAAAAAACAGAGATAAGTGCTGATTGAATTTTTTTGTTCATAAAATTTGAAGATTGTGTTGGATACGGCAAGCAAGGTGGCGCAAAGGTAATTTAACGGAGATTCATCACAAAAGCTCCTTTATCAACAACTGAAAAGCAGGACAGGCCTGCGTTTGAGCAATCCTGCTGCCATTTGTCCACTTTCCATTTTGGGTTGGAAGCATCAATAATGATTTGCTTGCAATCAACCGATTTAAGCAAATTATTAATGTATAGTTTGGGGTTTTTTGAGAGGATAACGATATCTGCTTTTATCTTTTCAGGAAGTGGTTCAAACCGGTAATTGGTATCAATCAGTAAAATCTTTTTATCACCAAACAAGAAATAATTATTTTCTTTATTTAATGTGGAAAGAGAATCCTTCAAGTTCATCCGATGTAAAATCCTTGACGGTTTTAAATGGAAGTTGCGGAGAAAATCATCTTCCAGCAAAATACTGTCACCGGCAAATGCATAATCTCTTCCTTTTACAAAATCAATTGCGGTATGTTGAGGCACACTATATACAATTAATTTTTGTTGCTGAGATGATTGGTAAAACGACCAGCTTCTCAAAATCATAAAGCCAACAAGAAAAAGTAATCCGGCTTTTAAACCAGTTTTTGTTTTTTGCAGTAACCAAAATGATAAACCGGCAGTAGCGGCATATAAAAAAATCAATTGAGGAATGCTGAAATATAAACTGTCCCACAATGAAAAAGGAAGACTTTCCATATGTTCCACAAAACTATTCATCACCCATATTAACCAATGCAAAGCAATACCCGCATATTTTGCCAGTAATGGAATGATGGAGACAGTGCATAATAATATTTCGCCCAATACAATTAAGCTGGATAATGGTACTGCTAAAATATTTGTAAACAGAAAGTAATTAGGGAACTGGTGAAAATGATAAATGCTGATGGGTACTGTTAATATTTGTGCGGCGATTGTAATAGCATTCAATTTCCATATAAAGTCGAGTATTTTATTTTGAATAAAGAACCAGTTATAAATTGGTTTCATAAAGATGACGATGCTTAATACTGCAGCATACGATAATTGAAATCCCACATCCCAAAGCCAGAACGGATTATAACTGAGCAACAGAAAGGCTGAAGCTGCTAATGTATTGTAAATGGAAGCTGGTCTTTTTAAACTTTCTCCAATAACAATACAGGTAAACATTACTGCTGAACGAATAACAGACGGACCAGCACCGGCCAAAATGGCAAAGAGCCATAAACCAGTTATTACTACAAAGGGTTTTAGCCACCGGGTATGTTTTCTTTTGTAAAATGGTTTTAGTAATAAGTTGAGTAACCAGTAAATCAAACCTAAATGCAAACCGGAGATAGCTACTACATGTACCACACCTGTGTTGGAATAAGACTGCACCAGTGCCATATCCAAATCATCTTTATAACCAATCAGTAATGCTTCGGCCAATCCACTTTCTTTATCACCGGGAATATAATTGCTGAGAATAGAAACAATTTTCTTCCTGGTTTGAAAAATGAATTTGTTGAATGCATTTTCATCTTTTGTATCTAATACAACAAACTCATCGGACTTTAAGTAAAGCTGGTAATAAATATCCTGGAAAGCAGCATAACGTTCATAATTAAATGTACCGGGATTATTAGAGTTCTTTATTGGCTGAAGATTTTTACTGATGATGATTTGTGAACCATAATCCAGTTTTAATATGCTGCTGTCTTTCTGGAAGTAAAGAATGATGTTTCCCTTCACTGCTTTGGGATTATTGCTGTCTGGAAGCAAAGAAACGGAAGCAACCGATTTATATGATTTTGCTTTTTCTGAAAGTGGCTCTTCCAGTGTTAACTGCATAGCCTGCCCCGGTTGGTAATAATTACTAATCCAGTTTTGCTGATGTGCTGTGTTTTTATAATAACTCAGCAACATACCTGCCGCAACCAATAGCAGGTTAATATAAAAACCGTTTAGTTTATTCCATTTGAAAAGAAAACCAATTTTGGCAAAAGAGAATAGGATGAAAGTAATAAGTGCGATGCTGAGTGTTAACCATGCAATTGCGGAACTAATACTCAAATTCCATTGCAAAAGAATACCTGTTATCAGCGGAACGATAAGGCGGAGAAATGGAGCTTCTTTCCAGATATATTTTATGTAAGGCATAAAATTAAACTACCCATAAGTTACAAAACTCATGGGTAGTGGCAATATCTCCGAACAAAATTATTTACTCAGGTGCATACTTCTTTCTTTATATAAAGTACGGAAGTATGGATCACGTAAGTCTTTGATGAACCGGATAGCTTCACCGGTACTCTTCATCTCTGGCCCTAACTCTTTATTTACACCGGGGAATTTATTGAAAGAGAATACCGGCTCTTTGATTGCAAATCCATTGAGCTTTTTTTCAAAGGTGAAATCTTTCAGCTTGGCTTCACCCATCATTACTTTAGTAGCAATATTCAAATAAGGAATTTGATATGCTTTCGCAATAAATGGTGTGGTACGGCTGGCCCTTGGGTTGGCTTCAATCACATACACATTGCCATCTTTAATGGCAAACTGAATATTGATTAATCCTTTTATGTTTAATGCTCTTGCAATCTTCTCTGCATATTCTTCCATGGTATGAACAATCAACGGAGATAAGTTGAACTGAGGCAATACAGCATTACTATCACCGCTATGGATACCTGCTGGTTCAATATGTTCCATCACACCCATTACATGAAAATCTTCCCCATCAAAAATGGCATCAATCTCTGCTTCCTGGCAACGGTCGAGGAAATGGTCAATCAGAATTTTATTGCCCGGCAAATGTTTAATCAGGCTCAGCACACCTTTCTCCAGTTCTTCATCGTTGATGACGATACGCATTCTTTGTCCGCCCAGCACATAACTTGGACGAATTAATACTGGATAACCAACTTCCTTGGCTACTTCAATTGCATCATCAGTATTATAAGCTGTTCCATATTTGGGATAAGGAATGCCTAAGTCCCTCAGCATATCACTAAAACGGCCACGGTCTTCTGCGATGTCCATATTATCGAAAGAAGTACCTATGATTTTAATCCCCTTTTCATGTAAACGTTTGGCGAGTTTCAAGGCTGTTTGTCCGCCTAACTGTACAATTACACCATAAGGTTTTTCATATTCAATGATTTCCCAAAGGTGTTCCCAGAAAACCGGTTCGAAATATAATTTATCAGCGATATCAAAGTCAGTTGAAACAGTTTCAGGGTTACAGTTCACCATGATGGCTTCGTAGCCACATTCTTTAATGGCTAACAAACCATGTACACAGCAATAGTCAAACTCAATTCCCTGTCCAATACGATTGGGGCCGGAGCCAAGCACAATGATTTTCTTTTTATCAGAAACTTTACTTTCGTTGCCAACAACTGTATTACCGGCAGTTTTGTTTTCAAAAGTAGAATAGAAGTAAGGAGTTTTTGCTTCAAACTCAGCACTGCAGGTATCTACCATTTTAAACACACGGGTTAAACCCATTGCTTTCCTGCGCTGATAGATTTGTTCTGCATCTTCTTCCTTCATGATGCGAACGATTTGCTCATCACTAAACCCAAGAAACTTTGCTTCTCTAAGCAAATCATCCGGCAATGTTTTTAAATCGTAGTTAGCAATTTCTTTTTCTGCTTCGCAGATACGTTGAATCTGGTAAATAAACCAGCGGTCTATGCCAGTGCTTTCACAAATGCGTTTAATACTGGCACCTGCCATCAACGCATCTTTAATACGGAACACCCGGTCCCATTTTGGTATCTTGATATATTCAATCAACTCATCAGCATGCATCAGGCTCTTGCCGTAATAACCCAAACCAACTGCTTCGTTTTCCAAACTCTGACAAGCTTTTTGTATCGCTTCGGCAAAACTTCTTCCAATACCCATCACTTCGCCTACACTCTTCATCTGGAAACCAAGTGTGTCATTGGCTCCTTTGAATTTATCAAAGTTCCAGCGGGGAATTTTTACAATTACATAATCCAGTGCCGGTTCAAAATAAGCAGACGTTGATTTGGTGATTTGATTTTCTAATTCATCCAGGTTATAACCGATGGCGAGTTTAGCAGCAATCTTTGCAATTGGATAGCCAGTTGCTTTACTTGCCAGGGCAGAGGAACGACTTACCCGTGGATTGATTTCAACTACGATCAATTCTTCTGTTTGCGGGTTTAAAGCAAACTGTACATTACAACCACCGGCAAAATTTCCTAAGGCCCGCATCATACGGATGGCCGTGTTACGCATTGCCTGGTAAGCAGTATCGCTGAGTGTCATCGCAGGAGCAACTGTAATACTGTCGCCGGTATGCACACCCATCGGGTCAAAATTTTCTACACTGCATATGATAACTACATTATCATTATTATCTCTTAATAATTCTAATTCAAATTCTTTCCAGCCCAGCACGGCTTTCTCCACCAGTACTTCGTGTATGGGCGAAGCGGTTAAACCATTGTTTAATGCTTCATCCAAATCTTCTTTACGGAATACAATTCCTCCACCTGTTCCACCTAAGGTGAACGATGGGCGAATTACCAAAGGAAATCCGATGGTTTGCGCAAACTCTTTACCTTCTAAAAACGAGTTAGCAATTTTAGCAGGACAAACACTGATTCCCATTTCTATCATCCACTGGCGGAATTTCTCCCTGTCCTCTGCTTTATCGATGGCTTTAATATCCACACCAATCAACCGCACATTATATTTTTCCCATATTCCCAGTTCATCAGCTTCTTTACAAAGATTGAGTGCTGTTTGACCGCCCATGGTTGGCAGTACAGCATCAACCTGGTTTTCTTCTAAAATCTGTT
This sequence comes from Sphingobacteriales bacterium, assembly GCA_003963365.1. Classification (GTDB taxonomy): domain Bacteria; phylum Bacteroidota; class Bacteroidia; order Chitinophagales; family Chitinophagaceae; genus AWTP1-9. The sequence goes on from RXJG01000004.1 coordinate 369,684, forward strand.
CTATACTTTCTACAGTAAGGGGCAAAAGATAAACCCTGTCGGCCATCATAGGGTCTGTCATGATGGTGGCAGGGTTACTATTAATAAGAATTACTTTAACGCCTTCCTCCCGTAAACTTCGGGCCGCCTGCGTACCGCTATAGTCGAATTCGCAGGCCTGACCAATTATAATAGGACCAGAACCGATTATGAGCACACTTTTAATGGAATTATCTTTAGGCATTCAGGTGGGATGTTTTTTTCGGCCGCAAAAATAACCCCAAAAAACAAAAAGCTCCAAAGAATATTTGGAGCTTATACTGGTTTACTGAGAAGTTTTGTTTTTACCTCTGATACACTAACTATGGTACGTATTCATTTCAAATTCGTCCAATAGAATTTCATTCACAGAATTTTTGGGGGACTTATATTGGTCTGACAGATTCTTTAAATCATCTTTTGAACGAAAGCCAATAAAGATGGCGGCTACAATCCACCATTTTTTGATCAGGTAAAGTATGTTTTTCATTTGTCCCTCCGGTTTATATAAATAAGACAATTTTAATGCCGTAAAGTTGCGTCATAGTTAAAAAAAAGTCAATACCACAAAGTGGGTATTTTTTGATGAAGGCAATTGTCGTGTGCCTGTTAATTCTCCTTTATTTTTGCAGAACTACTAAACCCATACAGCAATTGAATAAACGATTAATTGTTTATACCCTTTTTGCATTCATCAGCTCATCAGTATATACGCAGGAATTGCCCATACCGGTTTATCCTAAAGGTTATTTCCGTTATCCGTTAGGAATTCCTATTAAGCTCAATGCCAATTTTGGGGAAATGCGTCCCAACCATTTTCATATGGGATTGGATTTGTTTACGCAACGGAAAACAAACCTTCCTGTATATGCACCAGCCGATGGTTATATAGCCCGGATTAAAATTGACCCGAATGGTTTTGGAAGAGCTTTGTACATCAATCATCCTAACGGGTACACTACGCTGTATGCACACATGAATACGTTCACCCCTGAAGTGGAAGCCTATTTGGTGGAGCAACAATATGCCAACGAAAAATGGAAGATAGAAGTACAGGTGCCTGCCAATAAATTCAAAGTACAGAAAGGACAGTTTATTGGTAACAGCGGTAATACCGGAGCCTCCGAAGGGCCGCATGTGCATTTTGAAATCCGTAAAACAGAAAATGATAATTGCGTTAATCCTTTGTTTTTTGGATTTAATATTCCTGATAACATTCCTCCCGTGCTTACAAGGCTGGCCGTGTACGACCGTAACAAAAGCACTTTTGAACAATTCCCGGCAATATTCGTTTTTAAAAAAACCGGGGATACTTTTAAACTGGCGAGTCCATTAATTAAAACCATGGCTTCCAAAGTAAGTTTTGCCATTACTGCATTTGACAGGGTAAATGGATTTACGAATTCATTAGGGTTTAACCAGGCCCTGGTGTATGATAATGATAAACCGGTAAGTGGTTTTTTGATTGACAATATTGGTTATGATATGACCCGTTACCTCAATGCTCATATCGATTACCGGATAAAAACTAATGGCGGCGCATACCTGCAACATCTGAGTGCATTGCCCGGTAACCGGCTGGATATTTATAAGAAGTGGAATAAAAATGGATTAGTTGATTTGAGTGACGGTGAAATTCATCATATTACTCTGCTGGTGAAAGATTCCTATGGTAATACTTCAAAAGCTGCATTTAATATTCAGCAATCGGGAACACCGGTGGAAGCCAGTTTGCCCGGTGAACTGATGAAGCCGAATGAAGTAAATGTGTATGAGAACAATGAACTGCAGGTGTATATTTCTGAAAAAGGATTGTACGATGCTATTCATTTTATCTATGGAAAAGAGCCTTCAGCTATCGGATTGAGTGATGTATATGTTTTGCAAAATCCATCAATTCCGTTGCAGGATTCCATGATTGTAGGAATAAAAGCCACCCGTAAAATAAGTGGCGATGATGCAAACCATGTGCTGATGTATCATACCGGGAAAAAGAAACCCGATGTGGCAAGAGCATATTTTAAAGATGGTTGGTTTACCGCTAAATTCCGTGAGTTTGGAACATTTCAATTAGTGCTGGATAATGAACCACCCAAAATCACTGGAAATATTTTTAATGGCGCTAATTTATCCAAGGCATCGTTTATCAAATTCATCGTATCTGATAACTACAAAGAGATAAAAAACTTCCGTGCCGAACTGGATGGCAAATGGTTATTATTTGGCGGTACCAGCAATACATTTACTTACAGAATGGACTCACATTGTCCGCCCGGTGAACACGAGTTGAAAGTAAGAGTTGAAGATGAAGCCGGTAATGTAACGGAACAGGTGTATAGATTTGTACGGTAAGAAAGCTATAGGCTGTTAGCCAATGACTGCGGTCAAATAACCACAAACCATCCCTTCTGAGGCCAGACAAATCGCAAACCATAAACCAAAACAGAACAATGGCTACATCATTAACTGAAGGTCAAAAAGCTCCCGACTTTAAAGGCAAAGACCAGGATGGTAAACCAATTGCTTTAAAAGATTACAAAGGAAAAAAACTCGTACTGTTTTTCTATTCAGAAGATGGTTCTCCTACCTGTACCATTGAAGCCTGCAACCTGCGGGATAATTATGCATTGCTGAAGAAGAATGGTTTTGAAGTAGTGGGTGTGAGTCCTGATTCAGAAAAAAGCCATAAAAAGTTTGAAACAAAATATAAGCTGCCTTTTAAGCTGGTTGCTGATGAAAGCCACGAGCTGGTAAATAAATACGGAGTGTGGGGAGAGAAGCAGATGTTCGGTAATCATTACATGGGTGTACACCGCACCACTTTTGTGATTGATGAAAAAGGAATCATCCGCAAAATATTCATCAAACCTAAAAATAAAGCCCACGCAGAGGAGATTATTAATGAATGGAATAAATTAAAGGGCTGATTTTTCAAGCTATATTTTTCCGTGCTCAGTGAGTAACAATTCCTTTTCAATCATTCAGCATTTACGTAATGCAATTGGAGTTATAATTTCAAAAAGCCTAAAAATATCTGTATGCAAAAAAAAATTTTGTTTCTAAGTTTTTGTGTTGCGCTAACCATTTTGTATTCCTGCTCAAAGGGAAGCAGTACATCTGGTGGTTCATCAACTGGCGGCGGCGGTACTACCGTTGATTGTTCCACTATCAATGCAAAGTTTGCTGCTGATGTGGCACCGATAATCTCTTCCAGTTGCGCTATCAGCGGTTGCCATAATGGTACACAGGCTCCCACTTTAACTACCTATGCTCAAATATCAGCCAATGCCTCCAATATTAATGCCCAGGTGCAATCAGGAACAATGCCCAAGTCAGGCACTTTAACCACTGCACAAAAAAATATTATTAAATGCTGGGTACAATCAGGGGCATTGAATAACTAAGCTTTTATAAAAGCCTAAAACTGCGTTATGAATAAAATCGTTTTATCATTTGTGCTGCTGTTCAGTACAGTCAATACTTTTTGCCAGGATATTGATTTGAAAGATGATGCTAAGCGATCAACCGGTAAAAATCCCGTTATGCAATTTTCAGGTATGAGGGTGATTAACCAGTACAGCACCGAACTGATACAGAAAGGTATGCTTGAGTTCAGGGTGGTGCACAACTTTGGTGATATTGCCGGTAGTAATGGAGGTGGACGAAGGTTTTTTGGGCTGGACAATGCCACTGATATACAAATTGGTTTTGCTTATGGTATTTCTGATAAAGTTAATGTTATTGCTTCCAGGGCAAAAGGATGGGGAGGATTAAATCAGTTATGGCATGCAGGCATTAGATGGAAAATAGCAGAGCAATATGAAAATGATAATACACATCCCATCGCATTGAGTTTTTATGCCAACACAGTTATCTCAACAATGGAGAAGGTGGATATACCAGGTGTTACATTAGAGAACAGTTTTAAATCATTCAGCGACAGAATGAGTCATGTAGTGCAATTAACGGCCGGAAGAAAATTTGGTAAAGTATCCGTACAACTTTCTCCCACTTTTGTAAGAAGAAACCTGGTGCTGGAAGGGGATGATAAAAATATGTTTGCTCTGGGAGCGGCTTTAAGAATACCGGTAAAAAGCAATTTCCATATTTTAATCGATTATATTCAACCATTCCGCTCACAAAAGTCAAAAGACTTTTTCCAGGGTGATAATGCATTAAGGAAGTATAAATTTTATGCCCCGCTGGGCATAGGTGTTGAAATAGAAACCGCCGGTCATATCTTCCATCTCAACTTTACCAATGCTGAAGCCACTTTCGAAAATCAATTGATACCATTTACGGTTAAAAGCTGGGGAAGAGGTGAGTTTCGCTGGGGCTTTAACCTCAGCCGCTTATTCTCATTAAAGAAAAGACATCATTGATTGTTCATTAGCAATAAAAAAGCCATCTCACTTATGTGGATGGCTTTACTTTTTATAGAATTTGTTTATTGTCCCTGTGCTAAACTATATCCTTTTTTATCTCCCCACATATTCAACAACTCAAAAGAACATATCTTAAAGTTTCCACTCATACTTACATATAATCCAATTACATCCTGCTGAGTAAGCGGAAAGTTATCGATGCTTTCAAAACGTACATTGTATTGATTAACGAGGTTGGTATAAACGGAGCCTGTAGGCCATACCTGTGTACCACGGTTGCTGATATTGATGAGGTTGAACTTAACTCCTGCATGACGTTTACATTTCTCTGCAATATCATTGGGTTGTTCATCGCTTTCAATAAATAAATCAACTCCGGCAATTATTTCATCCTCACTCTCTTTAGAAATCATCATCGAATTCAATTCCAGTTTTAACGGAGTGGGTGTACCGGGTTCGTTGGGAATAATTGGTTTGGCTCCCTGTTTTGGTTGTTTACCCAAATTAGCAATGATAGCATCAGCAAATTGAGTAGTATTTACAGATGGAATTGATTTGTCACCAAAGTCACCTGTATGAACACCATTTTCCAATGTATATAATAGAGCGTTTTCAATGATTGAAGCATTTTCAACCAATCCCACATGACGAAGCATAGCAATACCACTTAATAATAATGCTGTTGGATTAGCAATATTTTTTCCGGCAATATCCGGTGCTGTACCATGCACGGCTTCAAATATGGAAATATGGTCGCCAATATTTGCTGAAGGTGCAAAGCCTAATCCACCCACCAAACCAGCACATAAATCACTCACAATATCACCCTGTAAATTGGTTAACACCACTACATCAAAAGTGTCTGGTCTTGTCACCAGCTTCATACACAAATCATCTACAATAATATCATCCGACTTTAACTCAGGATATTCTTTTGCTATTTCATAAAAGCATTCTAAAAACAAACCATCCGTTATCTTCATGATGTTTGCTTTATGACCACAGGTAATGCGTCTTGCATTTTTTTGTTTGGCCATTTCAAAAGCATAACGGATCACCTGCATACTTCCCGGGCGGGTGATGAAGCGGCGGCTCAATGCCACGTCATGCGTAAGCATATGCTCCACACCACCATAGGTATCTTCAATATTTTCTCTCACCACTGTTATGTCAATAGGAATACCTGCCTTGCTGAAAACGGTATCTACACCATGTAATGTTTGAAAAGTTCTTTTGTTAGCGTAAGTGTTCCAGGTTTTTCTTGCTGTTACATTAATACTTTTTACGCCCTTGCCTTTAGGCGTTTCCATTGGCCCTTTAAACAACAGCCCCAGCGATTCAATTGTTTTTTTTGCTTCAGGAGTCATACCATTGTTGAATCCTTTGTCAAAAACCCATTTGCCCATTTCTACCATTTCATATTCCAGCGGAACATTATTAGCGGCAAAAATTTTTAATACGGCATCCATTATTTCAGGTCCTATTCCGTCACCTTTGGCTACAGCAATTTTCATAAATTAGAAATTCTTTTAAGGTAGATGTATTGAAATTGCGACAAAGATAGGTGAGTAGCCGAATGCGACCGAAACACACTGAATATAAATTCTTAAATTTTTGCTGTAACCCATTCAATCTCCCCAAAGTCATAACACTCTTCAATGGAGTGCTGTAAAACCAGTTGTCCAGCCGGGTTAATACTTTTAATAACGGCTTCAAACACCCGGTTATTTTTTTTAAATTTTTGCAGTTGATTGATTTTATACTGGTGTAAAAGATAGCGCTGGTAAATGGGCTGAAATCCATCTTCCTTTAATTGTTCAAACCTGTTCAGCACACATTGGTGTAATTCGGCAGCCAGTTCAAATGCCCCCCAATTTTTACCTGTTATTTGTTTGAGGGAAACAGGATTGGGCAAATGCTCAGGAAAAATAGTTTGATTGATATTGATTCCTATCCCGCAGATGGCCCAGCGATAGTTTGTTGTTGATTGATGACGATTAACAGTTGACTGTATTTTACTGTCATCTGTCAACTGCGAACTGTCAACTATAATTTTATTCTCAATCAAAATCCCTCCTGCCTTTCTGTCACGCCAGTAAATATCATTTGGCCATTTAATAGATGTTTCATCGCCAGCATATTTATTAAAGAAATCAAATGCCCCCAATGCTACAGCGGCACTTAGCCGAAACTGGTTAGAAACCTCAATGAAACCGGGTTGTAATGCAATACTAATTGCTATATTTTCTCCGGGTTGAGAGTTCCATTCTTTTCCTCTTTGCCCTTTACCGGCATATTGTTCATTGGCAAACCAGGCCATACTATGTTTTGCCAACCCTGCATGTACCTGTGCCATGGCATAGTTGTTGGTACTATCCACACTGGGGAGAAAAATTAATACAGGATTGGTAGAAGACATGGTAATTGGATAGATAAAAGATTAGTATTTTTGGCAAGTTAATAAAAGGTGGGGGAAGAGGAAGTTGGCGGTGGGTAAATGCCGTTGGCAGTGTGCAATAAGAGTGATGGATAAGAATTGGGTTGCAAACGGAAGACGGGCAACTGCAGACTAAAAGAAGAATAGAATTACCGAACGTAAAAGAGAGTGACACAACAGGCGATGAACAAGGAACAAAAGCCTGTAAAAAATAAAATAAAACAACAACCAGAGAGTTGTAATTGAAAAACAAAATTTATTGCATTTGGCAGCATTAACGGTATCAACCTCACAAAAGAAATCAAAAGTTACCCGGTTAACAAGGAACGGAATCATTTTCAAAACCATCATCAAAGCCATACAGCAGAAGAAAGGTGAAAACATAGTTAGTCTTGACCTCAGGAAAATACCAGAGGCGGTAGCTGATTTTTTCATTATATGTGAGGCTACGAGTAATACGCAAATAAAGGCAATTAGTGATGCGGTGGAAACAGAAGTAAAAAAGAAATGCCTGGAAATTCCTTTCCGGCATGAGGGAAAAGCCGGGGCGCATTGGGTACTGATTGATTATGTAAATATTGTGGTGCATGTATTTCACCCCGAAACCAGGAAATTTTACCGCCTGGAGGAAATGTGGGGCGATGGTAATATGCAGGAACACAATGATTAGTCGTTAAACTTTGATAAAAAGCAAACAAAATCACCATAAAAAACATTATTAATAATACTTTGCAGGATTAAATTTTATAACGAAGCGAAGAACAAACAGAAGAAGATGCAGAATCAATCAAATTCAAATCCACCACCACCTGAAAAAGAACGCAGGGGACCAAGATTTAATATTTACTGGATTTACGGATTAATAGCAGTAGCCTTACTGGCAGCGCAGTTTTACAGGGGCTTTACACCTGATGGAACTGTTACCTCACAGGAATTTTTTAAAGACACATTGCTGGTAAACGGGGATGTGGCTTCTTACCTGGTTATAAAAAATAAAGGCATTGTAAAAGTTACTATTAAGCCTGAAGCGCTGGGTAAAACTTATATCGCCAGCAAGTTAAGCGGCCCGGCTGCACAAAGGCCTCCGCAATTTCAATTCAATATACCTGATGCAAAAACTTTTGCCGAGCAGGTGAATGAAGTATTTAAAGCGAATCAAACTATTTATCGTCCACCATCCGATTACAAAGAGGAAGACAGTTGGTTGCCGGGTGTAGTCTCGCTGTTATTACCTGTTTTATTGCTGATAGGATTATGGATATTGCTGATGCGTAAAATGGGCGGCGGTGGTCCGGGCGGCGGTGGTCCCGGTGGTATTTTCAATATTGGGAAATCAAAAGCCACTTTATTTGAAAAAGGTACAAAAGTAAATATCACATTTGCTGATGTAGCTGGTTTGGAAGAAGCCAAGCAGGAAGTAATGGAGATTGTTGACTTTTTAAAGAATCCAAAAAAATATACGGCACTTGGTGGTAAAATTCCAAAGGGTGCTTTGTTAGTTGGTCCTCCCGGTACCGGTAAAACATTACTGGCAAAAGCAATGGCCGGTGAAGCACAGGTTCCATTCTTTAGTTTGAGTGGTTCCGACTTTGTGGAATTGTTTGTTGGTGTGGGTGCCAGCCGTGTTCGTGACTTATTTAAAACAGCCAGAGAAAAAGCTCCCTGTGTAATCTTTATTGATGAGATTGATGCGATTGGTCGTGCCCGTGGCCGCAATGCTATCATGAGTAATGACGAAAGAGAAAATACATTGAACCAGTTGCTGGTGGAGATGGATGGTTTCGGTACAGATAGTGGTATCATTATTTTAGCCGCTACTAACCGTCCGGATGTATTGGATAGTGCCTTGTTACGTCCGGGTCGTTTCGACAGGCAAATTTCTATCGACCGTCCGGATGTGAAAGGAAGAGAAGAAATCTTTAAAGTGCATTTGAAACCCATTAAAATTTCTCAAACACTCGATGTACATAAGTTGGCAGAGCAAACACCCGGCTTTGCGGGTGCTGATATTGCCAATGTATGTAATGAAGCGGCATTGATTGCAGCAAGGAAAGGGAAAGATTCTGTGGATATGGAAGACTTCCAGGATGCGATTGACCGGGTTATTGGTGGGTTGGAAAAGAAAAACAAAATCATTTCTCCGGAAGAAAAAGAAATCATTGCTTATCACGAAGCAGGTCATGCTATCTGCGGATGGTATTTGGAACATGCATATCCATTATTGAAAGTAACCATCGTTCCGAGAGGTACAGCAGCATTGGGTTATGCCCAATACACTCCCAAAGAACAATATTTGTATAACACCGACCAGCTGATGGACCAAATTTGTATGACGTTGGGTGGCCGTGCATCTGAAGATATTTTCTTTGGAAAAATTTCTACCGGTGCCAGTAACGATTTACAGCAAATTACTAAAATGGCTTACAGTATGATTACTGTATATGGTATGAACGATAAAGTGGGTAATGTGAGTTTTTATGACCCTACACAGGAAAACTATTTTACCAAGCCATACAGTGAGGAAACTGGAAAAATTATTGATGAAGAAGTAAGAAAATTAATTGACCAGGCTTATATCCGCACTAAACAGTTATTGACGGAGCGTAAAATGGAAGTGGAAAAGCTGGCAAAAGAGTTATTACATAAAGAAGTATTGTTCCAGAGCGATGTGGAAGCATTGATTGGTAAACGTCCTTACGAAGAAAAGAAGCCGGCTGATGTAATTCATGATACACATCCGGTTCCTCATACTATTGATGCTATCAATAATGATGGGTCCGGGCAGGCTGTTAATAATTAAAGTAGTACGATATGAAATTTTCTCCTGCAAAAGAGAATATTTTAAAAAAAATAAGACAGGCATTGAGCACCTCAGTGCCTGTTCCTTTTCCGCAGAGTGAGGGAAATAATTCTGTATTTCAGCAAAGCGAAGAAGAGCTGGAAGTAAAGTTTGCCGAAGAGTTCAGCAAACTGCAGGGCAAATTTGTGTATTGTGCTAATGAAAAGGAAGCGGTGCAAAACTTAATCGCTCTTGCAGAAGCCAAACAATGGAAAGAAATCTATTGCCGGGAAACTTTATTAAAAGAAACCATTTCTAAAAATGGCTTTACAAATTTTTCTGTACAGGACTTAGCTGCGGCTGATGCAGGAATCACCACCTGCGAATTATTAATTGCCCGTACCGGTTCCATTGTTTTAAGCAGTGCACAGGAAAGCGGCCGCACAGTAAGTGTATATGCACCCGTGCATGTTTGTTTTGCTTACAGTGATCAGCTTGTTTATGACATAAAAGATGGTTTACAGCAGTTGAAAGAAAAGTATGCCGGACAAATTCCCTCCCTCATCACTTTTGCCACCGGCCCCAGCCGCACCGCTGATATTGAAAAAACATTGGTGGTAGGAGTGCATGGCCCCAGGGAAGTATTTTGTTTTCTTATAGATAAATAGCATTGTTTATCTTTATAGTGCTATGCAAGAAAGAATTTATTACCTCTTCGTTTACGGTTCCCTGCGAAAAGGCTTTCACAGCGAAGCGTACCAGTATATCTTCAATTATTTTCACCTTGTAGGTGATGCAACAGTAAAAGGGTTGTTATACGATCTTGGCCCTTACCCGGCGGCTGTTCCGGCTAACGGGGATACTCAGATTACGGGTGAGTTGTATGAAATAAAAAATAAAGATGAGTATGGGTATGCATTGGCCCAGCTGGATGATTATGAAGGGGTAGACCCGTTAGAAGGCGAAATAAAATATTACCGCAGAGAAGCAGTGGATGTGTTCATTGCTGACCATACTATTAGAGCATGGATATATTGGTACAATCAACCGGTAGAAGGACATCCTTTAATTGAATCGGGAGATGTATTACAGTATATGCGGGATAAAGTAAAAAAAGAGGTGAATGAACTTTGATAAAAAGATCTATTTCCTTTCCGATTTTCACCTGGGTGCTCCCAATTACGAAAGCAGTTTAATAAGGGAAAAAATAGTGGTGCAATTTTTAGAGGATATTAAATCCACCGCTGCCGAAGTGTTTATTGTGGGTGATATGTTTGATTTCTGGTATGAGTACCGTACGGTTGTTCCCAAAGGTTTTGTCCGCTTATTAGGTAAACTGGCTGAATTAACAGATGCCGGTATTCCCGTTCATTTTTTTGTAGGCAATCACGATATGTGGATGAAAGATTATTTGCAAAAAGAATTAAACATACCAGTTTATTTTGAACCGGTTGAGTTTACCCGTTTCGGTAAAAAAATATTAATAGGTCATGGTGATGGATTAGGACCCGGTGACCATGGATATAAAAGATTAAAAAAGATATTTCGTAATCCTGCCTGTCAATGGTTGTTTGGCATATTACCTCCTTATATTGGCATGGGTTTGGCAAACTATTTAAGCCGCCGCAGCCGTGCACAAACCGGGGCTACTGAAGAAAGGTTTTTAGGAGAAGATAAAGAATGGCTGATTATTTATTGTAAAGAAGTATTGCAGAAACAGCATTATGATTATTTCATCTTTGGTCACCGGCATTTGGTTATCGATTTTAAACTAAATGATAACAGCCGATATATTAATTTGGGTGATTGGATTCGTTATTTCAGTTATGCTGAATTAGATAATGATGGATTGCAGGTTAAGTATTATAAAAAATGAGGAGTTTTCTTCAACATATCATCTTTTTGTGTCTTTGTGCCTCTGTGGCTATTGAAACAAATGCCCGGCAGGATTCTTCATTTGTATTATACAAAACCATTAAAGCTGATATGGCTGATTTCACCGTTGATAACCTTGGTAATATTTATCTGATCAGCTCCACCAATCAATTAAAGAAGCTTAACAGCAATGGCGATTCAGCCGGGGTATTTAATGATGTAAGAAAATATGGAAAGCTATATTCTGTGGATGTAACTAATCCGCTAAAGATGCTGTTGTACTATAAAAATTTTGTAACGATTGTTGTACTCGACCGTTTTCTGAATATTCAAAATACCATCGATTTAAGAAAACAAAATATTTTCTCTGTAAAAGCAGTCGGTCAGTCATTCGATAACAATCTGTGGATATTTGATGAGCAGGATGCAAAACTGAAAAAGATAAGTGAAGATGGAAAGGTGATGAACGAGACGGTTGATTTTCGATTATTGTTTGATTCAATTCCATCACCCACACAAATTTTTGACCAGGATCGTTATGTTTATCTCTATGATTCCGCTAAAGGGATGTACATTTTTGATTATTACGGTTCTTTAAAAAATAATTTGCACTATACCGGGTTAAAAAATGTACAGGTGATTGGTAAAACAATTTTTGGGGTAAAGGGAAATCAATTTTTTTCTTATACCATGGGTGATATACAGGAAAAATTATTTCCATTACCGGCAAAAGACAGTGAAGCACAAAAGATGCTGATTAATCAAACCGGGTTATACATATTGAATAATAATGAACTTAGTATTTACCACTTCAGGTAAATTGATTGATTTATGAATGACTTTTTATCCAAAGTAATTTTAGATAATACTATCAAACAGTACCTGCTTGTATTCGCCATCATTTGGATAGTGTATATTTTTAAGAAATACCTTTCCCGTATAATTGCTGATTTATCTTTCAGGCTGTTTAGTAAAACAAGTGCACATATCCGCAAAGAGCCGTTTAAGAATTTAGTAGCAGGCCCGGTGCAGTTGTTCCTGATGATACTGGCGGTTTTTATTACGCTGAATACACTGAGCTTTCCGAAAGCAATGGATTTTACTGTCTATAAAGTTCCTATTGGTGATATTATTGACAGTATTGGTACTGCCATTGTTATCATAGCTTTTATATGGTTGTTGCTGCGGATAATTGATTTTATTGGATTGGTAATGCAGGAAAAAGCAAGCCTCACGGCTGATTTATCAGATGATCAGCTGATAGTTTTCTTTAACGATTTCTTTAAGGTCATTGTTGGATTTATCGGAATATTGTTAGTCATCCGTTTTTCATTTCATAAAGAAATTGGTCCGCTTCTTACTGGTTTGAGTATTGTGGGTGCTGCACTGGCATTGGCTGCAAAAGAGAGTTTGGAAAACTTAATCGCCTCCTTCATTATCTTCTTTGATAAACCATTTACATTAGGTGATTTGGTAAAAGTGCAAACTGTAACTGGTACAGTTGAAAAAATCGGATTAAGAAGCACAAGAATAAGAACAGATGTAAAAACTTTTGTTACTGTACCCAACAAACAAATGGTGGACAGTATTTTGGATAATCTTAGTTTACGTACACAACGCAAAGGTGAATTAAGACTGGAACTGCATCCTCAAACTCCGCCATCCGCTGTACAGAAACTGATTGACTCCATAAATACTATGCTGAAAAATAATAATGATATAGGATTAAATGGCGCTACAGTTTTTTTAACCGATGTAAACAAAAACGGAATTGTAATATCGGTTGAATATTTTACCGAGAATATTGACATCAACATATTCAACAATCTTCGTCAGCGGTTGAATTTTGATGTGTTGAAATTAATGGAGCAGCAGGAAATTAAAATGGCGCCGGCAAGAACCGATACCGTTTAAACTTTATTTAGCCTTAGCAAATATCTCCGCTAACTCCTGGTCAACAATTCCATACTTACCATATTCTTCCACACGGCCCACTTCTTTTCCATTTTTAAAAACGATGATGGTAGGTGTTTTCTTTAAACCCAATGCCATGCACAATGGAGTAATGGAAACTTTAGGACGGTCAATTCCAATGATGGCAAGCTTATTCATATCATAACCTGCCTGGCCTAACATTTTTAATAACTGGGGAAATATATAATGTGTGTCTTCGCACCAGGTACCAATGAGTGCCAAAATATTCACACTGTCTTTTACGGCAGCGAGACTGTTTAACACTTCCGGTTTTGGTTTATACCAGTTTATATCATCTGTCATCCAGTGAAAGGAAGTATCTTTTTTAAGGATGTCTATTGTCAATGTTCCTTTCAGGGCTTTGAGGCCTGTTTTAGCATCAATGCCTGTTTCGTATTGTACCTGTGCCTGTGTATTGCTGATAATTGCAAGGAATAACAGAAAGGGAAAAATCTTTTTCATTATAAGTTTGCTTTGAGCTCCAGTAAAAAGGCTTTTACTTTTTCAAGGTTTTTAACGAGCTCTAATTTTTCTGTTGCATTTTTATTTTTTTTGAAATATTCTTTGGCACCTTCTACCGTATATTTCTTTTGACGGAGTAAATAATGAATCAGTTGCAGGTTCTTTACATCTTCCGGCCGGAAATAGCGGTCGCCTTTTTTATTTTTCTTTGGCTTAAGTACGTCAAACTCAATTTCCCAAAAACGTATCAGCGATTGATTGGCATGAAACATTTTGGCCACTTCACCAATACTGTAATATTGTTTTTTAAACAATTCCTCATCTGCCGGAACATTTACCAGTTCGGTTTCCAGTTCCATATCCTTAAATGATTTCCGGCCACGTTTCTGCAATGGCTTTTTCTTTTCTTTTTTAGGAACTTCTGCCACTACCGGTGCAACGGTAACCACTTCGGGCTTCTTAAGCTTAACCCTTGGTTCCTCTGCGAAATCGAAACCAAATGATATTTGAGATTGTTTTGCCAATGAAAAATAGTTGGTTTTGCAAATGTTTGCATTATAAAGTTAAGACCAATTTAAAGAGTATAAATTCAAAAGTTACTCACATGGTGGTTGCTGGGTATTGGTTGGTTGTGGCTGGTTAAAAGGTTTAAAAGTTTAAGGGTTTAATGGTTTGATTGTTCTTTGATGCTATGAAAACAGAACGTAAAAGTGAGTGACACAACAGGCGATGCACAATTAAATAAAAGCTGGTCACTTCACTTGTTGCCCACTACCCGCATCTCATCAATCAAAACTCTGGTTCTTGGTAGAAGCAATCTTCAGCAGGCGATCGTATTGTTCCGGAGATAAATCGTTATAGAAGAAATAAACAGGATCAATAGGAGTTCCGTTTTTATGCACTTCGTAATGGCAGTGCGGACCGGTTGATTTTCCAGTGCTGCCCACCCAGCCAATTACTTCACCACGTTTTACAAACTGCCCCGCTCTTGCTTTCACTCTCACCATATGCCCGTACAAAGTTTCATAACCAAAGCCATGATTAATGACCACATGATTTCCATAACCACCATCACTAAAACCGGCCGTTTCCACACGTCCATCAGCCGTTGCATAAATAGGTGTTCCCTGCGGGGCGGTAAAATCCAAACCGGCATGAAACTTTGTTACTTTATAAACAGGGTCGCTCCGGTAACCAAAGCCCGAAGCAATGCGGTTTAAATCTTTATTGGACACTGGTTGAATGGCAGGGATAGCTGCCAGTAACTTTTCTTTGTTCTTGATCATCTCCGCTATGTCACCAAATGATTTTTGCTGAAAGGCGATGCGGTTGGCAATATTGCTGAGAGAAAGGGCAATGGATTTTCCCAACTGGTCTTCACTCATCCGCTGCACCAGTTTCACTTCTTCATCCACGGCAATGGCTTTAGCACGGGCACTGTCGGGGATAGGGGTGCTTTCAAAAATTACCCGGTACACATCATTGTCCCTTTTTTCAATATCGCTGAGTTTTTGATTGAGCTGCTGTATCTGTGCACTTAATACGTTGTAGTTATCCTTTAATTCATCATTTTCCTGTCGCAATCTTTTTTCGTTGCCGGAAGGGAAGTAGCGGTAGGCGATGGCGATGATAAGTCCGGCAGTAACCAGGGTGGCTGCTATAAAACCAAATACCCGCAGCAACTTCACCCGCAGCGGGGTCACCAGTTTTTCATACCGGAGCGTATTGGTATTATAGAAATACTTTATTTTTTTCATCCTGCAGCCAATTAACCAGCAACTAGCAACCAGAAACTAACTTACCTTTGCCGCCACTGATTTCAAGGGGAACAAATATAGTCCCTTCCCCTGCAAAAATCAACCCAAATAAGTTTTACAGGTTATGATGACAAGTACGGAGATACGCCAGCAGTTTCTTGATTTCTTTAAAAGCAAAGGCCATCAAATCGTCCCTTCGGCGCCAATAGTGGTGAAGAATGACCCCACCTTACTGTTTACTAATGCAGGCATGAACCAGTTTAAAGATTTTTTCCTGGGAAATAAGAAACCGGACAATCCACGTATTGCCGATACACAAAAATGTTTGCGGGTAAGCGGTAAGCACAACGATTTGGAAGAAGTGGGTGTGGATACTTATCATCATACCATGTTTGAAATGCTGGGCAACTGGAGTATTGGTGATTATTTTAAAAAAGAAGCCATTGCCTGGAGCTGGCAATTATTAACCGAAGTTTACAAGCTTGATAAAGAAAGATTATATGTAAGCATTTTTGAAGGTGATGAAAAAGAAAACCTGCCCAAAGATGAGGAAGCATATAACGAATGGAAAAAAGTAATTGCAGAGGACAGAATTTTACTGGGAAAGAAAAAAGATAATTTTTGGGAGATGGGTGATACGGGTCCCTGTGGCCCGTGTACAGAAATACATGTGGATTGCAGAAGCGATGAAGAAAGAAAAAAAGTAGATGGAAAAACACTGGTGAACAACGACCATCCGCAGGTGATTGAAATATGGAATAATGTATTTATACAGTTCAATCGTTTAAAAGATGGTTCATTGGAACAATTACCGGCAAAGCATGTGGATACCGGAATGGGTTTTGAAAGATTGGTGAGAGTATTACAGGGAAAGCAAAGTAATTATGATACCGATGTATTTACCGGAACGATTGCAGCCATAGAAAAGATTGTTGGCAAAAACTATAAAGCTGGTGATGATAAAGAAAGCATTGCCTTTCGTGTATTGTCCGACCATATCCGTGCAATATCATTTACGATTGCTGATGGACAATTACCATCTAACACCGGTGCCGGTTATGTGATAAGAAGGATATTGAGAAGAGCGGTAAGATATTATTATTCTTATCTCGATTATAAGCAACCATTGTTACACCAGTTGTTACCAGTGATTGCCACTCAGTTTGAAAATGTATTTCCTGAATTAAAAGCGCAGCAGGATTTTGTAGCTAAGGTGATTAAAGAAGAGGAAGATGCTTTTTTAAGAACGCTGGAGAAAGGATTGAAACGTATTGATGACATCATATCTGTGTCATCTGCGAAATCTGTGAGCAACATTTCGGGAAAAGATGCATTTGAATTATATGATACGTATGGCTTCCCAATTGATTTAACTCGTTTAATTGCTTCAGAAAATAAATTGAAGGTAGATGAGAAAGGTTTTGAAGCAGAAATGAAACAACAAAAAGACCGCAGCCGTGCCGCTACTGCTATTGATACGGAAGATTGGGTAGATGTAGTAGAAAATAACTCAGTGAAGTTTGTTGGCTATGATTCATTAGAAGTACAAACCAAAGTAACCAAATACCGTAAAGTAAAAGCCAAAGGAAAAGAAGCTTTTCAGTTAGTACTGGAAACAACACCTTTTTATGCAGAAAGCGGCGGACAGGTAGGCGATACGGGTGTGTTAAGTTTTGAAGGAGAAGAAATAAAAATACTCGACACTAAAAAAGAAAACGAACTCATTATTCATTTTGCTGAAAAATTACCCGTAAATATTTCTGCACTCGTTACAGCAAAAGTTGATGCAGACAGAAGAAAGAAAACGGCAATTCATCACTCCGCTACACATTTGTTACATGCCGCATTACGCTCTGTGTTAGGAACACATGTAGCACAAAAGGGTAGCCTGGTAAATGATGAACATTTGCGTTTTGATTTTTCTCATTTTGCCAAAGTAAGCGACGAAGAAATAAAGCAGATTGAAACCATCGTAAATGAAAAGATAAGAGCCAATGTACCGGTGGTGATTAAAGAGATGAGTAAAGATGAGGCGGTGGCAATGGGTGCTATGGCTTTATTTGGTGAAAAATATGGTGATGTGGTTAGAGTAGTTATCATAGACCCGAAATATTCTATTGAACTTTGTGGTGGTACACATGTTGGAGCTACAGGTGAGTTGGGTTTTTTTAAAATAAAAAGTGAAGCTGCTGTTGCTGCCGGTGTAAGACGTATTGAAGCAGTAAGCGGTAATGCAGCAGAAGAATATTTGAATGAACAACTCAATACTTTATCAGCGGTTAAAGAGCAATTGAAAAACCCGGCTGATTTAAATAAGGCTGTTGAAAATTTAATCAGCGATAATGCTTCTTTGAGAAAGAAACTCGAGATGATGGAAGCAAGACAACTCCTTACTCTCCGTAATGAGTTGCTGCAAAAAGATGAAATCATCAACGGCATCACTTTTATTGGCGATATCGTTGAAGTAAGCAGTGCTGATGCGTTAAAGAAAATTTGCTTCGACTTAAAAAATAACCTCAACGATTACTTAATAGTACTCTGTGCCAACATAGATGGTAAACCTTCCGTTGCTGTTGGCATAGCTGATGCAGTTGTTGCTGCTAAAGGATTAGATGCCGGTAAAATAATCAAAGAACATATTGCTCCTTTAATAAAAGGCGGTGGCGGCGGACAAAAAACATTGGCCACAGCCGGTGGGCAGGATGCTTCTAACCTGGGTAAAGTGATTGAGAAAGTGAGATCTCTTCTTATATAACTCTATATATGAAAAAGTTTCTTTGCTGTGTTTGCATTTTGTTTTTGTTGGGCTCATTTGCTGAAAAGCCAAAGCCTGTCAGCATTATTTTCGATACAGACATAGCACCCGATTATGATGATGTGGGAGCAACAGCCATGTTGCATGCATTGGAAGATAAAGGAGAAGCGAAACTGCTTGCCACTATTTCCTGCAATACCTTTGAAACAACAGCCCCAACATTAAGTGTACTGAATACTTATTTTAACCGGCCAAATACTCCGGTTGGTATTACCAAAGGTGCTCAGCCAAATAAAGATTGTTCACAACAATGGGCACAGGCGATCATTCAAAAATATCCGCACAATATAAAATCAAATGCTGAGGCAGAAGATGCGGTAGCACTTTACCGGAAAATACTTTCATCACAGCCGGATAAAAGTGTAACGATTGTTACAGTTGGTTTTTTTACAAACCTTGCCAGTCTGTTGAATTCAACAGCGGATGAATATTCATCACTCAATGGAAAAGACCTGGTTATTAAAAAAGTGAAGCAACTTGTATCAATGGCTGCAAGGATTGACAGCGGTAAAAACAGTGGTTATGAATTTAATGTGGTGGTGGATGCAAAAGCATCGCAAAAAGTTTTTAATGAATGGCCAACTCCATGGATCATGAGTGGTTTTGAGATAGGGGAAAAAATTCATACAGGTATAAGGCTCATCAACAATGATAAAATTCAAAACAGCCCGGTAAAAGATGCCTTCAAAATTGCATTGACAAAAGACAATAACACAATCGGCAGAAACAGTTGGGATGAAACGGCTGTGCTCGTGGCTGTTCGTGGCATACAGCCATACTTTGATTCCAAAAAATTAAACTTTAAAGTGGAGGATGATGGAAAGGATGTCGTCATTCCGGGAAAAAAAATTACTTACCTTACTTTTAAACAAACACCCGAAGCAATAGGAAAAGTAATGGAAGATCTAATGATGCATCAACCGGTGAAACAGTAAGTTTAAGGTCGGTAAAAATTCTCTTGTGCAGGAAAGTTCTTGCTAATGCCTGGGTTTGTTGAAAGACGGGAGCATTTAACCCGGATAAGGTGGTAGGAAAGTGGTAGAGAAAGTAAGACGATATTATAATAGAAATAGTTTCTTAATACATCAGAAAAGGTAACCACGACAGAAAAATTGTAAGATTTAATTCTGAATTATATGAAGCTTTTTTTGATAAGGTACACAAAGATCGTATTCGTTTTTTTACAGTTACATAGAGTGGTCAATCTCTTTTCAGGGATATTTGCCAATCTTTATTACTTATCCAGGTTTTCAGCATGGGTATTAAAGAATAAAAAGAACGCTCCAAATGATTTCCCTTCAAAATGGGACTATCAAAAACGTTATCCATTATATCAGCGTATCTTGGAAAATGAAAATCTTACATCAGTACCTATTAATTACCTGGAGTTTGGAGTAGCGGCAGGTAAATCATTTGGCTGGTTTTTAGATATTAATAAAAATCCAGATAGCGGGTTTTGGGGCTTCGATACATTTACTGGTTTACCCGAAGATTTTGGTGTATATAAAAAAGGTATGTTTAATACGAATAACCAGGTTCCGGTAATAGATGACAACAGGGGAAGTTTTTTGCAGGGGTTATTTCAGCAAACACTACCCGGCTTTTTAAAATCGTTCAGGAATGATAAGCCAAAGATAATTATGCTGGATGCAGATCTGTATTCTGCAACACTTTTTGTACTTGCTTCATTAGCCCCAATTTTAAATACAGGGGATATAATTTTCTTTGATGAGTTTTCAGTTCCAACACAAGAATTTAAAGCTTTGTATGAGTTTCAGCAGGCATATTCGCATATTAAACTTCAGCTGGTTGGTGCTGCTAATAATTTTTACTTTTCCTGCTTTAAAGTGGTTTAATGATTTTAAATCCGTTTATCTTTTTTATTTACCGGTAAACTTTCCCATTTTCCATCAAACATTTTAACATTTCCGAAATCTTTCGTATTCAGAAACATTTCCCTATCTTCGAACTACTAAAAATTTCGTAGATATAAAATCACCGGATATGAAAAAGTTTTTTATTGTAAGTACAGCACTCTTCCTGTCGGGTTCGCTGGTAGCAACTGCACAGGATAAAAAAGAAAAAAAGAGCGATGATAAAGTAAAAGGCGAACAGCATGTTATCATCCGCAAAAAAGACGGAGAAAAAGCCACCATTGTAATTGATGGCGATAAAGTAACCATTAATGGCAAGCCGGCTGATGAGTGGAAAGATGGCGATGTGGAAGTACTCAACGATATTCACCCACGCATCCGCATTGAAGGCTCCCCAGGAATTGTTATTCCCCGTGGCAATATGAAAATGAAAATGTGGGGTGATGAAGATGGCAATGGAGGCAAACTGGGGGTGTTTATGAAGGATAATGATAAAGGCGCTGAAATAACAGAAGTACAGGAAAACAGTTCAGCATCCAAAGCTGGTTTGCAAAAAGGTGACATCATCACTAAAGTTGGAGATAAAAAAGTAGACGATGCGGAATCATTAACGAATGCAGTAAGAAAACATAAAGCAGGAGAAGAAGTAACAGTAACCTATCTCCGTGATGGGAAAGAAAAATCAACCAAAGCCAAACTGGATAAACGCAAAGGTGGTTTTGAATGGAATCGTGATTTGGGTCCGGGTATGAAAGACTTTAATCTTGATCTGGCACCATTGGAAGGCTTAAAAGAAATGCCTTTTGAAAATTTTGGACATGACTTTATGTGGAGAGGCAGCGGTGGCAACCATAAATTAGGTATCAAAATACAAGATCTTGAAGAAGGTGATGGCGTAAAAATCACTGAAGTGGAAGACAGTTCTATTGCAGCTAAAGCAGGATTAAAGAAGGATGATGTAATAATGGAAGTGGCCGGTAATAAAATAGAAGATACCAATGATGCCCGGGAGAATATTTGGGATAATTGGGAAAAAGGAGTATTCACTATAAAGGTAAATCGTAATGGAAGTCCGATGAATATAGAAGTGAAGATTCCAAAAAAAATAAAATCAGCCGACTTGTAAAACAATAACAACTCTCTCCAGTTTTCTCATGTTAAATTGTCGGGGCCTTTACTGGCCCCGTTTTATTTAACAGGATGGCTGCAAATAGGGTTTCCCCATCCGTGGCATATGCCGTATTTTTGCGCCACTTAATTTATGTCAGTTAATTACGATAAATATGAAGCCGTCATAGGTCTGGAAGTGCATGCACAGTTACTCACTCAAAGTAAATTGTTTTGTGGCGACAGTGCGGCTTTTGTAAACGAACCCAATACACATATCAGTCCTATTACAATGGCGCATCCGGGAACATTGCCCAAACTGAATGATAAAGCCATTGAATATGCTATTAAACTTGGGTTGGCCTGTAATTGTGAAATTGAAAAAATAAACTACTTCGCAAGAAAAAATTATTTCTATCCTGATCTGCCTAAAGGTTACCAGGTATCGCAACATACCACACCCATTTGTAAGGGCGGATATGTAACCATCAAAACAGAAAATGGTGAAAAGAAAGTACAGTTGAACCGCATTCATATGGAGGAAGATGCAGGTAAAAGTATTCATGACCAGGATGAACATTATACCTATGTTGATTTAAACCGTGCCGGTGTTCCTCTATGTGAAATTGTAACCGAACCTGATTTAAGCAGTGGTGATGAAGCCTATGCTTATTTAACTGAGTTGAGAAGACTGGTTCGATGGATTGAAGTATGTGATGGAAATATGGAAGAAGGCAGTATGCGTTGCGATGCGAATGTTTCTATACGGTTGAAAGGTGAAACCAGGCTGGGTACTAAAGTGGAAGTGAAGAATCTTAACTCTATCCGTAATGTAAAAAGAGCGATTGACCATGAAATAAAACGGATGATTGAAGAAGTGGAGAACGGTGGAACGATCATACAACAAACAAGAAGTTTTGATGCTAACAACGGAACCACTTTTGCTTTGCGTACAAAAGAGGAAGCAAATGATTACCGTTATTTTGCTGACCCTGATTTAACACCCTTCCACATCAGCGATGAATGGTTGAAACAAATTCAATCAACAATACCTGAATTGTACGAATCAAAAGTAAAGCGATATACCACTGAATTGCAGTTGACGGAATATGATGCGAAAGTGATTGCGGATGAAAGAGAAACAGCTGATTATTTTGATGCGCTGGTTCAGCAAACAAAAAATTATAAAGCTGCCGCTAACTGGATGATTGGTCCGGTCAAATCTTATCTCAATGAAAATAATACCAGCATAACTGAATTGAGTTTAACTCCTTCTTCGTTAGCTGAAATTATTGCCTTGATTGATAAAGGAAAAATCAATTTCTCAGTTGCTTCTTCCAAATTATTCCCGGCATTGATAAAACAGCCCGATGTAACTGCATCTGCACTGGCAACTCAACTCAACTTAGTCCAAACTTCCGACAGCAATGAAGTAGCCAGTTGGGTGGAAGAAGTATTAAACAAGATGCCCGATAAAGTAGCTGAATACCGCAAAGGTAAAAAAGGGTTGATTGGTTTATTTGTGGGTGAAGTAAAAAAACTTTCCAAAGGCAAAGCGGATCCCAAACTCACCAATGATTTATTACTCGAAAAATTAAACGCATAAATATGAAAGTAAGACTTGCTGCTTTGTCAGCAATAGTGCTAATCTTTATTGCCTGTAATAATACAGGAAAAAAGAAATTTGAAGTGACAGGTATTATTACGGAAGCACCTGCTTCTGAAAAAGTTTATTTAGAAGAAATTCCTGCTAACAGAAATATTCCGCCGCAGATACTGGATACAGGTTTAATGAAGGATGGAAAGTTTTCTCTCCACACTGTTACCGGCGAACCTACTATGTACCGGGTAAGGATCGGGGATAATGATTATGCTCCATTAATGTTTATTTTGAATGATGAGAGTAAAGTGGAAGTTAAAGCCAACTGGAAAGCCCTAACAGATATCAACAGCACTAAAGTTGGATACACAGTATCTTCTCCCGCTAACCAGCGATTGAATGTTTTTTTTGATTCCGTTACCGCTTTTTCAAAAAAGCAATATGAACTAAGCAGTAAAGCAAATGAAATAAAGCAATCTGCTGATCCCAAAAAAGACAGTATACTGAATATAATTTTTACGGAGATCAATAAAACCGGCGCTGACTATAAAGCTTATGCCTTACATACGGCACAAACAGATCAGAACCCGGTAATTGCATTAAATGCTTTTGGTTATTGGAGCCGGAATATCAGTGACGCGGAACAAATAGATAAGGAGTTTAAAAGTTTACTAACCCGTTTTCCTGCACACAATGGAATAAAACAGGGTTATGATGCTTTCAAAAAAGAATATGCCGCCTTTAAACAAAAAGAGGAAATAGATAAAAACAAACCCGGAATTGGTAAACAGGCCCCGGATATTACGATGCCTGATGTAAACGGTAAAAATTTTTCTCTCAGCAGTTTAAAAGGAAAATTTGTACTGGTTGATTTTTGGGCAAGCTGGTGCGGCCCCTGCCGGGCAGAAAACCCAAACGTTGTAGCAGTATATAATAAGTATAAGGATAAAAACTTTACGGTGCTCGGTGTGTCGCTGGATAAGGATAAAAGCAAATGGAAGCAGGCCATAGCGGATGATAAGTTAACCTGGAATCATATCAGCGATCTTAAATTTTGGGAGAGTTCTGTAGTGCCGCAATATGGATTTGATGCTATTCCTTATAATGTATTAGTTGACCCTAATGGAACTATTATCGCCACCGGGTTAAGAGGTGCTGATCTGGAAACGAAACTGCAGGAAGTGATAAAATAGAATAATCAATAAAATAAAAACCCCGGCACAACTGCCGGGGTTTTTTATTACCTGTATAAAAATTTATACTAATCAGCTACCAGTAACCTCACTGGAGTCGTAACAATTTTAGTATCATCACTCAATGTTACAAGGAAATAAAACCTCCTCGTTAATTCAGCATTGGTTGCCGGAATAGGGCCTAAACCTTTTGCCAGTATCTCTGAAAAAGAGGAAGTGAACGTAACCGTAGTTCCATCTCCGGGAATAGGAGTGGTAGTGTAAAACCCGGTTGTACCTGTACTTTGAATTTGTGTATAGCTGGTACTGAAAGCTACTTTGGAAATTTCCTTAATTGTTTTGCCTTTATTAGAAGGAATGGTCAATACAATTTGAAACGGCCCTGTGCCACCACCAGCACTTTTTGAAACAATGATGGTTGGATCAGGTCTGTAATCTGCGGCATTGGCTACTGTTACCGGTACAGCAGGTCTTATATCTGAAAGACCATTAACAGCTTCTTTTTTACAACCCGTAAAAATAAAAGCTGATAATAAAATTGCAGTATAAAATTTATTAATCATTTTCATTTTGTTCAGTTTATTCGTTTTTAAAATTATTTAGCCCACCACAATTTTACATCGGTCTTTGGTCTTGGGTTTGGCGCATTTGGGTTACGGGCTAATTCTGCCGGGGTATAAGGAAGTCTCGTAGGAATAACGTTTGGATTATCTCCGGCTGCATTAAGTGGTAAAGCCAAAACAGGATATCCTGTTCTTCTGTAATCATTAAAAGCTTCAATACCATTTCCTACTAACGAAATGTATTTTTGAGTAATGATTTGTTTTAACTTATCGTCATTAGTACCACTCAGCGTAACAACAGATGGATTAGTATTAAAATAATTATCAATTTCTGCTGTTGTCATTCCTATTTTGCTCATATGTGCCCTGATGCCTGCCTGGTAATAAGCATTGGCATCTCCTGTTGTTCCTAATACCAATGCAGCTTCTGCCAGGATGAAGTTTACTTGCGCATTGGTCAGTAACCTTATTGGTGCTTCACCCGTTGCACCAGTAAAAAAGGTATTATATTTTGACCGGTTTGCATTAGTAGGTGCCGCGGCAGTAGAGCCATTATCATAACTGGTAAATACATTATTAGGTTTTGTAAACAACTTGGCTAATCTAACCGTGTCATTCAGGCTTCTTTCTAATGCTAAAAATCTTGAACTCAGCATTTGATCACCGGGCCTGTTAAGTGTATTAAATGTATAGATAGCATTTTGATTGCCGACTGAAGGACCAAACGGAACTTCAAAATCAAGATTGTTAGCGTTAATGTAAGTATTAGCCGTTAATACAGAAGAAATGGTTGACTTGGCTAAGGTTGGGTTTACATTAGTAAGCTGAATTGCCAGTTTAAGCAATAATGTATTACCCATTCTTGTCCACTTGGTTAAATCGCCTTTGTATACAATATCATCAGTTCCTGGTTTTAATGTGCTTGTTTTTGTTAAATCAGCTAAACCACTTTTTACCAAATCAAACAGGCTGGTAATATTCAAACCTGAATTACCCTGGTAAATATCCTGTACTTTATCAAAACGGGGTTGTTCATATTTTAAACCCTGACCGGCTTGTGAATAAGGAACATCGCCCCAAATATCAGCGGCTACAGAAATAATATAAGCCAACTGAAGTTTAGCAATACCTGAATAAGCAGGATTGTTAGCGGAATTTTGATCAATCAAAATTTGCAGGTTGTTTACTGCGCCATTATAAATTTCAAAATTCCATTGGTTATCAAATGAACCATCAAGATTGTAAACATCATAGGCGGCAGTTTGATTGGCCACACCGGCTATATGTTGTACAATGGCAGAAGTTGCCCTGTTTAAATCATTTGAATTAGCGAATGCTACGGCTACCGTTGCTGTTGGCAATATAGTAGAAGCCGGAACATTTAAAGGGTTGTTGGGTGTTTGATTTATATCGAGATATTTTTTACACGATGTAAACATTACCAACAACAGCAGTGAAACAATACTTATTCTTCTCATATCTTAATGTTTTTTCAGATTATTATAATGATAATTTCAGGCTAACACCCACTGTTCTGGCATTAGGGGCACTTTGTAATTCAAGACCCCTGATATTGCCTGCTCCCTGTGTATTTACTTCCGGATCAATTAACGAGTTAGGAGCTACATAAAATACATTGCGGGCAAACACTGAAAATCTTGCACCATTTATTTTTAATTTTTTAATTACATCCGATGGTACATCGTAACTGGCGGATATTTCTCTGAGGCGGAAAACAGTAGCATCATATACGTTGAATTCACTTTGCAATCCACCCAATGCCTGCCAGTAAGTTTGGGCTGCAACCTGGATATTATTGTCAATATATTTACCGGGAGTAACTTCAATAACACCGGGTAAAATATGTGGCTTATCCCTGTCAACTCCTGTTTTGTCAAGCATACCTCTTGATTTATATAAGGCAGAGGTAAAGGACAATACCTGGCCACCTTTATTAAAGTCAAAGGTGAAGCCGAATGAAAAACTCTTGTATTTAAGATTATTAGTGAAACCTATTTTGTAATCATTGTTAGGATCGGCCAGTACCTGGTTAGCAATTAATGGCTGGTAACCACCTGTAGCCGGGTTGATTAAACGTTGCCCATCATTTGATCTTGGAATAACTCCACCCAAAATAACACCATATGGATATCCCACTTTAATAGAAGGAATAGAACCTGTAAAGGCACTACCCGGAATACCAAAATTATCAACACCCGGGGCAATAGAAACAACTTTGTTCCTGATGCGGGTATAGTTTGCAGATACATCCCAACGGAAAGTACGGGTACTAATAACACCTACATTAACTAAGGCTTCAATTCCTTTATTGGTCATTTCGCCAATATTGGTTGTTTTAGTTGAATAGCCTGTTGATACTGGAATGGCCACATTGATGATCTGGTCTTTACTTACTTGTTTAAAGTAGGCAAAATCTATTGATACCCTGTTTTTAAATAAACCTAAGTTAACGCCAACTTCATTGGATGTAGTGAACTCAGGTGAAAGAATTTTGGGAGCAATTCTTGTACTGGCACCAAAACCAGCGGTGCTTCCAAAGGGGAATGTAAAGCTGGCAACATTATTACCAAAAGCCCAGCTGGCATAAGTATTATCTAATAAATAAGGCGGAGCATCCTTACCAACTTTAGCACTGCTGGCTCTTATTTTACCATAAGAAAGAATGCTTGAGTTAATTTTAAACGCATCGGTAAATACAAAACCTAAACTGGCTGAAGGATAGAAATATGTGTTCTTATCTTTTGGAAGGGTGGATGATTGATCAGCCCGGCCGGTTACTTCCAGAAACAGGTAGTTTTTATACGCCCATGACATCTGGCCATAAAAACCAACTAACCTTGTTTTTGTGTTTGCTTCAAACGATCCCACGGTGAGTGTTGTAGCATTTGAAACATTATAAAAACCGGGGAATGCCAGGTTATCACCCTGTACTTGTGTACTCTGGAAATATCTTTCATTAATATTTTGACCTAATATGGCGGTTAAATTCAGGTCTTTTGTAAAAATATTATTTTTCTTACCCGTGATGATAAGATCACCATTTAACTCAGAACGGAAAATGGTATTTTCCAGCACCTGCCCGTTAGGAACACGTCCGGATGAAACTGCAAAGATTTGTTTCCGGCGATCGGTATAAGCATCCAGACCAAGGCGATAGCTTACATTTAACCATTTTGTAACGTCCATACCGGTTGTAACATTACCCAGGAAACGGTATACGTTACTGGTTAACGGGTTTTTATACGCATCATAGTATGGATTATCCTGTCCGGCGATAATCCAGTTATTCGTTCCGTCGGGATTTTGATATGTACCTTTTGTTTTGTAGGAAGTAAGGTCTAAACTTCTTGGAATTTGAGCAATGATACCAAGAGAACTGTTACCATTACCACCCAAAATACCTTTTTGTATAGTATTGATGAAGTTAACCGAACCGCCAAAACTAATTTTATCACGAATCATGGTATTACCCCCAAATTTGATAGATGTTCTTTTTAATTCTGTATTGGGAAGAATACCTTTTTGATTAAGGTTGCTGGCAGAAAGAATATAGTTTTGTTTGAGATCACCGCCATTTACGGTAACACTGTTGTCGAAGATTGCTCCTTTCTGGAAAAAATCGTTGATGTTATTGGGATAAGCCCGGTAGTCAACGGGGTTACCATTTACTAATAAACCATTGGCAACAGAGGGGGTTGAACCGAACTTAGGACCCCACGAGTTTAAAGAAACGTTGGTACTGTAAATACCATTGGTGCCCTGGCCATAATCGTTTTGCAATTTGGGTAATCCTATGGCACCTTGTATGGAATAAGATGAGTTTACAATAATCTCGGCTTTATTACGGGCACTGCCACCTTTTTTGGTAGTAATAATAATTGCACCCGATGAAGCCCTTGATCCATATAATGCAGCGGCTGTTGGTCCTTTAAGGATGTTGATTGACTCGATATTATTAATATCAAGATCAAGTGCCCTGTTGGCAGGCTGGTTATCACCCAATGTACCTAATGGGCCACCATTGGTTCTGTCCACATCATTACTGATGGGGATACCATCCACAATAAATAAAGGCTGGTTATTACCGGTGAAAGAGGTAATACCACGAATATTGATGTTAACGGAAGCACCGGCACTGCCACTGGCATTTGTAATACTTACACCAGAAACTTTTCCCTGTAATGCATTCACAACATTCACCTCCCCTTTGTCAGCAATCTGGTCGGCTTTAATGTTTTGAGTGGCATAGCCCAGCGATCTTTTATCACGGGCAATACCTAAAGAAGTAACAACAACTTCCGATAGTACTTTTTCAGATTGACGGAGTGTTACATCGTAAAAACTTTTTGTTCCGATGTTTACAGTCACATCTTCCATTCCTACGGAAGAAATAATTAATTGCTTTGCATTTGTGGGAACGGAGATCGAAAAGGTACCATCCGAACTTGTTTTAGTACCCGTACTGAAGTTTTTTACAATTACCGAAGCATTAGGAATAGGAGTTCCCGTATTATCGGTTACTTTACCAGTAACTGTCCTGCTTTGAGCATGAACAATACCAGTACACAAGAGGAAGCATATAGCTCCCATCAGAATTTTTCTCATGCAGATGGTTTTTAAATTAAAAAATTTCCTTATGGGATAGTGCCATAAGGCTAAGCAACAAAAATAACAGTAAAACTTTTTTGTTGTTTGGATGTTAAGACACTTTTTTTGTAAAAAATGCTGCGTAACTTATTTGGTTTTTCCGGCGGAAACGGAGATCAATAAAACCGGCAACAAGACAAGATTAGTAATCATTGCCACCACTAATGTAAGCGAGGTGAGCCATCCCAACGCCTGTGTTCCGCCAAAATTACTGAAGCAGAAAATAATAAAACCTGCAATAAGCACTAACGAAGTATAAATAATACTAATACCAGTATGACGAATAGTTTGCTGTATGGTTGCAGGAATTGAGTTGTTCTGATGCGGCAGTTCCTGTTTGTAGTTTACCAAAAACCGGATAGTAACATCAATCGCAATTCCCAATGCTACACTAAATACTAAAACAGTACTGGGCTTTAGCGGAATACCCACCCAGCCCATTACACCGGCAGTGATCACTAACGGAATAATATTGGGAATTAAAGAACACAATAAGATTTTTACAGAACGGAAAAGATACAGCATACAAAAGGCAATTAATACAAATGCCCATATTATACTATCCTTTAAACCGTTGATGATATACCGGCTTCCCTCTAAAAAGGTTACACTGGTGCCGGTGAGTTGGATGTTAGCATTTTGTTTAAAGCTTGTTGTATCAGTATTTTTAGTTGCCAACCCTTTTTCTTTTAAACTATCAAGATACAATTGATATTGCATGCTGTCTCTGTTGAAAATCAACTCAGCTTTTGTTTGAATATCTTTTAATATCAATGGCAGTCTTGCCGATCCAACATCTTCCATACTCACACTGATGCGGGCCATTTGCTTGCTGCTGTCCATGAATGTACTCACCAGTTTGCTGAATGAATTGGCTTTGGCGCTTGAATCTCCTTTCATCTGCAAATAAGGAGCAAGAAAAGCTAAATCAAAATTATCGGGCATAGCGTACATAGTTGAATCACCATAATAACCCTGCCGGGCAAATTTTAATCCTTCATCCAGCGATAGCGGTTTTGCCATCTCAGGTTTGGAAGCAATGTATTGTGCCAGTGAATCAATCTTTAATAAGTTGGTGAGATTTCTGGAAACACCATATTTCTTTTTGGTGTCCACTACAATTTCCAGTGGCATTACCCCATGAAAATGTTTTTCAAAAAATTTGAGATCTGTATATAGTTTATCATTCTTTGGCAGATCATCTACAATATATCCAACAGATTTTAATTTGAATATTCCCACTACAGCAAAGATCAATATGGCAACAGTGAGTGCATATACAGTTTTGCGATGATCAAACACCCATTTTTCAATTTGAATGAGTGTTTTATTCAACCATGGATTGTCCAGGTATTTTACATGACGTGGTTTGGGCATCGGCAAATAACTAAGCGAGGCAGGCAACAACATAAACGATACGAAGAACAGCGACATAATGTTGATACCTGCTACTACACCAAACTCTTTCAATACAGCGCTTTTGGTTAAAGCAAATACAGCAAAACCAATAGCCGCAGTAATATTACAAAACAGGGTAACCACACCCATACGACTCACCATATTGATTAGTGATGCTTCTTTATTCCCACTGACCCGGTATTCCGTATGATACTTATTGAGAAAGTAAATGCAGTTGGGGATACCAATCACCACAATTAATGGCGGAATGAGTGCATTTAATAAAGTGATCTTGTATTCAAACAAATGCATGGTACCCAGGCTCCATAATACACCAATGATCACTACTGCAATTGACAATAACGTAGCACTGACAGAACGGAAGAATATCAATAATATTAATGCCGAAAGTAATACTGACCCTAATAGAAATAATTTCATCTCATCTGCAATGCGGGTGCTGATAATTGTACGCACCATTGGTAAACCACTAATGGCGAGTTGAATATTATTTTGCTTTTCAAATTTCGAAGTAGCATTTAATATACCGGCCACTACAACATTTCTTTTCGGTGAACTCAATACCTCTTTATTGATACTCACCGCCATCAAATAAACTTTTGAGGCAGGATTATAAAGAAGACCTTTATAAAAAAGCTGACTTTCAAATACAGCTCTTGCACTGTCTAATGCTGCTTGTGATTGATAATTGTTTTTGAAAATAGTGACAGGCTTCAATTTTTCAGTAGCACTGTCTTTTACTAATGAAACTGTTTCAGGTATAGATAAGATGCCATTTACGCCATCTACTTTTTTTATTTCTTTACCAAGATCCGTATAGCTGTTGAAAAGAGCAAGATCAAAAAACTTATCACTGCTAAAGCCTATCACCATCGTATTGCCATCATCTCCAAACTTCTGACGGAATTCCTGGTATTCTTTATACTTAGGATTATCAGTAGGGATAGCACGGGCAAATTCATAACTCATTTTTACCTGGCTGGCAAAATATCCCATTACAATGGTAGAAAGAAAAAGAAAAATAAGAACGGGTAAACGGTTTTTTAAAACAAAACGGGCCAGGTTTGTCCACATAAAAAAATGGCTTTGTAGTAAGCCGCAAAGAAACTAAAACAACAGGGGCCTGCAAAATAAAAGTATAGTGTTATGGATAACCATTTGTTAAGGCCCTATGCGATATTTAAGTCTTATTTTTGGCTTATGTCGTTAGCCCGTAATTTTTTTTTCTTTCTGTTATTAGTGCCGCTAACCCTGGTGGCACAATTGCCTCCAATAGGCGAATGGCGTATGCACCTTGATTATTTTGCCGGCAAGGCCATTACGCAAAGCGATAAGATGATCTATTGTGCTTCGCCGGCAAGTTTCTTCAGCATTGATAAAACAGACAATGTAATTACCCGTTACGATAAGGTTTCGGGCCTGCATGATATTGGTATCAATACATTAAGTTATGATGCATCCGACGATAAACTGCTGGTGGCTTATGCAAACAGTAATATTGATGTATTGTATAAAACAGATGTATATAATATCCCGGAGATTAAACGAAAAAATATAAATGGTGATAAAAACATCTACAATATTTTCTTTCGGAATAAGAAAGCATTTCTTTCCACAGGGTTGGGCGTTATAGTAGCGGACCTGGAGAAATATGAAATAAAAGAAACCTGGTTTATTGGCGATGGGGGCAATAATGTAAAAGTGAATGGCTTTACAGCTGATAATAATTTGTACTATGCTGCTACGGAGGAAGGACTAAAAACTGCAGCACAATCCACTTCTAATCTTACTGATTACCGAAACTGGACCGTGGTTAGTGGAACAGCTAATTTAAGCAGTGGTGCCTGTAAAGATGTAGTGAATGTAAATGGGAAGATCATCTTGCTTAAGAATGATTCGTTACTGGTAAATAATAATGGCAACTGGAATTTGTTTTATGATGACGATTTTGAAATGATCAATCTTACAGTAAACAATGATAAACTTGTAGTAACAGAAAAGAAAGGAGATTATACGGATACAAGGATTATTGTACTAAATACAAATGGAGTAATTGAAAAAACTGTTGACAAAAGAGATGGGTTTGCTCATCCATTACAGGCGGTTGCAGATGGTACTAATATTTGGGCAACCGATTTATATATTGTTTTACAACATAAAGATGGCAACAGTGCTACCGAAACAATTATTCCTAACTCACCTTATGGTTCATTAGATGGCGATATGATTGCAGCCGATGGAGCCATGTGGGTTTGTGGTGGTTCAGTAGATGATGCGTGGAATTATCAATACAACCGTACCGGACTTTTTAAATTTAAAGAAGATGTATGGACTCCAATAAATCAAAACATTCCGGCTTATCAATGGATGGATACTGTGTATGATATAATTACAGTGGCAATAGATCCAAGAGATGAAACAATATACGCTGGTTCATATGGAAGAGGTTTGGCAGAGATACATGCTGATAAAAGTTTTAAAGTATATAAACAGAATTCAGCTATTGGCCCAACCGTTGGTGATCCTTTAGCCTACCGCATCAGCGGATTACGGTTTGATGCGGATAATAATTTATGGATCAGCAATTTTGGCTCTACACAAAACCTGGTGGTAAAAAAGGCGGACGGAACATGGAAGGCTTTTACCACACCTTTTTTAATTAATGAAAATGCCGTTGCTGATATTGTAATTGATGACATTAATCAGAAATGGATTGTTTCGCCAAAAGGAAATGGATTGCTTTGTTTTAACCATGGTGCCAGTATTGATAATACCAGTGATGACCGGTGGAGAAGATACTTGTTTGGTAAAGGGAATGGAAATCTGCCAAGTAACCAGGTAAATTGCATTGCAAAAGATAAAGATGGTTTTATTTGGGCAGGAACGGATAAAGGAGTTGCCATTGTTCAATGTACGCAGGATGTATTTAATGGTGCCGGATGTGAAGCATTAATACCAGTTGTACAGCAGGATCGGTTTGCCGGCTATTTATTTGGTAACGAAGATGTGAGAACCATTGCAGTGGATGGTGCCAATCGTAAATGGGTAGGAACAAGAAACGGAGTGTGGTTAATTAGTGCCGATGGAGAAAAAGTGATTTATCGTTTTACAGAGGATAATAGTCCGCTATTGAGCAATGAAATTAAAAGAATTGCTATTGACCCAAAGACAGGTGAAGTATTCATCACTACGTTTAATGGTTTGTGTTCTTTCAGAAGTACTGCTACAGAAGGAACGGATGTGAATAAAGATGTATTGGTATTTCCCAATCCAGTTCCACCAAATTATAATGGTACTATTGCCATTAAAGGATTAGTGAATAATGCTATTGTAAAAATTACAGAGATGGATGGAAGATTAGTGTATCAAACAAGAGCATTGGGAGGACAAGCTATTTGGAATGGTAAAGATTATAAAGGAAGAAAAATTTCCACAGGCGTTTACCTGGTGCTGGTGGCCGATGAAACCAATACAGAAAAAACAGTCGCTAAAATTGTATTCATCCGTTAAGCAAAACTGTGAGCCAGTTACATACTACCAAAGCAATCATTCTCCGCACTGTTAAATATGGTGAAACCAGTTTGGTGGTTTCAGCTTATACCGAACTCTTCGGTATTCAGTCTTATTTGGTCAATGGTGTAAGAACATCTTCAAAGAAAGGTGCCGGTAAAGCCAATTTATTTCAGCCGGGTTCTATACTGGAGTTGATTGTTTATCATAATGAATTAAAAAATCTTCAGCGCATAAAAGAATTTAAGTGGAGTTATCTCTATCAGCAGGTATTAAGTGATGTGATTAAAAATTCTATTGTACTGTTTATGGTGGAGCTGATACAGAAATGTATTAAGCAACCGGAAACCAATGCCGATCTTTTCAACTTTATTGAAGAGTCATTGATTCAGGCAGATAAAAGTACTCAGCAGGTGACCGCTAATTTTCCGCTGTATTTTGCTATTCATTTAGCGGCCTTCTTTGGGTTTCAATTACAGGATAATTATTCCGCTGTCAACAATGTTCTCGATTTGCAGGAAGGTTTTTTTGTGGCTGAAAAACCTATCCATCCATATTTTATTGAAGGAAGGCTGAGTGAGGTTATGGGTGAATTATTAAAAGTGATGCAGCCAAATGAACTGGAACAATTACTGCTCAATCATGAAATAAGAAGAAGTCTGCTCAACAACCTGCAACTATTTTATGCACTGCATATACAGGAGTTTGGCCAACTAAAATCATTAATTGTATTGCAGGAAGTATTAAATTAACCGTTTAGAATCATTCAAATAATTCGATAATAAAACCACTCCCGGCTTTTTACCTTTTTCAAAACTTCCTAATTCATCATCCCATTGTAATGCTTTGGCTCCATTGATTGTTGCCCATTGCAAAATGGTTTCTAACGGCAGCGCAGGAAAATGCTGATGCATGGATTGAATTTCTTTGGTAATGCTCAACTGCCAGTTACTGCTGTAGCTGTCTGTTCCTAATGTAAGCTGAACATTATTTTTCATCAGCATTTCAACAGGTGGTACTTTGTTTTCAATATAAAGGTTGGCATTTATGCAAAAACAATAAACCAGTTTGATGTTGTTGTTTGCCGCATATTCATTGGCCCATTGCACATCTTCTTCGGGCATGTACGTATTGTGAATTAAAAAGATGGTTTGCCCGTTATTGAAATGAGGTAACACAGAACGAATACTGCTTTTGCCTGTTATTGGAAAGGGTGATTGTTCAATTCCAAATATTTTAAACAGCTTTAAATAATCACCACCACCTGTTTTATACAATTCATCTTCGGCTGGATGTTCCTGGTTGTGAAGAGAGATGATTTGATTTTTTGTATTAGCATTTATCAGTTCAAAAGTTTTGGGACTGATGCTGTAAGGAGCATGAGGAACGAGAGATGACCGATGACCGATGGCTGATGACTGTAATGCACTTTCCAATTTTGATAGTACATTTTTATAGTGAGCAATATTTTCTTCCGCTCTTGCATCGGTAAAGCCGAGCACTTCTACAAAATTTTGCCAGCGGATACGGCTTTTACTTTTTACAGCAGCCGTATCGGCCGTATTACCAATATCGCCCACGGCTACAATTCCATTCTCATACATTTCTTTTTCTGCTTCTATAATTCTTTGCTGAATTACTTCAGGCGAAAAGCCTCTTTTGGTAACAACGGAGCAGAGAAATTCAATTAAACCGGTTTGCGGTGGAATCACATCTTTCAAATGACTTAATTCCAAATGACAATGGCAATTGATTAAGCCCGGTGTTAAAATGCCATTAACGCTTTCAATATTATCGCCCGCTTCTTCAGTGCTAACAATATCCAATACTTTCCCATGAGCATCGGTTACCAGCACATTGTTTTCATTAAGTAACTGATAGCCGTTAAAGAGTTGAGAAGCCCTGAATTTTCTTAATTCCATGCAGTTGAATTCTTTTATTTTTGCACCCCGTCAGGCCCCGCAGCGAACAGAACGATGAAGTGAGTGACACAACAGCAGCTCAATAGTAGCAATGCCGCTGGGGCCATAAAATTAAATGAAAGATGTTAGACAAATTAGAAGCGATAAAAGCAAGATTTGAAGATTTGGGTGTAGCGCTTACCAATCCGGAGATTGTGAGTGATAATAAAAGGTTTGCCCAAACGAGTAAAGAATACCGCAGCCTGGAAAAAATTGTAAAAGCTTATGATGCGTACCGAAATGTGCTGAGTAATCTTGAATTTAATAAAGAAGTATTGAATGGTGATGACGATGAAATGCGGGAACTGGCAAAAGAAGAAATTCCGGGACTGGAAGAAAGAAAGACAAAATTGGAAGCTGATATAAGAACATTGCTGATTCCCAAAGATCCACAGGATGAGAAGAATGCGATACTGGAAATTCGTGCTGGTACAGGTGGTGATGAAGCCAGTTTGTTTGCCGGTGATTTATTAAATATGTATTTACGTTACTGTACCGGCAAAGGCTGGAAGACGGCGATATTGAGTGAAAACCCCGGAACGGTTGGTGGTTATAAAGAGGTGCAGGTAGAAGTAGTGGGTGATGATGTATATGGAACTTTGAAATTTGAAAGTGGTGTACATCGTGTACAAAGGGTGCCGGATACAGAAGCCAGTGGTCGTGTACATACATCTGCTGCAAGTGTGGCGGTGTTGCCAGAAGCTGAAGAAGTAGATTTTGAATTGAGGGAAAGCGACGTAAAAATGGAAACTTCCCGTAGCGGTGGCGCCGGTGGACAGAACGTAAACAAAGTGGAAACGAAAGTAATGCTGACGCATATTCCAACGGGAACCGTGGTAATTTGTCAAACAGAAAGAACACAGCTCGGCAACCGGGAAAAAGCAATGGGTATGCTGCGTACTAAATTATATGAAGAACAGGTGCGTAAGCAGGAAGAAGAAATTGCCCGTCATCGTAAAAGTATGGTGAGTACCGGTGACCGCTCAGCAAAGATTCGCACCTATAATTTTCCGCAGGGTCGTGTTACTGACCATCGTATTGGTTTAACGGTTTATAATTTAGATAGTGTGCTCAATGGAAACCTGCAGGAGTTTATTGATGCCCTGCAATTTGCTGAGAATGCGGAGAAGATGGCGACACAGAATTAAAAGACCCCTGACACCGGGAAGGTCAAATTATCAACCGGGTAAGTATTTTTCTTTAAGGAAAGCAACCTTTTACCTATCTTTTACTTCTCAATGTCAACTAAATTATTAATCACTTAAGCCCCGCAGGGGTTTGGGGCAAAATCAACCTTTATGTTAGAAAATTTAATGGACCTCGTAAAAAACTTTGCTGGCGACAGTATCATCAACAATCCTGATATTCCTAATGAACATAATGATGCGGCGGTAGGGACCGTAAGTAATTCCATTGTGGATACTTTGAAAAACGCTATTGGCAACGGGAAATTATCTGATGTTACCAGTTTGCTTGGAGGACAGGGTGGTGATTTAAATTCAAACCCATTGGCACAAGATATTCATGGTAATGTTATATCAAACCTTATGGATAAGTTTAACTTAAACCATGGCCAGGCATCGGGTATAGCTGGTAACCTTATTCCCTCTGTATTGCAAAATCTCATTCACAAAACCAACGACCCCAATGATAAAAGTTTCGATTTGCAGGGAATTATTGGTTCATTAACCGGCGGTGGCGGAGGGGTGATTGGCGGATTGATGGATAAGGTGAAAGGTTTATTTGGTAATTAATCAACTGTAAGAACTATTTAAAGAAGCGGCCTAAAACGGGCCGCTATTTTATTGGGATTTTAACGGCAATTGTCATGAGATTTACCATGAAAAGCTACGTCCTGAAATAACTTTGTGGTTGAAAATTACCAAAAGAGTAAAAAAAGTTTATGATCGTACAATGAAGATGAGTATTAACCGTTAGTTCAATAGCAGTTCTTTTAGAAAGGCCAGTTTGGCACGGTTTTTTTATCGTTAGTAATACTTTAACAAGCAGGCAGTAAACATTAGTAACAGGTTTACGTCTATTACATAAAGACATTTAAAACAGTCAATTTTCTCATAAGCAGTTAGTTTTGGTAAGTGGCCCCGATTTTTATCGGGGCCTTTCTTTTGTCATTACTTTGAGCGGTGGAAATTTTAATACATCCAATAAACACATTGACGTTTTAAGCCTTAATAATATTTTAACAACCACAGAGTAAACATTGGTAAAAGTTTTGCGTCTATTACATACAAAGACATTAAGCAGTCAATTTTCTCATAAGCAGTTAGTTTTGGTAAGCGGCCCCGATTTCTATCGGGGCTTTTCTTTTGAACTATTTTAACTTACGCTTGCAATATAACCATCCAATAAAAGCTCCTGCACCATCAGCCATAATATCTTTTACTTCAAAGCTGCGGCTGGGCACCCAAAAATGCTGAATCACTTCCATCATTACTCCAAAAAGAATTCCTGCAATCATTAGTTTAAGCAACAAATTTTTTTTCTTGGAGACAGATTGATGTTTAGCAACTAATGACCAAAGGATGACAAAGCTGGCAAACAGGAAAATATGAATCCATTTGTCTAAATAGATTTCTCCAAACCATTTTTTCTTTGGAAAGCTGCTGCCGGGAAGAATCAACAAAATAAAAATAGCTATTGTCCACAGCAAACCGGGCCAATAGCTATACCAGTATTTTTTAATCATAATATTTAGCTAACCATTGCTGAATAAGCTTCAGCAGTCATCAATGCTTCTACGTCTGCCACATTATCTACCGTCATCTTTGCCATCCAGCCTTCACCATATGGGTCGTTATTTACTAATTCGGGGGCACTGTTTAAAGCAGGATTTACTTCTGTAATTGTTCCGCTTATTGGCAAAAACAAATCACTTACTGTTTTTACTGCTTCTACTGTTCCGAATACAGATTCAGCACTCAAAGCTTTACCTACGGTTTCAATTTCTACATAAACGATATCACCTAATTCCCGTTGAGCAAAATCGGTAATGCCAATTGTAGCTACATTGCCATCCAGTTTTATCCATTCATGGTCTTTGGTGTAACGAAGATTGTCAGGAAAATTCATATGGAATCATTTAAAGTTACAAATATTCAAAAAATACGACTGCGAAAATCAACCGCTCAAAAAAAAGCTTGTTATTTTCTTTTTACTAAACTCATTTTTATAATACGTACATCTTTTAAAGGACGGTCGCCTGCCTGTCTTCCGCTGGTGGGTACGGCTGCGATGCTGTCCAATACTTCAAAACCACTAACCAGTTCTCCAAATACCGTATATCCCTGGTCAAGATGTGGTGTGCCACCGAGTGTTTTGTAAACAGCCCTGTGTTCTGCCGGTAATTTTCTTCCTTTTAAGCGATAGGTTTCAACTGAATCTAAACCAGCTTCTGTAAAAACTTTCCCCTGTACAATATAGAACTGGCTTCCACTGCTTGCCTTTTGCGGATTTACATCATCCCCTGTTCTGGCAGCGGCAATCACTCCTTTTTTATGAAATAAAGCAGAGCGAAATTCTGCAGGAACAGTATAGCCTGGTCCGCCTTCGCCTAATTGTTTCCCGGTCACAGCTCTTTTGCTGTCAGGATCGCCAGCCTGTATCATAAAATGATTGATGACACGATGAAATAGAACGCTGTCGTAAAAATGTTGTTTTACCAGTTTCAAAAAATTATCACGATGTAATGGAGTGGAATCAGATAATCGAACCACCATAGTGCCCATCGATGTTTCAATCAGCACATCTTTTTTCAAATCATTTTTGCGCAAACCATTGGAAAGTTTTGGATTACAGGAGAAGAAGGCAAAAGTGAAAATTAAAAAGTAAAAAAGATGCCTCATATCATTTCATTGGTTATTGAGCAATGATAGTTGAGCATTGAGTATTTTTTCCCTGCTGCACAAAGTAATTTTCAATGCTCAATGTTCATTTTTTAATCTAAAAATCCATTATTTTCAAAATACAACAGCACATGGTCTTTAATAAAATTCTCCTGCTCCACTAAGTTCATTGGCGCAATATGTTTCAGTTGTTTAAAATGCGGCCATCCATCTTCATCCACACTTTCCAGTTCATAATAACCGCTTTGGCTCAGTAAAGAACATACCGCCACATGCATCAAATCCTGTTTTTGTTCTTTGGTATATTTCTCTTTTATTTCGCCAAATTCCTGCACACCTATTAAGAAAAGAAGGCTTTCCAAATCCGGTTTTTTCCCAAAGCGTTCCACCAGCTTGGCTTCCAGGTTTATCCAACGCACAAATAAATCGTCACTTGTTTGCATAGTCGGCAAAATTAACGGCTTTTCCACTCATATGGCCGCTTAACAATCTTTTGTTGATAAAGCTTGTGGCAAAGTATTTGTTTCTCTTGGGTCTTTGTATTTTGCAACTTCTTTAAACAGAAATACATGCTTAAAACCGCAGATGACATCCGGCAACTGAATGAACGCATCCAATCAGCCGGCACCTTTGTTGACCGCATTAAAACTGAAGTAGGAAAAGTAATCGTTGGCCAGCCCTATATGATTGACCGGCTAATGATTGGCTTACTGAGCAACGGTCACGTTTTATTGGAAGGTGTTCCGGGACTGGCAAAAACATTAGCGATAAAATCTTTATCGCAGGCCACTCATGCCAAATTCAGCCGTATACAATTTACTCCCGATTTATTACCGGCCGACGTTATTGGTACAATGATATATAACCAGCAACGTAATGAGTTTATGGTGCGTAAAGGCCCCATTTTTGCGAATTTTATTTTGGCGGATGAAATAAACCGTGCCCCGGCAAAAGTGCAGAGTGCTTTGCTGGAAGCGATGCAGGAAAAACAAGTAACCATCGGCGAAACTTCCTATAAGTTAGACGAACCATTTTTGGTACTGGCCACACAAAACCCATTGGAACAGGAAGGAACTTATCCTTTGCCTGAAGCACAACAGGATCGTTTTATGCTGAAGGTAATTGTTGATTATCCAAAAAAGAATGAAGAACAGCTAATCATTCGTCAAAATACACAAAGTGGTCCGCAGGCTGAAGTAAGAGCAGTGGCTGCCTTGCAGGAAATAGCACAGGCAAAAGATTTGGTAAGACAAGTGTATATGGATGAAAAGATTGAGAACTATATTCTCGATATTGTATTTGCCACCCGTGAGCCAGATAAATACAATCTTCCCAAATTAAAAGCATTGATTGCTTATGGTGGTTCGCCAAGGGCTTCTATCAATTTAGCCTTAGCATCAAAAGCCAATGCATTTTTAAATAAACGGGGTTATGTTATTCCCGAAGATGTACGCAGCATATCACACGATGTATTGCGTCATCGTATTGGATTAACATACGAAGCAGAAGCAGAAAATATAAATGTTGAAGTTATTATTGATG
The DNA here is from genome assembly GCA_003963365.1 of Sphingobacteriales bacterium. GTDB lineage: Bacteria > Bacteroidota > Bacteroidia > Chitinophagales > Chitinophagaceae > AWTP1-9. The sequence continues at coordinate 411,486 of RXJG01000004.1, forward strand.
ATGTATTAAGAGCCATCAATGTTCCGTAGGAAAGATTACAGTTGGCGGTTGACAGATGACAGGAAGTGTGGACTGTGTTATTTAAAACCTTAAAACATATAATCATGACTAACTACAAAAGCCTTGATGCATGGAAAAAGGCAATGGAACTTGTGAAAGAAGTTTACTTGTTGACTAAATCTTTTCCTAAAGAAGAATTATATGCACTTACATCGCAAACAAAAAGAGCCGCAGTATCTATTCCCTCGAATATTGCGGAAGGAATGGGAAGAAATTATAAGAAAGATACCATACAATTTCTGCATATTTCAAGAGGTTCTGTTTATGAGTTAGAAACTTTGTTAAACATTGCAGTTATGGTAGAAATAATTACAGAAAAAAGGTTTAACGAAACCTGTTCAAAACTCGATGAAAGTATACGAATATTGAATGGATTAATCACATATATTGAGAAATCGAATTTAAAATAACTGTCAACCGTAAACTGTCATCTGTCAACTATAAATGTTAACAACCGAGGAAATATTAAAAAAAGTTCGTGAGCTTGAAATAAAAAGCAAGCGACTCACCAATCATATGTTTACCGGTGAGTACCATACTGCTTTTAAAGGCAGAGGTATGAGCTTTAAGGAAGTAAGAGAATATCAGCCGGGAGATGATATACGGTTTATTGACTGGAATGTTTCTGCAAGGATGGGTCATGCATATAGTAAAATGTTTGAAGAAGAAAGAGAGTTGAGTGTTTTTTTACTGGTAGATGTAAGTGCCAGCTCATTATTTGGAACTGTACTTCAACGGAAAAAAGATTTAATAACAGAGATATGTGCCGTTCTTTCTTTTTCTGCTGTCAATAATAATGATAAGGTTGGAGCCATTTTCTTTAGTGATATCATTGAAAAATATATCAAACCTCAAAAAGGTAAACAGCATGTGCTGTATATCGTTCGTGAACTGCTGACAGAGCAACCAAAAAAAAAGGGAACTAACCTCAAAGAAGCTATCCGCTTTTTCAATAATTCATCCAGGAGAAAAAGTATTGTCTTTATCCTGAGTGATTTTATGGATAGTAATTACGAGGATGCCCTGAAAGTGGCAGCTAAAAAACATGATGTTATTGGTATTAAAGTATATGATAAAATGGATATGAGTATACCAGATCTTGGCTTGCTGCAAGTAGAAGATGCAGAAACAGGGAAGATGAGATGGATTGATACCAGTAACAAACTGGTGCGATATAATTACGAACAGGAATTTCATAAACATAATGAACGGTGCAACGAAGCTTTTGTAAGAGCTGGTGCTGATTTGTTGCATATGACTGCGGGAGAAGATTATGTGAAAGTGCTGCAGAAATTTTTTATTAACCGTAGTAAATAATGGGTTTCAAAAATATACTGGCAGGAATTTGCTTACTGATTGGGTTGACTATTTTCGCACAACCAAAACCTTCTGCTATTGCCGATAAGGTGGAAATATTAATTGGCGAACAAATTAAACTTAAACTTTCTGCCAGCTTTACTACCGATGATTTTAATGCCAATGGTTTTGCCATTCCTGATTCAATCAGACATTTTGAAATTTTAGAGAAAAGCCCCGTTGATTCATCCATCACCAGCGGTGTAAAAAGTATTTCTCAAGTTATCACTTTAACCAGTTTTGATTCCGGTATATGGGCTATTCCTAAAATTGGATTGCTCACCAGGTCGCCAGCTGGTTATTCTGATTCCATTTTAATTAAAGTAGGATTTGATCCAACCAAAATTGATGAACTCAACGATATCAAAACAATTGAAGAAGTAAAAGTAAATACAACCTGGATATACTGGGCTTTGGCTGGTATTACAGTGTTAGGGATAGTTGGCTTTGCTTATTTCTTATACGTTATAAAGTTCGGCACTGAGGAAAAACCGGAAGAAGAAACTATTATATCTAAAGTGCCGGCATTTGAAGAAGCCATAGATGCATTACAAAAACTAAGACAAAGAAATATAACACATAAAGAAGAAGCAAAACAATTACATGCGGGGCTGACAAGTATATTTAAACGGTACCTGATTCGGGCACACAATATAAACACCTTAAGAAGTACCACCAGTGAAATGCTGATTCAGCTAAAAGATAATTTAATCACACAATCACAACTATCATCCGCAGCTGATGCGTTGCGGCTGAATGATGCGGTGAAGTTTGCTAATTATTTTCCGGCACAAACTGAAACAAACACGGCTATTAATCAACTGGAAGAAACCATTCAATTATTAAATAAAAACAAACTGGCGTAAATTGATACTCGACTGGTTTAAAAATATCAGCTTTGGTCAACCATGGTTTTTTGCATTATTGGTGCTGATACCATTACTGGTTATTTGGTATTGGCGGAATAATTTTAAAAATCAGTCTTCATTGGTCATTTCTTCTACAAAAGGTGTGGAAGCTGCGGCTAATTTTAAAACCAGCTTTCATCACTTACCCTTTATACTTCGCCTTTTATCATTAATCTTATTCATCACCGCATTGGCGAGGCCACAAACAAGAAATGATGAGCAACAAAAAGAAGGAGAGGGTTTAGATATTGTGTTGTGCATAGATGTGAGTGGTAGCATGAATGCTGAAGATTTACAGCCTAACCGCCTCGAAGCAGCGAAACAAGTTGCTGCTAACTTTGTGGATGGAAGACCAACAGACAGGATTGGATTAGTTATTTTTTCCGGCGAAAGTTTTACACAATGTCCCATTACGGCTGATCATGCCGTAGTGAAGCAACAAATTTTGAATATAAAAAGCGGGTTTCTGCAGGATGGTACGGCTATCGGAACAGGGTTGGCAACGAGTGTGGAGAGATTAAAGTCAAGTAAGGCAAAAAGTAAAGTAATAATTTTATTAACCGATGGTGAAAATAATGGCGGCTTAATTGATCCGCAAACGGCAAAAGAAATTGCCAAATCATTACGAATAAAAGTGTATACCATTGGAGTAGGAACGGATGGTTATGCCCCTATTCCCGAGGCTACTCCGCTGGGAACGACCCATGTGAATGAAAAAGTAAATATTGATGAAAAGCTGCTCAAACAAATTGCTGCTGAAACAGGCGGCCGATATTTCCGGGCAAAAGACAATGAAGGGTTAACCAGTATTTACAGTGAAATTGACCGGCTGGAGAAATCAAAAATAGAAGTAACCACTTTCACAAATTATACCGAAAGATTTGTTCCCTTTGTGATGGCAGCACTGGCTCTTTTGCTGCTGGAGCTGTTGCTTAAATACAGCATATTTAAAAAGTTTCCGTAACCGGGTTCATCACTGTTAAAGTCAATTCATTCATTAGAATTATCTTGCATTGCATGAAGGCATTAATATATAAATCCACAGGCTCCTGGTACATTGTAAAAAATGAAGCCGGAAAAGTATTTAATGCCCGTATCAAAGGAAAATTTAAGATTGATGAGGACATTACTTCCACAAATCCTGTTGCTGTTGGAGATGAAGTGGAAATTGAAATGGAAAATGAAACAGAAGATTCGGTGATCATAACAGCCATTCATCCACGAAGGAATTATATCATCCGGCAATCCCCATCACACAAAAAACAAAAACATATTGTGGCAGCCAATATTGATCAGTCGTTGTTGTTTGCCACTTTAAAAGAACCCAAAACATCTTCAGGCTTTATTGATCGTTTTCTTATTACCTGCGAAGCCTACCATGTGCCGGCTATTATTGTTTTTAATAAAGCCGATTTATATAAAAAGAAAGAGCAGGAAAAATTTGAAGAATGGAAAAAAATATATGAGGCTATTGGCTACTGTGTTGTGTTACTGAGTTTAAAAAAAGGAGATGGGATAGAGGAATTAAAAAAATTATTAAAAGATAAGATCACCCTGCTCAGTGGTCATTCCGGTGTTGGAAAATCTACTTTTATCAATACTATCTTTCCCAAGGTTGAATTAAAAACACAGGAAGTGAGCGGCTGGAGCGGAAAGGGATTGCACACCACTACATTTGCTGAAATGTTTGACCTACCTTTTGGCGCAAAAATTATTGATACACCTGGTTTAAGAGAATTTGGAATAGTTGATTTTACCAGGCAGGAATTATCTCATTATTTCCCTGAAATGAAGGAACTGATATACCAATGCCAGTTTAATAATTGTCTTCACATCAATGAACCGGGATGTGCTGTTAAAGCAGGGGTAGAGGAAGGCAGGGTGTCAATAGAACGTTATATCAGTTATTGTAACATCCTGGATACAGTTGACGAAAAGCAATATTAAGCTTAAGCAACCTTCGCCCTCAGCAAATTTGCCAGTTCAACTACCGCTTCATTGTCTTTACGCACAGCGTTGCGATACTTCCTGGGGAAGATAGAAACACCATTGTAAATGTCGTAGTGAAGCGTAAGGCGCTGGCCTTTGTAGCTGAAGTCCCAGTAGGATGAGTCGGAGTCATCTATTTTGTTGGTGAAACTGATGTGCAGCGCATCGCTTAGAATGTCTGCTACTCTGTAGAAACGGTCAAAGCCGCAGTTTTCATCGATGATTGCTTCAGTGCAACCTAAATCGGTACGTAATGTTAGGGTCATATGTGTGGATTTTAGTTTTCTCAGGCTTTAAACTTCTTCGCCTTGGGTACTTTCTCTCCACTTAATAATTTCTCTGCTCCCACGTTTTTGCCATTACTGGGGCAACCACGTTTTGATGACGAACAAGCACATAAAAAAGACGCAACTAATAAAATAAACGCTGCATGTTTCAAAAGGTTCACATTCTTTTTCATATTCACAATTTTTAATTAGTCTGATTTGCAGTGTATTACCGAACTGCGTGGGAGTTTGTTATGAGGCTGATGGACAGGGCCGGGCTTTTGAATAGTGTATGCTTCTCTTCCATAGTTCGGATATTAGTTTTGCAAATGATTTCAGATTATAAAAATAACCAATACAATTTAACTCTGCAAGTCTTTGTTTATTGTGTAAAATGGCTATTATTTCTCCTGGCTTTTAAACCAACCGGCATATTTTACGTAATTATTGGCTATCCGGTCAATTTCTCCGTGTATCAGCTCTGCAGAAATATCTTTCACTTTTTTTGCGGGAACCCCTGCATAAATGCTTCCGCTTTCGCAAATAGTTCCTTCCAGCACCACGGCACCGGCCGCAATAATGGTGTTGCTTTTAACGATGGCATTATCCATCACAATCGATCCCATACCGATCAGCACATTGTCGTGGAGAGTACATCCATGCACAATAGCATTATGCCCAATAGATACATTATTACCGATAGTAGTTCCAAAACGCTGATAGGTGCAATGAATACAGGCCCCATCCTGCACATTTACTTTATTACCCATACGGATGAAGTTTACATCACCCCGAATAACAGCATTGAACCATACACTGCAATCATTACCCATGGTAACATCACCCACAATAGTAGCATTAGGTGCTACAAAACAATTTTCACCCATTTGCGGCGAAACTCCATTTACCGGAAGTATAATAGGAGACATATATTTTATTTATGGTTTGTGGTTGATTATCTCTTATATCTTTCTCTCACAACTCAAAGCTCACCACTCACAGCTTTCTTCCCTGCAATTTATATAATTTCTTTGCCCCTTTGCCCCTCCTTTGCGTTCTTTGCGTGGAAATCTTTTACATCATGACGCAAAGAGAATTATTCTTACGGCATGTAGCACAAACCTCCACTGCACCATTGGCTTTAGAAATTGTAAAAGCTGAAGGCTGTAAATTATTTGATGTAAATGGTAAAGAATATATTGATCTCATCGCCGGCATCAGTGTATGCAATGTGGGTCATCGTCATCCTAAGGTGATTGAGGCTATCAAACAACAATTAGATGCTTATCTGCACATCATGGTATATGGAGAGATGGTGGAAAGTCCGCAGGTGCAGTATGCAAAACTGCTTACTGATTATTTACCTGCTTCACTTAACTCGGTTTATTTTACCAACTCCGGCACGGAAGCCACAGAAGGGGCCATGAAGCTGGCAAAAAAAATTACGGGCCGTACACAGATTATTGCTTTTAAAAATTCCTATCACGGCAGTACACAGGGTGCATTAAGTGTAATGGGTGATGAATACTGGCGTAATGCATTTCGTCCCTTGTTGCCAGATGTACTGCATTTGAATTATAATTCATTCGATGAGCTTTCTTTTATTACAACCAATACTGCTTGTGTTATTGCAGAAACCATACAGGCCGAAGCAGGAATTATTACACCACAAAACAACTGGCTGAAAGCATTAAATAATCGCTGCAAAGAAACCGGAACGTTGTTAATATTAGATGAGATACAGGCAGGCTTTGGCAGAACCGGAACCTTATGGGGCTTTGAACAATTTGAGGTAGTGCCCGATATTGTTTTACTCGGCAAAGCCTTAGGCGGAGGAATGCCTTTGGGTGCTTTTGTGGCAGACAAACAATTGATGGATGCATTTACCGATAACCCGGTGCTGGGTCATATTACCACATTCGGCGGACATCCGGTTTCCTGTGCCGCCGGTATGGCAGCCATGAAAGTATTGCTGGAAGAAAAGTTGCTGGAAGAAGTAAAAGCAAAAGAAAATTTATTCCGCTCACTGTTAGTGCATGATAAAATTAAAGCAGTACGATCATATGGTTTATGGATGGCAATAGAGTTTGATAGTTTTGAAACAAACAAAAAGATCATTGATGCCTGTATTGCAGCCGGTGTGTTTACCGATTGGTTTTTATTTGCTGCTAATTGTATGCGGATTGCGCCGCCATTGACAATTTCAACACAGGAAATTGAAAAGAGTTGTAATGTAATACAGGAGAAGATAAATGATATTTAGTCTTAATCTAATCAGTATCATATGTAATAAAACAGCTTCACGGAAAGAAACAATACTTTTGCACCAGCAAATAACTAATGAAAGTTTTATTAACAACACTTAATGCCAAATACATTCACCTCAACCTGGCCATACGTATATTGTATGAACTCAATAAACATTACGAAGGGCTGGAGTGGAAAGAATATGTCATCAGGCAAAAGCCGGAAGATATTGCGCAGGAATGTGCAGCGTATGATGTAGTGGCTTTTAGTTGTTATATCTGGAATATTACACAAACATTAAAAGTAGCAGAATGCATTAAAACCATCAACCCATCTGTGAAAATTTTACTCGGAGGACCAGAGGTAAGTTATGAATGGGAAGAAGTAATGGCGAATAACTGTATAGATTATATCATTTGCGGCGAAGGTGAAATTCCCTTTCATGAATTTTTAACCCATTATCCGGATGTAACACCAATACCAAACCTGGTGCACCGCATGAATGGTGAAATACACTACCAGGAAAAAAGTGTAACCTATGATCTCAGCAATTTCATTGGTGTAAATCCATATATCAACGATCCTGTTGAGGATCTGTATAATAAAGTTGCTTACATAGAAACAAGCCGTGGTTGTCCGTACAAATGTGGTTTCTGTCTTGCCAGTTTAGATAATAATGTACGATACCTGCCCATGACCGATATTAAAAAGAATTTACTTTATCTGATGACGCATGGTCGTGTCATTAAGTTTCTCGACCGTACGTTTAATATGAAACGGGATTTTACACTGGAGATTTTTCAGTTTATCCTGGATAATCATAAAAGCGGTAACATTTTCCAGTTTGAAATAACAGCAGATATACTGCATCCCGATATTATTAAGTTTATCAATGAACAGGTGCCTAAAAATTTATTTCGATTTGAAATTGGGATACAAACAGTCAATCAAAAAGCCAACCTGGAAGTAAGTCGCCGGCAGAATTTTGAAAAAACAAAAAGTATAATTAAGCAAGTGCAAGATAAAGTGGAACTGCATCTTGATTTGATTGTAGGACTTCCGCTGGATTATTTTGAAGATATTAAATACAGTTTTGAAGAAGTATTCAAACTCTTTGCTCCCGAACTACAGCTCGGCTTTTTAAAGTTTTTAAAAGGCACACCGGTGCGTCGTACCAGTAATGCTCATGGCTATGTATACGATCCTGTGGCTCCTTATCAAATAATTGAAAGTAATTATTTAAGTAAAGAAGAATTGCGGAAGGTAACATTGGTAGAAGAAGCACTTGAAATTTATTGGAACAAAAACCGGGCACGGCACACCTTAAAATATATTACTGCTTATTACAGCATATTTGATTTTTTATTAGGACTGGGAAGTTATTTTGAGCAGCACAGCGATTTCCATAAACATTCATTGCGGGATATTTACGATATGCTGTATGCTTATGTGCAAAAAGAATTTCCAGCAGACGAAGTATTACAACAACTGGTAACAATAGATTTTTACCTGCATCATAAAATAAAACCTGTTACCCGGTATTATCCTGAAGTTGCTGCGGATATTAAGCAAAATATTATTGAACAAAACCGTCTCAATCATCATAAAAACCGTTATATAGTTCTGCCTGTTAAGTTTAACTACAATGAGTTTTTAGAGTATAATCAAATAATTGATCAGGAAGATTACCTGGTGATTGAGTTTGATGGAAAAAAACAAGCCAATGTTTTGACGACAGCAGAGCTTATGCGAAAGGAAAATGTTTCATGAACACAAAGTGGAAAATGATCTTTCAACATTAAAAACTCAACCGGAAACTACCAAACACTCCAAACCTCCTAACTTGTTCAACAGGCAAAGGTCTTGGCAATACTCTCCACACAAAATCCAAACGGAATACTTTTAAAATATTATCCACCCCTGTACCCAATTCCATATACGTTTTGCCATCGAGAGATTGAAATACAGCACCATTGGTAAAGTTGAGTTGTTTATTGGCATCACTTAAGCCGCCCCATAAAAACTTGGCATTCCAAAATTGCCGGAATTTTAATTTACGGGTAACAGGTATAAAACGGAATATTCCGTTGCCAATATTATGCTCGAGGTTAATGCCAGCATACTTATCGCTGATATATTCCCAGCGGTTCATCAGGTTAAAGGCTGATTTATTATAGTAATGCAATTCATTACCCGGATGTACATCTAACAACGCAAATGGTAAAGTGCCAAATGTTTTACCTGCATACGCATTAAAAGAAATATTTCCATACGGAGGTATCTTAACAAAGTCAGATATACTTCCGGATAGTTTGTGATAATCATAGTTGCTGTTTAAAATGCCTGCAATACCTTTTGTGTATTTGATTTCAGCAATAGGATAGGGACTGCCCAAACTGGTACGGAAGAAATTATTTTCTAGAAACTTTTCCAGATATGCGAACCTTAATTTTATTTGTACTTCAAATGTATTTAACGGATCACCTTTACCGGCAGTAAAAGCACTTTTAGGAGGTAAATAAATTAATGGATCATATTCTTTTCTGTCCAATACCAGCGTTCCGGATAGCCCAAATTTTGTTTCTTTAAGAAGGTCCAGTTTTTCTTCTTTCAACCGCATGAATTTTCTGGGCACACCATGTTTTCTTACCGCTAAAGCAAAAATATTATCAGTACTTACTTCATCATAATAGAACTGCCCAAAATCAAGATCATCGGTATAAGAACCATACAATCTTAACCTGGGATCACGTTTAAAAATATACATTGCTTCGGCATGTCCTTTAAACTTTTTATCACTAAAGCCATAAGCCAGGTAAGAAGAGAGATAAAGATTTTTATTGAAATATTTGTTAGTTCCCAAATCAAATCGCACCCGGTATCCTTCCAAACTGTCAAATGAAACCCAGTTGAACCAGGGTCCTATTTGGTAGTTGCCTATATTTTTATAACCGGTTCCAATAAAATTGATCGCATCGGTATATTTTTTAAAGATGGGCATCTTTTGTAAAGTGTCCACCATCTGGTATATAGCTTTTTCATTTTTGCTCAACTCTTCATGTCTTGAACTTTTCCAAAAGCTATCCGCTTTCGTGGATGCGTCCGGTTTCAATACAATTTCTTCCTGTTTCCGGTTTAGTTTCAATGAATCCAGCACATGATCGCTGTTTAGTAATACATCTTTGTAGGTAGTAGTTTTTCTCCCCGTAAAGGATAGTCTCGATTTACCTACCGGTGAAATGTCAACAACAAATTTATCTTTTGATAAAAACCAGGTAGAATCATTGACCAATGAATATTCCTGTACCAGGCTTAAACGGCTTACAAAATTGATATTTGCATCTTTTGGTATGCGCAGGTTCATCTTTTGAATGGCGAACGTTTTCGCATCTACCCAGCAATCACCATAAAAACTATTTTCACCCAAATGTTTTGGCGTAAAGGTGAGATGATAAAATTTGCGTTTGGCAACAAACTGTGTATCGGCAACTTTATAAATATAATACACATCTCCATTATCACTGGCAGGACTCACAAACTGTTTATCAAACACCGGAATAAAATTGTTATAGACATCCACATTCTGGTACATACCACCCAGCAGTTTGCTCACACTTTCATTATTTACACCCGATGTTTGACTGGCTTTAATTACTTCACGGTAACGGGTGGGATTTTTCTGGTAGTAATAATCAGAAAGAGTTTCAGTAAGAAATACCGGCAAGAAAGGACGATCTTCGGATAAGCTGTCCACATTATCGAAAATGAAGCCAAAAGGTTTAAACAACTTGATCTCCTTCATCTTTTCCTTATTGATATTGATGAGATCAAGCTCCAGTTTATTATACAACTGGTATCCAAAATTGGTAAAACGATAACGGTCGTTCTGCGATTTATGTTTTACGATAAGACTCCACAACAAAAGTCCTTTGTTTACATGCGATCTTACCACCACATCTCTTTTACTCACGGCTCTTTCCAAATTAATCAGCAGGTTAATCGTGTCTTTGTTGCTATCAATAAAATGCCTGTAATTATCGTAACCAACATAACTTATAATGAGACTATCTTTCGGCCATACATTAAAAACAAATTCAAAATGGCCGGATGAATCAGTCAGTTTTCCTCTTTCTGTTTTAGCAAAATAAACTGAGGCAAAAGGTACCGGCTCATCACTATGAGAATCTTTAACGTAGCCGGTTAAAACTTTACGCTGCGCAGTAACAGGTATACAAAAACCCAAGAGCAGGAACAGAGGTAAAGTTTTTTTCAATAGGTGGTATAAGGACATGTTACAAAAGTAACGATTCCTGTACTGGTGGGTGTAAGCTATTGTTAACAAAATGATATTGGGCGTTAAATTTTAGCAGCAAACCGTACAAAAAATATTTGGAAAATCAGGTTTGAAGAATTTACTTTGTAATTCAAAGTGCTTTTTATGGGTGATTATCAACAACCAATTGACTCGATAAAAGATATTAAGCAAATGATGGAGCGCAGCAGCCGTTTCATCAGTTTAAGCGGATGGAGCGGAGTGGCTGCAGGAATATGTGCTTTAGCGGGTGCATGGTTTGCCGGTGGAATTATTAATGCCAATGGCGGCCCTTCAGCAGAACACATTTCAGTATACAGGGCCAATCATGCTGATAATGGGTTGCTCGATCTGAGGGTGTTTATGGGAAGTAAATTGTTTTTGATTGCAGCACTCACTTTCGCAGCAGCTTTTTTTCTCTCCTTCTTTTTTACATGGACCCGTAGTAAAAAAACAGGGATACCGGTTTGGGGCAGCAGTTCACAACGACTATTGATAAATGTGTTGGGGCCAATGGTGGCAGGTGGTTTGTTTTTACTGCGAATGATTCAACTGGGGATAGTTGGATTGATTGCTCCCGGGTGTTTAATATTTTACGGACTGGCTTTGGTCAATGCATCAAAATATACACTGGGCGAAGTGCGGTATCTTGGTTATGCCAATATACTGCTGGGAATAATTAATTGCTGGTACATTGGTTATGGCCTTTATTTTTGGGCGGCCGGTTTTGGTGTGTTGCATATAATATACGGTGTTATTATGTGGTATAAATATGAGCGACAATAATAAAGATGCGATAAACATTCATGAAGAATCCGATAGAAAACTTAAATAAGATTTTTGACAGCCGCATACGCCTGGGCATTATGAGTGCTTTAATGGTGAATGAGGAAGTGGGTTTTAATACATTAAAAGAATTGATTGGTGTAACAGATGGCAATCTTGCTTCACATTTAAAAACGCTGGAAGATAGTGGCTATGTAAAAGTGCAGAAAGGTTTTATCGGGCGAAAGACTAATACCACTTACCAGGTAACCAAAGCAGGGGAAAAAGCGTTTCAGCAGCATATTGATGCATTGGAGCAAATGATCAAAGGGATGAAATAATTTTTTTTATACTTACACTTTGTAATTCAAAGTACTTTTTATGAATTCAGAATTTAAAAATCAAATCAGCACTTCTCCCGGTATAGCTTTTCGGATATGGTTTTACAGTGCCGGTATTTTATCTGTGGCTGTATTACTTCATCAATTATATAATACTGGTATTGCAGCGTTGCTCATTACGGTGGTATTTTTTCTTGCCTCTTTTATATTAAGTACCCCGGCTTTTTTAATACTTGCATTTATTATACCGGTAATCAATAAATCTGCTGTATCGTGGCAAAGCAAATTAAAGCGATTGATTGCTTTGGAACTTTTTATTTCATTGGGTTATGGGTTTGTAACCGGTCCTGCAATTCTTTTTATTGATCACAGAGATTTTACGGATATAAACCCTTTCATCGCCATGATTACTGCGATGATAATTTTATTTATGGTAGTGTTACTGGCTACTGTTTTTGAATTAAAAAATATCGCTGTTTATTTTTCAAATCGCTACTTCACCTTTTCCCAGGCGTGGACAATTTTTTTCAATCTTAATAATCAAAACATAAATAGTATGGAATCCTCAGTACACGAAACGACAGCTGCTATGCCGTCTTCAACTTCATCATCAAACCGGATATTAATTAAAGGTGTTATTACCGGTGCTTTGATTTTGTTATTGCTCATCCCTTCTTTTTTTATTACCAACCTCGTTACAGAAAGACAACAACGGCAAAAAGAAGTGGTTAGTGAAGTAAGCAGTAAATGGGCTACCGAGCAAACTGTAAGCGGTCCCTACCTGGTTTTACCTTATACCTACAACTACACCGGCGATACAGGTAAACCATATACTGTAAGAACTAATCTGGTTGTATTTGCAGATAATTTAAAAGTAAATGGTGAGATGATGCCTGAAAACAGGCAACGCTCTATTTATAAAGTGTTACTCTACCGTTCATCGCTGAGTGTAAGCGGAAACTTTAAATCCCAATGGCCAGCCGATGTTAATACAGCTAATATAGATTTTGCCAATGCAAAATTATGTTTTGGTATAAGCGATTTTAAAGGACTGGAGGAAGAAGTAAAAATTAATCTTAATAACCAGTCTTATTCATTATCTCCCGGTTTGCCGTTAACGGATGTAAGTGATAATGGATTATCTGTTCCGGTATCATTAACTGCAGAAGTACTTAATTCAACTGTTCCTTTCAATTTTAGTTTGAAGTTACATGGTAGTGAACGATTGCACTTTCTTCCATTAGCTGCTAACAGCAGGTTTGATGTGAAATCTGCATGGCCGCATCCTTCCTTCGATGGAAACGTATTGCCCAATGATCATACTATAAATGATAAAGGGTTTAATGCCACCTGGTCGTTTAACCGGGCTAATCTTCCTTTTAATATGGTAACATTAGCAGGGAAATTCAAAAAAGAAAATCTTGGTTTTGGAGTAAGTATTGTGCAACCGGCTGATCAGTATGATAAAACTATGCGCAGTGTAAAATATGCGATACTGTTTATCGGGTTAACGTTTGCTTTCTTCTTTATTATTGAATTATTACAGAAAAAGCCTTTTCACCCGGTGCAGTATGTACTGGTTGGGCTGGGATTGCTGATTTTTTATACCCTGCTGCTTTCCATCAGCGAATTTTTACTGTTTGACTATGCTTATGCTATTGCAGCCGGTGCCACTATTTTACTGATCAGTTTATATGCTAAAAGCCATTTTACCAAATGGAGTATTGCCGGTGTATTTGCGACAGCATTAACCTGTTTATATGGATTCATCTTTGTATTGATACAACTGGAAGACACAGCCCTGCTACTTGGCAGCATTGGATTATTTATAATACTGGCAGGTGTAATGTATTTGAGCAGGAGGATAAAATGGTATGGCACCAGTTACCAGGCTGCCTGATTAAATAACAATTATAAAAATTAAACTATGAAATCAATTTGGTTTAAAAAGGCAGGCTGGATTTATATACCGGTTCATCCAATAGGATTACTGGTTACTATTCTTTGCCTGGCAATAAATGTTTGGTTTTTTATTGCCCTGGACCGTCATTCGCATTCTGTAAGCGATACGCTGATCAATTTTTTTGTATACTTCAGTTGTGTGGCATTTTGGTGGAAATACGTGGCTGAAAAAACAAGTTAATATGAGACGGGAAAGTATAACCAGTACGTTTTCAAATGCAATAAGAGGCATAATGTTTTCTTTTAGACACGAACGAAATTTTCGGATTGAATTATTTATGATGTTGCTCACGTTCGTCATAGCAATTATTTTTCCTATTTCAGCCATGCAATGGATTGTTATTGCATTTTGTTGCGGAGCGGTATTGTCTCTTGAATTGATAAACACGGCGCTGGAAAAATTAGCTGATGCCGTTACAGTAGAATTTCATCCATTAATTAAACAGGCAAAAGATGTGGCAGCAGGCGCTGTACTGCTGTCATCCGTTACCAGTGTAATCATTGGCCTTATCATATTTGTTCCCAAAATAAAACTTTTGTTATGCTGAAACTAAGAGAGCAATCATGGCTTTATGTTTCCATGATGTTTAGTTGTGTTTTATTAATCACACGGATGCTGGTTACGCATACATACACGTATATTTTCTTTGGCTGGAATTTATTCCTAGCATGGATACCCTTTGTGGTAAGTAATATACTGGCATTGAGGAACAGGCGGTTTGATCAAACAATACTTTTCTTCTTATGGTTAATCTTTTTTCCCAACGCACCGTATATCATTACCGATTTTTTTCATTTTGAAAAAAGAGCTCCAGTTCCTGTGTATTACGACCTGGTGTTAAGTTTTTCATTTGCCTGGAATGGGGTGTTGCTTGGAATAATCTCTTTATTAAACATAGAACGATGGTTGAGTGAAAGAATGAGTAAGTCTAAAAGTATAATGATTGTTTTATTTTGTTTAATTCTCTGCGGATTCGGAATATATATCGGCCGCTATCTCCGGTGGAACAGTTGGAATGTGGTAACCAACCCGGTTGATCTGAGTACTGATATAATTGACCGGATATTAAATCCATTTCATTACCTGAAGACATGGATGGTCACCGGTTTATTTGCGGCTTTTCTTACAATCATCTATTTCAATATTAAAAAACTAATACAATTCAAATCCTGAATCATTAACTATTAAATCTTTTATTATGCATTTCAAACAATGGAAAGAATGGTTTCAGTTGAATGCTGTTCATTTTTCTCCAATCAACCGGAAAGGACCAGATGAATTAACAGCAAAGGAAAAGCAACTCATCACCAGCTCTTTTCAACAGTTTCAAAAAGGTGAACATTCGGAAGAAAAACACTTGTATCAGTATGCAAAGGCAACAGGGAGATACCTGTTACAGTGGAAGAATCACACATAAGAGCATAAAAAAGCCGCTTCAATTGAAGCGGCTTTTTTATATCAATAATTTCTTTTAAAAATCCAATCCCAGCGAAACGTACATCTGTGGTTTTCCTTTGAAGAACACATCAACCGGCCAGCCGGCATCAAATCGAATGAAATAACCAAGTAATGTACTTCTGGCTCCAAATCCATAACCGGCAACAAAAGGACCAATGCCCGGTGTTTTAACCAAAATGGAAACAGGATTACCCGGTTGTGAATAGGTTACCGAAGGGCGGGCAATACCTTTATACGCCCCATTCCAGGCAGTACCCATATCAAAGAATTGAACTAACTGGAAGTTACGAAGGAACGCATTATTGATGGGTCGGTTAATAAAGGTGGTAAACAACGGCAATCTTAATTCGCTGTTGATAATAACTGCATTATTACCGTTGGCTACATTTTGTTTAAAACCACGCAGGTTAACAGCCAGTGACTGATAGGCGTAAGACTGATCAGCTGCGGGCCGATTGGCACTGAGGAAATATTTTTCACTTCCGGGGTTGCCATTATTGCCAAACATCAGCCATCCATCTGTACCACCCAGGTAATAAACAATTTTTTGTGTGCCCCACGAAACATCAAGTGCTCCACGCACTGCCCACACAAAATTCCGGTAGATAGGCAAGTAATTCCTGATATCCGTTCCAAAGTTGTAAGTCAGTTGACTTTTGTTACCGGTAAGCACATTCAGATCCATGTAAACTTTATACCTGAACCCTTTCCAGATATTTAATGCAGGATTTAACGTATTATCATGTACATATTCCAGCCGGTTGAGGACGAAACGCCTGGTGGCATCAGGTACTTTTAACCCCAGCCCGTTAAAATCTGATGTGCTTTTTACCACGATCCTGTCTTCCCGCAGGCCACCAACATACCGAAGGCTTTTTACTTTGTTAAAGGGGTAAGTTAAATTCAACTGATAAATATTTGAAATACTCTTGCCCAGTAAATAAATGGAAGCAGTAGGATCAGCCTGAATACCTACTTCGGCAGATGAACGATAATAGGTAAGTCCCCAGTCTAACCTCCTTTTAAGATTGATAAAACCAAAAAGCACTTCATTATCTTTTAAATTGGTAGAAGGCCTTATGGCGCCAATAAATTTATAATCTTCCATCAAATCGCTGATGCCCACCCTTATCATACCATTCAGGGCATTTTGATTGGCCAGTTTAATAGGCCCGGCACCACCAGCATAGGTTTGATAACGGCTTACCAGTATATTGTTATTAAAACCAACCATTGCATAGTCGGCGGAATATTTTTTGATATACTGAAATAGCTTTGATTTCTTTAATGGATTAGGCTGACCCGTTTGTTCATCGGGTAACGATTTAGCTTTGGCTGCATCAATACTGTCTGATTTATCATTGGCAAATTCACTCTGGAAGAAATCATTTTTATTCGTGGTATCTGATGTACTGGGTTGCTTTACCTCCAGCACTTCACCTTTTGCAATGCGTTCAGCTTTTATCAGCCGTTTTACATAATCGGTTGGCCGTGGATTTACATTACGTTTTCGCAAGGTTTGTTCATCCACTTTCAGTTTATACAAAAACTTAAAATCTCCCTGGCGGGTAACTTCTGTTACCTGTCCGTTATCGCCAGATATCCTTGACTCTAATAATCCGCTTTGATAATTAGAGATAGGAAAGGAATAAGTTGAATCAACGGTGATGGAGAAATATCCAACAGAATCTGGTTCTTGTTTATTCCATGCTTTTAATGTGGAGTCCAATTCTAATGGATCAGGATTACGTAATACTTCATCACCAATCACCACCACGGTATCTATACCGGCTCTTTGCGAACGAAAGAAACCTGCGTAACGGTTGGCCACACCATTTTCATCGGCCACAAAAGTGAAATGGTTGGTATTGTATTGTGATGGATAACGGGCATTACCCATTTTTAAATTGGTGAGTTTGGAAATCTGTTTGAATTCAGATTTATTCCAGTTATCCACCAGGAAAATATTGTAACGGTTATTAGAAGGTAAAACTGTGTCGGCACTTACCGCTTCCGGCGAAGGACGGTTAGATGAATAAAGAATACCACTCTTACCGGGGAACGCTGCAAAAGACGGATCAATATCATCATACACATCATTGGTGATCTGCTCCAGCTTCATGTCTTTTATCTTGTACACATATATATCTGAATGTCCGTTCTTAACTCCACTGAAGATAAGACTGTTGGCATCCAGCATATATTTCATGTCCTGTATCTGATCAAACTTTTCGGTTAATGTTTGCTTTTCAGTTTTTAACCGTCGCAGCAGGTCATACACAAAAAACTTTATTTGTCCTTCTTCCATTACTACCACTGCCAACCTGGTTCCTTTAGGATCCCATGCTAAAACAGGATAGTTAGGATTAACATCCTGCTCCAGGTTGCGAACACCGTTTTTCCATAAAACTTTTCTTTCGGTGAAATTTTCAACCAAAATCACTTTTTGAAGACCTTTTTTAAATTCTACCAAAGCATAAGTAAAACTTTTTGGCTGAGGATTGGCTTCAAAACGATAATAATCGGTATTGTTGCTGATTTCTTTTAATACGGAAAGTTTCCCTTTAGGTGCATTTTTTCTGCCACGTATATCATCATAATATTTTTTAGTGGTGTATTCCATAAACTCAGCCAGCAGCGGTTTTAATTTCTTTTTGCTAATCTGTTCACAGGCACGGTTTACATTTTTATAAATGCGGGAGAGATATAATAGATAGGTAACGTTTTCCTTTTTATACTTTTCTTCAATATAATTCCAGAAAGCATGCCCGGCGAGTAATGGTTTATCAAACGCAAAATGATAAAATGTTTTGTAATCATTACCCAGTATGGCCGATTTCAACTGGTCATCTAACGCAGTACTCCAGTTTTCACCTACATAAGCAATATATCCATCTGTCATCCATTTAGGTAAATCGAGCAATGCCTGGTTGCTGGCAAACTCGCCAATATCATCTCCAAACAATACATTTTGTACCAGTATATTGGCAATGGCTTCTTTAATTTGTTTTTTTAATAGATTATGATCGCTGGTATAATACAGGATGGCTTTATTATTTACCAGTTTGGTTACACCACCGGTATTTTGCCAGTCGATACCCAACCCAATATTGGACTGCTGGTATTCATCATAGCTATTATACAGTACCAGGTTAGCCCTGCGCTGTAAACCATATTCCACAAATTTTTCAATGCCGGGCAGTTCCTGCTCTGCCACCTGCACTACAAACTTTGCCAGCTCTAAACCGTTTTGAGAGAAATAAACGTTGAAATTCTCACTTTGATAGTAACGCCATTTTAATTTCTTGTACTGAACCCTGTTTTTACCAAACTCAACAGAATTGACCTGTGCCTGGGATATAAATGGAGCAATGGCCACTAAAAAAATAAAAAGGGATAAGATGTTTTTCTTGCGTCTGTTAATCTTATAATTTGCCATACCAAACCTATTGGAGTTTAAAATTAGCCCTTTCGCAGTAATGTGTAAAATCATTTTAAACCGCTAAAAAACTGTTGTAATATGTTTAACATTCAATCCTTCACTTTCAACCCGGTTCAGGAAAATACCTATATCCTTTACAACGAATCGGGGACTTGTATTGTTATTGATCCCGGTTGTTATTTTGACGAAGAAAAGGAAGAACTGCAGGATTTTATCAGCAAGAGCAGGCTAACCCCTAAAATGCTGCTTAATACGCATTGCCACCTCGATCATGTTTTTGGGAATAAGTTCGTAGCAGAGAATTATGGGCTGATTTTGCATATTCATGAAAAAGAAAAGCCGGTACTGGAACGGGCTCCAACTTCAGGCCTTATGTGGAACCTGCCTTTTAATAATTATACCGGGGAACTGGTTTATTTAAAAGAAGGAGATACGATTGAACTGGGTGAAGACAAGCTGAAAATATTATTTGCACCCGGCCACTCACCCGGTAGCGTATGTTTTTATTGTGCCGAACAGGGTTTTGTAATTGGTGGTGATGTGTTGTTCAGGCAAAGTATTGGACGAACGGATTTGCCCGGAGGTAATCATCAAACCTTACTCAACAGCATCCGCACCCAATTGTTTGTATTGCCCGATGATACCATTGTTTATTCAGGCCATGGTGAGAAAACAACTATAGGTTTTGAAAAACGGAACAATCCTTTTTTAAATCATTAAATATACTTGCCAATAAAAGGAAGTTTTTGAAATTCTTTCCTTTCTATTCTTACAATAAACAAACAATAAGCTCCCAGCAAAAGTGTTGCGCTGATATATTTTAATAATGTGTTGTCAATAGCAGCATTAATTCCTTTGTGAATAAAAAAGAGCAATACCACAATTACTATATAAGCCGTAAGTTTTTTTGTAGCGTATGGAATGCGGTAATGTTTTTGTCCCCACACATAAGAGATCACCATCATGCTTCCATAGCAGGCAAAAGTAGCCCAGGCACAAGCCATATAACTGAAGTGTGGAATAAAAATATAATTGATGATTAAAGTGATTACTGCCCCAATAACAGTGATCCATGCACCGGCCATTGTTTTGTTGGTGAGTTTATACCAGATGGAGAGATTGTAATAAATACCCAGGAACATATTGGCGAGTAAAAGAATGGGTACTACTTTCAGCCCGGTCCACATTTTTTTATTCTGTATAAAATATTTCCAAACGTCTAAGTAAAGTGCCACTACCAGGAACATAACCGTAATGATAATTACAAAAAACTTCATCACCCTGGCATACACTTTATGGGCATCTTGTCCTTCGGCCTGTTTAAAGAAAAATGGTTCGGCACCCATACGAAATGCCTGTATGAACAGAGAAATTAATATCGATAGTTTGTAACAGGCACTGTAAATACCCACTTCGGCCCTGGCGGCTATTTCATTTTTTACCGGGGCCCACCAGCCTAACATGATACGATCAAATGTTTCATTGATCATTCCACCAAAACCGGCAACAATGAGTGGGAGGGAATAGATCATCATTTGTTTCCATAATTCTTTATTAAACTGCCAGCGGAATTGTAAAAACTCTTTTGATAATAATAATAAGGTGATGATGGATTGTACCAGGTTGGCTATAATAACATAACCCACGCCGATTTCCGGCTTATAGAACAGCAGTAACACACTGTTCGGATTCTCTGCATATATCCTTGGACAAACAGATAAAAAGAAATAGGTAACAAGGATATTAATGATGATTCCGGATATTCTTACAAAAGCAAATTTAACGGGCCGCCCATCCTGCCGGAGTTTGGCAAACGGTAAAGTTGATAAGGTGTCAAAGGCGATGATAAAAGCACTCCAGGTAATATACTCAGGATGCTCCTTAATGCTGATAATATTAGCCAGTGATGAATTAAAAAAAATCAATAATGCGGTAAGAAATAAAGTACTGCTTAGTAAAGAAACCGTAGCGGTATTATAAATATCTTTCTTAAACTCATCCTTCTGCACATAACGGAAATAAGCCGTTTCGATGCCATAGGTGAAGATGACATTTAAAAAAGGGATGGCGGCATATACCAAACTCATTTCTCCGTAACCGGAGTCGGACAGCTTTAAGGTGAGGTAGGGTGTGAGCAGGTAATTTAAAAAACGGGCAGCAATGGAACTGGCTCCGTACCATATAGTTTGCCCGGCTAATTTTTTAATACTGCTCAAAGGGGTTAGTAATTTTTTGTAAAAATAATGTTTGCAAATGATACGCCAGTTTAAACCTGCTTGCAACCAAAAAGCTGAATATCGTATCTTACAGCTATAAAATTTTTGTTATGAGAAAAATTATATTCCTGGCTGCTATGTTAATCGCCAGCAGGGTAGTTTCTGCCCAATCATATGAAGGTACTGTTGATTATCAAAAGAACAAACAACCCACCGCTGTTATTGAACTTCCTTACCCGCCGGGAGTGGTGGAAGATGCTATAAAAGATAAAATGAAAAGAATGGGCTACTCAGGCAAAGAGAGTAAAGGCTTTATTGTTTTTAAAGGAGTAAGAGATTCCACCGGTAAGGAGATGGATTACCTGGTAAGAGTGGAACGCAAAAGCCGTAAAGAAAGAGATGAAAGTGTGGTGTACTTGTTTGGACAGGGAGCGAATATTGATATGACAAAAACGGGAGGGGGTAGTGATATCGATTACCTGAAAACGCAGCTGAATAAAATGCAGCCGGATATTGAAGCTTATAATTTAGAAGTACAGATAGCAGACCAGGAAGAAACGGTTAAGAAAGCTCAAAGGAAATTTGATAAACTGCAGGATGATCAAAAAAGCCTGGAGAAAAAATTAAAGAGGCTGCAGGATGATATTGTTGATAATAAGAAGGACCAGGATAACCAGCAGAAAGAAATAGAGAACCAGAAGAAGATACTGGACACTTTAAAAGCAAAACGTAAAGGATAGTTTCAAATCGTTTATAATGAAATAAGCCTCCTGATATCGGGAGGCTTATTTTTTAATAGCGTATTTTTTTTCGGCCTTGTTTTATATCTGCATTACGTTTTTTGCTTTCTATTCTTTTTTCTTTGGAAGCTTTTGATGGTTTGGTGGAAATCCTTGCTTTCTTTTTAGTTAGTGCCTGTTTTACCAACTCATTCATCTTACGTACCACTTCTTCTTTATTACTGAGCTGACTGCGATGCACCTGAGATTTTACCACCACATAACCTTCAGTGTTTATCTTATTAACCAGTTTTTCTTTTAACCGCTGCTTTTCTTCTTCGTTAAATAATAAAGAAGCATCCGGGCTCCAGAAACCGATGACCATGGTTTCTACTTTGTTTACATTCTGTCCGCCTTTGCCTCCGCTACGGGCTGTTTGAAATTGTATTTCCTTACTGATGTCAATCATGAATGCAAGTTAAGCTGTTGCCAACATAGCATAAAAATTACCAGTTTGTGGTATTGCATTAACAAAATTTCTTCCTACCTTTTCTTAATTTATGAAGCTTATCAAACACCTTATAATACGGGAACACAGCCCACCTTACCACCTCTCACGGTAATCTTTAATTAAAAATTTTAAGCTCCAAAATTTAAGACAAATGAAAAAAATCATTCTTTCTAGTTGTGTTATAATTGTTTTGACCCTTACTGCAACAAGCCAAATTACTAAAGGATTTTGGTTTCTCTCGGGGAATGCGAATTTTTCAACATTAAAGAGTGCAAGTGATGCATCTGTAAAATACAAGCAAACCGATATTCAGATTAGCGGTAGTGTTGGGCATTTTGTTTTGGATAAATTTGCTGTTGGTCTCCGGCCTTGGTTAGGTTATGGTAGTAATAATTTAGGAAATTCAAGCACTGTTTTTAATATAGGCCCATTCGTCCGCTATTATATATTGCCGTCAGGTAAGATTGTTAACATAATAACAGATGCAAGCTTTTCACATGGATTTTTTTCGGGTGGGAATAACTCAAATACTTTGTCTTTCTATGCGGGACCTGTAATTTATTTTAATACAAGTGTAGGCATGGAATTCTTATTGGGATATTCTACAATAAAAAATGTAGGATATGCAGGACATGACTCTAGAACACAGTTAGCAATTGGGTTTCAATTTCATTTGGAAAAAGAAAAATAACCTTTACTAAAAACATATTATCATGAAAAATTATTTTATAAAACTTGTCAGTTTATTCACATTCACACTACTAAATTTTGTTTGTTTTTCTCAGACTATTATAGACTACAGCAATTGGACAACTGCTTCTGGCTGTAACATCTTTTCAGTTCCGAATAATGCCTCGACTGTAGTTAATGTTCCTTGTACAATCAATGGGGCAAATGCAAATATTGCCCATCTAACGGCGGTAGGACAGCCTACTTATGATAATACCAACCAAACAGTTAATCTTATTAGTGAAACAAGAAATAATGGAAGTGAAAACAGAGGAACTGAATATAGAATTACTGTAAATTTCAAGCAAGGATACAGTTATAAAATAACTATTATAGCTGAAAGAATTATGCAACAACAAATCGGTGCTAATGTTAACCTGCGAACTGATTTAAATAACGGAGGAAGCAGTAGTAATAATCTATGTAATGGAACGGATATTATTAACGCAAGCACGTCAGGAGATCTTAAAAAGAGTGTGGCTGTAACAAATTCAGATTTTACAAATATTAATGCAGCTACTTATGTATTTGATTATCCATCTTTGTCCTCGAATGAATCTTATCTAATGATTGCAGCAATTCCACCAGCAAACTCTGTTAATCAAACAATACTTATAAAACAAATAAAAATAGAAGAAACTGCCCCAGCAGCATCATTCTCCATTTCATCATCCATTTCATCAATGGTATGCGGGACAACAAACCCTGTAACTTTTACAATAAACAACAGCAATAATACAACGGGTATTACCGGTTATACATGGAATGTGGGTACAGTACCCAATGGCTGGTTATATAACGGCATTGCAGCACCGGCAACTATACCGGTAACATCAGCAACACTATCAACATTAAGTCTTACGCCCGACTGCGGCAAAGCCTTAAGTAATGTTTCTGCCACGGTTACGGCTAATGGCTCTAATTATAATACTACCAACAGCAGCTCAATTTCCATTACCCAACCATCCTTTGCTATCAGCGGCAGCAGTTCCTTATGCAGCGGCTCGGGCACATATTCCATAACAGGTATGCCCTGTAATGCATCCGTTGCATGGGCAGTGCCACCATCTAATATGGCTAACTTAAGCAGTTTAACAACATCCCCTACCACTATGACCTATGCAGGTACCAGTGGCAGTTTTACACTTTCGGCTAATGTTACTTCCTGTAATGTAACGACGCCTGTTACCTTACCGGTTCATGTGGGGCCCTATACTAGTTCCAACTATTCATTATCAGTAAATGGAGTCACAGGCAGCAACCCGTTGTACTGGTGCCCTAACCAGAATTATACATTTTCTGTACTGGGTGGCAGTGGGTCTAATTATAACTGGTCAGTTCCCAGTGGCTGGAGTATTTTATACAATGCGGGTACTCCATTAGCCTTAAGATCGCCATCAGGAACAACACCGGCTACAGGAACAGTAAGTGTTAGTTTTACAGAGCCATGCGGAACCACCGTTACTTTAAATAAAACAGTTATCTACAGTAATGGTTGTTCTGGTAATTCCATTTACTCTGTATCGCCTAATCCTGCCAGCACTAATATTACTATTGCCTGTATCAGTCTTCAAACTTATTGCAATATTGCCGCTGTTCAAATAACTGATATAAACGGAACGGTGATGAGCAGCCAGTCATGGTCTTATACCAACCAGCAGGTGCAGATGCCTGTTTATTTTTTACAGAACGGAACGTATATAGCAAGGATTTATAGTGGCACACAGTGGTATTCGGTTACCTTTTTTGTGCAGCATTAAATTTTTTAAAAAGAATTAAAAGCTGTTACTGATCTTGAATTAGTGACAGCTTTTATTATTTAGCATACTTAACGCAATGAAAAGCTATTACAACATATCGGGGCTCCAGAAACCGATGACCATGGTTTCTACTTTGTTTACATTTTGTCCTCCTTTGCCTCCGCTACGGGCTGTTTGAAATTGTATTTCCTTACTGATGTCAATCATGAATGCAATTTAATATTAATAATGTATGACAGCTGCCCGTCTGAATCCCGACGCAGGCGGGAGTTTGGCGGGTAAAGAAAGAAGTTGTTTTTCTATGTGTCAGTCAGTTTGTTCAACATAGTTCTGAACGATGAAGTGAGTGACACAACCGGCGATGCCCAAAGCTTCCACTGCCGGTAACAAAATCATCCTCCAAATAACTATTATCATTACCGGCAGACTCCCGCAAGGCTGGACTCAGAACGGGCCCGGCCGGTAATTATCATATACAACCTTGACAAGTGTCAGCCGCTGCCCCTGACCAAGCCGGTAATTTAGACCCCTGAAATCAAACGTTCTTACACCAACCAAAAAATTTGATTATGGAAACCGCTATTGAAAAGGATGTTCAGTCCACCTCGGCACAAAAAAGCCATTCTCTCGAAGTAATGGATGGTAACCAGGCTGCGGTGCATATTGCTTATAAAACAAGTGAAGTATGCGCCATTTATCCCATCACTCCTTCTTCGCCGATGGGTGAGTTTGCTGATGAATGGAGCAGTGATTTAAAAGAAAATATTTTTGGCGAAGTACCCAGGGTAATTGAAATGCAGAGTGAAGCCGGTGCTGCCGGTGCTATTCACGGTGCATTGCAGGGTGGTGCGCTGGCATCTACCTTTACCTGTTCACAGGGATTGTTACTGATGATTCCTAATATGTACAAAATTGCCGGGGAGTTAACGCCCACGGTTTTTCATATCGCTGCCCGATCACTTGCCACTCATGCATTATCCATTTTTGGTGATCATAGCGATGTAATGGCAGTCCGTTCTACTGGTTTTGCTATGTTGTTTGGCAACAGCCCGCAACAGGCACATGATATGGCGATGATTGCAACGGCCTCGACTTTAAAATCCAGTATTCCTTTTTTAAATGTGTTTGATGGTTTCCGCACTTCACACGAATTAAATGAAGTGGAAATAATTTCTGATGAAATCATTAAGCAGATGATTGATATGGACGCTGTGGCCCGTCATCGTCACCGTGCATTAAATCCGGAGAATCCTTTCATTCGTGGAACGGCACAAAACCCTGATGTGTTCTTCCAAAGTCGTGAAGCTTGTAATCAATATCACTGGAATGTTCCGACTATTGTAGAAGAAATGATGAATAAGTTTGAATCACTCACCGGACGTTCATACAAATTATTCGACTATTATGGTGATGCCAATGCAGAACGCATCATCATCATCATGGGTTCCGGCGCCGGTGCTGTACAGGAAACTGTTGATTATTTAAATAAACAAGGTGAGAAAGTAGGTGTACTGGAAGTGCATCTCTATCGTCCATTCTCACTCACACACTTTATGGCAGCATTGCCAACATCGGTTTCTAAAATGGCAGTACTCGACCGTTGTAAAGAACCCAATGCCATTGGTGAACCATTGTATATGGATGTTATCAATGCATTGAGTGAAAGCGGGGAGAACAGAAAAGTAAGAGTGATTGGTGGCCGGTATGGTTTATCATCCAAAGAGTTTACCCCGGGTATGGTGAAAGCTATTTTTGATGAACTGAAAAAAGGACAACCGAAAAATCACTTCACTATTGGTATTGAAGATGATGTTACTAATACCAGTTTGAAATATGATAAACTGTTTTCACTGGAAGACCAGCACCTGTTCCGTGGTTTATTCTTTGGACTGGGTGCCGATGGTACGGTAAGTGCTAATAAGAATACCATTAAAATTATTGGCGAAGAAACCGATGACCATGTACAGGGTTACTTTGTATATGACTCCAAAAAATCCGGTTCATTAACCGTGTCCCACTTACGTTTCAGTCATCAACCTGTTCGTTCTACATACTTAATTAACTCTGCCAACTTTGTTGCCTGTCACCATTTCCATTACCTGGAAAAATATGATATCCTGAAAGACGTACAAAATGGTGCTACTTTCTTATTGAATACTCCTTATGCAACAGAAGAGGTGTGGAATCATTTGCCAAAGAAAATACAGGAAGAAATCATACACAAGCAACTGAAATTATATGTTATCAACGCTTCTAAAGTAGCGAAGGAAACCGGCATGGGTTCAAGAATCAACTCTATCCTGCAAACCTGCTTCTTTGCTATTTCCAATGTAATGCCAAAAGATGAGGCGATTGAATACATTAAGAAAGCCATCCGTAAATCTTACGGAAGAAAAGGGGAGGCCGTGGTACAAAAGAATTTTGATGCAGTAGATAAAACACTAGAAAATCTTTCATTGATTGATT
The DNA here is from genome assembly GCA_003963365.1 of Sphingobacteriales bacterium. Lineage (GTDB taxonomy): Bacteria > Bacteroidota > Bacteroidia > Chitinophagales > Chitinophagaceae > AWTP1-9. The sequence goes on from RXJG01000004.1 coordinate 438,994, forward strand.
ATACAGCTTACAGCATCGGCGCTAAAGAAATTGAACCGGCCGTATCTAAAAATGCACCTGACTTTGTACAACAAGTACTGGCTAAAATTATTGCCGGTGAAGGTGATGAGTTACCGGTAAGTGCATTTCCTGCTGATGGTACGTATCCATCTGCTACTACCCGTTATGAAAAACGGAATATCGCTGAGCAGGTTCCGGTATGGGATGCTGATTTATGTTCTCAGTGTGGTAAATGTTATTTCGTTTGTCCGCATGCTGCTATCCGTCCTAAAGTGTACAGCAATGAGTTATTGAAAGATGCTCCTGCATACTTCAAGCATGTGGCTCCTGTTGGAAAAGAATTCTTTAAAGACCAGGAATCTTACACACTGCAGGTTGCCGTAGAAGATTGTACCGGTTGTAATCTCTGTGTGGAAGTTTGTCCTATTGAAAGTAAAACTCAACCGGGACATAAAGCCATCAACATGCAGGATGTAATGCCATTGAAAGAAACAGAAAAACAAAACTGGGATTTCTTTATTGGTTTACCGGATATTGACAGAACAAGAGTGAACCGGTCAACAGTTAAAGGGTCACAATTATTGGAACCATTGTTTGAGTTCTCCGGTGCTTGTAGCGGTTGTGGTGAAACTCCCTATTTAAAATTACTAACTCAATTGTTTGGCGATAGAATGATTGTAGCGAATGCTACCGGTTGTTCATCCATCTTTGGTGGAAACCTTCCCTCTACTCCATGGGCTAAAAATGATGAAGGCCTTGGTCCTGCCTGGGCTAACTCACTCTTTGAAGATAATGCTGAGTTTGGTTTGGGATTGAAGTTAGCTACTGATAAAAAACGGGAATATGCTATCTCCTTACTCAAAACATTAAGTAATGATGTGAGTAATGAATTAGTGGATGCCATTTTAAATAATGTGGAAGCAACCGAAGCTGAAGTAATCACTCAGCGGAAAAATGTAAACCAGTTAAAATCTATTATTAAAAATATTGATAAGCCAAACGCTAAACTGTTATCACAGGTAGCAGGTTTCCTCGAACATAAATCTGTTTGGATAGTGGGTGGTGATGGCTGGGCTTATGATATTGGCTTCAGCGGATTAGACCATGTACTTTCTACCGGTGAAAACATTAATATACTGGTGCTGGATACAGAAGTGTATTCTAATACCGGCGGACAGAAATCAAAATCTTCACCACTCGGTGCCAGTGCTAAATTCTCTGTAAAAGGTAAAACAACCGGCAAGAAAGATTTAGCCATGCAGGCGATTGCCCACGGTAATGCTTATGTGGCTGAAATTGCGATGGGGGCCAATGATGTGCATGCGTTGAAGACTATACTGGAAGCCGAAGCTTATCCTGGTCCATCCATCATCATTGCTTACAGTCACTGTATTGCGCATGGATACGATATGTGTCATGGATTAGACCAGCAGGAATTAGCTGTTAAATCCGGTTACTGGCCATTGTTCCGTTTCAACCCGTTGAAAGAACAGGGACAACGTTTTGTACTCGACAGTAAAGACCCATCTGTTCCATTAGATGAATTTATGTATCATGAAAACCGGTTTACCGTAATTAAAAACACTGCCCCGGATAAGGCGCATGAGTTCCTTGATTTAGCCAATGAAGGAATTAAACACCGCTGGGAAAAAATAAATGCATTAAAGTCTCTTTAGTCAATAAGCAAGCTGATGTAAGAACAAAAGGGAATGCCGGGAGGTGTTCCCTTTTTAATCACCTATTATGATGTATAGATTGGTTTAAGCTCCTGTTTCGTAATAAGGAACTTCATCATGACTTACCATATCTTTTTGTTGCCAGTAAGCCAGCGTTACCACATGTCCATCAGGAGTTTTTAGTAGACGACCAAAGATGGCATTGATAGGATTAAAAGTATAATCAGTAACACCAACCGTAAAAGTTTCTGGTGGGGGTGGAGGAGCAGGCGGTGGAGTTTCTCCCTCTGCTACAGGTTTGGCAGGTGCCGCTTTTGGAGCAGGAGATGGAACAGCTATCACCGTATAACCATTAAACTCCAGTAACGATTTCAAAAAAGAAACCCGTTCGGGTTTTACATTCTTTTCCACGATGCCGCATTTAACGCCATCCAGTTCTTCAAATTCGTGATTTTTATTAATAGCCATGATGAGTTATGTTGAATGTTGAATGTTAAATGATGAGTGACTAATTTAAAATTCAACATTTAACATTCAAAATAATAATTACAATTGACTGATGTATTGATACACCCAGCTCAATAATCCTACCAACACAATACCAGCACTGCAAATAATTAATCCTAATTTTTCGGATGCACCAATCGTTATTTTTTCAATCGGGTTATCGTTCTTATCCATGAAGATGGCTCTTACTACTTTCAAATAATAATACAGCGATACTACCAGGTTTAACGCCGCAATTACCAGGAACCATAAATATGAATTGCCTGCACCCGCTACAATCAAAAACATTTTACCAAAGAAACCAGCTGTAGGCGGCACTCCAGCTAATGAGAATAAAGCCAGTGCCATTACCCAGCTTAATAATTTATTGTTTTGATAGAATGCTTTGAAATCATTGATGGTTTCTCTTCCGGTTGCTGATGACACAATACTCACCACACCAAAGGCAGCTAAATTGGAGAATACATAAATCAGCACAAAATAAATTACGGCACTGCTGGATGCATTGGTTCCTCCGCTGATGCCAAACAAAATAAAACCAACCTGTGCAATGGAAGAGAAGGCAAGGAATCGTTTTAAATTCTGCTGACGTAAAGCAAACAGGTTACCGGTAATCATAGTGGCAACAGATAATATCACCAGCATGTTATACCAGGTTTGTTGCAACGGTGAGAACACTTTGTATAATGCTGCAATAAAAATAAAAGCAACCGAGCCTTTGGATATAACAGACAGAAAAGATGTTACCACAACAGGAGCTCCTTCATACACATCCGCAGTCCACAGGTGAAAAGGAACAACAGAGAGTTTGAATGCAAAAGCTGTGAATAGGAAAACGAATGCCAGTATTTGTAATGTGCTTCCATTCAGTGCTGCTGGTAATTCAGCAAAACTGATTGTTCCCGTTGCACCATAGATTAATGAAATACCAAACAGTAATATTCCGGATGAAAAAGCTGAAGAAAGAATCATCTTCATGGCTGCTTCGGAAGAAGCTTTCTTTTCCAAATCAAAATTGGCCATGGCTGCAACAGGTATAGAGGATAATTCCAGCGACAGGAAGAATATTAATAAATTACCGCTGGAGATAAGGAAATTCATTCCCAATAATGCCGACAGCATCAGCATGAAAAATTCAGGTAAATGCTTATGTTGTTTTAACCATCCCGATCCAAGTAAAGAGATAAGATAAACACCGATGTTTAAAATATTTTTCTCAAAAGCAATTTGTTCAGTATTGGTAAACATGTTACCAAACAAATTTCCTTCCTGGAAAGTAAACCCCTGCCCAATATTCAGCAATAATAAAAACTGTATTAAGGATAACAGGCTTTCATTCTTCATTCCCTTGCCGAGTTTAATAAACAGCAGCAGGAAGATGATGAATGTAATCACCAGTTCATTCTTCATTATTAATAAAAACTCACTCATATAATTTAAAATAATGAACACCGAACAAGGAACATCGAATGATGAAATTATAAGGCGTCCTTTTCTTTACTCTTTTTCATTTTCTCTGCTATCATATTCCTTCTGGCCGTGTCAATACTTTTAACAAAGATTGATATTAGCTCATCCACTTCTTTCAAACCCTGTTCTGTCAAATCCATTTTGTCGGTCAATGGCACTGCTTTAGTTATTCTTAAAGCATTTTTCGTTTCCCTCAATTCTTTTAATAATATCTTCAATTTGTGTACAAAGTCTGCTCTTGATTCTGCGCTTTGTGCTTCTCCATAGTGCAAAGCAGGCGATGTTCCCGAACGAACCACTTGTCCACCTATATGAATTCCGGCTTTAGTATTATACAGACTTTCAGTAATTCTGATAATCAAAACCGCAAATTCAATCAATCGTTCTTCAAGATCATACTTTCTATTTTCATTCATATGATAAGATTTATTTCAATAGTTAATTTCCTGCTTCATCATTCGACGCTCCTTGCCCGATACTTGCTATTTATCTCCCCACTTCATTATTCATTATTCCCTGTTCGATATTCGTTATTCAACTGCTTTCTCATTTCCCGGAAATTTTGTTCATAATAATTTCCGCACCCGGTTTGATTAAATCATTTAACAAGAACGGTGCAACACCTATTGCTACAATACCAATTATCAAAATAATAGCCGCCAGTTTTTCATTCCAACTGGCATCACTTAATCCGGCGTATGTTTCTTTAATCGGTCCCATCGCCACTTGTCCTATTGCTCTTAAAATATAAACCGCTGTTACCACAATGGACATACAAGCTATTATTGTTGCAATCCGATGGAATGCATCTGCATTTTGCCAGCTTCCCATAAATACGGTCATCTCTGCTACAAAACCACTAAAACCGGGTAATCCTAATGAACATAAACCGGCAATAAATAAAACAGTCATGGTGAAAGGCATTACTTTCATCAAGCCACCCATTTCATTTATTTGTCGGGTGTGGGTACGTTCATAAATCATTCCGATAACAGCAAAGAATAAGGCTGTCATCAAACCATGACTTACCATTTGCATTACCGCACCGGTGATAGCTGTTTTAGTTAACATACCAATACCTAGCAATACAAATCCGCAGTGACTGATGGATGAATACGCATTCATGTATTTCAAATCCCACTGCATCATCGTAGCGAAGGCACCGTATAAAATGGCAATGGATGATAATACTATAATCCAGGAGGAGTATTCCTGTGCCCCTTGCGGCATCAAATAAGTCGCCACTCTTAAACAACCATAGCCACCCAATTTCATAGAGATACCAGCTAAAAACATTGATCCTGCCGTTGGTGCAGAGGAGTGACCATCGGGCACCCATGTATGAAAAGGAAATAATGCTGTGAATATTCCGAACCCAATAAACAGGAAAGGAAAGAACAATTTTTGTACTGCCGGTGAAATACCAGCCTGTGATAACTGGATTATATCAAAACTTTTATGCTCTCCATTGCCAAAATACATTCCTAATATTCCAACAATTACCAATGAAGAACCGGTCATCAGCATTAATGCCAGTTTATTGGCACTGTATTCTTTTTTGCCGCTGCCCCATGTTCCTATCAGTAAATATTTTGGTATTACCGCTATTTCAAGGAAGAAGAACAATACAAATAAATCAAGTGAAATAAAGAACCCATAAGCACCCATGGCCAGCAGGATGAGCAGGAAATAAAATTCCTTTGTCATCTTTTCTACATTCCACGATACTAATACACCAGCCAATACAACTAATGCTGTTAACAGAATCATTGAAACAGCAATTCCATCCACCCCAATATGGAAGTTGATATTAAGCGAAGGAAAGAGGGCATAGTTTTGCTCAAACAACATTTGTGCTACTGCACCAGCAGCTCTTTCTTTCTGGAAAAAATAAATCAATGCTAAAGCCAGTATCAATTGCAAGGCAGAACCAGCAAACGCAATGCTTCTTACCTGTTGTGTATTACGGGAAAGCAAAACTCCAACAGCAGTTAATAATGGCAGTCCTATTAATAATAAAAGATTCATCGAATGAATATCGAATATTGAACAGGGAATAAGGAATGATGAAGTGGCTATAATCCTATACTTCTACATCCGGCGTTCCTTGTTCGTTATTCATTATTTTAAATTTTATCCTTTCCAAACATAAATAAACAGTAAAGCCAGCACCACTGCACTTACTAAAAAATAAATAGCATATTGCTGCACTTTACCTGATTGAATTCCTTTTATTCTTTCACTTATGTCTTGTGTTGTATTACCGGTAAAATTCACTAAGCCATCCACTACTGTTTTATCAAACCAGGCTGCCGGGCGGGCCACCAGGTTGAACAAAACTTTTTTGGTGACGAACAAATAGAGTTCATCAATATAAAATTTATGATAAGCTGATTTATATAAACCACTTAATGAAGCAGCCAGTTTAGCCGGCTTTTCATTTTCATTTTTGTATAACCACATAGCAGTTAATATACCAATCAAACCCAAGGCAACCGGTGCAATGGAGAAACTTAAATGAAATTCACTTTCCAATGGTTTGCCATCAGTACTTACAAAATGTCCGAATGGAATATAACCGGCGAATACAGCACCTGCCGCCAACAACAACAATGGCAACATCATTGCCACACCGCCATCGCCATGATGTTCTCCATGAGCATGATATGCTTTGTTCCAGAAAATAGAGAAATACAAACGGAACATATAAAAAGCAGTTAGTCCGGATGTAATTAAAGCAATCCAATAAATCACTGCATTGTGTTGATAAGCGGCCAGTAAAATTTCTTCCTTACTAAAAAATCCTGCCAGTAATGGGAAACCGGCGATCGATAAACAAGCTAATAAGAAAGTAATATGTGTTATGGGTAAATGCTTGCGCAATCCACCCATGTCTTTCATATCATTACTATGTACATAATGTATCACCGCACCCGCACCCAGGAACAACAACGCTTTAAACATGGCATGTGTAAACAGGTGGAACATGGAAGCGGTATAACCTAATCCATCTTCACCACCATATTTAGAAACACCTAATGCAAACATCATATACCCAATTTGGCTCATAGTGGAATAAGCCAATACTCTTTTAATATCTGTTTGTGTACAGGCAATAATAGCTGCAAACAAAGCGGAGATAGCACCAACATTGGCCACTATGCTCAATGCATCCGGTGCAGATAATGCAAATACAGGGAACAATCTTGCTACTAAATAAACACCCGCCACTACCATTGTTGCAGCATGGATTAATGCGGAAACAGGTGTGGGACCTTCCATTGCATCGGGTAACCAGATGTGTAACGGGAACATTGCACTCTTACCTGCACCACCAATAAACACCAATGTTAATCCCCATGTTAAGGCTGATACACCGAGGAATGATGAAGCAATAGCTGTTTTTAATTCAGATGATTCAGGTGAAGTTAATTTTTGTATGAGTGTATTAAAATCTAATGTACCTGAATAGAATGATAATACTAATATGCCAATCAAAAATCCCAGGTCAGCAAAACGTGTAACGATAAATGCTTTTTTAGAAGCTGCTACTGCGCTTGGCCGGTCATAATAAAATCCAATTAATAAGAAAGAAGATACACCTACCAGTTCCCAAAAAATATAAATCTGGAAAATATTAGATGATAAAACCAAACCCAGCATTGAGAAGGTAAATAAAGAGAGATACGCATAATACGTACTGTATCTTTCTTCCCCTTTCATATATCCTAAGCTATAAATATGCACCATCAGTGAAACAAAAGTCACCACCACAATCATCATGGCCGATATTGGATCGAGAATGATGCCCATATCAATGGAAACATCTTTGCTAAACTCCAGCCAGGTATATTTTAATGGAATGAGTTTTTGATAAACATCATTCACTTTTCCGTAATCAAAGAAATAACCATACGCCGTATAAATAGCAAGCCCTGCTGAAATGAGTAGTATCAATGTCCCGATGATACCGGCACTGTTTTTAAAAATTTTCTTACCAAATAATCCCAGCAGTAAAAATCCTGCTAATGGCAGCAAAGGAATAAGTGCTATGTTAATTGCGTTGGGCATTTGAATATCGAATAATGAACAAGGAATGATGAATGATGAAGTGGTTTTTATACTTCGTTATTCAGTGTTCCTTGTTCGATGTTCATTATTTTAATATTTTAATTCTTCAGCATTCTCCACATCAATAGACTGGTGACTGCGATACAGGTTGATGATAATGGCTATCGCAACAGCCGCTTCGGCAGCCGCAATGGCAATTACAAATACTGTAAAGAATACGCCATCCAACCGCTGTGGCCATACATATTTATTGAATGCGATGAAGTTTAAGTTTACACTGTTCAGAATCAGTTCCACACTCATCAGCATGGTAATAAGGTTTCTTCTCGTTAAGAAACCATACACACCAATGAAGAACAAAGCTGCACTGATGAATAACAAATGATATAATCCGGGTTGCATCATTTTATAATATCGAATATTGAACAGGGAATGATGAATGACGAAGTAATAGTTATATTTCTACACTTCCTTATTCGGTGTTCCTTGTTCGGTGTTCATTATTTTTTTATCTCTCAGGGCAATCACAATACATCCTATCATGGCTGCCAGTAATAAAACAGATACTACTTCAAAAGGCAATGCATATCCATTATCATCCACACTTAACATTTGTGCACCTATATTGGTAACGGTTGCTTCCACAGCATCACCGGTAGATTTGGTAAAACTGTGTTTCCATACCTGTACCATTGTTAAAGCAAAACCACAGAATGCAGCCAGTGCAGCAAATATTTTTCTTCCTATTTGTTGTTTGGGCAACAGTTCTCCTGCCTGTTGAGTTAAAAAGATGGAGAAGATGATGAGTACAACAATTCCACCAACATACACTACAATTTGTACAGCTGCAATAAACTGGTAATTGAGCCAGAAATAAATTCCTGCAATCCCAATTAAAGAAAACAATAAATAGATAGCTGCCCGGAAAATCTGTCTTGTAGTGACAGATAAAAAACCGCTTACCAAAGTAAGTGCAGCCAGCAGGTAAAATATAATAGTAGTGCCGTTCATTTTAAATATCGAATATTGAACAAAGAACACCGAATAATGAAGTATTATTTATAAAAGTGTTCAATGTTTTATTTGCCTGGTTGTTTTGCTTCATTTTTAATTCGATGTTCCTTGTTCGTTATTCATTATTTACTATTCTCATTCCACTCCATCCATGATTTTAGAGCCCGGTTTATTCAGCACTTTGGTCAACTGTGCCCTGTCAAACACACTATGTTCAAATGTTTGTGCCATCTTAATGGCATCAGAAGGACAAGCTTCAATACAGAGATTGCACATGGTACACAATTCCAAATGATAAACCAGTTTATCAATTGCTTTCTTTTTCTTTCCATCGGGTGTAATATCAAACTTGGTAACCACTTTAATGGTTCCGTTCGGACAAGCCAGTTCACAAGCGGTACAACCGGTACAACGATGTTCGTTGTTTTCATCATGCGGCATCACCACTTCGCCTTTAAATCGTTCAGGCAAATGCAAAGTCTCCCGGTTATCAGGATATTGCTGGGTGATGATTTCTTTATGGTGCGTAAAATAATAACCTGTACGCTTCATACCGGTGGCCAGCGATTTTATCGCACCAAACACATCTTTTATGTAATCTTTTAAAAACATAATCAGTTTTAAAAATGCCATTTTAATATTGCCATAGCTGTTACCAAAAGTATGTTCACCATACTGATGGGCAACAAATACTTCCATTCCAGATTCAATAGCTGGTCAATCCTTAATCTTGGGAATGTCCAGCGGAACCACATGATGAGAAATATTAAAAAAAACGTTTTTCCAAAGAACCAAACACTGGATGGAATCCAATCCATAATGTTGTTAAAACCATTCCAGTTACCAATATGAAAAGGCATCCATCCACCGAGGAATAATGTTGCTCCAATAGCACATACGATAAATACGTTTGCATATTCTGCCAGGAAGAACAAAGCGAATTTCATTCCTGAATATTCAGTATGAAAACCGGCCGTTAATTCTGATTCTGCTTCTGCTAAATCGAATGGAGCCCGGTTTGTTTCAGCTGTTACAGCAATGATGAATGTGATGAACGCAATGATAGCGGGAATATGTCCTTTAAAGATCCACCAGCCATTGGCCTGCGAGTTTACTATTTCTGATAACTGCAAACTTCCGGTTAATACTACGATAGCTAAGACAGATAAACCGGCTGATAATTCATAACTCACAATCTGTGCACCACTGCGCATGGCACCCAGCAATGAATATTTATTATTGCTGGCCCAGCCTGCCATCAAAATACTGATAACGGAAATAGAAGAAATGGCAGAAACATATAACACACCAATATTCAAATCCCACAGTTGAAAATCTTTGGCGAAGGCAATGGGAGCTAATAACAACATGGCAACCATCATTGCTATAAAAGGTGCTAAGTTGAATAAGAATTTATCTGCACCATTGGGAGTCATTCCTTCTTTCACCAATAATTTTAATGTATCGGCTAATGATTGCAATAAACCTTTTGGACCAACACGGTTAGGACCTAAGCGAATCTGCATCCACGCAGAAACTTTACGTTCCATTATTACGAGTACCAATCCTAAAACAGCAAACAAACTAATAACTGCCACACCGGCAATCACCATTTCAATAATGGTTGTCCAAGTGACATTGAATGTTTGACTCAGCCATTCGTGAATGATATTTGCTATTTTAGAAAAACTCCACATATAATTATTTTGAATGTTGAATTTTAAATGTTGAATGATTTTTCATTTAGCATTCAACATTCATCATTTAACATTAACGGTCAATGTCTGGTATCACTAAATCCAGTGTTCCCATGGCTGCAATCAAATCTCCAATTTTACTGCCCTTCACCATATGATTTAAAATGGAAAGATTAGAAAATCCGGGAGAACGAAATTTAATTCTGTACGGTGTAGTTCCTCCTTCACTTACAATATACACACCCAGTTCACCTCTGGCTGTTTCCACTCGTTGATAAAATTCGCCTTTGGGCAATTTCAATACCGCTTTTGTTTTTGCCTGGAAATCTCCTTCGGGAATATTATCAATTAACTGTTCTACTATTCTTATCGATTGATTCATCTCTCTCAACCTTATTAAATATCTCGCAAAAGAATCACCCGCTGTTTCTAATACTTCATCAAATTCCAGTTTATCATAAATTTCATAAGGATATAATTTTCTTATATCACTACTCACGCCACTTCCTCTTGCTACCGGACCAGTACAGCCATATGAAATAACATCTTCAGCTGTTAAAACACCTACACCTTTCATCCGATTCTGAAAGATGATATTACCCGTTACCAGTTCATCGTATTCGTGGATTTTACGTTTATATAATTGTAAAAAGTCTTTTACTCTTTTCTGGAAGTTGGGATGAATATCATACATCACACCACCGGGTACCATATAGTTCATGGTTAAACGGGCACCACAGGTTTCTTCCATAATATCATTAATCGTTTCTCTTTCACGAAAGGCATGAAAAAAAGGAGTAAATGCTCCTACATCCATCGCCATTGCTCCCCACCACAATTCATGCGAAGCAATTCTTGTCAGCTCATCCATCAACACTCTTATCACCTGTGCTCTTGATGGAATTTCAATCTGCATTCCTTTCTCTACACACAAAGCACAGGCATGATTATTAATGTGAGCAGAGAGGTAATCCATACGACTGGTTACATAGATGAACTGGCGATACGTTAAACTCTCACACATTTTTTCAATAGAACGATGTATATAACCCAAATGAGGTTCAATGTTGAGAATCGTCTCACCATTTAATGTAATCACCAAATGCAATACGCCATGAGTGGCAGGATGCTGAGGCCCCACATTAATGGTAAATGTTCCTTCACCGGTCAGCGGAGTTTTAGCTACATCACTTACTATTTGTGTTTCTCTGTACATCTTTAATCAATAATGAATATCGAACATCGAACGATGAATGATGAAGGTTTTACTTCGTAATTGGATATTCCCTGTTCTTTATTCATCATTTATAACTTTATCATATTAACGGGGTCTTCAAAATCTTTTCTTAACGGGTTCTTTCCTTCCCATCCATCAGGTAAAATCAATAAACGCAAATCAGGATGGTTTAAAAAGTTTACACCAAACATTTCATATACTTCTCTTTCATGAAATTCTGCCGTACGCCAAATATGGCTTACTGTTTCTATCTCCGGTTTATTTCTGTCAAGTTTTGCTTTTACTACTATATTATGGCGATATTTTGTTGAGGAAAGATGATACACCATTGTCAAATATGTCTTCCAGTCAATACAAGTAAGGCAGAATAAATAATCGAAGTATAAAGAAGAATCGTTTCTTAATTGCTGAGCAAAGGATAACCAGTCTGCCGGTTCAATATTAATATTAAGCCATTCGCCACCTTCTTCAAAAGTGGCTACGGGCAACAGTTCAGAAATTTTAATTTTCAGTTCTTCGTTCGTCATAATTATTCTTTGCCGGTTCGTATTTGCTCTCTTGTCATTCCCATTTTTATTTTTTCCTGCAAGGATATCAAAGCATGTAACAACGCCTCGGGCCTTGGCGGACAACCGGCCACATACACATCCACCGGTATCACATGGTCAGCGCCTTTTACTACGGAATAGGTGTTATAAAAAAACGGACCACCGCTAATGGCACAGGCACCCATCGCAATTACATATTTAGGATCGGCCATCTGGTCATACAATCTTTTTAATACCGGGGCCATTTTGTTAACGATAGTTCCGGCTATTATAATAACATCTGCCTGTCTTGGTGTGGCACGGGCTACTTCAAATCCAAACCGGGAGAAATCATATTTAGCAGAAGCAGTAGCCATCATTTCAATACCACAGCAACTGGTGGCAAATGTTAGTGGCCAGAGAGAATTGGAACGGGCCCAGTTGATAACATCATCCAGTTTACTCAACACAATACCTCCACCCGGAAGGTCGTGTACCTGTCCTGGAAACTGTTGTGCTGTATTTACCTGTTCACTCATATATAATAACTTTAAACCCTTAAACTATTAAACCTTTCAACTCTAATCACATCCATTTTAATGCCCCTTTTTTGTGTGCATATAAAAAGCCTACGAATAATATAAAGAAGAATATAACTATTTCTACTAAAGCAATCCACCCTACTTTTTTTGCAACTACAGCCCATGGATAAAGAAATACCAGTTCCACATCAAATATTAAAAAGATGAGGGCAAAAAGGTAGTAACCTACATTTAATTGTATCCATGTTTTCCCTTTGGTGGGAATACCGCACTCGTACGGCTCACCCTTTTGCTTATTGGTAGTGGCTTTGGTTAGTATTTTGGCAATTAATATAGCAATGGAAGAAAAGGCAAGTGCGGCAATAATTAAAACAATCATGGAGGATGCACCCATACGCAATCATTTGATTTGATAAATTTAAGGATAAGGCGGAAATTTCCTAAAAGATTATGCTCATATTTTCTATTGAGATTAATCAGCCGAAGATTATTTTAGTTGCAATAAGGAAAAATATTCGACTTTAGCACAATATGAGAACAGTAATACAGCGAGTGAGTAATGCTTCAGTAACAGTGGATGGACAAATAACCGGTGTTATTGAAAAAGGATTGCTGGTTTTATTAGGAATTGAAGATGCGGATACGGAGGAAGATATTGAATGGCTGAGCAATAAGATTGTTAACCTCCGCATTTTTGATGATGAAAAAGGGGTAATGAATGTATCAGTGAAAGAAATTAATGGGAAAATTCTATTGGTAAGTCAGTTTACCCTGCATGCCGCTACTAAAAAAGGTAATCGCCCATCTTATATTAAAGCCAGCAAACCGGAGATTGCCATACCCTTGTATGAAAAAATGATTGTGCAATTAGAAAAAGATTTGGGAAAGAAAATTGAATGCGGTGTGTTTGGTGGTGATATGAAAGTGCAGTTGCTGAATGATGGACCGGTGACGATTGTGATTGATACGAAGAATAAGGAGTAGATTTATTACACGGATTTTGACGAATTACACGAATTAAGAAGGAGAAATACATAAGTATTCGTGATACGAAAATTAATCTTTAGCATATGAGTGACCTTATTTATAAAGAAGAAGCCTACAGGATTATTGGAATTTGTATGGAAATACATAAAGCACTCGGACTTGGCTTGAAAGAAGTAAATTATAAAGATGCAATGGAAATGGAATTTAAGGAAACGGCATTTCCTATGAAAGAGAAAAGAAATTTGTGGTTACGTACAAAGAAAAGGTTTTGAAAAGTCCATACATAGCTGATTTTTTAGTTTTTGATGATATCATTTTAGAAATAAAATCAGCCTCAATCATTATTGATGCTCATATTGCCCAGGCCATAAGTTATTTATCAGTATCCGGAAAAAAACTGGCACTGGTGATAAATTTTGGTGAAAGATCGTTGACTTGGAAAAGAGTCGTATTATAATAATTCGTGTAATTAATAAAAATTCGTGTAATGACAATAAAGCAGGCACAAACAGATGTAGATAATTGGATTAAGACTGTTGGGGTAAGGTATTTTAGTGAGCTGACGAACATGGCTATTCTAACAGAAGAAGTAGGAGAGCTGGCGAGAATAATGGCCCGTAAATATGGTGACCAATCTTTTAAAGAAAGTGATAAAAATCAAAACCTGGCGGATGAAATGGCAGATGTGCTGTGGGTATTACTCTGTCTCGCTAATCAAACCGGTGTTGATTTAACAGAGGCACTGCATAAAAATTTTGAAAAGAAAAATATCCGGGATGCAGATCGGCATAAGAATAATGAAAAGCTGCAGTAAAATAATTCTTACTGCAGCTTCATTATATTAATCAAACCGGCTCTTCTCTTTCATCATCTTCTCTACTTCAGCAACCGTTCTGGGAGAAGCAGCCGATAAATTCTTACGCCCATCTTTAGTAATTAAAATATCATCCTCAATCCGCACTCCAATACTCCACCATTTTTTATCGCAATTACTTCCCGGGGGGATATAAATGCCCGGCTCAACGGTTAGTACCACCCCTTCATCTAATGTTTGTAATCCCCAGTCATGTACATCCAAACCTAAATGATGTGAAGTACCATGCGGAAAATATTTTCTTATTTCTGTTTCATCTTTAATAATGCCGAGTTTTATTAAACCTCTTGCAATTACTCTTGCTGCCACATTATGCGGCTGACGGAATGGAATACCTGGTCTGCACTCTGCAATAGCACTGTCAGCAGCTTCTAATACTAATTCATAAATGATTTTTTGTTCAGTACTAAACTTACCGCTTACCGGAATCGTTCTTGTTACATCAGCACTGTATCCATGATATTCAGCTGCGCAATCACTCAATAACAATTCACCCGCCTGCATTAACCGCTGATTAGTTTCATAATGTAAAATGCAACTATTATCTGCCGAACCATTGATGCATGGATAGCCGGGATATTCAGAACCATTCTTTTTAAAACTGTATTCCATAATAGCCTGTGCCTGGTATTCCGTCATGCCGGGCTTAACTGCTTTCATTACCTCATTATGTCCTTCGCAACTGATGGTAACCGCTTTTTGAATCATATCAATTTCTTCCGGTGTTTTGCTGTGGCGTAGTGTACGCAACAGCATTCCGGTATTGGTGGCTAATTTTTTATTGTCAGCAGTTATCAAACTATCAACAATACCTGCCATCTTTGATAATGGGTCAACCACTCTTTTTGTTTTTGCCAGTATCTCTTCGTTTTTATACAAACTGTAGACAGAATCAAATTTTGAAAGCGGAATAGTATTGCCATCAAACTGTGTATACGTAAATACATTTTCAATTCCCAACTTTTGTGGTGCTCTTTCAGCACCTAAAATCTTACCTGTCCATAATTCCTTTAATGGATCTCTTGGCTGAACGAATAAAAATTCATTGGCAGTTTTACCAAGAATAGTTTGCGGTTCTTTAAAAATTAATAACAACGCATTTGGTTCGTCAAAACCTGTTAGATAGAAGAAGTTTTTATTTTGCGAGTACTGAAAATCGATATCATTACTGCGGTTACGAACCTGTGCAGCAAAAAATACACCAACGGTATTGGGCGCCATCTTTTCCCTGAATGCAGCCCTTCTTCCTGCATGAAAAGCCGGGCTTAAATAATCGCTTGGATACTCTGTTTGTTGCTGGGCAAAACTGCCTTCAGTCAGCGTTAAAATCAATACTAATAACTGTAAACTTTTTCTCATATTCTGGTAATTAAAAGAATTGGTTTCTGAACAACGGTTTCAAATATAGAAAAGGATAAACTATGACCAGCATTATTTCCATAAATGGACAATCTGGCTATCTTTGCGGCCATTATGGCAACAGTTGATAATAGTGTTTTCCAGGCGATCATTTCGCATGCTAAAGAATATGGTTTTGTATTTCCTTCCAGTGAAATATATGATGGTTTAAGTGCTGTATACGATTATGGTCCGTGGGGTGTGGAGTTAAAGAAGAACATCCGTGATTACTGGTGGAATGAGATGACCCGCATGCATGATAATATTGTGGGTATTGATGCTGCCATTTTCATGCACCCAACAACCTGGAAAGCTTCCGGTCACGTTGATAATTTCAGTGACCCGATGATTGATAACAAAGACAGCAAAAAACGTTATCGTGTTGACCATTTGATAGAAGCTCATGCAGAAAAGCTGAATGCTGAAGGCAAAACGCAGGATGCTGAAGCATTAATTGCTGCTATGGATGCTTTATTAGCGAAAGAAGATTTTGCCGGATTAAAGCAATTGATTGAGGATAATAAAATGACTTGTTCAGTAAGTGAAACCTGTAACTGGACAGATGTTCGCCAGTTCAACCTCATGTTCTCTACTGAATTTGGTTCTACTGTTTCATCCGATGATGAAGACAATAAAGTGTATTTAAGACCAGAAACGGCACAGGGTATATTCGTAAACTTTCTGAATGTGCAAAAAACTGCGAGGATGAAAATTCCTTTTGGTATTGCACAGGTAGGTAAAGCCTTTCGCAATGAAATTGTGGCCCGCCAATTCATCTTCCGTATGCGGGAGTTTGAACAAATGGAAATGCAATTCTTTATTCGCCCCGGGTCACAAAAACAATGGTACGAATACTGGAAGGCTGAGCGTATGAAATGGCACCAGGCATTGGGTATTCCTGCCGCCAAATATCGGTTTCATGACCACGTTAAGTTAGCCCACTATGCAGATGCTGCGGTGGATATTGAATACGAATTCCCGATTGGCTGGAAAGAAGTGGAAGGTATTCACAGTCGCACCGATTTCGATTTGGGCAATCACCAAAAGTACAGCGGGAAAAAAATGCAGTACTTCGATAATGATTTGAATGAAGAGGGAAAACCAATTGGTAATTATGTTCCGTATGTAATTGAAACTTCCATTGGTTTGGACAGGATGTTCCTGCTGGTATTATCTCATGCTTATGCAGAAGAAAAGTGGACAAAAGAAGATGGTAAAGAAGACAGCCGGGTAGTTTTAAAAATTCCACCAAAAGTGGCTCCGATAAAGCTGGCAGTTTTACCATTATTGAAGAAAGATGGCTTGCCAGAAATAGCCCGGGAGTTAATGAAAGAATGCCGGGACGATTTTTATTGCTTTTATGAAGAGAAAGATACCATTGGTAAGCGTTATCGCCGCATGGATGCATTGGGTACGCCTTTTTGCGTAACCATTGACCATCAGACTAAAGAGGACAACACTGTAACCATCCGTTATAGAGATACCATGACCCAGGAGCGGATTCCCCTGGGTAGGGTAAGGGAAACAGTGTTGTCAAAAATTAAGTAATTCGTATATGATTTTGTGATAATTTTGCGTTTATTGTGATTGGCTTGAGGAGTTTTTGCTTATTTATAATCCTGAAATTAAGTACCTATGACCAATAACCTTGTTTTAATTGATATAAATATGGAATTTCATCTCAGTTTAGTAGAGTTATTTTTTGTAGCATTTTTCCCGTTTGCTATTTCCTTATTCTTCCGGCAGTATACCATTAATAAACTGAAGAAGAATGTGAAAGACCTGGGCAATGAATTACAAATGTGTAATGAACACCTGTTAAGTGCCCAGCAGGAAAACGGGGTTCTTCGTAAAAAAATTGACCAACTGGAAGATGAACGAAAGCGGGTAGAAATGTTGCGGGAAGAAACTAAGAAGAAAAGTTCCGCTGCGTAACAGCACTTACTGATATTAACCTGTAAAATAAATCCCACCTAATGGTGGGATTGGTTTTTAAAATATTTTGTTTGCAGGTTAATTCGTAATCAAATCTGCCACCACTTCCTCTTCACGGTTTTCATTCCATTCCACAATAAAATTATTTCTTCCTTCACCGGTTAATAAGGTCATAAACCGCTGTTGTGCCAGTTCTAAGAGCGATAAAAAAAGAAAGATAGCATGGATGCGGTTTTCGCATACATCAAATATTTTTTCAAAAGACATAGTTTTTTCCCGTTTCACTGTATCCAGCACATAATCTCGGCTGCCTTCCATCGTGTAGTTATATTTTACTACTGTATGAACAGGCTTGTTATTACGTTCGTTCATCTTCTTCATTACCCGTTCAAACGTTTTCATCAGTTTGAACAACGTAATGGATTGTATCTCGGTTCCTTCCCCGCTTTCTTCCCCTATAATGGAAAGTTCATCTTTTATATTTCCCCGCTTTAGCATTTGCATTCGCCTGGCTTCCATTTCGGCCATTTGAAGGGAGGCTTCCTTGTAACGTTTGTACTCCAGCAGTTTATCAATCAGTTCCTGGCGTGGGTCTATTTCGTTACCCATTGCATCCAGTTCTTTGCGGGGTAATAACATTTTAGCTTTGATACGCATCAGCGTAGAAACAAACAGGATAAATTCACTCGAGAGCTCAATGTTCAGTTTTTCCCCCTCATGAATAAATTCAAGAAAATCTTTAATGATTTTGGTGATGGGAATATCATAGATATCCAGTTCATCTCTTTCAATAAAAAAAAGCAGGAGATCGAACGGGCCTTCAAATTGCGATAATTTAATCTGGAATGTTGCGGTATTCACACAGTTCAATTTTACAATAAAACAAAATCCCAATCCGATAACTGACTGGGACATTGCAAATTTATAGTTTACACAATAAATCAGTGATTTAATTTTTCACAAAAAAGAGCCGGTTATTCAGAACTTATAAGCCAGCCCGATACCCATTAGTTCCTTTAGTTGAAGCCTGGGCCCGCCCGGTGTTCCATCTTTACTAACGGTTTTTACATCATTATCATAAATCATATCAACATTCAGACTCATGTTTATGAATTTGGTCACTTTTACTGCCAATATATTTGTCCAGAAAACATCGATATTCATGGGATCATGTTTATAATTGGAAAAGAGATCCAGCCTGGTTTTATAGGTTGCATTGGTGCTGATATTTTTAAAATAATTAGCCGATAAGTAAGCACCAATTTCATTTATTGATTTTTTGCCGGGCATAACACCAAATGCGCCTGCTGCCGATAAAGAATCATCGTTAACAATCACCCATCTTGATGTAATGGGAGAAATGAACAGTGAAAAATTATCAGTCGGTTTAAAATCCAAACCCAATGATGTGAGCAGGTAAGCCGGAGCAAAAAAAGCGGATGTTTTTATTTTTCTATCACCCGATGGATAGGCAAAGCCATCGGCAAACTGGGTTCGTAAGTTAAATAAGCCACTCAGGTACCATTTAGGAGCAACTTCATAACCATACTTGGATAAAAGATCAATACGGTCATCGGCTTTGCGTTGTCCTAAGCTGGTGGTATTAACTACCCCATATGCAAGGTCAAGATTATTATCCCAGGAATTTTTTCCTTTTTTATAAAAAGCGTACAGGTTTAAAAAACTGGTTACAGAAAAAGTGGCTTTATCACCCCCGGCTGCCCAATTGCTTAATGCACCCTGGTTAATGTTTACATTAAAAAGTCCGCCCTTTTTCCATGTTTTTACAGTAGTATCAGCGGCATCTTTTTTAATTTCTTTGGCTGCATCTGCCTGCAGTTTTTTTACCGCTGCATCCTGGGCGTGTAAAAAAATTATGGTAGTGGAAAGTAATATAATAAGAAGGGTCCTTTTCATAATAAAACCATTTAAAGGTTGAGCAATAAAAAGCGGCACCTGTTTAGGGTGCCGCTAATAATAAAATTAATGGGGTTATCTTTTTAGAGAATCCCTTATCTCCATTAATAATTTGTCGGTAGAAGAAGGTTGGGCAGGCGCAGGAGGAGCCTCTTTCTTCATTTTATTAATGGCCTTTACAATGAGGAACATTACAAACGCAACGATTATAAAATCGATTACATTGGTAACAAAAGTACCCCATTTTAAGACTACGGCCGGGTCTCCCGACACTACTTTACCGGCAGCATCTTTTACTTCTGTGCTTTGCCGTAATATCCAGGATTTGTCATTGAAATTAGCACCGCCGGTTAGTAGTGTAATTAGCGGAGCAATTAATCCTTCTGTAAAGGCAGTTATTACTTTACCCACTGCCGCCCCCATTACAAAGGCAACAGCGATGTCAACGAGACTGCCCTTCATGGCAAACTCCTTGAATTCTTTCAGCATTCCCATAAAAAAATGGTTTTAGGTTAAGAAATAAATAAGAAAGTGGTTTTTACCAATGTGGAAGGATAAGTAGTTATAAATATAAAGATTTATTATTAATTGCAAAATAATTTCAAATTTGAGTAAGGATTAAGCAGTTAAATTTGCCTTTCTACGGAAATGAATTTAGATGAAAGCAAAATCGACCGACTGGTTAATTTTTATCAGCATTTGTATTATTTGGGGCAGTTCCTTTATACTGATGAAAAGGGGTATGTTCGATCATGCCGGCAATTCCACCTTATCGGCTTTTCAGGTAGCGGCATTAAGAATGCTTTCAGCAGGAGTAATATTATTACCCATAGCCATTAAAAATTTTTCCAGTATCCCGGTGAAAAGAACCGGCATTCTGATACTTTCAGGTTTAATAGGAAGTTTCTTTCCCGCCTTTTTGTTTTGTATAGCAGAAACAAAGATCAATAGTGCTCTTGCAGGGACACTTAACGCAGTTACACCACTTTTTGTCATTATTATAGGGGGATTACTTTTTCATCAAAAAGTAGCTGCTCAAAAAATAATTGGTGTGGTAGTAGGCCTTATCGGAAGCATCCTACTATTTCTGTCTCATGGTTATGAAGAACTGGGCTATGTGGAATATGCACTTTTTGTTTTACTGGCCACTATCCTGTATGGGCTTAATGTAAATATTGTGCAGCGTCATTTAAAGGATATTCCTTCGGTACAAATTGCAGCTATCGGTTTTTCCTTATTAATTCCTGCTTCTGTGCTGGTATTATACTTTACTGGTTATTTTAACCTGTCTTTATCTAAAAATGAATATTTAATCTCCACCTTTTTTTCCTGTTTACTCGGTGTAATGGGTACGGCATTTGCCTCCATTATATTTTATATGCTGGTAAAACGAACCAGTGCATTGTTTTCATCATTGGTAACTTATGGAATTCCTTTTGTAGCTATTGGCTGGGGTTTATTGGCCGGGGAAACAGTTACCTTAATGCAGATAGCCTGTTTAGCGGTTATTTTATTGGGAGTTTACCTGGCTAACAGGTAATAAAAAATCCGCCTTAAAGAGCGGATTCAGTATTTTTTTAATTCAGGTTATACAGACATAATTTCTTTTTCCTTTGACTGGAGATGTTTATCAATCAGGGTAATATGTTTATCGGTAATTTCCTGCACATCTTTTTCACTGTCTTTTGCAGCATCTTCACTCAATCCGTCTTTTTGTAATTTTTTAATCTTTTCAATAGCATCCCGGCGTATATTACGGATAGCCACTTTAGAATGTTCGCCTTCAGCATTTACTTTTTTCACCAGTTCTTTTCTTCTTTCTTCAGTTAAAGGAGGTAAAAAGAGACGAATTTGCACACCATCATTTTGAGGAGTAATACCAATGTTTGCCGCAATAATAGAACGTTCAATCGGCTGCAGCATATTTTTTTCCCACGGTTGAATACTAATAGTTCTTGCGTCGAGCACCGTAATATTTCCAACCTGGTTAATAGGAGTGGGGTTGCCGTAATAATCTACCACTAACCCATCCAGCATTTGAGGATTAGCCCTTCCGGCTCTTATCTTGGTAAGTTCGCTTTCAAGGTGGGCAATAGCTTTTTGCATGTGGTCTCTGGTCTCGTTCAATATAGAAGCAATATCAGCCATAAAATAAAAATTTTAGCGGAGCAAAGCTAATTAATCAGAACCAGAAAATAAGAAAACTATTATTCGTTGTTGACAACGGCTTTGGGTTTGATGAAAGGGATAACTTTGGTTTCTTTTTCTTCTTTGTCATCGGAGGCAGCAAATAATTTTGGCCTGGGCCTGGTGTAAAACAATATGGATATAACAGAGAAGCCTGTACTAACCATCCCAAAAATGAGCCAGGTACTTCCTACATATCTGAAGAAGTAGGCAACGGCAGCAAATATTACATTGGCTATCACAATGCTAAAGGTTACCATACTATGCGTAAGACCGCGGTCGAGTAATAAATGATGAATATGGTTCCTGTCGGGACTAAATGGTGAACGACGATATAGTATTCGAATACCAAATACTCTTAATGTATCAAACAACGGAACCATTAAAATAGCAAACCCAATTGCGGGGGCTGCAATAAGTGGCATGGTGATGTTAGGATCATCAGCTGCATTAATAAATTTTATAACCAGTATCGCATTCACCAAACCAATCAGCATTGCCCCGGTATCTCCCATAAATATTTTTGCAGGAGAATAATTAAATATGAGGAAAGCTGCTAATGAACCGGCCAGCGAAAAACCCATTACTGCCAGCATAAGATGGCCCACATTGAGAAAATATAATCCAAATGCAGCAGATGTAAATACTCCCAGTGAACCCGCAAGCCCATCAACACCATCAATTAAATTGAAAGAATTGATCACCACTATAACGGTAAAATAGGTTAGGGCAAGACTGAAAAATTCCGGCAATTGCTGTATACCCAAAAAACCATGCATACTGGTTATTTGCACCCCGCCTTTATAAATGATAATAAAAGCAGCCATCAATTGTCCCAGGAATTTTTTTATTGGCGACAAAATGAGAATATCATCTTTTAATCCAAGAAAGAAAATAACAAAGGAAGCAGCTATGTAGTATTGCAATTCGGAACTTTGTTCGGGTGACGCAATCAGGATAGCTAACAGAAACCCCGCATAAATACCAAGGCCACCTAAAGAAGGAATAGGATTACTGTGAATTTTGCGTTCATCGGGTTCATCATATAATTTTTTTATATCAGATACTCTTATAATAACCGGTATAGCATAAAAAGTTACTATAAATGCAATTGAAACGCCTATTAAGATGTGATCCATGCAGTTTTTTTTAGTTTGATTACCTGGTGTTTTTCTATCTTTTACTGCGCTGCGAACTTATGACAAATATCCTTAAGATTAAACGTATTTCCGCCCGAAAAATTCCTATTTCCTCCACATAGACTCCATTTTTGTTGAAAAAGTTTACCGGGCTGGTAAAAAAAATCCTTTAGCTTCGCCGCAATTTTTTAAACATGGCCGAATTAAAAGATATAGCAACGCAAATTCGCAGGGATATAGTACGTATGGTGCATGGAGTGCAAAGTGGGCACCCGGGAGGCTCCCTTGGATGTACGGATTATTTTACCGCTCTTTATTTTAAAGTAATGAACCATAACCCTGAGTTTAATATGAATGCTACGAATGAAGATGTATTCATATTATCAAACGGGCACATTTCGCCTGTATTTTATTCCACCCTGGCGAGAAGCGGTTATTTTCCTGTGGAAGAATTAAAAACATTCCGCCGTTTAAATACCAGGCTCCAGGGCCACCCGGCTACTCATGAACATTTACCGGGGGTACGTATTGCTTCCGGTTCATTAGGTCAGGGAATGAGTGTGGCGCTTGGTGCTGCCTTAACTAAGAGACTGAACGGTGAGAAGAATATTGTGTATTCATTGCACGGTGATGGGGAACTGGAGGAAGGACAAATATGGGAAGCAGCTATGGCAGCAGCACACCATAAAGTAGATAATCTTATTTCAACGATTGACTGGAATGGTCAGCAAATTGATGGACCAACCGTTAAAGTGATGAACGTAGGAGATTTGGATGCCAAATTCAAAGCATTTGGATGGGAAGTATTACACCTCGATAAAGGAAATGATGTGGATGAAGTGGTAGCGGCATTAGAAAAAGCAAAAACTTTTACAGGCAAAGGGAAACCTATTGTAATACTGATGAAAACAGTTATGGGTAAAGGAGTGGATTTTATGGAAGGCAGTCACGAATGGCATGGTATTGCACCTAATGATGAGCAATTAGCCAGGGCATTAGCACAATTACCGGAAACGTTAGGTGATTATTAATAGAATTAACTGAAAATAATTATTAGGATGCCCTAACAAGGCATCCTTTTTATTATACCTTTAATTCGAATGGCTGATCAGAAGCTTTGGTGGCAGGAATCCATGAAGCGAGAATAGCCACAATAAAAATAGTTGCCGCTATAACAATTAAATCGAGTGGCAATACTTTTACCGGGTAATAATCAATGACAAAAGAATTGCCGGCTAATGGTATTAAATGAAATTGCTGTTGCAGTAAACAAAAGATAACAGCTAAAATCATTCCGCTGGCAGCACCAATAGTGGCGAGCAATACCCCTTCACTTAAAAATACTTTCCTGATAAAAGACTTATCAGCTCCCATTGCCTGCAATACCTGTATATCTTTTTTCTTTTCCAGCACCAGCATGGTTAAGGCGCCAATCATATTGAACGCAGCAATTATTAATATCAGAGAAAGAATACCGAAGATGACCCACTTTTCCAGCTGCATTACATTGTATAAAGTGCGGTTTTGTTCATAACGGTCTTCTACGGTATAACCATTACCTAATAAATTTTGTAACGCTCTTTTTATAGTTGAAATATTTTCTCCGGTCTTTGCTTTTATTTCGATGGCACTATATTCATTATCCTGCAAACCAATTTGCTTTTTTATATAGGCAAGATTAGTGATGATGTATTTGTTGTCAAAGTCCTGCTGAATGGCAAATGTTCCCGCGGGTAAAATATTTCCCTGCGGCAAAGAGGCCCTTGGGTCTTTTGATTCCACTGCTTTTCTTGGAATATAAGTAGTCAATTGATAAATGCTGGTGGCCGAGTTAACACCCAATAAGCCTTCCACGCCTGAACCAAGAATGGCTAACGGTTCATCAATCGTTCCTAAATCAAATTTGCCACGGATAATTCTATCAGCGACACCAGTAACCTTTGTATAATTTTCATCAACGCCTTTTATTGTTACAATAGTTTGATAATCGCCATTAATAACAGCCGCTTTTTCTTCAGCAACTTTACTGTACACCGCTACACCGGGAGTGGTGGCAATTTTATTTAGCTGCTCATTGGAAATAAATAATGTTTTACCGGCAGCAGGAGCAATTTTTATTTCGGGATAAAAAGAAGAATAGAGCGATTTCACCAAACCTTCAAACCCGTTATACACACTTAGCACTAAAACCATGGCTGCTGCACCTACTGCAATAGCGGTAACACTCACCCACGAAATAATGTTGATGGCGTTGGTAGATTTTTTTGCTTTTAAATAACGGAATGCAAACAGTTTGTACAATCCAAAAAGATTTAATCGGGTTTATTCGGAATCTTTTTTTTCGTCCTGTATTTTTTTAAACAGCTCTTCCATTTTAAATACATGGTCCAGCGTATCATCAATAAAAAATTTCAATTGAGGAATGTTGCGAACCTGGTGCTTGATTTTTGCTGCCAGCTCTTTTTTTA
The DNA here is from genome assembly GCA_003963365.1 of Sphingobacteriales bacterium. Classification (GTDB taxonomy): domain Bacteria; phylum Bacteroidota; class Bacteroidia; order Chitinophagales; family Chitinophagaceae; genus AWTP1-9. Next base: position 464,640 of record RXJG01000004.1, read on the forward strand.
TTTCCCATGCTTTACTTTCTATACGATGCATTACCGCTCCTTTATCTTTTACCTGGAAGAGGCTGAGATAAATCCTTGCCTCCAGTAAATCAGGCGTAACTTTTACAGATGAAATGGAAACCAGCCCACCATCCTGCATGTTCAAACCCATACGCTGAAAGATGGTATTCATTTCCTCAATAATTACTCCGGCTATTTGTTTTTGACGTTTACCTTCCTCCATATATTAACTGCTTTGTCGGGGTAAAATTAGCTACTTTTGCTGCTTTTAAGCAGGATTTATAAAAATGAAGAAATATTCAAGGGTTTTTGGTTACCTGAAACAGTATAAGGGGAAAATATTCCTGTATTTCGTATGTATATTACTCTCAACCATATTTTCAATTTTCTCCATCAGCATGCTGATGCCTTTTTTCAATTTAATATTCTTAGGCAGATCGGAGCAGCTGGAACAAGTAAGTAAACAAGGTAATGATTCATTACAATGGTTAACTAATTTTATTCAACATCTTGCCAATCAGTTTAATGATGATAAGTTTTCGTTGCTGCTGATTATTTGTGCTTTTATCCTTACTTCCATAGTACTTAAAAATCTTTTTTTGTATCTCTCTTACTATATACTTAACCCGTTAAAGAATACTGTAGTTACCAGATTACGACAGGAAGTGTATGATAAGATATTGCGGTTACCCATTGGTTTTTTTACGGAGAAAAGAAAAGGTGATATTATGAGCCGTATGACAACAGACATTGGTGAGATTGAAACTTCAGTAGTAGGTACTTTAGAAGGTTGGATACGGGATCCGTTACAAATCCTTTTCTGTATTATTTATTTATTTTACCTGAGTGTGCAGTTAACGCTGTTCATGTTGTTGTTACTGCCAATTATGGGTTTTGTGATTGGAAGAATTGGCAGAAGCTTAAAAAAACAAAGTAAAGCGATAGCTGAATTGTCCGGCGAATCTGTTTCTATTTTGGATGAAACCTTAACAGGACTAAGAGTTATAAAAGCGTTTACTGCTGAAAAATTGTTAGGCGGCAGATTTATATATAACAACAATAAATTATTACAGGCAAGAAATGCCATCGGTTATCGCCGTGATTTAGCATCCCCGTTGAGTGAAACGATGGGGATACTGGTTTTCTGCTTTATACTCTTATACGGAGGCTCTTTAATCCTGAATCACAGCAGTGGCAGTATAAGCGGCGGTACATTCATTGTTTACCTCGGAATGTTTTATAATATCATAAATCCGGCAAAAACTTTATCTACTTCGTTCTACAATATACAAAAAGGAAGTGCTGCCATAGTACGTATTGAAGAAGTGTTGAAAGCACCGGTAACAGTAGATGATAACCCGGCAGGAATTAAGAAAGAAAGTTTTGACAATAGTATTGAACTGATAAATGTTGGATTTAATTATGAAGATGTTTCCATTTTGAAAAACATCAACCTCAGGATTGAAAAAGGTAAAACTATTGCACTGGTAGGTTCAAGTGGAGCAGGCAAATCTACATTAGTAGATTTAATTCCAAGATTTCATGATGTAAGCAGCGGTGAATTATTAATTGATGGAAAGAATATTAAAGAATATTCACTCAAACATCTCAGAAATTTAATGGGTATTGTAACTCAGGAACCTATTTTATTTAATGATACGATTGCTAACAATATTGCTTTGGGCAAACCAGATGCAACTAAAGAAGAAATTGAACAAGCGGCCAAAATTGCCAATGCTTATAATTTCATTATTCAAAAAGAAAATGGTTTTGATACCAATATTGGCGACAGGGGAAATAAATTGAGCGGTGGTGAAAAACAACGCCTGACTATTGCCCGTGCTGTATTAAAAAATCCACCCATTTTAATTTTAGATGAAGCCACTTCTTCGCTTGATACAGAAAGTGAACGCCTGGTGCAGGATGCTATCAATCATTTAATGCGGGACAGAACATCGGTGGTAATTGCACATCGCTTAAGCACAGTTCGTCATGCCGATGAAATTATCGTATTGCAAAAAGGAGAAATTGTAGAAAGAGGCACACACGATGAACTGGTAGCCAAAAATGGTTTTTACAAACGATTGGTGGAAATGCAGGAAGTAAAATAATTAAGCTCCTTCAATTAATCCAACCGCATTACCCCATGGGTCGTTAACCACGGCTACTTTTATTCCGCCACCCACTTCGTTTACATCGTTGATGATGGTTGCATTGACCTGCTTCAGTTTTTCAACACAGGCTTCAATATCATCCACCCCCCAATAAGCGACGGATGTATTTCCTTCTTTCACCAATGACATATCAGGGTCAATTCCCAACTCACAACCATCAATATCAAACCCAACATAAAACTCCTCGTCAAAATAAGGATAGACACCCGTTACACTGATATACCACTCTTTTGCCTTTTCCAAATCATCAGCATGATAAATGACTGTTCTTAATTTCTTAAACATAGCTACTCAAATTTGTTAAGGCTATAAAATTAAGCCGGTTAAACGGAAGGTTAATTAATACAAAACAAAAAAGGAAATGATATTCATCATTTCCCTGAGTTATTTTAAAATGGAGCTGAGTTATTTAACCATCCCCATTTTAGCTTCGATGCTTAAGGTAGCATGTGGTACGGCACGTAAACGGGCCTTGTCAATCAACTTACCGGTAACACGGCAGATACCGTAAGTTTTGTTTTCAATACGCATTAATGCTTTTTCCAGGTGGTCGATGTAAGTAATCTGGCGGCTGGCCATTTGAGCTAATTGCTCTCTTTCCATGCTGATACTTCCATCTTCCATGGTCATATATCGGTTCTCTGCTTCATCACCACCCATTTCGTCTTTACGGGTAATGAGGCCTTGCAGGTAAGCGAGTTCTTTCTTAGCTGCATCCAGCTTACGCTGAATCAATTCTCTGAATTCACCTAACTCTGCATCACTATAACGCTGGGTGGGACCGGCAGTTTCTGCTTTTTCGGCCTGGGCATCCAACACACTTTTCGTAAACTCAGGATTATATTTAACCGCTGTTTTCACAGATGTTTTCACAGGTTTAATATTCTCCTCAGCTGCTTTTACTGCTTTTCTTGCTTCTTTCTTCATTTCGTCAAGGGTCATTTTTTTTGCAGGCGTTTTAGGTATTTCCTTAATAACGGCTACGGGTTTAGGGGCATCAATTTTTTTGACAGGTGCAGGCGCTGCTTTAGGAGCAGGCTTGGGTGCAGGCTTTGGAGCAACTTTGGCAACTACTTTCTTAGCAGGCACAGGTGCTGCTTTAGGTTTTGCAGCCGGTTTTTTAGCTACAGGCTTTGCTTTTGGAGCCGCTTTTTTAGCAGCTGGCTTAGCAATCGATTTTTTAGCGGGAGCCGCTTTTTTAACGGGTTTGCTGGCTTTTTTTGCTGCGGGTTTAGCCGCTTTTTTCTTAGTTGCCATGCTTACTCTCCTTTTTTTATTACATAGACTTTTAATGAAATATCATTAACCTCAATATCAGTGCCATCAGCAATTTCAGGCACCAATTCAAGACTATCTGCCAAAATTTCGGCGCAAATATAGCTATTAAATTGAGTAACGGACTCTTTCAGCCTATCATCGTCAGTTATTTTTACAGCAATCCTGTCCGTTAGCTCATAGCCGTTGTCTTTGCGTATTTTCTGAATGCGGTTCACAATTTCCCTTGCATTGCCCTCATTCACCAGCTCCGGGGTGATGGTAACATCCAACGCCACCGTTAAAGCCCCTTTATTGGCCACCATCCAGCCCGGAATATCCTCGCTGGTAATCTCCACTTCAGCGATTTGTAATATTAAGGGTTCGCTATCAATCAGCAAAGAAATTTGACCTTCTTTTTCCAACGTAGCAATTTGTTCCTGTGTGAAACCAGCCAGTGCAGCACTCACTGCTTTCATTTTTGGACCAAGTTTTTTACCCAGTACCACAAAATTGGGTTTGATTTTTTTCTGGATGAAACTATTGTCTGGTGCCAGGTATTCAATCTCTTTTACATTCACTTCGCTCTTTATCAAATCTTCTACTTTACCCAGTTGATTTTTCATCTCCGGGTTCAACGCAGGGATTAGAACTTTTTGTAAAGGCTGACGAACTTTAATATTTACTTTCTTCCTTAATGAAAGAATCAATGAGCTGGCATCCTGTGCTAATTGCATTCTTTCTTCCAAAGCTGCATCTATTGCAGATTCATCAGCCACAGGGAAATCGGCATGATGAACAGATTCGGATTTGTTTTTTGCCGTTACTGCATTCAGGTTATGGAATAACACATCTGAGAAGAAAGGTGAAATTGGAGCGATGAGTTTGGTGATAGTTTCCAAACACTCATACAAGGTTTGATAAGCACATATCTTATCATGTTCATATTCTCCTTTCCAGAAACGGCGGCGGCAGAGACGCACATACCAGTTGCTCAGGTGTTCATCTACAAAATCTTCAATGGCCCGGCCGGCTTGAGTGGGTTCGTAATCATCCATGTACTCATTTACTCTTTTAATTAAAGTATTGAGTGAGGAAAGAATCCAGCGGTCAATTTCCGGACGTTCGTTTAACGGGATATATGTTTCTTTAAAAGCAAATCCATCCACATTAGCATATAAAGCGAAGAATTGATAAGTATTATAAAGTGTGCCAAAGAATTTACGTTGAACTTCTTTGATACCATCAATATCAAACTTCATGTTTTCCCATGGAGATGCGTTGGTGATGAGATACCAGCGGGTGGCATCGGCTCCAAATGTTTCGATGGTTTTAAAAGGATCAACCACATTACCCAAACGCTTACTCATTTTGTTGCCATTCTTGTCTAACACCAGGCCATTGGATACACAGGTTTTGTAAGCAACGGAATCAAACAACAACGCAGCTATGGCATGCAATGTATAGAACCAGCCTCTTGTTTGGTCTACACCCTCTGCAATGAAATCGGCGGGGAAAGATTCTTTAAATGTTTCTTTATTTTCAAAGGGGAAATGCCATTGGGCATAAGGCATAGCACCACTATCAAACCATACATCAATTAAATCAGGAACACGTTTCATTGGTTTACCCGATTTGCTTACAAGAATGATTTCATCTACATATGGTTTGTGTAAATCCAAAATGCCTTCATGCAAATAGTGTTTATTAACATCACCACCTAACACTTTATTGGCCTCACGAATTCCTTCATTCAATTGTTCAATAGAACCAATGCAAACTTCTTCCTCGCCATCTTCTGTTCTCCAGATAGGTAATGGTGTTCCCCAAAAACGGCTGCGGCTCAGGTTCCAGTCCACCATATTTTCTAACCAATTGCCAAACCTTCCTTCGCCTGTTGACCTGGGTTTCCAGTTAATGGTTTTGTTCAGTTCAACCATACGGTCACGCAGGGCAGTGGTTTTAATAAACCAGGCATCTAGCGGGTAATAAAGAACCGGTTTATCGGTACGCCAGCAATGCGGATAGCTGTGCTCAAATTTTTCTACTTTAAAGGCACGGTTTTCTTTCTTCAGCTTAACAGCTATGTCCACATTTACATCTGCATAATTCGGATCGTCTTTATAATTCTTAACATAGCGGTTGCTGAACTCACCCAGTCCGTCCACAAATTTCCCCTGGCGGTCAACCATAGTTAATATGCCGATGCCATACTTCTTGCCCACTTTATAGTCATCTGCTCCAAAAGCAGGAGCGGTATGAACGATACCAGTGCCATCTTCAGTAGTAACAAAATCACCCACAATTACCCGAAATGAATCACCACCCGTTTCCCGGTTGGCTTCATAGGGTAATAATTGTTCGTAACGGCATTCCTCTATTTGTGAACCTTTGAATTCAGTAATGATTTTCCAGGGAAGCAGTTTTACTTCGGCAGAATAATTTTCAAAATCACCATTCTCACCTTCCGGTTTAAAATATTTACCAAGTAATGCCTTTGCTAAAATAACATTGACAGGAAGATGTGTATATGGATTGAAAGTTTGAACCAATACATAATCAATATTAGCACCAACTGTCAAACCGAGGTTAGAAGGAAGCGTCCACGGAGTAGTTGTCCACGCAAGAAAAAAAACTTCATCATTTTTTATTCCCTGTTCATTATTCGATATTGCTTTGAACAAGAACTCACTTTTCTCATTTCGAACAACTTTAAACATAGCCACCGCACTCGTATCCTTCACATCTTTATAAGCTCCCGGCTGGTTTAATTCATGTGAACTTAAACCGGTACCGGCCGCAGGAGAATAAGGCTGAATGCTTACACTTTGATAAAGTAATCCTTTTTTATAAAACTCACTTAATATCCACCAAAGCGTTTCAATGTATTCGTTTTTGAAAGTGATATATGGGTCATTTAAATCAACCCAGTAACCCATTTTACGGGTAAGCTCATCCCATTTATCCTTAAATCTTAAAACCGCTTCCCGGCATTTTTGATTGTATTCTTCAACTGAGATTTTTTTTCCTATATCTTCTTTGGTAATGCCCAACTCTTTTTCAACACCCAATTCAATTGGTAAGCCATGGGTATCCCACCCACCTTTGCGTTTTACCTGGAAACCCTTCATGCTTTTATAGCGGCAAACCAAATCTTTTAGCGTACGGGAAATAACGTGATGTATGCCGGGCATACCATTGGCACTGGGTGGACCTTCATAAAAAACAAAGGGCTTAGCTCCCTGACGCAGGCTCACACTTTTTTCAAAAGCCTTGTTTTCGGTCCAGCGGGCCAATATCTCCTGTTCAAAAGATGGAAGATTCAGTTGCGAGAATTCCCGGTACTTATTGCTCATATAACACTTGTCCTGTCTGATTTTTAAAGTGTGCAAAGGTACGGAATATAGAATTTGATTTTGGGCTGCATCTTATTTCCAATGACAAATTATTTTTGACTGTCATTCTTACTTTTCCACATTTTCCTGCTTTGGCATAATTCCTGTATTTTTTAAGCAAGCCTATAAATTGAAAAACTGATATTGCTGATCTATGAAAAGCACTTTTTATCATTTGGTAATCAATAAAGAAGCCGTTGTACACCTAAATTATTTCCGGAATAACGGAAGCGTTATTTTAGAACTGTGAAAAATCCATGGGGTTGAACTGGAATCAGCCCAAAGATATTACTGGAAAATTCCAGCCTTTTTAAGATATGGCTTAAAAAGGATAAAGATGGTTGGATAGTGTGGGTTAACGATGCCGGACCATCAGAGAGTAAAGGCAATCTGTTCCGGCTCATAACGCAAAAAGAACCCCCGAATTCCCGGGGGTTTTATTTTTTAATCATTCGTTCATATTACGATAATATTCCATTAACCCAGTTGAAAGATATTCGCTCCGGAACGTAATTTTCGTTCATAGTTTTCCTTAAGCAAGTATTCTCCACCCCGTATTCTTATGGGGTGTTTCTTTTTGGTGAATAAGCAGGGTGAATTAAGATGAATGCCTGTCTTCTTTTCTTTCATAACAATTCAATCATGCTTCAGTAATTATTAGTTTAAACAGTCCCTTGAAATTTGCGCAACAAAATGAATATACAAATCCCGATAAAGACTTTTGTGCTGATTGAATAAAATTCTATCAGCAGTTCTCTCATGTCAGTAAAATAGAAAACCCCGTAGTCTTACGGGGCTTTCGTTTTTTATGGGGGTAAATTAAGGGCTGATCAGGATGCTTTTTTACGTTTGGGATAGATAGCTCTTACCATACCGGGGAAATTACTTTGAACAAATCCATACTTCTCAATGATCAGGTCCAGCACTGCTTCTGTGTTATCCGGGAAATCAATTTCAATATGCTGATCGTTATCGATCCATTGCTCAATAATGCTACTGTATTTTTTGGAAAGATGTTTAATAACAGGGATACCTAATATTTTTAAGGCTGCTGCATTGCAATGCTGCTCATATTGACCAGCTATAGGAATCACCATCAATTTCTTTTTCAAATACAATGCTTCTGCCGGCCCTTCAAAACCAGCACCGCATAAAACACCTTTACTGCCGGCCATACTTTCAATAAAACTTTCGTTTTGAATAGGACGAATAAAGCAGTTCTCAATTTTTAATTCTTCTTTAATATCTCTTGTGAAAATATGCCATTGTGCATTTTTATACCGGCTGAGTTGTTTTAATAAATAAGTATGATGATAGCTGGGCAAATAAACGGTATAATGATTTTCATTTTTAACAGCAGCATTTCTTATTTGAGAACGAATTACCGGTGTAAAAATATTACTATCGTATTGTTCAAAATGAAAACCAAATTTTTCATGGCAGGGTGCAAAGTATTTCAATACTAATTCACCGGCTATATCTTTCATTCCTGGTTTGGGTGAAAATTTATTGGCAACAGCTGCCTGGTGACTTAAAGAAACACAGGGAACTTTTTTCAATTTGCAGGCCCAGGCGGAGATGGGTTCAAAATCATTAATCACCAGGTCATATTCTTCAACTGGCAACTGATCAATCTCTTTGCGGATCTGTTTTAGTTTTAACTGACCGGCAGTTTGTAGTAAAGACAATGCCCCTTTATTATTGTAAATAAGACTGATTCCTTTGAAACGATATTTAACCGGGTAAGGTAAAGATACATCGGCCTGGGTACCACTTATTAAAATATCCAGTTCACATTTTTGCTGTAAAATGGGCACTATTTCCCTTGCCCTGCTGATGTGCCCGTTACCGGTTGCCTGTATAGCGTATAATACTTTCATAGCTGTTGTTTTATGCTGGTAGTAATTCAAATTCTTTTACCAGGTTATTAAACAATTGTTGTGTGTTGTAATGTGCGGTTCCATAAGCACAGCTGGCATAATACTCTTCACCGGAAAACTCTTTTTCATTGTACTGGTAAATATTCCATTCGCCATTTTCATATTCCAGGGCCGTAAGGTTTTCAATCCAGTCGCCGGAGTTGAGATAAGTGGTTTGTCCTTTGTGATTGCTGATGATTCTATTGGCAGGCTGATGGATATGACCACAGATTACATAGTCATACCCTTTATCAATAGCAATGCCTGCAGCGGTGTCTTCAAAATTGTTAATGTAAGCAACGGCCGATTTAACTGAATTCTTTATTTTTTTTGACAATGAAATTTTTCCACTGCCAAATTTTTGCGACAGGTAATTAATAAAAGCATTTAATAAAATAAGGGTATCATACCCAATGGCACCCAATTTGGCTAACCATTTGGAATGCTTCATGGTAACATCAAATACATCACCATGAAATATCCAGCATTTTTTGCCATCAAGTGTCAGCATTAACTTGTTACTGATAGAAAGATTAGCCATTTTAAAACCAGTAAACTTGCGCAGCATCTCATCATGATTACCGGTGATATAATGCACTTCCACACCATCCAGTATCATTTCGGTAATTTGTTTCACTATCTGCATATGGCTTTTGGGCCAGTATCGTTTATTGAACTGCCATATATCAATGATGTCACCGTTAAGTACCAGTACTTTTGGCTTTACGGCTGATAAATAATTGGATAATTCTTTTGCCCGGCATCCAAATGTGCCAAGATGTACATCGGAAATGATGATTACTTCTGGTGTGCGTTTGTTCACGAGGACGAAAGTTTCACAAAGATCAATAACTCTTATTACCACATCGTGAACACCCGGTTACGCAAATATTATATTAATATGATGCTAAGGTTAACAAATAAAAAAACACCCCTTAAAAGGGGTGCGAAACGGGTTAATATTTAAAAGGATCAATCTGTTTTTACGGCTGCTTTTTTCACCGTTTTTTTCTTTTTACCATTAGCAGAAAATTTTACAATATCAGCCGCAAATAATTTCCCGGCTTTTTTTATACGGGAATCAAATTTTTTTTCGCCCAGTATAGGTCTGTATTCTAACAGAGAAATCGCTAAGCGTTCCTCAATAACTTTGCGGAGCTTCTTCTCCTTTAAAGTGTTACCCGCAGGTGGTGTTGCGCTGGATTCCGTCATAACTATCAGTTTTAAAAGTTAACGTAAAAATAATGATAGCTTAATAATTCCAATGTTAAGTTTTTTAAAGCCGGGAATGGTGGGGAAATAAAAAAAGGCAGTCCCGGACTGCCTTTAAACATTTAAACAACTGCGAAAGAAGACCCGTTTTAAAAACAAAACAGATACGGAGGGCTTAAAAAGGAGTACCTGTTTAAAATTTCAACCTACTTTAAAAAGTGTTTTTTACTAACCCGTTTTATTTTATACAATCGTTGTTACTACTAAAGTTACAGAGCCATAAAATGAACTACAATAAATTACCTAATTGTTACGCAACTGTCAAGAAATTGTAAAGGCAAGCGATATAATAATTCCGTCACATTTCCTTCATCATTACCTAATCATTCATTAATGTATCCGTTAAATAGCTTGTTAAATTTTGCAGCATCAATATTTCTTCAATTATTAATCAACATGTTTATGAGAAAAAGTCAGACCATTAACGGGATAATATGCTTATTCCTGTTTACGGTGATGCTGTCCTTTACTGCCTCTGCGCAGCAGTTATTCAGCGGTAAAGTGATATCAAAAGCCGACCAGGCGCCAGTTGCCTCAGCAAGCGTTTCTTTAAAGGGAACCAAACAAACTACTATTACCAATGTGGAAGGTAAGTTCAGTATCAAAGCAAAACCACAGGATATACTGGTAATATCCGGTGTGGGGATTAAATTAACCGAATTTACTATAACAGACATTAATGAAGAAGTTTCCATTATTGTTGATGCCGATAATAAAGTATTAAATGAAGTAGTGGTAACAGCCCTGGGCATTAAGAAAGAAACTAAACGTTTAGGTTATTCTATCCAGGAAGTAAAAGGGAATGAATTATTAAAAGCAAGAGAACCAAACCCGGTAAATGGATTGGTAGGAAAAGTGGCTGGTCTTAATGTGGGTATCAACCAGGAGTTGCTTGCTTCACCAACGGTATTATTAAGAGGATCGCCGTTAAACTTTTATGTAGTGGATGGTATTCCTATTAATTCCGATACATGGAATATCAGTCCGGATGATATTGAAACGTACACTGTGTTAAAAGGACCCACTGCTGCAGCTTTATATGGAAGCAGGGGTATCAACGGTGCTATTCTTATTACCACAAAAAGAGGTAAGAAAAATAGCAAAGGATTTACTGTTGAGTTCAACAGCAGCACACAAATCAACAAAGGTTTTATCGCTATACCTAAAGTACAAAACCAATATGGTGGTGGCGATTACCAGCAATATGCTTTTGGTGATTATAATAGTAATGGTACCGGCTCCGGTGTAAATGATAAAGATTATGATGTATGGGGCCCACGCATGGATGCTGGATTATTATTACCTCAATACGATGGTAAATATGATCCAACCAAAACCTATACCACTACTTTTGCTGATGGTTCAAAATTCGTTGGACATATTGAACCTACTCCATGGGTATCAAGAGGAAAAGATAACCTGCAGAATTTTTTACAATCAGGCCTGTTAACCAATAATAATATCAGCTTCTCTGCTATTACTGACCGTTCCAGTGTGAGGATGTCTGTTTCAGACGGATATCAAAGAGGTATTACACCTAATACCAGTCTCAATACACTTAACATGAATTTGATTGGAAGTTATGAGGTGAGCAATAAATTTAAAGTAGAAGCCAATATTAACTACAATCGCCAGTTTACTAAAAATACGCCTGATGTGGTGTATGGTCCCAATAGCATCATATATAATATAGATATATGGACTGGTGCCGACTGGAATGTAAAAGATCCAAACATTATAAACTACTGGCAGCCCGGTAAAGAAGGTATTCAGTCAAACTTTGTTGAATACAAACGTTATCACAACCCCTATTTCATGAGTTATGAATGGCTGCGTGGTCATTACAAAAATGATTTGTACGGTTGGGTGGCGCTCAATTATAAGATTAATAAGGATCTCGATGTAATGGCTCGCTCAAATGTTACTACTTATAACCTACTGCGTACAGAAAAAATGCCTTTCTCCACTCATCCTTATGGTGATGAACATAATCATGGCAACTATCGGGAAGACCGTCGTGATCTTTGGGAAAACAATACGGAAGTTTTAGTTCGTTATAATAAAACGAATGTGCAGAACAGTGGATTATCAGTAAGTGCTACAGGTGGTGGTTCTATGCGTAATATGAAGTTTGGGTCCAGCTACACCAGTACTGATCAGCTGATTGTTCCCAATGTGTACACCTTCCTTAATTCATTAAAACCTATCCGTTCTTATTCATTCGGGTCCGACCTGTTAATGCTGAGTGCTTATTATTCAGTTGATCTCAGTTATAAAAACTATTTCACCATTTCTACCACGGGTCGTGTAGATAAAAGTTCAGCATTACCAACCACTAAAAATGCTTATTTCTATCCTTCCGTTTCTGCCAGCTCTGTTATTTCTGATTATGTGAAATTACCACAGGTTATTTCCTTCCTCAAAATAAGAGGGGCCTATGTAAATGTGAAAGACGGAGGTACCAGTCCATACGCTGGTGCAGCTTTTCAGAGTTTGGGCGTTGGTAGTCCTGTTGGATATGGTAATGGGTATTATACTCCTTATAGTGGCCCTAACTATCAATTAGCTACTCCACCATTTTATACATACCCTACTTATGATAATAAAATTGGTGCAGCATCTCCTAATTACACCATTGATCCCGGTATCAAACCTACTTCAAGATCAAATTATGAATATGGATTTGATATCCGCTTTCTTAAAAACCGTTTAGGAGTGAGTGCCACTCATTTTACTTATAAAGATGGGCCTAAAATTTATAATCAATCTGTTTCTGAAGCAAGTGGTTTAAGTTATTTCACTACCAATGGCGGAACTACTAAGAGAACCGGAGCTGAAGTATCTGTTACCGGTACACCTGTTACCGGTAAAAACTTTAACTGGGATGTGATGTTTAACTGGGCAACTTATAAAGAAGTATTCTCTTCATTTGCCGGAGGGTTAACTGAAGTATCAAATGGTACTGGTTATCCTTATCATATTGGAGATCGTGTTGACAAATTATTTGGAGATTATGAAGCAATGACGCCTGATGGGAAAGTAATTCATGATGAATCTGGTTTCCCCATTTACCTGCCCAAAGCACAATACTTAGGTCATTCTGATCCCGACTGGTCCTGGGGTATTCATAACAAGTTTACTTATAAATCATTCAGCTTGTCATTCCAGTTTGATGGTATGGTGGGCGGAAAGATTCAGGACCGTGTATTGCGTAAGTTAACTGAAGGTGGCCGTGGAGCTAATACGAATGAAGGAGTAATTGGTGCTGCACGTTTATACGAATCACAACATTGGGGTGACCCCGGCTACAGCGGGGCATACAATTCAGATGGTACACCTATGTTAAGCAAAGATGGTGTGCAGGTTATAGGCGGAAGCAGCAACATTCAATATGACCCTGTAACCGGTGTAATCACTAACTACAAAGATTTGAAATTTGCTCAAAATAAAACAGCTACTTTTTGGATACAGGATTATGTGAGCAGCTTCTTTAACGATCCCCAACATACTATGGTAAGTAAAACCTATGCAAAACTCAGAGAAGTAGTCATCACTTATTCATTACCAGCCAAATTACTGGCTAAAACAGCTATTTCAAGAGTGGATATTTCCCTGGTGGGTCGCAACCTGTTATATTTCTTCCCCAAAGCATTTAAAGATATAGATGTGGATCAATACCCGGGAAGAGATATTTTCAATAGTATCAGAAGGGAATACAACCTGCAAACACCCACAACAAGAAGTTATGGTGTTAATATTAACGTGGTGTTCTAATCAAATTGATAAAACTTTTAATGAATATAATTATGAAACTATTTCAATCAATAATAGCAGTAACGGCAATTACTATCATTGCCTCTTCCTGCAGCAAAAAGTTTGAAGAGAATTCTTTAAACAAAAATTTGCCGCAATCTGTTCCCCCGGGAGTAATCCTTCGTTCGGTATTAAATGATATGGTTGTTTATCCCGGCGACTGGGAAGATAAAGCCGGTCAGTTCATTTGCTCTAATTATACTTATTATGGCGATAATAAATACTGGAGCGGAAGTGCCGGCCTTAATTATGGCACTTTAAATAATGTAATTGCTATGGAAGCACAGGCAAGAAAAGCAACAGGAACAGATAATAACCCATATCATGCATTAGGTTTATTTTTCCGTGCTTTCTTTTTTGTGAACATGTCTGAGAAAGTAGGCGATCTTCCCATGACAGATGCATTAAAAGGCGTCGGTAATACTGCACCTAAATATGATTCACAAAAACAAATATTTAAACAATCACTGGTTTGGCTGGATTCTGCCAATATTTTGCTGAATAATTTACTGGCCAATGGATTTCTTGAATTTTCTGGCGACTTTTATTATAAAGAAGCTTCCAGTGGTGTTTATGGTGGTAATAATGGAAGAGATGCCCTGGTGCAATGGCAAAAAGCAGTGAACAGTTATAAGCTGAGGGTATTGATTGAATTAAGTAAAAAATCTTCCGATGCGGATTTAAATATTGCTGCACAATTTTCAGCCATTATCAATAATTCAAAAGCATATCCTATATTTTCCAGCAATACTGATAACCTTCAGTATGTTTATAACTCACAATACAATTACTATCCCGATAATCCTTCCAACTACGGTAACAATGCAGGAAGATTAAACATAGCCGCCACCTGGCTCAATACCCTGGCTTCTTTACATGATTTAAGAGCAATGGTAGTTGCAGAGCCGGCAAGGGGCCTGGGTTATGCTGACACTGATTTCAACTCTTTTGTTGGGGCAGCTTCCGGCCAGGACCTGAGTTCTATGGCTGCATTATCCGGTGCAGGTAAACTTTCTCTGTACAACTATAATCATTTTTATACTACATTCACAGCAGAGCCAACGTTTCTATTAAGTTATCCCGAAGTTTGTTTTTGTATTGCAGAAGCAATTAATCGTGGCTGGATTTCAGGTAATGCAGAAAACTGGTATCAAAACGGAGTTAAAGCCATGTTTGACTTCTACGGTATTAAAGATGGAGATAACCAGGTGGTGTTCAGAAAAAGCGATGGTTCAGGAAATGTAACGTATACTGTTAATTTTAAGTTTTCTGATTACTTTAATCAACCAGCTGTAAAGTATAAAGGAAATACCGCGGATGGCTTAACGCAAATACTCACCCAAAAATACCTGGCCTATGCCCGCAATTCAGGTTTACAGGCATATTACCAGTGGAGAAGAACCGGGGTGCCCGTTTTTAGTGCCGGCCCGGGTACTGGTAACGGAGGTATTATACCCAAGCGTTTTCAATACCCCTCTAATGAGAGAAGTGTAAACTCTGACAATTATAAAGCTGCTGTGCAATCTCAATATGGCGGCAGTGATGATATTAATGCTTTAATGTGGCTTGTAAAATAAGTTGTCGTTTTTAATAATAGAAAGCAAGTTTAGATGAAATCAGGGCGAACCTTTTCAGGTTCGCCTTTATATCTGTTTTTTCATCCAATTACAAAATCATAATATGAAATATTTATTGCTGAAAATTTTTAGCCTGCTGATCAGCGTTGTTTTATTAGCACAAAAAAAACCAGTTACTGAAAATGTAATTATTGTTACACTGGATGGCATGCGCTGGCATGAAGTATTTAAGGGAGTTGATCCTGCATTAATAAATGACAGTATTTATACAAGGGATAAAGAGGATGTGAAAAACAATTACTGGGCCGAAACAGTAGAGGAAAGAAGAAAAAAACTTTTTCCTTTTTTGTGGTCAGCCGTTGAATCAAAGGGTAGCCTGTATGGTAACCGTAAATACAATAATAAGGTGGATAATGCCAATCCATACTGGTTCTCTTACCCCGGGTATAATGAAATCTTTACCGGTTATCCAGATACGGCCATGAACACGAATGATAAAATTCCGAACCCCAATGAAAATGTACTGGAATTTATTAATAAACAAAAAGGATTCACTGGCAAAGTAGCCGCTTTCTCCACCTGGGATGTGTTTCCTTATATTTTAAATACTAAACGCAGCGGTATATATGTAAATGCCGATGTGGATTCACTGCATTTTAATACACCGGAGTTAAAACTCATTAATGATATGCAGTTTTTAACTACACGGCCTATTGGCGTAAGACCCGATGTGTTCACTTATTTTGCTGCAAGAGAGTATTTGAAATCATATAAACCAAGAGTATTGTATATAGCATTTGATGAAACAGATGATTTTGCCCATGCCGGTTTATACGATCAGTATTTAAAAAGTGCTCATGCCGAAGATGCGATGATTGCCGATTTATGGAAAATAGCGCAATCACTGGACCAGTATAAAGATAAAACCACATTGATTGTTACCTGTGATCATGGCAGGGGTGATAAAGTAAAAGCCAACTGGCAGCATCATGGTGGTAAAATAGAAGATGCACATGAAATATGGATGGCCATCATCAGCCCGGATATAAAACCCGGTGGCGAACAAAAAGAAAATATTCAGCTTTATCAAAAACAATTTGCAGCAACCATCGCTGCATTATTAGGATTTAAATTTACTGCTAACCATCCGGTAGCCCAACCAGTTGAACCAATAATTAGTAACTTACGATAACATTTAATTTTCAAATGAAAAAAATACTTTCTTTTTTGGTGGCATCAGGCTACTGTTTGTTGTTGCCGGCACAGCCTGGTAAATTTAAACAATCCTATTCTGTATTACTTCCCAATGGATGGACATTATCTCCTGCAGGAAGATCATTACCATTAGGTGATTTGCCATTGAATATTGCCGTATCAAAAACCAAAAAGTTGATGGCAGTTACCAATAACGGGCAAAGTGTGCAGAGCATTCAGTTAATTGATCCCATTAAAGAAAGGGTGCTGGACAATATTGAAATACCAAAATCATGGTATGGACTAAAGTTCAGTGCAGATGAAAAATATTTGTATGCCAGCGGTGGTAATGATAACTGGATTTTGAAATATGCCATTGTCAATAATAAATTAAAACTGAACGACAGTATAAAGCTCGGCGGAAAATGGCCCAATAAAATTTCACCCTCCGGTATAGAGATAGATGATGCGGCAAATAAAATGTATGTAGTAACAAAAGAAAACAATTCTTTTTATGCAATTGATCTCGCAACCAAAAAAGTATTGCAGCAAATTTCGTTGGGAGCAGAGGCTTATGCCTGTTTACTTTCTCCCGATAAAAAAGAATTGTATATATCATTATGGGGAGGAGATAAGGTTTTAGTTTATGATGTGAAACAAAAAAAGATTACTGATGAAATAAATGTTGGCGATAATCCAAATGAATTATTACTCTCAAAAACAGGAAAGTATTTGTTTGTGGCTAATGCAAATGATAACAGTGTTTCCGTTATCAATATCAAACAAAGAAAAGTACTGGAAGTCTTAAATACTGCATTGTATCCCAATGCACCAATAGGATCGGCCGCAAACGGGTTGGCTTTATCTGCCAATGAAAGAACATTGTACATCGCCAATGCTGATAATAATAGTTTAGCGGTATTTGATGTTACTGCTCCCGGAAGCAGTAAATCAAAAGGATTTATTCCCGTGGGATGGTATCCCACCAATGTTAAAGTAATTGGCCAAAAAATATTTGTTGCCAACGGAAAAGGGTTTCAATCTTTTGCCAATCCAAATGGGCCAAATCCTGCAGGAAAAAAACAAAAAGTAAAATACCAGGAGGCCGATAACGAAGGGGAGGCAGGAACGCAATATATAGGAGGTTTAATGAAGGGAACCATGAGTATCATTGATGAACCATCAGCAGCAAAACTGGCAGCTTATTCAAAAACAGTTTATAAAAATACTCCTTATACCAAGGATAAAGAATTACATGCCGAAGGTGAAAAAGGAAACCCCATCCCCATGAAAGTGGGTGATCCCTCGCCTATTAAATATGTTTTTTACATTATAAAAGAAAACAGGACCTATGACCAGGTACTGGGCGATATGCCGGAAGGAAATGGTGATACCAGCCTGGTATTATTTGGAGAAAAAATTACACCCAATCAACATAAACTGGCCAGAGATTATGTGTTGCTTGATAATTTTTATGTAGATGCGGAAGTAAGTGCAGATGGTCATAACTGGAGCATGGCTGCCAACGCAGTTGATTATTTAGAAAAAACATGGCCTACCGATTATGGTGGCCGTGGCGGCAGTTATGATGCGGAGGGGAACAGGGCTATCGCCAATCCACCCAAAGGTTTTATATGGGATCATTGTAAAAGAGCCGGTATAACGTATAGAACTTATGGCGAGTTTGCTGATGATTATAAACCAAACATACCGGTAATAAAAGATCATTTCTGTACTTACTACACCAGTTGGGATCAAAGAGTAAGAGACACTGCAAGAGCCAACCAGTGGAAAAAAGATTTTGATTCGCTGGTGGCGGTAAATGCTTTACCACGGTTAAGCACATTGCGTATCATCAACGACCATACAGAAGGGTTAAGTATTGGCCGCCCCACACCATTTGCACATGTGGCCGATAATGACTGGGGCGTGGGAATGTTTGTTGATTATTTATCGCATAGCCCTATATGGAAAGAAAGTGTGGTATTTATTTTAGAAGATGATGCACAAAATGGTCCCGATCATGTGGATGCACATCGAAGTCCTGCATTTGTAGTAGGACCTTATGTAAAAAGAAAATATGTGGATCACACCATGTATTCCACTTCATCAATGCTGCGAACTATTGAATTGATATTAGGAATACCGCCGATGAGTCAGTATGATGCTGCCGCAGTTCCAATGTGGAGATGTTTTACAGCTACACCTGATTATACATCATACAATGCCTTACCGGCCCAAATTGATATTACTGAAGTAAACACTAAAGAAACAGCCAGTGCTAAACTCAGTGCCACTTTCGATTTTATTAAAGAAGACCGGGTTCCCGATTTATTGTTCAGCGAAGTAATATGGAAAGCAGTAAAAGGCGAGGACAGCAAAATGCCTGCACCAAGAAGAAGTGCTTTTGTAAAGCTGGTGGATAAAGATAAAGGCGGCGATGATTGATCAGTTACGTAACGATTAAATAATCTTTGCTTAAAAGCCCGTTCACATACGGGCTTTTATTTTGCTTATTAATTACCACCTGATGAAAATTTTAGCAGCACTGTTGTTCCTCGCTGTTGAACTAAATTTTGTTTCACCAGCAGAGCAGCAACCTAAATATCCTCAATTAGAAAAACAAGATTCATTAACGGAAAACATTTTCCTGATCACTACGGATGGTTTTCGATGGAATGAAATTTTTAATGGGGCTGATTCCTTACTGATCAATGATAAAGAATATACCAAAGATCCTGAACTGTGTAAGCTTTTATACTGGTCAGATAACCCGGAAGAAAGAAGAAAAAAACTGATGCCTTTTTTATGGAATGTAGTGGCGGTAAAAGGGCAATTACTGGGTAACCGTGAATTTAATAATGAAGTGAATGTAAGCAACATCTTTGGTTTTTCTTACCCGGGCTATAATGAATTGCTTACCGGCACTACAGATATAATGGTCAATACAAACCGGAAACTGAACAACAGTAATCAGAGTTTTTTGGAGAAGCTGAATAAGGAAGACCGGTACCGGAATAAAGTAGCAGCCTTTACTTCATGGGATGTTTTCCCTTACATTTTCAATGAAAAAAGAAGCGGAATAGTCATTAACAGCGGGTATAAAAATGTGGAAGGAAAAGATTTAACCGAAGGGCAGCAAAAACTGAATACAGTTCAATCGCAGTTGGTGAATGAAAAGAAATCAACCCGCTATGATATGCTCACCTTCGTTTCTGCCAAAGAGTTCATTGATAAAAATCATCCTGAAATAGTATACATCGGTTTTGGTGAAACGGATGAATGGGCACACAGCGGCAGGTACGACATGTATTTGAAACAGGCCAACCAGTTTGATAAGTTCCTGGAAGAACTATGGTACTATGTTCAAACGAATGATATCTATAAAAACAAAACCACTTTTATCATTACCACAGATCATGGCAGGGGCTATGAGTATGAGTCCAGCTGGAAACGTCATGGTCCACTCACACCAGGCTCTAAAAAAATCTGGGCTGCAATGATAGGCCCCGGAATAGTGCCCCTGGGAGAAATAAAGGTGGCAGGTGAATTAAAACAAAAGAATATCAGCAGACTTCTTGTTAATATGCTCGGAAAAGAAGATAAAACTGCAACTAATGACACTTTAATAGCAGTAAAATAATTTTTATGACAGCCAGAACAATTGAAGCAGTAGTAGAAGAGATATTTTCTCTTTATGAATCTCACGGGGGCAAAGAATACGCTGGTGAAAAGGTTACTCAGTTAGAACATATGTGTCAATCTGCAGAGTTGGCAGAACAGGGTGAATACGATGAAGAGTTTATTTTAGCGGCCTTTCTGCATGATATTGGGCATATCTGTGTTTCTTCATTTGGTGAAAATAGCATGAACGGGTATGGTACCATCAATCACGAAAAAGTGGGGGGAGAATTTTTAAAAGCCCGGGGTTTTTCTGAACGGCTGATAAGACTGGTACAGGGTCATGTAGATGCCAAACGTTATCTGACCTGGAAGTATCCTGCCTACTATGAACAATTAAGTGAGGCCAGTAAAATAACCTTAGGATACCAGGGTGGAAAAATGCAAGACGGGGAAGCCATATTATTTGAACAACATGCACTGTTTCCGTTGATGATTGAAATGCGCCGTATTGATGAAGCCGCTAAAGAATTAAACAAATCATTACCCGATTTGGATAAGTATAAACTAATGATGACGGACTACCTCCGGAAGGAATCAAAAAATAAAGCGGTGTTATTTTAAAACTAAATAAATGGCTATTGAATTAGTAGTATTTGACATTGCCGGCACTACGGTAACAGATAAAGGAAATGTAAAAGAATCGTTTCTCAAAGCATTTAAACAGGCGGGTTATCCCGTTCCGGAAGAAGTAGTAAATAGTGTAATGGGCTACCGTAAGGTGGATGCCATAAAAATGCTGCTGGAAAAATATTATCCCCCGCAAAAGGAAAATGAAATACTGATAGCGGAAATACATTTTTCTTTTACCAGCGACATGATCCGTTTTTACGAGGAAACAGAGTTGTCACCATTACCACATGCTGCAGAAACATTTCAGCAGCTGAAAGAAAACGGTATTAAAATAGCTTTGAATACAGGCTTTACACAGGCAATTACTAACACTATCCTTAAACGAATTGGCTGGAATGATAATGGCACCGTTGATTATGTAATATCAAGTGATGAAGTTCCGTATGGCCGGCCACATCCGCATATGATACAGAAAATTAAAAACGAATTGAACATTAAAGATGTACAGGCCATTGCAAAAGTAGGCGATACGGAAGTGGATATTGTTGAGGGACAAAATGCCGGATGCGGGTTAGTAATCAGTGTTACCACCGGTGCTTATACCCGTGATCAATTAAAAGAATATCACCCGGATTATATTATTGACAGCTTAGCAGAACTACCGGCCATCATTGAACAATAACATTATTGAGCAAATCAAATATATATTCAGCAAAGGCAAAACGAATAGCTGTTGCAGTATATGCAGCAGTTATTGCTTTTTTAACTTATACCTGCGTGTATGCTTTTCGTAAGCCGTTTACCGTTGTAAATTTTGGAGGCACAAGTTTTGCCGGTGTTTCTTACCCCACAATGCTTATCATCAGCCAGGTAATCGGGTATATGCTCAGTAAATTTTACGGCATCCGGCTCATTGCTGAACTTAAAAGAGCCTCCCGCTGGAAAACCGGATTGTTCCTTATAATGGTTTCCTGGCTTGCTTTATTGTTGTTAGCGGTAGTGCCATCTCCATGGGGTATTATTTGTATGGCCATTAACGGGTTTTCACTTGGTTTTATGTGGGGCATTGTTTTTAGTTATGTGGAAGGAAGAAAGGCAACCGATTTTATAGGATCAGTTATGGCGGTAAGCTTCATTTTCGCCGGGGGCTTCACCCGTTCTGCTGCCCTTTGGTTAAAAGATATATTGGGAATAAATGATTATTGGTTACCGTTTGTAACCGGGGCTGTTTTTATCATACCTATTTGCTTATTCATCTTTTTACTGGAAAAAATCCCGTTACCCGATAAGGAAGATAAAGAAGAACGGACAGAGCGTTTACCAATGGATGTGAATGAACGAAAAAAATTAATAACCCGGTTTTTTGCTGGCATTTTATTAATGGTCATCAGTTATTTCTTTTTAACCATCATGCGGGATATACGGGATAACTATATGGTAGTTATGTGGAAAGAGCTGGGATATGGAAAAAATTACCAGTTATACGCTGGTACAGAAACGCTGATATCAATAGTGGTGCTGGCAATAATGGCATTAATGGTTTTTGTACGAAAAAACCTGCTGGCTTTTAAACTGGTGCATATAATAATTATTGCAGGTTTTATAATAAGCGGCGTAGCCTCCCTGCTTTTTATAAATGGCCGGTTAAATGGTAATTGGTGGATGCTACTTATTGGCCTGGGGCTTTACACTGCTTACATCCCGTTCAACTGTATTCTGTTTGAAAGAATGATTGCCCTTTTCAAATTAAAAGGGAATGCCGGTTTTCTTATTTATGTGGCCGATTCATTTGGCTACCTGGGCAGTGTTTTGATCATGCTGATTAAAGAATTTTTTAGTTTCAATATCAGCTGGTCCCGGTTTTATTCGCAGGGGGTAGTTTGGTTTGCATTGCTGGGTATAATTTGTACCATTGTTTCATTGCAGTATTTTCTCAATCAGCATAAAGATAAATCAACAGGAAAATGGAAACTCGTTCCGCCATCGTCATTGGAGCCGGCATAGTTGGATTAGCAACAGCAAGAGCATTAGCCATCAGGGGATTTTCTGTAAATGTTTTTGACAAAAATCATAAGGCCGTTGGTGCTTCGGTCCGCAACTTTGGAATGGTGTGGCCCATTGGTCAGCCATCTGGTAATTTATTTGACAGGGCAATGATCAGCAGAAGTATATGGAAAGAAGTTTGTACAGAAGCGGGTATTTGGTATGATGATACCGGAAGTCTTCATTTAGCCTATCATCCGGATGAATGGACCGTGTTACAGGAATTGAATACGCTTTTTTTAAAAGAAAGAAAAACTGCTTTATTAAATAAAGAACAAACACTGGCCCGGTCGGAAGCCATTGTTGAAAACGGATTGATCGGGAGTTTGTTTAGTGCTACGGAAGTGATTGTTGATCCAAGACAGGCTATTGAACTGATACCGGCTTACCTGGAAGAAAAATATGATGTAACATTTCATTGGGGTAAATGTATCAGCTTTATTACTGATAATACAGCCTTTATTGGTAACCACGAAGAATATGAAGCTGATTTATTTTTTATTTGTACCGGTGCTGATTTTGAAACCTTATACCCAGAGGAATTTGACCGCTTGCAAATAACAAAATGTAAACTGCAAATGATGCGGTTTGCACCGCAACCACAATTCTGGAAAATCGGTCCGTCTTTATGCGGAGGGTTATCATTAGCGCATTACGGCAGTTTTAAAGCAGCCCCTTCTCTGCCGGCATTACGTAAACGGTATAATGATGAAATGAGTGAATATATGGATTGGGGAATACATGTAATGGTATCTCAAAACGAAAAAGGAGAACTTACCGTAGGCGACTCACATGAATATGGATTAACCCACGACCCTTTTGATAAAGACTTTATCAATAAAATGGTGATTGATTATCTTAAAACTTTTGCCAAATTCAAATCCTATCAGCTGGCGGAAACCTGGAACGGAGTGTATGCTAAAATGACCAATGGCGATACCGAAATATTCTTTTCGCCGGATAAAGACGTCTATATCCTTAATGGAGTGGGCGGGGCGGGGATGACTCTGAGCTTTGGACTGGCAGAAGAATCTGTTAATAGCATTATCTGACCGCAGGCATAACATTTTGCTAATCTTTTATTGATGATAAGCTAATCTTCAATTAACTTTTAGTTTTTGTATGGTATATATGTTTGCACCAATACTGTTATAATGCAAACAATACGTACACTATATGAAGAAAATAAAAAGTTTTTCAATGGATACTTTTTATTTACCGTTTTGTCATTGGTTTTGTTGTTGACATTTTCTAAAGCCGGCTCCTTTCTTTTACTAAATACCTGGCATTATACATGGGCCAATAATTTTTTCAGGGTATATACTTTTTTGGGCGATGGTATTTTCTCTTTATTGCTGGTGTTATTTTTTTTATTAAGGAAAAAATATCGTTTAACTATTAACCTCCTTACTGCTTTTTTATTATCGGGCTTAGTTTCGCAGGTATTTAAAAACCTTATTTACTCACCCCGTCCCCGGATGTTCTTTCTTCAAAACCAATATGATTATTTTATCGGGGGAGTTTCATTATCCAATGCGTCGGGTTTCCCTTCCGGTCATACCGCCTCTGCATTTGCAGCAGCTACCATATTAACCCTGTTCAGTTTAAATAAAAGATACACACCTTACTTTTTACTGGCAGCCGTTATGGTTGGTTATTCCCGTATTTACCTGGCACAACATTTTTTAGGCGATGTGGTGGCCGGTGCTTTTGTGGGTGTGGCATTTGCTTTAATAAGTTATTGGCTTATACAGGTTATCCGGCCGCTAAGCTGGAAGTGGTATCCTCCCCGCTATTTTAAACAACTAACCCAGTAGCGAATGCTTTTAGTTGCTGCAGCAAAATTCATCAAATTTGGATTGGTAGGAGTTACGGGTATTATTGTTGATTTTTCTGTTACCTGGTTTTGTAAAGAAAGATTACGCTGGAATAAATTTTTAGCAAATTCCGTTGGCTTTACGCTTGCTGTGATCAATAACTACATATTAAACCGGGTCTGGACTTTTGAAAGCCATAACCGGCAGGTAGCCCTGCAGTTTTCTCTTTTTTTATTAGTATCACTGGCAGGTTTACTAATTAATAATTTTTTATTGTGGTTATTGCTGAAGCAAACGCAGAAGAATTTTTATCTCGTTAAATTAATAGTAACAGGTATTGTTTTCTTCTGGAATTATTTTGCCAACAGCTATATCACTTTTAAATAAACCGGTTTGCGCAGGAAAGTTTTAATACTCATAGCTGTTGCCTCTGTCATTCGTTGCTTTATAGCAGCCACTACAGAACTTGGTAATGATGAAGTATATTACTGGACATATGCACTTGACCTGCAATGGAATTATTTTGATCATCCTCCCGGTGTGGCAGTTCTTATCCGGTTGTCAACAATAAATCTTTTACTGAATAATGAACTATTCATCAGGCTGGGTGCCATTATTTGTGCCGCCAGTAATACCTGGCTGATATTTTTAACCGCAAAAAAAATTAAAAACGAAAAAGCAGGATATTATGCAGCACTCCTGTTTACTGCTTCTGTTTACTGCAGCCTTATTGCCGGTACATTTATATTACCTGATTCACCGCAGTTATTTTTTTGGCTACTTTCCTTAAATACAGCGGTTGATGTATTTAATACACATGAAATAACTGACCGCAAAAGAAAAAAGATGATTGTGTTTGGATTGGTGGCCGGTATAGCAATTCTTTGTAAAATTCATGCTATATTCTTATGGGTGGGTTTAGGTATGTATATCCTGTTCCTTAACCGTAACTGGCTTAAAGAATCTGCTTTTTACCTTGCCCTGTTATTAACAACACTTTGCCTGTTTCCCATTTTTATCTGGAACATGGATAATAATTTCATCACCTATACTTATCATAGTAACCGGGTTAATCAGCTGGGCTCGTATATTAACTGGAATAGCTTGCTGACTGAATTAACCGGCGAAATTTTGTATAATAACCCGGTTAACTTTTTTATCTGCCTCGCCGCATTAGCCGCATTGTTTTTCGGGAAAAACTTTTTAACCAGGCAAAAAGCGCTGCTCCTGCTTTTCTTTTCGTTACCCTTAATAACAGTGGTAATATTTATTTCCCTGTTCAGGGATACATTGCCTCATTGGACAGGCCCGGCTTATACAGGTATGTTACTTATAGCTGCTGCCTGGATGGCGGAAAAGAAATACGCCTTAAGATTATTATTAGCTGCTAATGGTTTATTGTTAACAGCAATTATAAGCGGGTGGTGGCTTATTAATTTCTATCCGGGTACTTTGGGAAACAAAACAAAAGAAAAATTTGGTGATGGAGATTTTACGCTGGATATGTATGGATGGAAAAATTTTGCCCGGCAGTTCATGACTTTTTATAAAAGTGATCAGCAGCAGGGAAATACCAAACCCGGTGCTTTTATTATAAGCGATAAATGGTTCCCGGCTTCGCATATTGATCACTACCTGGCATATCCCAATCATATTAATTTTCTTTGTGTGGGAGAGTTGAATGATATCCACAACTATTACTGGCTGAATAATCAGCGGAAACAATTATACAAGGGATGTGATGCCTATTTTATCACTACTTCCAATAATTATCATTCACCCTCTCCTCAGCTGATCAGCCAGTTTACTACGGTCGATCAACCTGAAATCATTATTCAAACCCGATCGGGAATACCGGTACGTTATTTTTATGTATACGGCCTCAAAGGCTATCGCTTCAAAAATTAATAATTGCTTAATACTGGCACAGAAAATCAGCGGCAACTTCGTATAAATTTTACCTGCATAAATGTCCGCTCATTTATTTGGCAACGATTTTTTATGGGGCGTAGCTATTGCAGCTGCACAAAATGAAGGAGCATACGATGCCGACAGCCGGGGACTTTCCATTTGGGATGTTTTTGCCAAACGTTCGGGTAAAATTAAAAATAATGCAACCCCTTATGAAGCCTGCAATTTTTATTACCGGTATAAAGATGACCTTAGGCTTACCAAAGCGTTAGGGTTTACCGTATTTCGTTTTTCTTTTTCGTGGAGCCGCATTTTTCCAGGTGGTGTTGGTAAAGCTAACCGGGAGGGGGTAGCTTTTTATCACCATGTAATTGATGAATGTTTATCGTTGGGATTAATTCCGTTTGTTACACTCTATCACTGGGACCTGCCCCATGAATTACAAAAAGAAGGCGGTTGGGCAAGTGTGCAAATGCAAAAATGGTTTCATCATTATGTAAGTTTTTGTGCAAAGGAATATGGAGCAAAAGTTAAAAACTGGATTATTCTCAACGAACCAATGGGCTTTGTTTCGTTAGGCTACATGCTGGGTAAGCATGCACCGGGTAAAACAGGTATTGATACCTTTTTTCCCGCCATACATAATGCTGTAATAGCACAGGCTGCCGGAGGACATATTATTCGTAAACTGGTAAGTAATGCTAATATTGGTACAACTTTTTCCTGCAGCGAAGTATTGCCTTATACTTCCAAACCGGAAGATATTAAAGCGGCTAACCGGATGGATCTTTTACTTAACCGCCTTTTTATTGAACCGGCCCTGGGTATGAATTATCCTTATGATGATTTTCCTTTAATGGATAAACTATACATGCACAGTAAAGCCTGGAAGTACACGCAGCAGATGAAATTTGATTTTGATTTTATCGGTATCCAGAATTATTTCCCGCTGGTTATAAAATATAATTCGTTAATACCTTATGTACAGGCATCAGAGGTAACAGCACCGGCAAGAAAAGTTGCGCATACGGCCATGAAGTGGGAAATCAACCCCGAGAGTTTCTACCGGGTACTAAAACGTTTCTGGAATTATGAAGGTGTTCACAATATTATTGTTACAGAAAACGGGGCGGCCTTTAAAGATGTATTGGTAAATGGGGTAATTAATGATACCGCAAGGATTAATTATTTTAAAGGTTATCTGAAACAACTGCTAAAAGCCAAACAGGAAGGAGTAAATATCAGTGGGTACTTTGTGTGGACACTGATGGATAATTTTGAATGGGCCGAAGGATACAACCCTAAATTTGGTATTGTACACGTAAATTTCAAAACTCAGCAGCGGATCATTAAAAACTCCGGGTACTGGTGGAAGAATTTTTTAAAACCTTCTTAATAAGAACACTTAATTAAAATGCTGTAAAAAATCCTGGCTGTCCCATTCTTCTCTTTCCTCTATCCAGTTACAGGTATGATTTTTTATAGAAGATATAATACCCCAGGCCAGGGTATGAAATTTAATTTCGTCCACATTTTTCTTTTCACCCAATTTTCCTACTAAACCTATTATTTTACCATTGGAAAGATGAAGTTTGTCTTTAATTACTTTGCCAACTGTTTTACCGTTGGAAAAAACACAATTCCCCAGCATTACGCCAATTACTTCTTCATCAAGGGAGAGAATCATGTTGCTGTGTAAATATGCTACGTTAGTATTAGTCTTGTCTGTAATTGCCTGCATAAATTGACATTTAGGATAAATTCAACCTACAAAACTTATATTAAGCCTGTATTAATTTTATGTAAAGTTTTGGGCGAAGAACAGAAATGTGAATAACCGGCGGGTTAACTATTTCTCTTTTGCATCCAGCGTAAACCCAAAGGTGGTACCCACATCCTGTTTACTGCGTACATGAATATTATGCCCATGCGCTTCAATAATATGTTTGCAAATGGCAAGTCCCAGTCCACTGCCACCTTCTTTACGGCTGCGGGCTAAATCAGTACGATAAAAACGTTCAAATATGCGGGGTAAATGTTCTTCAGCAATACCATGGCCATCATCACTTATCTCAATTAAAACTCTCTCCCCATCCAGCCGGTAAATACTGGCTTCTATTTCTCCGCCGCTCTTACCGTATTTGATCGAGTTATGTATTAGATTGATCAGTACCTGTCTTATTTTTTCTTTATCAGCATAAACGGTTACGGGGGGCGATTCACATCCTTTTTTGAAAATGGTATAAATATGTGCTTTTGCTGCTTTGAGCGAAAGCGATTCATACACTTCGCTGATAAGATCCTGGATAATAAATTCCGTTTTATGCAAGGGTTGACTGCCAGTCTCTAATTTAGATATCTCATCCAGGTCGCCCACCAAATTTGCTAACCGTTCAATATTGCGGGAAGCGTTTTCTAAAAACTTTTTGTTTACTTCGGGATTGTTTAAAGCGCCGTTTAATAACGTATCTACATAACCTTGTATAGCGAAGATGGGCGTTTTAAACTCATGCGAAAGGTTTTGCAAAAACTCTCTCCTGAACTGTTCATTTTGTTTTAAAGATTCAATCTCCTCTTTGCGTTGTGCGGCCCATTTCTCCACATCTTCCCTTACCTCATCAATTCCTTTTTGGGGTAAAATGTTTTTGTAATAAAACTCCTCCCGTTTGCTGGCCTTGGTTTGATAAATGAATTTGTAAATGAGTTTTATTTTCCGGTAAATGAACCGTTGAAGAAAATACCGGATTAAAAAATAGCTGATAACAAATAATGTTATAAAACTGATGGAGGAAATGATCCAATTATGGATAAAAATAAAATCGGCTAATCCGGCAATAATTGAAATTGCCAAAGCTGTAATGGCAGCTACCTGGTTAGGAGAAAGATTTTTGAAATTAAACATGATGTGTTAATAGTGAATGGTTCTCGTTCAAAGCCAGTGAATCATCTTTTACAAAAATAAAACTCCATGAACTATGAACCATGAACTTTGGGGATCAGAGCTCAAATTTATACCCCACACCTTTTACAGTAGTAATACAATCGCTTTCTAATTTCTGGCGAATTTTGCGTATATGAACATCAATGGTGCGGTCACCCACAATTACATCCTGTCCCCATACCTGGTTTAAAATTTCATTACGAAGGAAAACCCTTCCCGGGCGGGAAGCAAGTAAAGCCAGTAATTCAAATTCTTTTTTAGCAAGAATGATTTCTTTTCCTTTAAACGTGATGATATACCGCTCACGATCAATCACCATTTCACCAATTTTAATGATCTTTTCATCTCCATTGCGGCTGGTGCGGCGAAACAGAGCATTCACCCGGCTTATTAAAACTTTAGGACTGATGGGTTTGTTTACATAATCATCAGCGCCTTCTTCCAGGCCTTTTACCTGTGTGCTTTCATCACTTAAAGCCGTAAGGAATATAATAAGTGTTTCCCTGAATTCGGGAATTAAACGAAGAATTTTGCAAACATCAATGCCGTTCATTCCCGGCATCATAATATCCAGTATAATTAAATCGGGGTGGTATTGCTTGGCTTTATCCAACGCCTCGGTACCGTTTTTAGCAGTAATAACAGTATAACCTTCGTTAATGAGGTTGTAGTTCAAAATTTCCAAAATATCCGGTTCATCGTCGGCCACTAAAATCTTCTTTGTTTTATTTTCCATCTGTAAACTGTTAATGCAAATTTAAAGTTGTCATAACATTGGCCAAGAGATATGGTATTATTAAATTGTTAAGTGGAATTTTGCCGAAATCAATATCTGTATACAGCAAACAGGTGGCTGATATGCCTAATTTAAGCTGTTTCATTTCTTTGGTTGTATTTTTGTAAAAACTTGCTCAGTAAGGAAGTACTTTATGCAGAAAACGATACTAACACCATTTTTCATTTTGCTTGCTTTCACCTCCTATGCGGGGGGATTTGATACCACCAACCTTGTAATACCGCCGGGGCGTATATACTTTCACGATAAAGTGGACAAGCAGCAAAAAGCTATTGATAAGCTGGATGGGAAAAAGGATAACCTGGTTAATCTTACCAAAAACGATGACATCAATCTGCAAATAACAGATGCATTTATCCGGAAGATAGATGAACTGCAAAGAAATATTGAGCTGGATTCTGCTTTAAAAACAAACAATGATAAGGTAAGATACCTTTCTTATTTAGATAAACTGTTGCTCGATTTTACCCTGCAATACCGGGCAGGAAGATTTCCGGCAACTATGGCCCCGCAATTAGTTTCTTTTTACACTGAGCTGATGAAAGAAAATATTAAGGGACAAAACATGGCGCCATTGGTTAACCAGATGCCATTTGAGGTGGGAACCATACTGGCGAATATCTTTTTCGATAATCCCGGTTATGCTTTGTCAAAAAAGATGCTCTATTTAAAAAACACTGTTCCGCATCCTGAAACAATCATTCCGGGTTTATTGCCTTATAAAAATGATGCAGATGCTGATAGTTTGCTGGAGCAGGCTTGTTTAAGGGTACCTTTTGAAATGATCCGCTATGCCCAGTCAATGGGAACGCAGGAAGGATCCATTATTCGCAAAAGTACCAGCCCAAAAGTGAAGTTAATGGTTAAAATAGCTGACCTTAAATCGGGGCAAAAACTATTCCCCTTCTTTGATGACCTGCTTAATAACAAACAATCTTTTGAAGAAGTAGGTGCTTCGTTAAATGATGAAGTGAAATATTACCAGTTGCTGGTAAAAACAAAAATGAGTTATACCCAACGCCGGATGAAAAACGAAGAGCCCATTTTTTACAACTATTTAGAAGATATGCTGGAAAAAAAGGCCAAAGAAACACTGGTGAATGTGATGAATGAATTACATGAAAAACCAGATGCCGTTCGTTTCAAATGCCTGGAGCCACTAACACCGCAGGAAATTTATTATGCCATTGTGCTGAGTGATGATATTATTTATACATCTACATTCATCAATTCATACAAACGGATGATGAATAAACTTCCCGTAAGAAGGGGAGATTCCCTGCTGATGAGTGTAAAACTGGATCATTTTAAAAAGTTCATTAAAATGACGGCCTCTTACGATCAGCTCGATGATTTTTTGAATTCAATGGACAGTGCCAGCAGCCGTATGCTGATGAATGCTTTTGTAAGTAACCTCGAAAAAAATAATACACTGGAAGATGCCATGGATGTGGCTGATTCGTATGGTGGTATCAACAATGCGGACATTAAATACCTGATGCTGGATCGTATTCAAAAAAGTTTAGACCGGGCCAGGAAAGACAAGAATACAAAAGGCTCGGTTATTTATTCTATCATTCAAACTATTTTTAAATCAGCTTCCGATTCTACCATCGATATTTCAGATAAACTTGGTATTCCCCCGGTTTATACCGTCAGCAACAGTTCTTTATCTGATACGGCAGGGAGAACGATCATGCAGGTATTCTTCTATGGCGATGATGATGGTAAAGCCTATTTCCCCAAATACATCAGTCTTTTCTCCAATAAAACCGAATGGAGTGTTACCGGCAATGAGGAATGGGTTACCATCAAATCATTAAAAGGAAAACCTCTTTGGATTTATGTTAACCGTCCGCTGGATAATGACACTTACCAGGATTCAACAGCACAAGCTCATTTAGCTAAATATTTAAAAGCAAATAATCTGAACCCAACCGTAGTGGTTCACCGTGGGCATAGTTACTGGGTTAAATATACAATTGATCAATTGCCCTCTTCGGGAAAGATTGTAGTATTAGGTTCCTGCGGCGGGTATAAAAATATGAATGATATACTGGCACATTGTGAAGATGCGCATATTATTTCCTCCAAAGAAATTGGTGCCGGAGCGGTAAATGATATTATATTAAAAACACTCACTGAAAATATCAGGGCCGGTAAAAATGTGGAATGGCTCAATATGTGGAAGGGGCTGGCGGCACAATTTCCAACCGGGGAAAGTAAAGAACGTTTCAGCAACTATATACCGCCACATAAAAACTTAGGTGCTATTTTCTTAAAAGCATATAAAAAAGCGATGGGAGACAGCAATTAGGGATGGAAGGTTTTTCATTCATGGCTACTGTGCTACATTTGCAGCATATTTTTTAAGACGTGGGGACAGGAAAGAAAAAATTATTTGATTTTAGTTTGCTGAAAAGAGTTTTTCAGTTTGCAGCACCGTACAAGACGAAATTTTATATTTCCATAACGCTGGCTATTGTGCTGGCGGTGATTACACCTGTGCGTCCTTTCCTGATTCAGAAAACAGTAAATGAATACATACAACATAGTATGGCCGATATGTTACTGCAAATAACGTTCTGGCAAATACTGTTGATTATAATCGAAACTATTCTTCGCTTTTATTTCACTTTTGTTACAGCCTGGCTGGGACAAACAGTAGTGAAAGACATGCGGGTGAAAGTATATAATAAAATACTCGGTTTAAATCTTTCCCAGTTTGATAAAACACCAATCGGTACGCTTACTACCAGAACCATTAATGATATAGAAACCATCAATGATATTTTTGCAGAAGGATTGATACCGATCCTCGCCGATTTACTTTCTATCATTGCCATCCTCTTCTCCATGTTCTGGATTAGCTGGAAACTCACCTTAATTTGTTTAATTCCTTTTCCTATACTCATCATTGCTACGTATTACTTTAAAGAAAGTGTAAACAAGTCTTTTCACCGGGTTCGCAATGCAGTGGCCAGTTTAAATGCTTTTGTACAGGAGCATATTACCGGTATGCAGATTGTGCAGGCATTTGCAGCAGAGGACAGGGAATTTGAAAAGTTTAAAAAAATAAACAAAGAACACCGTAATGCCAATATCAAAGCCATCTTTGCCTATTCTGTTTTCTTTCCTATTGTAGAAATTATCCTGGCTTTATCGTTAGGCTTGCTGGTTTGGTTCGGGGCTCACCAGGCATTGCGTTTACCGGAAAATGAAGGAAAAGAAATAGTGGGCGTGGTGATTGGTTTTATGTTATTGCTGAACATGCTTTTTCGCCCATTGCGGGTGATTGCAGATAAATTTAATGTACTGCAAATGGGAATGGTAGCCAGTGAAAGAGTGTTTAAAGTATTAGACAATGAAGATTTTATTCCACCCTCGGCAGTTGACGCTTATGCACCAACCGGGCATATTAAAGGAAAGGTGGAATTTGACCATGTTTCTTTTGCTTATATAGAAGAGAATTATGTACTGAAAGATATTTCCTTCACTATTAATCCGGGTGAAACATTTGCCTTGGTTGGTCATACGGGCAGTGGTAAAACTTCCATCATCAGTTTACTAAACAGGTTGTATCATATACAAAAGGGCACCATTAAAATTGATGATGTAAATATTGAAAACTATCAATTAGATGCATTACGCAGTAAGATAGGCGTAGTGCTGCAGGATGTGTTTTTATTTTCCGGCTCGGTGATGGATAATGTAACGCTTCGTAATCCCGGGATAACCAAAGAACAGGTGATTGAAGCCGCCAAACTCATCGGTATGCATGATTTTATTATGCAGTTGCCCGGTGGCTACGATTATAATGTAATGGAAAGGGGCGCCACCTTGTCCATGGGGCAACGGCAGTTACTTTCTTTCATCCGCACATTATTATACGACCCATCCATATTAATATTGGATGAAGCCACTTCCTCTATCGATACCGAAAGTGAGCAGCTCATTCAAAAAGCGATTGATACCTTGATTGCAGGCAGAACTTCTATTGTCATTGCTCATCGCCTTTCTACCATTCGCAAGGCTGACAAAATATTAGTGTTGGATAAAGGCGAAATAAAAGAACTTGGTTCACACGAAGAATTACTGGCTCAG
This sequence comes from Sphingobacteriales bacterium, assembly GCA_003963365.1. Classification (GTDB taxonomy): domain Bacteria; phylum Bacteroidota; class Bacteroidia; order Chitinophagales; family Chitinophagaceae; genus AWTP1-9. The sequence goes on from RXJG01000004.1 coordinate 499,104, forward strand.
CAAGGATATTATTATAAGCTGCATCAAATGCAGTTTGAAAAACAACAAAAAGTAGCCTGAAACTTTGTTCCTACTTTTTCTATCTGCTTTTCGGTTTTTCACCCCTCCGTCCTTATCTTTGCGCCAAATTTTAAGAAAAGTATGTTAGCCCGTAGCGTCAAATCCTTACTGGTAGCGGTTTTTAGCGTAAGTATGCTTTTTTCTTCTAATGTATTAATGGCCCAGCATGAAGAGGGCCAGCCAAAAAAGGAAGCGGTAAAAGGCGGAGCAGAAAAGAAAGAAGGTTTTGATGCGAAAGAAGTAATCTTCGGACACATTTTAGATGCCCACGAATTCCATTTCTTTAGCTACAAAAGTGGAGGAAAAGAACACGAAGTGGCCATTCCTTTACCGGTGATTTTATATTCCCCTCAAAAAGGTTTTTCTGTATTCATGTATTCAGCTTTTCATCATGGAGAGCATGAGGTAGATGGATATAAATTGGTTAATAAGCAGATAGTAGCCACAGATCCAACTGTTAAGTTTTACGACATATCATTAACAAGAAACGTAGTGCAAATGATTTTGGCATTGGCATTATTAGTTTGGATAATGGTAAGCATTGGCAACAGCTACAAAAAAGGTCAGGGTGTTAGTTCAGCACCTAAAGGAAAACAAAGTTTGCTGGAACCCGTAATTACTTTTGTACGGGATGAAGTAGCTATTCCCAATCTTGGTCATAAAGCAGATAAATATCTTCCTTTTCTTTTAACGGTATTCTTCTTTATATTGATCAATAACATTTTCGGACTGGTTCCCGGAACCGCTAACGTAACCGGTAATATTGCATTTACTGTTGTTCTGGGTGTAATTTCTTTTGTGGTTATCCTGTTCAGTTCAAATAAACATTACTGGGGACATATTTTTAATCCTCCGGGAGTTCCACTGGGAGTTAAATTCATTTTAGTGCCTGTGGAATTGTTGAGTGCTGTTTTAATTAAGCCCGGAGCATTGATTATTCGTCTTTTCGCCAATATGGTGGCAGGTCACATTATCATCATTTGTTTGATATCATTGATTTTCGTTTTTACAGAGAAGTTAGGAACTGGTTTTGGTATTGGCTCAATTGCCATTTCTATTCCCTTTACAATTTTCATTTATTTTATAGAAATACTGGTAGCTTTTTTACAGGCGTTCATATTTACTATGCTTTCGGCTGTATTTATCAGCCAGGCATTTGAAGGTGAACATCACGAAGAAGCTGCTCACCATTAATACGTTTATTTTTTAACCAATATAAAAACAGAAGTATGGATTTACTGAATGTTATCTTAAGTGCTACTCCGTTTGCTAACGGCGGTGGTGCTATCGGTGCAGGTTTGGCTGCCATGGGTGCTGGTATTGGTATCGGACAGATTGGTAAAGGTGCTGTTGAAGCAATTGCCCGTCAACCAGAAGCCTCTAACGACATTCGTGCTAACATGATTCTTACAGCGGCACTGGTAGAAGGTGCTGCCCTGTTCGCAATCATCGTTGGTTTCCTGGCAATGGTATTATAATCGTTGCAAAGGTTTTACTGCATCCAAAGCACAGGGCGGAGGATGCAGTTTAATTGAAATTTGAAGATTGCTGGTTTGAAGATTTGAAAATTGACAACTCCATGCAATCATAGCAATATAAAAATTTAGAAATCTTGAAATTTATTTTATGGAATTACTCAGTCCTGCGTTAGGTTTATTGGTTTGGACATTGCTGGCTTTCCTGGTGGTGTTTTTCATTTTAAAATCAAAAGCATGGCCTGCCATTATTAATGGTTTAAAGGAAAGAGAAAAAACAATTGCTGATTCTTTAGCTACTGCCGAAAGAGTAAAAGCTGAAATGGCGCAAATGAAAAGTGAGAACGAAGCATTGATGGCGCAGGCCCGTGAAGAAAGAGCACAAATGCTGAAGGAAGCTAAAGAAACCAAAGATAAAATTGTAAGTGAAGCCAAAGAACAGGCAAAAGTTGAAGCCTCTAAAATAATGGCCGATGCTATGTCATCTATAGAAAATCAAAAGATGGCAGCTATTACCGATCTGAAAAACCAGGTGGGTAAATTAGTAATTGAAGTATCTGAAAAGGTATTGCGTCGTGAGTTAAGTGATAAAGCAGGACAGGAGCAGTACATTAAGCAGTTATCAAACGAAGTAAAACTGAATTGATTTGAAAATTTGATGATTTGAAAATGTGTTGATGTCATTTTCAAATTTTCAAATTGGCACATTATCAAATTGAAAATATGCAGCAACCCCGTTTAGCAGGAAGATATGCGAAGAGTTTGATTGATTTGGCAACCGAGCAAAACCAGTTGGAACAGGTGTATGCGGATATGAAATATTTGCAGGCCCTTTGTCAACAAAGCAGGGAATTTGTAAACTTATTAAAGAGCCCCATTATTCAGGCTGATAAAAAGGGAAAGATTGTTGAAGCGGTTACTATGGGTAAAGTGAGCAAAATGACTGAAGGATTTAACCGCCTGCTGGTACAAAAAGGCAGGGAGAGTGTTTTACCTGAAATTGTGGATGCTTTTATTGAGCAATACAACGAGATAAAAGGAATACACAAAGTAAAAATTACCACCGCTGTAGCAGTGAGTGATGAATTAAAACAGCAAATTGTTGCTAAAATAAAGGCAGAAACACCTTTGCAGAATATTGAGCTGGAAACAGCCGTGAAAGATGAACTGATTGGCGGATTTACATTAGAGTTTCACAACAACCTGGTTGATGCCAGCATATTGAGAGATTTGAATGATATCCGTAAGCAGTTTTTAGAAAACGTGTATGTGCAGAATATTCGGTAGGAGTTGTAAGGTTTAAGTTCTTAGTTTTTAGTTCTCAGTGGGCAGTTGGCAACACAACTTTGAGTTGTTTTTTGAAAAGTGAAGAATATTGAAAACGGAAGTGCAAACTGGAGACTGGTAACTGCCAACTTAAAGCTGAATAGCATTACCGAACGTACAAGTGAGTGACACAACCGAAGCTAAATAGTAATCGTAAAGCCGGTTACAAAAAATAAAAAAGAAAAATTTAAAACAATAGTTTATGCCAGAGATTAAACCAGATGAAATATCTGCGATACTCCGCCAGCAATTAAGCAACTTTAATGTAGGCGCTGATTTGGAAGAAGTAGGTACTGTGCTGCAGGTGGGTGATGGTATTGCCCGTGTTTATGGATTAAATAATGTTCGTGCCGGGGAACTGGTAGAATTTGAAAATGGTGTTCGTGCCGTTGCATTGAACCTTGAAGAGGATAATGTGGGTGTGGTATTGATGGGTGAGAGTGGAGAAATTAAAGAAGGTGCTACCGTACGCCGTACCGGAAAAATTGCTTCTATTAAAGCTGGTGAGGGTGTAATTGGTCGTGTAATTAACACATTGGGTGAACCAATAGATGGTAAAGGTCCCATCAGTGGTGAACTGTATGATATGCCATTGGAACGTAAAGCTCCCGGCGTTATCTATCGTGAGCCGGTAAAGGAACCTTTACAAACCGGTATCAAAGCGATTGATGCGATGATTCCTATCGGTCGTGGTCAAAGGGAGTTGATTATCGGTGACCGTCAAACAGGTAAAACAGCTATTGCAATTGATACGATTATCAACCAAAAAGAATTTTATGCAGCAGGTAAACCTGTGTACTGTATATATGTAGCCATCGGACAAAAAGCTTCTACCATTGCTGGTATTATGAAGACTTTACAGGACAATGGTGCGATGGATTACACTGTTATCGTAGCGGCTTCTGCCAGTGACCCTGCTCCTCAGCAGTTCTTTGCTCCATATGCCGGTGCGGCCATTGGTGAATACTTCCGTGATACCGGACGTCCTGCATTGATTGTGTATGATGATTTAAGTAAACAAGCGGTGGCTTATCGTGAGGTGTCATTGTTGTTACGTCGTCCTCCTGGCCGTGAAGCATACCCCGGTGACGTATTCTACCTGCATAGCCGTTTGCTCGAAAGAGCGGCAAAAGTTATCGGTGACGATAAAGTGGCTAAGAACATGAACGACGTTCCGGATAGTATTAAGCATTTAGTAAAAGGTGGTGGTTCATTAACAGCTTTACCAGTTATCGAAACACAGGCTGGTGACGTATCTGCTTATATCCCAACTAACGTAATCTCCATTACTGACGGGCAAATATTCTTGGAAGGTAACCTGTTTAACGCTGGTATCCGTCCGGCCATTAACGTAGGTATCTCGGTAAGCCGTGTGGGTGGTAATGCGCAGATTAAATCCATGAAAAAAGTGGCCGGTACATTGAAACTTGACCAGGCACTTTACCGTGAAATGGAAGCCTTCTCTAAGTTTGGTGGTGATTTGGATGCTGCTACTAAATCAGTATTAGATAAAGGTGCCCGTAACGTGGAGATTTTGAAACAATCCCAGTATACTCCCTTTAGTGTAGAAAAACAAGTTGCAATCATCTATCTCGGTACACAAGGTTTGTTGAGTTCAGTACCGGTAAAAAGAGTGAAGGAGTTTGAAGAACATTTCTTAATGGAAATGGAAAACAAAATGCCTGAACTGCTGGCTGAATTTAAGAAAGGGGCCTTACCTGAAGATGGATTGAAGAAAATGGTGGATATGGCAAAGGGACTGATGGGGCAGTATAAGTAAGAGGAATTTATATTTTTAAAATACAGAAAGGGTTGCCACGGTAACCCTTTTACTTTTATTAAAGCAAAAGGTTAATTGTGGTAATTAAGGAAGCCTGGAAAACTTTAATCTTGAGTGGCCCGAAAAATGGGGAAGCTTATACATTAAGATTTTTTATAAAATAACTACAAAAATTTGGTTTATATTATAAACTACTTTATGTTTGTGTGAAATTAGGAAAGATGAAAAGTATAATGACAGGATTAATTGGTTTAGTACTAACACTGCAAACCGCCGGACAGGTAAGGATTTCTGGGAGAGTAACTGATACCAAAAAAAGCCCTTTGATTGGCGCCAGTATCAGCATTAAAGACAGTTATGATGGGGCTACCAGCGATACGGCGGGGAGATTCCAGTTTGTAACAGCTGAAAAAGGAGAACATACCCTTATTGTAAGCTTTACCGGGTACAAAGGCTGGGAACAAAAGATTACCATAGGAACTGATGCGCTCAATTTTACCATTGAATTAAAAGAAGAGTTTAATGAATTAAAAGCGGTGGTTATTACTGCCGGCACATTTGAGGCCAGCGACAAAAAAAGGGCCGCTACGGTATTAAACTCAATTGATATTGCTACTACGGCCGGTAGTAATGCTGATATTACTGCTGCTTTAAAAACATTACCCGGTGCGCAACAGGTAGGTGAAAAAGAAGGATTATTTGTTCGTGGTGGCGCCGGTTATGAAACCAAGCAGTTTATTGATGGTACTTTGGTTAATAATCCATTTTTTTCCAGTGTACCCGATATAGCATCAAGAGGAAGATTTTCCCCCTTTTTATTTAAGGGAACAGTGTTTACAGCCGGCGGGTATTCTGCTTTATATGGACAGGCATTATCTTCTGCATTAATATTAGAGTCAATTGATTTACCTGAGCAATCTGCTGCCAATGTTTTTGTTTCCCCATTAACCTGGGGCGGAGGATACCAGCAATTGGCAAAAAATAAAAAATCATCATGGGGATTGAGTTATGGTTATACAAACCTTGGCATTTATTTTAATATAGTAAAGCAAACACCGGATTATTTTAAAATACCACAGTTTCATAATGGCGATGCCAATTTCCGTATAAAAACAAAAAGAGGGGGTATGATTAAGTATTACACCACTTTTGCTTCCGGTGATTTAGGATTGAGAAGAGCAGATATAGACAGTGCTGTGTTAAAAGATGCTTTTTCATTAAAAAACTACAATTGGTATAATAATCTCAGCTGGAGAGAAAATTTGGGCAAAGGATGGAAGATGAACTTAGGGGCTGCATTTAGTATTAATAAAGATGATATACAGCAGCAAATTCAAAATGGTTATAACAAACCGGTTACTACAAATACTTCCTATATTGATGGTAAAAACTTTACCTTAAACCATCGCCAGGATTTTGCAGCCCTGAGGGCTGTATTTGAAAAAAGAATTGGTGGCGGCAATTTTATACGCTTTGGCAGTGAATACTGGTACAGCAGTGACAGGAGCTTTTACAATAGTTATACCAGCAGGTTAACCGATAACTATAATGCGGTTTTTGGTGAAGCAGATATTTATATTACCAATGCACTGGCAGCAAAGCTGGGAACCCGGTTTGAATATTCATCCATTTTAGGAAAAGCAAATGTGGCCCCCCGTTTATCACTGGCATATAAAACCGGGAAAGATGCACAGGTATCTGCTGCTTATGGAATATTCTATCAGAAACCTGAGAATACAGAGATGATTTACACCACAAAACTGGGCTATACCAAAGCCACTCATTACATTCTCAATTATCAAAAAACATCTAATAACAGGATATTCAGAACCGAATTGTTTTATAAAAAATATGATGACTTAATTAAAACTTATCCCGTTACTTCCAACTCAGGTGATGGTTATGCACAGGGCTTTGAATTTTTCTGGAGAGATAAAAAGACAATTAAAAACTTTGATTACTGGGTAAGCTATTCTTATCTCGATACCAAAAGAGATTATCAGAATTTCCCCGAAAAATTAACTCCCAATTTTGCAGCCTACCATACTGCGTCTTTAGTAACCAAACGATTTGTAACAAAAATTAAAACCGGTTTTAACCTTACCTATAGTTATGCAACCGGCAGGCCTTACTATAATTTTCAGTTAAGCAATGGTAAGTATAATATAGCTGACCAGGGAAGAACCAGGGATTATCATAGTTTAGGGTTCAGCGTAAACTGGGTACCCAGTGTGGGCAAGAAAAATGCCAAAGCATTCTGGGTATTTTTTGCCAGTGTAAATAATGTGCTGGGAAGTAACCAGGTTTACAATTATAATTACTCTTACAATGGATTAATTAAACAGGCGGTTAACCCGCCGGCTAAACGATTTTATTTCGTTGGAATATTTTTAAGCCTTGGGGTTGACCGTTCAGAAGATGCCATCAACAACAATTTATAAATAATAAAATATAAATAATAAAACATGAAACACTTACTAATTGCATTTGCATTATTGTCAGGCACAATTGTAAATGCACAAAGCGAAAAATTTACGGCCGCTATGCAAAAGCAATTGGCATTGCTGGATTCTGCTAAAACAACCCAGGACTTTCAAACTGTTGCCAACGCTTTTGAAAGAATTGGCGATGCAGAGAAGACACAATGGTTGCCTTATTACTATGCGGGTCTCGCATTAACCCGTGCAGGCTGGATGGATAAAACTTTAGATAAAGATGCCAATGCTGAAAAAATAAAAGCGCTTTGTGTAAAAGCAGAAGCCATTGAAAAAAATGCAGAAATATATACTATTCGTAATATGGCTGCTACACAGCAAATGTTAGTTGACCCTCAGAGCCGCTGGATGAGTTATGGACAAGAATCCGGGAATGCATTGCAGGAAGGTTTAAAACTTGATCCTAATAACCCAAGACTTTATTATTTACAAGCCATGGGTGTATTTGGTACCCCGGAACAATTTGGTGGCGGTAAAACTAAGGCCAAACCAATTTTTGAAAAAGCATTGGAATTATTTAAGGCAGAGCACCCTAAGCCATTATATCCGCACTGGGGTCAGGGGCAAACAGAGCAAATGATTGCACAGTGTAAATAGTGTTAATTAGTCCGTGCGGTAAATCACTCACGGACTTTTATATTTAACCATTCAACGCCAGGCTATGAACGAAGAAAATTTTTCACCACAGCAAAGCTTGCAGGTCATACAAAGTATGATCAGTAAAACCCGGCAGAACTTTCACGATAACAGTAAATACTTTTTATTGTGGGGATGGCTGGCAACCATTGCAATAAGCGGCCAGTTTGTATTGAAAGTAATTTTTCATTATGAAAAGTTTTTCCAGGTATGGTTTATATTATTCATTGGTATTGCTTTGAGTAATTACTGGATGATTAAAGATGGCAAAAAAGAAAAAGTAAAAACCTATGTGGGTGAAAGTATGAGCAATTTGTGGCTGGGTATGGCTATCAGTTTTTTTGTATTGAGTATGCTGTTTGTAAAAATGGGCTGGTATTACTGCTATCCTTTTTTTATTATGATGTACGGGCTGGGCACTTTTGTTTCGGGGAAAATTTTACAGTTTACTCCTTTTGTTATTGGCGGTATTTTGGCGTGGGTATTAAGCATTGTATCTGCCTGGTTTGATTTTGATTACCAGATGCTGTTTGCAGTAGCTGCTTTACTCATCAGCTACATTATTCCGGCGCACCTGTTACGCCTGCATCAACAAAATCAAAAGTCAGCGTATGGAAGATAAAAATTTTAACCCGGTTGATAGTTTGAATTTAATCGATTCAATGTTAAAACAGGCCAAATCTGCAGAAAAAGATAAAGGTGCTGACTGGATAGTATGGGGATGGTTATTGTTTATAACAAGTATCACACATTATATTTCTATTAAACTGCAATGGGAATACAGGGGCTATGTTTGGATGGGTTTTAATGTGTGTGCGGCCATACTTATTCTATATACTGTATTGCGTTCTGTAGTTTTCAAACGTAAATCGCCTGTACGTACTTACACCAATTTACTTGTGTCCAGGCTAACACTGGCTTTTTTCATAAGTCTTGGAGTAATTTTTTATGGCACTGCGGTTACCGGTCTTCAAAGCGATGGATTGGTTTTTGGATTTCTTCTCCAGTTATATGCATTCTGGATGTTTATTTATGCTGCGGCTTTCCGGTTTTCACTTTTTTATTGGGGAGCGGCAATCAACTGGGCAGGGGCTGTATTTATCTTTTACAGTAAAGAAAAATTAGGGGCAGAAGTGTTACTGGTGCATGCCTTATGTGTTGGATTGGGTTATATTATTCCCGGGCATATAGCTTATAAGAAATTTTACAGGAACAAATAACTAGCATTGTGATAAATGGATTTTAAAGAACTCGACCCCATATTACATTCGCAGCTAAGGCTCGCAGTAATTTCTCTCCTTATTGGAGTAAAGGAGGCGGAGTTTACTTTTATTCGGGAAAAAACCAATGCCACAGCAGGAAACCTGAGTGTACAGATTAATAAATTAAAGGAGGTGGGGTATATAGAAGTAATAAAACAATTTAAAGATAATTACCCTCAAACCATTTGTAAGATAACGTCAAAAGGTATTAGTGCATTTGAAAGTTATGTTACCGCACTTCAATCGTATTTGCCTAAGTGAGAAATTCCAAAAAAAATAAAACCGGGGTAGCGATCCCGGTTTTTTCATAAATTGAATTTTTTGGTTAAATAAAAAATTAATAATCAAATCGGTTTTTTTTCGGACATGGATTCCTATGAAACTTTGTTGTAATACCAAATTTTGAAAATGTTTTTTCTTCTTAGCTTACTTTTCGGCCAGTCTCCTTTTTTTTTCGATAAATGAACTTCTTTTCCCGATAAGTGTTATTGGAACAGTTATGCAGTAATACTGTATTTAAATAAAATTTAATCTTTCCCGGCTTACATTTGTACTAATGGCATCAATTGTTTCGGTCAGTCATCTTTCTAAGCATTTCCGTGATCTTAAAGCAGTGGATGATTTATCTTTCACCGTAAATGAAGGGGATATTTATGGATTTTTGGGGCAAAACGGTGCCGGAAAGTCTACCACAATCAGGATATTGCTTACACTTATTGAGCCCACTGCAGGCGATATTGAAATAATGGGTATGAACCTGAAAAATCATCGCAAAGAAATACTGCAAAATGTAGGCGCCATCATTGAAAAACCTGATTTCTATAAATATTTAACTGCACAGGAAAATCTTTCTTTGTTTGCAAAGATTAGCGGAGTAAAAGTTCCTTCCCACAAAATAAAAGAACAACTGGAATTAGTTGGATTAATTGACAGGGCGGGTAGTAAGGTTAAAACTTTTTCGCAGGGAATGAAACAGCGGCTGGGCATTGCTGTAGCTTTAATTCACGATCCAAAACTAATTATCCTGGATGAGCCGATGAACGGATTAGATCCGCAGGGTATTGCCGATATCCGCAATCTTATTTTACAACTGAGTAAGTCAATGGGAAAAACAGTCATTGTTTCCTCACACCTGCTTAATGAAATAGAACTGATCGCTAACCGGGTATTGATTATTGATAAAGGAAAGAAAGTTGAGGAAGGTGCCGCAGCAGAACTGTTTGATCCGGCAAATACGTTGGTTGAGTTGTTGGTAGCAGATGTGGAAACAACCTGGAACAGCCTGCAACAAACATCGTGGAAGGATAATTTATATGCAAAAGAAGGAACAACTATTTTGTTGCGTATGCACCGAAATGACATTCCGATGTTGTTTAAAACACTGAGCTCGACTGACATACCGATATATTCCCTGAGTCCCAGGCATTCCCTTGAAGATTATTTTCTCAATATTACAACTCAAAACCGCCATGTGGAAACTTTTGCAAATTGAATTGTTTAAAATTTACAAACGTCCACGCACCTATATTGCTTTTGGCGCAGTTATGGCAATTGTTGCCGTAGTACAGGTAGCATTGAGATACGATGGGAAATCCTATATTGATTTTATGATGAGCGGACTTTCAGACACTTTTGAATTTCAAAATGATAAAGTGCTGAACGGATACCTAGTTTGTTTTATTATTCTGAACACATTGCTGATTCATGTACCGCTGCTGGTAACATTAATTGCTGCAGATGAAGTGGCAGGAGAAGCCAATATGGGTACTTTGCGATTATTAATGACTAAACCAGTTAGCAGAACCCAACTCATACTGGTAAAGTTTGCCGCTTCTGTCATCTATGTTATTTTATTATTGATGTGGATGGCAGTGCTGGCTCTGCTGATTAGTATTTTAATTTTCGGAACAAATGATATGGTGGTGTTGCGAAACGACAGCTTCCACCAGATGCAGGCCAATGATGTGGTGTGGAGATATGTTATGGCATTTGGTTATGCAACGGTGGCCATGAGTACTGTGGCGGCTTTATCATTGTTGCTATCTGTTTTTGCAGACAATGCGGTTGGGCCCATTGTGGCAACTATCAGTATCGTTATTGTGCTCACCATTCTTTCAGAAATGAATATTCCGCTGTATGATAAAACGGTGAAACCTTATTTATTTACTTCACATATGGTGGCATGGAAAGGGTTTTTCTATGTTAAATCAACCGAAGAAGGAGAAACAATTAAAGGGTCAATTGAGAATTTGCCGGCAATTGGCAGAAGCTTTTTAATATTGGTTATTTATATATGCCTCTTTGTTGGGTCAGCCGTTGTGTGCTTTAAGAAAAAAGATATTCTCAGCTAAATGATACGCATGAAAAAATCGATATTAATCGTTGCTTTTTTATTACCTGCAATTTTCATAAAAGCACAGGACGTAAATGAATTACTGAAGCAGGTAAGAGCAAAGATTGAAAAAGTAAACGACTACGTGGCTTCTGGTAAAATGAAAACCAATGTAATCTTTATGAAAGTTCCCGTAGCCAGCATTAAAGTATTTTTCAAAAAACCCAACAGACTTAAAATTAAAAACGAAAGCGGTATCTCCCTTATTCCCAAAGGAAGTATCAGCATCAGCTTAAATAATGTATTGGCAGAAGATGGTTATTCAGCGTTGGATGCAGGTACGGCTAAAATTGGAAATACCGATACAAGGGTAATTAAGTTATTGCCCAATGATGATAACAATGAAGTAGTATTATCAACATTATATGTTGACCCGGTTAAATTACTGGTGTTAAAATCAAAAACAACTACCAAAGACAACGGAACGTATGAGCTGGAGATGAAATATGGAATATATGCTGATTATGCTTTGCCGGATAAAGTTATTTTTAGTTTTAATACCAAGGAATATAAACTTCCCAAGGGGGTAACGTTTGATTACGATGATGGTACTGAAAAAAAACAACCCGGCGGAAAACCCCAAAAAGGGAAAGTAGAATTAACTTATTCTTCTTACATCATCAACAAAGGGGTTGATGAATCTGTATTCAGTAAATAAGGTTAAGCACCTTCTGGTTGTTGCTCAATTTTTTCATCCTCAGCCCCCCGTAATACAATGTGACTCATTTTACGCAAAGGATTTTTCCGGCTGTCAGTATATTCGAACTGATTGCGCAAAATATCAATAGCGGTAAATACAGCTTCCCGCATTGAAGATTCATCCGCTTTGTTTTTCCCGGCAATATCAAAGGCAGTTCCATGATCCGGCGAAGTACGAACACCGGGTATACCGGCTGTAAAGTTTACCCCTTCGCCTATGGCTAAAGATTTAAATGGTATCAAACCCTGGTCATGGTACATAGCCAGTATTGCATCAAATTTTTCATGCTGACCTCTTGCAAAAAAAGCATCTGCACTATAGGGGCCAAACACCATCATGTCTTTTTGTTTGGCTTCTTTTATTGCGGGTTTAATAATCGTATCTTCTTCTGTACCCACCAAACCTTCATCTCCTGCGTGTGGATTTAAACCCAATACGGCAATACGTGGTTTACTGATGCCAAAATCTTTTTTGAGCGATTGATTTAATATATCCAGTTTTGATAACAGGTTTTCTTTGGTAACAGCTTTGGCAATATCAGTTACAGGAACATGCTCTGAAAGTAATGCCACTTTTAAATTTTCAGCAGTCAGAATCATCAATACATCTTTTGCTTCAAATGCAGCTTTAAGGTAGGGGGTATGACCAGTATAATTAAATTCACTGCTCTGAACATTTTTCTTATGAATGGGGGCTGTTACCAGGCCATCAATTACTTTTTCTTTCAGCGCCTGTACTGCTGCCGTCAGTGATTTTACAGCATACTTACCTCCGGTTTCATTTAATGAACCGGGTGTAATATTTACATCCTCTTCCCAGCAGGTATATACATTGATCATTTTAGGATTAAACCGGTAATCTTTTACTGCCTGGTAATTAAAATTTATTTCAGGAAATGCTTTTTTGTAAAAATTGATCACTTTATTTGAAGCGAAAACAACAGGGGTGCAGATATCTAACATTCTTGAATCGCCCAGTACTTTAATGATAAGTTCGGGGCCGATGCCATTTAAGTCACCGCAGCTAAAGCCAATAACCGGTTTTTGTGTTTCTGCCATGGATGCAATCTTTTAGAGGGCGAAAATACAGATATAAATGATTCTTGCTTTATTAAAAGATTTACTTATTAATATTGGTTTAGCCGGTAATAATTTATGTTTTTATACGAAAAGCTATGTATTTCTTATGCTGACGGATTTTTTGCCATAACAGAACAGCTAATTTTGCAGGATGTATACGCTAAAGAAATCACTGGGTCAGCATTTTTTAAAAGATGAAAATATTTGCCGAAAAATTGTAGAAGCATTGCAGGCGCATACTTTTTCAAATTTGGTGGAAGTTGGCCCGGGTGGAGGTGCCCTTACAAAGTATTTATTGCAATTATCCAATATCAATTTTAAAGCGGTGGAAATTGATACAGAAAAAGTGGAATACCTGGAGCAAACTTATCCCGCAATAAAAGATAAGATTGTTCACGAAAGTTTTTTGGATACCGCCAAACCGTTTAATGAAAAATTCACCGTGGTTGGTAATTTCCCTTATAACATTTCTACACAAATCCTGTTTAAAATACTGGAATGGAAAGAAGAGGTGGAATGTGTAGTGGGTATGTTTCAAAAAGAAGTGGCTCTGCGGGTGGCAGCAAAAGAAGGGACCAAAGTATATGGAGTAATGAGTGTGCTGATACAGGCTTTTTATAAAGTGGAGTATTTGTTTGATGTGCATGAAAAATGTTTTAACCCGCCACCTAAAGTAAAAAGCGGGGTCATTCGTTTATTGCCGTTGCAAAAAGTACCTGTTATGAGAAGTGAAAAAGATTTCTTTTTATTGGTAAAAACGGCTTTTAATCAACGCAGAAAAATGTTGCGTAATGCCGTTAAAAGTTTATTTGATACAAAAACGTTGCAGGATGAAATTTTTAATAAACGGGCGGAACAACTGAGGGTGGAAGATTTTGCATCACTAACATTTAAAATGAAACAATAGCCCTTATACGGGTGGTGGTTTATGGAGAAAGTAATTATTACAGCCAAATGTCATGATATTTTGCAGGAGCAATTGGCCCGTAAAGGGTATGATGTATTATATCTGCCGGAGATAACTTATGAAGATTTAAATGCCATCGTTGGGGAAGCGGAAGGATTGATTCTCTCCACAAGGTTGAAAATTGATAAACCAATTTTAGACAATGCTATTAATTTAAAATGGATTGGTCGCCTGGGAAGCGGGTTGGAATTGATAGATGTGGAGTATGCCAGAAGCAAAGGTATAAAAGTGGAAAGCAGCCCGGAAGGTAACCGGGATGCAGTGGGAGAACATGCCCTGGCAATGCTGCTCGGTTTGATGAATAAAATTTTAGTAAGCCATCTTGAAGTAAAAGATTTTATTTGGAAAAGAGAAGCCAACCGGGGTTGGGAATTAAATGGTAAAACAGTCGGTATCATAGGTTTTGGTAATGCAGGATCAGCTTTTGCTAAAAAACTGCAGGGTTTTGATGTTACCATACTTGCTTATGATAAATACAAATTTGGTTTTGCATCGGGCAATATTAAAGAAGCTTCGCTGGAGCAGGTTTTAAAGTATAGCGACGTGGTGAGCCTGTATGTTCCCTTAACAGAAGAAACATTTCACATGGCTAATGATGATTTCTTTAATGCTATGGAACAAAAGCCATGGTTCATCAACACCTGCCGTGGTAAAGTACATGAAACCGGTGCTGTTATCAATGCGCTTCAAAATGAAAAAATATCGGGGGCAGCACTGGATGTACTGGAGAATGAAAAACTCAGTACTTATTCAGAGGAGGAAAAGCAGCAGCTACGCTGGCTTTCAGCCCGGCCCAATGTTATTATTACACCCCATATTGCCGGGTATAGCCATGAGGCTTTTTATAAAATGAGTAAAATACTTCTGCAAAAACTGGGATTTTTATAATTCAGGACTTTTTCTATTTTTGCAATATGTAATGGCAACGCTTCAGCCCCACTGAGGCGTTGTTATTTTTTTCTGTTTACTATAAAGGGGAGGAATTATGAATGAGATATTGTATATAACCCGGGATACACTGGAGCAAATGAAAGCTGAATTGCAACGGATGAAAACGGTTGACCGTCCTGCAGCTTCAAGAGCTATTGCAGAAGCCAGGGAAAAGGGAGATTTAAAAGAAAATGCGGAATATGATGCGGCTAAAGAGGCGCAGGGAATATTAGAAGCCCGTATAAAAAAACTGGAAAGCGATATTGCCAATGTAAGAATATTAAGTGCGGATAATCTTGATACCAGCAAGGTGAGCATTCTTACCAAAGTAAAACTTACCAATTTAGCCACTAAAAAATCGGTTGTTTATCAAATCGTTTCTGAAAAAGAAGCAGACCTGAAAGCCGGAAAAATTTCTGTAACATCACCTATTGGAAAGGGGGTACTTGGAAAACAAGTGGGGGAAATAGCAGAAGTACAGGCACCTGCTGGTGTAATTAAATTCCAGATTGAAGAGATTACAGCATAGATCATCATAACTGAAAAATTTCAGCAGCATGACTATTTTTTCTAAAATAATAGCCGGTGAAATACCCAGCTATAAGATTGCAGAGAATGATAAGTTCTTTGCTTTCCTGGATATTTTTCCGCTTGCTGAAGGACATACACTGATAGTTCCTAAATTGGAAATTGATAAATTTTTTGATGTTCCGGACAACTTTCTGGCTGAAATGCTGGTCTTTGCCAAACCTATTGCACATGCAATAGAAAAAGCGTTTGACTGTAACCGATGTGGAATAAGTGTTGTAGGGTTGGAAGTACCGCATGCACACCTGCACCTGGTGCCCATCAATAACTCAGATGATTTAAATTTTACCCGGCCTAAATTAAAAATGACACCAGAAGCATTAAAGAAAACACAGGAAAAAATCCTGGCTAATTTAAAACGATAACATGAGCCAGAACCAGCAAACCACCACCCGGCCACCGCTTATTACACTGCTTTGCACTTTTGTATTTGCTGCAGGTATTTATATGATTATTCAAACATTTTCCGGCGCATTTCAGCATGATTTAAAAGATTCAGGAAAAATTTTGTTTTCACCTTTAATAGTGCTCTTTATAATCATTGCTCTTACGGGTGCCTCCGGTATATGGACGATGGAAAAATGGGGTTTCTTTATTTTTTTGATTGCCGCCTGCGGTTTCCAGGTAGTGCCGGCAATATTTGGTGTATGGACTTATGCGTGGTTATTGCCAGTGGTGCTTTCATCTTTATTTGCCATTCATTTGAGAGAAATGAAATCTTAATAAAAACCTTCAGGCAAGCTGCTTTATTTTTTTATTCTCCCGGGGTTATTCTTAATAAAATCTTCCCATCCATTCAGTTTGTTACTATTTATATTTAAAGGAGAACGGTTTTGAAAGTAATGACACACCGCCACGGCCAGGGCATCTGTAGCATCATAATATTTGGGTGTTTCTTTAAAAGCGATAATTCTTTGAAGCATTTTAAAAACCTGTTCTTTATCTGAATTACCATTGCCGGTAATGGATTGCTTTACTTTTTTGGGTGAATATTCAGTAACAGTTAACCCGGCCGACATGGCAGCAGCTATTGCCACTCCCTGTGCCCTGCCCAGCTTAAGCATACTCTGTACATTTTTTCCAAAGAAAGGAGCTTCAATAGCAAAATAATCCGGCTGATGTTTTTGAATGATACCACAAACTTTTTCGTGTATCATTTGTAAACGTACATGATTATCTTTTTTGGAAGATAATTTTAATACATCCATCTCCAGTAATTCTATTTTATTGCCTGTAACCTTAATGATACCATATCCCATCAGTAATGTTCCGGGGTCGATGCCTAAAATTATTTTGCTGTTTTTTTGCAAAGCGGGGATTAAATTTGAACAACTTTATTCTGCCTGAACAAAAATATCAAAATATTCCTCAATTATTTTTTAGGCCCGGTACTCTTTCTGTGGTTATCCGTTTCTATTTATCACCAGATAGCAACTCAAAACGATTTACCACATGCACTTGAACAAATTAAACTCGCTGTAACGGGCAATGATGCATGGAAGCTGTGGTTAACTGTTATATTAATGTTGTTAAACTGGGGTATTGAAGCGAGGAAATGGCAGGTATTGCTGAAATCATTGCAACCTGTTTCATTATTAAAAGCATTTAATTCTGTGTTGAGTGGTGTGGCTTTTGCTATCAATACTCCCAACAGAATTGGTGAATATGGAGGAAGAGTATTGTATATTAATGCGGGTAACCGTATTAAAGCTGTTTCGCTGGCCATGCTGGGTAGCATTAGTCAGCTTATCATTACATTGCTAACTGGCTTTTGCGGACTGTTGTATTTAAAAAATCTTAACATCCTAAGTACAACTGGAGTGGTGCATCCATTGTCTCATATTTGGTTCAATATTGTTGTGTACGGGGTTTTATTAGTAACGCTAGGGGTTGTGCTTTTTTATTTTCGCTTGTCGTGGATGGTAAGATGGCTGGAAAAATTACCCCGCAAAGGAAAGATGATAGAATATATAAAAGTACTGGATAGCTTTGCATTTGCGGATTTAATACGACTTTTAAGTTTGTCGCTTTTCAGGTACCTGGTATTTGTGTCACAATATTTGTTATTATTTGATTTGTTTGGTGTGCAGGTAAATTGGTGGCAGGGATTTTGGATAGTGAGTGTACTGTTTTTAATCCTGGCAATAATCCCAACCTTTGCACTGGCGGAGTTGGGAATAAGGGGAAAAGTCTCTATCTTTTTATTGCAGGGTTTCAGCAGTAATTATGCAGGAATTATTTCCTGTACACTGGGGATATGGGTAATAAATTTGGTGGTGCCGGCATTAATTGGCAGTTTATTAATTTTAGGAGTTAAATTTTTTAGATCAGATGAAGAAAATTAGCGCAGGAACTTTTTGTTTACTTATGTCTTTAACCTTGTCCTTAAGAGCAGGAGATGAATTTTGCGGTATTCGTAATAAAGCATTCGGGGATGGTGAGCAGATAAATTTTATTGTATACTACACACTGGCGGGAGTATTTGTTAATGGTGGAGATGCTACGTTTACTACTACCTTAGAAAGATATAATGCCAAACCTGTTTATCATATTGTAGGGTCAGGCCAAACCAATTCCTTCTTCGACAAATTTTTTAAAGTAAGAGATACCTACGAATCTTATATTGATACAGCCACCTTGCAACCATACAAGTTTATACGCAATGTGTTTGAAGGCGGGTATAAAAAATATGAGAACGTATCGTTTAACCAGAAAGCCAATACGGCCACTTCTACCAAGGGGACATTTAAAGTTTCTAATTGTATACAGGATGTACTGAGTGCCGTTTATTATGCCCGCAATATTGATTTTAATAGTTATAAATCCGGCGATAAAATAAACTTTGATATGTACATTGATGATGAAATATTCAACATGTATATCCGGTACCTTGGTAAAGAAAAAATTAAAACTAAATACGGAAAGTTTAATGCCATCAAGTTTAAGCCCCTGCTGATAAAAGGAACTATTTTTGAAGGTGGCGAAAAGATGACGGTTTGGGTGAGCGATGATCCTAATCATATTCCGCTGCGTATTGAAAGCCCCATTAGTGTAGGAAGTGTAAAAGTAGATATGATGGGTTACAAGAACCTGCGTTATCCAATGAGTTCATTGGTAAAAGTGAGGTGATGATTCTTTGATTTGGTGATTTGAAGATTTAAAAATGTACTCACGGAAACGAATGATCATCTTCAAACCATCAAATTTTCAAATCAGCTCATTCAGTTTAAAACTCTCCTTCATTCTGATTCCTCTTTCTGTTTGTTGTAAAGTGCAGCATTCAATTTTTGGATCATGTTCAAAGAAAAGAACATAATCTTTTTCCAAAGCTTCTTTTAAAAAGACTTTCTTTTCCTGCATAGTAGTTAATGGAAACATATCATACCCCATCACATAAGGAATGGGAATATGGGCGGCAGCAGGAAGCAAATCTGCCATAAATACTACTGTTCTTCCATTGTAGTTAATATGCGGAATCATCATAGCTTCTGTATGACCACTGACATATGAATAAGTTAATTGAGGAATGATGGGTGATTGTTTAGTATTGGTATCCTGGAATTTTAATTGACCGCTTTCCTGCATTGGCAGAATGTTTTCTTTTAAAAAAGACGCCTTTTCTCTTTCATTGGGATATACTGCCCAATGCCAATGCTTTTCATTACTCCAGTAAGCAGCATTTTTAAATACAGGAACTAATTTTCCATCTTCAATTTTAATAGCTCCACCACAATGATCAAAATGTAAATGGGTTAATACCACATCGGTTACATCATCCGCAGTAAAACCATGTTTGGCTAATGATTTATCCAGCGTATCATCCCCATGCAAATAATAATGACTCCAGAATTTTGCATCCTGCTTGGTGCCGTTACCGGTATCAATTAAAATTAATTTATCATCTTCCTCAATTAACAAACAGCGCAAAGCCCAGCTGCATAAATTATTTTCATCAGCCGGATTGAGTTTGTTCCAAATACTTTTAGGTACCACACCAAACATTGCTCCGCCGTCTAATTTAAAATAACCGGTGTCTATGGTATATAACTTCATGATGCCAATTCTTTTTCTTTTTTCAACGCCGAATACAAAATTATTAAACCTATTAAAAAGAATGTAGCTAAAGCAAGAACAGATAATCTTTGTGTACCGGTTAATTCAGTAATGTATCCAAAACTCAGCATACCTATTACCACCGCTACTTTTTCTGTTACATCATAAAAGCTGAAGAAAGAAGCTGTGTCTTTTGTTTCAGGCATCAGCTTACTATAAGTGCTGCGGCTTAATGATTGTATTCCGCCCATTACAAAACCAACACAGGCGCCAAGAGCATAAAATAATGGTATATTCCCTTTGGGAACAAAATACCCGGCTATACATATCAATACCCAAAAACCAATTACTATCATCAGTGCCTGGAAATTTCCAATCTTACCGGAGAGTTTTGATATAACAAAGGCTCCCGGTATCGCAACCAGTTGAATCAGTAAAATGGCAATAATGAGATTGGATACCGGTATTTCCAGTTCACTTTTTCCGTACAGCGTAGCTGCCAGCATTACGGTTTGTACACCCATATTATAAAAGAAGAAAGCACCAAGATAACGTTTGATAACGGACATGGTTTTTATCTGGTTCCAAACTTTGGCCAGTTCACGATATCCGTTTGTTAAAAAGTTATTTTGAGAATTATTTGATCCGGCAGCTAATGGTTTGGGTAATCTTACTAAAGAATAATATCCAAAAAATAACCACCAAATACATACTGCTACAAAAGAAACTCTGGATCCTTCTCCTTCGCTTGCAAACCCAAACATTGTATATTTCATCACAAATACAAAACAAATAAGTTGCAGTATCACACTGCCAATATAGCCATAAGCAAAACCTCTTGCACTAACACTGTCACGGTCTTCCGGTGCTGCTATTTCCGGTAAAAAAGAATTACTGAATACATAACTGCTCCAGAAACAAATGCAGGCAATGATCATACAAAGAATACCTATCCATAGTGTATGAAGATCTTTAAAGAAATATAATCCACCACAGGCAAGACTTCCAATGGTAAAAAAAACAGCCATAAAGGTTTTTTTATTGCCTTTATAATCTGCGATGGAAGTAAGTAATGGAAGTATGATAGCAACAATTAATAGTGCAAAAGCCAATGCATAATTATACAAAGAGGTATTGACAAACTCCCGGCCCATAAAATGGACATAGATTACATCACCTTCTCTTCGTTCTTCAGCTATTGCTTCGAAATAAGCAGGAAAAATGGTGGAAGTAATTACTAAATTATAAACGCTGTTGGCCCAGTCGAACATAGCCCAGCCGTTAATAACTCTTTTTGAAGCTGTTTGCATAAGCAGGTATTGTTATGGAAAAATAAACAATAAAACCGAAAGATGTTATTTCAGGTAGCCGGTATAAATAAGTGCCAGTAAAATTAAACCGGCAATAATACGGTACCAGCCAAACAAACGAAAACCATGTTTTTGCAGGTAGCCAATGAAAAACTTAATAGCTATCATCGCCACTACAAATGCTACAATATTACCTGTTGCCAGCAATTTGATATGTTCACTGGTAAAAGTTTTATAACCTTTCAATAATTTATAGCCAGTAGCAGCAGCCATTGTTGGTACAGCAAGGAAGAAAGAAAACTCAGCAGCTAATTTACGGGTAAGCTTTTGCTGCATACCACCAATGATAGATGCCGCACTTCTGCTAACACCGGGAATCATCGCAATACACTGCCACAAACCAATTATGAGGGCCTTGCTGTAAGTAATTTTTGGTTCTTCATCAATGGTTGGATTTTTAAAGGCATTATCAATAAATAACAAAATGAAACCACCCAATAACATCGTAATAGAAACTGTTAATGGACTTTCCAGCAGCGTATCAATTTTATCTGCAAATAATTTTCCAAATACCAGTGCAGGAATTACTGCCACCAAAAGCTTCGCATAAAACTTCCAGTCTTTAAAAGCCACAAACTTTTTAAAGTATAAAACCACTACGGCTAAAATGGCACCTAATTGTATTGCTACCGTAAACAGTTTGGTAAAATCATTTGATTCCACACCCAGCAACCGCTCGGTAATAATCATGTGGCCGGTAGAAGAGATAGGAAGAAACTCTGTTAATCCTTCAACAATAGCAATAATAATGCTTTGAATTAAATCCATGTAAAAATTTTGTAGCAGCAAGATAATGAAAAACGATACACCCGGTCTTATGGTCCACGTCTGACCATAAAAAAAGCGATGAAATACTTCATCGCCTTGGAGATTTTAAAAACGAGGCGATTATTCTTTGGGTTTTTTCATGATGGCATAGATTTCAATTAACAAACCTGATACTATCAATATGGGAGCTACCGTAATACGTTGCGTACTGTAAATTTCTTTTGGGTTAAATACATTAGGGTCGGCACTTTTACCACCCATCATCAGGAACAACCCTAAAAGCATTACTGCACCGCCAATTGCCATCCACACATAATTGTCTTTGGTAAATAAGGTGTCCTGCTTTTTATCAACTGCCATAATTTTTAATTTAGAGATTGCGAATATATGGTAAATCTTTATAGCTGCAAGCTGTTAGCTTCAGGCTGCAGGCATTTTCTAATGCATGCAGCTTATGGCCAGCAGCTTAATAAAGATCATCCAGTTTCATCTTCAAATATTTTATCACACTGCGGTGCGTACTGAATAACGTAATACCAATACCCAGCACTATTATCAATAAAAACAATAATAATAACCGGCCATTATCCCGCAGGTCAGTCAGCTCGGGGAACATTTTTTCAACCCCCAGGATGATACCAAACAAAAAGGCGATAGAAATTACGGCTGCAATGGCGCCGTTGATAACTGCTCTGATGTTGATGGGTTTGGTAATAAAATCACGGGTGGCACCCACCATCTGCATCGTTTTTATTAAAAAGCGGTTGCTGTACATAGCCAGTTTTACGGTATTATCAATTAACACAATAGATGAAACCAGGAATAAAACCGACAAACCAATCAGCACACCCAGTATTACTTTTAATACCGGTCCCATCTTTTCAATGAGCTGGACAGGATAGTTCACACTTTGCACATAAAGGTCATGACGTAAAATATCCGCCTTAATTTTTTCCATGGTATCCTTCACCACATACTCACTTTTTAAATTGAAGTTAATAGAAGCCGGCAACGGGTTTTCATCACCCAGCACCCCGTTAAAATTTTCTTCACCGCTGCTCTGCCACTTTTTACGGGCTGTTTCTTTGTCAATGTATTCCACTGTACGGGTGTAAGGCTGGGCAGCAATATAATTTTTGAGCGAATCAATTTCTTTCTGCTTGATATTACTGCGCAGGTACACCTGTATTTCCACGTTTTCCTTCAGCTTCTCTGTGTACTTGCTGGCATTGAGGATGAGCCAGCCAAATACACCTACAAACAGGAGTACGATGGTTACCCCCAAAATGGCCATAAAGTAGGAAGGTTTTCCTTTTTGACTGGATGATTTTCCGATTTGTGTCATGCGAATTCTTTATAAAAATGGATTTAGTAAAATGGTGCCGGATGCGGGCAAAATTAAAGGTTTTACACCTCGTTTCCTTATTTTTGTGCCCCATCTAACGATTGAATAACAGGAATATTTTTGCAGCAGGCGGATGATTAAAAACTAAGAAGCTTTTTAAGTCTTCTTTCACAATTCTGCTCAACTGCGGTTGTGTCACTCACTTCAGGGTTCGGTTCTTTATGCAGCAGATTTTTTTGAACCTCGGAGAACACAAAGTGCACCAGGTTTTCTTTTGTGTTCTTAGTGTTAGCCCTGGTGACCCTTGTGGTTAAATAAAAGACGAACAGGATTACAGAACGTAAAAGTGTGCGACGCAACCGGAGTTTAATCGTTATTCAATCGCTAAGTACATAAAATGGTTCAATAAGTTCAACAGCGAAATAAACCTTTTGAACATATGGAACGGCTGGAACCTTTGGAACAAAAAACTACAAACCACAAACAATAAACGACAAACCGTTAATGGAATATAAGTTCAGAGATATTGAAAAGAAATGGCAGCAGCAATGGAAAGATAAAAAGGTGTACAGCGTACCCAACGATTCATCCAAACCAAAGTATTATGTACTGGATATGTTTCCTTATCCCAGCGGGGCCGGTTTGCATGTGGGGCATCCGCTTGGTTATATTGCCAGTGATATTTATGCCCGTTATAAACGGCTGAAAGGCTTCAACGTATTACACCCGATGGGTTACGATGCATTTGGTTTGCCTGCCGAACAATATGCAATTGAACATGGTATTCACCCGGCTGTGTCAACGGAAAATAATATCAACACGTTTCGCAGGCAGTTAGATAATATTGGTTTTTGTTTTGACTGGGACAGAGAAGTAAGAACCTGTGACCCTTCATACTACAAATGGACACAGTGGATATTCTTACAACTTTTCAATAGTTATTATAACCGCTCCACGCAGAAAGCTGAAAGCATAACGCAATTAATCAAAGAATTTGAAACGAACGGTTCCGCCAACGAACAACGGTCAACGGCCAACTCATTTACTGCTCAGGAATGGAAATCATTTGACGAAGCAACCAAACAAAACATCCTGATGGACTATCGCTTGGCTTATTGCGGCTATGGGGAAGTAAACTGGTGTGAAGCATTGGGAACAGTTTTAGCGAATGATGAAGTGGTGAATGGTGTAAGCGAACGTGGTGGTCACCCGGTAGTGAAAAAGAAATTGCGTCAATGGTATTTACGAATTACAGAATATGCTGACCGTTTGCTGGAAGGATTAGAGCGGATTGAATTTAGTGAGGCGATGAAAGAAATGCAGAGTAACTGGATTGGTAAAAGTTACGGTGCAGAAATTGATTTTGCTATCAAAGGATTCAATGATAAACTGAGAGTGTACACCACAAGACCCGATACCATTTTTGGAGTAGACTTTATGGTAGTGGCTCCGGAGCATGAGTTGGTAGACAAAATAAAATCAGGCTCACAGGTGGCAGCAGTGGATGAATATGTAACGTATGTAAAAAGCCGCAGTGAAAGGGAAAGGATGGCAGAGAAAAAAATCACGGGTTGCTTTACCGGTGCGTACGCTGTCAATCCTTTTGATGGAAGAGAAATTCCCATTTGGATAAGCGAATATGTGCTGGCGGGTTATGGTACTGGTGCTATTATGGCCGTGCCTTGCGGTGATGAAAGAGATTTCAAATTTGCGAAGCATTTTAATATTCCCATCACTAATATCATTGGAGCAGCTTTCAACGGTGAAGAAGCCAATGCCACCAAAGATGCCATTTTGGAAAACAGTGGTTTTTTAAATGGAATGGTGATGAGAGAAGCGATTGAAGTGGTGAATAACAAGATTGAAGAAATGGGCATTGGCAAAAAGAAGGTGAACTATAAAATGCGGGATGCTGCTTTCAGCCGCCAGCGTTACTGGGGCGAACCATTCCCTATTCAATGGAAGAACGGAACAGCCTGGCCGTTGCCGGAAACAGAATTGCCCCTGTTGTTACCGGAAGTAGATTCTTATTCTCCCGGCCCGGAAGGAGAAGGACCCTTAGCCAATATACCGGAATGGGTGGCCAAAGAATTAGAGACGAATACCATGCCCGGTTATGCCGGCAGCAGCTGGTATTTCCTTCGTTATATGGATCCGCATAATGATAAAGAATTCTGCAGCCGCAAAGTGAGTGATTACTGGGGACAGGTGGATTTATACATTGGTGGAACCGAACATGCCGTAGGACATTTATTGTACAGCCGTATGTGGACAAAGGCCTTATATGATTTAGGATATATTGGTCACGATGAGCCGTATAAGAAATTGGTGAACCAGGGAATGATACAGGGGAGCAGCAGGTTTGTGTATAGACTAAAGTTAGACATAATGTCAGAAGAACAAATAGCCTTAGATAAACTTCCACAGATTTTTGTATCAAAGGTTGTTGTAGATGAATGGAATATCGGGTTTAAAAGTGAAGATCTAATTGATAAAGTCAAGAGAATTCTTTCTCTTCATTTATCTCATGATAACTTCAAATTTAAAATAGAAGGATTTTCTTCTTTTCATGTTGATGTAAACATGGTCGATGGAATAGAATTAGACATCAATGCGTTTCGAGGATGGAAGCCGGAATTTGAAAATGCTACATTCATATTTGATGATTATCGAATAGATACTATTCTTTTAAAATCAGGAAATAATAGCGAAGGATTTGTTGTAGGGGAAGAGAATGATAAAATGGGAACTAAATATTCAACTGGTACTGAGGTTGAGAAGATGAGTAAATCAAAATTCAACACTGTTAACCCTGATGATTTAGTGAATAAATACGGAGCAGATACTTTCCGTATGTATGAAATGTTCCTTGGTCCGGTAGAGATGAGTAAGCCATGGGATACCAAAGGTATTGAAGGAGTACACCGCTTCCTTAAAAAACTCTGGCGTTTATTCTATGATGATTTGAAAGGGAAAGTATGGAATGAAGAAAAAGCCAATGATGCAGAATGGAAAGCATTGTACAAAGGATTAAAAAAGATTGAAGAAGATACTGAACGTTTCTCTTTCAACACCGGCGTAAGTACCTTCATGATTTTAGTGAATGAGTTGAGTGATTTAAAATGTCACAAGAAAGAAGTACTGGAGAAATTGCTCATTGCATTAACGCCATATGCACCGCATATTGCAGAAGAGTTGTGGAGTTTGTTAGGCAACAGCGGAACTGTTTTAGATGCTGCTTACCCTGCCATCGAAACGAAATATTTAGTGGAATCATCCAAAGAATATCCCATCAGCATTAATGGTAAAATGCGTACTACTATCAACATAGCGTTGGATGCCGCTCAGCCAGAAGTGGAGCAAATTGTTTTGGCAAACGATGTTGTTCAAAAATGGTTAGAAGGGAAAGCGCCTAAGAAAATCATTTTTGTAAAAGGTAAAATGGTGAATGTGGTGATATAATCACATTCACTTTCTTTCATTATTTTCGGTTATGAGAAAATTATTCCTGCACTTATCATTGCTGACAATAATATTTACTGCCTGTAATCAAAGTACACCTGCGGTATCTTTAAAAAGAACGTCCGTCAATAAAAACCCGGTAAAAGAATATTCGGAGAAAGTACCGGACTCATTAAACGACTGGTATTACAAAGTACAGGTGTTTGAAACAGATTCTACTTTCAATTACCTGGTAAAAATGCAGTACAAAGAAATTACAGGTGAACAACTGATTCGTATTCCCAATTTGGGCTACGAACCCAAACCGGAATTAAAGAAAGGCATCTATGATAAAACGGTAATGGTTGGCTTTTTGGATGACAAAGGCAAGTTCATGGATTATAAAATGGTGTATGTGGTGGATGGGCAATTAGGCATCCGCAGTGTGAAGCGTTATACTGTTAATGATAAAGATTGATTAAGGAGATTTTTTTCTAAACCGTACAACTGCACTGCTCCCTTCAGTACTGGTTAATACCGCTTCATACCGCTGATTGTTGACAATCGCCAGCATATAGGAAGTGTTTGGCGGAATAGTTCCTAAGTTTTCAGCAACCATAGTAAGTTCATTATTGTCACTCAAATCCTTTACGGCTAATTTGATAGTATATGGCTGGTCAGTAAGTCTGATATGTTCAAAAACCAATTTATCATTTAAGAAAAGCGAGATGGAATCACCATCAATTTCTGCGTTATCATAAAAACGTAATTCAATACTATCTCCCACCAAAGGAATTTCAGTTGTTATTTTCTTTTCCCGCTTCTGAAATTTCTCTTCAATCGTCAGAACTGGAGCAGTATCTTTTTTAACCGGTGCAATAACTGTTGGTTCTCTTTTAGTGATGGTTTCTTTTTTAGGGGCAGCAGGAGTTGTTTTTATTACCGGCTTTTTTTCTTTAACCGGTTTATTAATAGTCACTGGTTGGGCTGCCTCTTTTTCAGGAACAGGGGCAGAAGCAATATTACTTATGCTATCAATAATGTATGGGTCATTGGCGCCGTATGTATAGTTATCAATCAGCCAATCCCATTCATCTTTAAAATTGCTGCCATCAGTTTTGTCTAAGTGAAGTGTAAACTGTTTATCATCTTCTTTCTTTTTGGCTGTTCCATCCAGCATCATCTTTCCTCCACCAGGGCAATTGAAGTCAGCCTCATTTATCATTGCATCATTATTAGGTGTCAGTAATTTATTATTGGTTGAATGCTCAATCATATCTTCATCCCACCAAACTACGGTACTGTTATCTGTATTAAAATATCCTTTTATTTTAAAACGATAGTAATTGTTAGGAGACGCATAATAGTAGGAGGTACCAGTAAGGCTGTCGCCATTCTGCACCAGTTTCAATTCTAATTTATACTGGGATTTCAGCAAGCCTCCATTGCCGGAAATTTTTCCTTTCCATACACCAGTAATCATCTGGGCATTACAAAAACAACTAAGTAGTAGTGCTAAAATAAGCAGTACAGAGGCGTTTTTTTTGATTGGCATAGTCAGTAGATGGTAGAATAACGGACCCGGATGTATATTATTTTGACTGTTGAAAAAATTAAGAAGCTGCTAACATATTTCGAAAAGATGTTTTTCACTAATAATTCAATTTGGGATGAGTAATTTTACAATGCCATGCAAACTGAACAGTTAGTAACAGCTTTACTTAGACATCAGCAGGAATTTCATCCGGTAGTTAGTTTTAATCCTGCAACAGATAAATTGTTGTCACTTGATTTTACTGATAATAATAAGGAACTAACAGCCGAATTATTAGAAGATACTTCAAAATTTTCTGATTACATCAACCATAAACTACAAACCACAAACCATAAACTTGGCATTGGCGGATATGCAGAACACCGAACCGTTTATAGCCGAAGTAAAGTATTTGATGCCGGTAAACCTGGCGAAGAACCGAGACGTTTGCATTTGGGAGTTGATATCTGGAGTGATGCCGGAACAAAGGTGTTTGCACCTTTAGGAGGGATGGTGCACAGTTTCGCTTTCAACAATCATTTTGGCGATTATGGTGTTACTATTATTTTATTGCATCAGTTGGATGGTGTTCCTTTCTATACATTATATGGTCATCTTAGCTTAAAAGATATTGAAGGATTAAAAGAAGGTGCTTATGTAAATCGTGGACAAATAATTGCTCATTTAGGAGAGCCAAATGAAAATGGTCACTGGCCACCACATTTACATTTTCAACTTATCATGGATATGCAGATGAAGAAAGGAGATTATCCCGGTGTATGTAAATTTTCTGAAAAAGAATTTTATTTACGCAACTGTCCCGACCCGGATTTGATATTACAACTGAATAAATATTTATAATAAAGTTTTTACTATTTCTTCCCATTCCTGTTCCAAATCATAATGAGGCATTGGTTTACCTGCTTTGTTGTACCAGTAACTGGCATTAAACTTATCCCCTTCCTTTCGGTGCAGGTAAGCATGTATTTGGCAACTCATATCATCCTCGTTATCCTGAATCAGTTGATGTGCTTTTTCCCAGTCGCCTTTACCATCATACCATAGTGATTGGAGGTGAGCTGAAAAATAGGTGGGTGGAGTATGATGTTGTAATGTCTGTATAAAATCATCAAAGTTCATATTTCAAAGGTAAAATATTACCCTTCAGACTTAAGCAGTTTGAAGGGTAATTTTATTCATTCATTACATCTTTAATAATTTAAACGCATGTGACCATTGATTTTTTGTAAAGCCCGGCAAACACCACAAAATACACAGGGGCTCAATAGCTCTGGCAGCTTCTGCATGTCCCATATCTTCTGTTTCCCAGCCAAATGAGGTAAGAATATTTGTGACAGTTTTCCTGGCTGCTTCATCGTTACCGGCAATAAACATGGTTGGTGTACCACCGGGGAAATTTGGTTTATATATAAATGCATTACCTACACAACTAAAAGCTTTTACCAGTTTTGCTTCGGGTATATGATGCTGAATCTTTTCCATCAATGATTCATTCAAATCGGTAAAGAATTTCAGTACACCATTCACCGGTGGTTCTTTAGCAATGGGGTTGGTAGCATCAATCACTACTTTACCGGAAAAATTTTCTTTGCCTGATGCATTCACTGCTTCAATAGCTGCATCACCACTAACGGCAAGAACAATAATTTCTCCAAAAGAACATGTCTCTTTAAAAGTTCCGGTTTTTCCATCAGTATTTTCCTTCCCCCATTTTATCACTTCTTCTTTCTTTACATCTCTAGTGCCTAACATTACTTCGTGTCCTTCTTTTAAAAAAGCGGTGGCTAATACACGACCCACAATACCACTCCCAATAATTCCAATTTTCATACGAATAATTTTTATGATGAATTAATTCTGACTATATACGGTGGCAAATACCCGGGCAAAATCTTTCAGTTTTGTTTTGCCCAATGTTGATGGATGATTCGCCCAATAATCAGCATACATGGTTCCGTTACTGATGGCATGACCCATCTCTGCATAGTTTTTTGCAATTTCTTCGGTCAATCCTGCCTGTACCATTCCGCCATATGCCTGTTCATCAGAAAACGTTACCCATGGCAATTCGGGGTTGCCAATAGCGGTTCCAATTTCCTTGGCAATCTCATCTGTTGTTACTTCATCGCTGGCAATATACCTTACTGAACTGCCTGTGAAATTTAATTTGCTTAATTCTTCAAATGCCGCATCCGCAATATCATTGGTGTCAACCAGGGCAAATTTAAAATTCGTGCCGCCAAAGTTGTTGCCGATAATATTCATGTGTTTAATCATGCCAACATTCGCCAGCAGGTTAGCATAAAAAAACATTGGACGAAGATGTTTAACATTGACTCCGGTTAAACTGTTCAATTCCTGTTCAACAATATGCAATCCGGAAACAGGACCACAACCATCTGCTAAATGAGCACCCACACTGCTGAGGTTAACTACATATTTAATATTGTTTGCTTTGATGGCTTCAGTATAATTTTTTCCAACCTGTCCAATGGTTTGTTTCCAGTTGGCGGTTATATCCATCCTTGGCGGAACCATGGTATAAACTGCATCTGCACCGGCAAAAACATGCGTTAAAAAGCTTACATCATCTACCGAACCAATGGCAGCTTTTGCACCTGCGTTGGTAAGTTCTTTAAGGTGTTCAGCATTACGGCCGATAACGATTACATCATGTCCGGCTTTAAGTAAAGCCAGGGTAAGTGGTTTAGATATATTTCCTGCACCACCGGTAATTACATACTTCATAGTTGTTAATTTTTAGTTTGTTTGTATATACAAATATTGATATAAAAAAAATTTAAACAGGCAATTTATCAATCAGCTTATTGATGTTGCCGGCCATCCTGGCACTTTCTTCTTTTCCTAATATGGACGAATAAGCCTGGTAAAAATGATCCACGCAATCTTTCAATTCAGGTAACATTTTTTTTGCTTTGGGGGTGGGATATACATTGGTTAGTTTTCCTTCAGTAGTACGGGTAACTAATTTTTTTTCTTCCAGTTTCTCAATGAGGCGGGTGATAGTACTGGGTGTTAACAATAATTGCTCCACAATGGCACTGGGCTGAATACCCGGCTCTTCAATCACCAGCATCAATAAATAAGCATGACTGGCAGTAAGGTCTACTTTCTTCCAGCTTTCATTGGCCAGTTTTTCCATTCTGCGGGCAAGGGCATTGCTGCTAAAGTACATGCACTGGCAATATTTACTGTTGGCTGCTTTCATGAAGGCACAAAGATAAAGGATAAATATTTGTATATACAAATAAATTTCAAAAAATTTTTTAACAATGATTTCGGTCATTTCCAAATCATCAAATCATCACATCTTCAAATTACCTAATTTGCATTCAATGGCTAATCCCAATTTAAATAATGATAAAGAATTTTTAAATCCTGCCGACCGGGAGTTTGAAAACACTATTCGTCCGGCGGTGATGGATGAGTTTGCTGGTCAGCAGCAGATAATAGAAAACCTGCGCATCTTTATTAAAGCAGCAAAGATTCGTGGAGAGGCATTAGACCATATTTTATTTCATGGCCCGCCGGGTTTGGGTAAAACAACGCTGTCAAGAATTGTTGCCAATGAAATGGGTGTGAATATTAAAGAAACATCAGGCCCTGTAATAGAAAAACCCGGCGATCTTGCGGGATTGCTTACAAATTTGGAAGCAAACGATGTGTTGTTTATTGATGAGATACATCGCTTAAGTACAGTAGTGGAAGAATATTTATATGCAGCAATGGAAGATTACCGTATTGATATTATGATTGATAGCGGTCCCAATGCCAGGAGTATTCAGCTTTCGTTACATCCGTTTACACTGATAGGTGCTACTACCCGGAGTGGTTTGTTAACCGCTCCGTTATTATCAAGATTTGCCATTAAATCAAGATTGGAATATTATAATGCAGAAACGCTGAAAGGTATTATCAAACGTTCAGCCAATATATTGGGTACAAAAATTAAAACAGATGCAGCTGGTGAAATTTCCAGAAGAAGTCGTGGTACACCACGTATCGCCAATGGTTTATTAAGAAGAGTAAGAGATTTTGCGCAGGTATTAAATGATGGTGAAATTGATTTGGGAATCACTCAGCATGCATTGAAAGCATTGAATGTGGATGAACATGGTTTGGATGAAATGGATAACCGCATTCTCTCAACTATCATAGAAAAATTCAAAGGTGGCCCGGTTGGCATCACCACTATTGCCACAGCAGTTGGTGAAGAAGCAGGAACATTAGAAGAAGTATATGAACCATTCCTGATTCAGGAAGGATTTATACAACGTACCCCAAGAGGAAGAGAAGCTACCGCTAAAGCTTATGAACATTTAGGCAAAAAACCTTTTGGCAGAAGCGGTGAGAATTTATTGTTTACCTGAAATTTATTTTGCCATATCATCATAACCTTCCTCTTTCAGTTGCGGTTCATTCAACTCAACTACTCTGCGATGTGCCTGTCTTTTACGCATTACCATATTAAGTACCTCTACACCAAATGAAAAGGCCATACCGAAATAGATATAATTTTTTAAATGAAGTTCTTCTGCTTTTTCGGGCGCCCATCCTTCAATCACTAAACTCAAACCAATCATTACTAAAAAAGAAAGAGCCAGCATTTTAATAGTTGGATGTTTGTGTATGAAAGCTGAAATTTTTGGGCTGAACAAAAACATAATAATCATGGCAATTACAACGGCAGCTATCATTATCTCCACATATTTGGCGGTACCACCGGCAGTAATGATGCTGTCAAAAGAAAATACAGTATCTATCAGCATGATTTGTGCAATGGCTTGGCCCAGCGTTATAGCAACGCCATTGCAGTCAGCATTCGGATCCTCACCTTCCAGTTTATGATGAATTTCTATTACCGTTTTATAAATAAGAAATATACCACCTGCCAGCATTACGAGACTGGCTAAATCAAAACCTTTATCAAACAAAGTAAATACCGGTTTGCCTTTTTGTTGTAATAACCATCCCAAAGCCATCAGTAATAAACTACGGATGATGATACCGCTGATCATCCATGCACGACGGGCCTTTTTTTCATCTTTCTCTTCTTTCAGCCGGTTCATGATAATGCTTACGAAAATTACATTATCAATACCCAGTACCACTTCCAGTATTACGAGAATGACAAAACTGATGATACTTTCCGATGTAAATAAATAATCCATAATGATTAGCTGTGTTGAATAGCGTTGGAGATCTGTTGAGTGATGATATTCTTAAATGAACTAAAATCAGCTTCGCTGTTAAAGAAACTTTTTTCAAACATGCTGAATGTATTGTTTTGCTGGTACAGCAATACAATATCTGTGCTGATGATGGCATTCTTAAATACAGTCCAATCGCTGGAAGTAGTGGAAGAAGCCAGTTTAGTGATGATAGTGGAGTCAGTTATCTCCATATCAAAATTTCCATTTTCTCCCAGGCTTTTTAAAAGTGTTTTGCCCAGGTTTTTCATGCGGTAAAGCATATAAAAATAATAGGCCACTGCAAATACGATGTATAATATTCCGAGATAAAAATTTGTTCCCAATACAGGTTTTTTCATTTCTGTGTACATCAGGTATAATGAAACGGCAATAAGAATTACAGGCACAAGTAACAATCTTCTTTTATGTGAAGAACCAAAATAACGGTAATGCAGCTGTAATGATTGATTGATGATTTGCTCGTTTAGTCGCACTTTAACTTCCATGAATAAAAAAATTAGCGGGCAAGATACTGACAAATATTTTTTGCAATTATTGGACCTTCATAAATAAAACCAGTCCACACCTGTACCAGCGAAGCCCCGGCTTTCACTTTTTCTCTTGCATCATCACCGGTAAAAATTCCGCCGGAGGCGATGATGGGTATTTGCCCATTTGTTTTTTGAGAAATGTATTGCACAATTTCGGTACTTCTTTCTTTCAATGGTTTACCACTCAAGCCACCCGCACCAATCTTTTCACTTTTCACTTTTGACTCCTGACTTAATTCTTCCCTGCTGATAGTAGTATTGGTTGCTACCAATCCATCCAGTTTTATTTCCAATGCCAAATCAATTACATCATCAATTTGTGGTTGGGTCAGGTCAGGCGCAATCTTCAATAAAATTGGTTTAGGATGTTGTTTTTGATTGTTGATAGACTGCAGATGCGTTAAAATTTTCTTCAACGAATCTTTCTCCTGTAATTCTCTTAATCCGGGGGTATTAGGACTGCTTACATTCACGACGAAGTAATCAACATAATCAAACAACTCAGTAAAACAAATTTCATAATCCTTCCACGCATCTTCGTTGGGAGTGATTTTATTTTTACCAATATTGCCTCCAATGATAAGTTTGTGATTTATAGTTTGTGGGTTGTGGTTCTCCTTTATCTCTTTCCACTCCTTTAATCTCTTGGTTACCATCTTCACTCCATCATTATTAAATCCCATTCTGTTTATAATGGCTTTATCATCAGGTAAGCGAAATAATCTTGGCTTATCATTGCCTGATTGTGGTAGCGGAGTCACTGTTCCTATCTCCACAAAACCAAAGCCAAGGCATTCCAACTCTCTCAAATATTTTGCATTCTTATCAAAGCCAGCGGCGAGCCCAACCGGGTTTTTAAAATGCAAACCCCAATAATTTCTTTCCAGCGAAGGATTGGCAAAACAAAATCTTTTCATCAGCCATTTTCTTACAAAACCAAAGCGGCATAAAAACTGCAGGCTGTTCATGGAAAAGTAGTGCACTCTTTCCGGGTCAAACAAAAAAAGAAAGCGGCGGAGTAACTGGTACATAAAGTGCCGCGAAGATAAAACAACTTGTTGCAAGGTTTTGACGGTTCAATGAAAGATGTTAATTTTGATATCGAAAGGTTGCATAAACAACTAAATTGAATAATGCTGGTTACTTTAAATAAACCAGCATTTAACAACCAGAAATAATAATATCATGCAAGACGCTTATATCGTAGCCGGCTACCGCACTGCAGTAGGTAAATCAAAACGTGGTGGATTTCGTTTTACCAGGCCAGATGATTTGGCTGTAGATGTGATTAAAGGATTGATGGCTTCTGTTCCTCAGCTTGACCCCAAAAGAGTAGATGATGTAATTGTTGGTAATGCTGTACCGGAAGCAGAACAAGGTTTGCAGGTGGGAAGAATTATTGCAGCTAAAGCTATTGGCTTTCATGCACCGGGTATGACGGTAAACCGCTACTGTGCCAGTGGATTAGAAACGATTGCTATTGCTACTGCAAAAATCCGTAGCGGACAGGCAGATTGTATTGTGGCCGGTGGAACAGAAAGTATGAGCCTGGTTCCAACAGCTGGCTGGAAAACTGTTCCTGCTTATTCTATTGCTAAGGATGAACCTGATTATTATTTAAGTATGGGTTTAACTGCTGAGGCAGTTGCCAAAGAATATAATGTTAGCAGGGAAGACCAGGATTTGTTTGCCCTTAACTCTCATAAGAAAGCGATGAATGCTATTCAAAATGGATATTTTAAGAATGGCATTTTACCAATTAATGTGGAAGAAGTTTATTTAGATGAAAAAGGGAAAAAGCAGAAAAGAAATTTTGTAATAGACACCGATGAAGGTGTAAGAGCTGATACGACTATTGAAGCACTAAAGAAATTGAAACCTGCCTTTGCAGCGAATGGATCAGTAACAGCAGGTAATTCGTCACAAACCAGTGATGGGGCAGCTTTCGTAATTGTAATGGGAGAGAAGATGATAAATGAACTGGGATTGAAACCTATAGCAAGATTAGTCGCTTGCGCCAGTGCAGGTGTGCATCCCCGTATTATGGGTATTGGTCCGGTAGAAGCCGTACCAAAAGTATTGAAGCAGGCAGGAATGAGTTTGAACCAAATAGATTTAGTGGAGCTTAACGAAGCTTTTGCATCACAGGCACTGGCAGTTATTCGTAATCTCAATTTAAATTCCGATATTGTTAATATAAATGGCGGTGCCATTGCCTTAGGTCACCCATTAGGCTGTACAGGATGTAAGCTAACCATCCAGATTACAAATGATATGAAAAGGCTTAATAAAAAATACGGAATTGTTACGGCCTGTGTAGGCGGCGGGCAAGGCATAGCCGGTATCATAGAAAATATTGACTAAAGAATATTGTTTATGAAAAATACTTTCTTTCGCCTGGTTAAGGTGTCAATGGTTATTTTAATCAGCGGTGCTTTATCCTGTAAAAAGAATACTAAACTTACTCCGCTGGACATCAGCGGTGTTTTGTATACCGATAAATCTGGTAATACTATTGGAAGCTATGGCAATCCGGCAGGAGACTGGACATTCAGTACTACATTAAGTCCGCAGGAGATCAGTTTATTAAATTTTGCCGACTCACTTGATATGACCGGAACAGTGGTCGTTTCCAATCCACGCATTATTCCCGTATATCCCAACCCAAGCAGTACTTATATGAGTTTTTCCGGTCAGTTTGGTTTACCCTCCCAACTAACAAAATTGAAGGTTGTAGTGGTTGACCCATTTTATAATATTGCGGTTAAAGATGCATTGATAATAAATGGAGGCAACCAGCAATTTTATTTTAGTGTAGCTAACCGGCAAATATTTCAGCCTAACGGTATTTACAGAATTTATTATAGTCTTTCTGCCAAGGATAACCCAAATTACAAAATGGGTTATGGTGCTATCCAAATTTGTCCCGGCTATATATCTACACCCAACTGCCCCTGATTGGTTACTGTTGCATTTTTTGTTGCAATAATAATTTTGGTAAAGGAAGTCCGGCTGGCTAATTTTGTATTGAAACTTCGTTGCAATTATGTTTTTTCACATAAACCCAAAATTTAAATTTGATACAGATGCTTTGGGCATATCAGTTTCCCTTGCCTGTGCTA
Organism: Sphingobacteriales bacterium; assembly: GCA_003963365.1. Taxonomy (GTDB): domain Bacteria; phylum Bacteroidota; class Bacteroidia; order Chitinophagales; family Chitinophagaceae; genus AWTP1-9. Next base: position 536,212 of record RXJG01000004.1, read on the forward strand.
TCCATTGTGCCGTACTTCCTTTGTTATTCAGCAGCGTTCCTTTATTTGGGGTAAACATTGTCAATAATGTTTATTTCGAAATATTCATGATTGTACTGGCTTTCGTCATTGGTACCTTTTCATTATATCATGGATACAAAAAACATCATCATCATTCTATAGCACTTATTCTTTTTTCAGTTGGGATAATATTACTGTTAGCCAAACAGTTTTTACCACAATACGAAAACTGGTTTTTGTTCCCCGCCGCGGTTTTAATTATAACAGCACATTTTGTCAATTATCGTTTATGCAGGGTAGCTAACCATTGCCACGCAAGCGATTGTAATCACTAAAGTTGAATTGAATCAAATGAAGAAAGGATTTTTAAAAGGGACAGGAATTTTATTGTTGCTGGTGCCTGTATTCGTTTTTGCTCAACACAATTTTGAAGGAAATACAAAGCCGGGTTATTCGGCTGGTAAAAATGTTTTTTCCGGAAAGATAACTGATAAAACTACCAGTAAACCATTAGCAGGTGTATCCATTTATTTTAATGATTTAAGACTGGGTGCTGCTACCGATGCAGAAGGAAATTTTTCCGTAACGAATATTCCTTCGGGCAAACATTTGGTAGAAATTAGTTATGTTGGCTACAGCATTATTTCGGAATATGTGGAATTTAATAATGATGTTAAAAAAGATTATGCTTTATCAGTTGCAGTAGTGGAGAATGATGCTGTAATTGTTACAGGAGTTTCTGCAGCTACTCAATTAAAGAAAAGTCCGGTTTCTGTTTCAGTAGTGCGTAAACAAGATTTATTTAATGGAGTAGCCCCTAACCTTATTGAAGCTTTAACCAGAAAAGGTGGCATAGCTACCATATCCACCGGCCCGGCAATTGCCAAACCTGTTATTCGTGGACTGGGGTATAACAGGGTGGTTGTATTAAATGATGGAGTAAGACAGGAGGGTCAGCAATGGGGTGATGAACATGGAATTGAAATTGATGAACTGAGTGTAAGTAAGGTGGAAATATTAAAAGGCCCTTCTTCTTTAATATATGGAAGTGATGCAATGGCAGGTGTGGTAAATATTATTACCAATTCACCGGTAGCCAATAATACTATTAAAGGAAATCTTTTTTCCAATTATCAAACCAATAACCGGCTCCGTTCTTATTACGGAAACATTGCTGGTAATTCCAATGGCTTTAACTGGAATTTATATGGCACTTATAAAGCAGCAGCTGATTATAAAAACAGGTACGATGGTTATGTGCTGAATTCTAAATTCAAAGACAGGAATTTTGGCGGATATGTGGGATATAATGGAAGCTGGGGATTCAGTCATTTAATTTTCAGCCGCTTTAATCAAACATTAGGTATTGTGGAAGGCGACCGTGATGATCAGGGATACTTCATAAAACGACTGGCGGGTGGTAATGAAGTAAGGGGTACGGATGCAGATTTTAAATCCATTACCCCATTGGTTCCTTTCCAGGACATAAAACATACCCGGTATATAAGTGATAACAGTTTTAATATTGGTAAATCAAGATTGACCGCAGTAATTGGTTTCCAGGAAAATCAAAGAATAGAACATGGAAACGCAGATGATCCATCTGCAGCCAGTTTATCTTTTCTTTTAAAAACAGTAACAGAAAATATTCAATTTCATTTTCCTGAAAAAAATAACTGGCGTACTTCAGCCGGCGTAAGCGGCATGCAGCAAAGTAATACCAACAAGAGTGAAGAAAAATTGATACCTGATTATAACCTTACAGATGCCGGGTTTTTCCTTTTCACTAAAAAACAAATTAATAAACTTACGTTGAGTGGCGGTATGCGTTTTGACTCCCGTACCGTTAATGGCAAAAAAACAATAGAAGGGAACAATGCAAAATTTACTCCTTTTACCAAATCATTTTCAAATATTTCCGGCAGTGCAGGATTAAGCTACGAAGCCAATAAGAATGTGCTGTTAAGATTTAACCTGGCAAGAGGTTATCGTTCCCCCAGTTTGCCGGAACTTTCATCCAATGGTGAGCATGAAGGAACAAACCGTTACGAATACGGCAATCTTAATTTAAAATCTGAAACCAGTTTGCAGGTTGATGCAGGCATAGAAGTAAATAATGAACACATCTCTGCTCAGTTGAATTTGTATAATAACAGTATCAGCAATTTTATCTTCTATCAAAAACTGAAATCAGTGAATGGAGGTGATTCAATAATAGGCAATGCCACAGTTTTTAAATTTGAACAACGTAAAGCGAACCTCGCTGGCCTAGAATTGAATCTTGATATTCACCCGCACCCGCTGGACTGGCTGCATTTTGAAAATACATTTTCTTATGTCAACGGGAGGTTTGCCGATGCCGTAGATGGAACGAAGAATATGCCATTGATTCCACCTGTAAGACTCATCTCACAATTACGGGGAGATTTTTTAAAGAAGGGAAAAACGATCCGTAATTTTTCTGTAAGTGCAGAATTAGATAATACGTTCAAACAAAATAAACCATTTACTGCTTTTAATACTGAAACCGCCACAAACGGATATTCGCTGGTGAATGCAGGAATCAATGCTGACCTGGTTAGTAAAGAAAAAACTATTTGCAGCATTAGTTTTCATGTAATGAACCTGACAGATGTGGCGTATCAAAATCATTTAAGCCGTTTAAAGTACACAGCAGAAAATTTAGTAACCGGAAGAACAGGTGTATTTAATATGGGAAGAAATTTTAGTATAAAGATTAATATCCCGCTGGAATTTAAATTAAAGAGTTAATCAGATGGTATTGACCGGTACGGAGTGAATGGCCAGTGCCATTTCTCTTATAAGCGATGCATCTTTTTCAATGGCATTGCCAATCACAATCACATCAGCACCTGCTTTGCAGTTGCGATATGCTTTTTCAGGGTCAGTAATGCCACCGCCAACTATTAATGGAACAGAAATATTTTTAGCAACTGCTTCAATCATTGATTCGGTTACTGCTTTTTTAGCACCGCTGCCGCTATCCATATAAACTACCTTCATGCCCAGCATTTCGCCAGCCATGGCAGTACACATAGCAATTTCATTTTTATCAGCAGGAACAGGCGCCGCATTAGAAATATAAGAAACAGTAGTAGGAGCACCACCATCAATTACCATATAACCGGTAGAAATAATTTCCAGTCCGCTTTGTTTTACAAATGGTGCTGAAATTACATGCTGTCCAATTAATAACTCAGGATTACGGCCAGAGATTAATGAGAGATATAATAATGCATCAGCATAAGATGAAATTTGTGAAGGACTTCCCGGAAAAAGGATAACCGGGATATTGCAAGTTCTTTTTATTTGTTGTACTACTTCATCCAAATTAGAGGAGATAACCAAACTTCCCCCCACCAGCAAATAATCTACATTGGCATTTATACAAAGACTCACCAGCTCATTTATCTTTTGCCCATTCACTTTATCTGGGTCAATAAGTACAGCAAATGATTTTTGTCCTTTTTGTTTCCGGTTTACTAAACTATTATAAATGGTGTTTGCCATGCAGCTTCAATATACGTTATTGCAAAAATGCAAAAAGATTGGCAGATAACAGCGGTTTTCTTTACAGTCTTAAATAACCTGCCAGTTGAATCACATTGTTGATAGTATTGAATATTCTTCCATTAATATACTGGTTTAAATAACCTGCTTCCACATCTGTGCTTTTATTAAAGCGGTAACCCACTGCTATATATGCCCTGTTCTGGTCAAAGAAATTATTATTGGTAGCATTAGCATTGCTGATATTTACAAATACTTCATTTTGTAAGGCGGTAAACATTCCTTTGGTAAAAGGTGAAGCAGTTTTAAAAGGAATAATGGTTCTGGCAAAATATCTAAACCTGGCAGCGACATCCGTTCTTTCTTTTATCAATTCATTATTTACTGCACTTGTTTGAGGTATAAATCTTTCTTCTAGGCGAAAACGGTGTTGAATAGAAATTTTTTTCACCGGTTGTAATAAAATCAATTGCTGCCACAAACGGTGTTCTGTAAAATACCCGCTGGTATTACTTTTCACGGTTCTGTTATTTATAAACGCATAACCGGCAGTTAAAATAACTTGCTTGTTCGGGTGATAATTTAAACCTGTCCTGAGCATCAAAGTTTGAAAATGGACCCACTCATCATTGCTTCTTATTTGACCTTCCAGGTGAAGAGAAAGTTTTTTATCCAGCTTAATGGTGTTGAAGGAAGACATCCATCCGCTGAATTGATGTTGCTGTGCACCCAATGAAAAAGACACTAACGTTATAAGTCCGGACAAAAAAAATTGCTGAAGCAGTGTTTTCTCCTGTTTCTTCATATCAGTCATAGTTAATTCCTGCTGCAATAATAAGTCATCTGTTGTTTTTAAAAGCGTTAAAAAATGTTGCTGATAACACTTATGCTGATCCGTGAGTTTTTTAGTAAGGATTAATTTTTTAAGATTGAATACTGCGGCTCGTTTCACGGTATATTTAAATCAGGTAACAATTTCTTAATATATCTTTCCATATCCTCCAAAAAATTTTTGCCACTGCATATGTGAAAAAAACGGAAATGCAGGCCTGTATTGGGTTTGCTCTGCTTTTCCACAGTTTGTTAATATCTAAGATTTTGAACAATATGGAAGGAAAAATATTTTCGTTGTCTTCGTTACCAAACACTAACGATTACTTAACCCAATTAATAAACCGCTAAAACCAGTACACTTACATTATGGCCAATAAAAAGCAATCCGTAAAAGGACTGAAGTTTACCCGTCGCTTTACTCAAGACGGTATAAGTCCTTTTGATATGTTCGAATATGATTATCGTACCAGTGTAATCAAAAATCCATCCGGTGAAATTGTATTTGAGATGAATAATGTAGAAGTGCCTAAAATATGGAGCCAGATTGCTACAGATATTCTTGCTCAAAAGTATTTCCGTAAAGCCGGGGTTCCGCAAGCCGATGGAAGCTTAGGACGGGAAACCTCAGCCAAACAAGTAGCTCACCGTATGGCCAACTGTTGGAAAGTATGGGGTGAACGTTATAATTATTTTGCTTCTGAAAAAGATGCACAAATTTTTTATGAAGAATTAGTGTACAGCATCCTTAACCAGGCATGTGTACCTAACTCTCCACAATGGTTTAATACGGGTTTATATGAAAGTTATGGTATTAAGGGTAAGCCACAGGGTCACTATTATGTAGATGCAGTGGATGGCCAGTTAAAAAAATCAACTTCAGCATACGAACGTCCTCAGCCACATGCTTGCTTCATTTTAAGTGTGGATGATGATTTAGTAAACGAAGGCGGTATCATGGATCTGTGGGTTCGTGAAGCAAGAATATTTAAGTATGGTTCTGGTGTGGGTACTAACTTTTCTAATATACGTGGCGAAGGAGAAAAATTAAGCGGTGGTGGAACATCTTCCGGCTTAATGAGTTTCTTAAAAATTGGCGACCGTGCGGCTGGTGCCATTAAAAGCGGTGGCACTACCCGCCGGGCAGCCAAAATGGTTTGTTTGGATTTAGACCATCCGGAAATCATGGACTTCATCGATTGGAAAGTAGAAGAAGAAAAGAAAGTAGGAGCGTTGATTGCTGCAGGATATTCTCATGATTATGAAGGCGAGGCTTATCGCACCGTAAGTGGTCAAAACTCTAATAACTCTGTTCGTATTCCAAATGAGTTCTTCGAAAAATTAGAAAAAGGCGAAGACTGGGAATTAAAAGCAAGAACAGATGGCAGAACCATGAAAAAAGTTCCATCACAGGAAGTATGGAATAAAATTGCTTATGCTGCCTGGCGTTGTGCAGACCCCGGTACTCAATATGATACTACTATCAATGAATGGCATACTTGTCCGCAGGGAGGCCCCATCCGTGCAAGTAACCCTTGCAGCGAATACATGTTCTTAGATAACACAGCCTGTAATCTTGCTTCCGTAAATCTGCGTCGTTTCTTCAACGAATCGGATAACACATTTGATGTAGAAGGTTTTGAAGATACTTGTCGTTTATGGACAGTGGTATTAGAAATATCTGTGTTGATGGCACAATTCCCATCAAAAGAAGTAGCACAACTTTCTTACGATTACAGAACATTGGGTTTAGGTTATGCTAACCTTGGTTCTATGCTGATGGTGAGTGGTATTGCTTACGATAGCGAAGAAGCAAGAGCCATTGCCGGTGCTATCACCGCTATCATGACGGGTATTGCTTATAAAACTTCTGCAGAGTTAGCCAGCATTCTCGGACCATTTGCTAAATACGAAGAGAATAAAGATGATATGTTACGTGTAATGCGTAACCATCGCCTGGCTGCTTATGATGCAGATGAGTATGAAAAACTCAGCATCAAGCCACAGGGTATCAAAGCAAAATATTGTCCTGATTATTTATTGAAATCAGCCACCAAAGCATGGGATGAAGCTGTTCAGATGGGTGAAAAATATGGTTACCGTAATGCACAAACCACAGTAATTGCTCCTACCGGAACAATCGGTTTGGTAATGGATTGTGATACTACGGGTGTTGAACCGGATTTTGCCTTAGTGAAATTTAAAAAGTTGAGTGGTGGTGGTTATTTCAAAATCATCAACCAGTCAGTACCACAGGCATTAAAAAATTTGGGGTATGATGAAAAAGAAACAGACGCCATAGTGAAGTATGCAGTAGGTGCTGCTTCATTTGAAGGGGCTCCTTACATCAACTCACAATCATTAAGTGAAAAAGGATTTATTGCAGAAGAAATTAAGAAATTGAATCATGCAGTTGCTTCTGCTTTTGAAATTGGTTTTGTATTCAACGTATATACTTTGGGTGAAGAATGTTTGCAGCGTTTAGGTTTTAAACCGGAGCAATATTTCAACTTCGAGTGGAATATGCTGGAAGCATTAGGCTTTACTGATGAGCAAATAGATGCCGCTAATGATTATGTGTGCGGAACAATGACCGTAGAAGGCGCTCCTTTTTTAAAAGATGAACATCTTGCAGTGTTTGATTGTGCTAACAAATGTGGTAAAAAAGGTCAGCGTTATATTCATGCACACGGCCATATCCGTATGATGGGTGCTGCCCAGCCATTCTTAAGTGGTGCTATTTCTAAAACGATCAATCTGCCTAATGAAGCTTCTGTAGAAGAAATTGCAGATTGCTATATGCTGAGCTGGAAATTAGGTTTGAAAGCAAATGCATTGTATCGTGATGGTTCTAAACTGTCTCAGCCACTCAGTACTAAGAGCGACAGTAAGAAAAAAGAAGCTGCAGAAGACAAAACAGAAGAAACTGCAAAAGCACCTGAATCAGTAATTGTGGATATGGGCAAACTCACCATTGATGAATTACTGGAAGAAGTAAGTAAACGTGTACAAAGCAGTGCCGATACTAAATTAAAACGTCAGTTGGCCCGCATCGTTGAAAGAAGAAGTTTACCTGCTAAACGTCGTGGCTTTACACAAAAAGCTAAGATTAACGGACAAGCAGTCTTCCTTCGTACTGGTGAATATACGGATGGTACAGTAGGTGAAATATTCATTGATATGGCCAAAGAAGGGGCCACCATGCGCAGTATGAGTAACTGTTTTGCTATCGCTGTGTCTATTGGCTTGCAATACGGTGTACCATTAGAAGAGTTTGTAGATAAGTTTGTGTTCACCCGTTTTGAACCAGCCGGTATGGTAGATCATCCAAATATTAAATCAACTACTTCTATTGTTGACTATATCTTCCGTGTATTAGCATATGAATATTTAAATCGTACAGATTTGGTTCATGTGTTAGACAGGCCAGAAGTTGCCAATATGGGCAGTGATGACTGGGACGAAATCCCCGGAGGGTTGGAATATGATAAAAAACCCGAGCTGAGCGATGTTAGAATTGTAAGTGCTTCACCAACCACTACCGTAGCTCCCCAGCCAGCAAAAGCTTCCAGGGTTTCCAGCGCCGTAAGAGCTGATAATGGACTGGATGCTGTAAATGCAGCTGCTAAAAATATGCAGAGTGATGCTCCCAGTTGTAATGTGTGCGGACATATTACCATCCGCAGCGGTACCTGTTACAAATGTTTGAATTGCGGTAACAGTATGGGATGTAGTTAATCAAGTCATTTAACAGAGGTTCTATAAATTATACCGCCCCGATTCTTCGGGGCGGTTTTTTTACGTGGTATATTTTCAGGGCTTAAGGGTGCTTTTTCATTTTAAATACCCCCTTGATGGTATAGTTTTGGAAAGTTATTGTAAACCCGTTTTTAAAATACGTCCCTATGAAAAAACCCATTTTTGCGGCAATGTTAGTGTTGACCCTGGTTTCAACTTTTGTTAGTTGTACCCGTGCAGTAACCGTTCAGGATGCAGCTACCAGGAGTCACCGGCACTGCCACCCATTAAGATAAAAACCGCTGAACTGTAAAATTATTTTAACTCTTCCTTCAGCCAGGAAGAGTTTTTGCATTTATACCTTACTGAATAGTTATCCCTTAATCATATTCTTTTTCATTATTTACTTTCACTTACCTTGCATTACCTGAAAAATTAGCAATGCAAATAGAATTTTCATATACTAAAAATGAAGTTATACAGGCATTACGTTACCATTTTATAACCCGCCGTGAAATCAAATTCATGATCGTATTAGTTAACGTATTTGCTATTTTATCTGCTGTATTATTTTTTACCCACATCATTCGTTTCTTTCCTTTTTTTCTGAGTACAATATTGTGGATTGTGCTGATGTTTGCCTTCCGGGTTTTTCTTCCGGTATCAATTTATAAAAAAGCGGAAACTTTCCAGGATCATTTTAAAGTTAATTTAGATGAGAATCATTTTTATATGGAGAATAAAAAGGGAAACCGTATTTGGGCATGGCGGGAGTTTTCAGAATTTTTAGAAAGCCCTTATTTCTTTCACCTTTATTTTGATAAACGATCTTTTTTTCTTGTACCTAAATCTGCTTTCAGCAATATTCAGCAGTTACAGGAAGCCAGGGAATTGCTGAAGAAACATATTGGAAAATGATATTAAATCAGTCTTTTCTCCATCACATGATGCGGAACGGTTACTTCAATAAATTCATCGCCACATACCCGGTAACCTTGTTTTTCATAAAACCCCACAGCCGTTTTTCGTGCATGCATCATTAAGGTTTTATAACCGTAATCACGGGCAAGGTTTTCGGCAAAGTTCATTAAAGCATGACCTACACCTTTTCGTTGCAGCCTGGCATCAACAGCCATTTGGCGCAACCGGCAGGTAGTACTGTTTACCCGGGTGAGCATGCAGCAGCCTAAAATTTTTCCATCTTCAAAAGCTCCAATGAGTACATCGTCTTTTTCCTGGTCCAGTTCATCGGAGTCAAACGAAAGCCCCAATGGCTTCCGTAAAATTTCGTTACGCAGGTTTACCATCTTACGGTATTCATCTGAACCGTGTTCAATTTGTTTAAGGGCCATAGTATTTTCCGGTGTAATGTAATATAATACAATTTTTTAAACGGGAAGTTAGGATGGATAGAAAGTAAAAATAAATCCCGCCGGCGGCGGGACTTAATGCTTTAGTAAACTGAATACATTATGGCAGGTATTCAATTTATTTTTCAAAACCACTCAAAATGTGTTTTGAACAATTGGACTCAAAAACGGGCCTCTTAAAATACTTGAGAAAAGAAAAGTTTTCAAGGTTACGGAAAAAGGTTTCAGATTGGTAAGAAGTTTCCAGGGGGCGAAACATAGAATTTTTTTATTATTGATTTTCCAAAATTCTATTTAAAGCAATCTCTTAAAGAGGTATAAATTATTCGGCAAAGATAAGATCTACGAGTTAACGCTTAGTAAACCAATAGGACAAATAAATGCCTGAAAAGGCTCATAAAAGAAAAATGATTAATGAACGTCTTTGACGACAGTTGTATTAAAAGAAGCAAAGAATATTTGCAATAAATAAAGGCTAACGGGTTTTAGTATTGATAAAAACAGTATAATACTGCTGAAAACCAGAAATTTAAAGCAGTTGTAAATAAAATTCCCACTTCTCTTGTTAATTGTTCAAAAGTTATATTTTTGCACCCTGTAACAACTAAATTTTAAGAACATGTCAGACATTGCAACAAGAGTAAAAAAGATCATTGTTGACAAATTAGGTGTTGAAGAATCAGAAGTAAACCCTGAAGCCTCTTTTACTAATGATTTGGGCGCCGATAGCCTCGACACCGTAGAATTGATTATGGAATTTGAAAAGGAATTTAATATTTCTATTCCTGATGAGCAAGCCGAAACCATCACCACCGTTGGCCAGGCTGTAGCTTACTTAGAAGAACACGCTAAGTAATTAACCACTACCACATTTTTCCAGGTAAATAATTTTATGGAACTGAAAAGAGTAGTTGTAACCGGAATGGGTGCCCTGACACCAGTGGGTAACACTATGCCAGAATACTGGCAGGGGTTAATCAATGGAGTGTCAGGCGCCGATTTCATTACACTTTTTGATGTTTCAAAGTTTAAAACAAAGTTTGCCTGCGAATTAAAAAACTTTGAACCTACCAATTTCTTAGAAAAGAAAGATGCCCGTAAGCTTGACCGGTTTACACAAACTGCCCTCATAGTAAGTGATGAAGCAGTTAAAGATGCAGGCATTTCAAAGGACAATGTGAATACAGACAGGGTAGGAGTTATTTTTTCCAGTGGTATTGGAGGTATTGTAACCTTTCAACAGGAAGTGCTGGACTTTGGCAAAGGAGATGGAACTCCCCGCTTTAATCCTTTCTTTATTCCAAAAATGATTCTGGATATTGCTGCCGGACAAATTTCCATGCGGCATGGTTTCCGGGGTCCAAACTTCGCCGTAGTTTCCGCTTGTGCCTCTTCTACTAACGGATTAATGGAAGCTTACAACCTCATTCGTTTGGGTAAAGCAAATATTATTTTAGCTGGTGGCAGCGAAAGTGTAATAAGTGAAGCAGGTGTTGGTGGTTTTAATGCAATGAAAGCATTGAGTGAAAGAAACGATGATCCCAAAACAGCCAGCCGCCCGTTTGATAAAGATAGGGATGGTTTTGTAATGGGCGAAGGAGCGGGTGTATTGGTTTTAGAAGAACTGGAACATGCTAAAGCAAGAGGCGCAAGAATTTATTGTGAGATCGCTGGTTGTGGAGCAACTGCGGATGCTCATCATTTAACAGCCCCTCATCCCGAAGGATTAGGTGCAAGAAATGTAATGATAGAAGCATTGAACGATGCGGGTATGAAACCGGAAGATATTGACTACATTAATGTACACGGCACTTCAACTCCGTTAGGTGATATTGCTGAAACAAAAGCAATCCAGGCTGTATTTGGTGAACATGCTTATAATCTTAATATCAGCTCTACAAAAAGTATGACGGGTCACCTGTTAGGTGCTGCCGGGGCGATTGAAGCTATTGCCAGTATTAATGCAGTAGTGCATGATATTGTTCCCCCAACCATCAATCACTTTACGGATGATCCCGGTCTTGATCCTAAATTAAATTTCACATTTAATACTGCGCAGAAACGTACGGTAAGGGCAGCATTAAGTAATACTTTCGGGTTTGGCGGACACAATGCTTCCGTGATTGTAAAAAAATTCGTAGATTGATTCGTGGCCCAATCATTTTTACGTAAAATATTCTCATCTAAAGATTCTTTTGAAAAACAATTACGCAATATCATCGGATTTACTCCGGGAAATATTGAATTGTATAAAACTTCCCTTAGTCATCGTTCCGTTAAAGAAGGCAGCAATGAAAATAATGAACGCCTGGAATTTTTAGGCGATGCGGTACTGAGTGCCGTAGTGGCCGATTTCTTATTCAAAAAGTATCCATACAAAGGCGAAGGTTTTTTAACCGAGATGCGCAGTAAGATGGTGAACCGTGCCACACTCAATGATGTTGCTGTGAAGATGGGGTTGAAGAAGATAACGCTCTACAATAAACAAGATAACTCACTTAAGATATCCCAGATATTTGGTAATACCTTAGAAGCATTGATTGGCGCTGTGTACATTGATCTTGGTTATACAAAAACCAAGAAATGGATTATGAAGACCATCATTGTTCCCCACATGTTTATGGACGACCTGGAGCAACTGGAGATCAATCATAAGAATAAATTATATGGCTGGGCAAATAAGAATGGTAAAGTATTAGAGTTTGAAACATTAGATGAACGTTTTGAAAATGGCCGCCGTCTTTTTACCGTTGCAGCTGTGGTAGATGGAGAAAACCTTGCCGAAGGCAGAGCCTTCAATAAAAAAGACGCCAGCCAGATAGCTGCACAGCTGGCAGTGGAGAAATTGGGTCTTTAACTTTCCCTTCAGATATTGTATTAAACTTTTATCCCTGGCCATGGTCTATCCTTTTGTATAAGAACTTAATTCTCGTAACCCTAAAAAGTATAGCCATGAATATTAAATTTTTACTCTCAGGTTTAGTTGTGCTGCTGCTTAGTGTATCAGCTAACGCACAGTTTCGTAACAGTAATAATCATCATGAACGCCTGCGTATTGCACAGGGGGTACGTAATGGTAGCTTAACCCGTGGTGAAGCGATGCGGTTAAGATTACAGAATGCCAGGGTTAACCGTTATCAAAGACGGGCTGCAAGCGATGGTGTAATCACACCCCGCGAACAAAGAAGAGAAAGAATGATGGAGCGCAGGTTGAACAGGCAAATATTTATTCAGAAACATGATTTTCAACGGAGATAATTTTTTATCGTCAGTTGGTTTTTAAAGGTTAATACAAACGGTTAAGGGCAATGCGATCGCATTGCCTTTTTAGTTTTTCAGCATCCACTAAACTCAGGCAGAGAAGAAAAACTAAAGTATAAACTTCTTGTGCTTAACTTCATCATATGAACCTCCTGCAATGGATTGCCTATACCGGAATATTTGTATTTGCCCTTACCGGTGCATTTAAAGCAAGAACATTTAAGATGGATATTTTTGGTGGTATGGTGCTGGCATTTGTTACCGCTTATGGAGGTGGTACGCTGAGAGATCTGCTGATTGGTGTTAAACCGGTAAATTGGGTAAATGATAATGTGGCGTTAGCTTTAGTGTTTGCGGGAACAATCTTTACTTTTTTGCTGAAGCAAAATGTAACTCGTTTTAAGCGAACAATTTTTTATACCGATGCAATAGGAATAGGTTTATTTACTGCCGCCGGAATTGAAGTGAGTTTACGAAATGGTTTGAATGAAATGTATTCACTGGTAATGGGTGTTATTACAGCAACTTTTGGCGGGTTGATAGCAGACATTTTATGTAATTCAGTTCCTAATCTTTTAAAACGTGGTGAACTATATGCCACCGCCTGTGCAGTTGGTGGTGCAGTTTATTTATTATTGAAAAGAATTCCCCTGGAGTATAATTTCAATTTATTTATTTGTATACTGGTAGTAGTGGGGATAAGAATTTATTCTAAACGAAAACGCTTAACGTTGCCGGAGATTTAAAAATTACGATGTTCTTTTACCCAACTGCCAATATAATTGGCTATTTCATGTGTATTAGTGCCGGGGTGAAATAATTTACCCACGCCCAAATCATTTAACTGTTTAATATCATCATCCGGAATAATACCGCCCCCGGTAAGCAGTACATCATTCATCCCTTTTTCTTTCATCAATGAAATAACTTTTGGAAATACTGTCATATGTGCTCCGCTTAATATGCTGATGCCAATAGCATCTACATCTTCCTGCAGGGCAGCATTTACCACCATCTCCGGTGTTTGACGAAGACCCGTATAAATTACTTCCATACCTGCATCCCGCAGGGCAGTGGCAATTACTTTGGCGCCACGGTCGTGACCATCTAACCCCACCTTAGCAACTAATACTCTTAAAGGCCTGCTCATAAAAAATTTTTATACTGTAAAGTTAAGCAATCCGCTAACGTATAAACTCGTGTTTCATTTTAAAAATCCCTGCCTCTATTAACCTGTTTAGTGAGTCATTACCATTTTCAAATAGAACAAATTTCATCCCGTTCTCCCTGAACAACGGAATATTCAATGAATCTTTTACCGTCATTTTTTCAAACTGCTGAAAAACCACATCATCCTTTCCGGGTATGTGATGCCCCACCAGCAACAGGTTTTTTATATTGTATTTATCCGGCATCCAAAAAAGAAAAGAAGCATTATCGCTGTACACTTCGGGAAGTTTAAAATCCCTGCCATAATAATTTAAAGCACCTGCAGAAAAATAACCTCTGCAATAAATCATTGTTTTATCTCTTTGCTCTTTTGGTAAACTGTAATAAACTTCAGAAGCTTTTTGTGTCATCTCTCTCCAGCCGATCATGTCAGCAAAATCCTGTGTCAACGGATGATGTTTATGATCTTCCCATATAAATGAACCAGTTTTATTTAACCCTGTTTTCTCGTAGTATTTTGCTAATTGTTCTGGCTTGGCTAAAGGCATGATTAATGGTAAAGCAAATAAACCTAATATTATTACATAAGTAACTAAAGCAATTCTTAGCCAAATGATTTTTTGCGTAAACTTTTCAATGTTGTATGCACCAAACGCAAATAAAACCGGGTAAGCTCCCAAAGCATAATAATCTTTTCCTCTTAATACAATCAGTAAAATAATCACAGCGAAATAAGCCCATCCAATAAACCGGAAAGTTTTTTCATTCTTATTAAAGAGTACAAACCACAACCCGGCTAACCATACAAATACCAGTGGAAGATTCATCATAAACTGACTAATGATAAAACTAATGCTGCTGTTGTATTGTAGTTGCTCTTCCTGTAATTCCTTCATATGGGTTACAATAGGAAAACGATGATTGTATTGCCATAAAATATTGGGCAGAAAAATCAGTAAGCCGATTATCGCTGCAAAATAAAAATGTTTGTTAGAGAATATTTTTCGCTGCTTAGTAAGCAATAATCCAATAAGTAAACTCAATCCAAAGAAAGCAACTGAATATTTACTCATCATTCCAAGCCCTGCTGAAATACTAAATACATAAAGCCATTTATTTTGATTTGTTTGTACGTAGCAGATTAATCCATACGCCATCAACGTCCAAAAAAAACAATCCAAAAAACCGGGCTGAAAGAGAAAGAACAATAATTGATAGCCACAAATTACAAACGGTAACCATCCTAACAAAATAGCAAACACCCGCCCACCTAATGAAACAATTATATTGGCCACTAACAAAAAAGTAAAAACACCAAATAAGTCAGGCCAGAACTTTACCCAAAAAATTCCTCCGCCAAATAAATTAGTCAGCCAGGCAAACACACTTAGCAGAGGAGGAACTTCCATAAATCCCCATGCCATATGATTTCCTTCGGCTAAATACAGGTATTCATCCCGGTGCGGCTGGTAATAACTGTTTTGTAAAAGATAAGGCAGAATAAATTTTATAATGGCTAGCAGCAATATCAACCGCTGAAATTTTTTGGTCTGTTGCATTTGTATCTAAGATAGATATTTCCTGATAATGACTGATAGTATAGAGTAAAAACCATGGATAAGGAAGGGATACTGTCAATAATCAGGATGTGATTAGCAAAATCGTACAAAATTTTGTAAATACCCGCTGATGGGTATTTATTTATTCAATAACAATAAATAAATTTAGGTACACATTTCCAGCACATGCGTTACCTGCAGGTTCTATACGGTATTATTATAGTATTAAGTTCACTTAATAATTGTTGGGGTCAGCCTGCTACAAGAAGTACGGTAATAGAAGAAAAAGGAGTACCCAATCAAAATAATTATTCCGGAACCACTTATGCCATTATTGTTGGCATATCTAATTATCGTTATCTTAAATCGTTGACCTACGCTGATAAAGATGCAGAGTTATTTAAGGAGTTTTTAATGTCTCCATCCGGCGGTAATGTAAAGGATTCAAATATCATCCTGGTACTAAATGAAGAGGCTACAGATTCATATATCTACAACTTTGTATTAGCAAAATGGATTTCAGAGAAAAAAATTAAAGCTAATGACAGGTTATTCATATATTTTTCGGGGCATGGTGATGCAAGAGATAACAGGGAGTATAATTTACTCACGACTAATACAGTACCAGATAATAATGGCTATAGGGCTACTCCTCACTTAAGAATGAATGAGTTAAAGAATACAATTTCAGATTTAACTAAGGAGGGTATAAAAGTAATTTTAATTATAGATGCATGCCGTACTTCTGATGTTCCCAAGCCTGGTACGGATAATTTTAACGGAATTACTGAGCAACGAGCTGGTGAGATTTTAATATTATCAGCCAGCGGTGGACAAAAATCAATTGAAGACAAGAGTATTGGAAATGGTCACGGATTATTTACCTGGAATTTAATTGATGGATTAAATGGGCGAGCAGATGCTGAACTGCTGGGTAATAAAGATGGAGTTGTTACTTATGGCGAACTGGGTACATGGTTAAAAATAACAGTGGCCTCAATAGCCAATAACAAATACCACAGTGAACAAGTCCCGACTTTTTATGATATAGAGTCACAATTTCCATTGGCGAAAGTTGACAGTTCTTATTACAGCAAATGGATGCTGGCAAAAGCACTGAATTCAGGAATAGGAAACGATATAGCTAAAAATGATTATAATACTGCCGGAAAAAAAAGTGTTGGTGGCAAAATTGATTCTTCAGCATTACTCGTTTATAATGAATTTCTAAAAGCCATTAAAAAAAATAAGCTTACTGGTTCAGGGTCGGCAGAAATGTTTTACGACTCATTACAAAATAAATATCCAGGTGAAGATGTTACCAATGATGCCCGTTACCAGTTAGCGTCTGCTTTCATTGACTTTGGGCAGGAAAAAATAAACCTGCATGTTAGTGGAAGGGAAAATAAACGGACTGTTGAAACATTAAAAAGCCAGATTGCAGGAGAAAAGGAAAATTCTGTTTTGAGTGAGTCTGTACTGCGAATGGAAAGAGTAGTGAATGAAAAGTTTACCCAGGCAGGTTATTTAATGGAGAAAGGTATTAACCTGCTTAAGAACAGTAATCCCGGTTATTTAAACAGGTTAAGGGCAAAGGCGAAATTTTTAAAAGCAAAAGGTTATTATGAAGCTGAGCCCGGCAATTTATTAACCCTGGACGAAGCAACAAAAATGGCGTATGAAGCAAGAACTATAGATCCGGATGCAGCGTATATTAATTACCTGCTGGGTTTGTTGTTAGCGCTGGATTATAAAACGGATAGTGCTTTTTATTACGAACATTTGGCTTCAATACAGGCACCTAACTGGGCTTACCCACTTAATCAGTTGGGAAGAGATTTTGAAAAAAGATATCAATATGATTCTGCCATTACCTATTACCGGAAAGCAATAGAAACTGATTATAATTTTACTGACAGTTATAATAATCTCGCCATTGTATTCAAAGGAATCGGTCAATATGATTCTGCTGAAACATACTGCCGCCGTGGAATTAAAGTTGATCCTGGTTATGTATACCTGTATTGCAACCTGGCTGATGTAATGCGGGAAACAAAACGATATGATTCAGCTGAAGTTATTTACAAAAAAGCCATTGCCATTAGTCCCAGATATATTTATCCTTACAACAACCTTGGAATTAGTTTTGACAATCAGCATCAATATGATTCGGCAGTGAAATATTATAAACTTGCGCTGGACATTGATCCTGATTACAGTTATACTTTAAGTAACCTCGGTAGTGTATACCGGGATATTACTAAATATGATTCTGCTTATAAATACTTTAATAAAGCCATATCACTAAGCCCCAATTCTGCTTATGATCTAAATGGCATGGGTATTGTTTTTTATAACCAGAAAAAATATGACTCCGCCATTATGTATTATCAAAAAGCATTTTTGGCTGATTCAAATTATCATTATGCCCTTTTTAATATGGGCCTTGTTTATTACAGCAAAGGTAACTACGACTCATCAAAATATTTTCATCAACAAGCCGTTGCTCTGAATCCGGCATATGTAAATGCGTATAATTATTTAGGCCTGTGCAGTGAGAAACTAAATCAGCCGGATACCGCAATTGCATATTACAGGAAAGCAATTGCAGTGAATAAAGATTATTACTATGCTTATTATAACCTGGGGTACTTATATTTTACATTAGGGAAATTTGATTCAGCACAAACCAATTTTTTTAAATCAATTGCCATAAACCAAACATATGCAGCTGCCTACAACTCATTGGGGTTAAACTATGAAAGTATGGGGAAAAAAGATTCGGCTTTGTTTTATTACCGCAAAGCAGTTGATATTGATGCGAAATACGCTTTTGGTTATTATAATATCGGATACATTCATGAAGGATTAAAAAACTATGATTCTGCTATCATTTATTACCAAAAAGCCGCATCAGTTAACCCTACTTATACAGAAGCTTTTAATTCAATGGGGTTAGTTTTTGAAAAAATAAAAAAGTATGATTCAGCTGTGGTAAGCTTTAAAAAGGCTATTGGTACAGACAATAATTATTCTTATGCCTATTATAACCTGGGCCGATTGTCTTATACCAAGGGTAGTTATGATACTGCCCGTACTTTTTTCAGGAAATCAGTTGAATTGGATCCGCTATATTCAGATAGTTACAATTATTTGGGCCTGATTTGCAATAATAAAAAGTTGTATGATTCTGCCATAATTTATTACCGGAAAGCACTAACTGGAAGATCTCCGCAGTTAACTGTTGCCAATAATAATATTGGGAATGCTTATCAGCAATTGAAAAAATATGATTCTTCAATTATTTATTTAAAAAAATCTATAAACTATGATCCATTATATTCAACCGCTTATTATAATCTTGCCTATTCATATGAACTCTTTTATAAGCCCGACTCTGCCATTTTTTATTATAAAAAGTACCTGGCTTTGAACCCTGAATTTTACAATAGCAATTATTATATTGCAGAATTGTATGAAAGACTTGGTGCTACAGATTCTGCATTAACTTACTATAAATTATATTTCGGGAGGACTGATAATTTAGTAACAGCCGGTAATATAGCTGCTATTTATTACAACCGTAAGGACTATGATTCTGCCATTTATTACTACGAAAAGATTTATACTTATTATAAAGATTCTTCCAATGAAACTGCGTTGGAGCGGTTAGCTTATTCTTATATCAGAAAAAATAATTTCGGGAAAGGCCTGTTTTATTTTAATACAGCCGACAGGGTATATCATGATGCAAATTCAAAGTATAATCTATGCTGTTACTATAGTTTAACTGGAGATAAAGCGAAAGCCCTTTATTATTTTGAAGAGGCGTTAAAAAACAACTTCACCAATTTTGATCATATTCAAAAAGACAAGGACCTTGATCCCATCCGGCAGGAAACAAGGTTTAGTGAATTGTTGAAACAATATTTCCCTGATAAATACAAGTAGTGTATTAAAATACTTCCAGCGCTTTATTAATCCTTTTAATGGTTTCACTTTTACCAAGCACTTCTGCAATTTGAAATACAGGTGGACCAAATTTTCCACCAACCAACATAATGCGGAGGGGTAATTGTAATTCGCCAGGTTTTATATTTTTTTCA
>RXJG01000004.1:555827-675171 GCA_003963365.1 Sphingobacteriales bacterium
GGGTGTTTTAAAGAAGAACCCTGCCTGTTCGTAAAAATCAGGTAATAATGTACAACGGTCTTTCACGAGTGCAATTATTTTATCAAGCTTGGCATCATCATTCACTTCGATTCCTTTCTTATTCAGTATATCTTTCACTGCCGGCTGTAAACTGTCAACTGTCAGCTTCTTTATCCATTCATGATTGAACCATTTTGCTTTTTCATAATCGAACTTTGCCCCGCCTTTATGTACCCTGTCAATAGAAAATTTTTGAATCAGTTCCTCTTTTGTATATAACTCCTGCTCCGTTCCTTCATTCCATCCCAGTAATGCTAATAAGTTTACAAATGCTTCCGGTAAAAATCCTTTTTCTCTGAAGCCTTCTGTTAATTCATTTGTTTTTGGATCCGTCCAGTTCATGGCAAAAACCGGGAAACCATATTTGGCCCCGTCTCTTTTACTTAGCTTGCCACTTGGTCCCAATATTAATGGTAAGTGTGCCCATTGTGGCATGTTTTCTAACCCAAACAAATATTTCCATAACAGCACATGCACCGGTGCACTTGGTAACCATTCTTCACCACGAAATGCATGTGTAATTTTCATCAGATAATCGTCTACTACAACCGCTAAATGATAAGTAGGCATGCCATCTGCTTTCAGTAAAACTTTATCATCCACTAAAGAAGTTTCATTGCTGATTTCTCCACGGATCATATCCGTGAAAGAAACAGTTTCATTTTGAGGCATTTTAATCCGTATTACATGTCTTGCACCACCTGCCAGTAATTGTTGTACTTCATCTGCCGGTAATGTAAGAGAATTTTTCATCTTCTCTCTTATATGAATATCGTATTGTGGCGAAGGATTTTGCTCTGTTTTAAAATTGATACGCATCTGTTCCAGTTCTTCCGGTGTATCAAATGCATAATAAGCATGCCCGTCTTTTATCAACTGCCCGGCATATTGTCGATAAATTTCTTTGCGTTCACTTTGACGGTAAGGTCCATAAGCGCCGCCATGCACAGGACTTTCATCCGGGGTTAAACCACACCATTCCAGGCAATCAAAAATATATTGTTCAGCACCGGCAACAAATCTTGTTTGGTCTGTATCCTCAATTCTTACAATAAAATCACCACCGTTATGTTTGGCAAATAAATAATTATATAAAACTGTTCTTACACCACCTAAATGCAATCCGCCGGTAGGGCTGGGGGCAAATCGTACTCTTACTTTTTTTGGCATAGGCTGCAAAGATAAAATTTGAACCACTAATGCCAAGCATACATTCTGTTTAAATAATTACATTTGAAGTTAATTCCATTGAATGAACCGGCATTTGATTACGTTTTGCCTCCTGGCTTTCTTTGGTACGAATGTACACTGTCAGCTTACTTATCCAAAGGTGAGGGTTGATTTTGACAGTGTAATTGCTTTTGGAAATCTTGAATTATACCCGGTGCATTTTGTTTATGGCGGACAACCATATAAGTTTGATGAATCAATCCGGCAAATGATGCGCAATTTCACTAACCTTAAAAAAGGTTTAAGCAGGCGCAGGATTAAAATAATGGAAAGAGGTAATTTGATGTACCGGGATATTAATTCGGTTTTGGTGGAGAATAACAGCGATCAGCATTTATTATTGTTGGGCGGTGAGTTGCTTTCAGGTGGCCGGCAGGACAGAATTATTGTCAAAGACACTATACTTCCTCCCCGTAGCGGAAAAACAGAAATAAAAGTTTATTGTGTGGAAGACAGCCGCTGGGGTAAAGAAAAGAAATTCAAACATGGGGGTTATGCAGATGCTTCATTAAAGAAATTGCTGGATTCAACGGTATCGCAAAAGAAAATATGGAATGAAATCAGAAAACGGTATCGCAAACGTAAACTGTACAGTCAAACCAATTCATACCTTGCCTTACTTGGAGAAAAGGTAATGACTGATACCAGTGGTATTTATTTCCAGAACCTTTTGCCTGAATTCAGAAGTACAGACAGCAGCATGATAGGGTTTGTGGCAGTAACCGGTAACCAGGTTTTGGGAGCAGATGTTTTTATTTCACCTGAATTATTTTATAACAACCTGGAAATAACATTAAGGTTGTATATAGATGCGGCTGTTATGACGGGTTCACCACCGGTAATGCCGGTAAGAAACATCAGGGATTATTGTGAAAGATTGTTTGATCCTAAAACACAAGATGATTTCCTGCGCCGGAATGGTAATGTGCTCCGCTATAACAAACAGGTGATTCATATAACGAGTTATTGATTGTAGTACCTTTCCGCTATGTTTTATCTCATTAAAACTCCGTGGTGGCTTAAAAAGTTATATCCATCTTCCGTGGTATGGAATTTTGATACAAACCAAAAAATATTGTATTTAAGTTTTGATGATGGTCCGCATCCAGTCGCTACACCATTTGTTTTAGACACTTTAAAAAAATACAATGCCATCGCTACCTTTTTTTGTATCGGTAAAAATGTATCAGAGCAAAAAGAAATCTATCAACGCATCATTGACGAGGGTCATCAGGTAGCTAATCACACCTTTAATCATTTGAATGGCTGGAAAACGAAGGATAAAGAATATATCGAAAATGTGATGGAAGCAGCCAGCTATATTGATTCAAATTTATTCAGACCACCTTATGGAAGAATCAGCCGCTTTAAAATTAACCTGCTGCAGAAAGCCGGGTTCAAAATTATTATGTGGGATGTGCTGAGTGGCGATTTTGATAAAGAAGAAACAAAGGAGCGATGTGCCACCAATGTAATATTACAGGCAAAACCCGGAAGTATTATTGTATTTCACGACAGCGAAAAAGCATTTGAAAGGATGAGTTACGCATTACCATTAATATTGGAAAAATTTAGTATGGAAGGATATACTTTCAAATCAATTATCATATAAAACCTGCTGCTGTTTAAGACATCAAACTGGCAACAATAAGTAGGGCCTGGGTAGAAACCCTGGCCCGTTTTTAATCCGTACCCTATGAAAACTGCGCCTAAGTTCGTAGATTTTTTCGAAACTTACAACACTTTTTTTCCGGGGTACTGATAGCCAGGTTATGGCTTATCTTAAAGTGATTTCTTTTACTTGTCCGTTTATGGTAATAGTAGCCTTATTATCACAGGTACCGTCTCCATAATCAAGCGTTGCTGTTTTACCATTTCTGATGAGTGTAACCACACCCTTTTTGATCCAGCGGCAATCTCCTGTTCTGATGAGTTTTTCCACTATTGTTGCAGACCAGGTGTTACCATCTGAATCAGAACCGCTTTTTGAACCAGTTATTTCAAATTTGTCGTCAAATGGCCAGCGTGGGGTGCCATTTCCTTCTACCTGAACAATTGTTTTATCACTGTTCCAGGTAAACCATTTGCCATTTGGCTTAGTAATTTTACCATTGGTTACGGTAACATTAAAGCTGCGGTTATTAGAGGTGCTTACGTTAGTGATTTTGTGAGTACCCTCAATTTTAAAACTATCTACATAATAATTATCAAAAGTGGTGGTTACAGACTGACCAGCTTCTGCGAGATGACCAGAAAATACAGAAATAACCTTTCCGCTTCTTGTTCTGCCATCTTTGCCGGTACATCCTGTTCCAAAATCAATGGTTACAGTTTTGGGGAATACACCGGGTGTTGATGGGGATACAGTTACTGTAAAACAACGGCCAACACTGTCTTCCCGGCCGAAAACACCACCACCATCAACAATACCTAAATTTTCACCTGCATTAATACTTACCACATTATCATATACATCATTATACTCGGTTTCTGCAGCAGCATCATTACTGGTTGACTCAATTGTTGCAGCTGTTTCCTCCTGGGAGGTTGTGTTATTGGCATCTTTTTTACAGGATACAAAAGTTACAATACCCATTATCAAAAGGGCTGAAAGAATTTTAGTGACGGAATTCATTGTTTTCATGGTTTACTTTTTTTTACTGTTTTGTATGTTTTTAACGCTAAATGAGACTTGCTCCCGTGTTAATAGTTTAAAGAAGCATATTTTTTTTTGAATTAGGTTTGCCGGGTAAATAAAGACTAATGGCCGAAATAACAGATACACACACTCATTTATACCTTGCGGAGTTTAAACAGGATATTAATACCGTAATAGAAAGAGCGGCTGTTGAAGGTATTTCCCGGTTTTACCTGCCCAACATCGATAGTGAGGTAATTGATGACATGCTGGAACTGGAAAAAAAGTTTCCGGGAAAATGCTTCCCTATGATGGGGCTTCATCCTTGCAGTGTAAAGGAAAATTACATAGATGAATTAAGCATTGTGCAAGCATGGTTAGGTAAAAGAAAATTTGTGGCTGTTGGTGAAATAGGCCTTGATTATTACTGGGATATTACTTTTAAAGAACAGCAAATTGAAGCATTTCAACTACAAATTGACTGGGCATTGAAATATGATATTCCTATTGTTATTCATTCAAGAAATTCATTACAGGATTGTATTGATATAGTAAAGCAAAAACAAAATGGAAAATTGAAAGGAATCTTTCATTGCTTTTCAGGTAATGCAGATGAAGCAAAACAGATCATTGACCTGAATTTTTTAATGGGTATAGGAGGAGTTATTACTTATAAAAACAGTGGTATGGCTGATGTGGTGGCAGGTATTGATCTGAAGCATTTGGTACTGGAAACAGATGCTCCTTATTTAACTCCCGTTCCCTTCCGTGGTAAAAGAAACGAACCAGCGTATTTAAAATACGTGGTAGAAAAAATAGCCTTGGTTAAAAATGTTTCAAAAGAAGAAGTAGCCTCTATCACCACCCAAAATGCCAAAAATTTATTCGGTAACTAAGGCTTGAAATAGTATTTTTGCTGCCCTTAAAAAGGAAAGGAGACGTGTCCGAGTGGTTGAAGGAGCACGCCTGGAAAGTGTGTATACGGGAAACCGTATCAAGGGTTCGAATCCCTTCGTCTCCGCCCTTAACCGCCATAGCTCTAGCGAAGGCGGTTTTCTTTTAAAATATCTTACTAACTATTTTAAAAATAGCCCTTTTTGTAATTGGCAAATTATCCCTGCCCCCTTACCTTTGCGGCCGGAAAAGAATCCTCATTTTAATAAAGATTGATATATGGCCAATAATGGTAAAATCAAACAAATCATCGGTGCTGTAATTGACGTACAGTTTGATGGTAAACTCCCTGAAATTTTTAATGCGCTGGAAGTAACAAGAGAAAATGGCGATAAGCTGGTGCTGGAAGTACAGCAACATCTTGGCGAAGACAGTGTAAGAACCATCGCTATGGATGGTACTGACGGTTTGAAACGTGGCCTGGAAGTGGTTGATACTGGTAAAGCTATTGCTATGCCAACTGGAGAAGCTATCAATGGTCGTTTATTCAACGTAACCGGTGATGCTATTGATGGTTTGCCTCAGGTGAGCAAAGCAAACGGTCGTCCTATTCATGCTAAGCCACCAGCCTTCGAAAACCTGAGTACAGCCAGCGAAGTGTTGTTTACCGGTATTAAAGTAATCGACCTTATTGAGCCGTATGCGAAAGGTGGTAAAATTGGTTTATTTGGTGGTGCCGGTGTAGGTAAAACAGTATTGATTCAGGAGTTAATTAATAATATCGCTAAAGGATATGGCGGTTTGTCAGTGTTTGCCGGTGTAGGTGAAAGAACCCGTGAAGGGAATGACCTGCTTCGTGAAATGATTGAAGCCGGTATCATGAAATATGGTGATGCTTTCAAGCACAGCATGGAAGAAGGTGGATGGGATTTGAGCAAAGTAGATATGAATGTGTTGAAAGAATCAAAAGCAACCTTCGTATTCGGTCAGATGAATGAACCTCCGGGGGCACGTGCCCGTGTTGCTTTAAGTGGTTTGACTGTGGCTGAATATTTCCGTGATGGTGATGGTAAAGGACAGGGTAAAGACATTCTTTTCTTCGTAGATAATATCTTCCGTTTCACACAAGCCGGTTCTGAAGTATCAGCGTTGCTGGGCCGTATGCCATCAGCGGTGGGTTACCAGCCAACACTTGCAACGGAGATGGGTTTGATGCAGGAGCGCATCACTTCAACTAAGAATGGTTCAATCACTTCTGTACAGGCGGTATATGTACCTGCTGATGACTTGACTGACCCGGCTCCGGCAACAACCTTCGCTCACCTCGATGCTACTACGGTATTGAGTCGTAAGATCGCCGACTTAGGTATCTATCCTGCGGTTGACCCGCTGGATTCTACTTCACGTATCCTTACTCCGCAAATTGTTGGTGAAGCGCATTACAATACTGCTAACCGTGTGAAGTTAATTCTTCAGCGTTATAAAGAATTACAGGATATAATCGCCATCCTTGGTATGGATGAATTGAGTGAAGATGATAAACTCACTGTGGCCCGAGCAAGAAAAGTACAGCGTTTCTTGTCACAACCATTCCACGTGGCAGAAGCTTTCACTGGCTTAAAAGGTGTGTTTGTAAGTATTGAAGATACTATCCGTGGTTTCAATGCCATTATGGATGGTGAAGTGGATGAATATCCTGAAGCAGCTTTCAACCTGGTGGGTACACTGGAAGATGCCATTGAAAAAGGTAAGAAGATGCTGGCGGCAGCACAAGGGTAATTTGAAAATTTGATGATTTGAAGATGCGTTAATTTTCAAATCTCCAAATCGTCACATCATCAAATCAATTTAAATGAATTTAGAAATATTAACTCCCGAACGTAAAATTTTCAGCGGCGATGTATATGGCGTACAGTTGCCCGGCATCAGTGGTTCTTTTGAAGTACTGGATAAGCATGCCCCGCTGATAAGTGCGTTGGGAAAAGGTCAGTTAAAAATTTTAAGAGATAAAAACACCGCTTCTTTGTATTCTATACAGGGCGGCTTTGTTGAAGTACTCAATAATAAAGCTACTGTACTGGTTGAAGGAGCAAAAGAGATAGAGTAGGCTAACCTCGTTTACACAAACTAATTGCTTACTTAGTCCTGCTGTTTAGCAGGACTTTTTTTATGCCTGTGGTTTTAGTTGAATCACTGACCAGGCAGTAAAGGGAAGCAATGGAATTAATAATAAACTCCACCACGATTGCGTAATTATAAATGCAATTATCAGAATCATTAATAAATAGAATGGATACGAAAGAAAAAGTACACCGGCTAAAATAGAATCATAGTGGCCAGTATTGAATGCTTTGCGTTTTACAAACGACTTTGTAAGAAAAAATAATGGAGCATGAATGACATAGCCAATCAAAGCGGGGATAGCAAACAATTTTTTTTTAATTGGATTTACCTGAACGAAAAATGTTTGACGAATAGTTGCTTTATCATCACTGCTTATTTCAATAACTGCTTTTTTTAATTCCTCTTCCAGCATTTGATTGAAGACGACTAAGTTTTTTCCATCGTTATTACTAAAATCAAAATCATTTTTTCTTATTTCTTTACCAAAGTTGAGGATGATGTTTTTGCCAAATGAATCAAAGCTGTCGTAATTCATTCCAACCGGCAAAACCGTTAAAGGAATATTTCCGGTCCAACTGTCGAACGCCATCCTTGCTGTACCTTTTCTCAACGGGCGGAGTTTCCATTCGTTTACACATAATGCTTCACTAAAGATGAGTACGATACCGTTTTGTTTGAAAATTTCCTTACAAATGGCGAAGGTTTTATAATTAAGCGGTACCAACCCTTTTCCTTCTTTTTCCCTGTACACGGGATGGATATTTAATAACCGCAATAGTTTCGCATGCCATTTTCGGTTGAACGCATCACCTCTTGCTAATGAGTGGACGGGTTTGTCAAACAAAATGGCTAATACTAATCCATCTAAAAAAGAATTGGGATGATTACAGGCCAGTAATAAAGGCCCTTTATGTTTTAATTGATGAGGATGATTAATTTTTATATTCCTGCAAGCAATCTTTAAATAAATCCTGGCCAGCGGTTTCAGCAGTTGGTATATCAATAGTAACCGGGTTTACTTTCAAATCTAATGAAACTTTATGAAAGATTTTTAGTTTAATTGAGGATCGGTTGGATAATTGATAAGCTGTTCATAATCGCCTCCCAGTTCTTTTAATGAATCTTTCCAGATTTCAGAGTAGTTGCGGTGAAATACCAGCTTTGGTTTGGCCGGTACCGTTAACCAACTGTTCTCTTTCATTTCATCATTCAGCTGGCCGTTACTCCATCCGCTGTACCCAATGAAAAAACGGATTTTATTTGGGTTGATATTTCCCCTGCGTAATAATGATACCAGTATTTCATAATCGCCACCCCAATAAATGTCCTTGCTTACTTCCAGTCCACCGGGAATAATATCCGGCAACTGGTGCAAAAAATGTAAAGTATCCTGTTGAACGGGGCCACCATAATAAACCGGGAATTTTAATTCCGGTAAATCGGGAACCAGCTGGTCAAGCGTAACATCATAGGTTTTATTGAGAACAAAACCAAAACTTCCCTCTTCCTGGTGTTCGCAAAGAAATACCACTGTCCTCATGAAATTGGGATCCTTTAAAAAAGGCTCGGCAATTAATAACACACCTGCTTTAAGTTCAATCATATTTTCAAGTTAGTATTTCTGTTACAAATGAGCAACAACTGTTTAAGAATATTTTTATCCTAAGTGCCTGTTAAAATCTTAATTCTCGTATAGAAAGGTTGAAACCTTGCATCCTTCCTGTTATTTTTGCAGACAGCATGAAGAAGATATTCCCGGTTATTATTGCACTTATTTCCCTTTCTTTAATGGGCATCATCTATATCCAGTTTAACTGGATACAGAATATGGCCGTAATAAAAAAGGAACAGCTGGATGATAAAATTACCATGGTGATGGATGAAGTGGGGCAGGAACTGGTGAATCAACGTTCTTCTGCTATTACTAATTCCACCACTGTGCCAGGCTTACGAATGCAGGCCGAGATGTATGATTTTAAAAGACAATATTCTGTTGCCAGTCGTTTCACCGATTTTGAGGTAAGGGAAAAACTACAAAACGCTTTTAAAAATAAAGGGTTAAAGGATACGCATTTTGAATTTGCTATTACAGCCAATAGTATGTTTGGCCGGTATGAAATGAAATCAGAAGGATTTATCAAATTAGCAGAAGATACATTGCATAACCAGCGGTATGCGTATTCACTGGTTCCTTCCAGCGGAAGTTTATTGGAAGGGTTGGCACCCGAAGAAGTATTATGGGTGGTAGTGCCGGATGTAAATTCGTTTGTTTTCAGATCTCTTAGCTGGATGATTAGCGGAGCTATATTGTTTACATTTATTTTAATAGCGGCTTTTTATCTTACAGTAACAACCATGCTCAAACAAAAGAAGCTGAGTGAGATTAAGAGTGATTTCATCAATAATATGACGCATGAGTTTAAAACACCTTTGGCAACAATTTCATTAGCAGTGGATGCATTAAAGAATGAAAAGGTGAAACAGGATGCAGGGAAGATGGAATATTTTTCCGGCATCATTAAAGAAGAGAACAAACGGATGAATAAGCAGGTAGAAACAATTTTACAGGCGGCGCAATTAGACAAACAGGAAATACAGCTCAACTTAAAACCATTACATATCCATGAAATCATTCAACATTCAATGGATAATTTACGTTTGCAGGTGCAGGATAAAGGAGGAACAATGGAAACATCTTTAAATGCTACCGATGATTTGATACAGGCGGATGAAGTGCATATGACTAACCTCATCAGTAACCTGCTGGATAATGCGGTGAAATATTCAAAAGAAAATTTAGCGATAAAAATTTCTACAAAGAACGCCGGCAAAAATATCCGGGTCATCATTGAGGACAACGGTATCGGAATGAGTAAAGAAACATTGAAACGGATATTTGAAAAATTTTACCGGGCACATACCGGTAACCTGCACAACATAAAAGGTTTTGGATTGGGCCTAAGCTATGTTAAAACAATGGTGGAAGCTCATGGAGGAACCATTAAAGCAGATAGCACTTTGGGAAAAGGAAGTGCGTTTACAATTGAATTGCCTTTGAGTAAGTAACTATCTTTTTGCCAAAGGAACTACCAGTTTCAATCCACTCCATTGTTCACTCACCGCACAAACTTTTACATCCACCAGTCCATTTTGTAAAGCATAATTACGAATCACATCTTCTGTCATGTCAGTTGGAGTACCGGTGCTTTTTTTATACCAGGAAACCCACACTATTATTTGTTTATTCTTTGTTACAACGGTTAATACTTGCTGCATCGCTTTATGAAAATCTGCCTGGCTTTTTGCAAACACGTGAATGAAATCAGGAGTATCATTTTTCTTACAAAGTTGTTTACTGATGTTTTTATCCAGTAATGCATAATAATCTGCCGGCCCATTTACCAGCAACACTTTCATTTCTTCTGTAATACCCAGCTTTTTTAACAGCGGTGTACCTGAATATCCTGTAGTTGACATAGGCAATTTTTATTGAGTAAAAGCGGTTGATTTAATGCTTATCCACACTCAATTCACAGCTTTCCACATTAAATTTTTAAAATATGGGGTAAAATCCAGTGCGATTCAATGCCAGTAAGGTTTTCCATTTGTGGAAAAATATCTAACCCCAAAAAAATTTTGGGAAGTGGTAAAAAGTGTTATTTTGTGTGAAAATTTGTAAAATATCTTTCAACCCCTTGTAAATGATTGGTTTTCTTGGCGAATACGAGGCTACATTAGACTCAAAAGGTCGGTTTCTCCTCCCGGTTGGTTTCAAAAAGCAACTGCCGGAAGAAGAAGCTACCCGTTTTGTGTTAAGCCGGGGATTTGAAAAATGTTTAAGTCTGTATCCTATAAAAAGCTGGGAACCCATATTTGACCAAATAAGCCAGTTGAATGATTTTGACCC
Organism: Sphingobacteriales bacterium; assembly: GCA_003963365.1. Classification (GTDB taxonomy): domain Bacteria; phylum Bacteroidota; class Bacteroidia; order Chitinophagales; family Chitinophagaceae; genus AWTP1-9. The sequence goes on from RXJG01000004.1 coordinate 566,681, forward strand.
CAAAGTAAGGGAATTCCGCCGTTACTTTTTGAACGGGGCCATCAACCTGGAACTGGATAGTGCAGGAAGAGTATTGGTTCCTAAAAACCTGATGGAACATGCGGGATTGGAAAAAGACATTGTGCTGGTAGCAGCTGTAAACAAAATTGAAATCTGGGATAAAGTTAAGTACCAACAGTTCTTTGAGTCTGTTTCACCGGAAGCATTTAGCAACCTGGCGAACGAAGTAATGGCAAACAGGAATTTGTAATTAGTAATTAGGAACATGGAATGACCAATCAAAATAACGATACACCAATTCCTGATTCCCAATTCCCGCATTACCACATACCGGTTTTATTAAACGAGGTAATTGATGGATTGAATATTAAACCATCAGGGATATATGTGGATTGCACCTTTGGTGGTGGTGGTCATAGCCGTGAAATTTTAAAGCATCTCAACAGTGAAGGAAAATTAATTGCCTTCGACCAGGATGAAGATGCCAAAAAAAATTTACCCGATGACCCGAGAGTGATTTTTGTTCCGCACAACTTTCGTCACCTGCAGCGCTTTCTGCGGCTACACAAAATTGATAAGGTAGATGGAGTACTGGCTGATATTGGAGTTTCCAGTCACCAGTTTGATGAAGCTGACCGTGGTTTCTCTACCCGTTTTGATGCAGCCATGGATATGCGTATGGATAAGCGGCAGGAACTAACGGCAGCCACTATACTGGAAACATACAGTGAACAGCAATTGCACAAATTGTTTGAGCAGTATGGAGAAGTAACGAATGCCAGGACGCTTGCAAAAAATATTGTGACTGTACGTAAAACCAGTTCGCTTAAAACGATTAATGCTTTTAAAGCAGCTGTGCATGCTTCGGTGAAAGGTAATCCCAACAAGTACTTTGCCCAGGTTTTCCAGGCATTGCGCATTGAGGTGAATGATGAACTGGGGGCATTAAGAGAAATGCTGCAGCAATTGCCGGCTGTGTTAAAACCCGGAGGAAGAATAGCAGTGATTTCTTTTCATTCACTGGAAGACAGGATTGTAAAAAACTTTTTTAAGAACGGCACTTTTGAGGAGACGATTGAGAATCCTTTCGAACAGCAAACAAAGCAAAGTCCTTTCCGTATCGTTACCAAGAAGCCAATTGTTCCAACAACACAGGAATTGAAAACAAACCCACGTTCCCGTAGCTCGAAACTTCGGGTGGCCGAACGTGTATAAGTATATAAAGTTGTAATATCCCAATGAAGCCACTTTCATCAGTAAAATGATTGTATGGCAAATGAATTAAATAAAGAGGTAAAGTTTGAGTGGAAGAAATTGTTCAGCTATCGGTGGATAGTGAAGAATGTTTCTTTTTTCCTGTATCTCGCTCTCTTAGCAGTTATCTACATTTCCAACGGACATTATGCAGACAAAATGATTCGCAACATTAACAGCACCGGTAAGGAGTTGAAAGAGCTGGAGTATGAGTACAAAACGGTGAATGGAGAAATTATGTTTCGGAGTAAACAAAGTGAGTTGAGTAAAGCTGTGGAACCAATGGGGTTAAAAGAATCAAAAGTACCGCCATTTAAGCTGGTAGATAGTTTGAAGACGGTGAAGGAATGAGGAATTGGGAATGAAAAAAAATGAAGCAGATAGAAAATGTTCCGGAGGAACACCTGGTAGGTAGAAAAATAATAGGAGACGTTTCGTTCCGTAGGAACGATTGGTATGATGAATAGAATTAGAGAACGATGAAGTGAGTGACACAAGAGGGGATGCCATGAAAAACAAATGCCGGTAAAAAAATATATCTGAAAAATTAAAAACGTAGTTGGAAGTTAAACGGGACATATTGTGGAGAGTGTATCTGTCTTTCTTGGGCATTGTGGTGGTTTGCATCATAGTGCTTTGGAAAGCTTTTTATATTCAGGAGTTTGAAGGAAAAGACTGGAGGCGATTGGCAGATAGCTTACACACCGCTATTCAGGATGTGGATGCAGAAAGAGGAACAATTTATAGTGAAGATGGTGAAATGCTGAGCACTTCTTTACCGAAGTATGATATCTATATTGATTTTATGGCGGATGGCTTGCGGGAGAAAAATGGTAAACGATTTAAAGATAATATTGATTCGTTAGCTATTTCGCTGGCAAATTTATTTGGCGACAGGAAGGCTGCTGAGTATAAAAAAGATTTGCAAAGAGCATATGCTACTAAAGACCGCTACTATTTATTAAAGAAAAAAATCTCTTTCCAGCAGTTTCAGCAACTCAGAACATTTCCATTGGTAAGATTAGGCAGGAACAAAAGTGGTTTTATTGCTGATGTAGTTCCTCAACGTTTAACACCGTTTGGTTTATTAGCAAACAGAACCATTGGATTGTCAAGAGAGGACTCCACTAAAAATGTTGGATTAGAGAAAACATACGATTCCGTTTTACGTGGAGAAAGTGGTAAACGATTAATAAAATATGTGGCAGGTGGTGTAAGAGTACCAGTTGAAGGAAGTGAGATTGAGCCTGAGAATGGGAAAGATATTGTAACAACAATTGACGTAAACATACAGGATATTGCTGAAAATGCTTTAATGGATATGATGACGAAGAACGAAGCATTACAAGGTTCATGTATAGTGATGGAAGTGCAAACCGGAAAGATAAAAGCTATCGCTAATCTTGGCTTGCATAATGGTAGTTATTATGAAATGGATAACTACGCTATTAAAACATCAGAACCCGGTTCAACTATCAAATTGATTACGCTGATGAATGCACTGGAAGATAAGTATGTAAAGATTACCGACAATATAAATATAGGAGGAGGTACATGGGATTTAGATGGCAGAACTATAAAGGATGATCATCATAGTCCTGAAGTGGTTACGATTAAAGAAGCATTTGCACATAGCTCCAATGTGGCAATGAGTAAACTGGCTTATCAATTCTATGTAAAAAATCCACAACAGTACTATGAGCATTTTGAAAAATTAGGTTTGACAAAGAAGAGCGGATTGGATTTAAAAGAAGAGTTCAGACCAACCGTAAAGAATCCTGCTAATAAAAAAACATGGCATTTTCAAACACTGGCATCAATGGGTTTTGGATATGATATCATGTTAAGTCCTATTCAACTATTGATGGTTTATAATGCCGTTGCAAATAATGGTAAGATGATGAAACCATATTTGGTAAGCCGCATTGAAAAAGATGGACAGGTATTGAGAACAATTCAGCCGCAGGTAGTGAATGAAAAGATTTGCAGTGATGAAACATTGCGTCAACTAAAAGAATGCTTAGAAGAAGTGGTGATAAGTGGCACCGGAAAACCCGTTTTCCAGGGCGTTACTTATAAAGTAGCCGGTAAAACAGGAACGGCTAAAGTAAATGATGGTGTGTATAAATACACAGATGGTGTTTACCAGGCAGCTTTCACCGGATACTTCCCGGCAGAAAATCCAAAGTATTCCTGCATTGTGGTAATAAAGAACAAACCACATGCAGCAAACTACTATGGCGGTGCTGTTGCCGGTACTGTGTTCAGGGAAATATCAGATAAGTTGTATGTGCTGAATCTTCAGCAACCAAATAATCTTGCTGCACAAAAAAGGGATAGCTCATTTTATCGCTTTGTGGGAATGAAGAATGATGTGCAGCAGGTAAGTCAGCCATTTAATATTCCTTTTAATAACTCAGGAAATGCTTTGTGGATGAGTGTAGTGAATGATTCAATTGATAATCGTATGTGGAGAATGAATGCAATTGCCGATGCAGGAAAAGTAGTGCCGGATGTAAAAGGGTATGGTTTAAAAGATGCCATCAATCTTTTAGAAAATAAAGGACTAAAGGTGGTGATAAAAGGAAGAGGTAAAGTGATAGCACAATCTATTTTGCCCGGAACAACAGTGAACAAAGGACAACAAATAATTATCCAGTTAGCCTGATGGCCATATTGCAGGACATATTATACAAAGTAAGCATCCGCTCAGTGCAGGGTAACCTTGCTGCTGAAGTGAGCGACTTACAAATTGATTCACGTAAAGTGAAGCAAGGTTCCTGCTTTATTGCAATTAAAGGTGCGGCAATAGATGGTCATGGTTTTGTTGATAAGGCTGTTGAATCAGGCGCTGCAGTAATTGTATGTGAAGTGATGCCATCTGTAACTAAAGACGGAGTTACTTATGTGCAGGTGGAAGATTCAGCTGCTGCTGCGGGATACATCGCACATAATTTCTTTGGTGCTCCCAGTGAAAAAATAAAACTGGTTGGCGTAACCGGAACAAATGGAAAAACAACCATTGCTACTTTACTATTCAAACTGTTTAGCGGTCTTGGTTATAAATGCGGGTTGATTTCAACCGTAGAAAATAAAATTGCTGATGAAGTAATTCCGGCAACACATACCACACCTGACCAGGTAACATTGAATGCTTTACTGGCACAAATGGTGGAAACTGGTTGCACACATGTGTTTATGGAAAACAGTTCGCATGCTATTCATCAGCATCGCAGTACCGGTTTGCAGTTTGCCGGTGCATTGTTCAGTAACATCACACACGATCACCTGGATTATCATAAAACATTTGATGAATATATAAGAGTGAAGAAATCTTTCTTCGACCATTTGCCTTCATCTGCTTTTGCCATCACAAACCTGGATGACAAACGAGGATTAGTAATGATTCAAAACACACATGCCAAACGTTTGACCTATAGTTTAAAAACGATGGCTGATTTTAAGGGAAAGATTTTAGAAAACAGATTGAGTGGATTGGTGATGGATATTAACGGACAGGAAGTTCATTTTCGATTGATTGGTGAGTTTAATGCATATAATCTTTTAGCGGTGTATGGTGCGGCTGTTTCTTTAGGTGAAGATAAAGTGAATGTGCTGCAAGTGTTGAGCAATCTTACCAGTGCAGAAGGAAGATTTGATTATATCGTATCCGCTAAAGATCATATCATAGGCATAGTTGATTATGCACATACCCCTGATGCATTAATAAATGTTTTATCAACCATTCAAAAACTGCGTAAAGGAAATGAAACAGTAATCACGGTTGTTGGTTGTGGTGGCGACAGGGACAGAACGAAAAGACCAGTAATGGGTGAAGTAGCCTGTGAACATAGCGATAAAGTAATCTTCACTTCTGATAATCCCAGGAGCGAGGATCCGCAGCAAATTTTAAAAGATATAGAAGCAGGTTTAAATACAGCAGCTAAAAGAAAATATATATCAATAGTTGACAGGAAAGAAGCCATTAAAACAGCAGTGACATTAGCGAATAAAGAAGATATCATTTTAATAGCAGGTAAGGGACATGAGAAATACCAGGATATAAAAGGAGTAAAACATCCATTTGATGATAAGCAGGTGCTGAAAGAAATTTTTGATGTGTTGGATAAATAATAATTGATAAAACAATATTCTTAAAAAACCGGAAACAAACTCGAAAACCAATATGCTGTATTCACTTTTTGAATGGCTCAATCAACATGGGATTCGTTTCCCTGGCGACAGGCTGTTGCACTTCATCACCTTCCGGGTGCTGATTGCGGTGATATTATCATTGGTGATTACAACAGTGTTTGGAAGAAGATTGATTAATTATCTCCGTAAAAAACAAGTAGGCGAAAGTGTTCGTGATTTGGGGTTAGCCGGTGAACAGCAAAAGAAAGGCACACCAACCATGGGTGGTATTATCATCATCCTGGCAATACTCATCCCAACATTATTGCTGGCAGATTTACATAAAGCTTATGTACGCCTGATGATTTTCGCTACCATCTGGTTAGGTATTATCGGTTTTGTAGATGATTATTTAAAACTCCGTGCTAAGAGAATTGCACAACAACAGGGTGTTGCATACAAGAAAGGCGATAAAGATGGATTAGCAGGTTGGTTTAAAATATTAGGTCAGTTAGTATTGGGTATCGCAGTAGCAGGAGTGATGCTGTTTAATGACAATACAAAAGTGTGGAGAGAGTATCGTGGTGATGGAAGACCAGCAGACACAACAGGATTAAGAGTAGTAAATCTTGATGGAAGAGAAAAAGTTTTTGTGATTTCTAAAGAACCGGTGACAACTATTCCATTTGTAAAAACACACGAATTCAATTATTCAAAGTTATTACCACAAAGCTGGAGAGCTGGTTTAACAACTTTATTGTATGGTCTAATTGTAATATTAATTGTAGTGGCAGTTTCTAATGGAGCAAACATAACAGATGGTTTAGATGGATTAGCAACAGGAACCAGTGCCATCATCGGTGCCTGTTTGGGCGTATTTGCATATGCCAGTGGCAACTTCCGTTTTGCTGAATACCTCAACATTTTGTATGTACCCAATCTTGGTGAGTTAACCATTTATATTGCTGCTTTCATTGGAGCAACGATAGGGTTTTTATGGTATAACTCATACCCGGCACAGGTTTTTATGGGTGATACAGGTAGTTTAACATTAGGAGGAATTATTGCCGCACTGGCTATCATCGTTCGTAAAGAATTATTGATACCAATTTTTTGCGGGGTGTTCCTGGTAGAAAATTTAAGTGTAGTAATACAGGTTTCTTATTTCAAATATACCAAACGTAAATATGGTGAGGGGCGAAGAGTGTTTCTCATGAGTCCCTTACATCATCATTATCAAAAGTTAGGATATCATGAAAGTAAGATCGCTGTAAGGTTTTGGATCGTAACGATTCTGTGTGTGGTGTTTTCAGTTGTGAGCTTAAAGATTCGTTAATCAACATAAAGAAGCTATTGAAAAACCGGCAAGTTCTTTTTAATGTTTTTTAGTAGTAGACCGAAATCATTCGGAAAAATAACCTACACTAACCCATACTTGTGAAGAACCATTTTTTTATGAAAAACCAACAGGCGAAAAAAGAAATTGATAATGAACAAACGCATGGTCATTCTCGGCAGCGGGGAAAGCGGAGTGGGAGCAGCCATACTGGCAAAGCTTAAAGGATACGATGTGTTTGTTTCGGATGGAGGAAAGATTGCAGAGAAGTACAGAAACGAATTAGACCATTTTGAAATTGAATTTGAAGAAGCACAGCATACAGAAGAAAAAATTTTGAATGCTGATGAAGTGATGAAAAGTCCGGGCATACCGGAAAAAGCAGAGATAGTAAAGAAGATTCGCAGGAAAGGAATTGAAATTATCAGTGAGGTGGAATTGGCATACCGCTACATTGGAAACAGTAAGCTCATTGGCATAACAGGCAGTAACGGAAAAAGTACCTGCACTTCGCTTATTTATCATATATGCAAAACAGCAGGTATGGATTGTGCACTGGTGGGCAATATTGGAATCAGTATTGCTAAACAGGTTGCCTTAAATCCAAAAGAAGTGTATGTGGCAGAGATAAGCAGTTTTCAATTAGATGATATAAAAACTTTTCGTCCGGATATAGCGGTGTTGCTCAATATAACAGAAGATCATTTGGACCGGTATGATTACAAATTTGAAAATTATATCGCTTCCAAGTTTAAGATAGCAATGAATCAGCAGGCAGGAGATTATTTTATTTATTGTGAAGATGACCCCGTAACCATGCAAAACTTAAAAAAATTCAATATAACATCTAACCCATTACCATTCACTATGAATCAAGAGGTACCAAAAGGCGCATTCATCCGTAACAATCAAATGACAGTTATAGTTAACGATGAAAAGTTAACTATGAGTGTGGATGACTTCGCTATTAAAGGCAAGCACAATCAGTACAACACAATGGCAGCAGGAATCGCAGCGGCAACCTTAGGGTTACGTAAAGAAAAAATCAGGGAGGCAATTACCACGTTTGAAAGTTTGGAACACCGGATGGAAGCAGTGGCCACTGTTCGTGGGGTTGAATTTATTAACGACAGTAAAGCTACCAATGTAAACTCTACCTGGTATGCACTGGAAAGCATGAGCAAACCAACCATTCTTATACTGGGTGGTGTGGACAAAGGAAATGATTATTCTGTGCTGATGGACTTAGTGAAGGAAAAAGTAAAAGCAATTGTTTGCATGGGTGTAGATAATACCAAGATACATGAAGCATTTGGAAAAGAAGTTTCAGTTATTGTTAACACAGCCAGTGCACAGGAAGCAGTTCAGGCATCGTTTCATTTAGCGAATAAAGGTGATGTGGTATTGTTAAGTCCGGCCTGTGCCAGTTTTGATTTGTTCAAGAATTATGAAGACAGGGGAACACAGTTTAAAAATGCGGTGAAGGAGTTGTAGGAGAGAAGTTAGCAGTCTTCAGTTGGCAGTTGGCAATATATGAATATGAGTTTAGCAATATTCCTTATTAAAATAAAACTATGGGTTCGTTCAGGGATTTAATAGTTTTTAAAAAAGCCTTTGAATTAGCAATGGAAATTTTTCAAATGACGAAAAGTTTTCCTCTGGAAGAAAGATATTCTTTGACAGACCAGGTAAGAAGAAGTTCAAGGTCGGTATGTAGTTGTATAGGTGAAGCATATAGAAAAAGAAGGTATGAAGCGCATTTTGTATCGAAACTTACTGACGCTGATATGGAAAACACAGAAACACAAATTTGGTTAGAGTTTAGTTTGAATTGTGTATATATAACAGACGAAGTATATAGGGATAAATTAAAAAAGAGTGAAGAGGTGGGCCCGTTATTACAATATATGATTGATAATCCGGATAAGTTTAAATAAAAATAAATAGTGAAGGCATAAACCAGTATTGCCAACTGCAGGCTGAAAACTGCCAACTAAAATGAAGTTAAGAAGTTAATGAAATTATTCAGAGACATAGCAGCCAGTGATTACTCATCCTTTAACGGGGTAGGCGGTAAACTATTACGCCGCACAAAAGGTGATAAAGTCATCTGGGCTTCTGTTATCATTCTTTCATTAGTGAGTTTGCTGGTAGTGTATAGTGCAACCGGCTCATTGGCTTATAAAATGTATAAAGGAAGAACAGAAGTGTATTTGTTCAAGCAGTTTGCTTTTATCGCTTTGGGCATAATCGTAGTATATTTTGCTCACAGGGTAAATTATACCATCTATGCAAAAGTGGCCAAGATTCTCTTTTTAATTTCTATTCCACTTTTATTATACACGTTATTCTTTGGAGTAAAGCTGAATGAAGGCAGCCGCTGGATCCGGCTCCCGGTTATCAACTTAACATTCCAAACATCTGATTTGGCCAAGCTGTCTTTATTTATGTTCCTGTCATTACTCTTGAGCCGCAAGCAGGATGTGATAAAAGATTTTAAGAAAGGGTTTATTCCGGTAATTACACCAGTTGCAATTGTATGTATACTTATTGCTCCTGCAAATCTTTCAACGGCATTGCTGATTGGTGCTACCAGTTTGTTATTACTGTTTATAGGAAGAGCACAACTTAAACATATTTTCCTGGTGATTGGAGCAGCATTAGTGCCGGTGTTGTTCTTAATAATGATTGCCGGAATTTATTACGATAAAGAAGAAGGAAAAACAAAAGAATTACCGGCCATTCTTTCCATTGGTCGTTTTCCTACCTGGATAAAAAGGGTGCAGGATTTCCGCTATGCAAAAAAAGGGGAAGATGCATACCAGGTGCAGCAGGCAAAAATTGCGATTGCAGAAGGCGGAACATTTGGCAAAGGTCCGGGTAACAGTGAGCAAAGAAATTTTCTTCCGCATCCTTATTCTGATTTCATTTATGCCATCATTATAGAAGAATATGGATTACTGGGTGCTGCTTTCATCATCATACTGTATTTAATATTCCTGTTCAGGAGTATTCAGTTGTTCAGGAAATGCCCGTATGCGTTCGGTGCATTCTTGGCGGTAGCGTTAAGTTTCACTTTAATGATTCAGGCATTGGCTAATATGGCAGTGAATGTGGGACTGATGCCCGTAACGGGTGTCACCTTGCCGTTGGTGAGTATGGGTGGTAGTTCATTCTTATTTACCTGCCTGGCAATAGGAATCATATTAAGTGTGGCAAGAAACGTAGAACAATTGGAAGGTAATGTACAAACTGCTAAAGCAGAAGCGTAATGAGCAGACGGATTATTATAGCAGGTGGTGGAACAGGCGGGCATATTTTCCCGGCAATCGCTATAGCGAATGCAATTAAAAAGATGGAACCGCAAACAGAAATTTTGTTTGTTGGTGCTAAGGGAAAAATGGAAATGGAAAAAGTGCCGCAGGCAGGATATAAGATTGAAGGATTGGATATAGCAGGGTTTAACAGAAGTTCTTTGATAAAAAATATTGGATTGCCTTTTAAACTCATCAAAAGTTTTTTGCAGGTTAAAAAAATATTCAGTGAGTTTAAACCAGATGCGGCGATAGGAGTTGGTGGTTATTCAAGTTTTCCTGTGTTACGATATGCACAGAGTAAAGGCATCGCCACTTTTATTCATGAAGCCAATTCGTTTGCCGGCAAGAGTAATATCATGCTGGGTAAAAAGGCAACTAAAATATATGTGGCAACAGATGGTATGGAAAAATTCTTTCCGGCTGACAAAATTATCATCACGGGAAACCCTGTTCGTTCTGCCATAGCACAATCAGCAGTAAGCAGGGAAGACGGAATTAAATTCTTTGGATTAGATACAACAAAGACAACTGTATTGGCAGTAGGAGGAAGTTTAGGAGCCAAAAGTATTAATGAAGCTATAGCTAAACATATTGATGAGTTTGGAAAAAATAATTTACAACTCATCTGGCAAACCGGTAAACCCTATGCAGAACAAGCCAAAACAATTGCAAAAGGATTGCCCAATGTGTGGGCAAATGATTTTATTAACCAAATGGAAAATGCCTATGCAGCAGCAGATGTGGTGATAGCAAGAGCCGGTGCAATGACCATCGCTGAACTCTGCGTAGTGCAAAAGCCCGTTTTGTTCGTACCCTTTCCTTTTGCGGCGGAAGACCATCAAACGGTAAACGCCATGAACCTTGTCAATAAAAATGCTGGTTTAATAATAAAGGACAGTGAAGCAAATGAAAAATTAGTGGATGCTGCGGTAGCATTAGCTAAAGATGAAAACAAACAGGCTGTACTGAAGCAAAACATTAAACCTTTGGGAATTGCAGATGCGGATATAAGAGTGGCAGCAGATGTATTAAAGCATTTAAACCAGTAAGGATTAGATGAACGAAGTATTACAACAGGTCATTGACAATATAAAAAAATCTTCTGCGGAAGGGAATCCTGCTGTAGTGTACTTCGTGGGCATTGGTGGTATAGGAATGAGTGCACTGGCGAGATACTTTAACGAGCAGGGTGCTAAAGTGTACGGCTATGATAAAACGCCAACCACTTTAACCGGTGAATTGGAGAAACAGGGAATGCAGATACATTTTAATGAAGAGGTAAATGCAATTCCACAAAATGTTCAGTTGGTGGTGTACACACCCGCTATACCAAAAGAACATGCAGAGCTGGTTTATTTTAAACAAAATAATTACCCGCTGTATAAGAGAAGTGAAGTACTGGATGCGGTAACCAATAGTTCTTTTAACATCTGTGTGGCAGGTACGCATGGCAAAACAACTATCACCACTATGATTGCACATATACTGCGTCATACGGGTTATGGTTGCAATGCTTTTCTCGGTGGAATTGCCGTGAACTATAACAGTAATTTCTGGAGCAGCAAACGCAATGTGTGTGTGGCAGAAGCGGATGAGTATGATCGTTCTTTTTTAAGACTGACACCCAACGTTGCAGTGATAACAGCAATGGATGCTGACCATTTGGATATTTATGGAACAGCAGAGGCAATGGAAGAAGCATTCATTGAGTTTACAGGTAAGATAAAAGAAGGTGGATTGCTGATAAGTAAGTTTGGATTGAAGAGAGGAAGTGAATTGAAGGCAGGCACACATCTTACTTACAGTTTGCAAAACGACAGCGCAGATGTGTATGCAACCAACATAAGAATGAAGAACGGCAGTTATGAGTTTGATGTGATGATGAAAGGCTGGATGATGGATAATGTAGCGTTGAACATGGGTGGAATGCATAATGTAGAGAATTCAGTAGTAGCCATCGTCATTGCACATCATTTGGGAATTGAAAACGAAAAGATAAAAGATGCAGTAAAAGCATTCAGGGGAGTAAAGAGAAGATTTGAATACATCGTGAAGAATGATAAAGTGGTTTATGTGGATGATTATGCACATCATCCCGAAGAGTTGAGAGCATTGATAAGCGGAGCGAAAAGTTTGTTTAGTGATAAAAGATGTACAGTGATTTTTCAACCGCACCTGTACACCAGAACAAGAGATTTGGCAGAAGGATTTGCAGAGAGTTTGGATTTGACAGAGGAAGTAATCCTGTTACCCATTTACCCGGCAAGAGAATTACCCATTGCAGGAGTAAGCAGTGAGATGATTTTAAACCGGATGAAAAATGAAAACAAACAAATCTTAAGTAAAGCAGATGTACTGAAATGGGTGAAAGAAAATAAAGTGGAGCTATTGATTACGGCAGGGGCAGGAGATATTGATACACTGATTGAACCGATAAAAAATATTGTAAGTAAATAAAATGACTGAGACTAAAAAACGAGGCTGGAAATACTGGGTAAAGCTATCCTTCTGGGTACTGGCCGGTGTGGGCACAGTGGTGTTACTGGTTTCAGCTATTCGTACTAAGGATGGTAAAGCTTGCAGTGGTGTTCAAATAAATATCAGCGGTAATTCAGGTAATTTCTTTTTAGACAAGAAAGAGATTAATAATATTCTTACAGCTGAAGGGGCAAGGGAGTTGACAGGAAAACATACTACAGAGTTTAATTTAGAGCAAATGGAAAATGTGCTGAAGAAAAATATTTGGGTGAAGAATGCAGAATTGTTCTTTGATAATAACCAGGTATTGCAGGTAAAGGTGGAGGAAAGAGAACCGGTAGCAAGAGTATTCACCATAAATGGTAATTCATTTTATGTAGACGATAGTGGAGACCGTTTACCATTGAGCGAAAATTTTTCGGCGAGAGTACCGGTGATTACTTCTTTTCCAACTGATGCTAAACTTTTAAATAAGGCTGACAGCTTTTTTTTACAACAATTAAAAGGCTTAGCTCAATATATTTTAAAAGACCCTTTTTGGATGGCACAGATTGAACAAATAGATATCACTGCTGACCGGCAATTGGAAATGATTCCTAAACTGGGTGACCACGTTATCCGTTTTGGTGATGCCGATGATGCTGAAAGAAAGTTTCATCAATTGAGTTTGTTTTATCAGCAGGTATCCAACCGTTTTGGATGGAACAAATATTCCATCATTGATGTGCAGTATAATAACCAGGTAGTAGCTACTAAAAAAGGATTTGCAGGAACAGCAAAATTAGATTCAGCACAGATAAAGACTTTAGTTAAACAAATGATGGAAAATAACCGTCAAACTATGAATGACACCTCATTGGCCGTTGCGTTATCCAAGCCCTCTGTAACTAATCCCGTTTTAACATCTACCAATGAAAATGCAATGCCGGCTGTAATCAAACCGGTTAGTCAAACGAATTCGAAGCCCTCTGAATTATCTCCGGAACCCGGCAAACCCAGAAACACATCTGTAAATGTGAAACCCAATCTTACGAAAGACCAAAATCCAGCCCCTTCCAAATCTAAACCAAATGAAAAACCTAAACCCAAAGCTGTAATGCCAAAGAAGAGTTAATAGCGGGAATTATTTTGAATGTTAAATGATGAATGAAAGATTATAGTATTCATTATTAATTGTGATGAATAGATGTAAAGAACGATGAAGTGAGTGACACAAGGAACGATGCTATGAAAAACAAAAGCTGGCTACAAAAAATAACCAGCAACTAAAAACAAGCAACAAATAACTAAAACGCAAACAACTAAAAACAAAATACAACTATGAACAACGAACAACCCATCATTGTCGGCCTTGACATTGGCACTACCAAAATAGCTGCTATTGCCGGACGCAAGAACGAGTTTGGTAAACTCGAAATTCTTGGATTTGGTCGTGCAAACTCCAATGGTGTGCAACACGGAATGGTGTTGAACATTGACCAAACCATTAAAGCTATTCAAACGGCATTGGAAAATTGTTATGCTTCTAATCCCAACTTAGAGATTAATGAAGTGTATGTGGGTATTGCGGGTCACCACATTAAAAGTTTGCAAACCCGTGGTGATATTGTTCGCCAGGTGACTGACGATGAAATATCACAAAAAGAAATTGACCAGCTCGTAAGCGATCAGTACAAAACGTATATTCCTGCAGGAGATCAGATCATTGATGTGATTCCACAGGAGTTTACGGTTGACAATTTTCAAAACATTCCTAACCCGATTGGATACAGTGGTGTGAAGGTGGGAGCAAATTTCCACATCATTACCGGTGATAAAAATGCCATTCGTAATATCAACCGTGCCGTTGAGAAAAGCGGATTGAATACAAAAGATTTGGTGCTGCAGCCATTAGCATCTGCAGCAGCTGTTATGTGCGAACATGATTTGGAAGCAGGGGTGGCCATTGTTGATATTGGCGGCGGTACTACTGACCTGGCTGTATTTTATGAAGGTATCTTAAAACATACGGCGGTAATCCCCTTTGGTGGTGAAAATATCACCAATGATATTAAAACAGGATTAGGGGTGTTGAAAACGCAGGCGGAGCAAATGAAAATTCAGTTTGGCAGCGCCTTAAGTGATGAAGCAAAAGGCAATGCGTTTATTACTATTCCTGGTATTCGTGGTATGGCGCCGAAAGAAATCAGTGTAAAAAACCTCGCCAATATTATACAGGCAAGAATGAGTGAGATAATGGATTTTGTAACTTATCACCTGAAGCAAGTTGGTTTAGACAGCCGCATGCTGAATGGCGGTATCGTATTAACCGGTGGTGGTTCTCAACTGAAACATTTAATTCAGCTGACAGAATATGTTACAGGACTGAATGCAAGAATTGGTTATCCAAACGAACATTTAGCTGCCGGACATATTGAAGAGCTTGCCAAGCCAATGTATTCAACCTGTATTGGTTTAATATTGAAAGGCTATAATGTGCATGAGAATTCAGAAAATATTCTTAAAGGTAAAGTAACCCCTTTGACACAGGAAAAAGAAGAACATGCAGTGGAAATTATAAAAGAAGAAGGAATTGTTGGAGTGAAAGTAAAACCAAGAAAAAGCTTAAAAGGATTTATGGATTCAATTAAGGACGGATTGATTGATTTGTTCAAAGAGGAGGAAGATACAAGAATGCAATAAACCTCATCCCGGCCCTCTGCCCGATGGGAGGGAGTGCCGGAAAGAGAAAAGTTCTTTTACTAACCACACTAACTAACCCAAAATTCTTAACAGTCTGCCATAACTGGTAATATGAAAACGCAGTAATAGCAGACCCTTAAAACTAGAAAACTATGATACATTTTGATTTGCCAAAAGAGAAATCCTCCATCATTAAAGTGATTGGAGTTGGGGGCGGGGGAAGCAATGCTGTAAATCACATGTTCAACCAAAGTATCGAAGGGGTGAACTTTATCATTTGCAATACCGATGCCCAGGCGATTGCTACCAGTAAAGTACCAAACAAAGTGCAACTGGGGCCGCACTTAACACAGGGCCTTGGTGCGGGTGCCAATCCTGATATTGGCCGCCAGGCAACAGAAGAAAGCCTGGAAGAAATTAAACGCATACTGGAAGTAAATACCAAGATGGCCTTCATCACTGCCGGTATGGGCGGTGGCACTGGTACAGGTGGTGCTCCCATCATTGCAAAAATTTGTAAGGACTTAGGCATACTTACTGTTGGTATTGTAACCACACCTTTTGGATATGAAGGCAAAAGAAGATTGCAGCAGGCGCAGGATGGTATCAATAGTTTAAAAAATTATGTAGATACATTGCTTGTTATCAGCAATGATAAACTGCGTCACCAGTTTGGTAATTTAAAAATGAAAGAAGCGTTTGCCAAAGCAGATGATGTATTGGCAACAGCGGCTAAATGTATTACCGATGTAATTAACTCAACTGGTCAGATCAATGTTGACTTTGCGGATGTATGTACAGTGATGAAGAATGGCGGCGTAGCTATTTTAGGTAATGCTGCTGCTAATGGTGAAAACCGTGCACAATCAGCAATAGAACAGGCACTCAATTCTCCGTTACTGAATGATAATGATATCAAAGGTGCTAAATGGATTCTCATCAACATTAATTCTGCCGAAGGTGAACATGAGTTTACTATGGATGAAGTAGAAATCATTCAAAACTATATCCTCAGTCAGGCAGGTGATGATACCGATGTGATATTAGGTATGGGTTATGATAATACATTGGGTGATCATATTGGTATTACATTAATCGCTACCGGGTTCCATCATAAAGACCCGTTTAACAAAGAAAAACCGAAAGCGGCGGAGAAGAAAGAAGAGAAAATTGTGATGCAGCTAAGTATGCCTGCGCCGGAAGAAAAGAAAACTGCTATACAACAACCCGTTTTGTTTGAAGAACCAAAAGCGGTAATAAAAGAAGAAGCTCCGGTAGTTGTTACTCCAATTGCAAAAGCAGAAGAACCAAAGATGGAAGTAAAAGAAGAATTACCGGAAGCGTTGACTCCGCAATTAGTTGAAGTAAAAACTGAAACTCCGGTTGTGCAATTCATGCAATTGATTGAAGAAGTGAAAGAAGAAACTCCGGCAGTGGAAGAAGAGGCAGCACCCATTCATTTTGAATTAAAACCGGCAGTGGAAGAAGTACCTGCGGCAAAAAAAGAAGAACCGGTAATTAATAAAGAAATTAAAACAACGGAAGAGCCTTCCGTTAAAGTGACCAGCGGGGGATACCTGGCAAGACCAGTGAATATCTACGCTGATGAAAAAACTGAAGAAGTTAAATCCAATGCGCACAACCCTGTGGAAGAACAACCGTTTAAGCTGCACATTGTCAACCAGGAAGAAGATACGCCTGCCGGCATGCAGCTGGTTATTAAAACAATTCCACATGCGGCGGAGGAGCCCGTGGCCCGTCAGACTATTCATTTAAGTTCTTCGGAAGGGCTTCCAATACAAGATGAGGCAGAAGAACAACGCCGGAAAGCAGCAGAGCGTTTGCAGAAACTTCGGAATCTGTCATTCAATATTAATGCTGCTGATCCAAACAGCGAGTTTGACAATGTGCCGGCATATCTCCGCCGTAATATGGAATTGTATAACACCATTAACACGGTGGAAAATTTTTACAGTAACTACACGGTAAAGACGGATGAGAATAATAAAACAGAAATCAGTACAGTAAATACTTTTTTAGATGGTAAAAAGCCGGATTAATCTTTAATGTTTGTTGACAAATAGTGTTTTTAGTTGTAAAGAATCCCGCCGCAGGCGGGATTTCTTTTTACCGTTCCGTTAACAGGGAACCGTCAATATACTTTATATTAAATTGTAGCTTTAGTAAGTTCAACTTTTAATCGATGAGAGAATTTTCCCTTTTATTAGTCTTGAATATTTCCTTTTCTTTATTCATATCCGCTCAAATATGTACAGTATCAGTACCGGCATTAAAAGGAAAATATTTTGGTGATTGCAGACATGGTAAAGCCAATGGGCACGGTACAGCACAGGGAACAGATACTTATACAGGAGATTTTAAAAAAGGACTTCCGGACGGGAAAGGGAAGTATATATGGAAGAATGGTGACTGGTATGATGGTGAATGGAAAAACGGTTTGTACGAAGGGGATGGCACACTGAGCCATGCAGACAGTAGTCATCATGACAGTATTGTGATTATAAAAGGTTATTGGGAAAAAGGAAAGTATATAGGAGATAAAAGACCTTATTATGTGCAATCCACCACCGTAAATGTCGGGAAAGTCAAGATTACCAAACAAGATACCACCGGTAACGAAATTATTATTAAAGTAGAAACACAACAGGCGGGTGCTGCTGCGTTGGGATATACTACTAATTCAAGGTTGATCAGTGTTGATAATCTTGAAGGGCAATACCAGCAGAAAACAGATTACGGAACTACTGAGCGAACAACGAATAAATATGGCTTAAAAGGAGTTAAGTTTCCTTATAAAGCGACTCTTTCATTTGAGACAAGGGGAACACTGATCAGTCATGTTGATACCATTAGCTTTGGAATAAATATAAAAGGTACATGGGTAATTGAAGTGATGATTAATAATTAAAGTATGCTGAACAACAACGCAGCCACCACACCACCAATCAAAGGCCCAATAACCGGTATCCAGCTATAACTCCAGTCACTGTCTCTTTTTCCGCTGATAGGTAAAATAAAATGCATGATGCGTGGACCTAAATCTCTTGCTGGATTAATGGCATAACCAGTTGGTCCGCCCAGGCTCAAACCAATACCTAATACTAACAACGCAACAGGTAATGCATCCAATGCTCCTAGTGTATCGTGTGGTTTGGAAATGAATAATACACCAAAGACTAATACAAATGTTCCAATAATTTCAGTCAATAAATTATTAATAGAGCTTCTTATCGAAGGCGCAGTACAAAAAACAGCCAGTTTTAAATTTGCATCTTCTGTTTCGGCAAAATGCTGACGATAGGCGATCCAAACTATCAATGCTCCTGTCATAGCTCCTGATAGCTGTGCTACCACATAAGTTGGAACCAAAGCCCATTCAATTTTTCCAATGGAAGCTAATCCAACTGTAACAGCCGGATTTAAATGTGCACCACTTGCTGCAGCGCTTGAATAGACACCGACAAAAACGGCAACAGCCCAACCAAAAGTAATAGCGATTAACCCACCATTGTTTCCTTTGGTTTTAGATAATACTACGTTGGCAACTACGCCATCACCGAGAATGATGAGTAAAGCTGTGCCGGTAAATTCAGCTAAGAATGGAGACATAAGCAATCGTATTTAGTTGTTAGTTATTGGTTGCTGGTTACCAGTGATTGGTTAAATAAATATAACGATTGAAGATAACAAAATTTATTCACCACATCATTCGCCTAAAATATAATTATCCGATACTTCTTCAAAAGCTTTTATCTGGTCAGTTATCCATTTTTCATCTTTATGCATTTCAGCAGCCATTAGTTTAGCAATAACAGGTGCCACTGCATAAGCAGCTTTCGCATCCAGCAATAATAATCTTGTTCTTCTTGCCAGTACATCTTCTACCGTCATTGCCATTTCATTTCGTACAGCCCATATTACTTCTGCTTTTGTATAGGGTAATCCATCTGCTATTAATTCTTTTAATGAGGGGTTCTCTTTCCAGAGTTGTTGGATGTGTTCAGCATCACTTCCATAATAATAAAGATGATCTTTAGTGGTTGTTCCTGCATTTTGCATTGCCCCGGCATTTATGCCGGGGAATCCATGAATTTTTAATTCGTCTGTTACACATTCTTTCTTTGGAAGTTTGGCAACAAACGCTGCATTGGTCACCACATCTTTTGCCATCTTTCTGTAAGTGGTCCATTTACCACCAGTGATAGTTACTAAACCACTTAGTGAAACTATTATAGTATGGTCACGGTTTAGTAAAGCAGTATTCTTTTGTCCTTTCATATGCACCAGCGGACGTAAACCAACAAACACAGCATCCACATCACTTCGTTTTACTTCCACATTAAGATAGCGGTTGATATGCGACATGATAAACTCAATCTCATCTTCATACGCTACCGGTTCTAATGAATGTTCTTCAACAGGTGTGTCTGTAGTGCCAACAACAACTTTATCATGCCAGGGTACAGCAAACAAAACTCTTCCGTCATCTGTTTTGGGAATCATTAATGATTTTTCCCCGGGAAAGAATTTTTTATCAATTACAATATGCACTCCCTGCGAAGGGGAAACTAATTCTTTCCGTTCCGCATCATCCATCTGTATCACATCATCTGCAAAAACACCGGTGGCATTAATAACTACTTTGCATTTCAATTCATATTCTTTTCCATTCAGTATATCCTGCGCAAATAGTCCGTTGATTTTTTTAATTCCTTTTCTCAGGCCAACTACTTTGCAATAATTAATTACAGTGGCTCCCTGTTCTGCTGCTGTTTGCGCAAGATTGATTGCCAGTCTTGCATCATCAAATTGTCCATCCTTATATAGCACACCACCGCTGATTCCTTTTGCATTGATGGTTGGCAGAACTTTTATCAGTGATTTTTTAGAAAGAAATTCCGTTTTACCCAATCCTAATTTGCCGGCGAGCAAATCATATAGCTTCAAACCAATGCCATAATAATATTTTTCCCACCAATGATAAGATGGCATTACAAAAGAAACATTGCTGGTAACATGTGGTGCATTACGCAACAGAATACCTCTTTCTTTCAATGCTTCTTTGACAAGCTTGATATTTCCCTGTGCTAAATAGCGAACGCCACCATGCACCAGTTTGGTAGAGCGGCTTGAAGTGCCTTTGGCAAAATCATGTTGTTCGAGCAATAATGTTTTGTATCCTCTTGAAGCAGCATCAACAGCAGCACCTAAACCAGTGGCGCCTCCGCCAATAATAATAATATCCCATTCCACAGGTTCATTCAATTGTTGCAGCATTTCATCTCTTTTCATCGTAAATCGTCAATAGTGAATTGTGAATTGTCAATGGTGAATAGTCAATTATAAAATACTCAGTTGCCAACTGCTAACTGCTTTCTGCCAACTGTTATCCTCAACCAGCATCAAACCCTCGTCCATGCCACAGTAGTCTCTACTGCTTTTCTCCATCCTTCACTTAAATCATCTCTGTCATCATCGTTCATAGCAGGAGAGAAACTGCGGTCAATTTGCCATTGTTGCTGAATATCTTCAATGCTCTTCCAGTAACCAACTGCTAATCCTGCAAGATAAGCTGCACCCAATGCAGTTGTTTCTGTAACTTTCGGACGAAGTACTTTGGTATTTAGAATATCACTTTGAAACTGCATCAGTAAATTGTTAGAAGTAGCGCCACCATCCACTCTTAATTCTTTAATCGCAATGCCGCTGTCTTTCTCCATTGCTTTTAATACATCCATTGTTTGAAAACAAATACTTTCTAATGCTGCTCTTGCAATGTGTGAGGAATTACTTCCCCTCGTCAAACCAACAATCGTTCCTCTTGCATCCTGGTTCCAGTAGGGAGCGCCTAAACCAACAAAAGCCGGAACAACATACACCCCGCCATTATCCGTTACTTTATTCGCTAACTCTTCCACGTCAGCAGAATGCTTGATGATGCCTAATCCATCTCTCAGCCATTGCACTACTGCTCCGGCAATAAATACACTTCCTTCCAATGCATAATGAGTGATGCCATTTATCTTCCATGCAACAGTTGTCAATAAATTATTGGTGGAAGGAATGGCTTTCTCTCCTGTATTCATCAGCATAAAACAACCTGTGCCATAAGTATTCTTCACCATTCCTGGTTGCGTACATAACTGACCAAATAAGGCAGATTGCTGATCGCCTGCAATACCGGCAATCGGAATATTATTCGCTGTTAAAATATTTTGTGTATCACCATATACTTCACTGCTGCTTCTAATTTGCGGCAACATATTACCCGGTATATCGAAAATATTTTCCAAAGCACCATCCCATTGTAAGGTGTGGATATTGAACAACATGGTTCTTGATGCATTGCTTACATCCGTAGCATGCACTTTTCCTTTGGTAAGATTCCACAACAACCAGGTATCAATGGTACCAAATGCTAATTCACCTTTATTAGCTTTGGCTCTGGCACCTTCTACATTATCTAGTATCCATTTTATTTTGGTTGCACTGAAATAAGCATCCACCACCAAACCCGTTTTTGCCTGTATCATTTTATCTAATCCTTGTCCTCTTATCTGGTCACAGAAGGCAGCTGTTCTTCTGTCCTGCCACACAATTGCATTATAAACTGGCTGACCAGTATTTCTATCCCATACTACCGTTGTTTCTCTTTGATTCGTGATACCAATAGCCGCAATATCAGCCGTAGTTAATCCTGCTTTGGTAATCGCTTCAGCAGCCACGCCTAATTGCGTACTCCATATTTCATTGGCATTATGTTCCACCCAGCCCGGTTTGGGAAATATCTGTTCAAACTCTTTTTGCGCCACCGCAATAAAAGAACCGGCTTTATCAAAAACAATCGCTCTTGAACTGGTGGTTCCCTGGTCGAGTGCAAGGATATATTTACTCATTGGTTAATAATATTTAAATGTCAATTTAGTGATATTGGCTTTATTGGCAATCAGCTATTTTTGCCACCACTAATTATGTATCTGAAAGAAGTAAATACACCCGATTTAGCACAAGAGTTTTTGCAGGTAGCTGTCGAATTATACAAAAACGACAGCAACTGGATCCGCCCACTGGATAAAGATATTAATGAAGTATTTGATGCAAAGAAGAATAAAGCGTTCCGTACCGGGGAGGTTATTCGCTGGATATTAAAAGATGAAGACGGAAAACTGATTGGTCGTATTGCTGCTTTTGTACAGAAGAAATACAAGAATAAAGGTGATGATATTCCTGTTGGCGGTATTGGTTTTTTTGAATGCATCAATAACCAAAAAGCGGCAGATATGTTGCTGGATGTGGCCAAACATTGGTTGCTGCAAAGGGAGATGGAAGCGATGGATGGCCCTGTCAATTTTGGTGAACGTGACCGCTGGTGGGGATTAGTAACGGAAGGATTTAAAGAACCTATCTATTTGATGAATTATAATCCGCCTTATTATAAAGAATTGTTTGAGACTTACGGCTTCAATGTTTTCTACAATCAAATATGCTGGTACCTCAGCATCGATACACAACTGCAGCCAAAGTTTTATGAGCAGCATAAAATATATGCAGATCAACCAGCATTTTCTGCCCGGCATATTAAAAAATCTCAACTGGAGAAATTTGCCAATGATTTTTGCACGGTGTACAATAATGCATGGGCCGGGCATGAAGGAAATAAAGAGATGAGTAAAGAGATGGCGTTGAAAATTTTTAAAGCCATGAAACCGGTAATGGATGAATCGTTGATTTGGTTTGTTTATTATAAAGAGGAACCGATCGCTATGTGGATTAACCTGCCTGATTTAAACCAGATAGTGAAATATCTCAATGGTCAGTTTGACTTATTCAGCAAATTAAAATTCCTATGGCTGCGTTACCGAAAGGTTTGTAAAAAATTCACCGGAATTGTATTTGGTGTGGTACCAGAATTCCAGGGCAAGGGAGTGGATTATTTTATGATTGTAGAAGCGGCCAATTTAATACAGGGTGAACGGCAATATGAAGAACTGGAATTACAATGGCAGGGAGATTTTAATCCTAAGATGCTGAATATATCCCGAAACCTCGGCGCTACAAAGAGTCGTAACCTGGCCACTTACCGTTATTTATTTGACAGAACGAAAGAGTTTAAAAGACACCCGATTCTTTAGTGTTTAACGTTTAGAAGTTTAATGGTTTAAAGTTGAGGTTTGGCCGTTGGCTAAGCCAGTAATTAATAATTTCAACACTTTCTTATTCCTTATTCCACATTTCTTATTTCCTATTCTGCGATTGATGATAATTGGCTAATTTAGCCGCTCTGTCTATGGATAAATTTATCGTTTCGGCAAGAAAGTATCGTCCACAAACTTTTGATACTGTGGTGGGGCAGGCGCATATTACCACCACATTAAAAAATGCCATTAAAAACAATCAGCTGGCGCATGCATTTTTGTTTTGTGGTCCACGTGGTGTGGGTAAAACAACCTGTGCCCGTATCCTGGCTAAAACGATTAACTGCGAGAATATACAGAAAGATGGTGAAGCCTGTAATAAATGCACTTCCTGTAAATCCTTTAACGAAGGGACATCACTCAACATTCATGAATTAGATGCGGCGAGTAATAACTCGGTGGATGATATACGAACATTAACCGAGCAGGTTCGTTTTGCACCACAGGCTGGTAAATACAAAGTGTATATCATTGACGAGGTACACATGCTCAGCTCTTCTGCTTTCAATGCTTTTTTGAAAACGCTGGAAGAACCACCACCATATGCCATCTTTATTTTAGCCACTACAGAAAAACATAAAATTCTTCCAACCATATTAAGTCGCTGCCAGATATTCGATTTCAAACGTATTACCTTAAATGATACAGTTGAACATTTAGAAGAAATCTGTGAGAAAGAAGAAATTAAATCTGATAAAGCCGCCTTGCAGGTGATTGCTCAAAAGAGTGAAGGTTGTATGCGGGATGCTTTGAGTATTTTAGATAAGATTGTAAGCTTTACCAACAGTGAAGTAACTTATCAGAATACATTAGAGCATCTTAATATTTTAGATGCCGATTATTATTTCAAACTTTTGGATTATACACAACAACAGGATTTAGCAGCCGCCATGTTGTTGTTTGATGATATTAACCGCAAAGGTTTTGAAGGTGATATGGTGCTGAATGGTTTTGCAGAATTCATCCGCAACCTGTTAGTGTGTAAAGATGAAAGAGCAGCTGTGTTATTAGAAGCAGTAGAAAGTTTCAAAGAAAAATATATTGCCGCCGCTAAAAAAGTTCCTGCCTCCTGGCTTATCAGTGCTTTAAATGTGTTGAATGAAGCGGAGATCAATTATAAAGCAGCACGTAATAAACGCCTGCATGTTGAATTAGCCTTAATCAAACTTACATACTTAGTAAATGCATTGCAACTAACCGGCGATACAGAAGCCGGTAAAAAAAAACTAGTTGAAACGGCAAAGCCTTTAGCGTTTCGTACTATTCCGCCAGTTAAATTAAAAGTTGGCAGCGGGCAGCCACCAGCCACCAGCAACAAGACCGAAGCAAAACTGATAATTGAAGAACCCGTTTCTGTTATTAAGGAAGATAAGCCTCAAATAAAACCGGTCATGGGCCAACGGTCAACGATCAACGAGCCAGCCACCAGCCACCCCGTCCGACCGGATCATCCGGGCGGGCAGCAACCAGCAACCAAGCTCAACACCCTGGAAAAAATTCGCCGGCAGGTAGCCATGAGCAATATGGCCAATGGGAATACCGCAATTCCTTTAACCGTTGATGAATTAGATAAGGCCTGGAATAATTACATTAAAAAACTGGAAGAGAGCAATGATCCTTCTGCCGTAACCAATTTTCGAATGGCTGAGTTGCAACTAAAAGACGACAATACCTTTGAGATCATTGTTGGCAGTAATATCCAGCAAAAATTTATTGAACAAAAGAGAGCCACACTGATTGAGCATTTACAAAATCATTTCAATAACAAAAACCTTACTTACCAGTTAACCTTAGTGGAAAAGGTAGATGATACACCAAAAGAAAAACCATTAAATACCAAAGAGCAGTTTGCCAAAATTGCTGAGCAATATCCTTTGGTAAAAGAATTAAAAGACCGGCTGGGTTTGGAGCTGGATTACTGATCTTATATGTTAATTGTTTGTCACATTTTTTTCACACAACTGCTATAAAAATGTATTGGTATTGCTTTTTAGTATTTTTGAAAAAACAAACCCTAATGCTGCATTCGATCAACCGGCTATTTATCTTTTTTCTCAGTATTCTTATACTGAACAGCAGTACTATATCAGCACAAAACGGGCTGAAGCTAAAGTATAAGAACTCTGTAGTTTATTCCGGTATTGAGGTGGGTTCTAAAGGGGTTAAAATAAGTTTGCTGGAACTGGGGCAGGATGCGAAAAAGAGCGGAGCCTTTAATATTCTTAAAGACAGCAGCATCAATACCGATTTTATTTCCTTTACAGCTTCTTCTTTTGAAAATACCCTTAAAGCACTAACTGACTTTTATAACTACGCCGCCACCAATTTTAAAATTCCTAAAGAAAGGATATTTACCGTAGTAAGCAGCGGGGTAAAGATACAGGCCGAAAAGGAACACCGGATGAATGAGGTAAACCAACTCATTGATTCCTTTAAAGTTCGTATTGGCAACCCGGCAAGGGCCGTTCCGGTAATTGATGTACAGCAGGAAGCCATTCTGTCGCACCTGGGTATAGTGCCCGATTCAAGAAGATATTCCACCTTCCTGATTGATATAGGAAGCGGTAACAGCAAAGGCGGTTATTTTTTTAATACCAATACCAAAGACTTTAAATTGTTTCAGTTAAGCTGGGGCAGCAAGAGCACCGCTAATGCTACAGAAAAAAGATGCGAGGAAGATAAAAGTCTTGCTAATTACTATAAACAACTTAACCGTACTTTAGCCGGTGCCGAACAGAGTGAAATCATTTACCGGGTAAATGAAAGCGGTGGCTATCCCATGAGCGATTACATCGCTTTCAGCGGTGGTATCAGCTGGGCCATTGCCACACTCATCTCCCCCGAACTGGTAAATAATTCGGTAGTGCCGGTAACCTATGATGATATTGTAAAATTCAGCGAACGTATTTATCGCAACTATTCCACGTTATCCGATGCCAGCATCACTGCTGCTATTACTGACAAATCAGTGGATAAAACAGTAGTGGCCCGGGAAGTGAAAAGAGTAAACGGCGTTTTTGATCAGCGTACTTTAATGGCCGGTACAGGTTTGTTACTTAAGGTCATGCGCCAGTTTGAAGGGATATATGAGAAAAAAGAATTCTACCTCGTTAAAAACGGGCAGGTAGGATGGATATCTGCTTATGTGGACGAATCTATCAAAAACAGCAGTGTTTCCAAGTAACCGATATGGATGAACAGCCCACAAAAGATTCACGTTCAGTGATCATGTTGCTTTTCCCGGTAGGGTTATTGTTTCTTTCCCTTGTATTACTCTTTGCCCTTGGTTTACGTTTTTATTATAAAGGCAATAACAAGAACGAAACAGCCCCCATCACTATCATTAAAAAAGAAGTGGTGGCACCACTGCCGGTAAAAACCGATTTGCGAGACTCCCTGCAAAATGTTTACCGGGCCACCGTGAATGAATTAGATAACCGGCTCGATTCTATCTGGAACAATACCGATACCACCGGTGGGCAACTGGCTGTTAAACTCAACGAATTTTACCGCCTGCGCAAAGAGATCTCCGGTTTATTAAAGAATGGTAGCAGCGATACCGATCTTGAACTAGCCGGCCGGAAGATAAGCGGCTTACAGCAAAAGATTGTACAACTAAATGAACATACCCGTAATGTGGAGGAAGAAAACAGGCGGCTCAAAGAACTGGTGGACCGTTTACAAAAAGAACCAAAGAAAAAAGAAGAAACAGCAGTAAATAAACCATTGAATACAACCATAAAACCTGCCATCCCCAAAACAACGGTAACCGCCCCGGCGCCTGCAGCCGGCAATACAACCACCAATAGTCTTATAGCCAGCGGTATGAAGCTGAGTGCCATTACACTAACGGATGATAAAGAAGAAGAAACAAACGATGCTGCACTGGCGGATAAATTAATAGCCAGTTTTACTGTAAAAAGTAATAACCGGGAATATGAAAATACAGAAGTAGAAGTGGTGATACTGCAACCCGACGGGCAGGTACTGCAGTCTTCAGCCTGGGAGGTGGGTACTTTTAACACCACCGAAGGCAAAAGAGTGTACAGTAAAAAACTAAAGTTTGATTATTTAAAAGGCGAGAATAAAAAACTACGCATTACCCTTTCTGCCGAAAAACTGTTGCCGGGAAATTACACAATGCTGGTGTACCATAATGGAAGGATGATTGGAAAGACAGTGAAGCAACTGGGGTGAGAATTATTTAGCAACACACATAAGCTCTAAATCTGTCCCGACGAAGGAGGGAAGCCAGGCCACAGGATGTTGCGCCATCGTCTTATTGTCGCCTGACATGTAATTTGCATCTAAACTCTTTAATCATTGATACCTTACTGGTAGCATGTTCATTTTTAGTAACACCAACAATAAAATCATTAAGATCGTTCCTGTTGCTGCGATGATGTTGATGAATTTTTGTGCTTTAACACCATCATTGAATGCTTTATCAATTGTTGTAAATATGATCAATCCGGTTATTCCGCCTAAAGTATTCGTAATTATATCTGTAACATCAAAAGCCCCAATCCGAAAAATGTATTGAAGTCCTTCAACTGTTGAACTGAGTAAGAAAAAGAAGCAGAGGTTTTTACCGAAAGTCCATCTTCTAAATAAAATTCCTGTATATACGCCAAGCGGTACAAAAATCACTGCGTTCAAAATGTTTTCACTATTTAGGATAGATTGTTCGCTAAACGGAATCAAGTTTACGCTCCTCTTTCCCATATAAGAAAAACGTACACCTAACTTAAATAGTAAAATCCAGCATATTGCGATCAAATAAATTATAAACAATACAATAGTTAAGCTGTTTGTTACATTGTTAGCTTTTGATTGTTCCTTCATGCTTTTTGCAAGTTATAAAATTCAATAAGTAGCTGCGGTTCGCCTTTACGAATGCTTTTGCAAATATAATTGTTGTGCGTTGGGGGCTTTACTTATGAATTTAGTTTTTGGGAGGTTCCATAAGCCCTTTGCCTTCTAATAAAATTCCGGTTGGTGTACCTTGCCAATGAACAAATTGCCATCTGTTGTCCCGATATATCCAACCGGAAGTATAAAGAAATTCAGCAACAAGTTTTCCGTCAATATATGCTTTGCCCAAACCGGTACGCAGTGCAAAATTTCCATAAATTCTTTGTTTCTGCTGGCTTAGAGTTACCGTTGATCCTTTAAACCTTGTTGTATAAGGAAGGGCCTCCTCAAGTGTCTGGGCAACGCCGTTAGCATTTATGGTGAAATAGTCATTGCCACAAATTTTCCTAAAAGCTGAGGAATCCCCGTTCGAGGTTGCGGCAAACATTTCCTTTTCAACAATTTCAAGCTGAGCAATAATACTTTTGGAAAGTGTTTGTCCACTAGATTGCAATGCTGTGAAAAGCAGCATCACTAAAAAGAGTAATGAGAGTCTTTGCATAATTGGTTGATTTTATTTTTAATGAAAAAATTGACTTTAAATATGCTGAAATTTTAAATGCAAGGTTGCCTTACGCACAACGGGGCAAGGCTTTACGTAGTAAAGGTTGCTGTGTTTCTTTCGCCCTATGACATGTTTAAAGTTGAATAGAATTGGTTTGTTCAGCCCTGGTTAGCGGCGGAAATGCGTATTTCATTCTTCTTATTGTATCCAGCCAACTTTAAGCGGATGTATTGCTGTAATAAGATAGGGTAGATATTGTAAACCAAATTTATTGACGTGAGAAAAAGTGCCCACCCGACAAGACCTTTACCAAGGGCATAAATGCTGTTTAGACAGAAAAACACCAGCCCAATAATATGAAACTTTTCAAAAAAATAAGTCTGTTTCAACAATGCCTCAATTGATCTTCCCTCCCTGCGGACTACCTTATGCGAGGGATACTGTCTGCGGATTAGATAATTGATGAACACGCCGCTTTGCGATACGTGTTGAATAAGCGATACTCCCAGCTTCTTATAAGTCTTTGTACTTTTGGCAAGTTGTAGCTTATCAATGGTAGAATGAGAAAGTAAAGCTGGTAGTAAACTGAGCCCAATAAAGAGGAAAAGGAAACTGTTCTCCACCCGCTCATAGCAGAAAATACAAAGAGGAACAAAGCTCAACGCCGACCAGAAAAGATTGAGAAGCAGGTTGTATAAACCGGCCAGCTGCTTTATGTTACGTTGTTTGTTTTCCCCTTCTATTGCCATTTTGATGTGAACGCCTGGTTTTGATGACTGTTAGTTTTTTCCGTTAATGATTCCGTGCTTACGCCGTAGCGATTTTACTTGTTTGGTTGATGGTTGTTCTAAAGTTCAATTCCACTTTATTGTTGAGTGCTGATTCGTCGCCTGGGCACTTTTGTTGGCTGACGCTGGCGAATTTCGGGTTTATTGAAATGATAAAATGTCTAACTGTCCAAATTGTTTCATTGCATTAAAAATTGTCTCTGCAATTGAATACTCATTTTCTAAATATAAATTAAGCTTTGTTATTCTTAGTTTGTTGTACCTGTCAGAAATTGCCTTTTCCGTCAAACTTGTTGTGTCGGAAGATAGTTCAAAGTTCGTAGCTATTTGCACCCAATCTTTCAACTCCTTTTCGAGTCCAAAATTGAAACGTAATAGTTCACGTCATTATATCTGGATATCAGCATTTTGTCTTTTTTCGTGAACTGAAGAGATTTGTCAGTAGTTGAAAACCGGAACTGTAGCCGGTCTTGAAGTTCGTCTGCCGATGCTAGTGCTGGTTAAAGATAAAAAGTTCATTGACATTCTAAAGCTGATTAGATAACGCCCAGCCAATAACTGTTGCTGTTTAGCGAAACAATTGCTGATTAGCCTTTCGTCAGCTGTGCTTTTGCCAATGCACTGTTAGGCGCAGGCTTTAACTATTGTCTTTGAGTTTCTTTTTTTCTTCCGGTGTCATTTTGTTGTATTCGTCAATTGCCTTATCAATATTCTCTACCATCATTTTTCGTTCATCATTCCATTCTTTTTCGTACTTGACTCTGTTTGTCTCCAAGTCCCTAATTAAGGATGAAAACCCTTGAACAACTTCCTCATACTTCGCCGTGTCTTTTGACCTTGAATAAAAGTCATAATCATTTTTTGAATAGTAATCAGACGCGGACTTCAGGACCGAAATGAAATTGTCAATGTTTGTTTTTAAAAAAAGGTTGATTGGTTCACCAGCGACGTATTGTAAAGAAGCTGCTAAAGCACCGTCGCCACTGGCTTGGTATTTTGGGTTCACAGAGTTATAGTATCTATACCGCAATAGTCCCAGATAGTATAGAAATGCTGCGTCATGATATTTTGCCTTTTTAAACAATTCTCCAAGTTCCTCAAAGTATTTAGCAGGATGTTGCTTGTCAAGCGACTTTGCCTTTTGAATTATCGAACTGTCAACAGAAAAGGGCTTCCCTAATTTGTTTAACGAGTCAGCAGTTGTATAAAGCTTTTTATAGATTTCCAGTTGCTCTATCTGCCCAAAGCAAAAGGTTGTTGCGAGAAAAAAGACGAAAGTTAAAAATAGTCTTGTCATAGTTTAGAAATTGATGTTGGTACGTATTACAACGTGACGGCTTGCTGCTGTGAGCTATTCCGTGTTACATCAAGCCTGCACTGAAGTTAAAAAAATTTTTGAATATGAATTTACAAAGTACTATCCCGATGGAAGCGGTCACACCATAACTGAAGCTGATTAGCGATAGGCAGCCCGGAATTTATTCGTGAAGCCGCATAGCAGCAAACCGCTTGTTGTAAGGCGTTTTTTCTGTCACTACAAGTCTTGTTTATATAGATTAGCAAGGTTCGTCAATTTTTTTCCTAAAAGTTTCTCTGCTTCCAATTTTGCTTTATCCTTGTCTGTTTGGGAAAGTTGTTTTTCCAGCACTTGAATAATTTCTATGTTATTTTGTTGATCAAGAACTGTAAAATCTCGCTTTCTCTCATTATAAATTAAAAACCACATGTAGCTTTTCACAAGGCTCTTTGGAGCGTTTTGTCCGTCACGATACATAATGGCAAGACTGGCTCTTGCAGAAGTAATTTGTACGCTTATTAGCAAATCCTCGGGATTGTCCAGCAAAGCAAGGCGTGTCGCCCAAACCAACATGCTGTCTAAATTTTTTTGGGTACCACGTCCTTCCATATAACAACCAATTACGTTAGACATACATTCTACATCTTTCTGATAAGCACATTTTACAGACCAGGAGAAAGCCTGATGATGATTCTGTGTCACACCTAGACCTGTTGCATAACTAAATGCAATTTTGAATTGAGCGTCTCTCCAACCTTGATGGGCCGCTTTTAAAAACCAGGTGTTGGCAATGCTGTCACTTTGGGGAACTCCAACGCCTTGCTGATAGCAGATGCCATAGTTGTATTGAGCTTCAGCATTTCCTTTTTCAGCGGCTTGTCTAATTAAAGGCACAGCGCTTTTGTAATTCTGCTTGTCAAGAAATTCTTTTGATTTTTTGTTTAACTCTTCTGCGTTTTGTCCAAAGGAAAGTGTCGCAAAGAGGGCAATTAAAACGGTTAATAAAGTCTTTTGCATAGAGTTTTAAAATGGTTTACGTTAAAGTGTTTATGTAGTTGTGGTATTTGAAAAACGTTAGGTTCAATTAACCACAAAGGCAAAATAGTGATTTATAGTTAAATGCTTAACCTCCAGCCCTAACCGAAGATGATTGATAGCTGAAGCCGAAGATTATTAATCTGTCCGCAGGCATAACGCCAATACATATGTTAGCTGGCGTTTTTTGTCCTGATGAGAAAGGATAACCCATAAAAGAAAGCAGCTAAAAAGAACATCATTTCAAATGAAAATTTGTTTTGACTTTTTGTTGCATCAAAAGGAAATAAAACTTGTCCGTCTTTTTCCAATTGGTAGATGTCAAAACGTTTACCAAATCCTATGAAGGCTTGAAGTTTTGTCCGATAATAAATTTTTACTGTGTCACCAATATTGATTTGTTTCTCTATATTATTAAATGTTTTGCTATAAATGTCCATTAGCCTAAACTCTTGGTTGAAGTTGTCAAGGTCAATAACCATTGGATAATGTTTGTACTGTGGTTTTGTACCTTGAACAAAAACAATTTTTCTGTCACTAATTTGTCCCGTTATTGAAAGTAAATCTGTAACTGTTAAATTGTATAAATATAAATAGCAAAGTCCCATATAAATAAATATGACAGCAAAAATTCTTAAAATAGTTTTCCTAAATTTCATTGATGTTTTAAGTCGAAGTATGTGTCAGCAAATGCCAGCTTACGTTTTACAGCCTTAAGCAGTTGCGATATTCATTGCACTTCAGCTTCACTACTGCATCAAAGCTGACTGAAGATATTGTGCTGGGCCTTTGTGGTCAAGCCGCAATTG
Organism: Sphingobacteriales bacterium; assembly: GCA_003963365.1. Classification (GTDB taxonomy): domain Bacteria; phylum Bacteroidota; class Bacteroidia; order Chitinophagales; family Chitinophagaceae; genus AWTP1-9. Next base: position 599,446 of record RXJG01000004.1, read on the forward strand.
CTAAAAGCTGCTGTTGGCAGCAACATTAGTTTGTCCTGAGTGAGGCCACGATTTGGTCAGCAGTACTTTCCCACTTCTTTTGCAATTTCTCGATGCAATTAAATGTAAGCAGCAAAATCTTACCGTCAACAAGTGTAAAGAAGTAATAGTTGAAAACCTTTTGGTCAATAGCCTGTGTTAGAAACTTGAAATAGCCAACTTTCTTACCGTTGATTGTCTGTACACTGTCAGAAAGTAATTGCAAATCCGGTCGCCTACTCTTTAATTGCTGAATTTGAAAATCTTTGAAGGATACTAATTGATTTTCTCTTGCCGGTTGTTGTGTCATGTCCGCAATGAGATTGACTTCACCGTCATTGTCACTTAAAACAAGAACCGGTCGTGGTCGATTTTGATATTTCAACGTCCACATTTCGTCGGACATCGGCTTGAGTGCTTTGGGTGCAAGGATTTTTACTTTACCTGAAAGAAAACTTACTGTGTCAAGTTTTGCCTGACTAAAGCTGAAAACGGGAAATAAAAGCAGAATTAGAAATTTCATAACTGGTTGTGTCGTTTAAAGTGTTACGGTATGTTGCAGCCAACCTCAAACGGCTTTGCGATGGGGGCAAAGCCGTGCTGAGTCAGCTCAAATTTATTTATTTCATTGAATAATGTTCGTTTGTTCAGCACTTATTCTTCAGCCGCTATTGCAGAAATACCATGTTGGCAGCATGGCTTTCGTCACTAAAACGTTACAGATTGATTGAATGTCATTTGAACAGTCTTACCGTTTTGCATCGCCGGTTTCCATTTTGGTGAGTTTTTGAGTACACGGATAACTTCTTCGTCCAATAATGGATGCAAACTTTTGACAATTTCAACATTGCTGACTGTTCCCGTTGGGTCAACAAAAACCTTCGCAATAACCTGTCCGCTGACTTTTTGCTTTTTTAGTGCTTTTGGATAGTTTAAGTTCTCACTCAAATACGTTAGCCATGCAGAACGTCCACCGGGAAATTCTGCTGTCGTTTCAATCATCTGAAACACTTGTACATTTTCGTTTGTGTCCAAACTCCATTCTTTAGTGACTGCTCCATTTTCGTAAACCTGATAAGCTGTTGTGTCGCCTTTTGCATTGTAGTCAATGAAATAGCCATGAAGCCGCCCATTCTCATAACAGCGGGTTTGTTCCAGAAAGCCTTTTATCTCGTTGAAATATTTGTGACAAAGAAGTTTTTTACCAAATGTTGTGTCAGCATAGAAACTCTCTGTTACAAGAATGTTGTTTCCATTATAGTCCCAACAATGATAATAGTCATTCTCCTTGATACACTTCCGAAGATATTTTCCTGTCGGTGATTTAACCGTATTCCAAGGGTTGGAAAGCCTGAAGTATAAAGTATCGTTTGCGAAAGCAGTCGTACTAATGAAAAGCAGTAGTAAAAGTAAAGGAGTCTTTAGTGTCATATTTAGTCTTGATTGGAGTAGCTGAATGCTCGTTTAAGCTTTTTGCCAACGTTTCACATATTTATGTAGTACTGGTATTTGAAATACTAACGCTTCATAAACTTGTTAATGATGATTAAAGATAAAAAGATTGGGTTATGTTCTTCAGCCAGTATTACATAAACATGCAGGTTGTATGCCGTTAGGTTTCTTCTTCATGACCCATATCATGAATATTATTTTGTAGAGCATGATATTCAACGACCTCTCTTATTTCTTGAAAATCTTTGTCCATACGGCGAAGACGAAGTTTAATTTCTTTGTCAAGCCTTTCTTCTGTGTCCTTTAGGCGAAGCTTTAAATAATAAAGGTCCCCTTCTCTCATTTTACATACTGTCGAACTAAAATACCAAATGTCGGACCAAGGGATAAGTTTGTTGCGTCTTGTCCAGATACCTTCTTTGTCGATTTTGATTTTTACTCGTTTGTCAAAATAATAGAAAAGGCATAAAGATGGCAATCCGAAAAGAACAATGAAAGTAGGAAGTTTTGCAAGTGTCCAGTCGCTAAATATGAAATCTAAAGATTTCTGTCGATTTGGTGAAAAAAGCATATAAACTATTCCAAATGCCCATATTCCAAATGCAAATACATAATAGCCTTTCCATCCTTCTCTTACTTCTATGCTTTTCAATTCAGTTGAACTATTCATTTTAAGGTCTGTCACTAATTGCATACAACTTCCGGTATTGAAGATGTGGCGGAATTTGAAAAACGTCTGCCTATAACCGATGCTTAACTAAAAGTATAAAAATTTATTGTTATCCCTATCGCTCAATTTTTAACGTCCAGCCAGAACTGAAGATGATGAATAGCTGAAGTTGATGTTAAATTTACTGTCCGCCGACATAATGCCAAAGCAATGTTGCAGGCAGTTATTCCTGACGAGTCAATTGTAAAATTCTTTCAAATCTATTACGTAATCCATTTGTCATCATAAGCATTAGTCCGCCTATAATAAATACAAAAAGTAACAACGTGAAGATTAGTTGAAGTCTTGGTCCTTGTAGCATTGTTTTGATGCCGAAAAGTTCACACAAAAATAGAATCGAAATAAAATAAAAGAAAAATGTCAAAGTAATATTAGGTCTTAGGGTTACATTAATAATAGTCTTATTGTCTTCAGTTGTAATATTTCCTTTTAAGTAAGCAAAACTATTCCCGCCAAACCCTCTAATATAACCTAACGTCCATTTATGTGTCAACTTGAACGTGTTGTCATCATTTAATGTCCCGGTAATATTATTAGAAAAGTCAAACCAACGACCTTTTGTGATTTTGCCAAAGTCATTTCTGACACTGTCAATTGAATCACTGATTGTGTATTTATATTTTCGAGTTAAAAGAATGTCCATTTTTAATTGCCTGTAACAACGTTCTGGGGATTGCCGAAGTACGGGAATTAGCCGACTGTCCGCCCGGAACTGAAGCTGAATTTAAAACCAAAATTTGAAGTTAAGTGCAATTGCCTGGCGAAGTTTGTCCTGCCCGGAACAGAAGATGATTAGTGAACTAAAGCTGAAGTTTAGCTTGTCAAGCCCGTATTTTGGCAAACCCCATGTTGGCTGCAGCCAGGTCGGATGTTAATTGTTTTTTTGAACAATACTTTTGACTAGTTCACATAGCCTTTCAAGCTGCTCATACGAAAATCCGTCCTTTAAATTACTTACTGAACAAATCTCGACTTTGTTTTTTAAAAAGTATAAAGTCACTGATTTTTTGAACCATCTAAAAATCGAAGTGTCATCATTAACTTCAATTCGAGCTGTCTCAAATGGGATTACTTTCATAGATTCTCTATTGAAAAAATCTTTGTATAAGAAAAATATCTGCTTTTTCTCTGTATCAAACTGTATATTAAAAAGCCTTTTTTTGAATAGTTCAAAAATGAATAGGATAACTGTTAAGCACGCCATAGTCAAATAGAAAATCCAATTAGGCGGCTTAGAAGAGATAAAATATTCATAGATTCCAAGAATCGTAAATATTGCTATACAGGCTAAAACTTGCCTTAGAATATAACCTCTAATATTTGTCCTATTTGTCTGAAACGTTTTCATTTAGAGTTTCAATTGGTAGCAGCCAATGTTGAAACATTTGTGATGGCGTGGCAATAGGGAATTGTCAGCCTGGAACAAATGCCAAATTGAAAAACTGGTGTTGAAGTTAATAACTAATGTTCAACAGAGTAATGTCTGCCGAAACCAAAGCTGAGAATGATTTGTTGCCGATTGCTCCAATGTCCAGCCATGCTATTGCAAATGCACTGTTAGCAGCAGTATTAGTTCCTCTTGATTTTGCCGTCCTCAGTCAATATTGTTTTGTCTTGTTTTGAAACTTCGAGTGTGGCGTCAGGTGTGTCTACAGTACCAAGTTCATTTATGGAAACAATATATGTATAACCATTGTTGTTGAAAGTTATTGTATGATTACCGCCGCTTCCTTGAAATTCCAAAACTCCATTTTCAATTATTATCTCTGGGTCGCTTTTTACACTTTTTATTTTCCATGCTGCGTATCTGTAAATGCCTTCTTTCGTTTCATCAATTCTTATTTTGTAGTTCTTTGTGAAAATCAAATAAACTGGCTTTTCAAAGTCTTGAAGGGATTTCGGTAATTGATTTTTGTCTGCCTGAACGGCATTTGCAAGTAGTTTCTTTTCTTTAGCTGATTGGTAATTAACCGTTATTATTTTTGCTTCATCGTCAATCCAGAGTGCTCCATCGTCAAGCATAATTCCTCTCCAGCCAACTTCTGACCAGTCGTTCATTTTTGACTTTGCAACATGTTCTACGAATTCTTTGTCAAAAATGTCGTCAAAGCGCTGAATAAAATCATTTTTGTCTTTCACGTCTTTTAAGGGATATTCTCTCCTTAAAGGATAGGAAATCAGGTCAGCAATTTTTGTTTTGTTCTTTGTCTTGAAGACATTAATTAGTTTCTGGATTGATTGAATTTGCTCCTTCTTTAGTTCACTGTTCTGTCCAAATGCAGTTGTCGCAGTTGCTATCAAAATTGCTATTCCAATAAAAGTTGCCTTCATAGTTATGGTCGTAAAATATTGCTGCTAACGTTCAAGTATTTGCGAAGGCAGGGAATTCATTGATTGTCCAGCCCGGTACAAATGCCCATTTGAAAATATGTTGTTGAAGTTAAGAGTTATAGTTGAACATTGAACGTCGAGCCCGAACCGCTGCTGATGCATGCACATAGTTGATGTTGCATTGTCCCGCCCTGCTTTTGCAAATACTTTTGTTATAGGCAGGCTTTGTCTATATTCTTCGTAGCACTTCTTCATCAATGTATTTCTCTGTTATGTATTCATAGAGTTTTGGATAATTAATGATTCGTCCTTCAAATCCGGCTTTTTTTAATAATAGAATACAAATTAAGAAATGTAGTTTTAATGAGATATAAAACAAACCTTTAAAGTCTTCATCCAAATCGCCAAATGTTTTGGTACTCCCGTGCAAAAATGTGTCTCTAAGTTTAATAATCTTTTTTTCTTCGTCAGAAATTGTATATCCAACTTCTGCAAAAGGTTTGCTTAACTTGTCTGTATTGGTCGGTGCATTTAATGCCGCAAGTCGTTTAAAAAGAGGTGGAATTAAGTCGTTGTTTTCGATTTCAATCTCGTTTTCTTTTAGAAAGGTTTCAACTTCTATTTTTAGCTTATCAATAAGTTTATTTGCCGTGCTATTGTCAGGAATAGGTTTTAATTCTGAGTTACCTTTAGTAACAATTGGTCCAGTTAATGCTTCAAGTGCAATAAACTGAACAGGAATTTTCATTTCCAATGTTGAAGCTTGATTAAATATCAAGAGTAAAAGTGACCGAAATATTTTTTCATTGTCAATAGAGGTTTGACAAATATTGCTAAATACAGATGACGGGAAAAACATAATATCTTTAAATTGCTCTTTTCTTGTTTCCTCATCAATGAATCCCTTTTCGTCTCGTTTAATATTTTCAAGGTCTATACCGAAATATGCGTTTGTTGTAAATGCTGAATTCAAATCATAATGTGAGTCACTAAAAGTGTGATACAATATATGCTTTGGAATTTCCATTAATTGGTCTTCATAACCTAAGAAATATCCTTCATCGGAATGGTAGTCACCAGAAAGAAATGCATAGGTAAGCAAGATTGTTTGACAACTGTTTTGAAATTCTGGCAATGAGTATCTTTCAAGACAATCAATAACTAAATAATCCTTTTCCCCGTATTTTACTTCGTAGAAATGGAACGTTTGTTTATTAATTTCTAAAATTACCAACCCTAATTTTAGTTTGTAATCAACTACAAAACCTTGACACTGATAATCGTTGTTTATTCTTAGCTTTCTATTTATTGGAATAATGAGTCGTAAATACTTTTCTGAAAAATCTTGGGTTGATGCATTTCCAATCGAATTGATTGACCCGCTTAAAAGCTTTAGTTCGTTATCGAAATCATAACCAATAGAATTCAACAAAAAATGTTTGCCATCAATAAAAAACTTTGTTTCATCTCCATTTTCGTTTAATTGTAATTTCTTTCCGGATACTTGAAGTTCTTTGTGCCTTTGTACACCCTTCGGAATTATACTGTCTGTCTGAAAAGCAAACCCCTTTTGTGATTTCTCAATTAAAATTTTCCGATTGTTTAAAGCGTGGTCTTTTAAGTAAATCTCGAATTCTTTTGGTTTATTTAAGTTGAAGATAAAATCAAAACTGTTAGACAGGGTTTTCTTTATAGCTTTGCTTTCCTTCAAAATTTGTTCTGTCGACCCTTTTCTTAAAATATTCTCATCTTGTTTTGCGGAAGTTGCTTTGATTCTATTTGTGTATTCTTCAGGCAATTTGTGTTCTTCTGCACCTATGGTAATTAGTTGAAGATACCAATCATAAGGCTTATTGGTATTTGAATTGTCAATTTTGTCTGCAACATAAGTAAAAGCCTTTTCCTTTTTCTTCGATTGAAATTGTTCGACTTCAACTTCATTAATTACATAACCTTTACCTAATCCTTCCGCCTTGTCTAATTCTTCTTTTTTATTCGGATTGATTTTAAAAAGAATTCCATAAACATCGTCATTGTCATTTGGTGTAATATTTGCCTTTAATGAACCGTCTGCTGATACTTTATTGAATAATAAAGAATGCTTAGGTAATTTACAAACACCTAATATTTCAACCTTACCGACTCTTTTCTCAAGTCTGTATGTGAACATATTTGAACCATAAGCAAAATAATTCATTCCTTTAGTTGTCTTTAAATTTGTGTTTGAAATACTGCTCGTTAAGCTTGCCTATAACGACCGAGTATTGCCGAAGTCGGGATATTGGTTGCTTGTCCTGCCCGGAACTACAGCCGATTAATGATTTAAAAAGTTGAAGTTAACAACAAATTGATGAGTAGCATTCCGTCAAGCCCGGATGATGTACAATAGCGATTTGCTGATGATTGATCTTCCGTCTGCCCCGCTTTTGGCAATACTTTTGTTATCGGCTGCCTTGTCGTCAAGGCAACGTTCACTACCAAAATTTCCACCATTTATTTTTTGCTGTTAACTCCGCAACCATAATTTTCTTTAAAGGTTTTGGATTAGTCTTCTCGTGTTCAAATTGTAGATTAGCCGCTAATTTAGTAATCCCCCAGTCAGCAACATAGCCAAACTTATTTCTCTCTGTGCTGTACTCTTTGTCAACTTTTATTTTGCCAATAAGTTCAAAGAAATTTGAGAACATTTTTTTAAAACTGTCAGGGTATGTCCAAACTATAATTGGGTCGTCCTTCCAGTTTGCATAATTTCTAATAATGATTTCTGCGTTTTCAAAATCTTTTAATGTAGGTTTATTTGGTTGGTTTATTCTTGTTCCAGCGACTAAATTAAATCCAGTTTCGTTGTCGTTAATTTCCCCTAAAATAATAACACCACCATAATTTCCATTTTCGTGAATAAATGCCAAACAGTCGCCAATTGAAAAAATTGGTTTTACATTTTTTACTTTTGCTCTTGGTTTTGCTTTAGCCTTGTCAGTTTGAAGCTTCTTCAAGAAATTCTGCAAATCCACTTTTCTGCTATCTATATCTTTATCATCGGCATCAAGGTCTTTCCATATTTGCAAGTCGTTGCCGCTTTCAATAATTGTCTTGACCTTTTCAAAAATAGCTGGGTCTAATGATTTTGTCTCCCACTGTGCCAATGCAAGTGCAAACCAAAAATTATTGCACTCGTCAGGATTGTCAATTAACTCTGTATTGTCTGCAATAAGTTTTGCAGAAATGTCAACTGGATTTTGTCCAGCATTGTAAAGTTCAAAAAAACTATCGTAGATGTCACCTGAAGTGTCGTTCTCTTTTATGTTAGTTCCCCAAGTTCCCATTAAGTAAGATTATATTATTACTAGTTGTCAAACAGTGAAAGGTGTCGTTTTAAGGTTGCCGATAACACGTAAATATATGATATAAGATTTGGTGAATCAAGAAAAATCATAATTGAAAATCAAATAGTTGATGTTAGACATTTTTGTATTGTCGTTAGGACAATCCAATCTTGGGTTATTTGCCATAGTCCTTTATTTTTTGTGTTTCAGGCATGGCTTCGCCACCTCACTTACAGTCTTTTCCAAGTCTTATACTCTTTTTACTTACCGTTTATTTTCTCCTTGCTCATTAAATCATCCAATGGACTTATTACCTGTAATAGATCCCTATCGGTTACATGCAGGTAACGTAAAGTTGTTTTAATGTCGTTGTGTCCCGGTATTTCCCAAAAAAAACTTTTCTTTTTTCAATACCTGTTCGTAATAGAATTTCAGCGCATTCAACCTGCTATGCAAAGTATTCTCACTCAGCTTAAGTTTGAGGGTACAATACAGCATATAGTTTTTTAACTGTTCTGTTGTTAAGTCCTGTGCATTCCGGTTGCCCAGCAACAATAACAATTGCATAAATTCATTGCAATACGTTTTAAGGGTGCTGTTACTGTATCTTTTTAATACCAGCTTTTCGGTAAAGAGTCTTAGTTGCTCCCTGTTATTTTCGTTTAATTGTGCAGCTTTTAATTTTTGTACAGCAGGTGTTTGTTTTACAGGCGTAACTGGTAAGTCAGCAGGCAATCCGCATTTATTCCGGTTCTCCGGTGTATCGGGTATATGCCATGCTTTATGCGTTTGACTCCACAAAACTCCGGGCACTTTCTTTATCCGTTTATTAAAATCCTGGTTATGGGGAAACTTTACCAGTATCCTGGGCTGGTGGCGGTGGTTAATAATATGATAGGTAACAGGCAAGGCTGCTATGACTAGTTTAGATAAGTGAATTTAAATTATTTTATTTGTATCGCCACTAAAATAGTATGACTTTATTTTTTCTTCAAGCGTAAAAAAGCTGCTGCATTATTATACAATATATCTTCCTTATCTTTTTTAGTAAGAAAAGATAAACTGTTTAAAAATTGTACCGATTTCTCAATGGCATAGGGCCATACCATTTCATCGCTGCCAAACATTACCCGCTTTAAATAACCAGCCTGTTTGGCATGCTTTAAAAATTCGGTAACAGTTCTTTGTGTATTAGGTTCCACCCATAGCATTACCGCCACGTCAGTATATAATTGCGGGTAATAAGCCATCAGCCGCAATGCATGTTCGTGCCATTCTTCTCCACCGGCATGCATCAAATAAATTCTTATTTTGGGATATTTTACCAGTACATCTTCAATTAAATAAGGATCACCCAGCTTCAATCTTGCCCTGGGCGACCAGCTATATGTTCCCCCGGGGTCGCCACCGCCGGTATGTACCGCCACGGGTATATCATACTTTTCGCAGATGCGCAGGTAAGGCTGCCAAATGGAATCGCTGAGGGTAGTGCCACCATAATAAGCGCCTATTTCTCCAAACACTTCAATCTTTTTATCCTTCACCATCTGTTCAAATTTTATACTGTCTAACCCATAGTCGCCCGGGTTAAACATAAGAACGCCTTTAATAATGCGGTTACTGCTGTCGTGTGCTGCCCAGTCTTCCACACTCTGCGGGTTACCACTTACCACTGCTTTTACAATGTTTAATTTTTTAAAAGCAGCAAAACAGGCGGCACGGTGTGATGCGGCATTTTTTGATCCTTTATTTCCATAATGATCAGCCGCTGGTTCCCGGTTACCAAAATCACTTTCGGTATATGAGTGTACATGCATGTCAATAATTTTTGTTTGCGATTGGCTAAATTGAAATAACCATAATGCGGCGATGAAGAGACCGTTGTTTTTTTTCATACCATGAATGTTGGTGCATAATGAGCATAAAATTTACGAAAGTTTCGCTTATTTCTGCTTACCCTGTGAGGCGCAACTTTGTGTGTCCTGTTTAAGAGAGGCTTAATTGCAGCTGGCAGGTTTACCTGCTGCATTAACCAATGAATATGAAGCGGCTTTTCTATCTTTGAAATAATTACTGTCAACCATGAAGATTTTTAATATTACCTGGGCTGTACTTTTTGTATTATTTGCCGCACTGCAATACAACGATCCCGATCCGTATGTATGGGTGCCCATTTATTTGTACGGGGCTTTTATGTGCTGGAAAGCAGCACGGCAGCAGTTTTATCCCAAAGCTTATATCGCAGGCATATTGGTGTATGCTGTGTATGCCTTGTACAAAGTATTTGATCAAAATGGATTGATAGACTGGATAAAACTTCATCATGCCGAAAACATTGCCGAAACAATGAAAGCAGAAAAACCATGGATAGAAGAAAGCCGGGAGTTTTTTGGACTGCTGATATTGATTGTGGTGCTGCTGATTAACTGGTTTTATGCTAAGTGGAAGATGAGGAAGGCCTGATAATAACCAGGCCTGTTTTATAAGCTTTATTTTATAACATCAAAGTAAATAACAGCTAATCATATTCTTTCATAAGTTATAGTTACCTTTTTTATATGTGGCGCATGCAATTTCTTTTTCTCTTCTTCTGAATAAGTATGCGTAAAGATGGCCTGGTTGCCTTTAAAAGTAATGGTATAGGAAGATGAATTACCCAAAGGATTGGGTATTGAGTTATTAGTGACAATAATAGTGTTGCCTTCCATTTTCCATGAAGAAGCCGGTATGGCATTATAATCAATCATACCGCATTTACCGGGTGATTTGGTAATTTGTTTTCCACCTGCTTCAAAAATGGTTTGCAGATCTTTAAGACAGGGCGATATTTTCAATTGCAATGCCAGCAGGTCTTTTGTTTTGCCATTATCGTTTTCAGTTATATTACTTACCGTTCTCCATTTTCCTACAATGCTTTGTGCCTGTGTGAATGCTGTAACTATTATCAGTACAAGGATGGTTAATGTTGTTCTGTACATATGTTTTGTGTTTTATTGTATTAGTTATGGGATTGTACTTTAGGTGGCAAAGGTTGAGGGTTAATGGCTCCATTGGACTTTTTATTGGTAACGGAAGTTTTTTGAGTTGCCCGGGGAGGCATATTCTTTATTTTATTTACCTGGTTAGTGGTGCTGTCTTTTTGCTGTACCATATTGTTATAATTAGCCGTCAGGCTGGATTGTGGGTTGATATGTGATGCCAGTATCTTATCAGGATTACCTAATTCAGTAGTGCATGTTTCGTTTAAGCCTGCAACACCGCCTGCTGTTTGTGAATAGAAAATAACACCCCCTTCAAATTTTTGATAACCATTAGTGCTATGCGGTAAATTAGAAGCAGCAGTTGTACCGGATACCCTGGACTCCGGAACATAATCGCTTAATGGATAACCAAGCGGTCCTTTTTCCCATCCTTTATTGGCCCATTCATTAAAGATCTTTCCTTTTACAACGTAGGCGCCATGTGCAGGACTCCAGTAAATATGTCCATGATTGAATCTTTCAAAATGCCCTTTTCCGTCGGGCAATACTGTTTCAGACATTTCGGGCCAGCCTAATTGACCACCTATGCCACCGGCATTTGCCCATTTATCATACACAGGGCCTTTTAGTACATAAAATGTACCACCGGCAGCTGTTTTGTAGATATAGCCATGATTAAATGTTTGGTAAGCTCCCCCGAGATAAGAAGTCTCATTGTTTTCGGGCCAACCTAATATGCCATTACCAAGATTCAGTGATCTGTAAAAACTACCAATTTCTGCACCCTGGGCTGTGGCAATTCCGGATTTTAATGAATAATGATAAAATGTATTTTGCCAGTTCCCTTCTAAAGTATACCCGTCTCCGTCAAATTTATTTCCCGGCTCATAACTTAGTGGCTTATTTGGAGTATTCCCCACATAGGTAATCCCTCCGGTTAATTTGTACATAGTTTTATTCAATTGATTAATGGCGTTTAGAGCAGCATTGGAAGTAAGGTAGGAGCCTTTGCAACCCATATCAAATGCACGTGCCATTGGAAAACGGCTAAGCCCAATTTGGCCGTAATATAAACTCAACCCTTTTATATCGAGGTCAGTTAAATTCGTTTGTTTTCCCATACAGGCAGGACACCCATATTTACAGGTGATGGCAGGTTTCGAGTTGTCTATTGTCATGCCACTGATATATGCACTGTATTGCATGATTGAGCAAAAATCAAATGCTCCGTGAGCAGTAGAATGATCTTCAATTTGAAAATTATGCTTCATGTCATCTGTAATATTATCCCAGTTTATCGAAATAAAATTATCTCTGTCCTTTCTGCATTGCTCATGCCAAACGCCGGCCGCATGCATCAGTTCGTGACATAATGTGTACATATTAAATTTCCCGTTTGATAAAACGATAACCTGCTTTCCTCCCTGCTTTCCAACCTGGGAGTTTCCTCCCTGCTTTCCATCTGGCGGTACCACAGCTATTGACACAAAATCATTTTCGCTTTTTCTTGGATAAAAATTGAGACAGGTGTTTGCATTCATATATTCCAAAGCATCCTTTACAACGGAGCAACTGTTGGTCGCATACACTGAGTTATCAATTTCAACAGGTATATCTCCGTTGTCCCATTGCCAGTTATGAAATTCGTACCATGCCTGGTCCCTGGTTGCACTGCATGTTTTACAATCGCCCGGCGATTTCATCATCCGCTTAATAATACTTTTATTCTGAAAGCCGGGATTTTTACTTATCAGTATATCGCCATTCAAAATATAATAGTCCTGTGTTTCCTTTACATAATATGGCGAAGGTGTTGTTTCACCCGGCATCTGAAGATTTACTGACAGAAAGTTTTCACTCAATAACTGAGTATTATTTCTTGTTGATACAATATTATTCCTCACTTCGGAAATCTTACTCCTGTTAGTATTAACCTGGGCAAAGACGGGTGCATTTATTAAAAGCACCATTACTGCAAGAAAATGTTTTTTAACTGGCATAAAATATTTTTTTATTGGTTAAAGAATATAAATCGGGTTTGGTATTACTATTTTTGAATAACAGGCATCAATTTTTATTTAAAAAACCTTCCTACTGCTAATTGGTTTTCATACGGATCAAATCCTTCTTTTGGCTTACCATCGCTCCAGCTATAGGCAACTATATTTCCCTGCCGGTCTGTGTAAATACGGAAACTGCCTTTTCCCAACCCGCTGTAATCACTGCCATCAGGCAATCGCCTGCTGTCATTTTTGCCATGCGGAGTTTTGCTGCAGTCAATTACATCAATAATATATTGAAGTGTATTAGGTAAAACAATGGCAGAGGGCTTATATGACTGTGGTAAAGAAGACACCAGCATTACATGCCCGGTATTATCATCATGTTCACTGCGGTCTGCATACTGGATAGCGATAATATCTCCGGGCTGTACCTGGCTGATATTTTTTATCAACTGAAAATGATTGCCGGTTGTAATGGCCTGGTAATAATGGTAACCATACATTCTCTTATGCCCGAATGCTTTTTTAAAATCATCTTCTTCCCAAGAGAAAGTTTTTTTAATCAGCGCATTGATAAAACCACTGCAATCTGCATAACACTGCAGCGTAGTGCCGTCGTCGCCCCAGCTAACTACATTGTCTTTATGGCGGTAAGTAGTGTTTTGCCGGTTAATTCTCATTTGCAGATTCCCGGCCCATTTTAGAAGTTCCTTTGTTTGCTGCGCATAAGCCATGAAGCCGGGAAGAAAAACAACTGCTATAATTATTGATATGCGAATGATATACCTCATAATATTTTTATTTCACAAAAATTGCATTGATCGATTGTGCATTATTTACCTGGTTCCATGTTCCGTTTTTCCAGTAACCTGAGCCGCCACCTCCATAATTTCCGCAGATGTAAACATCGTTTGAAACAATAAATACTCCCGTTGCGTAAGAGGCACTGGAAGGATTAGGTAAAAGAGGTGTTACTGTTCCGTTTTTCCAGTATTGAGGCGACAGTCCGTCATCGCCTGAAATGTAAACATCTCCTGAGGTAGTAACTCCAATGCCAGTACACCTGTAGGCAGTTCCTGATAAAGTGATGGGAGTATTATTTTTCCAGTAATACCTTGGATTACTAAATGAGGTTATTACATTTTGCCCGGCTGCATAAATATCAGCTCCGTTAATAAAGAGAGAACTAAGAGAATAATAATCGCCATTAGTTAAATAAGTGGCAGCTCCATTTTTCCAGATAGTTGCTACCTGGTGCCCGGTAGCAAGTGAGGGCTGAGCATTACCGGCTACATATACATCGCTTCCCGAAATGGCTACTGCAAATGCTCTCTGGTCTCCACCGGTTACGGGTAATGCAAGTGATTGACTCACTCCATTTTTCCAAAGCCTGGGAGCAGTGTTTCCGGGCGAACCTTCAAGACCTGCAATGTAGACATCAGTTCCTGATACAACTATTGACCTTGCCTGACCTGCTGTTACACCTGCTGTAACTGGTAAGGTGTTTTCTGTTCCATTCTTCCAGTAAGCAGGTAATAAACTGCTTATATCAACTCCACTAACATATACATCAGTTCCGGAAACATAAATGGAGAATGCAGCACCGCAATTGGTTAATGATACCCAGCTGTTATTCTTCCAATAACCTCCGCTACCACCGCTTGCATTAAGCCCGGCTAAATAAATATCAGGACCTGTAGTATAGGTAAACGGCATGCCATTACTTGTTCCACCAGTTGTTGTTACGGTAACATTACCTGTTGTTCCGGTTACAGGAGCGGTAACGACTAATTGTGTTGTAGTAGCGGATGTAACTGCGGCAGTAACACCATTAAACTTAACAATATCGTTTGCTGCTGTTGCATCAAAATCGGTTCCTGTAATGGTTACAGCAGAACCTGCTGGTCCCGATGCCGGATTGATTGATGTAATGGTTGGTGCGGGGATGTAGGTGAATGTTGGGCCATTGGCTGTTCCATCGCTTGTAGTAACGCTCACCGTCCCTGTTGTTGATACAGGCGCTGATACGGTTAATGAAGTGGATGTTGCCGTTTGAACGGTTGCAGTTACTCCATTAAATTTTACAACATTATTGGTAGTAGTTGTTTTAAAATTCGTTCCTGAAATGGTTACAACTGTATTTGCAATACCTGTTGCCGGACTGATGGATGTAATAGTAGGCGGTTGCAAATAAGTAAATGCAGGACCCGTTGCAGTTCCCCCGGAAGTGGTTACGGTAACCACTCCGGTACTTCCTGCAGCAGGAGCCATCACTACCAATGAGGTTGATGATGCACTTGTAACGGTGGCAATAGTTCCATTAAACTTTACCGTATTTTTTGAAGCGGTTGCATCAAAATTGGTTCCTGTAATGGTTACTGCAGTATTTGCAATACCGGATGCAGGGCTAATAGCTGTAATTGTTGGTGCAGGAACTCCCCCAGATTTTTTACATCCTGTAATTGCTATTATGGAAACAGCAACTAAAAAAAAGAAGGTTAGTGTTTTTTTCATGATGAAAGTTTTATTGTTAGCGTATGTAAGCATTTGTATTTATTTGTCCGTTTGCATTTGCTAAACCGGTTGTTTTAATTTGAATTTTTAAGTATCCATTGCTGCCGCTTGTACCTATTTGTTTTAATACAGCAATCAACGCATAAGTTTCCCTGTTATCCATCTGCACTTTAACAGCAAAAACCTTCCCGTCTAATTTTTGACCAACCGAACTGTAATAAGCAGCATATTCCTGTGCATTGCGCACCGCATTTTGTATCTGGCTGTTATTTTGAATTTGGTTAAACTGCCCAATAGTTAATTTGGTTAATGCCACTTCACTTTCGTTTACATCGCTCCATTGCTGTACCTGTTCGCTTACATGCTCAGTCATGTAGCCGGCTGTGCCATTGTTTTTTGCAAAACCCGGCGTCATCAGTGTGTAGGTATTTTGACCATCTGCAGGAGCAAAGAACATAAGGTCTACAGCAGTGGGAGTTTGTGCAGCATCACCCATGCCCATTACATTTCCTGTCATAACATCCAGGCAGTTGCCGTATAAGGCGTTATTCTGGTTGCCCCAGTTGCCACTGCCATCGTTATTGATTATAGCTGTATTAGTAATGGGTAAACTTTGTCCTGTTAAATAATTTTGTGGCGAATTGTTATAACCCTGGTTATTTTGCGACGAGGAGTTTGGATCATTTTGAGTATAACCTGTATTATTGTTGTTATATGACCCGTTGTTATTATTATTGGTTCCGGAACCATTATTAGCAATAGTATTATTTTGATTTGCAGTACTGTCGTATGAATAGCCGGAACCGTTATTACCAGGCTGTGTATAGGTATTATTGTTATTGTAACCGGAGGAATTGTTCTGGTTTACACTTTTAGCAGCACTTTTTACATTGGCAGCTAATTGTTTTGCATCGTAAAAAAGCTGCCTGGCTTTCAACAAATAAGGTTGAAATACAGATATAACCGTATTTACTTTATTTACTGTATTATTGGCTTTTTGAAAAACATCCTGTTTGCCGTTTGTTTGCTGGGCAAAAACTGTTACGACGGAACTTAGAGCAAGTAAAAAACAATAAACCTTTTTCATTTTAATAGTTTTATGGTTATTTTTTAGCTTATACTGAACTTATTGCCAGGGAACCTGTTTTATAAAAACGCTTACCTGAAAATATTTTCTTCTCAAACTTAGTTAGCCGCAGTACTCATTAAAAGCTGATATTGGTGAACTGCGTTTTTAGTTGGTTAACTACATTCTCGCTTAAATTCTGTTATATTTACGCTGAGTAAAAACTAACAGGCTTTATGCTAAATACGATTGGCTGTATGGTGGTAGACGACGACCAGGTAGACCGGTTGATCGTTCAGGCCTACCTGGAAAAATATCCCTTCATTAAACTTATTGGAGCATACGAGTCTCCTGCTGCAGCACTTGCAGCAGCAAATAATCAAAGACCTGATTGTTTATTTCTTGACATAGATATGCCCGGAATAAACGGGTTGCATTTAAGAGAACAGTTGATGCACATACCAGCCTGCATATTTATTACCGCTTATGCCGATTATGCAGTAGATAGTTTTGAACTGGCAGCATTGGATTTTTTAGTAAAACCATTTACCGCTAATAGATTTGAAAAAACAATAGCCCGGCTACAGGAATATTTAACCTTGCGAAAAAAATCAGACCTGCTTAGTCATGCACTTGGGGCAGATACTATTTTTATAAAAGACGGGCACAACCAGGTGAAGCTGCAACTGCATGATATATTATACCTTGAAGCACTGAATAATTATACCAGCATTGTAACCAGCAACCGTAAGTACACCGTGTTATCGCCTATCAGCGGACTGTTAAAAGAAAAATCGTTCCGGAGTTTTGTACGCATACACCGTAGTTATGCAGTGCAGAAAAATTTTATCAGTAAAATCAGTGCCGATGAAGTGCAGGTGGCTAATAATATTTTATTGCCTGTTGGAAGAACTTATAAGGAATCTCTCAATAATATCCGCAATTGATCAGTATGAAGTCATTTAGTATAATATTGCTGACTTTTTTTTTATCTGTTCATGTTTGTTCACAAAAACAGGGGCAGGAATTTATCGACTCTTTATGTGCAAGAGTTCCGTTAGAACCTAATGATACCATTAAAGCTAAGATATATAACAAGGTAGGCCTGTACTATGTACAGGTTAATATTGACTCAGCGGAAAAATATGCAAGAAAAGGATTGGCGCTTGCTACCAGGATGAAATGGGACAGGGGTATTTCTGCTTTTTATACAATTTTTGGCAGCATAGATATTGTGAAGGCTCAATTTGATTCCGGACTAATACAATACAACACTTCTCTGGAGTATTCGAAAAAAATAAAAGATAGTATGAATATTGCCGGTTCGTATATCAATCTTGGTGCAGTTGCCAATGCCAAGAGTGATTATATAGGTGCTGCCAGGTATTACAGCCAGGCGCTGGATATTGCTAATGCAATAAAGGACTATTATAATATTGGAGTTGCAAGCGAAAACCTCGCTCTTGTTTACCAGTACCAGGAGGATTATGAAAAGGCACTGAGTTTCGCCAGGCAATCATTGGTTGCTTACAGTAAATTGGGGGAGGAAGAAAATTACCTTGCACCTATAGCCTTGCTTGGCGACATTTTTCTAAAAATTAAAAAATTCGACTCCTGTTTTTATTACTGTCAGCAAGCTATTAATATAGCCCACAGAACAAATGATGAATTAAAAGAAGGGGCTGTACTTAATTCTTTGGTTAACTATTATATTGAACAGGGCGATTATGCCAATGCACTTAACGCAGCGCTGGATGGCAAAAAGATTTTTGATCGTGTAGGACCTGTCAGTGAGGATGCTACTGATAACCGAGGGTTGCTGGGATATTGTTATTTTAAGCTTGTAACTAAAAACGGATACGTAAAAAGTGAAAGTACAGATAAGTTTTTAGATTCTGCTGCTAAATACCTTACTCAGGCGGTTGAGCAGTTTAAAATTACCAGTAATAAAAACGAACAGGCAGAGTTTCAAAAATCACTTGCAGAAGTAAATGCGCTGAAAGGAGATTATAAAAATGCCTACCTCAATTTTAAGAATTACCACGAACTGAACGATTCCATTTTTTCGCAGGCTAATAAAAATAAACTGGCAGCTGTTGAAACACAAAATGAGATGGATAAAAAGAATGGGGAAATAGAGAAGCAAAAATTGCAGGTGAAGGAACAAAAGAAAAACATGTTGTTACTGGTGATGGGCTTGGTAATGATGACAGCGATAGGTTTTTTATTTTACAGGGTAAGTGCCATCCGCAAACAAAAAAACAATGAACTTATACAGTTAAATAAAGAATTAGATGAAGCCAATAAAGTAAAGGCGAAATTCTTTGGCATACTCAGTCATGATCTGAGAAGCCCGGTTGCCAACCTGGTCAACTTTCTTGCACTGAGAAAAATAAAGCCCGATGCGTTAACAACAGGGGAAGCTACCGAAAGAGAAGAAAAGATTACCCGTTCAGCACAATCATTGCTGGATACTATGGAAAATATGTTGCTGTGGAGCAAAAGCCAGATGCAGCAGTTTAAACCGCAGAAAAAAACTATCCTGGTTAAAGATCAGTTTGATTATATAGAAAGTTTTTTTTCTGGTGTTACTGATATCCGTTTTCAGTTTAACACTGATGAAAAGCTTGAAGTAGTTACTGATGAGAATTACCTGCGTACGATTATGCAGAACCTTACCCAAAATGCAGTAAATGTGTTAAAGAACATACCTGATGCTGTTATAACCTGGAGTGCCCGGAAAGAAGAGGGAATGGCATATTTATCAATAAGCGATAATGGCACCGGTATGAATGAAATGCTACAAAAGCGATTTGAAGAAAGTATGGCTGTTGACAGTTCTAAACATGGATTGGGTTTTCAAATTATCAAAGACCTGGCTAAAGCAATCGATTGCCAGGTGCAGCTGGATGTGGGTGCTGAACAGGGAACTACTTTTGTATTATCTTTTGCTTCGTGAAAATGAACGGCAAATTAAAGTTATGCTTTAGTAGTTGGCGAGGTGAGCAGGAACTGAGTAATAATATTTTAATTGCCAGGAATAAAACCTATTGGATTATTGTTTGGATGGCCATTAAATAACACATTAAGCTCTTTTATTTTTTCATCATATTGTGATTTTGAATAGGCTTTATTATTAAGCAGCCAGTTTAAATTCTCTAATTGAGTTGCATAAGAAACATGCCGGCTTAATACTGCATATTTTGAAACGAGATATATATTTCTTTCCTGCAGCAGCATGTCCACAAATTCGTTTACAGTTTTCTCATTTTTCCGGCTAATTATAAAATCAATTGACCGATGTTCAGAAGTTTGCAGGAACAATTTTCTTTGTTTTGTTTTGAAATAAACTACAAAAAGAACCAATGAAATTAACCCCCAAAATGGTATAGTTACCCTGTCAATAGTATTGTCAAAGAAAGCCATAAACAATACCAGTAAAGTTATTCCACCAAAAACACATGCCAGGGTCAACAATGCTTTGTTGTGATCTAATGCTACAACTTTATTAGTTTTAACGTTTTCAAAAAGAAAATGTATTTCACTTTCTTTTGACCTGGATTTTGTTTGTACTAATAAACCGGTATCATCTATTGTATAAGTTAAGGTTTTGTTGCCGGATTTTTGAACTAAGATTCTACTCATTTATTAAAATTAAGAATTTGCGCAGAATACACTGCAGGAAGAAAAATCAATTTAAGTAGTAAAAAGGAAACCTTTAAGCTGACTGAAACAATTCAGCTTATATCCCTCAATCGCACAATCTTATCACCATCAAACTTAAATACTGACCTGCCTTTCATCTTTAATTCATCTCCTTTCTTCAACCCATTCGGAAAATCCAAAGCCAGCACCGCATAATAATCAATCTCAATTTCTGTTGTTACTTCATCTGTATGCTGTAAAGAAAGAATGGTTTGTTTTCTTTTGGTAAAATAACTGGTGGTTATCTGTGCCTGGTCTTTAAAAGCAGTAATACCCATTACGGATAAATTTACTTCTCCATCCGATACATTGTCAAACACTATATTATCATCCATGTTTTGCAGCATAGCAGCTACATCAAAATTATTATAAGCCTCCACATAATCCCGGATGATTTGTTCCCTTTCCATCATGTTTTCTTTTAATGAAGATAATGATTTGATAATATTCCCTGCAACCGATTGCGTATAATCCCCATCTTGTGCTGATGAAAAAACTATTTTTTCGTTCCCTTTTTCCCGTTAACTTTCATACTCAATTCTTAAACCTAAAACTAATTTGCAATGCCTATTAGAATGGTGGACGATCCACAAGACCAGGAAGACCAGGGTGGCAGTAACAACGACTCCGGTGGTGGTGGAGGTAATTTCCCCGGTGGTGGTGGAGGCGGTGGTCTTATTGGTCTGCTCCCATTATTATTTAGTTTGTTCCGTGGTAAGGGAATAATAGTGTTACTAATCATAGGCGGTCTTTTGTATTTTATAATTGGCCGTGGTGGTTGTAATATGGCAGGTGGCGGCGGAGGCATTGCAGATGTCATCAGCCAGTTTACCCGTGGTGGTGAATTAAATAAAGACACTTTTAATAAAGCAAAAATATTTGAGGGACTGGATGATTATAAGAACCCTTTACCTGAAGCAGCCAACCTGCAACGGTTTGCCCCTTCTGTGGGCGATCAGGGTCAGCAGGGAAGTTGTGTGGCATGGAGCAGTGGTTATGGCGCAAGAACTATTTTAGAAGCTGCTAAAACAAACCAGGATCCTAACCAGTTAAGATTTTCTCCCTCCTTTTTATATAACAATATTAAACTGGAAGGTTGCCAGGGCTCTTATGTGTTAAAAGCTATGGAGTTTATGAGTAAGCAGGGAGCAGTACCTTACGATCAGTTCCCTTACCGGGATGATGATTGCGACCGTCAGCCACCTTCACAGCTATATACTGAAGCGTCGCAACATCGTATTGCCGGTTTTAACCGTTTAACAAGAGGTGATAATGCTGATGCCATTGATCTGAATGCTATCCGTGCTAATCTTGCACAGGGAGCACCGGTAGTAATTGGTATGATGGTAGGACAAAGTTTTATGCAACCTATGATGGGGCAGGATGTATGGGAACCGGCAGCAGGAGACAGAAATATGATGGGCTTTGGTGGCCATGCTATGTGTGTGGTAGGTTATGATGATAAAAAATATGGTGGTGCCTTTCTGTTGATGAACAGCTGGACAGCCAAATGGGGCAATAATGGATTTGCCTGGGTCCGTTATCCCGACTTTAAATATTTTGTAAGAGAAGCATACGGGCTGGAGCCAATGCATAAGCAAAATGAAGCGTATAGCCCTTTCAGTTGCGAAGTGGGTTTGGTAAAAGTGGAATATGACGGAAGGAAAACTGTGCCCCGTGGTTATATTCCGTTACAAAGCATCAGTGGCAATACTTTTGAAACTGTATCACCTGTAAAGATCGGGTCAAGGTTTAAGATGGAAGTGCATAATACCACGGAATGTTATGTGTACATATTTGGAAAGGAAACCGATGGTACAAGTTATACTTTGTTCCCTTATCCCAAAGCAGATGATCCAACACTAACCAAGTATTCGCCGTTCTGCGGTATTACCGGTTACCGCTTGTTTCCAAAGGATAAAAGTATGAGCCCTGATAGTATTGGTACAAGAGATGCTTTTGCGGTGGTGGTGAGTAAAGAAGAGCTGGACTGGCACCAGTTAAATAAACAGATCAGTGAAAATCCAGCTACCGATTTTGGATTGAGAGTAAACAAAGCACTAAGTAACAAACTGGTTAAAAATGTAAAGTTCAGCGTTACGGATAAAGGCAATGTAAGTTTCAATGCTGCAGCAGATGGCAACAGTGTGGTGGCATGGATTGTAGAAGCAGATAAGAATTAATTGGTAATTAATAATGAACAGCAGACAATTGACAGCTGGTTTTGAATGTTAATTATTCATTATTGACCACACAAACCCGGTATGTTTTTAATTTTGACTTTTGAATTTTGATTTTTCAATGAACACTAATACATCTTCATTCATCCGGCTTATGAAGCATCCTGTTAAGTTCAGGATGTTTTTGTTTATGAAATTGCCCGCTGCTTTTTTTAGCGGTGTACGGATAAAAGAACTGGAAGAAAAACATTGTGTAACTGTTGTGCCTTACAAATGGTTAACACAAAATCCGTTTAAAAGTACCTACTTTGCCAGCTTAAGTATGGCGGCAGAAATGAGCACCGGTTTGCTGGGGCTGATGCATATCTATCAGCGAAAACCGGCTGTATCTATGCTGGTGGTTAAGTTAGAAGCAAATTATTATAAGAAAGCAACCGGCAAAACATATTTTACCTGTGAAGACGGAGATAAAATAGTAGCGGCAATTGACGGGAGCATTGCCAGCGGCGAAGGAAAAACTGTTACAGCAAAATCAACCGGGAAGAATGAAGCAGGAGAACTGGTGGCTGAATTTTTTATTACCTGGTCGTTTAAAAGCAAAACGAATAAATAGTGTCTTATATAGAGGAGTAATAATCAAATTTTCAAATCACCAAATCATCAAATCAAATGAAGATTGCTTTCCATGGTGCAGCCAGAACAGTTACCGGTTCCAAACACCTCGTTTCCCTTACCAATGGTAAAAAGTATTTGCTTGATTGCGGTATGTTCCAGGGGATGGGTAAAGACACCGATGCATTGAACAGGAGTTTTGGTTTTAACCCCGCTGAGGTTACGCATATGATCTTATCTCATGCACATATTGACCACACCGGTTTAATACCGAAACTGGTAAAAGAAGGTTTTGCCGGAAAGATTTTTTGCACTCCCGCCACCCGTGAATTAACCGCAGTATTACTGGAGGATTCAGCCGAAATACAGGAAGATGATGTAAAGTACACCAATAAAAAAAGGGCTGCTGATGGGTTGCCTTACCTGCAGCCATTGTACCGTAAAGAGGATGCCGTTGCGGCTATGGATCATTTTGTGGAAGTGGAATATGGCAACTGGTTTAAAGTAGATGAGAATATAGAAGTGCTGTTCACGGATGCTGGTCATATTATTGGCAGTGCGGCTGTTCACCTGCGTATAAAAGAAAATACCCGCACGGATGACCCGGCAGGAAAGGGGAAAATAACAAGACTAACTTTCAGCGGCGATGTGGGAAGATATCGTGATGTAATATTAAAATCGCCGGAAACATTTGACCAGGCCGATTATATTTTAATCGAATCAACTTACGGTAATAGCTTACATGACGAACACAGCACCACACCTGACCAGATATTACAATATATAGAAAAGACCTGTTTGCAGAAAAAAGGTAAACTGATCATTCCTGCTTTTAGTGTAGGCCGTACGCAGGAAATTTTATATGCACTCAATCAACTGGAATTAGAAAGGAGATTGCCTGACCTGGATTATTTTGTAGACAGTCCGCTGAGTGTAAAAGCAACAGAGATTGTAAAACATTATCCATCTTATTTTAATAAAGCGATTCAAAAAGTGTTGCAGACGGATAGTGATCCGTTTGGTTTTAAAGGATTAAAATTTATTAAAACAGTGGAGGAAAGTAAAATGCTTAACTTCCGTAATGAACCCTGTGTTATCATCTCTGCCAGTGGTATGGCGGATGCCGGAAGGGTGAAGCACCACATCAGCAATACTATTGAGAACAGCCGCAATACCATTTTATTCACCGGTTATTGCGAACCACATTCTTTAGGTGGACGGTTAATGGCTGGTGCAAAAGAAACACACATCTTTGGTGTGTTGCATGAAGTGCATGCGGAGATAGCGGCTATAAGAAGTATGAGTGCTCATGGTGATTATGATGATTTATGCCAGTTCCTCGCCTGCCAGGATCCCAAAGCAGTGCAACGCTTATTTTTAGTGCATGGTGAATATAATGTGCAGCTGGATTTTAAACAGCGGTTGATCAGAAAAGGTTTTTTGGATGTGGAGATACCGGAAATGCATTATGAAATTGGATTAGGATAACCCGGATCGGGACGCTGAATCGGCCTGAACCTTTAATAAATCATCCCGACGGCTTGAAGCGTTCAGGATGATGAATATTATGATGATTGATTTTAGTTATATCGATTTAATTAAAATAACACTGGCCTTTGCCTCAGGAGCTGTGCTGGGTGTGGAAAGGGAGTACCGTAGTAAACCGGCCGGGTTCCGCACCATGATCATGATAACATTGGGGGCCTGTTTGTTTACCATTCTTTCTTTTCGCATTAATCCCACCACGCCGGATAGAATTGCTGCCAACATTATTACCGGTATCGGCTTTATTGGGGCCGGGGTGATATTTAAAGAAGGGATGAAAGTAAGTGGCCTTACCACGGCTGCCACCATTTGGGTAGCTGCTGCCATAGGAATGGCCATTGGGTACGGCGCTTATCACCTGGCAGTAATATTAACCTTAGTAGTATTGGGAACACTTCTATTGTTATCCAGGCTGGAAGAATCATTAGACAGGTTACACCAGATCAAAATTTACCAGGTATCTATCTACTTAAAAAAATATTCCATTGTCCAGCTGGAAGAGGAACTGTCAAAAATGCAATTAAATTACCTGCGGCTTAAGATCAGCAAAGAATCAGAAGAAGTGGTAACGGTTTCATACAAGATAGAATCAAAACAAAGTGGTTATGAAACACTGAATAATTTCCTGCTGAATGCTGATTTTATTAAAGGATTTGAAGTTTAGCGGGGATTACTGATTTACAAATTTTGTTGGTACCATTCTTTCACCTGTTTTTTTCAGCACTATAAAATAAACGCCTTTACCAGGTGAACTGGTATTTGCCGCTAACTTATTATGGAGAGTAATATAACTGCCGGGTATCACCATCATCAGCAAAGAAAGCATCATTAAAACCTTTCTACCTTAAATGCTGAAAGATCCATACTCAGCTTTTCTTCATTTGCCAGTTGTTTTACCAGCAATCCAGTTCCGGCACCCAGGCTCAATCCAATCATGGCATGCCCGGTGGCTACAATGCAGTTTTGCAGTTTGGTTAACCTGCCGATATACGGCATTCCATCCGGTGAACAGGGGCGGTACCCATACCACACATCATTGATATTGGGAATTGGTATATTAAACTGGGGTAAGAATTTTTTTACAGTATTTAGTATTCCTTCCACCCGTCCAATTTGGGGAGGACGGCTCATGGTAGTGATCTCCATGGTACCACCAAACCGGATTTTATTTCCATCCATTGGAGTTACCGCTACTTTTCCTTCTACCAGTATAGCAGGATGGTTGAGTTTATAAGGTGAATTTTCTAATGTAATAGAATAACCACGGCCCGGCATTAACGGGAGGCTGATATCAAGTTCTGAGGCTATCTCACGGCTCCATGAGCCTGTAGCCACTACAATAGTATCTGCAGTGTATGAACTTTTATCGGTAACTACTTTGGTTATGCGTCCGTTATTTTTTTCAAAACTTTTTACTTTTTCATTGGGAAGGAGGGTGACGCCATTGCTTTGCATCCAGTTCAATAAACTTTTCATCAGTTTATTGGGATACAAATGTGAATCGCATTTGAATAATACTGCGCCCTGGATGTTTAACTCAGTTTGAGGCTCCAATGCCTGTACTTCTTCCGCAGACATAAACACCGTATCTAAACCCAGCGAAACAGCTTTCTCCACTAATTCATGCCCATGCTCCGCTTTTTCTTTGGTGAGAAAATATTCAAACAAACCTTTATGCTCATAGGCAAAATCAAAGCCGGGTGTTGCTGCCAACTCTTCATAACATTTTTGACTGATGATAGCGGCATCTCTTAATGGAATAGCTGAATCTGCCACATGTTTGGCGGTGGCACTTTTTACAAATTTCAATCCCCAATCCATTAAAGGCCAGTTTAACCTTGGCTGAATGTAAAAAGGGCTTTTTTTATTAAGCATCCATCTTAATCCCTGCGATACAATACCCGGTGAAGCCAGCGGAATAAAATGACTGGGGCAAACATAACCGGCATTACCATACGAACAATTATTTAAAAAATCATTCTGATCAATAACCGTAACATCCCACCCGGATTTTCTGAGATAGTATGCTGAACTTAAACCAACCACTCCACCACCTATAATAATTGCTTTCATTATTTCTGTTTATACGAATAACCAAATTTTATTTTTCTTTAACCGTTTACCGGGTCGATAACCGCCGCCGGGATTTTACTTCCATTTATACTGAAGTAACTTAATAAAATAACCACCCACTACACTTCTTGCCTGGAAACCCACCTGTGTGCCATCTGTAGTTTCATGCCAGTCGCTCAGCGGTACACGGGTAGGCGTTTCGGTTGCGAATTTATAAACAGGAGCGATTAATGCCTGAAAATCTTTTTCATCATTTGCCAATACCGATGTCCATAAGATCCAATCGCTTTTGGTATAGGTCTTACGGCTGTCTAATGGTAAACCAAATGGGTTTTGTTTAGTTAAATAATATTTTACTTCTTTATCATATACAGACTGCGGAAATAAATTAAGGCCAAGTAATTTATCCCAAACCAAATTATATTTCTGGCTCCATGTTCCTTTTTTATCAAAGGTGAGTGAATAATGATCGCCATCATCCGCTATTTGTATCCATTTGGCTGCATAATCTCTGGCAATAGTCATATACTTTGCTGCTTCCTCATTCCTGCCTAATTGTTGCGCCATCTGCGCATAGGAGGCTATTCCCACTATTGCTTTTAAAGAAAGATTGGCGTTACGGGCTAAATGACCGGCAAAATCATCCGTACATAATTGATTGGCGGGATCAAATCCATCTTTTACTAAAAACTCCACCCATTGGCTTAACAACTTCCAATGTTTTGCTGCCAGTGAATTATTTTTTTCTGCTTTGCAAATCGCAGCAGACAAGATGATCATATTACCGGCTTCTTCCACCGGCATATCTTCCGGATAGGTCTGCCCGTTGGCTTGCGGGTAAGTTCCTAAATCATGGGCAGGAAAGGGCTTGGTCCATTTACCCGACTCACTGTACTCCATGAGCGGTTCTACCATACCTCTTAATAAAGCAGGATTGTAGATGAGTGTTAATGGAGCGGATGGATAAGTAACATCCACTGTCCAGATAGAACCATTACTGAAATTTTCTTTTTGCGGGTAGAGTATTTCATCATTGGGACCTCTTACTAATTTATGCGCTGCTAACGATTGACGATAAGCTAATGCACAAAGTTTGGCATAAGTTTCTCCGCCGGCTTTTACTGCATCAGTATATAATTCTTTATCAAACAGGGTACACTTTTCTTCGATGGATTTAAAATCATTTAATGATTGTTTGATCATTTCTTCTGCAGAAGAAAAATTCTTTTTCCACCAGGCCTGCAGGTTTTGACCGAAGTACTGAATAGCATACAGATCATCATACGCTAACAAGATCGTTTTTTCAACCGGGGATGATTGAACTTTGCCACAATCAATTTTTAGTTTAGCTGAAGCGGTTGATTTACCTGGTGCTGATAATTTTATTCCTTTTTCATCTTTTGCCGCCACATAAAAATAACCCCAGTCAATACGAACATCGTCTCCTTTCTTTTTTAATATGGGCTGATCAGTTGTTCCTGTTTTTTGAAAAACAATGCCATCAGCGATATATGATTTGGTAGCAGTTTGCTGATTCTTTTTATCTCTTGCAATATCGTTAGCATAATCAAAATTAATTTTTACATCATGCTGTTTGCCATCATTGGCTTTGGTGATAAAACTGATGTAGCTGACAGGCCGTGAATACCAGTTAAGGTCATTGGCTAATAGCGGAGAAAGAAACCTTACATCGAGATCAACAGCGCCGCAGCTAAAACTATAATTCGAATGGGTAGCAGTTATTTCTACTGATTTCTGAACGGCTTGTTTTATTGGCTCTGGTGGCAGTCGATCATATAAACCTGCATCAATAATACCGGGGCCTCCGGTGTTTTCACAATAAACAGCCAATACATTCCTGCCAATTTGTATTTTTTGTGCTATTGCTTTTGATAAAGTGATTTCTTTATTAGAGGAGCAACAACCAGCTTCATAAATTTTTTCTCCGTTGAGATATACAATGATGTTATCATCATACTTTGCACTCAGCACTAATTGATGAAAGTTTTTTGATGTAACGTTAAATACTCTTCTGAACCAGATCTCTTTGCCTGACCATACTGTTCCTGCACTGATGTTTTCCGTAGCAAACATTCCTTTGCCGGTTTTCCATTTGGAATAATCATAATTAATAGCAGTCCAGTCAGCACCGGGTTTTGATTCTGTGTACTGGCAGGAATATGGAGAAAGATCAGCATTCGGTACCAGTTGGTTTAATTTTGCCGGAGATGCCCCGAGAAACTTATAAATTATACCATCCACACTGATCAATCCCAATAATGAATGCTCAGCACCTGTCCAGTGTGTGGTGGTACTTTCATTTAATTTATCAGTAGTACTCCATATACTAAAGTAGGGGTCGTGTGTAACCAGGGGATAGGCAGGGGCTTTCGTCATTTGCGACAGCACAGGCTGCAAAAAACTGCAGGCAATTAAACCAATAACAAATTTTTTCATTTTATTATGAATTTATAAATCGTTTTTTGATGGTATGTTTCCCCCGGTTTTAGCACAGTGGTGGGGAACTGCGGATTATTTGGTGAGTCAGGGAAATGTTGTGTTTCTAAACAAAAAGTAGTGCGGAAATCATCCTTAACACCGCTTTTAAAAGTTTGTTCACCTTTCATAAAGTTACCACCGTAAAATTGTAAACCCGGCTCAGTAGTTAATACCTGCATATTAATGCCCGATAAATCTCCTTCAACAATAGCCGCTAATGCAGGTTGTGCAGTAATGCCTTTGTTTAAAACAAAATTATGGTCGTATCCTTTTCCGAATGCTAATTGTTCGTTTTTATCATTTACCCTGGCGCCAATAGCAGTTGCTTTTCTGAAATCAAACGGAGTGTTTTCAACCGGTTCAATTTTCCCATTGGCAATTACAAATGAATCAACCGGGTTATAATTGTCTGCCATTACGGTGAGTAAATGATTATTAATGGTGCCGCTTCCTTCACCATTTAAATTAAAGAAAGGATGAGCCGTTAAGTTGATAACAGTTTTTTTGTCACTGATGGCTGTGTATTCAATTCGCAGCTCATGATTGATTGAAAGAGAATAAACGACTTTTACATCCAGGTTACCGGGAAATCCTTCTTCCCCATCTTTTGACAGGTAATGTAACAATAAAGTTGAATCGCTTAATTGTTTGGCATCCCACACCACATATTGAAAACCTTTTTTGCCGCCATGTAAAATATGTGGTGGAATATTGGCAGTAACTTTATAAACAGTATCATCTAATGTAAACTGTGCATTACGTATCCTGTTTCCGTAGCGGCCAATTAATGCACCATAGTAAGGCTCTTTGGAATTGATATAATCATTCAATGTATTAAAACCTGCCACCACATCCGTAACCTTACCGTTTTTATCAGGTAACCAGCATCCAACTATCCTGCCGCCATAATTGGTAATAGCCACCTGTATATCGTTGTTTTTTAAATAAAAAAGATCCGTTTTTTTACCATCAATAGTTTGCCGGAAATCTTTTTGAACAGGTAAATTACTCATTTGTTTTTGCTGTGATTGTTTGTTAGAGGATGAGTTACATGATATAAAAAAAATAATGAATAAATAAAGGAGTAAACGCATTTTCGTATTTTTTAGATTTAATTATTTCCGCCATCGCCAGCCACCGAACTATAATTGATTTTGATATTTTTAATTTTAGCCGGCAGCCATACCTGCATAGGTGTTTTACCACGGTTAGCCCATGTATAATACGGAATAGCAATGATTTTTTTCTTTACTATTTGCACATTTTGTGAAGCATCATTGAATTGAATGGTATTTGCATCGGCCTCCAGTGCCGTAACTTTTTCTGATAATACATCGTATGCTGTAGTTTGAAAAATGCTGTTTTGCGGAATGAAAAAATTCCAGGCATCATTATGGTTATCCGATCCTTCCACACAATATAAGAGGGGTCCCCGCTGAACAGCAAAGCGATCATTGTCATCATTTACTTCGTTACGAGCCGCAATCTTATTTACCTGCATCGGGATAGTATATTCCACCACATCACCTTTCTTCCATTCACGGTTAACGATCATATAACCATTTTCCGTTCTCACCGCAACATCTTTACCATTCACTTTTAAGGAAAGGGTGGTTGAATTAAAATCAATAAAATGATACAGGTCACCCGGTGAAGCTTCGCCACTGGCCCAACCAGGAATTCTTAAATACAAATCAAAAGTTGATTTTTTTACAGGATCAATATTGAGTTTGATAGTTCCATCCCATGGATAATTGGTTTGCATTTTCACCTCCACATTGGTTTTGGCTAATGGAATCGTTGTGCTGCTGCCAATAAAAAGATTTACCCAAATGCTGTTTGTACCTTGTCCATAAATATAATCACCAACTGATGCCACCAATCTTGAAATATTAGCCGGGCAACAGGCAGTGCCAAACCATGCTCTTCGTTGATGCTGACCGGAAGAAGCTAATGGATTATCATAAAAGAAACGATCACCACTCAGGCTTAATCCATCTAACGCACCATTATATAAACTTCTTTCAAGGACATCTATATATTTACTATCGCCGATCAACTGGTTCATTCTTGCATTCCAGAAGACCATTCCAACAGAAGCACAGGTTTCGCAATAAGCCTGTTCATTGGGCAGATCATAATCTTTACTGAATCCTTCATTGTCACCTGCAGAGCCAATACCACCATTGATATACATATTTCTATAAACCACATCTTCCCACACCTGCTTCATCGCATTCACATAACCCATATCACCAGTAGAAGCAGCCACATCAGCAGCACCGGTATATAAATACATTGCTCTTACTGCATGACCGGTTATTTCAGACTGCTCTTTCACCGGTTTAAGATCCTGCCAGTACTCAGGCGTTATCCAGTTATTATTAGGAATATTACGCAATTGCCTTCCACGTTGGGAAAGATACCAGTCGGCAAGCTTTAAATAACGTTCTTCTTTAGTAAGATGATACAACTTCATTAAGGCGAGTTCAATTTCTTCATGCCCACTGAACCAGTAACGGTTTTGCAAACGAAAAGTGGAATCAATATGATTGGCAAAACGAATGGCTACATCCAATAATTTTCTTTTGCCGGTGGCATTGTAATAAGCGATGGCTGCTTCAATTAAATGACCAGCGCAATAATCTTCATGCTTTTCTATTTCAGTCCATCGTTTAGAAATATCTCTTAATTGAAAATAAGTATCTACATAGCCATCTTCCATTTGAGCACCGGCAATCCAGTTGATCCATCTGTCAGCAGTATTTTCTACAGAAGTATCAGGATGATTTTTTAATGAATAGGCCATTGCTTCCAGTGCTTTATACACATCACTATCATCGTAATAAATGCCTTCATGTTTTTCACCTGTCTTGTTTACGATCTTAATAAAGTTGCGGATGCGTGGTGTTTTAATCTCTGTTTGGTAAATACAGGCTTTTAACGTTTTGTCAGCTACCAGGTCCAATTTTGGTTTCCAGAAATTATCCGTAATGGTTACTCTTGAAAAATTTACCGGCCAGTATTTCTGAATCGCCTGTGATTGGCTGATAAACACAATTAATAAAAACACCAGGAAGGAAAAAAGTTTTTTCATAAACAAATATTCTATGTTTACTGATATAAAATACTCCAGTTTATAATGCCACCAGTAACGGATGATAAAGTTATCTTTTTTACCGGTCCGTCATTTTCTTCTTCTAAAATAACAGCATTATCGCAGGTTATTTTTGCAGCAATATAATTTGCCGGCTCGTATATATATAATTCGTAATTAGTATTAGCAATTACTTCACTGCTGCCCCGTAAGGTTTTATTATTCCACTGTATATCTTTTATTTCATACGCACCACAGGTAATATGACGATTTGTAGCCAGCAATTGAGGATGATCTTTTTTTTCTTTAAAGCAATACACCTGGCAATTGTATAAGGTATCAATAGGAGCAGGAACA
Organism: Sphingobacteriales bacterium; assembly: GCA_003963365.1. Classification (GTDB taxonomy): domain Bacteria; phylum Bacteroidota; class Bacteroidia; order Chitinophagales; family Chitinophagaceae; genus AWTP1-9. The sequence continues at coordinate 631,935 of RXJG01000004.1, forward strand.
AATTGTTTCTTCACTGAACCGGCAAATGTTTTTGTCCAAAACTCAAAAGCAAGATATTCTTTATTCTCATCTAACCCAAGGTCTTTTAATGGGATGAGTTTATCTCTTTCATCCAGTCTTCCCAGCACCAGCCAGTTTTCAAATGGTTTATTAATCTCTAATGAAAATAAACCGGTAACGGTAGAAGTGCTGGCATCAAATGGTCTTGGTCCGCTGCCGCTCATTTCCACATCAGCTAAGGTAATTTGATTAGAACGGGAAGGATCTACATCATATACTTGTCCCGGTTGAGTATATAAAACAGGAATACTTTTTTGTGCTGCTTCAATCAATGTTGAAGATTCATATTTCTCCGGTTTATCAGTAAGCATAAACAATGAACCACTTAATGAAGTAGCGGTACAACTGCGGTAAGCTTCTTTATCGCTTAACACAATGTGATCGGGATCATTTCTCCAGATGATATTATTGTAGGAGTTGAATTGCGCTAAGCCGGCATAACTGTAACCATCATTACCAATGCGGCACCCATCTGCAATGCCAACCAGCTCTGGGCGAATACCCCAACAGGCCAGCAAGAAATTTTCTTTACCAATTTGTTTACGTACTTCTTTTGCTACATTTCTGAAAGCTTCATTACGGTCTGTTTTCTTTTGACTGAAAAAATCTTTGTAAGAATTATATCCTTCATATTTTAAATGGCGCAAAGCATCTAATTTGAAATATTGCCAGCCGTCATCTTTTAATCCTTTGTAAACCGGTGTAAATAATTTATTGATGGTTGATGGATTACTTCCATCCATTACATAACCTACCCAATTACCATAAGCCGGTTGTTTCAAATTATTTTGTACAAACATTTCTTTATGCTGATAAGCTGCTGCTGAATCAGCAAAAGAAACATTGGTCCAGATGCCGGGGGTTAATCCTTTTTGTTTGATATATGTTGCCAGTTGCTGTAACCCGGAAGGAAATTTTTGATTGGGATGAAGCCATGTATCAGGCATACCAATAGGCAACTGCTGGTAGCCATCATCAATCTGTAAATAATTCAGTCCGTATGGTTTTAATTTTTGTGAGATAACATCGGCTGTTTTCTTTACATCAGCTTCGGTAATATTATCAAAGTAAGCAAACCAGCTGCACCAGCCAACAACAGGTTTTTTCCAAACAGTATATTGTGACGGATGGAAATAATGTAAACCCCGATGCTGCGGGTAATAATCAGGACGAAAACGAATGACCATTTCCCAGCCGGTAATAGTAATATCATAGCTGTTATTTTCTGAAGGAGTAATTTTTGTTTTGCAGGAATTTTTGTCAACAGATAATAACCAGTCATTGGTTCTGTTGTAAACAGCATTGTTTAACAGGCTGAAACTTTTTCCATATACCTGCCGTACGATTTTCAATCCGTTATCCTGTGGCTCACTTTCGCAGGCGATTGTTTCTTCATTACCATTAATCTTTCCATTTAGTTCAAACGATTTGAAATTGCCGGTGGTGATAGTAATGACCTGGTAAGTAGCATTGTTGATGGTTTGTGTTTGCTGATGAACAGCATAAGGTTTGGATTGGGCTGTTAGCGTTCCAGAAAAGATAAGTTGATTTTGGTAAGTAATACGGATGGAATTATTGCTGAATGCTATTACAGCATGCTGAGAAACTCCAGTTAAAGAAATAATAAGAAAAAAGAAGTAAGCAATCAATCGTTTCATGTCGTTTATTTAAACCAGTTTATACGTTAGCAACTTTAAATGGTTTTACTTCGATATTTTTCCATACGCCACCAGTAATGTATGGTTCGTTATTATACCAATGCTGAAATTCTTCTTCTGTTTCAAACTGAACAATCATTACAGAGCCACGCATATTGCCTTCCTCGTCCAGCATAGCACCACCCAATACAAAATTGTTATTGTCTTTTAATTTTTTTGCACCGGCCAAATGAACCGGACGAACGGTTTGTCTTCTTTCCAATGCCTGTTCGTCTTTTCCATCCTGCGCAATGATTACATATTGTTTCATAAAATGTTTTTGACAATGGACGACGGACGATAGACCACTTTTTTCTCACAGCACCTGGAACCCATACGCATACGGGTCATCATCCTTATCAATGCTTATCGTATTATATCCATAGATCTTTGCCCAACCTTGAACAGAAGGACGAATGGCTTTCTTTCCATGGAGCATTAACTCTTCTTCAATCCGTCCAATGAATTTACTACCGATAATGCTTTCATGAATAAACTCATCACCTTTCTTTAATAAGCCTTTGGTATACCATTGCGCCATTCTTGCACTGGTGCCGGTGCCACAGGGACTACGGTCAATAGCTTTATCACCATAGAACACAGCATTTCTTGCAGTAGATGTTTTATCGAGCACTGCACCTGTCCATAAAATATGACTGCAACCATTGATAGTAGCATCATCAGGATGAACAAATTCATAGTTGGCATTGATATTCTTTCTTAACTCTCTTGCCCAGGCAATTAACTTATCAGCCGGGTAATGTTCCAGTCCTTTAAAGTTTTTTTGTACATCTACAATCGCATAGAAATTTCCACCATAAGAAACATCCACCACCAATTCACCTAAATCAGGACAATCAGCTGTTAATTCCGTTGAATGAAGAAATGCAGGCACATTTGTTAATCGTACGGAGACAACTTTTACTTTATGGTCTGTCGTCTGTTGTCTATCATCGGTTTCATATTTCACATTCACCAACCCCGCCGGTGCTTCCATTCTTACAATACCGGGCACTTTTGGTTGTATCAATCCTTCTTCAATAGCAATAGTGATGGTGCCAATGGTTCCATGTCCGCACATGGGCAGGCAACCACTGGTTTCAATAAATAAAACAGCCACATCATTATTTGGATCGTGCGGCGGATATAAAATACTTCCGCTCATCATATCATGCCCTCTTGGTTCAAACATCAGCCCCTTTCTAATCCAGTCATATTCTTTTAAAAAATGCTGACGCTTTTCACTCATATTATTGCCTTCCAGTTCGGGGCCGCCATCAGCTACCAAACGAACAGGATTGCCACAGGTATGTGCATCCACACAATGAAAGGTCCATCCGCCAAAGCGGTTAAGGGAACTATTGGGATATTTTTTAATTATCGGTCTATTTTTCATTTAGAACAAAAACATTTTTACTTTTGATTTTTGAATTTACTATATGGAAACCTACGGTAAAATTCTCTTGATTGCTATGCCTGCTTTTCTCCTTTTAGTATTGGGGGAAAAATTGTACGGCTATTTAAAAGGAAAAGATACTGTCCGTAACCTTGATATGATTTCCAGTCTCAGCAGCGGCGTTACCAATGTTACTAAAGATGTACTGGGTTTAAGTATCGCTATTATTACCTATGAATGGATGGTGAAACATGTGGCCATTATTCATGTGCAATCTACCTTCCTAGTTTACTTCATTGCTTTTATCGCTTTGGATTTTGCCGGTTACTGGGGCCACCGCTTAGACCATGAATACAATTTTTTCTGGAATGCTCATATCATTCATCACAGTAGTGAAGATTTCAACCTGGCTTGTGCACTGCGGCAAAGTATTTCCGTGGTATTTAAAATCTTTACCATCTTTTTATTACCGGCTGCATTGCTGGGTATTCCCGGTAATGTAATTGCAGTAGTAGCACCATTACATTTGTTTGCACAATTCTGGTATCACACAGAACATATTAATAAGATGGGTTTTTTGGAGAAGATTATTGTTACTCCTTCTCATCATCGTGTACATCATGCAATTAATCCGGAGTATATCGATAAAAACTACGGACAGATATTTATTTTCTGGGATAAACTTTTTGGTACTTACCAGCAAGAATTACCCAATGTAAAACCAGTTTATGGAATCACAAGACCAGTACATACATGGAACCCTATCAAAATAAATTTTATGCACCTGTGGTTATTGATAAAAGATGCCTGGCATACGCAGAACCTGAAAGATAAATTCAGAATCTGGTTTATGCCTACAGGCTGGCGTCCGGCTGATGTGGCTGATAAATACCCTCTATATAAAATATCCGATGTTTATCATTTTAATAAATACGAAACGAAAGCATCTTTTACTTTTAATGCGTGGGCATGGGTGCAAATAACCATTACTCTTTTATTTATTAGTTATTTATTTGGCAACATAGCCAGCATTAATGCGCTGAACAAATACTACATCTATATCTATGGTGCTTTTGTTTTCCTGCTGGTGTATGCTTATACCGAGTTAATGGATAGAAATCCTTATGCACTATTGTGGGAAGTAGCGAAGAATATATTTGGTGTATATATTCTAATATCACAAAATGACTGGTTTGGTGCCAGTAAGTTATTTGCCGGTACACAATATGTGCTGATGGTTTATTTTGTTATTTCCACTTTAGTAACTGCGTATTTTGTTTTTGCAGATATAAAGAAGGATAAAGCAGTTCCGGTTTCCATATAACATGTCAAAGAACTTTTTATTTAACGCAGAAGCGCTGAGTAAACAAGGCGTCAAAACCTTTTGCGAATTTGTTCCTTTATTCCTTTGCGTAAAAGAAATATTAGTTGACCTGTTCTTTAGTTAACAGGTTATTGATAGTTCTCCAAATTCCTAACGGATTTTCATTCTTTAATTCATCGGGCAATAAACTATTGCTCCAGTTTTGAAAGGCGATAGGTCTTGCAAAACGTTTGATGCCATCTGCACCAACCGAAGTAAAACGTGAATCAGTAGTGGCCGGGAATGGTCCGCCGTGATGCATACTCAAACAAACTTCCACACCGGTGGGCACCCCATTCAGAATAAAGCGGCCGCAAATATTTTTTACTGCTTCTACTAACTCATCATTATTCAATACATCATTATCAGTTGCCATTAAAGTAGAAGTTAACTGACCTTCTAAGTGTTTAGCTACTTCAGTCATTTCATCTATATCCTTACAACGAATTACAAGAGAGTAGGGGCCAAAAACTTCCTGGTGAAGAACGGGATTATTTAAAAATGCTTTTCCGGATGCTGTTGCTATTGCAGGCAAGCCTTCGTTTTCTTTTACTTCAATTTCTGATTCTGCCACAAGATGAACTTCTTCCTGAAGCAATGCATTTCCTTTTTTCTCTTTATAAGCTTTCACAATACCCGGATGCAGCATTGGTCCCGGAGCTGTTTGTTGTATCGCTTTGCCCAAATCATGAATAAAAGTATGCAGCGCTTCACTTTCAACACCGATAATCAACCCGGGGTTGGTACAAAACTGTCCCACACCTAAAGTGATGGAACCTGCATACATCGAAGCGATATCTTTTGAAGATGAATTTAATTTTTCCGGCAATAAAAAAACAGGATTGATGCTTCCCATCTCTGCAAAAACAGGAATTGGTTCTTTACGCTGGTTGGCCCAATCGAATAGTTGTTTACCACCAATATAAGAACCGGTGAATCCAACTGCTTTTGTATGCGGATGCATCACCAATGTTTTACCTACATCAAACGATGTTCCATAAACATGTGCAAAAATGCCTTTAGGCATGTTGCATTTAGTTGCTGCTTTTATTATGGCATCTGCTACAATCGTAGAAGTCTCTGCATGTGCCGGATGACATTTTATAATAACAGGACAACCGGCAGCAAAAGCACAAGCCGTATCGCCTCCGGCAGTTGAGTAAGCAAAAGGAAAATTAGAAGCACCAAATACTACTACCGGCCCCAATGGCACCATCATCTTTCTTATGTCTGGCTTTGGTGGAACTTTATTTGGATTAGCAGTATCAATCCTGGCTTCCAGCCAGGTCCCTTCCTCACAAGCCTGTGCATAGCTGTTGAGTTGAAAAACAGTTCTGGCTCTTTCACCTCTTAATCTTGCTTCGGGTAAATTAGTTTCTTTCATTGCCACCTGTATCAAGGCATCACCACAGTTTTCTAATTCCACCGCAATGGTTCGCATAAAATCAGCTCTTTGTTTGAGCGATAATTTGCGATAAGCATGAAAAGCATTCCATGCCTCATTCATAATCGCATTGATATCGTTGACACTGGTATCTGTAAAGTTCATAAGTCAAAATTCAAAAGTAAAAAGTCAAAAACACTCAACATTCATCATTTAACATTCAAAATAGGCCTTATTGCGATAGCATCGTTAATAATCTTTAATACCCTTTCTCTTTCTTCACCCACCAAAGTTAATCTTGGTGCTCTTACATATTCACTGCCGATGCCCGTTTGTGTGGCCGCTAATTTTATATACTGAACTAATTTAGGATGAATATCCAGTTCCAGCAAGGGCATAAACCAGCGGTAGATTTTTGTGGCATCTTCAATTTTACCGGCTTTAACTAAGTTAAATATCGCAGTAGTTTCATTGGGGAATGCATCTACTAATCCTGCTACCCATCCATCAGCACCTAAACACAATTCTTCCATTGCCAGCGTATCTACACCACACAATATTTTGATACGATCGCCAAAGCGGTTTTTCAAACGTGTTACATTGGTTACATCTCTCGTACTTTCTTTTACTGCTTCAATATGGCTATGTTCAATCAGTTCGGCAAACATGTCCGGCGTTGTTTCAATTTTATAATCTACGGGGTTGTTATAAATCATAATGGAAAGATCGGTGGCTTGCGCTACTGTTTTAAAATAAGTGACTGTTTCCCTGTCATCACTTTTATAACGCATGGGTGGCAGCAACATTAAACCTTTAGCTCCCCATGCTTTGGCATTGATGGCTTGTTGTATCGCATCTTTGGTAGTGGATTCTGCAATGTTCATTACTACAGGAACTTTTCCGTTTACATATTTCACAGCGGCTTTTACCAGTTGCTCCTTCTCAGCAGCAGTAATGGTACTGGCTTCTCCTAATGAACCTCCAATAATCACACCATTTACACCGGCATCTAACTGTGCCTGTAAATTCTTTTCAAATAAAGGAATATCTATTTCATCATTGGCAGTAAAAGGGGTGAGTAGTGCAGGGAAAACTCCTTTCCATTGTATTGACATATGTAAATATTTTAAACAAAGGTATCAGCCAATGGGGCCAATTACTTTCCTTAGTTTAGCCAAAACTGGTACTATTTTAGTCATTTTATGTTTATAGCGATTAATTATTGACTAATTTAGTACGCATGAAGGTTGTTCCTTTTAAAATTCCCAAAAATACTGCTGAAGCTTTCAGAGTACAGGTAGATGATGTGCCGCACCTGTATAATCATTTGCACCAGCATCCTGAAATACAACTGACGGTTATTAAACAAAGTCATGGTACATTGATTGCCGGAGATTATGTTGGGCCTTTTAGCCCCGGTGATGTTTTTGTGATTGGCCCCAATCAACCACATGTGTTCCGGAACGATAAAAGTTTTTTTAAGAAGAGATCAAGAGCATTAACGGTTTCTATTTTCTTTGATGAGACAACCATACATCCTTCCTTCTGGCAATTGCCGGAATTAAAATCATTGCAAACATTTTTGCGCAACAGCAGCGGTGGGTATAAAATTAGTGGTGAAAAGAAAAGAGTGATTGGTGAAATGCTGGAACAAATGATAAAAGCAGACGGTATTAATAAACTCATTTTATTTTTAGAGATATTAAAACAACTGGCTACTAAAAAGAATATCGAATCCTTATCCAAACAAATCATTCAGCGGAATATCAAAACTTATGATGGCAAGCGGCTTAATAAAGTGCTTGAATTTACTTTTCATGAATATCACCGGCAAGTTAAGCTGGATGAAGTGGCGGCGGTTGCTAATTTAAGTGTAGAGGCCTTTTGCAAATATTTTAAAACCCGAACACGAAAAACCTATATTAGTTTCCTCAATGAAATCCGTATCAATAATGCCTGCAAGTTACTGGCGGAAGAGGAAAAATCTATTGCAGATATCTGTTATGAAACAGGTTTCAGTAATCTCTCTAATTTCAACAGGGTATTTAAGAAGATAAAAAATCAGTCGCCCAGGGAATTCAGGCAACAATCTGTTTAAATAAGGCATTATTCAGCAATATTTTTTAGCGTAAATTACATTTACATTATTTAACCACCAGCAACAGGTATGGTATGCGTAAATGTTTTTTACACATCGCCATTTTATTACTCATACTGTCGGCACATTCGCAGCCTGCTGCGATAACTATTGATCCTTCCAAAACAGAACGTCCCAAATTAATAATTGGACTGGTGGTTGATCAAATGCGATGGGATTATTTATACCGATATTATGATCGTTATGCTGAGAACGGAGGTTTTAAACGGTTACTGAACAATGGTTTCTCCTGCGAAAATGCTTTTGTTAATTATCTTCCTTCTGTAACTGCCTGTGGTCATGCCGCTATTTTTACGGGATCTGTTCCTGCTGTTAATGGTATTACCGGTAATGACTGGTGGGATTATAAAATAAACGACTTTCTTTATTGTTCTGCTGATGACAGTGTCAATACTGTTGGCAGCAACACGGCATCCGGAAAAATGAGCCCACGTAATTTGCTGGTAACAACTATTGGTGATGAATTAAAAATTGCTACCAATTCCCGCAGCCAGGTTTTTGGAATTGCCTTAAAAGATCGAGGTGCCATCCTTCCGGCCGGGCATAGTGCTGATGCTGCTTACTGGTACGATGATAAAACCGGCGACTGGATCAGTTCAACTTATTATATGAATGTTCTTCCTGCCTGGGTAACTGCCATTAATAACAGGAAGATGGTTGACAGTTGTTACCGTCAAGGATGGAAATTGTTATACCCGTTTGAAACCTATACGCAGAGTTATACCAACAAAGTTTCTTTTGGCTATGATTTAACCGGTAACATTGGCAGGAATTACGGTTTTTTGCGGGTAATACCACAGGGAAACAGTTTAACCATAAGTATGGCAGAATCATTAATTGAAAACGAACATCTCGGTACAGATGAAGATGCCGATCTGCTGACAATAAGTTTTTCAACACCAGATTATGCTGCACATACTTTTGGTCCCAATTCAATGGAAGCAGAGGATATTTTTTTACGGCTGGATAAAGAACTCGGTCAATTTTTAGATTACCTCGATAAACGAATTGGTAAAGATCAGTACTTACTTTTTTTAACAGCCGATCATGGCGGGGCACATGTGCCTTCTTTTCTAAAGATGAATCATATACCGGCGGGTAATGTGGCGGTGGAAACTATTTACAATGAGTTAAACTCGCTGCTGGGAGAAAAATATAAAGTACAAAACCTTTGTATGACAGTGGCTAATTACCAGGTGTATCTTGACAGAGATTCCATTGCGAAACACCAGCTTAATTTAGATTTGGTGGGTAAATTTTGTATTGATTATTTATTGAAACAACCCGGTATTGAAAATGCTTTTCTTCAAAAAGATATTGATAAAATTACTATCCCATCAAAGCTGAAAGAAATGGTGAGGGCTGGTTATTACGAATCCCGCAGCGGGGATATACAATTAATCTTTCAGCCACAATGGATAGAAGGATGGATGGGTGGGGGTACCACACACGGGGTATTTAATCCTTATGATACACATATCCCTTTGTTATTCTATGGATGGAATATCAAACCGGGTAAATTATATAAAGAAGTAAATATTACTGATATCGTACCAACCGTTTCATCATTATTAAACATACAAATGCCTTCTGGAAATACCGGGAAAGCAATATCAGCTTTATGGGAATAAGTTTTTTATAAAATTAAAATCAAGGTATGAGAAAGACTGTGACAAGCCTTCTTCTTTTTACAATTGTATTTTCTTTAGCGGCACAACAAAAAGCTGCTGTTGATAAAGTAAAATTTTTTGAAGAAGGGCCTGTTATTAAAGCAACCCTTTCTGCCAAATTCAGTAAATGGTTGGGCAGACAAGCTAAAGCCGGGGATAGTACAATCGGGAACTTTGTATTAGCTTTTCCTGATTCGGGTTTTCTGGCAGGAAATGTTACTGTGAGTATAAGGGGTAATTTCCGCCGGGAAAATTGTTTTATACCACCCCTGAGGATTGATTTTAAAAAACCAAATTCTGCATTGGCTGCACTGGGCACTTTAAAATTAGTAAGCTCCTGTAAGATGGGTGAGGATTATGAAAATTATTTGCTTACTGAATATCTTGTTTATAAAATGTACAACCTGCTTACCGAAAAAAGTTTCAGGGTACGTTTGCTGCAACTTACTTACCGGGACAGTACCAATAAAGTAAAAGAGTTTACCCGCTATGCTTTTTTGCTGGAAGACACAAAAGACATGGCTAAACGCAACAAAATGCGGGAGTGCAAACAACTTAATGTGGGAACGGAGCAAACCAACCGTGAACAAATGACGCTGGTGGCCATTTTTCAATATATGATTGGTAATACCGACTGGTCTGTTCCTGTTAAGCATAATATCCGGCTGATTAATGACAACAATGATAACTCCGCGTTACTTCCTTATCCGGTTCCATACGATTTTGATTATTGCGGATTAGTAAATGCTGAGTATGCAGTGCCTTATGAAGAACTGGGTCTTGACAATGTAAGGCAACGCTTGTACCGGGGCTATCCAAGAACGATGGAAGAACTGAACAAAACACTGCAGGTTTTTAAAGAAAAAAAAGAAAAGATTTATTCATTAGTAACAGAAATGAAATTGCTTGGAAAAAATAAACAAAAGGATATTATAAATTACCTGGATGGGTTTTACGATATTATAAATAAGCCAAAAGAAGTAGAATCAATATTTATAAAAAATGCCAGAAAGAATTAATAACGACAATACAGCCAGGTGAAAAACAAAGACGATATATCCACTACCAATAGTAACAATGCCGACGCACCAGCTTCAATTCCGGATAAGGAATTACTTCAACTGGTTCACCTGCTTGTTAAACCTTACCGTAAATGGTTGCTACTGATACTGGCGGCCATGTTACTGGAAACTGCAATGGAATTGGCAGCTCCCTGGCCGTTAAAAATCATTATTGATAATGTAATCGGCAACCATAAACTCCATAGCTGGATACAATGGATTGAACATATTTTTACCGCAGGAGATAAAATGATGCTGGGGTTGGTGGTTGCCATCAGTTATGTGGTTATATCATTAATAGGTTCACTGGCGGGTTATATAGAAAGTTATTTTACAGAAAGTGTGGCGCAATATGTTGCCAACGATCTGCGCCGGCGGTTATACCATCACCTGCATCGTTTATCCCTTTCTTATTTTGATCATCAGCAAATGGGAAAAATATTAAGCACTATTACTGCTGATGTAAGTACCATACAGGATTTTGCTTCTGCTACATTGCTCACCATTTTTGTGGATATGTTTACCATTATTGGTATGCTGTTACTTATGTTCTGGCTTAACTGGGATTTTGCGATGATTGCATTGGGAGTAACGCCATTCCTTTTATTTTTTGTAAGCAGGGTAAAGAAAGCAGTAAAGAAAGCCACCCGTGAAGTAAGAAAAGATCAGAGTAATATGGTGGCTATTATGCAGGAAGGACTGCAATCCATGAGGGTGGTAAATGCCTATGGCAGGCAGCAACTGGAAGAAGACCGCTTGGGTAAGGCAAGTATTGAAACCGTGAACGCAGCATTAAGGGCAAGAAAAATAAAATCCATGATTAACCCGGTGGTGGCTGTTTTTGTAGCAGTATGCACAGCTTTAATATTATGGCGGGGCGCCTCATTGGTAATGAGTGGTGTAATGACTATTGGTGCATTAACGGTATTCCTTTCTTACCTCAGTAAATTTTTTAAACCGGTGGAAGACCTCGCTAAAAAATCAACCAGTATTGCGCAGGCTACTGTTTCATTGGAAAGGATAAAAACCATTTTAGATACAGAAATTATTATACCAGAGAAAACCGGCGCAAAACAACCACCTAAATTTAAAGGGGATATTGTTTTTGAAAATGTATCGTTTGAATATAATCCCGGAGAAATTGTTTTAGATAAGTTTAACCTGTCTATTAACGCCGGGCAGAAAATTGGAATATGTGGCCCCACCGGTGGAGGCAAATCAACCGTGGCGTGTTTAATTCCCCGTTTTTATGATGTGAAGTCGGGAAGAATTTTAATGGATGGTGTGGACATAACAGATTATAAACTGGAAGGACTTCGAAAACAGATTGGATTTGTCTTACAGGATACTGTTTTATTCTATGGCTCTGTTCGTGATAATATTGCCTATGGAAAACCCGGTGCCACTGAGGATGAAATAATAACGGCAGCCAGGATGGCCAATGCAGAAGAATTTATTAAACGTATGCCACATGGTTATGATACATTAGTTGGTGAAAGAGGTTTAACATTATCTGGTGGACAAAGACAGCGTATTGGCATTGCCCGTGCTATCGTTCGCAATTCGCCTGTTTTAATTTTAGATGAACCGACTGCCTCATTAGATGCCGAGTCAGAACAACTGGTGATGGATGCATTGGAAAATTTGATGCGCAACAAAACGGTTATTACTATAGCCCATCGCCTGAGTACCATACGGGATGCAGACAAAATAATTGTGGTTAAAGATGGCCGGGTGGCAGAAGAAGGAAAACATGAAGAACTTATTGACAAAGATGGACTTTATGCCGAACTTTATCATATGCAGGCCGGAGATGCATTATCGTTCATGTAACCGAAGCAAAATATTTATGTCACACCGCTCATTATTAATATTTCCTGAGGATTCGGCAGATGCCATTGTCAATGCTATTCATAACGCAAAGAAATCGCTGAGAGTAAAAATGTTTTTGTTTACTGATCCCGCATTGATAAATGCATTGATTGATGCAAAGCAAAGAGGTGTGGAAGTACGGATAATGCTTAACCCGTCAAGAAGAAATGGAGAAGTAGAAAATATTGAAACACACAAGCTGCTGGAAGCAGCCGGCATTGAAGTAAGATACAGCAACCCCAATTTTGTTTTAACACATGAAAAGTCGATGGTGGTGGATGATGAACTGGCCTTTGTAAAATCACTCAATTGGGAAACAAAAAATTTTACAGAGACCAGGGATTATGCCGTGGTTACAGCACATAAGCATGAAGTGGATGAAATAATACTTTGTTTTGAAGCTGATTGGGAAAGAAGAGATTTTAACCCGGGTGAAGATGCAAAACTAATCTGGTGCCGCGGTAACGGAAGAACCCGTATTGCTAACTTTATTGATGACGCTAAACATTCATTGTTTGTACAAAATGAACGTTTCCAGGATATGGTTATTATTGAGAGGCTGGTAAGAGCTGCCCGGCGGGGAGTAAAAGTTCATGTAATGGCCAGGCCGCCACATACTTTGAAAAAAGAAAAATTAGTGGAAGGGGTAGGGGGGCTAAGAATAATGGAAGATGTGGGTATTAAAATTCATAAACTCAAACATTTAAAACTGCATGGAAAAATGCTGTTAGCCGATGAATGCAGGGCTATTATTGGTTCTATCAATTTAGCTCCGGGTAGTTTTGATGACAGAAGAGAATTGGCTATTGAAGTACATGATGCCGATATAGTGGAGCGGCTTACTAAAATAGCGCATCACGACTGGAAAAATTCTCATCCCATGGATCTTACTGATGCGGGGCTGCTCGATGATCTTCAAAGAAGAATGGAAGAATCAGGTATTGATAAACTGGTGCTGGATAAAGATGATTATAAAAAGCATCATGAAAAATAACCATTATATCAAGGGTGCCAAACAACTTTTTGCCCGGCGCTTCTAAACGAATGGAAGTATTACCAGTTGGCGTGTTTTCTATTGCCGCTACTTTATTGGTGCTGGAAATAAAAGTTCCTCACTTTGAACAAAACTACTCGAATGCAGAATTGTGGGAAGCTTTAAAAAATATTGCCTTCATTTGTCGCCTTTGTATTCAGCTTCCCGAACATACTGATCTTTTGGGTTAATCAATGATGCAGCAGGGAAAGTGGTAACCCGGTATGATCATAAAACAACTTATCTCAACGTAGTATTTCTTTTATTCATCAGTCTCACCCCCATAGCTTTTATGGTACTGCCTAACATGGATTTTGTGTTTGAGGAATAATTAAAATATTTCGCCAATATTAACAAACAAACCATGGCTGCCACCGGCACCAAAACCATAGTCAATATCTAAATTGGTTTTAGAATATTTATTGAGTTTTATTCTTAATCCACCGCCTGCTGCCGGTTGTAATTTATTAAAGTGGTTGGTTTGCCAGTCGGTAAATGCCTGTGTGTTGGCAAACATTACCCCACCCAATAATCCATTATTCGTTATTTGAAAGCGGTATTCTGTTTCTGCATATAACATCTGCTTACTCCTGAACCTGCCCTGTATAAAGCCCCTGCCGGTATTAGTATAGGTATCCCACGAAGTGCTGGGTAAGTCTAAATAAGGCGGCCTGCCGGATAATATCAGCCAGTTGTAGCTCCAAAAACCAAGAATAGAATTTTTAGATATTTTAAAATATTTACGGGCATCTATTAATAAAGACTGCCAGTTATCATCACTGCCCAGCCATTTTGTATTAGATCTGTATAAAATATTAGTATATACCCCCGAGGAAGGATTCACGGCATTGGTACGGCTATCGTATAAAAAATTTATGCCATATCCTGATGATACAGTTTTCTCTTCCCCTCCATATAATTCAAAGTCAGAAACTCTTCCGTTATTATAACCCTCTTGTTCAATGCCCCAGTGATAATCTAAAAAATAACCCACACCACCATAAACATTTTTAGTAATGTTCTTCAATGCTACAGTATAAAAACGGGCATAAGAATAATCTATCAGGTTTCCATCAACAGACAAATTATTATTGCTTCCTAAACCAAAAGTTTCTTGAGGGTATTTATACAAACGCCAGTCGCCCTGGAAATTGAAGCGATTATTTTTGGTCCAGATATTGAACTGAACAGGTAAAGTAAATTGTTTATTTTGTGTAATAGCAATACTGGAAGTGATGGCAGAAAGATTTGTTTTTTCCGGCGAAGTATAAAAAGCTATGTTTCCGGCCAATATAGCTGCCAACCTTGTTTGAAGTGTATAACCGATAGCAGGAAAAACAGAGAGAAAAATTTTATCCTTATCAACTGAATCAGGGTTGATTTGCTTTTTGGGTGGGTGACCAAACCATTGCTCAATCATATCACTCAGGTCTTTTTGCGGGTAAACTGTTGTACTGTTTTGATTACTGGAATCAGCAGACTGTGCCTGAAGCAGGACAACTTTGCATAGCAGGGAAAGCACCAGTATAAAATGTTTTTTTGCCAATATCAGCAAAGTTCGTTGGTTGGATAAAATAAATAAAGCTCTCAGGCAGAGAGCTTTGGTGGTACCACGTACGGGATTCGAACCCGTGATTCCTCCGTGAAAGGGAGGCGTCTTAACCCCTTGACCAACGCGGCATTTCCGTAAAAGGAGTGCAAAGATAAAGGCAGGCAGTTTTGCCTCCAAAAAATTCTGCGCCTGTTTAAAAATCGGGCCACTTTTTAAAGCGATTGCTTAAATTCATTTGCAGGAGCTGTGTTAACCAGCTTCAAAACCATTGAAAAACCAGATTACTATTAAAAATACCCTGACAAGGGTATGAATATCCATTAAAGTTTAACCTAATTTAATCCCATGATTCGCTATTATTTTACCTTTTTTCTGCTGCTGTACAGTTTTATATTACAAGCACAGGATTCGCCTGCGTACATGGAAGCAAAAAAGCTTTATGCTGAAAAAAAATATGACCAGGCTATTGATAAGTTTAAAAAAGCAATTGATGAATTATCCGAAGCAAGGAATTACACTGAAGTAAAAACGGCCATATCATACCTTGATGTTTGTTATAATAATGCCGGCAAAAATTACTTTGACCGGTCAATGAATTATGATTCCACTTCTGCCAGTAATGAACTTTTTTTTAATATAATTTCTGTTGAGGAAAAAGGAGGAGATTCTGTTGAGCTCATCATAGATAAAGGAGCAAATGCAGGAATTTTTGAAGGGGCTAAGGGATATGTGATGCTGTCATATTATACCGATAGAGAAAAAACACCCAACAATGATTTTGTGGCTAACGCAAGAGTTGTAAAAGTTACAAATCAGTTTGCCCGGATAAATGCAGTGTTTTATGATAAACTGAATCCGTCAAAAAAGAAATTAGCCAAAGGCGATCAGCTGGTACTTAAATTATATCCCCTGCAAAATAAACCTGCTAATATTTTTTATGATCTGGCCTCGTTAAATATCGTGTTTAAAGATTCAGAAAGGGATACATTAATGACACAGCTTTTCTTATTAAATAATCCATCTGCTGAAATGGAAAACCGCATTATGGATTATTTCCTGTGGGATACCCGTAGATTTTATACAACTTACCTGGCTGATAAAACAGACTCCACATTTAATACCATTTACAGGACAGGCAGATTTAAGGGTCAAACCATGAAAGATGCTTTTCGTTATGCAGAAAAAGAAGACATCTATGCTTTTCTTGAATTTGTAAAAACTTTCCCCGGTAAATATATTGGTAAGATGTGGCAATTAAATGAAACCTATGCCACATGGGTCTTAAATAATGTGCCACCACCTGAAAAAGGACAAAACTGGCTGCTTCGTTTCGTTAAAGAAACTCCATTGAGTAAGATTGATTCATTTGCCAGTAAATTTTCATGGTATATTATTAACGATAGTCTTTCCGGGTACCGGAATTTGTTGAATGATATCAGTGATAACCAGGAAGCACTATCATTATATAACAAATTCTACCGCATTGCACAAATACTGAATGATAAAAAGGCACAGCTTGAATTTGTTTATTACCGCAGTTATCTCTATCAAAGAATGGATGATACTCCCAACGCGATGCGGGATGCCAAAGCTGCCTACGCTTTAAATTCGCATTCATCAGATATAGTAAGTAATGTAGCATATCTGTATGCTAAGCAGGAAAAATACGATTCTTGTTTTATGCTGCTCGACCCGCTAGTAAAGGCAAACCCGGATCGTTATGATATTGCCGGTAATCTTGGCTGGTATAAAATACTGGCCGGCAAAATGGATGAAGCTGTTACACTCTGTAAAAAAGCTTATGAAAATGAAAGCGGCTCTTATTCCTATGCGGTAAACTATGGACACACTTTTCTTTTGAAAGGCAGAGCTGATAGCGCCAGAGTATATTATGCTAAATCATTAGAAAATTTATATAACCCGACTGATTATGCAGATGGTCCTAAAAAAGATTTTGAATTGTTCTTTACCAAAGGATGGCATCGCAAGGACGCAGCAGAAGCTTTAGACTGGATGGAAGAACAGTTTAATAATAAATACAGTTATATAACCAAAGGAAACGTAGTATGGGACACCGCAAAGAAATTGTATGATGCAAAGAAATACAGGCTGGCTGCGGATAAATGGAAACAATATATAGAAGTATTTAAGGGAATGAAAGAACCTCCCCTTTCCAGCATACACAATGCCTATGGATGGATTGGGGTAAGTTATGAAGAAGGCAAAAATTATAAGCAGGCAGAAGAATATTATTTCAAGTCATTACAGATGGCGCTGGATACGCCTGCATTGTCGGATAAACTGGTTAATGATTATTCCCTTTTATATTACTTTTATAAGAATACCGGTAATAACATTAAAGCTACCGAATACAAATTACTTTATGATGTGGAACAGCAGAAAAGAGACGATCTGTTAACCAAACCCCGCTTGTATGTGGTAGCTATAGAAGGGAAAAATTCGCTGCAGCCGGAGAGTAAAGAAAATGCCCGTTTATTCTTTCAGGCAATTGATACCACTGTAAAAAAATCTTTTGTCAGTACGATTCCTGTTTACCTGGATAATAAAAGTTTATCAAGACAAAAAGTATTGAGTGCTTTAGATACAATAAAGAAATACAGCAGACCCGAAGATGTTTTGTTATTTTATTATACCGGCAGTGTGATTGATAAAAATAAAGAACATTACTATTTGCTGAAAGACGACACCAGTGCTAACAATATGTTGTCAGAAGATGAGCTGGTTAATACAATAAAAGATATTAATTCAAGAAAAAAATTATTGATATCCGATGTACCATCGCCGGGTGTGATGTCTAAACTGGCGGAAAACTATTCAGCTGTTTCTTATGGATTGAATGAAGTCATCTTTATTTGTCCGGGTGTGTTAACACCGGTAAATAGCAAAACCGGAACTTCTGCTTTTACTGAGCAGTTAGTGGAATCAGTAAAAGAGTTATCAGCTAAAGAAAAATTTACTGCTAAAGATTTAGTAGGGATGACATCAGCCAAACTTGGCTCCGGTAAATATTATATTCCTGCACTTTCCTTTGCTTATGCCAAAGATTTTGTTTTATTTAAAAATGGACAATCATCAAGGGGAGAAGAGGTAACTGTAACTACCAGGAGTACAATAGTGGATGAATCACCATCACAAACTGCAGGAACTACTGTAGATATTTCTGCTGATGGAAGAAACTATGCTTTATTATTTGCTACAAATACTTACGATGAATTTAAATCTCTGTCCAATGCAGTTTATGATGCTAAAGATGTAGCCAAAACATTGAAAGAGGATTATGGGTTTGAAACAAATTTACTGGTTGATGGAACTAAAGATGATGTAGAAGATAAGTTAATTGAATACCGTGATTCAAAAATATACGGACCAAATGATCAGCTCTTTATCTATTTTGCCGGGCACGGAATTTATAATGATAATGAGAACATGGGTTATTTGGTTTCGAAAGATTCAAAGAAAACAGACCTGAAACGTAAATCCTATCTTTCTTACAGTGACTTGTTTAATAAATATCTCAAGAACATAAAATGTAAACGGATCTTCCTTGTACTGGATGCCTGTTATGCCGGTACTTTCTTTGACCAGGCAGGAGACAGGGGTGATTCACCCAAACCGGATGTAATGGATTGGCTTAAGAAAAAGGCGATGGGTAAAAATTATCACGGTGGTATTTCCAGCGGATCAAAAGAACCAGTATCTGATGGCTTACCGGGCCAACACTCACCTTTTGCTGCCAGCTTTTTGAATACGTTGATCAAATATTCATCCAGTAACAATTTCGTAACAGCAGGTATGATCATCGAATCTATGAAGAGTAATCTCCCTGCTACCACCTTAGTGAGAGGAGGAACATTTGGCATAAATGAACCTGGTGGCCAGTTTATTTTCGAACTCAAAACCGCACCTGCTACTACACCAGTCATTAAGTCAGATTCACTTAAACAGTAAACTAAGTTTTCAAACTATCTTTTGCTCATGATTGTTAGTGTTTAGATGGAATTATGGCGGATATTTCTGCCATAATTCTATTTACAGATTCCTTACCTTTGCGCTGCTTTTTTCACAATTAAATTAAAAGACACATGAGCACAGTTAAAGTTGCTATCAACGGTTTCGGACGCATTGGTCGCCTTGTTTACCGCCAGATCTATAAAATGGAAGGTATTGATGTGGTAGCCATCAATGATTTAACAAGTCCTAAAGTATTGGCACATCTTTTAAAGTACGATAGTGCACAGGGACGTTTTGACGGAGAAGTAAAATCAACAGAAAATTCAATTATAGTAAATGGTGATGAGGTAAAGATTTATGCACAGAAAGACCCCGCTCAAATTCCATGGAAAGATCATGGAGTGGATGTAGTGCTGGAGTGTACTGGTTTCTTTACGGATAAAGCAAAAGCAGAAGCTCACTTAACTGCCGGTGCAAAAAAAGTAGTTATCTCTGCACCAGCAACCGGTGATTTAAAAACAATCGTATTCAACGTTAACCACAATACATTAGACGGAAGTGAAACAGTTATCTCCTGTGCATCTTGTACAACTAACTGTTTGGCTCCTATGGCACAGGTGTTAGAAGAAAAATATGGTATCGTGAACGGTTTAATGACTACAGTTCATGCTTATACAAATGATCAGAACACACAGGATGCTCCTCATCCAAAAGGTGATTTAAGAAGAGCAAGGGCAGCAGCTCATAACATTGTACCTAACAGTACCGGTGCTGCTAAAGCCATTGGTTTAGTATTACCAAGTCTGAAAGGAAAATTAGATGGCTCTGCTCAACGTGTACCAACTTTAACGGGTTCATTAACTGAGTTAACAGCTATTTTAGGTAAAAAAGTAACAGTAGATGAAATAAATGCTGCTATGAAAGCTGCCTCCAACGAAAGTTTTGGTTATACCGAAGATGAAATTGTAAGCAGTGATATCATTGGTATTTCTTATGGTTCATTATATGATGCTACTCAAACAAGAGTACAAACAGTTGGCGATACGCAAATTGTTCGTACGGTTAGCTGGTATGATAATGAAATGAGTTATGTTAGCCAGTTGGTTCGCACCTTGCATTACTTTGCAAAAATGATCAGCAAATAATTAAGATCATCAATATTAAATGCCCCCAACTTGTTGGGGGCATTTTTGTTTCCAGTATCTTTGGACACACTTAAAATTTTTGGCTATGAGTAAATTCTCTTCATACAATTTCGCCGGACAAAAGGCTTTAATCCGGGTTGATTTCAACGTTCCTTTAGATAAAAAAACATTTGCTATAACTGATGATACAAGAATGAGAGCTGCTGTTCCTACCATCAAAAAGATATTAAATGATGGTGGCTCAGTTATTTTAATGAGTCATTTGGGACGGCCCAAAGATGGCCCTGAAGAAAAATCATCTTTAAAACATTTAGTGCCTCATTTGAGTGAATTGCTGGGCGGAATAACTGTATTATTTGCTAATGATTGTATAGGAGAACAGGCATATTTAACCGCCGGCATGTTAAGAGCAGGTGAAGTATTGCTGCTGGAAAATCTTCGTTTTTATAAAGAAGAAGAAAAAGGTGATGAAGCCTTTGCTGAAAAATTAAGCAAGCTGGGTGATGTATATGTAAATGATGCATTTGGTACGGCACACCGGGCACATGCATCTACTGCGGTGATTGCAAAATTTTTTCCTGCTGAAAAAAGAATGTTTGGTTTACTGATGGAAGGTGAAGTAAGCAGTGCGGAAAAAGTATTGCACAATTCTGAGAAACCATTTACAGCGATTATTGGTGGTGCTAAAGTGAGTGATAAAATTTTAATTATTGAAAACTTACTCGAAAGAGCAACCGATATCATTATCGGTGGCGGTATGGCTTATACGTTTATGAAAGCACAGGGTGGAAAGATTGGTAACTCCTTATGTGAAGAAGACCGCTTACAAACCGCTACTGATTTATTAGCGAAAGCGGAAGCAAAAGGTGTCTGTATCCATTTGCCTTCCGATTCTGTGATTGCAGATAAGTTTGATGCTGCAGCTAATACTTCTACGGCACCGAGCAACAATATTCCTGATGGCTGGTTGGGATTGGATATTGGTGCCAATGCCTGTGAACAATTCAGCAATGTGATTAAACGCAGTAAGACTATTTTATGGAATGGCCCCATGGGTGTGTTTGAAATGGAAAAGTTTCAGCACGGAACTAAAGTAGTGGCAACCGCAGTTGCTGAAGCTACACAAGGCGGTGCTTTTTCTTTAGTAGGTGGTGGTGATTCTGTGGCTGCTGT
This sequence comes from Sphingobacteriales bacterium, assembly GCA_003963365.1. Lineage (GTDB taxonomy): Bacteria > Bacteroidota > Bacteroidia > Chitinophagales > Chitinophagaceae > AWTP1-9. The sequence goes on from RXJG01000004.1 coordinate 653,471, forward strand.
TAACCAGTTTGGGTTTACTGATAAAGTAAGTTATGTTTCTACCGGAGGTGGGGCAATGCTGGAATATTTTGAAGGAAAAGTATTGCCGGGTATTGCTGCGGTGCAGGATTAAATAAACTTGTTTGAATTTTATAAGCAGGCATTAGTATTCTGGTGCCTGTTTTGTTTTTATGTGTTGCATGAAATGCCCAATTGGAAATGGAACGATAAAGTGTGCGACGCAACAACCGATGCCATTACATTCTGTCGCTGGTAACATAATTACCCAAAAACTTAAGATTTTCACCGGCTGCAAAACCCTGTTAACCGCTAACCGGGCGGAGCTTACCGAGTTTCGGTTAATATCATATATCTGAATAGTGAAATCCACTACCTTTAGTCCTCTAAATTTTAAGAATCATGAACTTCGGTAAAAACATTGTCTCTCTCGGATTATTAGCAGTTGTGCTCATTTTTGTTTTTTGGGGCTGCAACGGTTATAACGGTTTGGTAAAACAGGATGAATCTGTAAAGAAAGCCTGGAACAACGTACAGGCTGAATATCAAAACAGGGCCGACCTGGTGCCTAACTTAGTAAACACCGTAAAAGGTGCTGCTAACTTTGAGCAGGAAACACTCACCAAAGTAATAGAAGCAAGAGCAAAAGCTACCTCTATTCAATTAAAAGCAGAAGACCTTACACCGGAAAACTTAGCCAAGTTTGAAAAGGCACAATCTGAATTGTCAGGTGCGTTGAGCCGTTTATTAGTTACGGTAGAAAAATATCCTGAGTTGAAAGCGGTGGCCGGATTCCAGCAGTTGCAAAATCAACTGGAAGGAATTGAAAACAATATCAAAAACTCCCGTAAAACATTTAATGAGGCTGTCAATACATACAATGTTAAAGTTCGTTCTTTTCCGATGAACATATTTGCCGGCATATTTGGCTTTAAAGCAAAAGAAGGATTTAAAGCGGCAGAAGGAAGTGATAAGGCTCCGGAAGTAAAATTTTAAACAATGGGAAAGAAGGGGACTTTCATTTTCCTTGGCTTAGTACTGATATTGGCGATTTTCTTTATTACTTCCTATAATGGTTTTGTAAAAAAAGAAGAACAAGTGAAGTTAGCCTGGAGTGAAATGCAAAACAATTACCAGCGCCGGACAGATTTAGTGCCGAACCTGGTGGCTATCGTTCAGGGTTCGGCCAATTTTGAAAAGCAAACGCTGGAACAGATTGCTGCGGCAAGAGCAAAAGCCACACAACTGTTGGGCGGAACTGCCAGTTATGATAACTATACCGCACAGGAAAAAGCACAGGGTGATTTGGCAAATACAATGAACCGTTTGATTGCGCAGGTAGAAGCTTATCCTGAATTAAAAACTACCCAATCGTTTATTGGTTTGCAAACACAACTGGAAGGAACGGAAAGAAGGATAAAGGTTGCCCGTAAGGATTTTAATGAACAGGTAAATCAATACAATCAATCAGTGAGAAAATTTCCTTCTAACCTGGCGGCCAAATTGTTTGGCTTTAAAGAGAAAGAAGGATTTAAAGCCGATATTGGTGCTGATAAATCACCCGAAGTAAAATTTAATTTTTCAAAGTGAGCTGGTTTGGATTATTTAAGAAGTCAGAAGATTTTTTCTCCGAAAAAGAGAAAGAGCAAATTGTTGCTGCTATACAACAGGCCGAGAAAAGAACCAGTGGTGAGATAAGAGTTTTTGTCGAAAGCCGTTGCCGTTTTGTAAACCCATTGGACAGGGCTGCAGAACTTTTCTTTGGATTGAAGATGGATAAAACGGAACAGCGGAATGGAGTGCTGGTGTATGTCGCTATAAAAGATAAGCAACTGGCAGTATATGGTGATGAAGGTATTCATCAAAAAGTGGGTGAAAAATTCTGGCAAACAGCAGTAGCGAAGATGATACAATTGTTTAAAGGGAAAAATTACGGGGATGGTTTGGCTGGTATTGTAACGGAAATTGGTAATGCACTGCAAGAGCATTTCCCCTACACCGATGACGATAAAAATGAGTTACCCGACGATATAATTTTTGGAAAATGATTTTTGAGAAAGGATTTTATTAATGAAACGACTACTCACCTTTGTATTTTTTCTTTTCACTGTTGCTGCTATGGCACAGCAGGATGTTATTCCTAATCCGCCTAATCCTCCACGGTTGGTGAATGATAATATTCATTTACTGAGTGAAACGCAACGGGAGGAACTGGAAAGAAAACTGGTGGCTTATGATGACAGTACTTCCAATCAAATATTAATTTATACTACGGATAATATTGGCGATTATAATATTGATGATTATGCGGTGGAGTTAGGAAGAAAATGGGGTGTGGGAGGAAAGCAGTTTAATAATGGTGTGGTGTTTATCGTTTACCGCAGTCCTGATAATACGAGAAGAAAAGTATTTATTGCCACGGGTTATGGTTTGGAGGGTTCCATTCCGGATATAACAGCAAAGCAGATATTAGATAATGAAGTGATTCCTTTTTTAAAAGGCCAGGATTATTACCGGGCATTTGATAATGGGGTTGATGCATTGATTAAAGCGGCAGCAGGAAAATACAAAGCACCACAGGGTTATCGTAACCGGGGAGATGGTAGATCAGGCAGAGGAATCCTTGCTTTGGTCATACTCTTTATCGTTATACTGGTGATTATTAATAACCGCAGAGGCGGCGGTGGTGGAATGATGAGCCGCAGAGGATATGGAAGTATAATATGGCCTTTGATCTGGGGTTCCGGTGGCGGAGGCGGCTGGGGTGGCGGTGGAAGTTCCGGTGGTGGCGGATTTGGTGGATTTGGTGGTGGTGGATTTGGCGGTGGTGGTGCTGGCGGGGATTGGTAAAATTAAAACTGCAACGTAAACACCGTTCCTTCTCCAACTTTACTCTGCACATTAATAGTTCCTTTATGCAGCATCATAATCTGTTTGCATAAACTTAAACCGATACCGCTGCCTGTTTTTCTTGTACTAAAGAATGGGATAAAAATTTTATCCAGCACATCATCGGGTATACCGCTGCCGTTGTCGGCTACTTTAATGAGCACCCTGTTGTTGGGATTGATATAAGCCGATAACTGAATCTTGGCATCTGGTTTTTCCTTCACTGCTTCAATAGCATTTATCACCAGGTTGATTAATACCTGCTCAATTAAGTTAGTATCAAGCTCCAGTGATAAATCAGGATCTTTTAAAATAATTTCCGGTTCAATATTTTTTTCATTGAAAGTTGGCTCCATCAAGCGGTGCAGGTTTTCAAACAAATCCCGCACATATACTCTTTTTAAATTGAGCTTGGTTATTTTATTGAGGTTACGGTAAGTCTCGGCAAACTTTAATAAGCCTTCGCTTCTTCTTCTTATCGTTTCTATTCCTAATTCCAAATCTTCCACTGCCGCCGGGTTTTGTATATTACTGCTTGATTTTTGTAAACGGTTTTTCAATGTATCCGCTAACGATGAAATTGGAGCAATTGAATTCATTATCTCATGCGTCATCACACTCAGCAATTTTTTCCATGCTTCAGCTTCGTTTTCATCCAGTGCTTCATTTACGTTTTGAAAAGCTACCAGTTTATAAATCTTCCCTTCCGTTTGAAAAGCAGAAGCGGCAATCAGCACTTTAAAACTGTTTTTATCACCGGTTGCCTTGGTTACTTTTTGTTCACCTGTCTTTAATGCAGCGATGTCTCTGTACAATTGTTCATCTCTTCTTTCAAGCGATTCAATCGTTTTTAAATAAGGAATGCCCATCATTTTTTTAAACGATTCATTCATCCACGATACCTCACCGCTGGCCACATCGTAAGAAATAATACCGGTATCAACCAGTTCTAATATTTTTTGTAAATACAAAAACTGTGTTTCTCTTTCCCGGCTGATTAATTTAAAAGTATTGTTGATTTCATTAAAACCTTTGCGCAAATCTTTTACCGGTTCCGGGGCATGCTTTACATCAAAGTGACGGGAGAAATCACGGTAATGAATCGATTCAACAAATTGTTCCAGCTCTTCATTATTCTTGCTGATATAGCGGAACAACTCCATCACCGACCCAACTACCAGGGCCAGTGCGGCAAACATAAAAGCATAATAGCCGTTTGCTAATAAAAACGCAGCGCCGCTCAGCAATGCTGCAAGAATAACGATTCTTATTAATATTAATATTTGATACTGTTTGAGCATGTATTAATTTAATATCGAATATTGATCAGGGAATGTCGAACACAGAAATAAAAAAATAACGCTTCCTCCATCATTCGATGTTCCGTGTTCATTATTCAATATTTTATATGTCATATTTACTTAATCTTCTGTAAAGTGCAGTCCGTGTCAAGCCTAATTCTTTGGCAGCTTTGGTAATATTGCCATTATGTTTTTCTATCACTTTTAAAATAGTATTCTTTTCAATGCTGCTGAGTTTAAGATCGGATGGTTCATCAGCTTCAGCACTCACCGTTTCAATGGGAGAGAAAATTAAATCTTTTGCATGCAGTACATCTCCTTCCACCATTATCACGGCTCTCTCAATGGTATATTGCAGCTCCCGCACATTGCCGGGATAATGATAGCGTTTTAGTTTATCCAATGCTTCAGCATCTAAATGAATAGAAGGTTTGATGTACTTATCAGTGTATTGTTTAATAAAATGTTTGGCCAGCAGTTCAATATCATCCTGTCTTTTCCTTAATGGAGGAACAGTTATTTCAACAGTATTGATACGGTAAATTAAATCTTTACGGAAACGGTTTTCATTAGCCAGTTCAGCAAAGGGAACATTAGTGGCACATATCAACCGTATATCAATAGGAGCGGGTTCGTTACTGCCTAACCGTATTACCTGGCGGTTTTGCAGCACACTCAGCAGTTTTGCCTGTTGCTGTAAAGTAATATTTCCAATCTCATCCAAAAATATTGTTCCGCCATTTGCTGCCTCAAATCTTCCCATCCGGTCCTCTCTTGCATCAGTATATGCACCTTTTTTATGTCCGAATAATTCACTTTCAAATAATGTTTCTGTCAACGCACCCACATCTACTTTAATAAATGGCTTGCTGGCTCTTAAAGATTTTTGGTGAATGGCCTGTGCAATTAAATCTTTACCGGTTCCATTCTCACCTAATATCAACACATTCGCATCAGTAGGAGCAATTTTTTCAATCTTTAAAAATATTTCTTCCATTGGCTCACTCTCACCCAGCAAGGTTTTTCCAATTACAGAATCATGAGCTGCTTTTACAGAGCCCGTAGCTTTGCCACTTTCTTTTTTGCGGATTAAATCAGTAATAGTGCTCAGGAGTTTTTCATTATGCCATGGCTTCACAATAAAATCGGAAGCGCCTTCTTTCAAACATTTTACCGCTAAATCAATATCTCCATAAGCCGTAATCATAATTACCGCAATGTTTGGTTCCAGTTCTTTTACTTTTCGTAACCAGAACAATCCTTCATTACCGGTATTAATGCTGCTGTTGAAATTCATATCGAGCAGCAGCAGGTCAAACTTTTTTTGTGTAAGTAAGGAGCGGAGGTTCTCAGGGTTTTTTTCTGTTACTACTTCTTTTACTTCAGTTTTTAATAAGAGACGAACTGCCGTTAAAACATCGGGATCATCATCTACCACTAAAATATTTGCATTCTTTAAGTTCATATGCCAATCTTAACTACAATTATACCATAAATACAAGCAACTGTAATTGAATTTTTTAAAGAAATTACTATAGTGTACGCTATTGTATCAAAACCGTACACTGGTTGTGTTGAAAGCGTACAGTATACTGATACACTTATGTCTAATAAGCTGAATTTCAATACCGTGCCAATTGGCACAGCCTTTTATACTATATTGGCGTAACAGTTTTCTCATGTATGATTTAAAATAAAGTCACCCGTGCAACAGATTCAGTCAGCGGGTGACTTTAAATCAGGTGACAAAAAAATGAGAAAGAAGAATTTTAAAAAACCAGGAATAAGAAAATAGATAAACGAAAGAAAATGGACAGAGTCATCGAAAGAAAGAAGTGGTCATCGAAAAGAATACTAACCATTACCGGGATAACGGCCATCGTGTTATTAATTGGAGGCAGTATTTATTTCACATCAGGCAAATCAAAAGTGAATGTGAATGCGGACAGAATCACTATCAGCGAAATCAAGAATGGAATATTCCAGGAAAATATTCCTATCAATGGCGTTGTATTACCAGTGACCTCTATTTACCTCGATGCACAGGAAGGCGGCAGGGTGGAAGAAAAATTTGTAGAAGATGGTGCGATGATGAAGGCAGGTCAACCCATCCTTCGCTTGTCTAACACCGATTTGGAATTAGGATTAGTAACACAGCAAACAAACGTGTACAACCTGTTAACCCAAATGCAGATTTCCCGTAATGCTGCTCAGCAGAATACGGTGAACAAACTGAACCAGTCAACCGATGTTGACAACCAGTATAAAGAAGCAGAAAGGATTTATAACCTGAATAAGAAATTATATGATAATAAGGCAATAGGTTACCAGGAGTTTAAAAAATCTGAGAACGATTTTAATTACCAGGTGGAAAAAAGAAGGTTAGCACAAACAATTTTATCTCAAGATTCAGTTAGTACACAACAACAACTGGCACAGGCACGGCAATCCTTTGAAGGTTCACAAAATGCATTGAATGTGATGCGCAAAAAAGTAGGCGATTTAATTGTGAGAGCACCGGTGGATGGACAGCTAACTTCTTTAGATGCAGAGATAGGACAAAATAAAAATAAAGGTGAACGTTTAGGACAAATTGATATTACGACAGGATTTAAAGTAAGAGCGGATATAGATGAGCATTACATTTCCCGAATTTATACCGGATTACTTGGTCATTTTGATTTTGCGGGAAAAACCTACAAGCTAAAAATCAAAAAAGTTTTCACCCAGGTAACCAATGCAAGATTCCAGGTTGATATGGAATTTGTTGATAAGGCGCCTGAAGGTATACGGCGTGGACAAACGTTACAAATTGTACTGGCTTTAAGCGAAGAAAAACAGGCTTTATTATTACCTAAAGGCGGCTTCTATCAGCAAACAGGAGGTAACTGGATATTTAAATTAGGTGAAAATGGGAATGTAGCTTATAAGGTAGATATTCAGTTGGGAATGCAAAACCCGGATTATTTTGAAGTATTGGGAGGATTAAAAGCAGGTGATAAAGTTGTTACCTCCAGCTATGAAAATTATGGAACCATGCAGGAACTGGTGCTTAAGAAAGAGTAATGAAGTAACAACAGAGAGACCTCAACCGTATAAAAAGAAATAACCGGGTATAATTTATAAAGAAGAGTAAAGAACGTAAGAAGAATTAAAGACTAAAAGAATAATCATTAACCATCCCGTTACTTATCGCAATGATAAGTAACGGGACAAAAAGTAAAGAGTATGAAAAAGAGAATGATTCAAATGCTGGTAATTTTATTGTTGGTGTGTTTAACCACATCTTCCAAACAAAACAGCCAGGCTACCAATGCAGGCTGCAGCGCAATGTGTATGCAGGAAGCCGGAGGTGATACCAAAGAAGCTGCTGAAGAAAGCATTCTTTCTCCTATTAACCTGTTTATGATTCATGCACAATAAAAACTTTTATTAAATATGAGCAACAACATGATAAAGATTACAGATCTCGAAAAGTATTACCGCACAGAAGAGGTGGAAACAATTGCACTGAACAAATTATCGATTGAAGTAAAGGAAGGAGAATTCGTGGCTGTAATGGGTCCGTCAGGTTGTGGTAAATCAACCTTATTGAATATACTTGGATTATTAGACGATCCCGATGGCGGAAGTTTTGTATTTAATGGAATTGAAGTGGCTGGGTTCAACGAACGTAAAAGAGCCGACCTGCGCAAAAAGAATATTGGTTTTGTATTCCAGAGTTTTAACCTGATTGACGAATTAACCGTATTTGAAAATGTAGAGCTGCCTTTAATTTATAATAATGTAAAAGCTGCCGACAGAAAGAAAAGAGTGGAGGAAGTGCTGGACAATTTAAAAATTATGCACCGCCGCAATCACTATCCACAGCAGTTGAGCGGTGGTCAGCAGCAAAGGGTGGCCGTGGCAAGAGCCGTGGTTAATAACCCTAAATTAATTTTGGCCGATGAGCCTACCGGTAACCTGGACAGCAGTAATGGTAATGAAGTAATGCAATTGCTCACTGAGCTGAATGAAAAAGGAACCACCATTGTAATGGTTACACACAGTGAACATGATGCCCGTTACAGTCACCGTATTATCCGTATGCTGGATGGACATTCCGTAACTGAAAACATTTTAATATAACCCGGCCTTATCCGTACTTTCTTTTTATTTAGCATAGAGAAACTGTAAAGATTGTTTTAAAAAGTGACCGGTTTAACCGGTTACAACTATTACTGTAAATCCAGTAGCAGGTTCGTATTGTAATAAATCAATAAATATGATTAAGAATTTCTTCAAAGTGGCCTTTCGAAACTTATTACGAAACAAAGGATTTTCTTTTATAAATATATCCGGGCTGGCTATTGGTATGGCTTCAGCCGTGCTCATTATGTTATGGATCCAAAATGAAACGAGTTACGACCAGTTTCATGAAAAAAAAGACCGTATATATGAAGCATGGAATAAGGCTGAGTTCAGCGGTAAGCTGCAGTGCTGGAATACCACGCCAAAAATCCTTGCCAGATCCATGGAGAAAGATATTCCGGAAATTGAACGTTCTGTAAGAGTTAACTGGCCCAGCAACTTTTTATTTTCAATTGGGGATAAGCGGTTAACGGTAAAAGGAAACATAGTAGATACTGGTTTTTTACAAATGTTCAGTTTCCCGTTGGTAAAAGGAGATCCAAAAACAGCTTTAAATGATGGTTCTTCAATCGTTCTTACTCAAACCCTTGCTAAAAAAATTTTTGGTGAGGAAGATGCTATGGGTAAGATAATAAAGATTGATAATAAAGATAATTTCACCGTTACCGGTATTGCAAAAGATTTGCCCAATAATACCCGTTTCAATTTTGAATATTTAATTCCCTGGAATTACCTGGTGCGTACAGGAGGCGATGACAGTTCGTGGGGCAATAACTCCACCCGTACTTATGCCTTACTTAAACCGGGTGTAAGTATTGATGCTGCTAATGGCAAATTAAAAAGTATAAAATACCAGTACACTAAAGATAATGATGATAAAAAATGGGAAATGTTTTTATACCCGGCCAGCCGCTGGCGTTTGTATTCCAATTTTACTAATGGAAAAGAAGATGGAGGATTGATTGATTTTGTAAAACTTTTTGCTGTTATTGCCTTATTCATTTTACTGATTGCCTGTATCAACTTTATGAACCTGAGTACAGCCCGGAGTGAAAAGAGAGCAAAGGAAGTGGGTATAAGAAAAGTAGTGGGGGCACAGAAACAATCATTGGTAAGCCAGTTTATTGGTGAATCTGTTTTCCTTGCATTCATTGCGGGAATCTTTGCCATTATTATTGTGCAACTGGCATTACCCGCATTTGGAGAGTTAACCGATAAGAAATTATTTGTTGATTATACGGATTATAAGTTCTGGATATACGCAATTGGTTTTGTATTCTTCACCGGCATCATGGCAGGAAGTTACCCGGCATTTTTCCTGTCTTCTTTTAATCCGTCTAAAGTATTAAAGGGAACATTTAAATCGGCCAACGCATTAATTACTCCAAGAAAATTATTAGTGGTGCTGCAGTTCACATTTGCCATTATCCTTATTATTTGTACTACCATAGTTAAACAGCAAATTGATCATGCAAGAGACAGGGAGAGTGGTTACGCAAAAGATAATCTCGTATATCATTACCTAACCGGTGATCTGGAAAAAAATTATGAATTAGTAAAAGATGAATTGCTTTCATCCGGCATAGCCAAATCTGTTACTAAAACAAGTGCACCATTAACACAGGGATGGAGCGATAGCTGGGGTTTTAATTGGGAAGGTAAACCTGCCGATGATAAAACAGATTTTGACCGCTATGTCGCTGATGAGAATTTAGGAGCCACTGCCGGTTTAACTTTTATAAAAGGAAGAGATTTTGATCTGAAAAAATTTCCAACCGATTCATCTGCCATGATTATAAATGAAAGTGCTGCTAAAGTGATGAACTTTAAAGACCCTATTGGACAAATTGTAAAAGATGATGACCGGCCATATCACATTGTGGGTTTGATTAAAGATTTTATCCTGCAGTCACCTTATTATCCCACCAAGCCCATGATTATAGAAGGTGCAAAGAACGGATGGTTTAGTGTAATGCATATAAAACTGAACGGAGCTAACAATACTGCTGATAACCTGAAACGAATGGAAGTAATTTTTAAAAAATACAATACAGAATATCCTTTCGACTGCAAGTTTGTAGATTTAGAATATGCAGCTAAGTTTAAAACTGAAGAAAGAACAGGCACACTCGCTGCCATCTTTGCGGCACTCACCATTTTCATTTCCTGTTTAGGATTGTTTGGCCTGGCTACCTATATGGCAGAGAACCGTATTAAGGAAATAGGTGTTCGTAAAGTTTTAGGTGCTTCTGTTACAGGAATCACCACATTATTATCAAAAGATTTTTTAAAACTTGTGATGATCTCATTCGTCATTGCATCACCCGTTGCGTGGTGGATGATGCATCAATGGTTACAGGATTACCCCTATCGTGTGGCTATTCAATGGCAGGTGTTTGCATTTGCCGGTTTATTAACCTTTTTCATTTCACTGCTTACAGTAAGTTATCAATCTATAAAAGCGGCTATTGCCAACCCGGTAAAAAGTTTGAGAACAGAATAAATAATATGTTATGCTGAAAAATTATCTCAAAATCGCCTGGAGAAATTTGTTGAAGAACAAAACATTTTCTCTCATCAATATCATTGGCCTGGCTTCAGGCCTTGCCTGTTTTATACTTATTGCTTTGTATGTGGCAGATGAGCTGAGTTATGACCGGTATCACGAAAAAGCAAACCGGATTTATCGTATCAACAGTGATATTGTTTTTGGCGGTAACAAACTTAACCTGGCGGTTACTTCTGACCCGATGGGTGAAACATTAAAAAAAGATTATCCCCAGGTAGAAGCATATACACGTTTGTATAATTCAGATGGCTACCGTATGGTTAAAAAAGGAAGCCAGTATATACGGGAAGATAATGTAGCGCATGCAGACTCTACTTTATTTGATGTATTTACCATTCCATTAATTGCGGGGGAAGCAAGAACAGCTTTGAATGAACCAAAAACAGTGATCGTATCTGAATCAACTGCCAAAAAATATTATGGTACAACAGATGTGGTAGGTAAATTACTGGAAACAGATGAGCATAAGAGTACTATCTATAAAATCACCGGAGTATTCAAAGATATACCGCATAATTCTCACTTCAAACTGGACCTGGTCTTCACCATGCAAAACCTGGATTACCAGATGGGTAATTTTCTTAGCCATAATTTTCAAACATACATTGTTTTACAGCCAGGAGTTAATTATAAAAACTTTGAAAAGAATTTTACACAGGTAATTGATAAGTACGTGTTACCACAGGCAAAACAATTCATGAATATTAATTCAATGGATGAATTTAAAAAGGCGGGTAACCGGTTAGAGTATAATTTAATTCCCTTAACAGATATTCACCTTCACAGTGACCGCCGGGGCGAAATGGGTGTAAATGGCAATATTCAATATGTATATATTTTTTCTGCAGTGGCCGTATTTGTTTTGTTACTGGCTTGTATCAATTTTATGAATCTTTCTACTGCCCGTTCTTCTAACCGGGCTAAAGAAGTAGGAATAAGAAAAGTTTTGGGTACAGAAAGAAAATCATTAGTCAATCAATTTCTAACCGAATCTACACTTACTGTTTTTATTGCGACTGTTTTTGCAATAGCTATTGTATGGGTAACAATGTCATGGTTTAATGATTTATCCGGTAAGCAGCTTTTATTCTTTAGTCTGTTTCAACCACAATACATTTTATTTTTAGCAGCACTTCCGTTGGTGGTTGGTTTATTAGCGGGTGGTTATCCTGCATTTTTCCTTTCTTCCTTTAAGCCGATTGCCGTATTGAAAGGAAAGATAAATGCCGGCTTTAAAAGAAGTGCTTTAAGAAATGTACTGGTGGTGTTCCAGTTTGCTACTTCTATTATTTTAATTGTTGGGACTATCATTGTGTATCGCCAGTTAAATTTTATCCAGACAAAAAAACTGGGCTTTAATAAAGAACAGGTATTAATTGTAAATGGTACCGGGGGTTTATGGAATAAGTCTGAAGCATTTAAAGAAGACGTTTCCAAATTAGCCGGAGTGAGCGGAGCAACCTTTGCAGGTTATTTACCAGTTTCCAATTCAAGCAGGAATGATAATACTTATTCCACATCACCGGTGATGGATAGTAAGAATGGATTTAATATGCAAACCTGGATTGCCGATTATGATTATTTTAAAGTGATGGGGATGGAGATGGTGAAGGGCAGAGCTTTTTCAAAAGATTTTGGAACGGATACTTCAGCATTAATTATTAATGAATCGCTGGCTAAAATACTTGGCTTTAAAGACCCTGTTGGTCAAAAATTATATACTTATTTCCAGGATCAATCCGGAAACAAGCTGGTTACTTACAACATTATAGGAGTCGTAAAAGATTTTCATTTCGAATCACTCAGGCAGGGTATCGGCCCGTTATGTTTTCGCTTAGGTAAACCTGATTGGGTAACTGCTTTTAAAGTAAATACTTCTAATATCAATGACCTTGTAAAAAATGTAGAAGCCAAATGGAAAACCTATGCACCTTCTATGCCATTCAGCTACCAGTTTTTAGATGATGCATTTGATAATATGTACCGGGTGGAACAACGCACCGGTAAATTAGGATTAACACTCGCCATTATTGCTATAGTCATTGCTTGTTTGGGTTTGTTTGGATTAGCAACATACATGGCCGAACAACGTATTAAAGAAATTGGTGTTAGAAAAGTACTGGGTGCTTCCGTTACCAATTTAGTTTCGATGTTATCAAAAGATTTTTTGAGGCTTGTAATAATCTCAACAGTATTGGCAGTTCCACTTTCGTGGTGGGCTATGAATAAATGGTTACAGGATTTTGCGTACAGAATAAATATTGGCTGGTGGGTATTTGCGGCAGCCGGTGTACTGGCATTATTGATTGCAGTATTAACCGTAAGCTCTCAGGCAATAAAAGCGGCGTTAACTAACCCCGTTAAAAGTTTAAGAACGGAATAGACAATGTATAAAAATATTGTTCCAACCTTACAAACGAACAATACTATAAACTAAAATATTTTAAGTCATGTTTTTGCATTATCTGAAAGTGGCATTCCGCAACATCCGCAAGCAAAAAATGTATGCGGCTATCAATGTTGGGGGCTTTGCTATTGGTATAGCAGCCTGTTTGCTGATTGCCTTATTTATTCAGCATGAAACCAGTTATGACAGTGCTAATCCTAATCGTCATCATATTTTTCGTTTGGTAGGCGAAGCGAAACAAAACGGGCAGGTGCATTCTGGCATCGCCTTTCCAGCGCCGATGAGTAAGGCAATATTGAATGATTTTCCTGAAGTGGAAAAAGCCGGACGTATTATGAGCAATTCACTCTTTGGTGCCGCTAATAACCAGGTACGCAGACCCGACCAGCAAAATAATACTTATGAACAAGGCTTTGCATTTGCTGATACCTCCACACTGGAGATTTTGGATATAAAGATGATTTATGGCAGCAGAACCGAAGCATTGAAACAACCATTTTCAGTAATACTCAACAAGAGTATGGCTGATAAATATTTTCCAAATCAAAATCCGGTTGGTCAGCGATTGATATTTAATGATAACCCAAGGCTGCCGATTATTGTGGGAGGTGTGATGGAAGATTTTCCAACTAATTCCCACCTGCAATACCGTGGGTTTATTTCACTCGCCGGTGTAAGTTTTTGGGATAATGAACAAAGCCAGTGGACAGCCAGTAACTATGATATTTACCTGCAACTAAAACCAAATACTAATATTGCTTCTTTTGAAAAAAAGATGACGGATGATGTGGTAGATAAATACATGGTTCCTGCAATGGTGGCGGGGGGACAAAAAAATGCTAAAGAAAGTTTTAAAGATACAAGAATTTACCTCCAGCCTCTTTCAGATATTCATTTATATTCTTATAATATTGAGCAGGATGATACCAGGCATGGTGATATACGGTTTGTCTATCTCTTTGCTGCGATTGCTGCTTTTATTTTACTGCTGGCCTGTATCAATTTTTTAAATCTCTCTACAGCCCGTTCAGCTAACCGTGCCAAAGAAGTTGGCGTAAGAAAAGTAATGGGTGGTAGCCGTAACAATCTCATCAACCAGTTTCTTTCCGAATCATTATTGTACAGTTTTCTTTCTTTTTTAACAGGAACTGCGATAGCTGTATTAGCATTACCCTTGTTTAACAAAGTTTCGGGATTATACCTGAGTATGCCATGGAAAGAATGGTGGCTGATCCCCGCACTGATTGGTGGAGCTTTAGTTATTGGCCTGCTTGCAGGAATATACCCTGCTTTCTATTTATCTTATTTCAAACCCATCAATACACTAAAAGGTAATTTAAGTTTAGGAAGTAAGAATGGAAGATTGAGAAGCTCATTGGTGGTTTTTCAATTTAGTATTTCGGTGGTGCTGCTTATTGGAACAGCGGTTATTTATAAACAGATGCAGTATATCCTTAATTCAAAAATTGGTTTTGATAAAGACCAGGTACTGATGATTGAAGGAGCAGATGCATTAAAAGAGCAAACCACTTCTTTTAAAAATGAGGTATTGAATTTACCGGTGGTGAAAAATGTAAGTGTAAGTGATTTTTTGCCGGTTAACGATACCAAGCGCAACGGCAATACTTTTTGGGAAGAAGGAAAACAACAAGATGATGGATTTGCATTGCAGCATTGGGTAGTAGATGAAAATTATATTCCCACACTGGGAATGAAACTCATTGCAGGAAGAAATTTCTCCAAAGATTTTCATACTGACTCTTCCACTGCTGTTGTAAATAAAGCATTGGCAGATAAACTGGGAATCAAAGACCCTATAGGTAAAATTATCACCAATGGCGGGGAGCATTTACGAATTATTGGTGTGGTGGATAATTTTTATTTTGAAAGTATGAAGCAGCAGGTAACTCCGCTGTGCATGGTACTGGGTAATAGTAACAGTATTGTTTCCATTAAAATAAAAGGGGCTGATATGAAAACAGCGTTGGCAACTATCGAAGCAAAATGGAAAGCGTTTTTGCCCAATCAGCCAATGCGGTATACTTTTTTAGATGAACGATATGCAGCAATGTATATTGATGTGCAGCGGATGCAATACATCTTCACCGGATTTTCTATACTGGCGGTAGTGGTGGCCTGCCTTGGATTATTTGCATTAGCTGCATTCATGGCTGAACAACGCACTAAAGAAATCGGCATACGCAAAGTACTTGGTGCATCGGTTGCGGGTGTGTTTACATTACTAACAAAAAACTTTTTGAAGCTGGTTGGTTTGTCACTTATAATTTCCATACCCGTTGGCTGGTGGCTGATGAATCAATGGCTGCAGGATTTTTCTTACCGTATTTCGCTCAATTGGAAAATATTTGCCTTTGCTTCCTTATTAATGATGACGATTGCGCTGTTTACCATTTGCTTCCAGGCAATAAAAGCAGCTATAGCCAACCCCGTGAAGAGCCTCCGTACAGAATAATGGTTAAATGGATAACTTGCTTTTGTCCGTTTTCAAACAGAAACTGTTCGAAAACGGACACTTTTTATTTCCTGTTTACTGAAACCCATGCCCACACTGTGTTTCAGTGTTGGCATGGTGGTTGAGATTTTTAATAAAACGGGGATTTTTATGCTACAGACTTTTTTAAAAACGGCTTTGCGAAACCTGCTAAAAAACAAAAAGCATGCATTGTTAAATGTATTGGGTTTATCGGTGGCGCTGGCGGCATGCATCATCGTATTCCTGGTTATACGCTATGAAACCAGTTATGATAAGCATTTAAAGAATTATAAAAATATTTACGAGGTTGTTACAAAAGATATTGATGAATCCGGTGAAAATTATACGGTGGGTATTCCATTCCCCGCTATAAAATTTCTGCGGCAGGATTTTCCCCAATACCAGTTTGCACAAATAATGGTGAATTATGGAGGACAGGTAACCGCCAGGGCGGAAGGGCAACCTGTAGGAAAAAAATTTTACGAAAGAACCGGAACCTTTTATGCTGAGCCTGCTGCAGCCAAAATGTTTGAATTAAAATTTTTAAGCGGCGATGAAAAAGTGCTGGATGATGTAAACAGTGTGGCATTGAGTCAATCAACTGCTGAAAAATATTTTGGTAACTGGAAAGATGCTGTTGGCAAAAGAATCAATACAGATAATGCCCAATATGATTTGCAGGTGGCTGCCATATTTGAAGATGTACCGGAGAACAGCGATTTTCCATTTAAGATAATTAGTTCATATAAAGGATTTGAGACACACAACGAAGCCGGCTGGCCGCTGGATGACTGGGGTGCCAATTCCAGCAATCATCAAATTTACATGGTGATACCCCCGGGTGCTAATACAGCAACTTTTGAACAATATCTTACCCAATTTGAAAAAAAATATAATAAGAATAATATTGATGCCAAACGCACACATTTTCTTCAGCCCTTAAGCAATATTCATTTTGATGACCGCTTAAGTAATAACGGACAACACATCACCACCAAACGTTCATTATACACCCTTGCTTTTGTAGGTTTATTAGTGATATTAATGGCATGTATCAATTTTATAAACCTTTCTACCGCACTGGCTGTAACCAGGAGTAAAGAAGTGGGTATCAGGAAAGTGATGGGAAGCAGCCGTACACAACTGCGGGTGCAGGTATTTTTTGAAACTGCTTTAGTAGTAGGCAGTGCGGCCTGTATAGCTTTAATAATTTCATATATCGCCCTGCCCTATGTAAAAAATGTTTTTGCAGCACAGGGAAAATTAAACCTGTTTACAATTGACAGCCTGTTGTTTTTACTGGTAATAACCCTTGTTACCATTTTTCTTTCGGGTGTATACCCGGCATTTATCATGGGTAAGTTTAAACCGGTGGAAGCAATCAAAAATAAAATCAACACCAGCCGGGTGGGAAGCATTTCATTACGCCGGGCACTGGTGGTGCTGCAGTTTGCCTTTTCACAAATATTCATTATCGCCACTGTTATTGCAGTAAGCCAGATGAATTTTATACGCAATGCCGATTTAGGATTTACTAAAGAAGCAATCCTCACCATACAAATGAATGCGGATAGTGTTACCCGTTCCCGCCTCAATGCATTTAAAGATGAACTGCTAAAACGGAATGATGTGAAGCAGGTGAGCTTTTCATTTGATGCTCCCAGCAGCCAAAACTCCTGGGCATCCAATTTTGCCTTTGATAAAATGGAAGACAAAAAGTTTAGTGTTAACCTTAAAATGGCAGATGAGAATTATATCAAAACCTACGATTTAAAACTGGCAGCAGGAAGGTTTTATAATATGAGCGACACTGCCCGGGAATATGTAGTAAATGAAACACTGGTAAAAAAATGCGGGTTTAATAATCCGAAGGATGCATTGGGAAAAATGTTGCGCCTGGGCGGAAGAAGACCTATGGAAGTGGTAGGAGTAGTAAAAGATTTTAAACAACAATCCCTAAGAGAGGCCGTATTGCCTATTGCTATTTATCCTTCTAAAAGATGGTATCAAACAGCCGGTATTAAACTTTCAACCAATAACCTGGTAAAAAGTAATACAGAAATACAGCAGCTGTGGGATAAAACATTTCCCGAGTATGTTTATCAAAGCAGTTTCCTTGACGATAATATCAACGAATATTACCAGCAGGAGCAACGGCTTAGTTTGATGTACAAAATATATGCGGCACTGGCTATATTTATCAGTTGCCTTGGATTGTACGGACTTATTTCATTTATGGTAGTGCAAAAAACAAAAGAAGTGGGTATAAGAAAAGTGCTGGGAGCCAGTGTGCAGAGTATAATGTATTTGTTCAGCAAAGAATTTACTGTACTTATTGCTATTGCGTTTGTATTGGCCGCACCCGCTGCCTGGTATTTAATGCATAGCTGGTTAAAAGATTTTGCTTATCGCATTGAAATAGGGGCAGGCGTATTTGCCATTGCCATCGCTGTATCAGTAATTATTGCATGGATAACGGTAGGATATAAATCTTTGCGGGCTGCGCTGGCTAACCCTGTAAAGAGTTTAAGAACAGAGTAAAAGTGAAAATATGCAATTAAGCCAGTGTGCAAATGAAAAAAGTGATTGGGTTTAAATCATGAATCAGACATAAATAAATTGGTATGATAAAGAATTATTTCAAAATTGCCTGGCGCAATTTAATTAAGCACAAAGGTATTTCTGGTATCAACCTGTTTGGATTAACAGTGGGGTTAACCAGTTGCCTGCTGATAACAGTTTATATTTTAAATGAACTGAGTTATGACCGGTATAATAAAAATGCAGATAATATTTATCGTGTCACCCGTAGTTTTAATAATAAAGACGGAGTGGTTTCCTTAAACCTTAGTACAGTAGCTCCTCCATTTGGTTATTACCTGCCAACAGATTTCCCTGAAATACAAAAGATGACAAGATTGCTTGATGCTGTTATTTCTCCGTTACGGTACAAAGAAAAATTGTTTAATGAAAAGGGTGTTTTTTTTGCCGATGAAAATCTCTTTGATGTATTTTCTGTTAAAGTGCTGAAAGGTAATCCTGCTACTGCCTTAAAAGACCCATTCAGCATTATGCTGACGGAGGAATCAGCTAAAAAATATTTTGGTGAGGAGGACCCGATGGATAAAACCATCCGCTACAATAATAAATTTGAACTAAAAGTTACGGGTATTTACAAAGCCTTTCCGTCTAATGCACATATGCATCCTAATATGCTGTGCTCATTTAATACGCTAAGAGATACAGCTGTGTATGGTGAAGAAAATCTGCGTACCAACTGGGGTAATAATTCTTTCTTTACCTATATCGTATTACCCAAAGGATATGATATAAAAAATATGGGGACAAGATTTCCGGCTTTTATCGATAAACACATGACGGGACAGGAATATGTGGGCAATCAACCATCAAAGATGACCAAACTTGGGTTACAGAAATTAACGGATATACATCTTTATTCACATACCGATTATGAAGCGGAACCCAACAGTGATATCAGCAGGGTTTACATCTTTGCCTCCATCGCTTTATTTATTTTGCTGATTGCCTGTATTAACTATATGAATCTTTCCACTGCCCGTTCCGTATTAAGAGCAAGAGAAATAGGCATAAGAAAAGTAATTGGTGCTGAGAAAAAGGAATTAATATTCCAGTTCATAGGTGAATCTGTTTTGATAACTGTTGTTGCCATACTATTGGCTTTTGGATTATTAGCACTCACTTTACCATGGCTCAACAAATTAACAGGACAAAATCTTTCAACAGGTATTTTGCTCAAATGGCAGGTGGTCGTTTCATTGGTATTATCTCCATTTATTATTGGGGCCATAGCCGGTATTTATCCTGCTATGTTTATGTCATCTTTTAAACCGGTTAAAACACTAAAGGGATTTTTTAAAGCCGGGGGTGCAGGATTATCATTACGTAAAGCATTAGTAGTAACACAGTTTTCTATTTCCATTATTCTCATCATTACCACGATGGTAGTGTACCAGCAATTGCACTACATGCAAAAGAAATCACTGGGATTTGAAAAAGACCATATGGTGATTATTCCTTATAACCGTGCTTTGAATGATAAATATGAATCATTCCGCACGGAGATGCTGGCCAATTCATCGATTAAAGATGCCACCAGAACATCCCGTATCCCAACCGGGAGGTTATTAGATGCGTCAAATGCAGCCACTTTTTCAGGCGACTCGGCAGTGCCCGTAAATACGGATATAAAATTGGTATCAGTTGATTATGATTTTATTCCCACATACAAAATAAAATTGCTGGCGGGAAGAAATTATTCAAGAGAATACGGAACAGACACGGCGTCTTTTGTATTGAATGAATCAGCTATAAAAGCCATTGGGTGGAAAAATCCTGAAAACGCTATTGGCAAAGAATTTAAATATGATGATATACGTGGACATGTAATTGGTGTGGTGGATGATTTTCATTTTGAGAGTATGCACCAGAAAATTGTGCCAATGGTTTTTGTGATGTTCCCTTCAAGGGTTTCTTTTTTTAATAATCTTTCGGTTAAAATTGCAGGCAATGATGTTTCATCAGCGCTGGCAACGATAGAATCTGCCTGGAAAAAATTTGTTCCTGATACACCTTTTGAATACACGTTCCTTGATGATAACTTTGATAAACTGTATGAATCAGAACAAAAACAGGGAACATTATTTACCACGTTTGCCTGTATTGCAATTTTAATTGCCTGTCTTGGTTTATTGGGATTATCAGCTTTCACTATATCACAACGGATAAAAGAGATCGGTGTAAGAAAAGTTTTGGGTGCAAATACTGGTGGTATTGTAGCATTATTGTCCAAAGACTTTTTAAAACTGGTTGCCATAGCTGCCTTGATTTCGTTCCCGGTTGCGTGGTATGCAATGAATAACTGGTTAAAAGATTTTGCATATCGTATCAACATTCAGTGGTGGATATTTATTGCAGCTGCAGTAGTAGCTTTACTGGTGGCATTAATCACCGTGAGTTCACAGGCAATAAAAGCAGCGCTGGCTAACCCTGTAAAATCATTAAGAACCGAATAATCTCTCTAAAACTGGTTTTATAACGGTGTACGGAACTGGACAAAAACTGTCCGTTTTCGTACACCTCTTGTTTTACTTTCTTTAAAACCCTTGCTGGGTAAGGGTTTACAGTCTGGCACAGGGATTGAAATTCACCGTTAAATTGCATTAAAAACATTGGAATGATTGAACTAAAGCACATTTCTAAATGGGTAACGATAGGAGGAAAGCCCAATTTTATTTTAAAAGACGTAAACGCAACTGTGAATGAAGGAGAATTTCTTTCCATTATGGGACCATCCGGTTCCGGCAAATCTACATTGCTGAATGTAATTGGTATGCTGGATGAATTTAATGAAGGTGAATACCGTTTCTTTCATGAAGAAGTGCATAAGATGAAAGAAAAACAACGTTCTAATTTATACAAACAATACATTGGTTTTGTGTTCCAGGCCTATCATCTGATTGATGAGTTAACGGTGTATGAAAATATTGAAACACCACTCATTTACCAGGATGTAAAATCAAGTGAACGCAAAGCAATGGTGGCTGATATATTAGACCGGTTTAACATTGTAGGTAAGAAAGATTTATTTCCTACACAATTAAGCGGCGGACAACAGCAATTAGTTGGTATTGCAAGAGCATTAATTGCCAGGCCGAAATTAATTCTTGCTGATGAACCAACTGGTAACCTTAACAGCAAACAAGGCGAGGAGATAATGAATTTATTTAAACAACTGAATGATGAAGGTGTAACCATTATACAGGTAACACACTCAGAGAAAAATGCAGCATATGGTAAACGCATCATCCATTTGCTGGATGGAAGAATTGAAAGAGAAGAGTGAACTGGCAATAGGCAATAGGCAATAGGCAA
>RXJG01000004.1:675221-762111 GCA_003963365.1 Sphingobacteriales bacterium
ACAGCAACGGCACAATCAAAAAAATTAACCCTGCAACAATGCCTGGAAACTGCATTGAATAATAACCTGCAGGTAAATCAAAGCAACCTCCAAATGCAGAGTGCACAGGTTAACTGGCAGCAGGCAAGGGCTAATATGTTACCTAATATAAGCGGCAGCGTTAACTATGGCACTAACCAGGGGCGCAGTATTAATCCCTTCACCAATTCTTTTATCAATCAGCAATTAAATTTTTCTAACCTCAATATGGATGGCAGTGTTCCTTTGTTTAGCGGTTTCCAGGTACAGAACCAGGTTAAGCAAACCAATTTAGCTTACCAGGCAACCAAAATGGAATGGCAACAGGCAAAAGATAATCTTACATTAAATGTTATATTGAGTTATTTGCTGGTTTTAAACAACGAAGATGTGCTGGATTTAGCTAAAGCACAAATGGAAGTAACCAAAAAACAAGTAGAGCGATTGGAGTTGCTGAATAAAGAAGGGGCTATAGCTCCCTATACTTTTACTGATTTGAAAGGACAGTATGCGTCGGATGAGGTTTTGGTAACTAATGCCATAAACAATGTGCAATCAGCTAAACTCACATTAGCACAACTGATGAATGTACCTTATGATGAATCAGCAGTGCTGGAGCGAATTAACGTAAACGAGGCACTGGCTTTATATGAGGGCACAACAGATAAAATTTATGATGAAGCGGTTGCAAAGCTGGGTATCGTGAAAGCTGCCGATTTGCGTAAACAAAGTGCAGAGAAAGGAATTAAAGTAGCCCGTGCAAATTATTCACCAACCTTGTCTTTATTCGGCGGATTAGGTACCAGCTATTCCAGCGCAGCCTCACTCAATTCACTGGTAAGTGAAAGTTTCGGTCCGTCCGATTCTTATGTAACCGTTAATGGTACCAACTACCAGTTAAATGTAAAACAACAAACTTTTAAGAGTGAACCATTTGGTTTAGGCAAACAATATAACAATAACCTGTATACAAATTTCGGCCTGGCATTAAGAGTTCCTATTGCCAATAATTTCAGGGCAAGAAACCAGGTTAAGCTGGCGCAGATAACGTATAAAAATACTCAGCTCATTGCCGACAATACAAAAATTCAGCTGCGTCAAAATATTGAGCAGGCTTATTTTAATATGAGTGCGGCTTATAACCGTTATCAATCTTTCCAAAACCAGGTAACCGCCCTGGAAGAATCCTTTAAAGCAGCTGAAGTACGTTTTGAAAATGGTGTTATTAATTCAGTAGAGTACCTGCAGGTGAAAAATAATTTAGACCGGGCAAGGTTAAATCTCACTCAATCTAAATATGAATATGTGTTACGTACCAAAGTGCTAGACTATTACCAGGGAAAATTAAGTTGGTGATCAGTAAGGTATTTCAACATTAGATATTCATCATTCGATATTCATCATTCGATATTCGCTATTCATAAAGAAGCCCCCCTGGAGAAGGGGGCTTTACTTTTTGCTATCATTTGGAGATAGCTTACAAGAAACCAACCAACATATTTAAAAAAATCACTCTTAGTTAAATCTCCCTGCCGCGGGGGCGGCAGGGATTGATAAATAAACGGGCACAGTAGGCCTGTTGTTAATGAACTGCAATGTTCTTTGCAGTAGTCTTTTTCACTTCAGCTTTTTTAGGGAGTATCAGTTTTAATTCACCGTTTTCATACACTGCATCAATCTTGTCAGCATTTATAGTTTCAGGCAGGGTAAAAGTGCGGCTGAATGTTTTGAAGCTGTACTCTTTGCGGCTGAACTTTTCATCTTTCTCTTCTTTTTCATGTTTCGTTTCAGCACTGATGGTGATGATGTCGCCATCAATATCGATTTTGAAATCATTTTTTTTCAAACCGGGTGCGGCCATGGTAAGTTTATATTCTTTGTCGTTTTCACTAACGTTTACGGAAGGAACCGTCATGGTTTTCATTAAATCAGAATCAAACCATTCGTTCCAGGGTTTGAAAAAATCGTTGAATAAAGAAGGGAAAAGGCGTTCATTGTTGAATCTCATTAAATCCCTGTTTGCCATAACTACCTCCTTATTTTGGGATGTTTAAATGGTATTACCAGTACAAATGTAACCGGCCGGCCAAAGGAAGGAAAGCGATATTGGTCAGTTGGGGAACTGAATTTGGTCAGGTATTTTGGCCGTAAGTATTATTTGTTAACTGGCTAAAGGGCTTCGTGGCGTCAGTTGTTGTGTCACTCACTTCATCGTTCTGTTTTCAAGTGATCATTATCCGCCTCCATTATCCATTCCCAATTTATTTATCACCATTTTCTTTCGCCCAACCACTTAAACGGCGAATATTTATTCTCTGGTTGCAGATTGAATTGTTTAATACTTTCTTCCTTAATAAAATGAATCGCTTCTTCAATGCTATCAGTAACTAAAAACAATTTCATATCGTCTTCTGAAATGGTTTTTCTTTCTTTCATCCGTTCAATGTGTTCCAGTAAATCTTTGTGATAGTCTTTACAGAAGATGATGATGGGAAAGTCTTTTATCTTTTTTGTTTGAATTAAGGTCATCGCTTCAAACAATTCATCTAAGGTTCCAAAACCGCCGGGCATTACCACAAAAGCATAGGAATATTTTATGAGTAATGTTTTACGTACAAAGAAATGATGAATGTTCACCCATTTATCCAAATACGGATTGGGTTTCTGCTCACGTGGTAACACAATATTGCAGCCAACACTTCTGCCACCCACCTCTTTGGCACCACGGTTAGCCGCTTCCATAATACCGGGACCACCACCGGTCATAATAGTAAAACCAAGTTTGGCTATTTCGCCACTGAGTTGCTGCGTGAGTTTATAATATTCATGTTCTTCTGTAAATCTTGCTGATCCAAACACCGTAACACAAGGGCCTGAAAAATGTAAGGCACGGAATCCACGAATAAAATCAAAAACCGTTTTCATGGTAAACTTAAATTCCTGCCACCGGCTTTGTGGTCCGGATAAAAATTTTATTTCTGATTTATTATTTTCAGGGTTCGCTGGCATATTAATGATAATTTTTTAACACAACTATTAAACCATGCTAATTTATTTCAATAAGCCCAATTAATTACTTTACTCTTGAATTTTATGAAAAAAATCAATTAAATTAGGATTTGGTTTCCTGTTAAAAAATGACCTGAAATATGAAATATTCTCCCGTTCAAAATTATATCAACGGAAAATTTGTTCCGGCTTCAGCAGACAAATCATTAGATGTTATATCTCCTGTTGATGGTGCTCTTCTTTCTAAAGTTCCAATGTCTTCCTCAAAAGATTTGGATGCAGCGGTTAAATCGGCCAAAGCAGCTTTCCCTGCCTGGAGCCGCTTGCCAATAAAAGAAAGAGTGCAGGTTTTCTTTCGCTATAAATATTTACTGGAAAAAAATTTAAAAGAACTGGCTGAGTTAGTAAGCGAGGAAAATGGTAAGACCTATGGCGAAGCTGTTGCTGAAATAGAAAAATGTATTGAACTTACAGAGTTTGCCACCTCACTGCCACAATTAGTTACTGGTGAAGTATTAGAAGTAAGCCGCGGTGTGGAATGCAGAACAGAACATGTGCCACTGGGAGTAGTGGCATCAATTGTTCCATTCAACTTTCCTGCAATGGTTCCTAACTGGACAATACCAAATGCCATTGCATTGGGAAACTGCATGATTATAAAACCATCCGAGAAAGTTCCGTTAAGCTGCGGACGGTTGGCTGAATTATTAAAAGAAGCAGGATTACCTGATGGCGTATTTAATATTGTACATGGCGACAGTGAAATGGTAACGGCTATTTGCGACCATCCGCAAATTGAAGCAGTATCATTTGTTGGTTCTACAAAAGTGGCCAAAATTGTTTATCAAAGGGCTACTTCTAATTATAAAAGAGCATTGGCATTAGGTGGCGCAAAAAATCACTTAATGGTGTTGCCTGACGCAAAAGAAGATATGACTGCACAAAATGTGGCAGCAAGTATGAGTGGTTGTGCCGGTCAGCGTTGTATGGCAGCGAGTGCTATGGTAGGAGTGGGTAATGTAGACCATATCATTGCTAAAATTTGTGATGAAGCAAAAAAGATTGTTCCGGGTAAAAATCTGGGAGCAATTATCAGCAAAGAAAGTAAAGAACGTATTGAACGATACATTAGTGAAGCAGAAAGAGACGGTGCAAAAATATTGGTAGATGGGCGTGGTGCAGTGGTGGAAGGAAAGGAGAACGGCACCTACGTTGGTCCTACTGTAATTGATTATGTAAAACCCGAAATGAGTGTGGCCAGGGAAGAGATTTTTGGTCCTGTCATCTCCATTATGCGTACCAATACAGTTGATGAAGCATTAGCGATTGAAAATGCCAACCCTTACGGTAATGCCGCATCAGTATTTACGCAAAACGGTGGCCTGGCAAGATATATTATAGACCATGCCAGCGCCGGCATGATTGGTGTAAATGTAGGCGTACCCGTACCCCGTGAGCCTTTTTCATTCGGCGGATGGAATGAAAGTAAGTTTGGTGTAGGCGATATCACCGGTAAAAGTTCTATTGAGTTTTGGACCAAATTGAAAAAATCAACTACCAAATGGAATCCCGAAGCGGGGGTTAACTGGATGAGTTAGATGGTGAGTGGTCAATGGTGAATGGTGAATAGTCAATTTGTAGCCTTACAATATTAATAGCAATGCAAATCATTAAATCTATTCAGAACAGAATTTATGAAGTAAGAGGAGAAAGGGTAATGCTTGACTTTGACCTGGCCACACTTTACCAGGTGGAAACCAGGGTATTAAATCAGGCCATAAAAAGAAACATGAACCGATTTCCTAAAGACTTCATGTTTAGGCTTAGCAAAGAAGAATTTGAAGATATACAGCTTCAAATTGAAGCGACAGAGAAATCTATGTCATCACAATTTGTGATGACATACTCTAAAAAGCGACCCAAGACTGCATTGCCTTACGCTTTTACGGAACAAGGTGTAGCCATGTTAAGCGGAATACTAAACTCTGATAAAGCGATTGCTATGAACATCGCCATCATGAGAGCCTTTGTAGAAATAAGAAGGATTTTAATTCAGGAAAATGATTTGAAAGAGCAGCTAAAACAAATAAAAGAAAGAATAGGCGAACACGATGCACAGCTAAACCAGATTTATGATGCGATGGAAAATTTACTCGATGAAAAAGCATCGCAAAGAAAGTGGGAGGAAAGAGAAAGAATTGGGTTTAAGTGAACTAATCAAAAAAGCTGAATAAAGCTACTAATGTACAAGAGTGCGACGCCAATGCAGCTTAATAGCAACAATTAGCTAAGTACATAAATAAAAAAATATGTCAACTAAAACAATCTCTCAAGCACAGGAAATAATCCAGGACAGCCAGGATTATACGTTGTTTAGCTGGAGCAAACAGAAAGGAACCAACCCTATTGCAGTAAAATATGCAGAAGGTGTTTATCTCTATGATTACGATGGAAACCGAATTATTGATTTTTCATCGGGACTGATGAATGTAAATATTGGTCATGGTAATCAAAGAGTGACACAAGCTGTGGTAAAACAAATGCAGGAAGTAGCATATGTTACCCCATCCTGTGTTACCAAAGCCCGTGCTGATTTAGGTAAACGTTTAGCAGAAATTTGTCCCGGTGATTTGAATAAATCATTCTTCACTTTGTGCGGCGCTACGTCAATTGAAAACGGAATTAAATTAGCAAGATTGTATACCGGCCGGCACAAAATTCTTACCCGTTATCAATCTTATCACGGAGCAACAATGGGTGTAATATCAGCAGGAGGTGACCCACGCAAGTTGCCCGTAGATGCACAGCAGGCTCCCAACTTTGTGCATTTTGATTTACCTTATTTATATCGCTGGGAATATGGTGAAGAAAATTTACTGAAAGAAGCCGTGGCTTCACTGGAAAGAGTGATTGCCTATGAAGGTCCCAATAATATCGCTGCTATTTTATTAGAAGGTGAATCCGGAACTTCCGGTTGCTTACAATATCCCAAAGGGTATTTGAAAGCAGTAAGAGAAATCACACAAAAGCATGGCATCTTATTAATTATTGATGAAGTAATGAGTGGTTTAGGCCGTACTGGTAAATGGTTCGGATTCCAGAATCATGATATTGTTCCGGATATGATAGCCATGGCAAAAGGATTAACCTGTGGTTATTTACCATTTGGCTGTTTGCAGGTGAGTGATAAAATCGCTGCTAAATATGATGATGCAGTATTACCATTGGGATTAACTTACTCTGCCCATCCTGTTGCCTGTGCTGCTGCACTGGAAACATTGAAGATATATGAAGACGAAGGACTGATTGAAAACTGCCTCGCTATGGAACAATACATGAATCAGCAGGTGCATCAATTAAAAGAAAAGCATCCATCCATCGGCGATTGGAGAAATACTGGTTTATTAGGTTGTATTGAATTAGTGAAGAACCGAAAAACAAAAGAACCAATGGCTCCATTCAACGCAAGGCCTGATGAAATGGTAGTGATGAATAAAGTGGCAGCTAAGATTAAAGAATCAGGCATGTACACTTTTGTAAGATGGAATTACATTTTTGTGGCGCCACCTTTATCGATAACCAAAGAACAAATTGATGAAGGATTAGCCATCATCAGCGAAGCAATTAAAATCGCCGACCAACATACAATTTGATGATTTGAAGATTTGAGGATGTGCTGATGATTCATCTTCAAATTTTCAAATTGTCTCATTTTCAAATTGTCTTAATGCATACAGAAGAACTGCTTACAGAGGAATTACAGTCTTCCAATTTATACAGTGAAGATTTAGCTCCTGTTCCCAAAAACAAACGTAAATGGGGAACATGGAATTATGCAGCTTTATGGATTAGCATGAGTTTGTGCATACCAACATACATGCTGGCAAGTTCTTTAATTGGTGGCGGTATGAATTGGTGGCAGGCAATACTCACCATCTTTCTTGGCAATACGATTGTATTAATACCAATGATATTAAATGGTCATGCCGGTGCCAGGTATGGTATTCCGTTCCCAGTTTTTGCAAGAGCAAGTTTTGGTACAATGGGTGCTAACATTCCTGCAATATTAAGAGCCATTGTTGCCTGCGGATGGTTTGGTATTCAAACATGGATTGGCGCTGCATCAATCTATAACATAGTAAGAGCATGGAACCCTTCCTTACCGGAGATAGATAATCATTCATTATTTCCGCAGGCCATACCTATGATATGTTTTTTACTCTTCTGGTTGCTCAATATGTTTGTAGTATATCTCGGAGTAGAAAGTATACGAAAATTATTAGTTTTTAAAGCATTCTTTTTACCGGCAGCAGCATTAGCACTATTATTCTGGGCTATCAGTGCGGCTAATGGATTAGGCCCAATTTTAGATCAACCAACTAAATTAACCGGTGCCTCTTTCTGGAACTATTTCTTTCCCGCATTAACAGGTATGGTTGGTTTTTGGGCAACACTATCATTAAACATTCCCGACTTTACACGATATGCAAAAAGTCAGCAGGCACAAATAAGAGGGCAGGCCGTTGGTTTACCACCGTCCATGACCTTATTTGCATTTATTGGCGTGGTGGTTACTTCTGCTACAGCCATTGTATATGGCACCACTATTTGGGATCCCGTAGCATTGGCGGGTAAGTTTGAAAATAAGTTGATAGTTACGTTTGCCATGATTGCGGTGGCCATCTCCACATTAGCAACAAATATTGCGGCCAATATTGTAAGTCCGGCTAATGACTTTGCACATTTGGCGCCAAAGAAAATCAGTTTTCGTATCGGTGGTTATATTACCGGTATCATTGGCGTATTAATATTTCCATGGAAATTAATTGCCGACCCTAATGGTTATATTTTTACCTGGTTGATTGCTTACTCCAGTTTGCTCGGCCCTGTTGGTGGCATTATGATTGCAGATTATTATTTTATAAGAAAG
The DNA here is from genome assembly GCA_003963365.1 of Sphingobacteriales bacterium. Taxonomy (GTDB): domain Bacteria; phylum Bacteroidota; class Bacteroidia; order Chitinophagales; family Chitinophagaceae; genus AWTP1-9. The sequence continues at coordinate 683,179 of RXJG01000004.1, forward strand.
CAAACATTGTTGTTGAATGACCTCTATTCCAAACATGGCAACTATAGTTTCTCCAATGGAATAAACAACAGAGCCATCATCGCTTTGCTTTGCGGCATATTACCTAATGTGCCGGGTTTTTTAGTAACAGTGAAATTGATTGAAGCAGACACCGTTCCGGAATGGATTAGTCATTTATATAATTATGCATGGTTTGTAGGGTTTTTTGTGAGTGGTACCGTTTATTGGTTATTAATGAAGAAAAAATGATGTAAATTATGTTGAGTGTTAAATGTTGAATGCTGAATGAAGTACATGTAACATTTAACATTCATCATTCAAAATAAATAGTTATGAGTGTATTAATTAAAAACGGAAGAATTATTACCGCAGATGCCGATTATGTGGCCGATATTTTTATTGAAGGGGAACAAATAAAAACCATTGGTAAAAATCTTTCGGTGAGTGCAGATAAAATTATTGATGCATCCGGCAAACTGGTGATGCCCGGTGGTATTGACCCGCATGTGCATTTGGATATGCCCTTTATGGGAACGTTTTCATCCGACAGTTATGAAACCGGGACAAGAGCAGCATTATATGGTGGTACTACGATGGTGATTGATTTCATCCTGCAAACACAAGGCAAATCATTGCAAAGCGCCTTAAACGACTGGAAGAGCAGAAGCGATAATAATTGTGTGGGTGATTATAGTTTTCATATGGCGGTTACCGATTTTAATGAAGAAACTAAAAAAGAGATAAGGACTTTTATTGAAGAATACGGTATTACTTCTTTCAAAACCTTTATGGCGTATAAAGGTGCATTAATGATTGATGACCGACAGATGATTGGTTTGATGGAAGAAGTAAAAAAACACGGTGGATTAATTAATGTGCATGCTACCAATGGTGATATGATTGATTATCTTATTGCCAAACATAAAGCAGAAGGGAAACTAACTCCATTATATCATTATTTATCTCAACCGGAAATAACAGAAGCAGAGGCCAGTGAACGTTTTGTAGATATGGCTTCTTATACTGGTTGCCCGGGTTATATTGTGCATTTAACATGTGAAGGTGCATTGAATGCAGTGCGTAATGCCACAAGAAGAAATCAAAAAATGTTTGTAGAGACCTGCATACAGTATTTAATCATTGATGCATCACTATACGAAAGAGAAGATGGAGCAAAATGGGTGATGAGTCCCCCGTTGAGAGAAAAGAAAGACCAGGCAACATTATGGGCTGGTATTAACCAGGGAATGGTGCAGGTGGTGGCAACAGACCATTGTCCGTTTATGTGGCAACAAAAATTAATGGGCAAAGATGATTTTAGTAAAATACCAAATGGGCATCCTGCAATTGAGAACAGGATGGAATTATTATTCAGTGAAGGTGTGGTGAAAAATAGAATCACCTTAAATAAATACGTGGAAGTAGCTTGTACTAATCCGGCGAAAATTTTTGGCATGTTCCCCCGTAAGGGAACGATAGGTATAGGCAGCGATGCTGACATCATTATCATGGACCCGAATGAGAAACATACTATCTCTGCCAAAACACATCATATGAATGTTGATTACAGCGGATATGAAGGATGGGAATTCACCGGTAAAATAAAAACAGTGCTATTAAGAGGGGAAGTAGCCATTGATAATAATGCATGTTTGGTGAAGAAAGGATATGGACAGTTTATTAAGCGTAATAAAGTGAAACAATACATTTAAGCATTATGTTGAATGTTAAATGATGAATGTTGAATGATAGGAATAAGCTGCTGGGATAATAATAATTCTCATTTTAAATTTAAAACCCAAAATTCAAAATTTAAAATAGTAGTAGGTTTCATTCAACATTTAACATTCAAAATTCAACATAGCAATTGTATTCATTCAACATTTAACATTCAAAATTCAACATAAAAAAAAGCATGGGTAAATCAAGAATGGAAGCATTTAGCGATGGAGTTATTGCTATTATCATCACCATTATGGTACTGGAGATGAAAGCGCCGGAAGGAACCAGCTGGGAAATAATAAAACCACTGGTGCCAAAGTTTTTAAGTTATGGATTAAGTTTTTTAGGAGTAGCTATTTACTGGGTGAATCATCATCATTTGGTTCATACCGTTTCAAGAGTTACGCCGGGAATCTTATGGGCAAATATTAATTTGTTGTTTTGGTTGTCACTTATGCCTGTGGCTACTGCCTGGATGGGAGAGAATCATTTTGAAAAGACTACTATAACGGCTTATGCCGTTTTATGTTTGCTGTGTGCAGTGGCGTATAACATTTTGCAAAAGGCAATTGTAAAAGGAAATAAAAAGAACCAGCTGGTTCATGATGTGGTAAAACCGATGGGCTATAAAGAAATAGGCTCTATATTGTTATATACGTGTTCAATACCGGTAGCACATTTTATAGACCCGGTTATTTCAGGGTTCATGTTTCTAACGGTATCATTAATTTGGCTGATACCTGATAAAAAAATAGAAAAAGCATTAAACGATTGATAAATCATTCATTCAACATTCAAAATTCATCATTTAAAATAGCAATCAATGCCAAGAATTATCAAATCCGGTTTAATACAAATGAGTTTGCCTAAAACAGAAGGCGAAGGAACCATTGCGGAAATTGTAGAGGCAATGTATCAAAAACATATTCCCCTGATTGATGAAGCCGGAAAAAAAGGAGTGCAGATACTTTGTTTGCAGGAAATTTTTAATACCCCTTATTTCTGTCCCGGCCAGGATAGAAAATGGTATGCATCTGCTGAAACAGTTCCGGGCCCAACAACAGACCGCCTGGCGGAGTATGCTAAGAAATACCAGATGGTAATTATTGTTCCCGTATATGAAAAAGAACAGGCAGGTGTATTGTATAACACGGCAGCAGTGATTGATGCTGATGGAACGTATTTGGGAAAATATCGCAAGAATCATATTCCGCATACCAGTGGTTTCTGGGAAAAGTTTTTCTTTAAGCCCGGTAACTTAGGCTATCCTGTTTTTCAAACAAGGTATGCTAAGATTGGTGTGTACATCTGTTACGACCGTCACTTTCCTGATGGGGCAAGATGTTTGGGATTGAATGGTGCTGAAATAGTTTACAACCCATCTGCAACGGTAGCAGGACTGAGCCAGTATTTATGGAAGCTGGAGCAACCGGCACATGCAGCCGCTAATGGATACTTCATGGGCTGCATCAACAGGGTGGGAGAAGAAAAACCATGGAACCTTGGTAAGTTCTACGGCAGCTCTTATTTCGTTGACCCCCGCGGACAAATATTTGCACAGGCAAGCGAAGACAAAGATGAATTGCTGATTGCAGAATTTGATCTGGATATGATTGAAGAAGTAAGAAGCGTATGGCAATTCTTCCGTGACAGAAGACCGGAGACTTACGGACGATTAACAGAGCTATGATGAATGTTAAATGATAAATGTTGAATGAAAAATCATTCAACACACAACATTCAAAATTCAACATAATTAAAAATGGCTATACAAAATAACAGGTTAACTGCTGAGCAGTACGAACAAAACTTCAGCGATATTCACCCGCCATTTGAAACACAAAATGCGGCGCTGGTGGAAGCCAATCGTTGTTTGTTTTGTTATGATGCTCCGTGTACTAAAAGCTGTCCTACAAGCATTGATGTACCCAAGTTTATCAAACAAATTACCAGTGGTAATATAAAAGGCAGTGCCCACACTATTTTTTCTTCCAATATTATGGGTGCTGGTTGCAGCAGGGTTTGTCCGGTGGAGAAATTATGTGAAGGAAGCTGTGTGTTCAATTTAATGGATGAACCACCCATTCCTATTGCGAAACTGCAGCGTTACTCCACAGAAAAAGCAATGGAGAATAACTGGCAGCTGTTTGAACGCAAACCTTCTACTGGAAAAAAAGTGGCCATTGTAGGTGCTGGCCCGGCAGGATTAAGTTGTGCTCATGTATTGTCAAAAGAAGGTGTGGATGTTACTATTTATGAAAAAGAAAGTAAAGGTGGTGGCTTGATGACCTATGGTATTGCCGCTTATAAAGTAACCCCTCAGTTCTGCGAAGAGGAGGTGAACTATATTACTGCTATTGGCGGTATTGAAATTAAATACAACCAGGAGCTGGGAAAAGATATTTCATTGGCGCAATTGAAAAAGGAATACGATGCAGTATTTCTTGGTATCGGTGTTGGTATTGCCCGTCAGCTGGAAATACCCGGTGAAAAATTAGAAGGGGTGGTAGATGCGATTCAATTCATTTATGATTTAAGAGCAAAAGGGTATCCAACTGTTCCTGTAGGAGATAAAGTTGCCGTGATTGGTATGGGTATGACGGCGATTGATGCCGCCACACAGGCAAAACGTTTGGGTGCAAAAGAAGTCACCATAGTTTATCGCCGCACTAAAGATGAAATGCCCTGTACTCAGCATGAGCTGGACATTGCGATGTTAGATGGTTGTGAAATCATCTGGTTAGCAGCTCCTAAGAAAGTGAAAAGTGAAAAGGGAAAAGTGAAAAGTTTAGTATGTAGTAAAATGCAGATGGGTGAGCCGGATGCCAGCGGTCGCCGCTCCCCTGTTGATACCGGTGAGACCTTTACACTGGAAGTGGACATGGTGATTAAAGCTGCAGGGCAAACGCCATACGAAAAACTCATAAAAAAATTCAACATTCAACATTCAGCATTCAAAATAAAAACTGATAACTGTGCCACAAACATAAAGGGTGTTTTCGCCGGTGGTGATGCGGTAAACGGAGGTAAAGAAGTAGTAGATGCAGTACAAGCCGGGAAGGATGGAGCAAGGGCAATTTTGAAATACTTAAAATTATGTTGAATGTTAAATGTTGTATGAATTCATTTAACATTTAACATACAACATTTAGCATGGCAGTTTGCATACAACATTCAACATAGTAATTAGAGGTTTTGAATGAAAGAAGATAATAAAATATTAAACCTGACTTTTGATTTCTCTATTGAAATAATAGGGTTATATAAAACGTTAATTCAGCATAATGAATTTGTTATTTCAAAACAGTTATTGAGAAGTGCAACCAGCATTGGTGCTAATGTTGAGGAAGCAAATGCGGCACAAACAAAAAAAGATTTTATAATGAAGATGTCCATCGCTTCCAAAGAGGCAAGAGAAACTAAATATTGGTTAAGGTTATTAGATAAAAGCCAGTTTGTAAAACTTGATTATGCAGCGCATTTACAAAAAATAGAACACATCATAAATATTTTAACCAAAATAGTAAAGACGTCACAGGAATCATTAAATCAAAAATAAACCACAGCACCTCATTCACCATAAAAAAACCATTCAACATACAACATTCAACATAACAAACAAACCATTCAACATTTAACATTCAAAATTCAACATAAAACATGGCCTCTCTTGAATCAAACTTCCTCGGCATCAAATCTCCTAATCCTTTTTGGTTAGCGAGTGCGCCGCCTACTGATAAAAAATACAATGTGCTCCGTGCTTTTGAAGCCGGCTGGGGCGGAGTGGTTTGGAAAACACTAGGCTCACAGGTGAAGAATGTTTCTTCAAGATATTCGGCTGTTGATTATGGCGGACAAAGAGTGATGGGTTTTAATAATATTGAACTCATCAGCGACCGTCCGTTGGAGATTAACCTCAAAGAAATTGCAGAGTGTGTAAGGCTGTTCCCCGACAGGGCCATGATTGTTTCCCTGATGGCCGATAACGACCGCAGGAGCTGGCATGAATTAATTAAGAAAGTGGAAGATACCGGTGCTCACGGACTGGAATTAAACTTTGGTTGTCCGCATGGAATGACGGAACGGGGTATGGGGGCAGCCGTAGGACAAGACCCTGAAATTGCCTGCATGGTGGTGGAATGGGTGATGGAAGCAGCTACTATTCCCGTAATAACGAAGTTAACTCCGAACGTACATTCTGTAGTGCCAACAGGCCGCTCCGTTGTAAAGGCCGGTACTAATGGGTTGAGTTTGATCAATACCATTCAATCCGTAACGGGTGTTGACCTGGATACCTTTGTTCCCAATCCTTATGTGGCGGGTAAGAGTGTGTTTGGTGGTTATTGCGGCCCGGCCGTAAAACCGATTGCGTTGAAGATGCTCACTACCATTGCGCAGGATGAATTGACCAGTAAAGTTCCCATCAGCGGTATTGGTGGTATCAGTACATGGAGAGATGCGGTGGAGTTTATGTTGCTCGGCGCCAGCAATGTGCAGGTTTGTACAGCGGCCATGAAACATGGTTTCCGTATTGTGGAAGATATGATAGAAGGATTGAATAACTGGATGGATGAAAAAGGATTTCAAAAGCTGGAAGATTTCATTGGTAAATCGGTGCCCACCATTACGCATTGGGAAGAGTTGGATATCAACTACCACCATATTGCTAAGATCAACCAGGATAAATGTATCCACTGCGGTTTATGTTATATCGCCTGTGAAGATACCTCTCACCAATCAATAAAATTAGCATACGGAAAGCCATACAATACTTACACCGTAATTGAAGAAGAATGTGTGGGCTGTAATTTATGCAAACTCGTATGCCCCGTTGATAATTGTATTACGATGGAAGAACACCGGGTGGCTCCTGAGTATGTAAACTGGATTGAATGGCAGAAGAGAGGATTGCCTTTGAATGACCACTAAGGGTTATTTTGAATGATGAATTTTGAATGTTGAATGAATTGAGTTGTTCAACATTTTTTTGGAAGCTAGCGAGATTGCTGCTATTAAGCTTCTGTTGCGTCGCACTCTTGTACGTTCTGATCGATATTTATTGTAGGAAAGCAATTTTAATTTTGATTTATTTTTGTAGAATGGAAAATCAAAAAAAAAGAGGAGCAGTTGTCTACGGCGATGAAATTAATCCTTCTCAGTTTAACTACAGCGATAAAGAGATTAATGAGCTCTCATCCCAACTTGATAATATAAAATCATATGCAACTAAAGAGATAAATCAAGAAAATTTCCAAGAATTATGTGATGCTTGGCATAAAATTATTGCCAAAATTCCTTTCGCTTCTATTCCAGTTGAGGTAGAATGGCTTTTAAGAGCAAGGCCAAATTTTAATGGTGAAATTTTTGAAGATGAGTTTGACATCTCCTATAATAGTAAAAATATAAAAGATATTAAAGCTAGTAGATTTAATCGTCCAGAAGAAAGTGTCTTTTATGGAACTCTTCCGTCTGATGATCAAACAAAGTTTATTGCTGGTGCTTCACTTGAATGTTACAAGGAATTAATTAGTGATAAAAATGATGAACCCATTCAATACTTTACTTTTGGTAAATGGCATTTGATAAACAAATTTCCAGTAATAAACCTATGTTTTGAAGAGAAGGCACTAAAAGCTCATCCTGGTCTCAAAAGAGTTGTTGATAATTATTTAGAAAATCTCGAAAAAGATTTTCCTCACGAATCTGCCTTGTTAATCAAAGAATGCTGGTTTTTGTTGTCGAAATTAGCTTCGGTGAGATATGAATATGATCAACAGTATTTTATCACAACAGCCTTCTTTTGTGTAATTAGAGAATATTACAAAATTTATTATGATGATTTAATAAATGGCATAATTTACCCTAGCAGTATGGTCGATGGTGATGCAGTAAATATTGTGCTTGTTCCTGAAGCTGTAAACAAATATTTGTATTTAAAGCAGGCTTTCATGTATAAGTATGTTCGCAGCATTGATAATAAAAGATCTTATGATTGCGGCCTAGGTAGTTTAATTTCAGAAGTAGTTGATCATAAGTTAAATATTATGGGAATTAAATATGGGAGAGATATTTATTAATAAGTTATGTATAATATAACTTTAGTTGGCACACACCATGGAGAGATCGGTAAGAGCAATTCAGATGAATTGTATAAAATTATTGAATCTTTAAACCCTGATGTAATTTTTGAGGAACTATCAACCGATCATTTTGATATAATTTACACCAAACCCCAAATCCTTGGTGAACCACCCGAAGTAAAATCTATAAAGAGATATCTAATAAATCATAACATTCGGCACATTCCTGTCGATATTTCACTAAACCCGCTCTTGCTTACAAATGATATTGAAAATATATTTGGTGCATTCAAAAGATACGAGGTTTATAAAAAATTAGAAGAGGAGCAAATCGAAATGACAGTAAAAGAGGGTTTTACTTTTCTCAACAGTAAAAGAAACCTGGAATTGTCTGAAGTAAAGAAGATCACAGAAAGAAATCTTATCGAATTCATGCCAAACAAGAATCAGATACTTCGTCTTTGGAATTTGTTTTATGAAGAACAAGACAAACGAGAGAATGAATGGCTTCAAAAAATTTATAATTACAGTAAAGAAAATTATTACGATAAAGCAATATTTACGGTTGGCGCAGGACATCGAAAATCAATAATGCAAAAAATACAGGAATACGAAAAGAAAGAAGAATTCAAATTGTATTGGTCGTTTTACGAAGGATGATATCTTTATGCCGTTATTGGTGTTCAAATAATAAACCCTTTCTTTTATGCTTCTTCGAATTAAATTATCGCACCCTCACCCACTTCAACCTCCTGTTACCATCCAGCACACGCAGTATAACCGTATCACCACTAAAACTAAATGCTCTTGGTGCTATTGTTCCCCACTCTGCCGGTACAGAAGCGGAGAGGCGGTGATGCACTACCACATCTGCTGTATCTTCCACAGTATAATTAGCAGCATAAGCATAGCTGCCGGCAAATTCTTTAACGGCTGCTTTCAGTTCATCAACAGACATACTATCTATCCGGGCATTTATTTTATCCGGCTTCAATGCATCTGTTCTGTTTAACCAGTTATAATCTTTATATCCTGCACGGGTAATATGCACCGCCATATGTCCCAGTCCATCATATACAATATAACCAGTGCCGCCTTTTGTCCACGGGTCTTCATGCCATATACCGGCACTGTCCATATTTTCAGCAATCACTAATTTATACATGCCGGTTAATAGTTGCCGCTTATCTTTCTTTTGAGCACAGGCTGATAAAAATAAAATGGCAGTGATAACAGTAATGAGTTTCATGTGTGGTAGTTTATTGGTGGTACTTAAAGTTAAGTATAATGAGTTTATTTCACGCAAAGGGGCTAAGGAGCAAAGGCGCCATGATTGCCTGCTGTGTTAATTAGTTTGCAGCTTTGCGTGGGTCAGTTTTCATTCTTCTTTTATTGTTTGCACAGCAACAAACAAAAAACATTATCTTTCATACAGCAACAAATTATCCGTCATTCAGGAAAACTTCAGTCAATCATCAATCAAATCAGTAAAGCATTGAACTATGACGGAAATTGAAATCCTCAAATCAGCATTAGGCCATTTTGCACAGCTACCGGGAGAAGAGTTTGATCTTTCGGAAGATTGCTGGAAAATAAGGGAGTATAAAAAAGGTGATATATACAATCCACAGGGCAGTATATGCCGCTATCTTGGTTTTACGCTGGAAGGATATTTCAGGGCTTATTTGTTTAATGAAAAAGGAGAAGAAGTAAATATGTTTCTTTTTCCACCCGGTCAGCCGGTAGTAACATACAAAAGTTTTATTCATGAAAGTCCCTGCGAATTTAACACGGTGGCCATTACCGATGCCCGTGCCATCTGCATTACGCTTACTGATCTGCACAGGCTGTACAAACAATCGCATGCATGGGAACGCTTTGGAAGACTGATGGCAGAAAAAGCTTTTGATATTGCAGTGGACCGTGCCGAAAGTTTCGTTTTTAAATCTGCCGAGCAACGTTATTTGGAATTAATACAGATGAAACCTGATATTATTGATAACATCCCATTGTATCATATTTCTTCTTACCTCGGTATTGCAGGGCCATCACTCAGCCGCATTCGTAAAAGAATTTCCGGTAAATGACAGGATTTTAACATGGGTTAAAATTTTTCCGGTTTTTGTTATCCATTTTTATATCGTCAATTAATTACTTACACTTTAAATAGTAAAAAATGGAAACAGCAATTATGAGTATTTCAGAAAAAAACGCAGAACTGGTAAGCCGTGGTTATACAGCTTTCAATGCGGCCGACATCAACACCCTTAACGAACTTTTTCATAACAATGTTTCCTGGCATACACCCGGTAAAAGTCCTGTTGCCGGTAACCGCAAAGGGAAAGAAGCGGTATTTACACAATTTGGAAGATATGGTGGTGAAACAAACGGCAGTTTCAGGGCTGTATTAAAATCTGTTACTGCCAATGATGATGGGTATGTGGTAGGTATTCATCGTAATACCGGTGAACGCAACGGTAAAAAACTGGATGTGGATTGCTGCATTGTTTTTGAATTTAAAGACGGGCAGGTTATCAGTGGCAGTGAATACTTCTTTGACCTGGCTGCATGGGATGAGTTCTGGTCATAACATAAATTCCAAAACTAAGCAAGTAAACAAAAAATAAATGAGCCACTGCTTACTGTAAGCATCGTGGCTCATTTAATAAATGCTGAATGAAATTATTTAGTGAGCTTATAAAAATTAATAGCAGGTGGTCCATCAACACCTGCATCGGTCATCAGTTTTTTCAACTCCGGTGAGTTTGTCCTTGCTTTTGCTTTGGCAATATCCGTAACGGCAAACAATACATACACTGTATTTGGATCATCCACTCCTCGGGCAAGACCACGATCGATGAGACCATTGGCAGCCCTGGTTGCTTTTCCTTCGTTGTCATATACTTTTAACCAGGCATCAAAATCTTTTACATGATGCGCTACCATTAATCTATCTTTCTGTTCAATGTTGCTGTTATCATCACGAATAACAGTGAGGTAAGATATAGTTGGCGGACCGGTTACACCAGCTTTCTGCATCGCTGTTTTCAGATTAGGTGATTTCGTAAAATCTTTTGCCTTTTGAATATCATCAGCTTTAAATGCCACGATGATCTCATTGTTGTTATCCAAACCTCTTCCTATACCAATTTCAGTTAGCCCGTTTGCTTTCCTGGCTGAATCATCTGCCACGTAAACCGGCAACCATTTATCAAAGTCTTTTACCTTATGCTGAACGGTAACAATTGTATACGGTTGAAATGCCGGAGGCTCTGTTGGTTTTGCAGTAGCAGTGGTATTCGCTGTTGTTTTGGTTTCTTCCTTAGCAGGTTCATTGTTGTTGCAGGCAACCAGCAATACCAACATGGCTGCTGACAGAAGTGCTGAGATCTGTTTCATTGATTTTTGTTTATTAGTTAATAGATGGGGTTGTTTATTCTTTTATTGCTTCTACTATGCTGAAGAGAGGGGTATGTGTATGTATCACCCGGGAAAGTTTTAAACCAGCTTTTGCAAAAAGGCTGGCAAATTCTTTTTCCGTTCTTTCCATTCCGCCTGTCATTGCCAGCATATTGATGTCCATAAATTTTCCTGGATGTGGTTCATTACCTTCCGGAATAACAGATTCAAGCACCAGCAGTTTACTTCCTTGTTTCATGGCCTTGTTGCAGTTCTTTAATATCTGTAAGCTTTGTTCATCATTCCAGTCGTGCAGTACCATTTTCATAATGTAGGCATCAGCATTAGCCGGAATAAAATCAAAAAAACTACCCGCTGCTGTTTCACAGCGGTTGGTATATCCTTTTTGTGCTAATATTTTTTTTGTTTCTGCCACAACATATTCTTTATCAAACACAATTCCTTTTGCATTGGGTGCTTTATCTAAAACCGCCATCAGCAAAGTGCCATTGCCACCGCCCACATCAATGATTGTTTTAAATGCGGTGAAATCATATTCAGGTAAAACATTCATGATAACCGCACCGGTAAGCCCCGACATTGCTTTCATAAAATTCACTCCTTCGTCCGGGTGTGTTTCATAATATTTCCATACAGACATTCCTTCGATGTTATCAAATGAAATTTTGCCGGTCTTTACACTGTAAACCAAATTGCCCCATGCATTAAAATGATCGCCTAATTGTGCAATGGCCATTGCCTTCATAGAGCCGGGCACATCAGCTTGCAGCGTATTGCCAAGCGGGGTAAGCTCATACTGCTGCTGATCATTTTCTTTAAATACACCAACACTTGATAAAGCCCTTAATACCCGATGCAGGGAAGGAGCATGACTGTGGGTGGATTCGGCCAACTGGTTTGCAGTCTGCGGTCCATCTTTCAAATGATCGGCAATATTGAGTTTAGCTGCGGTATATATACAGCAGGATGTCCAGAAGCCGGTAATCATTTGCATCATTTGTGCGGGAGGTGGGGGAAGTTGATTATTCATTTCAGTTGCTTTTGTAACATAAAGATGAAATGAATGATCGCTGTTTCCAATCACCCGGGTTAATAAGTCACTTAACCTGGGTTAAGAAATTATTTACAGCTAAGTCTTTTACGCATGCGGCTGAGCGATTGTGGCTCTATGTCAAGATACATGGCAATATACTGAAGTGGAATACGCTGAAAAATTTCAGGATGTTTATTGATAAGATTAAGGTAACGGTCTTCGGCTGAAAAGGTTTTTACTTCTTTTAGTCTTTGCATATTGGCGAAGGAAGATTTTCTTTCTTTCTCTGCAAACAATGTTTTCAGTTTGGGAATTTGCCCGCCTAATTTCTCCAGGTCATTTTTATGAAGTAACAATAATTCGCAATCTTCCATGGCCTGTATATTTAAAGTGGTTGGCTGCTGATTATAAAAACTCTCCAGGTCACCTATCCACCAGTCTTCAAAAGAAAAATATAAAATATGTTCACCACCTTTTTCATCTGTTGTAAAAGTGCGGGTACTTCCTTTATTAATATAGGCTTTATATTTTGCCACTTGTCCTGTCTTCAAATAAAAAAATTTACGGGGAATATATTCTCTTCTGAAAAAAGAAAGTATGAGGGTAAATTCTTCTTCAGTAAAGTTCATTTTATTCATGAACAAGTCAATAAACTGCGGTGAGACTTCCGAGGGGTATATCTCCATATATACTAACTATAGTATTATTAAAAGTACATTTTTTTATGTATTCTATCCGGCACAATAAAAAAAGCTGCCCCGTACCCGGGGCAGCTTTTTTTGATGCTTATTGAAAAAAGTTACCTGAATGATCGAAGCTTTCCCTGCTTCCCTTTATACCCGGGTGAATGAAAACCATAATTATTATCTTTTGTGTGTTTAAAGTTAAGTGAGGCGGCTCTCCCAACATGTTATATCAACAATGATAAATCGCTTTTAAACCACAATAGTATTTAGTAACTTACACAGCAATTTTTTGCTAACCGGAAACCGAATACCATGATAAAGAGAGTTGTCAAAATCCTTGTTCTGTGCTTAGTAAGTCTTATAGCCCTTGCCTTTGTTGTTCCGTTTTTCTTTAAGAAACAGCTAACGGAATTAGTTAAAAAGGAAGTCAATAAAAATCTTACCGCAAAAGTTGATTTTAAAGAAGCCGGGCTATCGCTGTTTCGTCATTTCCCTTCTGTTACACTTTCGCTGGATAGTTTATCGGTAGTAGGTACAGATGTGTTTGAAAAAGACACATTGGTATCAGCACAAAAAGCAGAAGTCTCACTCAATCTTATCAGCGTAATAAAAGGAAAAGATATAAAAGTAAAGGGGGTCTATCTTTATGAACCCCGTATCCATGCACTGGTTAATAAAGAAGGAAAAGCGAACTGGGATATTATGCGCCATACAGGTGATACTACTGCTGCGGATACATCCGCTTCCGCATTTAAAATGACGCTGGAGAAATATGTTATCAGCGATGGATATATTTATTATAATGATGCTGCATCAGGAATGAATGCCGAGATATCCGGGTTGAATCATGAAGGCAGTGGTGATTTTACTTCCAGCCTGTTTGCATTAAGCACCAGCACAAAAGCAACAGCTGCCAGTTTTTCTTACGGCCCGGTTACTTATCTCTCTAATGCAAAAGCTGAAATTAACGGGGATATCCAGGTAGATACCAGGAACAGTAAATACAGTTTTAAAACAAATGATATTACGGTAAACAATCTTAAACTGAGCACGGAAGGATTTTTCCAGTTTGTAAACGACAGTGTGTACAATATGGATATTCAATTTCAATCTCCTTCCAATGATTTTAAAGATATTCTCTCCCTTGTGCCCGGTGTGTACAAAAAGGATTTTGATAATATTAAAACAAGCGGCAAAGCTTTATTCAATGGATATGTAAAAGGATTGTATGGTCCGCAGCAATTACCGGGTTATGATGTTAAGCTGGAAGTAAAAGATGGATTCTTCCAGTATCCTGACCTTCCTGACCCGGTAAAAAATATTCAGCTGGCCGCACATTTTACCAATCCCGATGGTAAAATGGATAATACGGTTGTTGATATTTCCAGTGGTCACCTGGAAATGGGTAATGAGCCATTTGATTTTAAATTGATTTTTAAAAATCCTGGAACCAGCCGGTATATTGATGCAGTAGCAAAAGGTAAACTTAACCTGGGTAATGTATCAAAATTTGTAAAATTAGAAACAGGTACCAAACTGAGCGGCCTGGTATGGGCCGATGTTTTTGCAAAAGGGAATATGTCTGCCCTGCAAAACCAGCAGGGAAATTTTGAAGCAGGCGGATTTCTCGATATAAAAGATCTCTATTACACTTCTGCGGCTTTTCCGCAGCCATTGCAAAATGGTAATATGAAAGTACAAATAGCTAACTCAGGTGGAGTGGCTGATAATACAGTGATAGATATTAATGCCGGCCACATAGAAGCTGGTAAAGATCCGGTTGATTTTACATTACATGTGAGCAAGCCAATTTCAGCAACAAATTTTTCAGGCACGGCAAAAGGACGTTTTACACTGGATAATATAAAGCAGTTTGTAAAGCTGGAACCCGGCACTTCCATTGCGGGTTTGGCCAATGCCGATATTTCTTTTGAGGGAAATAAAACAGCTGTTGATAAAAAAGAATATGATAAAATAAAAATAAACGGTACCGGTGATGTACAGAACGTTCATTATACTTCTAAAGATTATCCGGCAGGAATAAACGTTTCATACGCAGGATTGGAGTTGAATGGCGGTAATGCGGCATTGAAGGATATGAAAGGAAATTTCAGGAATACAAATTTTACAGTGGCTGGTAAAGTCAGTAATCTTATAGGGTATGTTATGAGCAACCAGCCGCTTACCGGTGTGGTTAATATTGGAGCAGATAAAATGAATTTGAACGAGTGGATGGGAACAGATACTGCCACTGCAACATCTGCAGGCAATGTTGCTGATCCCTTTGCTGTTCCTGCTAATATCAATTTGACGGTTAATGCACTTGCACAAAAAGTTACCTATGATAAAGTTGATTATAATAATATCAGCGGTAGTTTATTAATAGCAGATGAAACAGTAAAACTGCAAAATGTAAAAACAGGAGCATTGGATGGTTCAATAACGTTTAATGGTTCTTACTCAACCAAAGCCAATAAAAAACAGCCGGCTATTGATTTAACATACGATGTAAAAGATGTGGATATACAAAAAGCTTTTTATGCGTTTAACACCATACAAAAGATAATGCCGGTGGGACAGTTTTTGGATGGTAAGTTAAATTCGCAATTATCAATGACGGGTAAGTTAAATGGGAATATGATGCCGTTACTGTCCAGTCTTACCGGTAAAGGAAATTTATTGCTGCTGGATGGAGTACTTAAAAAATTTGCCCCGCTGGAAAAAATAGCTGCGGTGCTGGATATTTCAGAACTAAAATCTGTTACTTTAAAAGACATTAAAAATTATATTGAATTTGCCAATGGTAAAGTACTGGTAAAACCATTTACCGTTAAAGTAAAAGATATTGAAATGCAAATTGGCGGTATGCATGGTTTTGATCAGTCCATACAATATGCAGTGCAAATGAAAGTGCCCAGAAAATACCTCGGCACACAGGGGAATAATTTATTAAACAATCTATCTGCAAAAGCGGTAAGCAATGGTATCCCGGTAACATTGGGCGATATGGTTGATCTCAATATTAAAATGGATGGTACACTTACCAACCCGTTGATAAAAACAGATTTAAAACAGGTAGCGGGAGATGCTGTAAAAGATATGCAGCAACAGGCAGCAGCTTTTGCAAAAGCAAAAGCAGATACGGTAAAGCAAACAATAAAAGATACCCTTACCGCAGTTAAGAACCAGGCTATAAAAGATTTGAAAGAAGAAGCAGTGAAACAATTATTCGGCGCCAAAGATTCTTCCGGTGGCCATAATCTCGATTCTTCTAAAAAGAAAGCCACTCAAACGCTGAAGAATACGCTGAATAATTTATTTAAGAAGAAAAAATCTCCTGCGGATACTTCGGGGAGTAAGCAGTAAGAATCAGCCAGGGAGAAGGTAATACTTTATTTATCCCGGCGATATAAAATAAAACAGGAAAGCGTCCCGCAGAGACGCTTTCCTGTTTTATAATTTTTTGATGATAATTATTATTGAATCATCACTTTAAAGCTTTCCCTGCTTCCATTTACTTCCATGCTCAGGTAATAAACACCTTTTATCAATTTAGAAACATCGATGGTATTGTTTCCTTTAGTGATGGTTTTAGCGATTACTAACTGGCCGGTTAAATTAAATAATTTACAATCGAAATTACCGGTAAGTGTACTGATGTTAACATGTAGTTTTCCATCAGTAACAGGTGTGGGGAATACTTTTAAATAAGACCTGGAACAATTAACCGGTAAAGACAAGATTTGGCTATATTCAAACGAATTATCAATATCAGTCATCTTTAAACGATAGTACGCATTGCCATCAGCAGGCGATTTGTGAACATAGGTATAAGCACTGTTATTACCATTACCGCCAATTACTGCCAGCGGGTTAAAATGTGTACCGTCCTTACTATATTCAACCGTATAAGATTTGAAATTTGTTTCGTAACTCACTTTCCATTTTAAGGTAACGGCACAATCGTTAAGTTCAGCATTAAATGATTCCAGCTTAACTGGTAGTGCTGCACCTGCCGGCACCATTAAAATATGCAGGGTAGCAGTGCGGCATGCAGACGGGATGCCGTTATCACATGTGGTATACGGAATATCCAGCTGCCCCGTAAACCCATTCACCGGGGTAAATGTATAATTACCTGTTGTATTTAAAGTAAACGAGCCTTTGCCGGGTATTGTTATATTTTGTGCAACGGTTGATTGAACATCATGCTCGGGATCTGTATCATTAAGAGAAACGTTATCACTTATACTGCTATTAATCACAATCTGTGCATAATCATCTGCCGCATCAGTAGTATTATCAGCATTGGCAGGAACTATCCGAATAATTTGTTTGGCAGTGGCACATGAAGGGGTGGGAGTTCCATCATCACAAATGCTATATGTCAAAGTATCGTTTCCAACGTAATTTGCATTTGGAGAGTAGGCGATATTACCACTTACAAAAACGGAAGTACCCCCATGTGCCGGAGGATTAACAACAGTTACACTTGCAGGATTTAAATTAGTTCCATGGTAGGAATGGTTATCGTTCACAGCCGTTGGAATAGACACAAATTGGTTCGCCTTTGTGCTTACAACATCAGTATTGGCTATGGGTGGTTGTACATACGCTGCCTGAATTACCATAATCCTCAATTCTACCAGTTTGCAGCCTGAGCTCTGGCCCGGGGCACATACCGGTATATGGAAATAATAAATACCTCTTGCAAAAGTGGTGAAGGTATACGTTCCATCTGGATTAACGGAAGGCAGTGTTGCACTTGGATTACCGGGATCGGCAATCGGTGTACCATATGTTGTACCTGCAGGAGCTTCATCGTTTGTACTTACATTACCACTGACAGGGGTATAAACTTTTGTTACATTAAAATCAGGAGTTATTCTTGTCACGTTGAGGTAATAATCCTCTGCTTCACCGTCTGATGCATAGCCCAATGGCGAAGTAAGCACATCGGTAGTAAGCCTGAGTCGCACATAATATTTTACTCCGGGGGGTAAATTATCAGAAATACCTGTCCATGTTAATGTAACTGAAGTGGCTCCATTGGGAACTACTACAGAGGTCATTTCACCCGCATCTAAAAAATTACCATTATTATTCCAGTCAACCCAGGCATAGAGGTTGGCATTGCCACCAGTGTTATTGGTAACTTTTGCAGACAATATATAATTGCCACTGTTGAAATAACCCGTAGCGGTGCCAGTAAGTGCATCTTCTTCCAAACCGTCTCCATTAGCACCGGTGTTGTCAGCTCCTGGTGCTACATTTTTTAAATTACCGGCATTACTGGTTGGGGGGATAACTCCAAGATAAAGAAACCCTGTATTTGGCCCTGTCATGTCATGGATACAAAGATCTGTAGTACCATTTCCTTCATAACTGACAGGAGCGTCTCCGCCGTCAAAAGAGACAGGTGGTTGAAATATCAACGAACCTGTAGCATGTTTGTGAATTTTTTCGGCAATAGCCTCATTTCTGTTTTCAGGTGTTCCCGAATTAGCGTATGTCGCAGTCATTAATGTTAAGCACAAGAGTACGACAATTAAAGGGTGAATTGTTAGTTTCATTTTCTCAGGTTTAAGCAATTTTATATTTATTGTTGCTAAAATTTTTGAATGATAATAATGTTTGAAGGAACGGTTAGTTCCTCCTTTGTCTATTATCGTTTTTGTAAATCCTGATTATAGGGGGCATTTCTTGTTATTTCAACAGGGACTAATTTTTTCTAGTGTATTAAAATAATCAGGATAGGGGATCTGAGTAAACTAAAATTTAGGAATAGGATGAGAAGATATTGACTGACCTTTAAAGACGTTTGCAAAATACAAATTTTTTTAAAAAATGTATAAATGATTAAATTCTTATTTGTTAATGAAAAATAAACGAAAGACGACATATACAGGGCATACCGTAAAAACACTTGTGAAGATTACTATTTAACGGGTTGCAAACGGGATAACACTCTTTAAGTTAGCGATAAAAAAAACTGCCCCGGTAACGGGGCAGCTTTAGTTATCAGAAATAGGGCTTTGATGTTTAGCTGAACAAACCACCTTTTTTCAGTTCACGGGTTCCTTCTCCAATTTTAAACCCGTTTTGGTAGATCTGTACCGTATAGTTTCCCGGTTGAAATTTGCTCACTTCTTTCCAGGCAAACTCTACTTTTTTTGTTTTTGCTGCCTCGTAATCGATAGGTACTTTGGTTGTATAAGATTTATCACCTTCTTCTCTTGTTGTAAATGTTCCGGAGCCCATTGATTGATCGGTAACCAATTTACCATCAGGTCCAATCACCACAACGTATAAATCAGTTTGACCTGACTGTGCTATACGGTTGTTGACATCAAATGAGATCAGCATTTTGTCAACACGTTTAGCTGTTGTAGAAACTTTTTCACTGCCATTATGTTTTACATTAATAGGAGTGATGGAAACATTATACGCATTAAGAGTGGAAGCCACATCTACTTTTTTAGCTAATTCTTCTTTTACTGTAGTGGTGGTTGCCAGGTCCTGTGTTAGTTGTTCTTTTTGCTGCGTTAACACCACTTTTTCTTCACCCAGCGTTTTATTTTCTTGTGTTAAACGGGCAACTTCTGTTTCCAGGCCATTGATTTTGTCATTCAACTGGGCAATCAGTTCTTTTGCTTTGTTTAATTCAGCCGTAGTTGCATTCTTTTTATTAAGAATGGTGCGGATTTCTTTTTTGTATTTATCAATTTCTTTGTTACGCTGTGTTAACTTTTTCTCCAGTCCGTTATTCGTTTCTGTCATGGCATCCAAACGGGCAAGAGAAGCATCAAAGTTTTTTTGAATTTCACTCTTGTCATCGGTTACTTTAGCAATTTGCGTTTGCTGCTGGTGAATGGTTTCGTTTGTTTTTGTTTTGTCGAAAGCCATATAACCACCCATGCCGGCTATACCGGCTGCTAAAAGACCGATAATTAAATTTTTGTAGTCTTTGCGGGGGGGCTGCGATGGTAAATTTGATGCAGGATAATTTGATGTACTCATAAAGGTATTTTTTTACAGTTTTTTAAATAAGTTTTTTATAAGAATCAATTTCAATTACTTCAAACAACTTTCTAATACCATGCCATTTTTTAAAATGGAGGGGAAAATATTTTTCTGAATTATTTATTTTAAGATAGCTGGTTACTAAAAATCAGGAAGTTAGATACTTATCCACCAGTTTTTACGAAGGAAAATCGCTTTTCATTTAGTTGAGGAAGGATGATTGACCGGGCCTCTTGTTTTGCTTTTAAAAACCCTTCCCTTATTTTTTTGAGGATTAATTTTTCGTCTGTGGGTATTGATCGAAGTTTTGTTAACGACAGGTGCGATATAATGGTACACCAATCTTGAAATATACCCAGCTCTGTACTGATAGTAAGCAGGAATTCTTTTTCAGCAGGCGATAAATAAAATCCATCCACACCCGTTTCTTCCAGTGTATGAAAAGAATAAACCAGGTCCTTAATAATTTTACGGGCATCGTGAATTGATTTGTCTGTTTTACGGGGGAGTTGAAATATTTTTTTTAAGTCCTCAGTTTTTTTATGGGTAAATTTTTTTACCTGTCTTACGGTTAAATAATCATCTGCATTGGCTACAAGCATCTCCAGGTCTTTTTTGTAATCATTCACGGCTATATTTTTAAGGCATTCAAGTGAACTATAAATTTGCTGGTTGATGAAGTTGTAAAATTGAGAAAGTCCGTCAACTGGCTGAATCTTCTGTAATTGATTTTTCAATAACTGCAGTTCTCTTACTTTGCCTGCTGCAGCATATAAATTTTTTAACGGGGAAGGCGTTTTAAGATTGCCGGTAAGTCGTATAATGGCCCTGATTTTTTTAAACTGCACCCGAAAATCATGAATCAGTTCTTCATCGCTGCTGCTCCTTATCTGTACTATAGTTTTATTAATTTTTTTGCAGTGCAATGATAATATCTTGTGCAGTGATTTCACTCATCAAAGGTGATGATTGCACAGATTTAAACCAAAAGTTTTACCTGCTGAATGGTTTCATTGGCGGTTGCCACCCCCGGCTTATCGCCATCAATATGACCTTCAAAACTGTTTATATTTCATCTGTGAGCAATAAATACAGGCACCTTGTGATCAGCAATGGTTTCGTAAATAAAACTCTTACGGATAGACACTGACAAACCACTCCTGGCAAAAGAACCGCTCACTACCAGTGATCCTCTTTTTTCGGCAATCCATTCATTAAAAAATTTTGCCGGCTTTGCTATATCCATCCGCTGCAATGTTAAATTTTTAAAATGCCTGCTGGCTAATTCACTTATCCGGTTACGTTCCGGCAAATCATCGTCTTTATGACTGGCAAAAAACAAGGTAGTTTCCAGGTCGCATAATTCAGGTAATAACAGGGCAAACTGTTTAATGGCATACACCGCATCTTCACTCCCATCATAGGTTAGTATAATATTATTGGGCAACTCGTAGTTTTCGGGAACAACAATTACCGGGCATTCACATCTATGCAGCAATC
This sequence comes from Sphingobacteriales bacterium, assembly GCA_003963365.1. GTDB lineage: Bacteria > Bacteroidota > Bacteroidia > Chitinophagales > Chitinophagaceae > AWTP1-9. The sequence goes on from RXJG01000004.1 coordinate 704,643, forward strand.
TCTGCATATAATCGTTAGGTTGTTTTTCTCCCACATTAACATAAAAGTTTTCGCCGCTGATAATAAGCAAATCAGCAAAACGGGTTTCGGTAACCAATTCCTCCAGGGCAAACAGCTCATTATCCATGTGTACCCGGTATTCAAACCCTTTTCGATGGCACACCTCTTCAAAATGACGGATACTTTCTTTAATAATTTCTTCATTTTCTTTTTCCAGGGTGGGCATAAAAACCGGTCCTCCCAAACCCACTGCCCCCACACCAATTACATCCCTGTAATCAATGGCGCTTAAAAAAATACCGGTAAGTAAAATGGGCTCCTGCTCATTAAGGTATTCGGCTATGTTTAATGCGCCTTGTGAAAAATGTTTTCCATCAAAGGCAATGATTACTTTTTTCATGTTGAAAGTTTTAGTCAATCAAAGCTATTTATTCAACCGGGGTAATTGGCTGATGGGGGTAACAGGGGGTAATGATTTTCATCAGGGAGCTGTTGAATAATCCACCAATTTTGTGCCGAACAATTTTTGAAGGAATGTGTTGTATAGAATTATCTTTAACACAAGAAATCAACCATGGGAATCTTCCGTCAAATAGGGGAATATTTATACATTAAAAAGAAAGACCCCAACGCTCCCAATACGCAATGGGTTAAGTATATGCACGGCATTAACCGCATATCTATTTTTTTGTTTTTACTGGCGATGATTATTTTAATTGTGAAGCTGGTAAGGCACTAAATCCGGATTTATTCACGGTTGATAAGTGTAAACAGGTTGAATACTTCTTTTAAGTTGAAAAACACACTAATTAACTACAATTACCGTTTAATTACTTTTAATAAACCGCCCGCTTAATGCTTTTTTTTAATGCTATTACTTTTAAATGGTATAATACGATAAGAAGTCTTGGTTTTACAGCTTCGTTGAGTGAATATGATAAACGGAAACTTGCAATTTTTAACGTACTCAATTTCTTTGGTGTTATTACAGGAATTATTATACCCGTTGCCGGTATATTTAACGATGATAATTTACCCCCTTTAGCCTGGGTGGTGGCTGTTTCACCGCTCTTCATCAGTTCACTGGCAATTTTCTTAACCGGTAATAAAAAACATGAGGCGGCTAAGCTGGTCTATTTTACTTGTTACCCGTTATTTACAGCCCTGATTTATCTTATACGGATTGATGTGGGGATTGAATTATTTTTCATCGTATACGGCATATTAGCTGTTTTTCTTTTCCAGAAAAAACGAAATGCTGCCTTGTCCTTTATTTTATCCCTGTTACTCTACTTTGTTATACATGTATTGCCGGTGAATTTTTATTCCTTTTCATTGACCGGGGCCAACAGGGGATTTTATTTGTTTAACCAAATTCTGGGTATATTCTTTATTTTCTTATGCACTTATCTTTTTAAAGAAGAAAATTACAGTTATCTCAAAAGCCTGCAATCAATAAATAAAGAGCTTAACCAAAAAAACGAAGAAATAGCCAAACAGGCTGCTGAACTCCAGGAACTGGATATATTGAAAAATAAATTATTCTCTATTATTTCGCATGACTTAAAACTTCCTTTATATGCCTTGCGTAATTTATTCCGGAATGTACAGGACTATGATATTCCGGCAGAAGAAATAAAAGTATTAGTGCCAGATATAGTAAAAGATTTAAATTATACTACCGGTTTAATGGAAAATGTATTATTATGGGCAAAGTCGCAGATGTCCAGCAATGGGGTTAATGCAGAAAAAATCGATCTACAAAAATTAGTAATGGAAGTAATCGCCTTACTGCGTTTACAGGCAGATGCTAAAAAGATTTACCTCGAGTGTAAAGTGGAAGCGCCAGTTTATATATACGCCGATAAGGAAATGATAAATTTAGTTTTAAGAAACCTTGTGTCTAATGCTATTAAGTTTACTAATGAAAAAGGTGTTGTAAAAATAGGGGCTACTGCTATGAAAAAACAACTGGAGGTTTTTGTTGAAGACACCGGCAGGGGAATAGAGAAAGAAATACTGGAAAAATTAAGTGGAAATAATTTTTTTACCAGCAGGGGAACTTCAAATGAAGCCGGTACAGGACTTGGTTTGATGTTATGTAAAGACTTTTTGAAGAAGAATGGCGGGGAGATGATAATTAAAAGTACACCAGGGTTGGGTAGCAGGTTTTCATTTATTTTACCAAAAAATAATTTGGTTAATTAGCTCCGGTATAATTTTAGGATTGTAAAAAAATTATGATAGATGCCGCAGCTTTTGCTGATGCATGTCCGCCCTGCTGCAATTTTTCTTTCAACAGGTGGTAGTCTTCTTTTAATTGTGCCAAACGCTGAGGATTGTTCAACAGTTCATTTAATTCATGCTGAAGATTAGCAACAGTTAAATCATTTTGTATTAATTCCTTCACCACTTCTTTATCCATTATCAAATTCACCAGTGAAATGTATTTAATGGTGATTAACCTTTTTGCTATTTGATACGAAACCGGATTGCCCTTGTAACAAACCACTTCGGGCACACCAAATAAGGCTGTTTCCAATGTAGCGGTGCCGCTGGTTACCAATGCTGCTTTGGATTGCATCAGCAAATCATACGTTTTGCCACTTACATACGAAACGTTTGGATAAGGTTTTAATAACTCATCATAAAAGCTTTCTTCCACACCTGGCGCTTTGGCAACTACAAACTGATAGCCGGTAAATGATTTACTTACTTCCAGCATTACCGGAAGTTTCTTTAGTATTTCCTGTTTACGGCTGCCGGGAAGTAAAGCAATGACCGATGACCGTTGTTCGTTGGTTGTTAAATTATTCCGGCCATCGGCTAACGACCAGCTGTCAATGACTTCTACCAGCGGATGCCCAACATATTCCACTTCCCAGTTCCATTTATCACGGTAATAATCTTTTTCAAAAGGAAGAATGACGAGCATTTTATCAATACATTGTTTCATCTTTTTCACCCTGTTTTCTTTCCATGCCCATACCTGTGGTGAAATGTAATAAATAACTTTTATTCCCTGCTGTTTTGCCCACTCAGCAATGCGGAGGTTGAAACCGGGATAATCAATTAATACAACTGCATCTGGTTTAAACTGCAGAATATCTTCTTTACAAAATTTAAGATTGTTTAAAATGGTTTTGAGATTTTTTATTACTTCTACAAAACCCATGAAGGCAAGATCACTATAATGCTTTACCAGTTTACCTCCCTGTTCCTGCATTTTATCGCCACCCCAGCAACGGATAACGGTATCTCCATCCAGCTTTTTTAATTCTTTAATTAAGTTGCTGCCATGCAAATCTCCTGATGCTTCACCGGCGATGATATAGTACTTCATACTTGCAGTGCAAAATACGATAAAAAGAAAATGCCCGTACCCGTCTCAATCCCGGCGATAGGAGGGAGTCTGCCGGGTAATAGATGTATTAACTTTAAAAAGGGTTTCATGTTGAATATAGTTATACCGTACAAGTGTGCGACGCCTATGCAGCTAAATAGCAGTACTGTTGCTAAGTACATAAATAAAAAATCCCGCCAACGGCGGGACTAAGCAGTAAGTTTTGATAATCGTTAATACTCGTCTTCGTTAAAAAAGAAATCTTCCTGGCTGGGATAATCGGGCCAAATGTCGTCAATGCCTTCATATACTTCACCACCTTCATCTTCCAGTTCCTGTAAGTTTTCAATTACTTCTATAGGAGCACCACTGCGGATGGAATAATCGATCAGCTCATCTTTAGTAGCGGGCCAAGGTGCGTCTTCCAGGTAAGAAGCGAGTTCTAATGTCCAGAACATGCTGTATAGGGTTTATAATTTTCGTTGTGATTGTTCATTTCTCCTCTGTTCAAACCCCTCTAATTTTCCGCAAATGTAACAGTTAAAACAAAATAACCAAATCATTTTTAAAGACGGTAGTTCCCGTTCAAAAAAAGCTATTTTATGGAACCGGATACAGTTATTTGAAGGGATTAGTTTAGGTTTGTACACTGTTGAGTTTTTACTATAATTTAATACCGCATGCTGATAGCAAAGAATATTGTTAAGCGATATGGTGACCTGCAGGTGCTCAAAGGAGTGAATCTTGAAATTAAGAAGGGTGAAATTGTAAGTATTGTGGGTTCATCCGGCGCCGGAAAAAGTACCCTGCTTCATATATTAGGAACACTGGATACAGCTGATGAAGGAGAAGTAACACTCAACAATATCAGTCCTGCAAACTTTAATGGCAAAGCATTGGCTGAATTTCGTAATAAACATATTGGCTTTGTTTTCCAGTTTCATCATTTATTACCGGAGTTTACCGCTTTTGAAAATGTATGCATACCGGCCTGGCTCAGCGGTAAAAAAGATAAAGAAACTGCTTTAAGGGCAAAAGAGTTATTAAGTTTATTGGGCCTGCCTGAAAGAATGGAAAATAAACCGGCTGCACTATCTGGCGGTGAACAGCAACGGGTGGCAGTGGCAAGAGCATTAATTAATAATCCTGATATTGTTTTTGCTGATGAACCAACCGGCAATTTAGATTCTGCCAATGCAAGGGAACTGCACAAACTCTTTTTTCACCTGCGGGATAAATTTCAGCAAACTTTTTTAATTGTTACCCACAACGAAGAGTTAGCTCAATTAAGTGACAGGCTGATACAGATGAAAGACGGAAAGATAATTTGAAGATTTGGTGATGAGTTGATTTGAAGATGAATTCCATTTTCAAATCTCCCAATTTTCAAACCAATACATTACACTCTCGGTTTCCACGGAATTTCTTCAGCCTGTAAAAGATGAGCAGCATATCTTGCCAGCACAAATAAATAATCGCTGAGGCGGTTGAGGTATTTGAGAATGATGGCATCCACTTCCAAACTTTCTAATTCCAATCTTACACAACAACGTTCTGCCCTGCGACAAACACACCGGGTAATATGTAATTGCGATACAACGGGATGACCACCGGGCAAAATGAATGATTTCATTGGCTCAAGTACTTCATTCATCCGGTCAATTTCATTTTCCAGTAAAGTGATATCGCTTTCTTTTAAATCGGGGATGCGCATCTTTGGTTCTTTAATAGGATCACAGGCAAGGGAAGAGCCGATGGTAAATAAGCGGTCCTGTGTTTCCAGTAAAGTGGCACGGCTTTTTTCATCCGTTAATAAATCACGGCAAAGACCGATATGGGAATTCAGTTCATCTGTTGTTCCGTATGCTTCAATGCGTAAATGACTTTTAGGAACTTTTGTTCCGCCAATTAAGGAGGTTGTTCCTTTATCGCCTGTTTTAGTATATATTTTGAGTGCCATAACAATCTTCTTATTACAAATTTATCCGGCAATAGTTCGCAAAATAAAAATGGAGAGTAATTACTCTCCACATATTTTCAACTTTACAAATTTTATTAATGGCTCATAGCCACACCCGCCTCTTTTTGAAAATCTTTTTCCACCACACCATCCCGCAGCCTGATGATGCGTTTGGCATAATTAGCAATATCTTCTTCATGGGTTACTAAAACCACGGTATTTCCACTGCTGTGTATTTCTCCAAACAAATCCATTATTTCAAATGAAGTTTTGGTATCGAGGTTACCGGTAGGTTCATCGGCCAAAATTATAGATGGATTATTTACCAATGCACGGGCAACGGCCACCCTTTGTATTTGCCCGCCACTCAGCTCATTTGGTTTGTGATGACTTCTGTCACCTAACCCAACTTTTTGCAGCACATCCATCGCTATTTCATTGCGTTGTTTACGGGAGATACCGGCATATACCAATGTAAGCGCCACATTTTCCAATGCTGTTAACCGGGGCAACAAGTTGAATTGCTGGAATACGAAACCAATTTCCTTATTACGAACCTCAGCCAAACTGCTATCAGGCATTTTACTTACATCCTGTCCGTTTAATATATAGGTACCGGAAGTAGGTGAATCCAAACAACCCAAAATATTCATCAGGGTGCTTTTACCGGAACCCGATGGCCCCATCAGCGCTACGTATTCATTTTTATTAATATCAAGGGTAATTCCTTTGAGTACCTGCAATACCTGGCTGCCCATGTAATAACTTTTGGTAATATTCTGCAGGTGAATAACAGATTGCATCAGTAGTTGATTTAGGTTATTGAGGATTATTGATAACTTTTGGAACTTTAAAATATTTATCCGTTTTTTCCGGAGCGTTGCTCAATGCTTCATTTCTTTCAACAGATCCTTTTACTTCATCTTTCCGAAGCATGTTTACATTATCACTCATGTGAAGGAGGGGACTAACATTACTGGTGTCCAGTTCGTTCAGCTTATCTACAAAAGCAATCATCTTTTGCAGATCTTTTTTTATTTCAGCTTTCTCCTGATCGTTAAACTGTAACCGGGCCAGGTGGGCAAGGTTATCCACTAGTTTATCCGTTACTTCCATGTAACAAATATAGGGGAAAGGTGGCAAGTTGGATTACCGCTGGTGGTTGTTAGTTAACCGCTGAACTTTTTGGAGTGAACGGTGAATAGTAAATGGTTAATGGGCGACAAAAATTTTCAAATCTTGAAACCAGAAACCCGCAACCGAAAACCAGAAACTATTATCTTCGCCGCCTTACTTGGTAAAAAGAAGCTTTAGCGAAGTTTTATGGAAAAGAAGCAGCAGATAGTAATGAGTGGTATCAGGCCCACGGGTTTCCTGCACTTAGGAAATTATTTTGGGGCATTGCGTAATTATGTAAAAATGCAGGAAGAGTATGAATGCTATTTTATGGTGGCCGATCTGCATTCTTTAACTACTCATCCTGACACAAAAGAATTAAAACAAAATGTGCACCGGGTATTGGCAGAAAATATTGCCAGCGGAATTGACCCCGATAAAGCAGCCTTGTATTGCCAGAGCCATGTACATGAAACATCAGAATTGTATTTGTATTTAAATATGCTGGCGTATAAAGGTGAACTGGAAAAAACCACCACCTTTAAAGACAAAGTAAGACAGCAGCCCGATAATGTAAATGCCGGTTTGCTCACCTATCCTGTATTGCAGGCGGCTGATATTATTTTGCACCGGGCAACATTTGTTCCGGTGGGTAAAGACCAGGAGCAGCATTTGGAAATGGCCCGTAATTTCGCAAACCGTTTCAATCACCGTTATGGTGATGTTTTCCCTGAACCTTTTGCGTTTAATTATGGAAGTGAACTGATAAAAGTTCCCAGCCTGGATGGTACAGGTAAAATGAGTAAAAGTGAAAACCAGAACGCCACCCTTTATTTAGCAGATGAAGATGAAGTAATACGAAAAAAAGTGATGAAAGCAAAAACAGATGCCGGCCCCACAGCACCATATTCTCAAAAACCTGATTATATTGAAAACCTTTTTCTGCTGATGAAACTGGTAAGTGCAGCAGATGTGATTGCTAAGTATGAAAATGATTATAATACCTGTGTTATCCGTTATGGAGATATGAAGAAGCAGTTAGGGGAGGATATGGTAAAATTCATTTCACCCATCAGGGAAAAAGTAAATGGTATTCTAAAAGATGAAAAATACCTGAAGGAAGTAATGGAGAAAGGTGCCGAGAAAGCCCGTAAGAGTGCAAAAGCTACTATGGAATTAGTAAGGCAGGCAATGGGCTTAAAATATTTGTGATTTTAGATTTCAGATTACAGAATTTATTTACTTTAGATATTCCGCTGGTTGCAAATCCGCAATCCATAACCGGAAATCCGCAAAAGAAACATGGCAAAATCAAAAAAACCAAAACACATCGCTGTGGCCGGAAATATCGGTGCCGGTAAAACCACATTAACGAAGATGCTGAGTAAGCATTACAAATGGATACCGCAGTTTGAAGATGTGGATCATAATCCCTACCTCAACGATTTTTATGAGGATATGCCCCGCTGGAGTTTTAACCTGCAGATTTTCTTTTTGAACAGCCGCTTAAATCAACTGCTCGAAATTCAAAGAGGTACTGAAACCGTAATACAGGACAGAACCATTTATGAAGATGCCAACATCTTTGCTCCCAACCTGCATGATATGGGTTTGATGAGCAAAAGAGATTTTGATAACTATTATCTTTTCTTCAACACATTAAAATCAATGGTGCAACCACCGGACTTGCTCATTTATTTACAGGCTTCCGTTCCCACGTTGGTTGACCAGATCCAGAAAAGGGGAAGACAGTACGAAGAAAACATCCGCCTCGATTATCTGAAAAAGCTGAATGATTATTACAACAAATGGATTGATAATTACAAAGAAGGTTCTTTGCTGGTGATTGATGTGGACAAGAATAAGTTTGCAGAGAAAGAAGAACATTTTGGTGATATCATTCAGAAAGTTGACTCGCAGTTATACGGTTTGTTTTAATTTTCCATGGTGAAATTTATAAATGGGATACTCAATAGCAGATGGCATTTTATCTGGCTGATCCTTTTTTTCATTCTGCATGGCTATGCCGGTTATATTGGTTTACTTTCTTTTACTGATTTACTGATTTTATTTGCTGAGTATTGCCTGTTAGCAGCAATTATTTATTTTATAAGTAAACGATTCTTTAAAGAAGCACTCAATGCTGCAGTCTATACTTCGCTGTTCATGCTGGTGTTTTTGTTTTTTGAAGACCTGCGCATTTTTACTGCTAAATGGAAATGGATTGCACCGGTTTCAGCATTGAAATTTTTTTTTCCGTTAAGTGTAATGGTACTGGTTGCAGGCTTTTTCTTTTTTAAAAGGATAAGTACAACGTTAAAAAAAATCACCAACTTCCTAAATATTATTTTCCTTGTTTATTTATTTATAGATGGCGCCGGTATAATGTTCAAATTAATATCATCAGATATTAAAAAGAATAAAGAAAATACTGCAGTAAGCAGTGATACCCGTGTAAAACCACCTGTTTATTTCATTTTGCTGGATGAATATCTTGGATCAAAGGGATTGAAAGAATATTTTAATTATGATAACAGCTGGTTTGAAAATAAGCTGATGCAAAATGGATTTTCAGTTATTACGAATACTAAAAGCAATTATCATTACACCGTCTTTTCAATGGCTTCCATTTTAAATATGGATTACATAAAAGATATGGGAGAGCAAACAGTTTACAATCAGTATGGTTATTATAAAGCAACACTCGGAATAAGACAAAACGAAGTATGTAAGATTTTTGAAAAGCAGGGATATGAAATTGTAAACTATTCCGATTTTGATATTGAAGCTCATCCGGCAGGGCAGGGTTATCATTTGCTTCCATCAGGCCGGGCATTGATCAGTAACAGAACAATGTATTACCAGGTGAAAAAGAACCTGCCTTATTTTCTTGCCCGTTATGCAAAGTTCACCGGTATGGCGAATGATTTGGCAGAACGGTCCATAGAAATTAATGAGCAGCGGTTGAATAAAACTTTGGAAGCAGCTAAACCGGTTTTACAGAAACCATCCTTTACTTATTTGCATTTAAATATGCCGCATGTACCATATGCTTTTGACAGCAGCGGGAATAATGTATTGCAACAATGGGTTGGCAAATTAACACAGAAGCAAAAAGATGAGATGTATTTGCAGTATCTCATTTACACGAATAAAAAGATTGCCGGCTTTATTGATTCCTTGCAGGCAAAAACAAATCATAAAGCGGTTATCATTCTAATGAGTGATCATGGTTACCGGGAAGCTTTACATAAAACCCTGGCATTGGCACACGAAAACTTTTTTGCTATTTATCAGCCGCAACCAAACGGAGCTTTTCAAAAAGATTCTATTACATCCGTAAATACTTTCCGTATTTTATTGAGCAATCTTTTCAATGAAAATTTACCATTGGTAAAAGACTCATTGGTGCTTAAATAAAAAGGCTGTGCACCTGCACAGCCTTTACTATCGATTTCAATTTGATTATTTAGGATTTAATGTTTTGTCAATCCGGTCGGCCACATCCTGTAAATGATAACGGGTGAGTTTATCACTGGTAGCCGGAATAGCAGCCCGAATGTCAGTTAATAAGCTGCGCAATGTTCCTTTGGCTACAGATATGATATCTGTCTTTTTATTATCTACCGTTGGTCCAAATGATATTACAATAGAAATTCCACCGGTACCGCTGGCATTGTTGGATGGGTTTATGAGGCTGATCATTCTTTCCACAAATGATTTTTGTACAAATCTCCGGTAAGCATCAGTTGGTTTTTTGGTAACCAGTTCGCTCCACACAGATTTCTTTAAATCATCCACAAATTCATCAATGCGGTAGGCATTTACATTATCACGGTTATATTCAGCCGTCATTCTTCCCAGCCTTGTGGTGCTTAATAAACTTCCCATCACATTATCCTGTATACTGTTGATGCGATCCATTTGCGGAGTGGAAATTTTATCAAGAATATTTTTATTCAATAACCAGTAAGGTGTTTCAAATAAATTCTTACTTAAAAAATTCAAGGCTTCTTTTTGCAGTGCTTTAGGAACAACGGTATAAACATTGCCCGGCTGTTCTGTTGTTTTATAATCCGTATAAATTCCACCAACATAGGTAACTGCATGGAACATATAACGGTTGTATTGTCCCACTACTTCATTATATACATCGGCCAGGTTGTCAAAGTTCTCGCCTTTCTCGTTTAACCAGTCGGGTAATTGAGGTATAATCCATTTTAAATTCTTCAGTCCGTATTCATTTGCCTTCATGTTATTATCACCTAAACACTCCGTTTGTGCTCTTGGATCAACTCCATCATAATGTAAGAAACGAAGCCTGGGATTTTTTACTTTCTCTTTTGTCCATTCATTTAAAATTGCTTTCTCCTGTTCTTCGGTTTTATCTAATACTGGTTTATAACCCCATTCAATTGACCAGTAATCATAGTCTCCAATTCTCATTAATAAACCGTCTCTGCTTATTTTATCTTCTGGTTGTGCTACATAATTAAAACGGGCATAATCCATAATAGAAGGGGTGTGGCCATTTGTTTCCACCCATGCTTTATCCCTCAATTTTTCAACAGGTACCGAAGCAGATGCTCCCATATTATGTGGCAGGCCAAGTGTATGTCCTACCTCATGTGAAGAAACGAGGCGGATCAATTGTCCCATTAGTTCATCGTCAAACTGTGCTTTACGGGCTGCCGGATCACTGGGGGATGCCTGAATAAGATACCAGTCACGAAGTAACCGCATTACATTGTGATACCAGTTGATATGACTTTCTAAAATTTCTCCTGTACGTGGGTCGTGCACATGCGGCCCCGAAGCATTTGCCACCGTAGAAGGTTTATAAACAATGGCTGAGTAGCGGGCATCTTCCAGGCTCCAGGTACTATCTTCTTCCTTGGTTGGGGCTTCTTTTGCCATGATAGCATTTTTAAACCCGGCTTTTTCAAAAGCCTTTTGCCAGTCATTAACCCCCTGTATCAGATAAGGTACCCATTTTTTAGGCGTAGTGGGATCTATGTAGTAAACAATTGGTTTTATTGGTTCAACCAGTTCGCCTCTTTTAAATTTGGCGGTGTCTTCGGGTTTAATTTCCAGTCTCCAGCGGGTGATTAAGCTGATGTCTTTTACGCCTTGCGGATCCGCATCAAAATCAGTAAACTCTGTGGTAAAATATGCCACCCGGTCGTCATAATAACGGGAATGCATAAGATTCTTTGGTAATAAAATTATCGAGCTGTTCAATTCAAACGTAGCATTACCGGATGGTGGAATAAAGAATGTTCCCGGCACAGTGGGGCCTGAACTTTTTGAGTACGTCTTAACTGTTTTAATTTCTGTATTCATCGGGTAAGACTTTACATCCAGTATATAAGATTTATCTGATTGTAATGACCCAATACGAAGAAACGGTTTAAAAAAACCTTCAAAAAATAGTATATCATTATCGCTGTTTATATAATCTGTAAAGTCAATAACAGAGCCGGTACTGTCTTTTGAAAACGCTTTAATATCAAAGGCAGCCGAAATAGGCTGTACACTGCTCCGCATTACAGACTTGTACATTGGTTTGGTAGAATCCTTTGCGTAAACCGAATAAGAAATAGTGCGAATGAAGATTTTATTATTAGGCCCTTTTTCAAAACGAATTACATTCTCACCAATTTCGTCACCGGCATAACCAATAAATCCACTTTGTAAATCAACCGGGGCTTTGGCAATGCGGTTTACCACCAGGAAATCTCTTCCCAGCAGCGAATCACCAATCTCAAAATACCATTTGTCTTCCACCTTATGCACGGTAAGCAAGCCAGACCTGCTTTGGGCTTTTTCGGTAATTACTTCTTTGTATGGCTTTGGTCCTGGTTTTGTAGAGCCGCCACCGTTGGTTGTTGGGGTGGTTCCGGTACCATTGGTTGGGGGTGTTACCGGTTTTGGCTGAGCCGAAATCGATTGCGATAAAAATAACAGCGGCATAAGCAGCAAACCAGCTGCCTGCCATGTAAACAGTTTTCTCATTTGTTCTTTTTTGTTCAATAAAATAGAAGGGGAAATTACAGGAATTACATATATAAATGAAACCGTTTGTAAAAGAAACAAACGGGTGTTGGCTCAATAAAATCGGATAAACAAAACAAGTGTAAAAAAACTTTTTATGGAAATTGCTGCTTTCAATTATTTTCCTAACTTGTGCCACTCACCTGCTAATGGGTATGGATGGATTGCTTGGTTAAAAAACATAATTAAGGTATACCATTCATTGTAAAATTATTTTTTAAAAAACAATTTGTATTCGCAAACATTAAAAACAGAAAATCATGGCTGAATCTAAACCAACTGCAAAAAGTGGAACGTCTGTTCAACCAAAGAAATCAGGAAACATTATTAGTATCATTGCTCCTATTGTATGTATTATTTCGGGGTATTTAATCTGGCGTTTTTATCTGGGAGCCCCTTCACATTTCTCTAAGCCTGATCCTGAAGGTGGATTCTGGCCTGATCACCATGATCCGCACGGAGCACTTTACAGAATGTATGAAGGTGGTATCCTCGTACCAGTTTTGATTGGTTTATTCCTCATGGTACTGGTATTCTCTATCGAAAGATTTATCACCATTGCTAAAGCAACAGGCGCCGGCTCTGTTAGTGATTTTGTTCGTAAAGTACAATATCACTTAGCTAATAGAAACGTTGATGCTGCGCTGGCAGAATGTGATAAGCAAAAAGGTTCTGTAGGAAATGTAATGAAGGCTGGTCTTCGTCGCTATAAAGAAATGATTGAGGACAAAGAACTTTCTACAGATCAAAAAGTACTGGCTATACAGAAAGAAGTAGAAGAAGCTACCGCTTTGGAACTGCCAATGCTGGAAAAGAACCTGGTATTTTTATCTACCATCACTTCACTGGCAACCCTCGTGGCACTGTTAGGTACGGTAATGGGTATGATTAAATCATTTGCTGCCCTGGGTGCTGAAGGTGGTTCTGGTGCTGCTGCTTCACTGGCTGTTGGTATCTCCGAGGCCCTTTACAATACTGCTACCGGTATCGCTACCTCAGCGTTCGCACTGGTTATGTATAATATCTTTACTACTAAGATTGATGCCATCACTTATGGTATTGATGAATCTGGCTTTACCTTAACTCAAAGTTTCGCATCGTTATACAAATAATAAGCTTTGGCTGGCTTATGGAAATAAGCCGTATTTGTATCTAATTATTAATTTTTAAAAATTAAACGATGCCTAAAGTTAAGATTCCCCGAAAGAGTACACACGTTGATATGACGGCGTTTTGTGACGTGGCATTCTTGCTTTTGTCGTTCTTCATGCTGGCTACACAATTTAAGCCGGATGAAGCTACTAAAGTGGAAACGCCAAAGTCAGTATCATCTGATACTATCCCAACCAAGGACGCTTTTTTAGTAACATTTGATAAAGGGGGACGGGTTTTTATTACTTATGATGATGCAGAAAAGAAAAAAGCATTGCTGGGTAAAATTAACGCAGACAAAGCTGTGGGATTGACCGATCAGGAAATTGCAAAGCTGAACAAAGCTATGGAAGCCGGAATTGGTGTTCCTTTCAATATGCTCAAAAGCCTTGCCAGCAAAGAAATAGCTGAGATACCCAAGGTTAACCAACCGGGTATCCCGGTAACCGATACTCTTAACAATGAGTTGAAGCTTTGGATAGCTGAATTGCTGGCGGTTAATGGTGGTACCAAGCCCAAGAATGTTATGCTGAAAGGTGATAACGGCACTAATTACCCAACTTTCATCAACGTACTGGATGCGTTCACTAAAAATGGTATTTATAATTTTAAATTAATTACCATGCCAGAGAATGTGCCCGGCGGTACTTATTTATATGATGAAAGAACAAGCGGTAAAAAAGATAAAAAATAAATTAAATAACTTTTAAAACCATTTAGCTATGGCTGATATAGAAAGCGGTGGAGGTGGGGGTCATAAAAAAGGACCCGGCGTTAAGAAAAGTAAAAAACTTTCTACCAGGGTTGACCTTACGCCAATGGTTGACTTGGGGTTCTTATTGATCACCTTCTTCATTTTTACCACCACCATGAGTTCGCCCACAGCGATGAAACTCAATATGCCTGATGATACAGCTAAAGATGACGAAAAAAACAAGGCGAAAGAATCAGGTGCATTAACCATTCTGCTTGGTAAAAATGACCAGGTTTTTTATTACGAGGGTAAATTAGCTGAAGATGGCTCTAATTTTAAAAGAGCAATTTTTGGAAGAACCCAGGGTGAAAAAACTGGTATCAGGGATGTAATAATTGACAAGAAGAAAAAATTGGGAGAAAATGCTGATAAAGATATGGTGGTAGTTATAAAACCCAATGATGAGTCAACATTCAAAAACACCGTTGACATCCTTGATGAAATGACTATTAACGGAGTTAAAAAATATGCGTTGGTAAAAATTTCCGATCCTGAAAACCAGGTGGTTAAAATTTCAGAACAAGGAGTTAAATAAAACCTTTATGGAATTTATATTCAACTGCATCTCTATAAAAAATTAACCAGATGGAAGTAAATAAAATACTAAGTTCAGATTTGCTGGATATTCTCTTTGACGAAAGAAACAAGGAATATGGAGCTTATGAACTGCGCAGACAATACAACAGACGCCTTGGTATGGCGCTGCTCATTACTGCTATTGCGGGTGCTATTATTGTTGTTGGCTCAGTATTAGCTAAAAATATCGGGTCAAATAAAAAGAAAAATACAGTAATTGTAGAAGATGTAAGTCTTCAGAAAGTGCAGCAGGAAGAGCAGCAAAAAGTGGAGCCACCTCCACCGCCACCCCCAAAACAGGATCCACCAAAGATTGAAATTACTAAGTTTACGCCTCCTAAAATTGTAGAAGACCAGGAAGTAAAAAAAGAAGACGAAGTAAAGCAACAGGATGAACTTAAAGATGCCAATATTGGTAAAATAGACCAGGAAGGTATTAAATCTGATGTGGTGAACCCTCCTAAAGTTGAAGAAGCAACACAGGTAGTGCAAGCACCGGTAGAAGATGATAATACCATTTTTACTAAGGTGGAAATTGAAGCGGGTTTTCCTGGTGGTGATGGGGCATGGAAAAAATTTCTTGAAAGAAACCTCAATGGCCAGGTGCCCAGTGATAACGGTGCCCCCGAAGGAACTTACCGTGTACTGGTACAATTTGTAGTGGATAAAGAAGGTAATGTGAGTGATGTAAAAGCGCTAAGCAATTATGGTTATGGTATGGAAGAGGAAGCAGTGAAAGCCATTAAGAAAGGTCCTAAATGGACTCCGGCTGAACAAAACGGCCGTAAAGTAAAAGCGTACCGTACACAGCCAATCGTATTCCAGGTAACCAGCGAATAAGCATAATTAAAATTCATTTTATAAAACCCTCTTGCATAAGGGGGTTTTTTGTTGTTATTAACTGGTTGGTCAAATGCTAACAAACGTATTTAAAACAAAAAAGTTTTTGCATTCATTTAAACTTCTAGTTTATATCTTTGCGCTTTATTTATTAAACACTCAACTGAAATTGAAAAGAAATTCAGCAAATATCAACAACGTTAATGCACACAGTTTGTGTGGTTATGTATTGATTAGTGTTTCCTCTCCTCAGCCGCGACGTGGATTCTGACAGGACGAGCCCTTTACCATGGCCCCTGTCAGTGAATGTTTCCCCAACAAATTCTAAACGGACTGGTAATCCAATTTTCATCCAATTTTTTAGTTAAAAGTGGACAATCAAAATATAGTTATACGTGTAGCCCATAGTGGCGATACTCATTTTGCAATAGCCATTACAGATGAAATGGCTTCTTCCGCACAGGCAAGAGGAACTGGCATTGCCAAACGTACACCTGAATATGTTGCCGAAAAGATGAAAGAAGGAAAAGCTGTTATTGCTTACACCAAAGATGGCGACTGGGTTGGTTTTTGTTATATAGAAACCTGGAGTCATGGTGAATATGTAGCTAATAGCGGGTTAATTGTTGCTCCTGTGTTCAGAAAGAGCGGAGTAGCCAAAGCGATTAAGAAAAAAATATTTGAGTTATCAAGAGAAAAATATCCTGATGCCAAATTGTTTGGTTTAACAACCGGACTGGCGGTGATGAAGATCAACAGTGAGTTGGGCTACGAGCCGGTAACCTATTCTGAACTGACTCAGGACGAAGCTTTCTGGGCGGGTTGTAAAAGTTGTGTAAACTATGAGATACTAATGAGCAAAGACCGAAAGAATTGTATGTGTACGGCTATGCTGTTTGATCCCAAAGATCACTACAAACCAGAAGAGACTAAGCAATATTTTGAGGAAAACAAAAAAGGCTTTGAACGTTTATTGAAGTTTAAGCAGTGGAAGTTATTAAAGCCTTTCCTTAAAAAAGATAAAGATGAAAATGGAAATCAGCTCAAAGGAAAATCAATATTCCAGGTTTTTTTCAATTTATAATTTTCCCCAATGAAAAAAATAGTATTAGGATTTAGCGGTGGACTGGATACAACTTATTGCGTTAAATATCTTAGTGAAGAAAAAGGTTATGAAGTACACAGTGTGATTGTAAACACCGGTGGTTTTAGTGAAGACGAATTAAAAAAGATAGAAGCACATGCTTACAAGTTGGGTGTGAAAACACATACGACAGTAAATGCGGTGAAAGGATATTATGACCGCATCATCAAATATCTCATTTACGGAAACTGTTTAAAGAATAATACCTATCCGCTCAGTGTATCTGCCGAACGTTTAAGCCAGGCATTGCATATTGCAGAACATGTAAAAGCTTTAAATGCTGATGCAGTAGCTCATGGCAGCACCGGTGCCGGTAACGACCAGGTAAGGTTTGATATGATTTTTCATATCATGATTCCAGGTGTGGAAATTATTACTCCTATCCGTGATTTAAAATTGAGTCGTGAAGAAGAGATTGCTTATTTGAAAAGCAAAGGTGTGGAGATGAATGCCGAAAAAGCAATGTATTCTATCAATAAAGGATTGTGGGGAACAAGTGTGGGTGGTAAAGAAACATTATCCTCCAAAGGAATGTTACCTGAAGCAGCATGGCCAACCCAGGTAACTAAAACAGGAAGTGAAGAAGTAAAGCTGAGTTTTGTAAAAGGGGAATTGAAAGCGGTTAATGATAAAACATTTGACCATCCTGCTGATGCAATACAATATTTACAATCTATTTCCGGTCCTTATGGTGTGGGCAGAGATATACATGTGGGAGATACCATCATTGGTATTAAAGGAAGAGTTGGATTTGAAGCAGCAGCACCAATGATTATCTTAAAATCACATCATGCACTGGAAAAACATGTGCTTACCAAATGGCAGTTGCAATGGAAAGATACTTTAGCTCAATTCTATGGTAACTGGATGCATGAAGGACAGATATTAGACCCGGTGATGAGAGATATTGAAGCATTCCTGGAAAATAGTCAGCAGAATGTAACGGGTGATGTGTTTGTCAATCTTCAGCCATATCGTTTCCAGGTGATCGGTATTGAAAGCAAGTATGATCTGATGAGCAGTAAGTTTGGTAAATACGGTGAAATGAATACTGGATTTACTGGTGAAGATGTAAGAGGCTTTAGTAAAATATTTGGTAATCAAACAAGGATTTGGGAAGCGGTGAATAAAGAAAATAAGAAATGAGGAATGTGGAATAAGGAATGAGAAAGTGTTGGTTTTATTTTCTCATTTGACATTTCTTATTCTTTATTTCTAATTTAATAAAACAAACATGAATATTAAAGCAGGAATTATTGGTGGGGCTGGCTACACTGGTGGAGAATTAATCAGGTTGCTGATTAATCATCCGGCTGTTGAGTTGACTTTCATTCACAGCCGCAGTAATGCCGGCAAACCTGTATATACTGTTCACCAGGATTTATTGGGTGAAACAGAACTGACTTTTTCGGGTGAGTTGAATAATGATATTGATGTATTGTTTTTGTGTTTGGGACATGGCGAATCCAAAAAATTTTTGTCAGAGAATAATATTGATGGAAAAATAAAAGTGATTGACCTCGCCAATGATTTTCGCTTAACTCACAGCTCACAACTCGGAACTCGTAGCTTTATTTATGGTTTGCCTGAATTAAATCGTGATGCTATTAAATCAGCCCACAATATTGCTAATCCCGGTTGTTTTGCTACCGCTATTCAGCTTGGATTGTTACCGTTGGCAAAAGCAGGGTTATTAAGTGATGTATATACAACCGGTATCACCGGCTCAACAGGTGCCGGACAAAGTTTATCATCCACTTCTCACTTCAGCTGGAGAGCCAATAATATACAAGCCTACAAAACATTAACGCATCAACACCTGGGAGAAATAGGACAATCATTGATGCAATTACAATCAGCAGGTGATGTGAAAGTAAATTTTGTACCGTGGAGAGGTGATTTTACAAGAGGGATCTTTATCAGCTCACAAATTCATTGTGAAGAACAAACAGGAGAATTGCTTGGTCTGTACAAAGCGTTTTATGCCGGTCATCCGTTTACGCATATTACAACAGAACCTGTTTTTTTAAAACAGGTGATGAATACGAATAAGTGCATCATTCAACTGGAGAAAGTGGGCAGCATTTTAGTAGTGCATTCAGTAATTGATAATTTATTAAAAGGCGCCAGCGGACAAGCCGTACAAAATATGAACCTGTTGTTTGGACTGGAAGAAACAGCAGGATTGAAATTGAAAGGAACGGCGTTTTAAGTTGTAAGTAAAAAGTTTTAAGTAATGCAAAACTATAAAGACCTTAAAGTTTGGGAAAAGGCTCATGATTTTACACTTAAAATCTATGATGTCACTAAAAATTTTCCTAAAGAAGAAGTTTATAGTTTAACAAATCAATTACGAAGAGCTGCTTCATCTATCCCGGCAAATATTGCGGAGGGATGTGGTAAAAACTCACAACTGGATTTTGCCAATTTTCTAAATATAGCATTAGGGTCTGCAAATGAAGCTGAGTACTATATTATTCTTTCGAAAGATTTAAAGTATCTATCAGTGGATGCACATGAGGAGATGTTTAAAATAATTAATGAAGTTAAAGCGATGCTTATAGCTTTGATAAATAAAGTCAGGGCTACTTAATACTTAAAACTTATAACTTAAAACATAATGAATTTATTCGACGTATATCCATTAAACGACATCACCATCGTAAAATCAAAAGGCTCTTATGTGTGGGATGATAAAGGCGAACAATATTTAGACCTCTATGGTGGCCATGCTGTAATCAGCATTGGTCATACACATCCGCATTGGGTACATAGAATAGAAGAGCAACTGGAAAAAATTGCTTTTTATTCTAATTCCATTCGAATTCCATTACAACAACAGTTAGCAGAGAAGCTGGGAAAGGTTTCTGGTAAAGAAGATTATCAATTGTTCCTTTGTAACAGCGGTGCGGAGGCAAACGAAAATGCTTTGAAGCTGGCATCTTTTCACACCGGTAGAAAAAAGATTGTTGCTTTCAGTAAATCATTTCATGGAAGAACATCACTGGCAGTATCTGCAACCGATAATAAAAATTATATCGCACCCGTTAATGAAACCGATAATGTGCTTTTTGTTCCGTTCAATGATGAGCAGGCTTTAGCAGATTGCTTTAAGAAGAATGGTAAAGAAATAGCGGCAGTAATTATTGAAGGCATACAGGGTGTTGGCGGTATTAATGTGGCCGAGAATTCTTTCTTGCAAAAGATTCGCCAGTTATGTGATGAGCATGGGGCAGTTTATATTGCAGACAGTGTTCAGTGTGGTTATGGAAGAAGCGGTAAGTTTTTCAGTCATGATTTTGCCGGTGTAAGTGCTGATATTTATACCATGGCTAAAGGAATGGGAAATGGTTTTCCTGTGGCGGGTATTATTATTGCTCCTCACATTAAACCAAAGCATTTTCAGTTAGGAACAACATTTGGTGGCAATCACCTGGCTTGTGCGGCTGCATTGGCTGTATTGGAAGTAATTGAAGAAGAAAAATTATTAGGTAACGCTGCTACGGTTGGTTTCTATTTAAGAGAAGAGTTGAAAAAGATTCCTCAACTGAAGAATGTAAGAGGAAAAGGGTTGATGATTGGTTTTGATGTTCCGGAAGAGTTGAAGGATTTAAAAAAGAATTTACTATTTAATCAAAAGATATTTACAGGTGAAGCAAAACCCAATGTAATTCGTTTGCTGCCTTCATTAGCATTGCGTAAAAGAGATGCAGAACAATTTATTGAAGCTATTAAAGAAGAAATCGCTTTGCTCATCGGAGAACAGGAAGTTGAAGTGAGTGACACAACTCAAGCTTAATAGTAATTCATTCGCTGGTAACATAAAACTCAAATAGAAATTGAAGAATTTTATTTCTGTTCATGATGTAAGTAATATCAATGCGCTTGTTGAAAAAGCATTGGAGTATAAAGCCAACCCTTTTAAGGATAAAGCACTGGGTGCAAATAAACGTATAGGATGTTTATTTCTGAATCCCAGTATGCGTACGAGGCTGAGTACACAAATTGCTGCACAGAACCTGGGAATGGAAGCGATTATTTTTAATGTAGGAAGCGAAGGCTGGGCACTGGAGTTTGAGGAAGAGGCCATCATGAGTGGTAATACCGTTGAACATGTAAAAGATGCTGCACCTGTTATGGGAAAATATTTTGATGTGCTGGCGATAAGAACTTTTCCTTCGTTAAAAAACCGGGAAGATGATTATAGTGAATTGTATATTAAACAATTTATAAAATATGCCGGCATTCCGGTGGTGAGTTTGGAAAGTGCTACACTGCATCCATTACAGAGTTTGACAGATGTAATTACGATTAAAGAAACGTTTAGGGAAAAACGTAAACCAAAAATTGTTTTAACATGGGCGCCACACGTAAAACCTTTGCCGCAATGTGTGGCCAATAGTTTTTCTCAGTGGATCAATGCATGGGGTGAAGCCGATTTTGTAATCACTCACCCGGAAGAATATGAGCTGGATGAACAGTTTACTAAAGGTGCGACCATCACACACAAACAAAACGAAGCATTAAAAGATGCCGATTATGTGTATGTAAAAAACTGGAGCACCTTTAATGATTACGGAAAAATTTATTGTAATGACCCTGAATGGATGCTGACACAGGAAAAATTAAAATTCACCAATAACGCTAAAGTAATGCACTGTTTGCCGGTGAGGAGAAACGTAGAGTTGAGTGATGAGATACTGGATAGTGCCAGCAGCATAGTAACACAGGAAGCATCCAACAGGGTGTGGGCAGCACAGGCTGTGTTGAGTGAAATTTTGAATGCTAAATGATGAATGTTGAATGGAGTCATTATTTGTAATAAAGATTGGCGGGAATATCGTTGATGATGAAAATAAACTTTCTTCATTTTTACAATCATTTGCACAATTAAAAGGAAGAAAAATATTGATTCATGGAGGTGGTAAAGTGGCCACTAAGATTGGAGATAAGTTGGGCATAGAATCAAAATATGTGGATGGAAGAAGAATAACAGATGCAGATACAATTGATGTAGTTACGATGGTGTATGGCGGACTGGTAAATAAAAAAATTGTAGCAAAACTGCAGGCCAGTGGTTGCAACGCCATTGGTGTAACAGGTGCAGATGCCAATTTGATTCCGGCTACAAAAAGGCCCGTGAAAGAAATTGATTATGGTTTTGTGGGAGACGTTAAAAGTTCACGGTTGACTGTTGACAGCTGGCAGTTATTATTGAATAGTGGTTTAACCCCGGTTGTCGCTCCGTTAACACATGATGGTAAAGGACAAATTTTAAATACCAATGCCGATACGATGGCGCAGGAAGTAGCCAAAGTGTTGAGCACTGTCTATAATGTAGAATTGATTTATTCTTTTGAAAAAGCAGGTGTATTGCTGGATGCCAATGATGATGCAACGGTTATTGCTACAATAAATCCTTCCTCTTATCAGCAAATGAAAGCAGAACAAAAAATATTCGCCGGCATGATTCCTAAGCTGGATAATGCTTTTGCTGCATTAAACAGTGGTGTTAAGAAAGTAATCATCGGTAAAGCAGAGAGTTTGTCAGAATTAATTACAGGCGCCAGTGGAACAAGCATCGTAAATGAGTGATCACCTTACGATATTACAATCTTCGGCAATCAGCCTTTTAAAGGAATTGATTGCTACACCTTCTTTCAGTAAGGAAGAAGACCAAACGGCTGGTATCATCTGCCGGTTTTTAGGAGAAAGAGGAGTTGTACATTATCGTTCCGGTAATAATGTGTGGGCAAAGAATAAATTTTACGATGTCAATAAACCAACTATCCTGCTCAATTCACATCACGACACCGTAAAGCCCAACAAAGGATATACACTCGACCCATTTTCTCCAATAGAAAAAAATGGAAAATTATTTGGATTGGGCAGCAATGATGCCGGAGGTTCATTAGTGAGTTTGATAGGTACTTTCTTATATTATTACAATAAACAGGATTTAAGCTATAATCTCATTATAGCAGCAACAGCGGAAGAAGAGATAAGTGGCACAGGTGGAATTGAAGCTCTATTACCCGAATTAGGAAAGATTGATTGTGCTATTGTTGGTGAACCTACTCAAATGCAAATGGCAGTTGCTGAAAAAGGTTTACTGGTATTAGATTGCATTGCCCATGGCAAAGCTGGTCATGCTGCAAGAGAAGAAGGTGAGAACGCCTTATATAAAGCAATGAAAGACATTGAATGGATTTTATCGTATAAGTTTCCTAAAGTATCTGACTTACTTGGTCCGGTGAAGATGAGTGTAACCGTTATTGAAACAGATAATAAACAGCATAATGTTGTGCCGGCTCAATGTAAGTTTGTGATTGATGTAAGGGTGAATGAATTATATACCCATGAAGAAATTATAGAAACAGTAAGGCAGCACATTCAAAGTGAAGTGAAGCCAAGAAGCACCCGCTTGCGTTCTTCTTCAATTTCTTTGGAACACCCGTTGGTGAAAGCAGGGATTAGTTTGGGAAGCACTTACTACGGTTCGCCCACTACTTCAGATAAAGCATTGATGCCATTCCCGGCGTTGAAGATGGGTCCCGGCGACAGTGCAAGAAGTCATACAGCTGATGAGTATATTTATGTGGATGAAATAAAGAATGGGATTGATTTGTACATTCAACTTTTAAACAAGGTATCATGAAACTCTGGCAAAAAAATACAACAGTATCTGACGCCGTAGAAAAATTTACGGTGGGAAACGATAAGGAGATGGATTTGTACCTGGCTAAATACGATGTGCTTGGTTCCATCGCTCATGTTACTATGCTGGAGACGATTGGTTTATTAACTGCTGACGAAAAAAAGATATTGGTAAAGGAACTTCAGTCAATTTATTCAGAAATTCAAAATTCAGAATTCAACATTCAAAATGAAGTAGAGGATATCCATTCCCAGATAGAACTATTACTCACACAACGATTAGGTGAAGTAGGGAAGAAGATACATAGCGGCAGAAGCCGAAATGACCAGGTACTGGTGGATATAAAACTGTTTTTAAGAGCGGAAATTGAAAAAACTGTTCAGTCTGCTAAATCATTATTTGATTTACTGATTGAGTTGAGTGAAAAGAATAAAAATATATTACTGCCCGGTTATACGCATTTGCAGATTGCCATGCCTTCTTCTTTTGGTTTGTGGTTAGGAGCTTATGCGGAAAGTTTGGTGGATGATGTTATCAGTTTTCAATCGGCGTATAAAGTGGTAAATAAAAACCCATTGGGCTCAGCGGCGGGTTATGGTTCTTCTTTTCCATTGAACAGAACATTGACCACTCAACTGCTGGGTTTTGAATCTCCCAATTACAATGTGGTGGCAGCGCAGATGAGTCGTGGTAAAAGTGAAAGAATAGTAGCGCAATCCATCAGCAATACTGCAGCTACCTTAAGCAAGTTGGCTTATGATTGCTGTTTGTATATGAACCAAAATTTTGGTTTCATTTCTTTCCCGGATGAATTAACAACAGGCAGCAGCATCATGCCGCATAAAAAGAATCCGGATGTGTTTGAACTGATAAGGGCTAAGTGCAACCAATTGCAGGCTTTGCCCAATGAAATTGCTTTTGTGGCCAATAATCTTCCCTCAGGTTATCACCGGGATTTTCAATTGCTGAAAGAACAACTCTTTCCTGCGTTTGAAAAACTCAGAAGCTGTATGGATATGATACAACTGATGCTGAGCAATATGAAGGTTAAAGCGGATATACTGGAAAGTGATTTGTATAAATATTTGTTTAGTGTGGAAGAAGTGAATAAGCTGGCATTAGCAGGTGTCCCTTTCAGGGAAGCGTATAAACAAGTGGGGCTGATGATTGAATCAGGCCAGTTTAACCCTGAAAAAAAAGTAAATCATACACATGAAGGAAGTATCGGTAATCTTTGTAATGATAAGATTGTTGCGATGATGGAGAAGGAAATCAGTGAGTTTAAGTTTTGGGACGAAAGATTTCTAATAAATGCATAGGATATTATCTAATTACGATTTCTCTTTTTGATTTTATCTTTCGTGTTTGTTGTAATTAAAAAGAAAGTAGTTGGTGGAACGTGTCCATGATATAAAGTAGATTTCCAGTTCTTATAAATATTGACTGTTTTGACAGTAGAGGTTTCAATTAGTATTCCGGTTGTGTCTTCAATGAGTTCACCATCTATTATAAATTTATAGAGTGAAGAGTCATTATTTGAACTTACAGTTTTAAAGGAGCTTAAGGAAACTATGGAGTCCTTTTTATATCTGGTTATAAATAATGCTTGCCCACTGTTGGTACCTAATAAATCAGCTTCTTTAAAAACTCGAATATTTTTCACATTATGTGGATTTAAATAGAGCCTTGTAGTTTTTATTGGTAAAGAGTCCAAATACCAAAGATCCGTTTTTACTGTAAAATTTTCTGTTATTTTGATTTGACCAGTGTCTTTTTTAATAAAAATCTGACTATTGGTGAGAACCGGGATTATTAATAGCAGATTAATTAGATTCTTTCTCATTCTTTAATGATGAAATAAATTAAGTTTTTGCATAGAGATTAAAGTTTATTTTTTTGAACTTCCCCTTCTCAAATATTTCTCCCTGATAATATCCTGCACAGGAACATTCTCAATCTTACTTTCCAGCCAGGAAATAATATCGAGATACATAAAGGAGCGGCTTTCTAATGGATTATCTTCATACTTCTTAAGCTTCTCTCTCAAAGAACTAAATGCATCCTTAAACTGTTTGGGATTTAAATGAAATGATTTGCGGATGAACTTAAATATTTCTTCTTCCACCACACTCAGGTTTTCCATCTTGGCCATAAAACGATAAACAGATTTTATCAAGTGCTCCAGTATATCGTAATTACCCATTTCAAAATGCGCAATGAGGTGGAGCAATCTTGCATAACATTGCAAATCGGTACGCAAATCAATCTTCCACTGAATTACTTTGTTGAGATAATCAATTGTTTTTTCATTATTACCACTGCCAAAGTATAAACAGGCGATTTTATAATAGAAAACAAGAATGCGGTGTAAATCTAATTTCGTTTCAAACTCATCCAGTTTTTCTTCTAAGTGTGGTACCAATTTTAATCCCTGGGTAAAACTTCCTTCTAAAAAATGTTTATTAATCTTAGCTACATACAGGTACATAAAAGTCTGCACCCGGTTATTATCATTGGCATTTCCTTCTTTGCTGCGATAGAAATTTTCAAACTGGTGCAAAGTTTCATCAAACTTCCGGATGTTCTGCAACAGGAAATGTGCATTCAGCAAATTGTGCAGCCCTTTAATGTAATACTGTGCTTCCACTTTTTTCATGGATGGTTCCTGTTCAAACAGGTCAACCCATTTTTGTGTGTAGCGGTAATACATAATTAAATCCTGCAGAATAAATCCATACCAACTGTAGCTTTGATATAAATACATCTTCTCATAAAAACCCGTAAAGGATTTTACATTAGCCGGCAGGCCTGCCTGAAAGAATCTTTTGATTGCATCTTCATCTTTCTTGTTCCGTGCATGACCATGTTTGATATACCAGCCATACAACTGTAACGAAAGATTGGACAGTTTACCAATCATCGCAATACGATCATCCACATCATCCACTTCGGTTGCCAGTAATTCGGCACGGTTCTCCATGCTGCGGGTGATATAAAGCGCTTCAATCTTCTTTTCAAATATCAAAGCCTGCAATAAAAAAGTGTGTTGGTTATGGGCCCGGGCATTTTCTTTTATCTTATCAATAATTTTCAGCGTTTGCAGGTAAAGCCCCTTGTTAAATAAAATCCGGGCATAATCCATCTGCTCATGCAACTGCAGTTCGATGTTGTTTTCATCTTTTAAAATACGAACACTCGCAAGTATCTGCTTGTATAAATGAGCTTTTAAATTGGAAAGTTGTTGTTTCTTAATGCTTTTATTTTTTAATAACAACTGTTCGTCATATTCTTTCATTTTATCCAGGGCATCAAAGAGCTGAATAATCTTCATATCGCTGGTGGCAGAGTTGCGTTTTACAAACAATTTAAAGTTTCGTTTCTCCGCTTTTTCAAGCGATTTTATTAATTGAAACAACTCATCTGTCCTTCTGTTGGGCATCGTAATTTGATTTAGCTGAAACGCTTATCCAGAAAGGGTTTCAGTGATTCCAGAGCCAAATAGCTGGTGTAAAAGAAAGCCTATTTTAGCTTCGGCAGCCTTGCCATTTTTGGTAAATTTGTTATAGCAGGCTGTGAGTTTTGTTTATTGGCAAGCAACACAAAAATGAGCAGCCTGTTTTTTTATCTTTTACAACAGCAATTTATGGCAGATAAACGAATTTACATCTTCGACACAACATTGAGGGATGGAGAACAAGTTCCCGGTTGTAAACTCAATAAAAAAGAAAAAATTGAATTGGCCCTGCAGATAGAAGCACTTGGAGTGGATGTGCTGGAAGCAGGGTTTCCTATTTCTTCTCCTGGTGATTTTGATTCTGTTAGTGAAATAGCTTCATTAGTTAAGAATGCAACGGTATGTGGCTTGAGCCGTGCGGTAGAGAAAGATATTGAAGTGGCAGCCGCTGCTATCAGGCATGCCGTTCGTCCACGCATACATACAGGTATCGGTACATCCGATTATCACATCAAAGCAAAATTTAATGCCACAAGAGAAGAAGTATTGGAGAGAGCTGTGAAAGCAGTAAAGTTTGCGAAAACATTTGTAGATGATATTGAGTTTTATGCAGAGGACGCAGGCAGAACAAATAACGAATATCTGGCCAAAGTGGTAGAAGCAGTTATTACTGCTGGTGCTACGGTGGTAAACATTCCTGATACGACTGGTTATTGTTTGCCTCATCAATACCAGGAGAAGATGGCTTATCTCATCAACAATGTTCCCAATATTGATAAGGCAATTTTATCCTGTCATTGTCATAATGATTTAGGATTAGCAACGGCTAATTCTATTGCCGGAGTTATTGGTGGTGCAAGACAAATTGAATGTACAATAAATGGTTTGGGTGAAAGAGCCGGTAACACTTCGCTGGAAGAAGTGGTGATGGTATTAAAGCAACATGCTTACATGGGTTATTACACCAACATTAAAACAGAACAACTGAATCCTATCAGCCGTGCAGTAAGTGAAACAATGCGTATGCCGGTGCAACCGAATAAGGCGATTGTTGGCAGTAATGCTTTCTCTCACTCATCCGGTATTCACCAGGATGGATTTTTGAAAGATTCTCAAACCTATGAAATCATCACTCCTGAAAGTGTAGGAGCCGATGGCAGTAAGATTGTACTAACAGCCCGCAGTGGGCGAAGTGCCTTGGCTCACCGTTTTCAAAAACTGGGTTACCAGTTTACCCGTAATGATATTGATATTTTATACAAGAAGTTTCTGGAAGTAGCCGATAGCAAGAAAGAAGTGATGGAAGATGATTTGCATGCAATGGCTAAAGTTTATATTCCGGAAACGGCCACCGCTTAGTGTTTTCTTATGTACAGATAGTTCTAACCGGCGCAGTTTTCTTGCTGCGCCTCTTTTTAAAATCTGAATCCTTAAAAACAAGAATAACCACATGAAAAAGAAAATTGCAGTAATTAACGGAGATGGAATCGGCCCCGAAGTAACCAAACAATCAATAAGGGTACTGGATGCTGTTGCCCAGCAATTTAATCACCAGTTTGAATACACACATGCCCTGATGGGAGCGGTAGCTATTGACGAAACAGGCTCACCGTTGCCACAGGAAACAATTGATATTTGTCTCGATGCTGATGCTATACTGTTCGGGGCGATAGGACATCCGAAATACGATAATGACCCAACTGCGAAAGTTAGACCGGAACAAGGGTTACTTGGACTGCGTAAAGCTTTACAATTGTATGCGAACCTGCGCCCCATTATTTCTTATCCCTCTTTGCAGCATCTTACACCATTTAAAAGTAAGCAACTCGAAAATGTTGATTTCATCATTTTTCGTGAATTGACCGGTGGAATTTATTTTGGCAAGAAGGAATTGAGTGAAGACAAATCAAAAGCCATTGATGAATGTGTTTACACAACTGCAGAAATTGAACGTATTGCTCATTTAGCTTTTCAGTATGCACAGAAGCCCGAAAGAAAAAAGAAACTCACATTGGTAGATAAGGCCAATGTATTGGAAACATCCCGTTTGTGGAGAAGAGTAGTAACTGAAGTTGCCAAACAATATCCTGATGTGAAAGTGGAGTATTTGTTTGTGGACAATGCTGCCATGCAAATCATTTTAAACCCCAAACAGTTTGATGTAATTCTTACTGAAAATATGTTTGGTGATATTATCAGTGATGAGGCGAGTGTGTTAGCCGGTTCATTGGGAATGTTGCCTTCTGCTTCTGTCGGTAATGGGCCGGTATTGTTTGAACCGATACATGGAAGTTATCCGCAGGCTGCCGGAAAAGATATAGCCAACCCGATTGGTTCTATTCTTTCTGCCGCTATGATGCTGGAGCATTTTGGATTGAATGATGAAGCACAGGTGGTAAGAGATGCAGTAGCCTGGACAATGGCCAATGGATTTGTTACAAAAGATATTGACCCGATTAATTTTTATTTCACCAGCACTATTGGTGAACTGATATGTGATTATGTGATGGATAAAATTCAGGGAAAGATTAATAAGGACAATATAGAGTTGAGAAAATCAACGATAATATAGAAGAAGCTACGAGTTGTGAGCTTCGAGACACGAGAATAAACTCGAAGCTCACAACTCAAAACTCGCAGCTTTCTTCAAAAGTTCTTTGTTTTATCAAAAGGCGGTGTTATCTTAGCATGCTATTACACTTCTATGTTGAATAACAGAATCAATAATGTCATTAGTCTGCTGACCATTCTGGTGGTGGTTGTCATTATTATTCCTGCACACGGAGGTGGATGTTTGTAATTAATAAAAACAAAAATTAAGATACCAGACCCGCCTCCAAAAAGGCGGGTTTTTTATTGCCTTTTAAAACAAAACAAATAAGATTATGGGTAAATATTACAACGAAAACACAGTACTTTATCTCAATGGAGAGTTTGTAAAAGCATCGGAAGCAAAAATTGATTTGTATAGCCAGTCATTGCACTATGGGTATGCTGTGTTTGAAGGAATCCGTTCATACAAAAATGTAAATGGAGAGACAAAGATTTTTAAAGAGCAGGAACATTACGACCGCTTAAGAAATTCTGCAGTTGCAATGAACATGCCTTATCCATGGACGAATGAAGAACTGATTGCTGCAACCTACGAAGTATTGAAACGTAATAATATACAGGATGCATATGTAAGACCAGTGGTATATGCTCCGGCTAATATGAGTTTTGTACCAAATGAAGAGTCATTCATCTTTATTGAAGTATGGGAAATGCTTCCCTTCTTCGGAGAAAAATTATTAAAGGTGATGACATCTCCTTTTCAGCGTCCAAATCCAAAAGGATTTAAGATTACGGCAAAAGCAAGTGGTCACTATGTAAACTCCATACTCGCCAGCCAGGATGCTAAAGCAAAAGGCTATGATGAAGCGTTGCTCACTGATATGAATGGATTTGTAGCCGAAGGAACAGGTGCCAATGTATTTTATGAGAAAGATGGAAAATTATTTACACCGGCACCAGGAAATATTTTGCCGGGTATTACAAGAGCTACGGTACTTGAGTTATGTAATGAATTAGATATTTCCGTAGAAGAAAAACAAATCACTATTGAAGAACTGAAAGAAGCAGATGCAGTTTTCTTCTGCGGAACAGCAGCAGAAGTGATTGGCTGGGATAGCTTGGATGGGCAACCATTTGCAAAAAAATGGAGCGAGTCTTTGGGTAAAGTGATACAGGATGCATACAAAGCAAGAGTGATTGAAAAAGAATTTAAAATAGAATTAGTATAAAAGCCGAATAATGAACTGAACGTACAAGTGAGTGACACAACAAAAGTCAAATAGTAATTCAACAGACGATAACAAAAAACTAAAATGGCAGAACTGAATAAATATTCCAAAGTTTTAACGCAGGATGAAACACAACCAGCAGCACAAGCAATGTTGTATGGTATTGGTTTAACCGAAGAAGATTTAAAGAAAGCACAGGTAGGTATTGCGAGTATGGGTTATGATGGTAATACCTGTAACATGCATTTGAATGATTTGGCAAAAGTGGTGAAGCAAGGTGTGTGGGCAAATGATTTGGTGGGTTTAATTTTTAATACCATTGGTATCAGTGATGGTATCAGCAATGGTACAGATGGTATGCGTTTTTCATTGGTAAGCCGTGATTTGATTGCTGATAGTATTGAAAGCGTTTGTGGTGGTTTTTATTATGATGGTTTAATTGCATTGCCCGGTTGCGATAAAAATATGCCGGGTGCTATTATGGCGATGGGTCGTTTGAATAGACCTTCTATTATGGTATATGGCGGAACGATTGCACCTGGACATCATAAAGGTGAAGAGCTGAATATTATTTCTGCGTTTGAGGCATTAGGAAAAAAATTAGCTGGTACCATTACGCCGGAGGATTTTAAAGAAGTAGTGAAACATAGTTGTCCGGGTGCAGGTGCATGTGGTGGTATGTACACTGCTAATACAATGGCAAGTGCAATTGAGGCATTGGGGATGAGTTTGCCATATTCATCTTCAAACCCAGCCATCAGTGATGATAAAAAGAATGAATGCCTGGCTGCAGGTAAAGCAATAAAGGTTTTACTGGAAAAAGATATTAAACCAAAAGATATCATGACGAAGAAAGCATTTGAAAATGCTATCGTAATCATTATGATTTTGGGCGGCAGTACAAATGCTGTATTGCATTTGATCGCTATGGCAAAAAGTGTGGGTGTTGATTTAACGCAGGATGATTTCCAGCGCATCAGTGATAAAACACCAGTACTGGCCGATTTTAAACCAAGTGGAAAATATTTGATGCAGGAATTGCATGCACATGGTGGCATACCTGCAGTGATGAGATACTTATTGGATAAAGGATTGTTGCATGGTGATTGTCTTACTGTAACTGGTAAAACAATAGCTGAGAATTTAAAGAATATAAAACCCATCAACTTCAATACACAGGATATTTTGTATCCATTAGAAAAACCATTGAAAGCAACAGGTCATTTGCAAATACTTTATGGTAACCTGGCAGAGAAAGGAAGTGTGGCAAAAATCAGTGGTAAAGAAGGTGAACGTTTTGAAGGACCTGCAAGAGTATTTGATGGTGAAAAAGATTTAGTAGCAGGTATCGCGAATGGAAGAGTAAAGAAAGGTGATGTAGTAGTGATAAGATATGAAGGGCCAAAAGGCGCTCCCGGTATGCCGGAGATGCTAAAACCAACTTCAGCAATCACCGGAGCTGGTTTAGGTAAACATGTAGCATTGATTACTGATGGAAGATTCAGCGGTGGTTCACATGGTTTCGTCGTCGGTCACATCACTCCCGAAGCATATGAGGGTGGTTTGATTGCACTGGTACAGGATGATGATATTATTGAACTGGATGCCACTAAACGCACTATCACATTAAAGGTGAGTGATGAAACAATTGCTGAAAGAAGAAAACAATGGAAACAACCGGCACTGAAAGAAACAAAAGGCATTTTATATAAATACGCCAGGATGGTGAAAGATGCGAGTGAAGGTTGCGTAACAGACGAATTTTAAAATTATGACCAAACAATATTTCATAGAATTAGCGGATTATAATATCTGGGCCAATAATATACAATGCGATTGGTTAGAGCAGCTGAGTGATGAACAGTGGAAGCAACATATCATAAGCAGTTTTAACAGCATACAGGAGACAGTATTGCATATTATTGCTGCTGAAAATATCTGGTTGCAGCGTTTGGAAAAACAAGAACAAACAGTTTGGCTGCAAAGTTCATATGCTGGAACTAAAGCTGAGCATATTGCTTTATGGAAAAGTTTATCGCAAAAGCTAAAAGATTATGTGATTGATATGGATGAAAAAACCCTGAAGGAAAATCTTGATTTTAAAAGATTGAATGGTGATGCTTATTCAATGCCGCATTACCAGGTGCTGGCACATATTTTCAATCATTCCACTTATCATCGTGGACAATTGATAACTATGTTGAGACAGGCAGGATTTACATCTGTTGGTTCAACAGATATGCTTGGTTATTTCAGAAAATAATAATGTGAAAGGAGAGTTTGTTTGGTCAATGAAAAAACTTTTTTATGGAAACATTAGAATTAAAAAAACAAAAAACTGAAGAGGTGAAATCCAAATCCATCAGTGGAAGTGCAGCAGTGCTGGAAGCTTTTTTAGCAGAAGGAGTTGATACCATCTTTGGTTATCCCGGTGGTGCTATTATGCCTATCTATGATGCATTGTACGATTACAATGATCGGTTGAAACATATACTGGTTCGTCATGAGCAAGGTGCGATACATGCAGCACAGGGTTATGCAAGAGCCAGTGGTAAAACAGGTGTAGTGTTTGCCACCAGCGGACCAGCCGCTACTAACCTTGTTACTGGTTTAGCAGATGCAATGATCGACAGTACTCCGGTTGTATGTGTAACAGGACAGGTGTTTGCTCATTTACTCGGTACCGATGCTTTCCAGGAAACAGATGTAATCAATATCACTACTCCTATCACCAAATGGAATTACCAGGTTACGGATGCAAAAGAAATTCCATCAGTGTTGGCAAAAGCATTTCATATTGCCGGCACCGGAAGGCCAGGACCTGTGCTGATTGATATAACTAAAAATGCACAATTGCAGATGATTGAATATAGTGGTTATGAAAAATGTACTCATATCCGCAGCTATCGTCCCAAGCCAATTGTACGTAAAGAATATATTGAAGAAGCAGCTAAGCTCATCAACGAGGCAAAGAAACCATTTGTGATTTTTGGACAGGGAGTTATTCTTGGTAAAGCTGAAAAAGAGTTTATCAAATTCATTGAGAAAGGAGGATTACCTGCGGCATGGACTATCATGGGCATGAGTGCTATTCCTACCAATCATCCATTAGCAGTTGGTATGTTGGGTATGCATGGTAATTATGGACCAAACTTACTGACGAATGAATGTGATGTATTGATTGCAGTGGGTATGCGTTTCGATGACCGGGTAACTGGTCGTTTAGATAAATATGCAAAGCAGGCGAAAGTGATTCATTTGGATATTGATCCTGCTGAAATCGATAAGAATGTAAAAGCAACAGTTGGTGTATGGGGAGATTGTAAAGAAACATTGCCCTTACTCACCGAGTTGATTCAACAAAAAGTTTATCCTCAGTGGTTGAAACAATTTAAAGATTGTACCACAAAAGAAGAAGATAAAGTAATTAAAGATGAACTGAACCCAACGGGTGATACACTTACCATGGGTGAAGTAATCAATACACTTAACGGGTTAACCGGCGGTGATGCAATTGTGGTAACCGATGTTGGTCAGCATCAGATGGTGGCTTGCCGTTATGCACACATGAATCAATCAAAAAGTAATATCACCAGTGGCGGATTGGGTACAATGGGTTTTGCATTGCCGGCTGCTATCGGTGCTAAATATGGTGCGCCGGATAGAACAGTAGTAGCAATAATTGGTGATGGTGGTGTGCAGATGACGATACAGGAGTTGGGAACGATTATGCAATTCAAACCTGATGTAAAGATTTTAATTCTTAATAACAGTTTTCTTGGAATGGTGCGTCAGTGGCAGGAGTTGTTTCATCAGAACCGCTATTCATTTGTTGATATCACCAGTCCTGATTTTGTACAGGTGGCTAAAGGATATTATATCGATGGACAAAGTATAAATGAAAGAAGTAAACTAAAAGGTGCTTTGCAAACTATGCTTAACCATAAGGGGAGTTATTTGCTGGAAGTAAAAGTGGGTAAAGAAAATAATGTATTCCCAATGGTGCCACAGGGAAGGGGAGTAGCTGAAATTGTTTTAGGTAAAGATGAATTGTAATAGTTGTGATTACAGAAATAGCTCTTTTAAATATAATACCGGGAAAAGCTCAGGACTTTGAAAAAGCTTTTGGTAAGGCACAGGAAATAATTTCTTCCATGAAGGGATATATCAAACATGAACTTCAAAAATGTATGGAAGATGAAAACAAATACCTGTTGCTCATTAGATGGGAAACAATCGGGGACCATACAGAAGGTTTTAGAAAACATGAGCGGTATAATGAATGGAAAAATTTGTTACATCATTTTTATCACCCTTTCCCGGTGGTAGAACATTATAAAACGATTTATTAAAAATTACAGATATGCAAAAGCAGGAGTTCACCATAACGGTATACACCGAAAACCAGGTTGGTTTGCTGAACCGTATTGCGATTATCTTTTCCAGAAGAAAGATTAACATCGAAAGTTTAAATACATCACCATCTGAAGTGGATAGTGTGCACCGCTTTACCATTGTTATTAATGAATATGAAGAAGTGGTACGCAAACTTTGCCGCCAGATAGAAAAGCAGGTGGATGTTTTAAAAGCTTATTACAACACCAACGATGAAATCGTTTGGCAGGAACTGGCTATGTACAAAGTTCCAACAGATGTAATTGCTGAAGAAGTAAAAGTAGAACGTTTATTAAGTCAGCATGGAGCAAAGGCTGTAGTAATTCGTAAGGACTATACTGTATTTGAAGTGAGCGGTCACCGGGAAGAAACGGATAAATTGATTGAAGTATTAGAACCATACGGGTTGATTGAATTTGTAAGAAGTGCCAGGGTGGCCATCATTAAAAAGAGCGATGGTTTTCACAGTAAGCTCAAAGAGTTTGAATACAAAGAACCCGGTGAACATGCGGTGGAGAATGAGTTTTTAGATAAGAACCAGGAAGTATTCTCAATGTAATAATTATGTTGAATGCTAAATGCTATATGCTGAATGAAAGCAATAATATTTACCAATTCAATATTCAAAAATTAACATACAACATAAAACCAAAAGAAAAATGGCAAAATTAAATTTCGGTGGTGTGGAAGAAAATGTAGTAACCCGTGATGAGTTTCCACTCGCCAAAGCACAAGATGTATTAAAGAATGAGACCATTGCTGTAATTGGATACGGCGTACAGGGTCCCGGACAAGCATTGAACCAGCGAGATAATGGTATCAATGTAATTGTTGGTCAGCGTAAAAATTCCAAAACATGGGATAAAGCTGTTCGTGATGGTTTTGTACCCGGTGAAACATTGTTTGAAATAGAAGAAGCATTACAACGTGGTACCATTATTTGCTATTTGCTGAGTGATGCGGCACAAATTGCTTTGTGGCCAACTGTAAAGAAACATTTAACTCCCGGCAAAGCTTTATACTTTTCTCATGGCTTTGGTATTACGTTCAATGAACAAACCGGAATTATTCCTCCTGCTGATGTGGATGTATTCTTAGTTGCTCCTAAAGGTTCCGGAACATCTTTACGCAGAATGTTTTTACAGGGTCGTGGCTTAAATAGTTCTTATGCTATTTTCCAGGATGCAACCGGCAAGGCAAAAGACCGTGTTATTGCATTGGGTATTGCCGTAGGAAGCGGTTATTTGTTTGAAACAAATTTCAAAAAAGAAGTATACAGTGATTTAACCGGTGAAAGAGGTACACTGATGGGTGCTATCCAGGGAATCTTTGCTGCGCAGTACCAGGTATTACGTGAAAGAGGTCATTCTCCTTCTGAAGCTTTCAACGAAACAGTAGAAGAATTAACACAATCGTTGATGCCGTTGGTTGCAGAGAATGGTATGGACTGGATGTATGCTAACTGTTCTACCACTGCACAACGTGGCGCCCTTGACTGGTGGAAAAAATTCCGTGATGCAACAGCTCCGGTGTTTAATGAACTGTATGACAGCGTAGCAACCGGCAAAGAATCTCAACGTTCAATTGACAGCAACTCACAGCCTGATTACCGTGAGAAATTAGACGCTGAATTAGCAGAATTGAGAGACAGTGAAATGTGGCAGGCTGGTAAAACTGTTCGTTCGCTGCGTCCGGAAAATCAGCCAGCAAAGGCAGTAGAAACTGTGTAAAATAATTTCTGGCAAAAACACAAAGAAGAATTGAAAGCCTTTGTGTTTTTGCCTTTGCATAAGCAGAGAATGACACAACGAACACTTGTTGTTTGTGTGAAAAATTGTTGAATACAATAGAGATAATTCGCCTGATATTTCGTAATTTTATGCGTTGCTTGCTTAAATCCAATGATTCTGTTTAAAAACTACTGCTATTTTTTGAAATTTTTCTAAAATAAACTTATAAATGACAAGCAACAGAGGTTTGTACGATTCTTCCTTCGAGCATGATGCATGTGGTATTGGTTTTGTAGCCAGCATCAAAGGTTCAAAATCCCATCAGCATATCAGTGATGCATTGACTGTGTTGGAAAGTATGGAACATCGTGGTGCATGTGGTTGTGAGAACAACACAGGTGATGGCGCCGGAATTATGATACAGGTGCCGCATGAATTCTTTTTTGAAGAATGTCTGAAGCTGGGAGTGCATCTTCCTTCTTTTGGTAAGTACGGTGTGGGTGTTATGTTCTTTCCCAAAGAAATTAAACTGAGGGAGGAATGCCGTGATATTTTCAATCGCACTGCTGAGAAATTGGGAATGGAAGTTTTGGTTTACAGAAAAGTTCCGGTAAATCCGGAAGGAATCGGGCCCACTGCTTTAAGTGTGGAACCCGAAATGGAACAGGTATTCATTGCTTGTCCTGACCATATTGCAAATCCTGATGAATTTGAAAGAAAATTATTTGTGTTGCGTAATCATGCATCACATTTGATTAATAATACTGTAAAAAAAGATGCAATTGGTTTTTACATTGCGTCACTTTCTTACAAAACGATTGTTTACAAAGGACAATTAACGAGCGGCCAGGTTCGTAATTATTTCCCTGATTTAAAAAACAAAAGAGTGGTGAGTGCATTTGGTTTGGTGCATTCACGTTTTGCTACTAATACATTTCCTTCCTGGAAGTTGGCGCAACCGTTCCGCTTTATTGCACACAATGGTGAAATCAATACACTACAGGGTAACCTCAACTGGTTAAAGTCAAGTGAACATGGTTTTACTTCTCCTTTCTTTACAAAGGAAGAAATGGAGATGTTGCTACCGATTGTTACAGGCGGTCAGTCAGACTCGGCTTGTTTGGATAACATGATTGAGTTACTGACGATGACAGGAAGAAGTTTACCACATGTAATGATGATGCTGATCCCTGAAGCATGGGATGGTAACGACCAGATGGACCCGGTTAAAAAAGCGTTTTATGAATATCATGCTTCTTTAATGGAACCCTGGGATGGTCCTGCTTCTATTTCATTTACCGATGGAAAGATTATTGGAGCTACGTTAGATAGAAATGGTCTTCGTCCTTCAAGATATTGCATAACCAATGATGACCGTGTAATTATGGGTAGTGAAAGCGGCGTGTTGCCAATTGACCCGGCTACTGTCATTAAGAAAGGAAGATTACACCCGGGAAAAATGTTTGTGGTGGATATGGAACAGGGAAGAATCATCAGCGATGATGAACTGAAACAAACAATCTGTTCTCAAAAACCATATGGCGACTGGTTAAATCAAAATAAGATTCGTTTAGAAGAACTGCCAGAACCAAGAGTTGCTTTTACTCATTTAAGTGATGAAAGCATTCATAAATATCAAAAAGCATTTGGTTATACTACGGAAGACATTGAGACTATCATCAGGCCAATGGCTATTGAGGGTAAAGAACCAATTGGTTCAATGGGTACTGATACTCCGTTGGCAGTATTAAGTGACCAGCCGCAACATCTTTCTTCTTATTTCAAACAATTATTTGCACAGGTAACTAATCCGCCTATTGACCCCATTCGTGAAAGAATGGTGATGAGTTTGGCAGCATTTGCCGGTAACAATGGCAACCTGCTGGAAGAAGACCCAATGCACTGTCATACCGTAGCATTAAAACAACCTATTCTTACTTCCACAGAATTGGAAAAGATAAGAAGTATTGATACTGGTAAATTCCAGGCAAAAACATTACAAACATATTTCCGTGCGGACGGTAAGCCTGATTCGTTGCGTAAGGGGTTAGACCGCTTATGCCGTTATGCTGAAGATGCAGTGCATGATGGATTTGAAGTATTAATTCTTTGTGACAGGGCTGTTGATAGTGATCATGCTACTATTCCTTCGTTACTGGCAGTATCTGCAGTACACCACCATCTTATCCGTAAAGGATTGCGTGGGGAAGTAGGTATTGTAGTGGAAGCAGGTGATGTATGGGAAGTACACCATTTCGCCTGTTTGATTGCTTTTGGTGCTACTGCAATCAATCCATATTTAGCATTGGCTACCATTCGTAACTTAAAAGCAAACGGAAAATTAGAAACCGATTTGGAATGGGAAGTGTTGCGTAAGAATTATATTAAAGCTGTTTGTGATGGATTATTGAAAGTATTTTCTAAAATGGGAATCTCTACCCTGCAATCTTACCAGGGTGCACAGATATTTGAGATATTAGGTTTGAACCAGGAAGTAGTTGATAAATACTTTACCGGTGCCACCAGTCGAATACAGGGTATCGGGTTGGATGAGATTGCGAAAGAGGCATTAGCCAAACATTGGTTTGCATTCAGCCGTAAAGATATTCCCGTTGACCGGCTACCGGTAGGTGGTGTTTACCAATGGAAACGTAAAGGTGAGTTTCATTTATTTAACCCAACTACTATTCATTTGTTGCAGTATTCAACTAAAATGAATGATTATGCAACATTCAAAAAATATTCAAAGCATGTAAATGATCAGAGTGAGAAAGCGGCTACGTTAAGAAGTTTATTTGAATTCAAACGCAACCGTCCTTCCATTGCAATTGAAGAAGTGGAAGCTGCAGAAAATATTTATAAACGTTTTGCATCAGGAGCAATGAGCTTTGGTTCTATCTCCTGGGAAGCACATACTACACTGGCTATTGCGATGAATCGCTTAGGCGGTAAGAGTAATACTGGTGAAGGTGGTGAAGATGAAAGAAGATATACAAAGTTGGAGAATGGTGATAGTATGCGTTCAGCTATTAAACAAGTAGCGAGTGCAAGATTTGGTGTTACCAGTTTGTATTTAACGGAAGCAGATGAATTACAAATTAAAATGGCACAGGGTGCTAAACCAGGTGAAGGTGGACAATTACCGGGACATAAAGTGGATGAATGGATTGGTAAAACAAGACACTCTACTCCGGGAGTTGGATTAATTTCTCCACCGCCACACCACGATATTTATTCTATTGAAGATTTAGCACAATTGATTTTTGATTTAAAGAATGCAAACCGTGCAGCAAGAATCAATGTAAAGCTGGTAAGTAAAGCTGGTGTAGGTACTATTGCCGCCGGTGTTACCAAAGCAAAAGCAGATGTAGTGTTGATTAGCGGACATGATGGTGGTACAGGTGCTTCACCTATATCATCTATCAAACATGCTGGATTGCCCTGGGAATTGGGGTTAGCCGAAACACATCAGACATTAGTAAAAAATAAGTTACGCAGTCGTGTAGTAGTGCAGGCAGATGGACAGATGAAGACGGGTCGTGATATTGCTATCGCCGCATTACTTGGTGCGGAAGAATGGGGGGTAGCTACAGCAGCATTGGTTGTTGAGGGTTGTATTATGATGCGTAAATGTCATTTGAATACTTGCCCCGTTGGTGTGGCCACGCAAGACCCTGAGTTGCGTAAACGCTTTACCGGTAATGCAGACCATGTGGTGAACTTCTTCAAATTCTTAGTGCAGGAATTAAGAGAGATAATGGCTGAATTAGGATTTAAGACAGTGAATGAAATGATTGGCCAGGTGGATTGTTTACAGATTAGAGAGAATATCAATCACTGGAAGTTCAGCAAATTGGATTTATCTCCAATATTGTACAAGGAACCAGCTTCAATCTACACACCATTACATTGTGCAGAAGAACAAGACCATGGTTTGGCAGATGTACTTGACTGGAAATTATTGGAAGCGGCCAAACCTGCTTTGGAGAAAAAAGAAAAAGTAAGAGCAGAATTTACAATTAAGAATACCGACAGAACTGCGGGAACAATTCTCTCCAACGAAATAACAAAAATATACCGTGCTGAAGGATTGCCGGACGATACCATTCATTTCAAGTACCGGGGAACTGCCGGACAAAGTTTTGCTGCATTTAACACAAAAGGTATTACACACGAATTAGAAGGTGATGCCAATGATTATTTTGGTAAAGGATTGAGTGGTGCCAGATTGATTGTTTATCCTGATAGAAATTCAACATTCACTCCTGAAGAAAATATCATTATAGGTAATGTTGCCTTTTATGGAGCAACCAGTGGTGAAGCTTTTATTCGTGGTAAGGCTGGTGAACGGTTTGCTGTTCGTAATTCAGGTGCAAGAGTGGTGGTGGAAAGTGTGGGCGACCATGGGTGTGAATATATGACGGGTGGTTTAGCAGTTATTCTTGGCGAAACCGGAAGAAACTTTGCTGCCGGTATGAGCGGTGGTATTGCTTATGTGTATGATGTTAAAGGGAAATTTGCTAAGAACTGCAACACAGAAATGGTTGACCTGGATACAGTAGGGGATGAGGATATAGATGAATTGAGAGAAATGATTCAGAAACATTTTAGTTATACCAATAGTACCGTGGCTAAGTTTATTTTGAATGATCTTGAAAATCAGTTAAAGAACTTCGTCAAAGTATTCCCGAGAGATTTTAAGAAGGTGCTGAAAGAAAGAAAAGCCAAAGTTGCCGTGGAGAAATAAGTGTGCAGTCGCCGGTTGGCAGTTTGCAATGCTATTTACAATTTTATTATGAAATGCCAACTGATAACAGGGAACTGCAAACTTACCAGCTGAATAGCGGGCCAGGCGCACAAGAGTGCGACGCAACAAAAGATAAATAGTAAATAAAAAGTTTAGTACAAAAAATATAAGTAAATGGGTAAGCCAACTGGTTTTTTAGAATTTACAAGAGAATTGCCTTCCAAAAGAAAAGTGCAGGAGCGGGTGGGTGATTACAAAGAATTTGTTGAAAAATTTCCGGAAGAGAAATTAAATCAGCAAGCTTCCCGTTGCATGAACTGCGGTATTCCATTCTGCCATAGCGGCTGTCCTTTGGGTAATGTGATTCCTGAATTTAATGATGCAGTTTATCGTAAGAATTGGAAGGAAGCATACGAAATACTTTCCTCTACCAATAATTTCCCTGAGTTTACTGGCCGCATTTGTCCCGCACCCTGCGAAAGTGCTTGTGTATTGGGGATAAATCAACCACCAGTTGCTATTGAGGAAATCGAAAAACATATTATTGAAATAGCTTTTGAAAAAGGATTTGTAAAACCACGCAAACCCAATGTTCGCAGCGGAAGAAAAGTGGCGGTTGTTGGTTCCGGACCTGCCGGGTTAGCGGCGGCGGCTCAATTAAATTATGCTGGTCATGCGGTAACTGTTTTTGAAAGAGATGATGCACCCGGAGGATTGTTGCGTTACGGTATTCCTGATTTTAAATTAGAGAAATGGATAATTGACAGGAGGATAAAGGTGATGGAAGAAGAAGGCGTCGTATTCAAATGTCATAGCAATGTGGGTGTGAATGTTAGTGTGAACGATTTATTAAGAGAATATCATGCTATTGTTTTAACCGGCGGGTCTACTGTTCCCCGTGATTTACCAATACCGGGAAGAGAGTTGAAAGGAGTTTATTTTGCTATGCAGTTTTTAAAGCAGCAAAATAAAAGGGTAGGCAGTAAGGATCCTTTGGCTAATGCCACTATAGAAAGTAATATTTTCAGTGAAGATATTTTGGCGAATAATAAAAATGTAGTGGTGATTGGTGGTGGTGACACTGGTAGTGATTGTGTGGGAACATCCAACCGTCACGGAGCCAAATCTGTAACACAGTTTGAGTTATTGCCCAAACCGCCGGAATCAAGAACGGAATTTATGCCATGGCCTACTTATCCAATGACATTAAAAACTTCTTCTTCACATGAGGAGGGAGCTGATAGAAAATGGGCTATTGCTACAAAAGAATTTGTGGGTGATGGAAATGGCAACCTGAGAGCCTTAAAAATTGTTGACCTGGAATGGAAGTTTACAGAGGATGGCAAGCCGGCACAGTTTGTAGAAAGAGAAGGAAGCGAAAGAGAAATTCCCTGTGAGTTAGCTTTGCTGGCAATGGGTTTTGTTCACCCCCAACACAAGGGGTTGATTGATGAACTGGGAGTAGAGAAAGATGAAAGGGGCAATGTAAAAGCAACAGAAAAAGATTATCATACCAACATCAATAAAGTCTTTACGGCTGGTGATATGAGGCGTGGTCAAAGCCTGGTAGTATGGGCAATAAGTGAGGGGAGAGAGTGTGCCCGTAAAGTAGATGAGTTTTTAATGGGCACCTCACTATTGGAAAGCAGGGACCAGAATTTAGTGCTGGCTGTATAAAATTGAAATTTTCTAAAAACTAAAGCCACCCCTTCCAATGGGATGGCTTTTTTATTTTTCGTCTGAAAGCCAATACTGTATGACGTTTCAGAAGAATGATCCACTAACAATCATTAATATTATAATTTATAATATGTGAATAATATTATTGAAATATGTTTAATAAAGTGTTATTTTTGATTGAAACAAATAAATTATTAAAATATTTAATTTATTAACCAAAGCTTATATGAAAAAATTGACTTTCAAACAAATTTCTCCCTTTCTGATTCTGACTCTTGTAGCCATTGCGTCAATCTTTATCAAACCAGTTGCCGACTTTGCGGATACTTCAAAGTATAACGGTGCAGATGTTGCCTGGATAATTGTAGCCACTGCCCTGGTGTTTTTGATGACACCTGGTTTGGCTTTCTTTTATGGTGGTATGGTACATCGCAAGAATGTAATTTCTA
This sequence comes from Sphingobacteriales bacterium, assembly GCA_003963365.1. Taxonomy (GTDB): domain Bacteria; phylum Bacteroidota; class Bacteroidia; order Chitinophagales; family Chitinophagaceae; genus AWTP1-9. Next base: position 748,477 of record RXJG01000004.1, read on the forward strand.
CCATGATTAAAAGTGTGGTTGCAGCCGGTATTGTCAGTATTCTTTGGGTGGTTGTTGGGTACAGCCTCGCCTTTGGTCAAAGCATGGGAGGTTTCATCGGTAATCCAATGACCCACCTTTTCTTTAAAGGTGTTAATTCAGGTGAACCCTGGAGCCTGGCACCAACTATTCCAAAAACTTTGTTCTCATTATTCCAGTTGATGTTTGCCATTATTACACCAGGTCTTGTAGTGGGTGCTGTTGCAGAAAGGATTCGTTTTACTTCTTATATTTTATTTACTGTTTTGTTCAGCTTATTAGTGTATGCGCCATTAGCACACTGGAGCTGGCATCCTGATGGTTTTTTATTTAAAATGGGTGCTTTAGACTTTGCAGGTGGTACCGTAGTACATATTTCTGCTGGTTGTGCTGCTTTAGCCGGTGCACTGGTATTAAAGCGCAGAAAAGTTCATATTGAACAAAAAGAAATTCCGCCGGCCAACGTACCATATGTATTAATTGGTACAGGTTTATTGTGGTTTGGTTGGTTTGGTTTCAATGCAGGTTCTGCTTTAGGAGCCAGTGCATTAGCAGTATCGGCATTTGCTACAACTAATACCGCAGCAGCAGCAGCTGGTTTATCATGGATGTTCTTTGAAGTAGCCCGTGGTAAAAAACCTTCAGTACTTGGTTTCTGTATTGGTGCTGTTGTTGGTTTGGTAGCTATTACTCCTGCCGCAGGTTTTGTAGCAATACCACAAAGTATTTTTATAGGTGCTGTTGCTGCAATCATTTCTAATCTGGCTGTTCATATTAAAGCTAAATCAACTTTAGATGATACATTAGATGTATTCCCCTGCCACGGTATTGGTGGTATGGTGGGTATGCTGTTAACTGGTGTATTTGCAACCAAAGCAGTTAACTCAGCCGGTAATGATGGTTTGTTTCTTGGTAATTATTCCTTCTTTTTTACCCAGCTGAAAGCCATGCTTATTTCAGTGGGATATAGCTTTACGGTTTCTTTCGCCATATTTAAGTTTATCAACTTTATTCTTCCATTGCGTGTAAGTGAGGAAGATGAAGAAGTTGGTCTCGATGCTTCACAGCATAACGAAAAGTATTTGCAGGGTACTTTACTGGTTTCAAACAATGGCCAGATGAAAGAAGTGCCTGCAGAGTCTCATTAATACAGACAGACTTAAATTAAAAAAGGTACAGCTTTAAAAGAACTTCTGCGAAAAGTTCCTCAGCTGTACCATTAATAACACTTAAAATCAATTACAATGTTAAGAAAAAAAATCAACACGGCTATCGTATGTGTATTATTTGGCATTTCATCACTTAAAGCTCAAACGGATTCCACAAAACCTGCCCCGGCAACCACTTATACTTTTTCAGTGGATGCTTATTACAGAACCGACTTTGCAAATCAGCTTTCTAATAATAAAACCAGTTTTACCAATTCAAATAATTCCTTTGAGTTAGGGATGGCATCCATCAGGGTAGATCACAGTTTTGGAAAAGTGGCAGCCACTGTTGATTTGGGTTTTGGCCGCAGGGCAGAAGAATTTTCCTATAACGATGGTGAAACCGGAGCCAGCAAAAATGGCTTTCTTACTTTGGCTGCATTAAAGCAGGCATATATGAGTTATTCACCTTCTTCTAAAATAAAATTCACAGTAGGTAAATGGGCCACACATGTTGGCTGGGAATTATTAGATGCTTATGCTAATCGTAATTACAGTATGAGTTATGGTTTTTCATACGGACCATTCTTTCATACTGGTGTTAAAACAGATATTTCCCTTGGTGGCAAATCTGCTTTTATGATTGGTATTGCTATTCCTACTGATCGTTCTACTACTACTTCTTCAACTAAAGTTGCAATTGCCCAGTTCAGTACCGGAACAAAAGATGATAAATTAAAAGCCTACCTCAATTTCCAGGGTACAAAAGATTTAACTCAGTTTGACCTTGTGTTAAATGGAAACATCAGCAGCAAGTTTGCCATTAATTATGATGGTACTGTTCAAAGTGTAAAAGTTGCGGGGGCTACTCATAGCTGGTCAAGCAATGCTCTTTATTTCAATTATGACCCAACAAGTAAATTCGGTTTAACCTTAAGAGGTGAATATTTTGATGATAAAAAAGCAGTGAGTTCAGGAGCTTTTGGTGCAGGAATTTTTGCAGCAACTTTATCCGCTAACGTACATCTTTCTAACCTGACCATTATTCCCGAAATACGGTTAGATAATGCAAGCAAAGAAATTTTCCTTAAAAATAACGGAGCAGGAACAAAAAGTGCCGGCAACTTTTTGATTGCTGCTGTATACAAATTTTAAGTACAGATATCTATTGATTTTAGGAGATTACCGATATACCGACAGTTTATTTAATCACACTAAAATCAACGACACATGTTCTCATCTACTTTAAGTTCTCTCAGGCAAATGGGAAAGAAAAGGAGTATTGCAATTCCTTTAACCTCAAAAGAAAAATGGCGTTTAGGGTTAACTATTTTCTTTGGTAAAATTCTTGGTGTATTCCTCGTTGTAGTAGCAATGAAATTATTGCCCGGTATGATTGCAACACCTGCTTATGCCGGTGAAACATATACTGCACATGAAACTACTATTTTCAACTCAATCAATACTGTTTGGACGCTGGTAGCTGCTTTCCTGGTATTTGGAATGCAGGCAGGTTTTGTAATGCTTGAAGCAGGTTTCGCAAGAAGTAAAGAAACTGTGAACGTATTACTGGAATGTGTTTTTGATACAGCAATTTGCGGTATCCTGTTCTGGGCAATTGGATATGCTTTTATGTTTAGCCACGGTAATGGCTTTATTGGTAAAAACTGGTTTTTCCTCTCAGGCGCACCTGCAACCTATGAAGCAACTGGCATACCTATCCTGGCACACTGGATATTTCAGTTTGCATTTGCTGATACTACCTCTACTATTACCTCTGGTGCAATGATTGGTCGTACAAGTTTCAGAGGCGATATTCTTTATAGTATCGGTGTTACCGGGTTTATCTATCCTATTATAGGTCACTGGGCATGGGGTCCTGATGGATGGTTAGCATTAATGGGTTCAGAAGGGCATTTTCTTCCTTCTTTAGGGCAAGGGTTTAGAGATTTTGCCGGCTCAACTGTAGTACATACAATCGGAGGTGTCATTTCATTATCTGGTGCATTAGTTTTAGGGCCACGTATCGGGCGAATATTTTCGAGAGATGATAAGGAAAAAGGAGGATTACCTCCTGCACACAATTTACCTCTTGCTGCTGTAGGTGGTTTCATTTTGTGGTTTGGCTGGTATGGTTTCAATCCAGGAAGTACACTTTCTGCAATTGATGCAGATGGTATTGGTCGTATTGCAGCTAATACAACTTTAGCAGCTTGTGCTGGTTCGCTTACAGCCATGGCATTACCGCTGTGGTTTGGACCAAATAAAGGTAAGTTTGATCTTCCATTTACCATTAATGGATTACTTGCCGGATTAGTGGCCATTACATGTCCTTGTTATTGGGTGTCGCCAATGGGAGCTATCCTTATTGGATTGGTGGCAGGTGCAGTTGTTTATTATGGAACACTTTTATTGGAGCATTTAAGAATTGATGATCCGGTAGGTGCAGTACCAGTACATGGTATTTGTGGTATATGGGGAACATTGTCTTTAGGGTTATTTGCCTGCGGATTGTATGGTGCTACCGGTCCAACAGGCGCTGATAATTCAACTCCTGTTAAAGGGTTATTTTATGGTGGTGGTTGGGATGTTTTCAAAGCTCAGCTAATTGGTAGTGCAACTATTACAATTGCAACATTTGTAATATCAATGATATTAATGTGGCTGGTAAGTAAACTGCCTTATCCATGGAAATTACGGGTAGAGCCAGAAGCTGAGACAGGTCCGGGTCTTGATCTGTTTGAACATGGAGCCTCTGCCTACAGCAATTAATAAAGTATAAAGTATAATTGCTAACATTTAAGATAAATTGTAATCAAAGGTTGCAAGAGGTTAGCTTCTTTTGCAACCTTTTCTTTTTCTAAGCTTAGTATTTCATATAAGCTACGAGCTCGTTATACACCTCATTTCTATGAGGTGTTATTTTTTATGATTAATGGACAAGCTTTCAATCTTAACAAAAAATGTGGATAACTTTTAAAATTTTAAAGCACGTTAAATAAATAATATTTTTTTTAAGGTTTTCGCAATTAGCAGCCATGCGATTCAAAATAATTTCATTTACCCTTTCCCTTTTTTTTACCGGAAGGAAACATTAATTCAAAATAAACATATAGTATAATTTATAATATGTAAGCTTCATTTCCACAGGCTTTAACTACTTTTTTAAATGATTTTTTCTAATAAACTTTACGCCCAATTCAATATTTAAATCAAAAAAAATCATTTTTATTATGAATTTACTCATTAACCAGATTTGCGATGTTGTGCCCGCAGCAGCAAATGAAAATACTATAATTGTAATAGGACTCGTTGCATGTGCAGGGATATTTGCAGCGTTACTTTGGAAACGTGGATCAAACACTCACTAAAAGTTATCGCAATACTTTTAACAGGAGGTTAAAAGATTTGAAAAATATTAAAGACCGCTCGAAAGAGTGGTCTTTTTTATTATGCAGAGTTTCTTCCGGCATTGATAATACCAAATGAACAGCGCATCACGAGTTTTTCATAATTAGGTTTGTTAGGATTAGGAACAAGCTGCTCTTCGGACTCTCTTACTTTGGCTATTGCATATTGCTGAATTGTTATCAATGGCAATACAATTCGTTCTCTCATCTGCACCGATAATTGTTCCACAGGATAATCGGCCATTAAATCATGCTTACCAGACAATTTAAAAATATACTGCATGGTTAACTGGTATTCCCCGTAAATACGGTTTCTTATTTCCCCATAAACAGGGTGATTAGATAAATATTCTGTCAGTGGAAAGAAACATTTTTTCATAGCCATCTCACAGTTATCCATTAATGTTTTAAAGAAAAGAGAATTTCGGTATAAAGTTCTTATTTCATTAAAACGTCCTTTATCATCCAACGCTTTTAATGCAGTGCCTACGCCAAAATAACCGGTTACATTTTGTTTTAGCTGGCTCCAGGCTCCAACAAAAGGAATTGCTCTTAAGTCTTTTAATGATAATCTTGAACCACCACCACGTTTAGCCGGTCTTGAACCAATATTAGTTTCGGCATAAAAACGTAATGGACTCACCTGTGATAAATAGTTTAAGAAGTTAGGGTCATTCTTAAGTGAAACATAAGAAGCGAAACTTGTTTCAGCCAGTTCCTGTAATAAACTTTCTTCATCTTTCTCCAGGGTAACATGACGGGAGGAGAACAAATCATTTGTGATACCGGCGTTTATCAACTGTTCAATGTTGAATTGTGCAGCATCAATAGTTCCGAAATTGGAACTTACGGTTTGTCCCTGTATAGTAAGCTGAATTTCTTTATTAGAAATATTTCTGCCCATGCTGGCGTAGAACTTATGTGTTTTACCGCCACCTCTTGCCGGCGGGCCACCACGGCCATCAAAGAATACCACATCGATATCATATTTGCGGCTGATGGCAGTGAGCTCTTCTTTGGCTTTATAAATACTCCAGTTGGCCATTAAATAACCACCATCTTTTGTGCCATCACTAAAGCCAAGCATAATGGTTTGGCGATTATTCTTTAACTGCAGATGCTGACGATAAGTTTCGTTAGTGTACAACGCTTTCATAATGCCACCGGCATGTTTCAAATCATCAATCGTTTCAAACAACGGAACAATATCAATCTTCAGTTCTTCCTTCTTCCATCCGCCTAATTTAAACAAGGCATACACCTCCATTACATTCAGCACACTGTTACACTGGCTGATGATATAACGATCGCAGCCTTCATTACCATTATACTGGCGAATTTCTTTAATGGCCTTAACACTGGCAATAGTATCATTAAATAATGAGTCACTCAATTCGATGCTTTCATTATTTGTTTCCAGTGATGAAAGCAATTGTACTTTTTCTTCTTCATTCAGTGCATTGTAATTCTTTGGCAATAAAGAACTGCTGGCAGCAACGGCCTCCAGCACTTTACCATGAACTGAACTATCCTGCCGTATATCCAATGTGGCAAAGTGTAAACCAAATACTTCTACTTTATTAATAAGACTGTTTACTAAATGCACAAACAAACTGTTATGCTGGTAAACGAGTGTATCACGAATTTGATTAAGGGTATCTAGAATTTCTTTTTTAGATAAATCCGTTTTTTGCCCCGGTATAAAAATGTTGTTATATAATTTTTTCTCCAGATCAGCCAGTGGTTGTTCTACTCCTTTAAAGGTGAGACGGCGTTTAAGCTTTCTTACATCGAGATAATAACATTTGATAATACTTCCTCTCAATGCATCAGCCACTTTCAAGGTTGTATCTACTGTAACAAATGGATTACCATCCCTGTCGCCACCGGGCCAGAAACCCATTTTAATAATGGGATTCTCTTTATTCATATTGTCACGAAACCTGTTCTTCAAACTTGAAATAATTCTCCCCGATGCAGGATAGAATACATTCTCCATGTACCAAATCAGGCTAATGGCTTCGTCGTAAGGAGTTGGTTTTTGTTGTTTGAAGAAGGGTGTTTTACCTAACTGTTGTAAATAAACATTTATCTGGGCTACATTATTATCAGCAATGGCTTTAGATAAATCGTTGATAATGCCGAGTACTGTTCCCGGGTAAAACTGAGTTGGATGTGCCGTTAATACCAGTCGAATACAAAAATCTCTCAGCTTCCTGGTTAATTCTTCTTCCTTATTACTTTGAATAATTTCTGATTCAAGTTGTTTTAATGTGCCGGCGCCATTCATATCATTCACTTCTTTAAAAGCAGCATCTTCCAGCGCATCAAACAACACTACCTGTCGTTCTACATACTGTACAAAACGAAACAACAAATCCAGTTTATCATTCTCGTTTACATATTGAGTATAGTTTTTTAAAAAATCTTCGATGATCTCAAGCGGACTTTGTTTCTTTTTAAAACCGTCCTCACAATTATTTAAAAGCAGTGATAACAGAATTCCTGTCTTTTCAATGCGGTGAAAAGGCAATGAAGTAAATAAACTGTTGTACAATTGAAACTTAATGCCTACCTGGTTCTTAAAAACCGATAAACCTGCAGATTCCTGGTTCATTAACTATTGTTAGTTTACGATTGACAAATGGGCAAGCATCAAACGAGCCTTGAAATTACATAATAATTTTATTGTGGCATTTGTTTTTATTGATTTAGTTATTATCTTGCTGCCACTTCAAATAATGGTAAAGCAAACAACATATTCATTCTCTGCTACAGCAATTTCCGTTGCTGCTTCTACCACTACAACTACCACAACAATCCGCTAATGCGGATTGAAATTAGACATATTACCATTGGGCTTTAGCTGTACACTTAACAAGTAAATCTTAACTCTTTTAATTATTTAATTTGCAATAATGAATGTTGTAAAATTTGGCGGTACTTCAGTAGGAAGTGCTGAAGCTATAAAGAAAGTAATGAAGATTGTGAGCGAACGGGTGGTAAATGAAAAAATTATACTCGTAGTATCTGCATTGGGCGGTACTACAGATGCACTGATTGCCTGTGGTACATTAGCCGCATCCGGAGATGAAGGATATAAAGAAAATTTACAAAAGATAGAACACCGTCATTTGGAAACGGTAAAAGAATTAATACCAGTGCAAAACCAGAGCAGTGTATTAAGCCTGGTAAAAAAGATGTGTAATGAAATTGAAGACATTTGCAACGGTGTTTTTTTGTTAAATGAATTATCTGAAAGAACAAAAGACCGAATAGTGAGTTATGGTGAATTGATGTCATCTCAAATCATCTCTGCAGCTTTTCAACTGAATGGTGTAAAGAATGCGTGGTTGGATTCGAGAACAGTTATTAAAACAAATTCCAATTACAGTTTTGCGGCTGTTGATTTTGCTGTTACTAATAAAAATGTGGCGGACTTTGTTACTTCAGTAAAAGATAATTTAATTGTTGCTCCCGGCTTTATAGCATCTGATAATAACAATATCACCACCACATTAGGAAGAGGTGGTTCTGATTACACGGCTGCTATTTATGCTGCAGCTGTTAATGCGGATGTATTGGAAATATGGACAGATGTAAGTGGTATGATGACAGCCGACCCTCGTTGGGTACCCAATGCTAAAGTAATTCCTTCTATCTCTTACCAGGAAGCAATGGAGTTATCTCATTTTGGGGCAAAGGTTATTTATCCGCCAACCATTCAGCCGGTGATGAGTAAAGGTATTCCTGTGTTGATTAAAAATACATTTGCGCCACAGGATGCAGGTACTTTAATTCAAAATAAAGTGGAAATGAACGGAAGTATTATCCGTGGTATTTCTTCCATCAATAATATTACATTGATCAGTTTGGAAGGAAGCGGAATGGTGGGCATTCCGGGTTTCTCCAAACGTTTGTTTGAAGCATTAAGTAATGCAAAGATTAATGTGATCTTAATTACACAAAGTTCATCAGAACATTCTATTTGCGTTGCCGTTGATTCTTCTTCGGCGGATAAAGCAAAAGAAGTGGTGGATACAGCTTTTGAATATGAAATTTCTATTGGTAAAGTAGAACCATTGATAGTAGAGAAAGAGTTATCAATTGTAGCGTTGGTTGGTGATAATATGAAAAATCACACCGGTATCAGCGGAAGAATGTTTTCTTCATTGGGGAGAAACGGTGTGAACGTAAGAGCTATTTCACAGGGATCATCTGAAAGAAATATTTCAGCTGTTATTTCAACGGCTGACGTTAGAAAAGCAGTAAACGTATTACATGAAGATTTCTTTGAAACTACCTACAAACAGGTAAACTTATTTATCGTTGGTACTGGCAATGTAGGAGCGAAGCTGATTGGTCAATTAAAACAACAACTGAGTTATTTGCAGGAACAACTGCGTTTGCAGGTAAGAGTAGTTGGATTAGCCAATAGCCGGAAGATGCTGATTAATGAGGAAGGAATTAATCTGAATGACTGGAAACAATTGCTGGATAACGGAGAGAAAGCAGTACTGCAACAGTTCGTTGACGAAATTATCAAGCGTAACCTGCGTAACAGTGTATTTGTTGATATAACTGCGAATGATGTGGTAGCATCTGTGTACAATCAACTGTTACAAAAAAGTATTGCAGTGGTGGCTTGTAATAAAGTGGCTGCATCTTCTGTGTATGAAAATTATAAGAAGCTGAAAGATTTGTCGAGAGAGTTTAATGCACCGTTCTTATTCGAGACTAATGTAGGTGCCGGCTTACCGGTTATTGGTACACTCAATGATTTAAAACGCAGTGGTGATAAAGTAAAAAAGATACAGGCGGTACTTTCCGGTACACTCAATTTTGTTTTTAATAATTATGATGGTTCCAGAACTTTTGCTGAAGTAGTGAAACAAGCGCAGGATGAAGGATACACTGAACCTGACCCACGTTTGGATTTAGGAGGAACAGATGTAATGCGTAAGATTATGATTTTAGCAAGAGAAGCGGGTGAGCAAATTGAAATGAATGATATTGCTAATAATTCATTTATGCCGGCTTCCTGTATGGAAGGTTCGGTACATGATTTTTATAAGGAGATGGGAAAACACGAAATGCATTTCAAAAAATTACTGGAAGAAGCAAAAGCCAAAAAATGCAAGCTGAAATTTGTAGCACAGTTTGAGAATGGAAAGGCCAATGTAGGATTGCAGCATATTCCGTCAGAAAGTGATTTTTATCATTTGTATGGAAAAGACAATCTCGTGTTGTTCTATACCGAACGTTATCCTGAACAGCCATTGGTAATTAAAGGTGCCGGTGCCGGGGCTGATGTTACAGCTTCCGGTGTGTTTGCAGATATTATTCGTGCAGCAAAGGCATGAGAATGAGAAATAAGAAATTTGAAATTAGAATAAGAAAGTACAATGAGTAAAACAGTTACGATACATGCACCGGGAACAGTGGCTAATCTTGTTTGTGGTTTTGATGTGCTGGGTTTGGCATTGCATCAGCCTTATGATATTATGTCGATAAAGCTGAAAGATGAACCAACTGTTACTATCATCAACAAAGATGAATTCAATTTGCCAACAGATCCGGAGAAAAATGTAGCTGGTGTGGTATTGCTTTCAATGATGGAGAAATTGAATAATGAAACTGGGTTTGAACTCACTATTGAAAAACACATCAAACCCGGAAGTGGTATAGGTTCCAGTGCAGCGAGTGCGGCAGGTGCTGCTGTGGCAGCTAATGAATTACTGGATAAACAATTCAGTAAAGAAGAGTTGGTGCAGTTTGCCATGAATGGGGAGAAACTGGCATCGGGTGTTAAACATGCAGACAATATTGCTCCCTGTATTTATGGTGGCGTTACATTGATACGCAGCATTCATCCATTAGATATTGTACAGGTTCCTGCACCGGAATTATATGTTACTGTTGTTCATCCGCAAATTGAGGTAAGAACTTCTGATGCGAGACAAATACTGAAGAAACAAATTTTGCTGAAAGATGCGATTAAACAGTGGGGAAATGTAGCAGGATTAGTCGCTGGTTTTATCAAGAGTGATTATGATTTGATTGGTCGTTCATTGGAAGATGTTATCATTGAACCGGTAAGAAGTATTTTAATTCCGGGTTTTGATGAGGTGAAATCAAAAAGCAAAGCAGCCGGTGCATTAGGTGGAGGTATATCTGGTTCCGGTCCTTCTATTTTTATGCTGAGCAAAGATGAAGCATCAGCGAAAGCTGTGGAAATAGTAATGCAGGAAATCTATAATAAAATCGGCATTGACTATAATACGTATGTTACAAAGATTAATGGGGAAGGAGTGAGGGTAGTGGATAGTAAATAGCCAATAGCCAATGGTCAATGGTCAATGGTCAATGGTCAATGGTCAATTTGAATAATAAATATTAAAATTAAATCAATTTTCCCTTTGGGGGTCAGGGGGTATGAAATACTATAGTTTAAATCATCAGTCACCAATAACAGATTTTAAAGAAGCAACGATTCGTGGACAGGCGCCCGATAAAGGTTTGTATTTCCCTGAGTTCATTCCGCAGTTAGATAAAGAGCTGATTGAAAATATTGAACAATATTCCAACGAAGAAATTGCTTTTCGTGTTATTCGCCCTTATGTGGGTGATGTTATACCAGATGATGAGTTAAGAAGAATTGTAAATGAAACCATCAACTTTTCAATTCCATTAGTTAAGGTAACAGAGGATATTTATTCATTAGAATTATTTCACGGGCCAACACTGGCATTTAAAGATGTGGGTGCAAGATTCATGAGTCGTTGCCTTGGTTATTTTGTAAAAGACCAGCAAAAGAAAGTGATTGTATTGGTGGCGACATCCGGTGATACAGGTGGTGCCGTAGCCAATGGGTTTTATAATGTAGAAGGAGTAGAGGTAGTAATATTATATCCATCGGGTAAAGTAAGCTCCGTGCAGGAAAAACAATTAACCACACTGGGTAAAAATATTCATACACTCGAAGTGAAAGGGAATTTTGATGATTGTCAGCAAATGGTGAAAAAAGCTTTTGCTGATGAAACACTCACCAGTCAACTGTTTTTAACTTCAGCTAATTCTATCAATGTTGCCCGCTGGTTACCACAACAATTTTATTATTTCCTGGCATGGAAACAATGGCCCTTTAAAAATGAACCACCAGTAATATGTGTGCCCAGTGGAAATTTCGGAAATATCTGTGCCGGTATGCTGGCGAATCAATCGGGTTTACCAGTGAAGAAATTTATTGCTGCCTGTAATGCGAATGATATTATTCCTGGTTATCTGCATACTGGTGAATTAAAATTGAAACCAGCCATTGCTACCATCAGCAATGCAATGGATGTGGCTAATCCAAGTAATTTTGTTCGCATAATGGAATTATTTCACCAGCATTTAGATGAAACCAAAGCCATGCTGGATTCCTGCAGTATTGATGATGCCACTACAAGAAAAACTATTAAAACAGTTTACGATAAATATCATTATTTGCTGGACCCGCATTCAGCCGTAGCGTTTAAAGCGATGGAAGATTATCAGCAACAACATTCATCACAAAAAGGAATTATTGTTAGTACGGCGCATCCTGTAAAATTTCCTGAGGTAGTGGAGGAAGAAATTGGAAAAACAATTGAATTGCCTGAACAGGTTAAAGACCTTGTAAAAAAAGAATCTGTAACCACTAAAATTGATGCTGAATATGAGCTATTGAGAAACTTCTTGTTTACTGTATAAGAAAAATCCCCACAGAGTGGGGATTTTTAATTTTATATAACGCCTGCTAATTCCAGGCTTTTCTTTTTGAGTTTTCTTATTTCCACATCTTCTATGATGGGTTCTGGTGAAACAATTAAGGAAGTATTGTTCTCTTTCCACCAGGTACTGTTCTTTAATTCTTTAAACGGCAACACACCTACTAAATATTTGCGGTCATCTTCTGCATGCCATTCTTCAATCCATTCTAATTTTTCTCTTGGGATATATTTCCAGTCATCAAAGCTGAGATAAACTTTCAAATAAAAATCTTCAGTTAATTCTCCCGGAACATGATGATATAGTTTCTTGTACTCGTATTTATAATCATAACGCAAAGCGGAAATATCACTCAATACAGCAGAGGCAGTAGGAAAACTTCCGGCACCTTTGCCATAAAAGAATTGTTTGTCGGCAAATCCACTTTCAATAACCACACCATTGTATTCATTTTTTACAAAAGCTAAATGGTCTTCCTGTTTTACAAACTGTGGTAATACAAAAGCGGCTACTTTACCGTTTTGTAATTTTTGTGCCTGTGCTACCAGTTTGATTTGATAATTTTTTTCTTTGGCCACTAATGCATCACTCAATTGTATGCTTTGTATTCCATTAAAAACGATTTGTTGTGGTGAAGCAACAATGCCATACGCATGATTTAATAAGATGCACCATTTGTTTAAAGCATCCCATCCATCTATATCTAATGTTGGGTCTGCTTCCGCAAAACCTAATTGCTGTGCCTGTAATAAAGCTTGTTTGAAATCTAATTTGTCTTCAAACATTTTGGTGAGAATATAATTGGTGCTGCCATTAATAATTCCTTTAATCGCATGCAGCAGATCATTATCATAATATTCTTCCAGGTTGCGGATAACAGGAATAGAGGCACAGGCAGCGGCTTCACATAAAAACGGTAAACCAGTTTCTTTTTGTAATTGAAGAATCTCGGGTAAATGTTCGGCAATCATTTTTTTGCTTGCACTCACTACGGCTTTTCCGTTTTTAAAAGCGGTAGATACAATTTCAAAGGCAGCCTCTGATTCATTGATTACTTCTACAATTACATTAATTTCTTCGTCAAACAGAATTTCATTTTTATCGGTAGTAAATAATTCAGCCGGAGCATTTCTTTTCTTCTCCGGGTTTTTAATACAGACTTTTTTGATAGTAGCTTTTAATGAAGGTGTCTTCTCCAGTACTTTATACAAACCTTCGCCTACTACACCAAATCCAAATAATCCTATTGTTAATTGCTGATGGTACGACATACTATATTTCGTTTGTGGTTTGTTGTTTGTAGTTTG
>RXJG01000004.1:762161-968897 GCA_003963365.1 Sphingobacteriales bacterium
TTGCGCATTGGGGATATTGGCAGCTAAAAATTTTTGTTCTTCCACGGGAAATAATAAATCACTTGAAATGCCAATTACCAATGTTTTTGCACGGATTGTTTTTAATGCTTTCTCAATAGATTCTCTTCCTCTTCCAACATTATGTGAATCCATGCCTAAACTTAAATTGTAATAACTGAATGCATTAAAACGCCTGGCTAATTTTTCGCCCTGGTATCGCTGATAACTTTCACTTTTGAATTTTTCAAGTTTGTTGTCATCTGTTTCTAACTGGCTAACACCATAGGTTTCATAATGACGATAGGAGAGCAGTGCAATACTTCTGGCTACTTTCATTCCTTCAATACCTGCATTGGCATTGTTTTCTTTCCAGGTAGCATCTGCTTCAATTGCCATTCTTTGTGAAGCATTAAAGGCGACTCCCCATGGTGAATGTTGTGCATTGGTTGCAATGGGCAGAATGTTTTCAAAAGCTCCCGGTTCTTCTATAGCCCATTCTAATAATTGCTGTCCGCCCATAGAACCTCCCACACCTAAATAAATCTTACCAATACTTAAAGCATCCCTTAAGTGCTGGTAGGTTTTGATCATATCTTTTATGGTAAAGAAAGGGAAATGGTGGTAATACGGTTCACCAGTGCCGGTATCTACATCCAACGGGCTGATGCTTCCGTAACAGCTACCTGGCATGTTTACACAAATAATAAAATATTTATCCGGCGTAAAAAGTTTTCCTTCACCTACCAGTCCATCCCACCATTCAGCAGGATCGCTGTTGGCTGTTAGCGCATGAAATATCCAAACCACATTATCTTTTGCAGCATTAAGCTCACCATGCGTGGTATAAGCCAAATGGAAGCCGGGAAGTGTTCTTCCCGACTCCAGTTGAAAGGGTTGATTATATTTGAATTCTTTAAACATCTTTTTTATGCTCTATTGACTTTTGACCATTGACGATGGACAACAGACAATATATTTTACACTAATTCTTTGCTGAATACTTTTGCAAATGCCTGTTCAACATCTGCTTTAATATCATCAATATGCTCAATACCGGTGCTGATACGAACTAAGTTTGGTAATACACCCGCTGCTGCTCTTTCTTCTTCACTTAATTGTTCGTGTGTAGTAGAAGCAGGATGAATGGCTAATGTTTTTGCATCACCAACATTTGCTAAATGACTGATGAGTTTTAATGAATCAATAAACTTGCGTCCATTTTCAACGCCACCTTTAATACCAAACTGTAATACACCACCAAAGCCATTGGTTAAATATTTTTTTGCCAGTTCATTGTATGGACTGCTCTTCAATCCCGGGTACCAAACAAACTCAACCTGTGGATGTGCCTCTAACCATTGTGCTAATGCTAATGCATTATCAACCTGTCTTTGCACACGCAGACTTAATGTTTCCACACCTTGTAAGTTGAGGAATGAGTTGAATGGACTTTGCGATGGGCCAAAGTCACGTAAACCTTCTACTCTTGCACGAATGATGAAGGCAACGTTTGGTAATCCTAATGGATTTCCTTCACCAAAAATGTCCCAGAATTTTAATCCGTGGTAACCTTCGCTTGGTTCAGTAAACTGAGGGAACTTTCCATTACCCCAATTATAATTTCCACCATCTACAATAACACCACCAATGCTGGTACCATGCCCGCCAATCCACTTGGTTGTTGATTCAACTACAACATTGGCTCCCCATTCAATCGGGCGGAATAAATAACCACCGGCACCAAATGTATTATCCACTATCAATGGTAAATCGTATTCTTTTGCCAGTTCAGCAAACTTTTGAAAGTCAGGAATATTCAAACGTGGGTTGCCGATTGTTTCCAGATAAATAGCTTTTGTGTTCTTATCAATTAACGGAACAAAACTTTCCACATTATCTCCATCAGCAAAACGGGCTTCAATACCCAAACGCTTAAAGGAAACTTTAAACTGGTTGTGTGTACCACCATACAAATAAGAAGTGGTAATAAAATTATCACCGGCCTGCAGAATATTACTGAGTGCTAAAAATTGTGCAGCCTGTCCCGATGCTGTGGCGAGTGCAGAAACCCCTCCTTCCAAAGCAGCGATGCGTTGTTCAAACACATCGGTAGTTGGGTTCATGATGCGGGTGTAAATATTGCCAAATGCTTTTAAACCGAAAAGATTGGCGGCATGTTCACTGTTATCAAATGCATACGAAGTAGTTTGATAAATAGGAACTGCTCTTGATTTTGTTGTTGGATCAATTTGCTGACCGGCATGTAACTGCAGGGTTTCGAAACGAAGATTGCTCATGGTAATTTTTTTTTAATTGTTAAACATAATTTTTAATCCAGTCAATTGATACCTGATACCAGAAATAAAAAGCCCATCTGATAGTGTCAGATGGGCTTTCAATATGTTGAACAATATTTGTTAGCTTACTCTGACTTATCTATCCCAATAAAATATCATGCGATATAGAATATGGGTTGGAATTAGCACCTTCACACAGTTGAGTGGTCTGTGTGGGTTGCCAAGGCTTCATAGGGCCATTACCCTCTGCCTTTCTTAATAAGTGATATCAAAAGAACTGGATTACAAATATAGGCACAGAGATTCTATCACCAATCGATCTCTTGAAAAATATTTTGCTAACTATTGTTTGGTTTGAAGGATTTGGTTATTTTTTGCCACTTTTTTCAGCTTCTTTCGCCGCTTCGGCCTTCATTTTTTCATTGGCGGTAATTAAAAATTCCACACGGCGGTTTTGAGCTTGTCCTTCTTCGGTGGCATTGCTGTATTTAGGGGCAGTTTTTCCGTAACCTTTTGTGGAGATTCTGCTGTTGGCGATATTTTTTGCACTTAAATAGCCAGCCACTGCAGAAGCTCTTCTTTCAGAAAGACCCTGGTTATATTCTTCTGTGCCTTTATTATCCGTGTGGCCTTGTATCTCGATATTTGTATCTGGATATTTATTGAGGATGGTTACTAAATCATCCAGGTTTTTCTTTGCATCAGCAGTTAAATCACTTTTATCGAACCCGAATAATATTTTACTGTTAAATTCTACTACAATTCCTTCACCAACTCTCTCAACCTTTACATTGGGAACTTCTTTGCTGATTTCTTCAGCCTGTTTATCCATTTTATTACCAATGATGGTACCCACTGTTCCTCCTACTGCAGCACCAATAATAGTTCCCATAGTTTTATTACCTGCCGCATTACCAATTATTCTTCCCAGTATCGCACCACCTGTTCCGCCAATGATTGCACCTTTTGTTGATTTTTTTGTATTGTGGCAAGATGAAATCATAATACCTGTCAAAGCGACTGTGTAAGTCATTAATTTAATCCGTTTCATAAACATTCATTTTAGATTGACCATACTTTCAAATACCATACCAGTGCAGGAGATATTTTATTGTTAAATGTAAAGTTGCTGTAACTCAGTGCATAAAAACGATATTGGGAATAACATTTTGGGAAACAAAACCATAAGTGCTTTGTTACTATCTTCGTTGTCCTTTTGATATGGGTAAGTCATCTGCTAAAAAAGAGAGTAAAACAGCATTGCAAGAATCAGTAAACACCAACCTGGAACAAATAGATGTATTTGGGGCAAGGGTGCATAACCTGAAAAACATTGATATTTCTATTCCCAAAAATAAACTGGTGGTCATTACAGGAATTAGTGGCAGTGGTAAGTCATCGCTGGCATTTGATACCATTTATGCGGAAGGACAAAGACGTTACATGGAAACATTTGGTGCTTATGCCCGCCAGTTTGTGGGTGATATGGAACGGCCGGATGTAGATAAGATCACAGGGCTTTCACCAGTTATTTCTATTGAACAAAAAACTACCAATAAAAATCCCCGTTCCACAGTTGGTACGGTTACAGAAGTGTATGACTTTCTCCGTTTGTTATATGCAAGAATTGGTGAAGCCTATAGTTATAATACCGGAAAGAAAATGGTGAAATGGAGTGAAGAAGAAATTGTACAAAACATTTTTAAAAAATTTGCTGGCAAAAAAATTACTTTATTAGCTCCATTGGTTCGTGGAAGAAAAGGTCATTACAGGGAATTGTTTGAAGATATGCGGAAGAAGGGATTTTTAAAAGTAAGAGTAGATGGTGAAGTGAAAGATTTGGTTCCGAAGATGCAGGTTGATCGCTATAAAATTCATGATATAGAATTAGTGGTTGACCGGTTGAAAGTGGAAGATGATTTTAGAGTGCGGATCAGTCAGAGTGTACAGCAGACATTAAAGCTGGGAAAAGATTTAATGTTCCTGTTACTGAATGATGATGAAGCAAAACCAGTTCAATACAGTAAACTGCTGATGTGTGAGGATACTGGTTTGAGTTATGAAGAACCATCACCCAATGCATTTTCATTTAACTCTCCCTATGGTGCCTGCCCAACCTGCAAAGGATTAGGTAATGTCTACTCCATTGATATGGATGAAATACTGCCCGATAAATCACTCAGTGTTAAAGAAGGTGGTATTGCTCCGTTGGGTGAAGAAAGAGATGCCAGTGTATTTCAACAGGTAATGGCTTTTGCAAAGAAGCATAAGATAAAATTAGATGTGCCGGTAAAAGATTTATCAAAAGCACAATTGGATTTATTGTTGTTTGGTGATAAAGGAATTAATCCATCGTTGGAAGTTGATGCGGATGATGAATCAGTACCGCAGGAATATACCGGAAGCTATGAAGGCATTATTCCAATGCTGAAGCGGTGGTTTATTTCGGCACATAGTACGGAAGTGCTGAGAGAATGGGTGCAAAAGTTTATGACTTTGAAAACTTGTCAGACCTGTAATGGTGCAAGACTAAAAAAAGAAAGTTTATGGTTCAGGGTTGATAACAGAAATATTGCTGATCTCAGCAATATGAATCTTGATAACCTGGCTGCATGGTTTGATGGTATTGAGTTGCGATTAAATAATAAACAAACCATTATTGCGAAAGATATTTTGAAAGAGATAAGAGAACGGCTTCAGTTTTTGTTGAATGTCGGGTTGACATATCTCACTTTAAATCGTCCTTCTAAAACATTAAGTGGCGGGGAATCGCAACGCATTCGTTTAGCTACACAAATTGGTTCACAACTGCAGGGCATAACTTATATTTTGGATGAACCGAGTATTGGTCTGCATCAAAGAGATAATCACCGGTTGATTGATGCATTAAAAAACCTCCGTAACATTGGTAACAGTGTATTAGTAGTGGAGCATGATAAAGATATTATGATGCATGCAGACCATTTAATTGATATCGGACCAAAAGCAGGTTATCATGGAGGAAGAATTGTAGCAGCAGGTGAGCCTAAAGATTTATTGAAATTAGATACGCTTACTTCCTCTTACCTCAACGGGCATAAGCATATTGCTGTTCCAAAAGAGAGGAGAAAAGGTAATGGTAAGTTTGTAGAGATAAAAGGAGCAAAAGGAAATAACTTAAGAGATGTGAGTGTGAAATTTCCATTGGGAAAAATGATTGTGGTTACTGGCGTTAGCGGTAGTGGCAAATCTACGTTGATCAACGAAACACTTTACCCAATATTAAGCCAGCATGCTTATGGTTCCAAAGGAGAACCGATGGAATATAAATCGGTAAAAGGATTAGAGCATATTGATAAAGTGATTGAGATAGACCAAAGTCCGATTGGTCGTACACCAAGAAGCAACCCTGCTACTTATTGTGGATTCTTTACGGATATCAGGACATTGTTTGCATCAATACCTGAAGCAAAGATCCGTGGATATAATGCGGGTCGTTTTTCCTTTAATGTAAAAAGTGGAAGATGTGATGTATGTGAAGGGGGTGGTATGAGAGTTATTGAAATGAACTTTTTACCCGATGTATATGTGCATTGTGAAAAGTGTAATGGTAAACGTTATAACCGGGAAACTTTAGAAATACGTTATAAAGGGAAATCAATCAGTGATGTGTTAGATATGACCGTGGAAGAAGCAGTAGAATTTTTCCAGAATGTTCCTTATATCTGGAGAAAGATAAAAGTGCTGGAGGAAGTTGGTTTAGGTTATATCACATTAGGTCAATCGGCGGTAACATTAAGTGGTGGTGAGGCACAGCGGGTGAAGCTTTCTACTGAATTATCAAAAAGAGACACCGGTAAAACATTCTACATATTAGATGAACCAACTACCGGTTTGCATTTTGAAGATATTCAGCATTTACTCGATGTTTTGAATAAACTGGTGGAAAGGGGGAATACAGTATTAGTGATTGAACACAATTTGGATGTGATAAAAGTAGCAGATCATATCATTGATCTTGGCCCGGAAGGTGGGGATGGAGGCGGACAAATTTTATTTGAAGGAACCCCGGAAGAACTGGTGAAAGTAAAGAATAGTTACACAGGAATTTACCTGAAAGAAGAGTTGAAATAAAAAAGGCAAAGAATGGTGAAATAAAAACTGAACGCAGTTGCTGTTTTGGTTTTTCACAGAGACCTGGATACAGCAATAAAACATCTGTTCTTTTATTGCATACTTTGCCGTACTAAGTTCATCAGAAACGATAAGCCGGACATCTTACTTGTTTCAGGCTATTTTGAAATATTGAGTTGTACAGGTTTCCAAATTTATAAGCCAGCCTGAATGTATAAGCAAAATAAGCATCATTACGGTTTGGATTACCTCTTCTTCTTCCCGCCCCATAAGGTGAACGTACCTGTAAGTTTGTCAACCCCTGTCCAAGAAAATATTTAGCATATATTATTTGCTGTGGTGTTAAGTAAGGAGATATCTGGTTAATATCTGCATAACGGGTACTCACCCCATCCATATAATCAGTAAATGTTTTTCTATGGAGCACTTCAAGGCCTATAACCCACCTGTCTGTAACGTCATATTTAATGCCTAAGCCCATCGGGATCATTACCTGGTCAAGTGAAAATTGGTTTCTTCCGGGAATAACGCCCTGTCCTTCCAGTCTTAAAGGTCTTATATCAATCCATGATTTTTTACCCGTTGAAGGATCAACATAAGGATATTGAGGATTATGATGAAACCATCCAATTCCTATTACTCCGTAATATCTTAGTCTTGGTACATAATCATATTTCATGTTGGTTAAAACGCTGGGGTAAAATTCCACTGCTCCATATACTTCCTGCAGATTGCTGCGGAACGAAATATCTCTTACTTTACGGGTTAATTCCCAGTGACCATTGGTATTGATGTAGGCATCATCACCCTTTAGTTGGGTAACACCCCCCGCTAAACGAAATCCAATCCATTCGGCAGGATATACTGACAGGTATAAACCTGTCATCAGTTTTGTAACCGGAAAATTATAATCTTTCAAAAAATATGTTCCTTTACCACGGTGACCACCTAAATCTCCAAGGAACACAGAAGGGCCAACATCTATACCAGCTTCGAAACGAAGTTTTCCAAATGATAGGTTTGCTTGCGAATATGCAGTTGATGAAATAAGTACAAATGTGAGGAAAAGGGCAGAAGTTAGCCTTGTAAGAAAGTGTGAGCCACGATTTCTCATACTACTGGATTTTAGTTTTTCTTTTTTTACTGGATATTGAGAACTCAATATTAGAAAACATTTGCCTGCATTCCAAATTTTTAGCGTCGAAATTCCCCTCGTCAGACAGCTTTTTGGGTTTCTAACTTACTGAAAACGAAGAAACACAGGTTATATTGCGTATTTCCCGTATTAGGTTAGTAAAAATAATGATATGAACTACGGGCGGATCATATAAATGTGGTCAATTCCGTCTTCATCATAGATTTCACCTGCTTGTTTAAAGCCAAGTGATTCATAAAATTTTTTGAGATATAATTGGGCACCAATTTTAATTGGGCCTTCTCCAAAAAGCTGATGTACAATAGAAATTCCATTACTCATTAATTCTTTTCCTATTCCCGTTCCTCTTGATTTTGGTGAAGTTACTACCCGGCCGATTGATGGATAATCATAAACAACGCCAGGAGGAACAATGCGGATATAAGCCGCCAGGTAACCATCCCCCCATCCCATATAATGCCAGCAATGCTGGTCTTTATCATCTGCATCCTGGAACACACAATTTTGTTCAACAACAAACACTTCGTTTCGTAATTGAAGAATGGCATATAATTCATGCGGCGTTAATTCGTCGAACTTTTTTAAAACCCAATTCGTCATGTTAATAATTGTATTTGTCTTTCCAGCGTTCTTTTAAAAATTTTCGTAACTCTTCTTCCCTTGCATTTTTACCGGGATCATACATTTTTTTACCCGATAATTCTTTGGGTAAATATTCCTGCTCCATAAAATTACCTTCACCCATGTGGGAATATTTATAACCTTTTCCATACTCCATATCCTTCATCAGTCTGGTTGGCGCATTGCGGATATGTAATGGTACTGGTAAATCACCCAATTGTTTTACAGCATTGAATGCTTCACCAATGGCAACAGTGGCGGAATTACTTTTTGGAGAAGAGGCTAAATAGATGGCACATTGCGATAGTATTAAACTTGATTCGGGGTACCCAATTTTATTCACTGCTTCAAAACAGGCATTGGCCATTACAATACCAGTTGGATTAGCGTTGCCGATGTCTTCGCTGGCGAGTATAACCAATCTTCTTGCAATGAATTTTACATCTTCGCCACCTTCAATCATTCTTGCTAACCAATATACAGCTGCATTGGGATCGCTGCCCCGAATGGATTTGATAAATGCCGAGATGATATCATAATGCTGTTCACCTTTTTTATCGTACAATGCAATTTTCTTTTGAGCTACTTCCATTACTTTATCATCGGTGATAATAACAGGTTGAGGAAGAGCATCGCAAACTAACTCTAACAGGTTTAATAATTTCCTGGCATCACCACCGGAAATATTAATGATTGCAGTTGTTTCTTTTAATTCAATTTTTTTTGTTTTGAGAAATTCATCAGTAGTAATGGCATGATTTAATAACTCTACCAGTTCTTTTTCTCCCAATGGTTTCAATACATAAACCTGGCAGCGGCTGAGCAAAGCCGAATTGACTTCAAAAGATGGATTTTCGGTAGTGGCTCCAATCAGGGTAACAATTCCTTTTTCAACAGCACCTAATAATGCATCCTGCTGACCTTTATTGAAACGATGAATTTCATCAATGAATAAGATGGCTTTTTCCCTGGTCTTTGATTCTTCAATTACTTCTCTCACTTCTTTTACTCCCGATGAAATGGCACTCAATGTATAGAACGGTACTTTTAATGTGTGGGCAATGATATTGGCAATGGTTGTTTTACCAGTACCGGGTGGCCCCCACAAAATCATGGAAGGAACTTTGCCGTGTTCAATAGCGGTACGCAGCACACTTCCTTTGCCGGTGAGATGTTGCTGGCCTGCCAGTTCTTCGAGTGAAGTTGGTCTTAATCGTTCTGCTAATGGGGTGGATGAATTCACTCCTCAAATTACTAAATAAAATTATTGCTGACTGTTACCAAATAAGTGCTGGTATTTTTTCAAAAAAGTAAACGTATACAAAAGATGGATGATGAGTATGATAGCAAAAGCTAATAGGCCCCATGACATCGCTGACATCATTTTAACAAACACATCTGCGTCGAATCCCGGCGGTTTATTTGATTGCATGGATAAAGCCTGGTCAGCAATTTTCCTTAGTTCGGTTTTGCTTGTGCTCATTAAAGTGATAGTGTTGATCAATGTCATTACTCCCATTGCAGACGAAACATATCCGTTCACTTTTGTCCAATCTTTTAAAGAAGGTTTTAGTGGCTGGTTATTGATTATACCTTTGAAAAGAAAAATACTGCTGCAACCAGTGTAGATAGCAAATCCAATCATCATAAATACAGGCAATAATAAAACCGGATTACCTAATGCTACCAATAACATTAATATAGCGAGTAACCCAAAGATTGCTGCAAACGGAATTAAAATAAATGTAAGTACTTTATAAAGTTTTATTCGATCCATAGTTTATTCTTTCACATCCAGTTTAATACTCAGTTCAACTAATTGCTTATCATCAATAGTACTTGGCGCATCCAGCATCACATCTCTTCCGCTATTGTTTTTAGGGAAGGCAATAAAATCACGGATGCTTTCGCTGCCACCAAGGATAGCACACAAACGGTCAAAACCAAAAGCAATTCCCCCGTGTGGTGGAGCACCATATTCAAATGCTCCTAACAGGAAACCAAATTTGTGCTGTTGTTCTGCTGCATCCATTCCCAAAGCCTCAAACATTTTCTCCTGCAACTCTCTCTGGAAAATACGGATAGAACCACCGCCAATTTCATTTCCATTCAGCACCATATCGTATGCATTAGCCTTAATACGGGCATAAGGATGTTCTAAATATTTATCCAGATCTTCAACCTTGGGGTTGTTATTAATCATAATATGAATATCGTCTGGCTTGGGGCTGGTAAACGGATGATGCCTTGCCACCCAACGGCCAGCACCACCACCATCCTGGTCTTCTAAGGCAAATTCAAACAAAGGAAAATCTAATACCCACAACAGTTTAAACTCATTTTCTTTTCTTAAGCCTAAGCGTTTGCCCATTTCCAAACGCAATTCACTGATTGCTTTTCTTGTTCTTTCTTCTGCACCAGCTAAAATCAATACTAAATCACCCGCTTTGGCACCGGCAGCATCAGCAATAGCTTTTAATCTTTCTTCGCTGTAAAATTTATCTACACTGCTTTTGTAAGTTCCGTCTGCATTACATTTAATAAACACCAAACCTTTCATTCCAATCTGCGGACGTTTAACCCATTCCGTTAATTCATCTGTTTGTTTTCTTGTGTATTCACTGCAACCGGGAACGGCAATCGCTATTACTGTTTCAGCACCATCAAATACCTGGAAGTTGGCACCATCAATTAAAGAAGAAATATTTTCTTTAGCAGGAAATGTATGTGATGGGAACTTGAGATTGCACAATTTCATTCCAAACCGGATATCCGGTTTATCATTTCCATATTGCCACATCGCTTCTTCCCATGTCATGCGTTCCACTGTTTCTGTATAATCGATTCCTTTTACATCTTTAAAGATTCTTTTAATCAAACCTTCAAACATGTTGAGGATGTCTTCCTGCTGTACAAAACTCATTTCACAGTCTATCTGTGTAAACTCCGGCTGACGGTCAGCTCTTAAATCTTCATCACGGAAACATTTTACAATCTGATAATAGCGATCGTAACCACTCACCATCAGCAATTGTTTAAATGTTTGTGGTGATTGAGGTAATGCATAAAACTGCCCTGCATTCATCCGTGATGGAACTACAAAATCTCTTGCACCTTCGGGAGTGGATTTAATTAAGAAAGGTGTTTCAATATCCATGAAATTATTTTCATGCAGGTAGTTTCTGGCACTTCGGTTTACTGAGTAACGCAGTTCTAAATTTTTCTTCACCGCATTACGGCGTAAATCAAGGAAACGATATTTCATTCTTAAGTCATCACCACCATCCGTATCATCCTGTATAGTGAAAGGAGGTGTAACAGCTTTATTTAAAACTGAGAATTCACTCACCAATATTTCAATTTCACCCGTAGGAATATTGGCATTCTTACTGCTGCGTTCATTTACTTTTCCTTTAGCCTGTAATACAAACTCACGGCCCAAAGGATTTTCATCTAACTGTGCATTCAAATTTTCGTTGAACAATAATTGTGTAATACCATAACGGTCACGCAGGTCAACAAACGTAATGCTTCCAAACTTACGAACGGTTTGCACCCATCCGGCCAGTGTTACTTCTTTGTTTACGTCAGCCAGTCTTAATTCGCCACAGGTATGAGTTCTGTACATAAAGGTTTCAGCTTTTTTACGAGCCGCAAAGATAACCGAAATGGTGAAAGGGAGCAGCAAAAACTACATCGTTTCCAACTCATGCTTATGCCTCGGTTTCCACCAGGCATAATAATAGAGTAGCATTAATGCACCCAGGCAAAAAGGGATCATGGCGCTGTGTTTACCGGTTAAGCCAAACAAAACTACTTTTTCATCAAAATGAAAATACTCACTGAACATCCAGAGTGAGTTGGCACTAATCCAGAAGGTGATGGCGAGATTATGGGTTAATTCAGAAACCATCTGTCTTGTTCTCCAGGCAATCATGATGGAGATAATTAAAGTTGGGAAAACCATGGCCACACCCAGCGGCCGCCATAACATACACCAGCTAATGTCCTTTAAAAGCCAGAACACAATATGCAGGTTCTCCATCTTACGAAACCGGACCGGAATGGAATAAACATTTTCTGAATCGTTCATTTCTTAAGCAGTAGTATTGAAAAATTCTATCGGTTGGATAGGTTGTCTTTACAAATATATTCTAATGAAAAATTAATTGAACAATTACCAATAAAAAAGTCCTGCATTAACCAGGACTTTGCAATTTTATATTTGAATGGAATGTTTAGCTAAACATTTCTTTCATCTTTTCAAAAAAGCTTTTATCGCCTTTGCCGGGATTTGGCTGGAAATTAGGAGCATGCGAAAGTTTCTCCATCATTTGTTTTTCTTCTGCAGTAAGGTGTTGTGGAGTCCACACATTTACATGAATGAGCTCATCACCTTTTTCATAACTGTTCACAGAAGGAAAACCTTTTCCTTTCAGTCTGAATATCTTTCCGCTTTGTGTACCGGCGGGAATTTTAATTTTTGCTTTTCCATCAATCGTCGGCACCTGTATCTCTGCTCCAAATACGGCTTGTGGAATGGATATATGTAAATCAAACACTACGTTTAATCCATCCCGTTGTAATTGAGGATGTGGTTCTTCTTCTATCAGCACAATTAAATCACCGGCAGGTCCACCTCTTTCACCGGCATTACCTCTGCCACTTACACTCAGCTGCATACCTTCCTGTACGCCGGCAGGAATATCTATGGTAACTGTTTCCTCACCATAAATTCTTCCTTCACCTTTACAATGAGTACACTTGTTGGTAATAGTTGTTCCTTCGCCATTACAAGTGGGACAGGTAGTTACTGTTTGCATCTGTCCCAAAAAAGTATTGCTCACTCTTCTCACTTGTCCCTGCCCACCACAGGTAGTACAGGTTTGAATAGAATTTTTATCTTTTGCTCCGCTGCCACCGCAAGTGGTACATGGAACATGCTTTTTAACCTTTACAGTTTTTGAAGCACCTTTAGCAATCTCTTCATAAGTCATTTTTAATTTTATACGAAGATTGCTGCCACGGATACCCCTTGTTCTTCCACCACCGCTTCGACTTCTTTGTCCGCCACCACCAAAGAAACTACCAAACATATCATCGCCAAAAATATCTCCAAACTGGCTGAAGATATCATCCATATTCATTCCCCCACCGGCGCCTCCATGTCCACGACCATTTCCACTAACGCCTGCATGACCAAAGCGGTCGTACTGTGCTTTCTTATCCGCATCACTTAATACTTCATAGGCTTCTGCGGCTTCTTTAAATTTTTCTTCTGCTTCTTTGTTTCCCGGGTTACGGTCGGGGTGATATTGCATGGCCACTTTCCGATAAGCTTTTTTTATCTCATCGGCCGTAGCAGTTTTGCCCACGCCCAGTACTTCGTAATAATCTCTTTTATTTGACATCGACTTAATTTGAAAATTTGAAGATTTGAAAATTTGAAGATGATTTTCATTGGCACATCTTCAAATTGACTCATCGTCATATTAATTTCCTACCACCACTTTTGCAAAACGAATTAATTTATCGTTGAGGTAATAACCTTTTTGAATTTCATCCAGCACTTTGCCTTTTAATGCTTCAGTTGGTGCAGGAATTTGCGTAATGGCTTCATGTTTCTCCACATCAAAATCATGGTTAATGCTTTCCATTGCTTTTAACCCTTTTGATTGCATATTGTTGCGGAGTTTGTTAAACACCAATTGAATTCCTTCTTTAATTATCGCAACATCTTCACTGGATTGCATCACTTTTTCTGCCCGGTCGCAATCATCCAATACATCAAGCAAAGAAGTTATAATATCTTTACCCGCTGTTTGAATCAGCTCCACCCTTTCTTTTGCATTGCGGCGTTTAAAATTATCAAACTCAGCCATCAGGCGGATGTATTTATCTTTCTGTTCCGCCAGTTGAGCTTGTAATTTCTCCAGCTCATCTTCGGTAGCCACCGCATCATTCAAATGCGTTGTTCCGGCCATGTTTTCATCGGCATTAATACCCATATTTACATTTGGCTGTTCAGCGGTTGCCTGGCCATTTATTTCTTCTGCAGGGTTATGTTTTGTCTCACTCATAGTTGTTGTATTATGTCAAACCTTCATACCATTGGGCCATAAACTGAAAATATTTCGTTTTTCACCCAAATGGAGGCGCAAAGGTACTATGGGCAAAGCATTTGCCAATAGCTATTTTGCAGCCAAATTGACGCTGTTTTGAAGCGGAGAAAAATGATTATGTAACCAGCTTTTGCAGCTTTGCTAATCGTTCCTTGCGTCGCACACTTCAGGGGCTGGTAATTCTATTCATCAAATATTTGGCAGATCAGCATTATCTCGTCTATAAAACATCAGGAACTGTATTTTTGCGCCATGTTAAAAGTTGTATTAAAGAGAAAGATTTCACCAAGGGTATTAAATGGTCATCCCTGGATATTTGGCAACGAGGTAAACCTGGTTGATGAAAAAGCAAAGGCAGGAGATATTGTAGATGTGTTTACACATGACGATAAGTTTGTAGGAAAAGGGTATGTTAATCCACAATCTCAAATAGTAGTTCGGTTGCTTACAAGAGATAAGCATGAAACAGTGAACGATGATTTCTTTTATAACCGTTTACTCAAAGCATGGCAATACCGTCAGCAATTGGGTTATGTGGAAAATTGCCGATTGATTTTTGGCGAAGCAGATTACATGCCACAGCTCATCATTGACAAGTTCAACGATTATTTTGTTATTCAAACTTTAGCACTGGGCATTGATAAATGGAAGCCGGCAATTGTTGCTGCTATTAATAAAATCTTTAAACCGAAAGGAATTTACGAACGCAATGATGTTCCGGTAAGAGAGCTGGAAGGATTGCAGCAGCATAAAGGTTTTTTAAGCGATCCGTTTCCAACAGAAATTACCATCAATGAAAACGGAATTAAGTTTTTTGTAGATATAGAAAACGGGCAGAAGACCGGTTATTTTCTTGACCAGCAGGATAACCGCCGTGCCATACAGCATATTGTGAAAGGAGCAGATGTGTTAGGTGCTTTTTGTTACACTGGCACCTTTGAAATTCATGCGGCTCATTATGGTGCTAAATCCGTTTTGGGTTTGGATATTTCAGAAAATGCCTGCTCCATGGCAAGAAGAAATGCAGCGCTGAATGAATTGCAGGATATTTGTCAATTTCAATGTGTAAATGCATTTGATGTATTAAAAACATGGGTGAAAGACGGACGAAAATATGATGTGGTAATGCTTGACCCTCCATCCTTTACCAAAACAAGAGCTACCATTGAAAAAGCTATCACTGGCTATAAAGAAATCAACCTGCGTGGAATGAAACTGGTTAAGCCGGGAGGTTTTTTAGTAACATCTTCCTGTACCAACCTAGTGCAGCCTGAAATGTTTTTAAACATTATTGACATGGCGGCAAAAGATGCAAGGAGAAAATTAAGACAGGTAACCTTCCGGGCACAGGCATCCGATCATCCTATCATCCGGGGATGGGAAAACACCAACTATCTCAAATTCTTAATTGTACAAGTTGAGTAATATGATGTTGAAAGACATCAAAAAGTAATGCTGAATAAAATAAGAGAATTATTTAACCACCTGGAATTTTCCGGCTTCTAAGATTTTGCCGGACTGGTCGCGGAGTTGGTAGATATAAACACCACGGGTAAACTGATCGAGGTTGATAGTATTCTTTTGATTTACGTTCTGGAGTTCGTAAACTTTCTTTCCCACAAAATTATAGATCTGGAAACTGTAGGTTTTTTCGTAGCTCTTCTGAAACTCGAAGTTGATAACTGTTACTGCCGGGTTGGGATAATACTTCACCATTTTTACAGAAGCATCACCTATATTTCCACTCCTCGTTTGAGCAGAAACTCCGAGGGTAAGGATGAAAAGTAAAGGAAGTATAAGTAACAATTTTCGCATCAAAACAAAAATAATATAATAAGAGTGTGAATGCAAATATATTTTACTGCCGGCAACGAAACAATACGAATCATGGTATTGATCCGTATTGTTTTAACATTTATTTCCAATTAGTTAAGCTCAGCAAGGATAGCATTGATGGTTTCAAAATTCGGAACATCCCCGGCCTTTTCGAGTACTTCTGCGTAACGTATAATTCCAGCTTTATCAATAATAAAAGCTGAGCGTTTGGATACCCCTTTCATATCCAAAATCCAATCTTGATACAGAGAACCATAAGCCTCAGATACCTCTTTGTTAAAATCACTC
The DNA here is from genome assembly GCA_003963365.1 of Sphingobacteriales bacterium. Taxonomy (GTDB): domain Bacteria; phylum Bacteroidota; class Bacteroidia; order Chitinophagales; family Chitinophagaceae; genus AWTP1-9. The sequence goes on from RXJG01000004.1 coordinate 778,595, forward strand.
AGCAGTGGGAAATTATAACCCTGGTCCTCTTTAAATTTTGCCAGAGTAAAAACTGAGTCAACCGAAATACCAAATACTTCAGCATTGGCATTAGCGTAACGATTGATATCATCCCGTATACCGCAAAGTTCTTTGGTGCATACTCTTGTAAAGGCCTGTGGGAAAAAAAGTAACAGTACGTTTTTCCCTTTATAACTACTTAATGTAACCTTTTCTTTGTTACTGTTGTGCAATGTAAAATCAGGTGCAGGTTGTCCAACTTCTACTTTCATCGGATTGTTTAAATTAATTTAAAAATAAAAGTAACAAGCAACGGCAATTATTGTTCAGTTAGTAATAATTAATTCAGTTAACTTTTTAGGAAGATATAAAAAATAAAACCTCTCGTTAACACGGGAGGTTTTTTTGCTTCTTACGGGTTTCTTGGGTAAGCACCGTTGAAGCAGTTTTCAGGGTACAATTAAAAACGGGCGCAACCACAGTGAAGGGTTGTTTTTAGCCCATCTTCTACAAGTTGGTGACAGAACATGTCATTTTGCTCCATCTCATAGAAGTAGTTTTCAATGGGTAAATTCTTGGCAATATATATTAATGAAATTACCGGTTGGGGAATGCTGTTTACCGGAGTATGTTGAGCAGCGTAAAATTTTATCACAGGCTTTGCTTTTCTTATTAGATATTGGATGGCTAAAATAAAATGCATTTTATTAAAATCAAATACATTGCAACAACAAATTTAAAAATCGGGTATAAATAACCGGTTAATAATCGTAATACTACTTTTTTTACCAAAGGGCTATTACGGGTAGTTGAATAAAACTTATTATTTTTATTAATATGAAGATTGCTCAAATCATACAGGAATTGGAAGCATTAGCTCCATTACCCTTACAGGAATCATATGATAATGCCGGCTTGTTAACCGGGTTGCCACAATGGGAATGTAAAGGTGTATTGTGTACGCTGGATGCAACAGAAGAAGTAGTCAAAGAAGCAATTGAAAAGAAATGCAATCTTATCGTTGCCCATCATCCTATCATTTTTGGTGGATTGAAAAAGATTAACGGAAAGAATTATGTGGAAAGAGCAGTGATTGCAGCTATTAAAAATGATATTGCCATTTACGCCATACATACTAACCTGGATAATGTGGCGCATGGAGTAAATAAAGTAATTGCTGATAAGCTGGGTTTAATTAATACTTCCATTCTTTCTCCAAAAGAAAACCTGCTCAAGAAATTGTTTGTTTTTGTTCCGCTTGAACAGGTTGAAAAAGTAAGAGACGCAATTTTTAATGCTGGTGCCGGTAATATTGGTAATTATAGTGAATGCAGTTTTGGTGTGGAGGGAACCGGAACTTTTAAGGCAAACGAAGGAACTAATCCTTTTGCAGGGGAAATTGGCAGCCGCCATCATGAAAAAGAAATGAAGATTGAAGCAATCTTCCCGGCATGGTTAGAAAATAAAATTGTTTCAGCTATGATAAAAGCCCATCCTTATGAAGAAGTGGCTTATGATGTGGTGGCGCTGGACAATATTTTTCAAAAAGTGGGCTCGGGTATGATTGGCTATTTGCATGAAAACATGGGAGAGCAGGTATTTCTTACCAAACTGAAATCTGATTTTGGACTTTCTGTTATCCGGCATACACCATTAACGGGCAGGCCGGTACAAAAGGTAGCAGTTTGCGGAGGTGCAGGTAGTTTCCTGATTTCCAGGGCCTTAAATGCTGGTGCAGATTTTTACATTACTGCAGATGTGAAATATCACGAGTTTTTTGATGCCGATGGAAGGATGGTTATTGCCGACATTGGACATTTTGAAAGCGAACAATTCACAATAGGCTTCCTGGCTGCACTTTTGGTGGAAAAATTCCCTACCTTTGCCGTCCTTAAATCGGAGATACAAACAAACCCGGTTCAATATTTTACCTGATATGGCACAAGTAAAAGAATTCTCAGTAGAAGAAAAATTAGTTTCCCTCATTACCGTACAAAAAATAGAAAGCAAACTGGATGAAATCCAAATTCTGCGTGGTGAGCTTCCAATGGAAGTAAGCGACCTGGAAGATGAAATCCAGGGTTTGTATGCCCGTAAGACAAGGATTGAAGAGGAATTGAATGGTATACAGGAATTCATCAGCAGCAAAAAAGATGCGATGAAGGAAGCGGAAGCTTTGATTAAGAAATATGAAAAGCAAAGCGACAACGTAAAAAACAGCCGTGAGTTTGAAGCCATCAATAAAGAAATTGAAATGCAAACGCTGGAAGTAAAACTGGCGGAAAAGCATATTAAAGACGCTACTGAAGAAATTGCTGAAAAAACAAGGCAGTTAGAATTGGCTAAAAAAGCTATTGCCGCTAAAGAAGGTAACCTGAATCATAAAAAAGGTGAGCTGGAAAAAATTATAGCCGAAACAAATAAGGAAGAAAAGCATTATGAAAAATTAGATGCGGAAGCAAGGCAATCAGTAGAAGAAAGGTTGCTTATCAGCTTCGACCGCATCCGGAAAAATTACCGTAATGGTTTAGCTGTAGTGCCTATCGTTCGTGATGCTTGCGGAGGTTGTTATAATTCTATCCCTCCTCAGCGCCAGAGCGAAATTAAGCAACGTAAAAAAATAATCGTTTGCGAAAACTGTGGTCGTATTTTAGTGGACAGTGATTTGCATGATTCAATTGAAATAAAATAATTTTATAATTCATGATATTGTAAGGCATCGTATTAACGGTGCCTTTTTCTTTTGGAGGATTTGATGTTTTAATTGATTTTTACGCTCCGTGAATAAATACTCCCTGTTTATATTTTCACTGCTGGTTTTTCTTTCTGCCAATGTTTATGCAGAAAAAAAATTTGATTTTAATACTAACTGTTTACGGGCTTATAAAGAAATAGTAAAACTTAAACTAAATGCCGGCCAGGAAATATTGAAGGCCGAAAAGAACGCCAATCCGGATAACCTTATTCCCTACTTCCTGGAAAATTATATAGACTTCTTTGAATTATTTTTTAATGAAGACCCTGCAGTATATAAAGCAAGAATTAAAAATCTCTCTGACAGGTTAGGTATGATGGATGAAGGCCCGGCTAATTCACCGTTTTATAAATACACTAAGGCCATCATCAATTTTCAATGGGCCGCAGTTAAGGTTAAGTTTGGCTATCGATGGGATGCTGGCTGGCAGTTCCGCCGTTCCTATTTGCAGGTGAAAGCCAATAAAGAAAAGTTCCCGGCCTTTCAGCCAAACAATATGTTGTATGGTGCCATGCAAACAGTAGCCGGTACTATTCCTGAAGGATATAAATGGCTGAGTAATTTATTAGGGATGAGGGGAAGTGTTAAAGATGGAATGGGATTGCTGGAGGGATTTTTAAATTCAAACGATTCATGGGTTCCGGTATTTAAGGAGGAAGCAATTTTTTATTATGCTTATTTGAAATATCATTTGCTGAATGAAAGAGAAGAAGTATTTCAATTTTTTAAACAGCAGCAATTAGATGTAGTGAATAATCATCTTTATACATACATGACAGCTAACCTTGCCATCAACAATAAACAATCAGCATACGCCAAACAAATCATTCAGCAAAGAAATCCATCAGCTGAATATTTAAAAACTGAGGTTTGGGATTTGGAACTGGGCTACGCCAAACTAAATCATTTTGAAACAGATGCCAATATTTACCTGCAGCGCTTCACTGATAATTTTAAAGGAAAGTTTTATATAAAAGATGCTTTGCAAAAATTGAGCTGGTATTATTATTTAAAAGGAAATATGACGGAAGCAGAGAAATATCGAAAACAAGTATTAACAAACGGAAATACCGATAGTGAAGCAGACAAGCAGGCACAGAAGGAAGCAAAAACCGGTAAATGGCCAACAGTACTTTTATTAAAAGCAAGATTGCTGAACGATGGAGGTTATAATAGCGAAGCACTGGCAATGTTAAATGGCAAATCGGCCAATGATTTTAATATTATCGAAGAAAAAGTTGAATTCAGTTACCGGCTGGCGAGGATTTATGATGATATGGGCAGAACGGCTGAAGCAACGCAGGCGTATGTTTATACTATTAACAACGGAGAGAAATTAAAACAATACTTTGCAGCCAGGGCAGCTATTCAATTGGGTTTTATTTATGAGAAAAAAGGGGATAAACAGGGAGCCATCAAATGGTATCAGCGTTGTCTCGATATGGATGACCACGATTATAAAAACTCATTAGACCAAAAAGCAAAAGCCGGCATTGCCCGGTGTAAAGGAGAATGATTTGGTGATGTGTTGATTTGAAAATATAAAAATTAACTATTCAATCTTCAAATCAACTAATTTTCAAATTGACTAATTGATATATCTTAGCATTACATGTTGAAGAATCTTCACATACAGAATTATGCGATTATCGATGAGCTGACGATGGATTTCTCATCTCAGCTTAATATTATTACTGGTGAAACTGGTGCCGGTAAATCTATATTGATGGGTGCATTGGGTTTGATACTGGGCAACAGGGCTGACACTTCCGTTTTGTCTGATAAAGAAAAGAAATGTGTTATCGAAGGCTGCTTTGGCACTGCTGAAAAGAAAGAAGTAAAATTATTTTTAAAAGCTAATGATTTGGATGAGGCAGAAGAGTTGATGGTGCGCAGGGAAATAGCTGCTAACGGCAAATCAAGAGCTTTTATCAACGATACACCGGTTAACCTTTCTCAGCTGCAACAGCTATCTTCTTTACTGGTTGACTTGCACCAACAATTTGATACGCTTGAATTAACTGAAAACGATTTTCAAAGAGAAGTGCTGGATGCATTGGCCGGTAATGAAAATTTATTGCAGCAGTATCAATCAGTTTATAAAAATTATCAGTCTGTAAAAAAAGAATGGGAAGAGTTAACAGCAAAGCAAGCCACTGCTAACAAAGAGTTGGACTATTATAAATTTCTGTTCAGTGAGCTGGAAGAAGTTTCACTTAAGGAAAATGAACTGGAAGAATTAGAAGCAGAATTAAAACTGCTCAACAGTTCAGAAGATATTAAGAATGCTTTGTCTGCTGCCACCTATAATTTGAATGAAGGGGAACACCCCATCGTTCAGCAATTAAAATCACTGGTGAATCAGTTGCATGCATTTTCTGAATTACATAACCAGTTACCTGAGTTAGTGCAGCGATTGCAATCTTCTCAAATAGAATTAAACGATATTGCATCTGAACTGGAACGCATTAATGATTCAGTAAATTACGATGCAAAACGAATTGACGAAGTAAATGAACGTATTTCTGCCGGCTATAAATTATTGAAGAAGCACGGAGTAAAAACTACCAGTGAATTATTAGCTATACAGGCTGATTTGGAAAATAAACTACAGCAGGTATTAAATATTGAAGAATCAATCAGTAAAAAAGCAAAAGAAACTGAACAGTTATTAAAAGAAGCAACAGGCATTGCATCCAAACTAACCGGGCAAAGAACCAAACAAATAAAACCGTTAGAAGATAAAGTAAATAAACTGCTGGTGCAGGTGGGCATGCCTAATGCCCGATTAAAAGTGCAGGTAAAACCAGTGCCTTTGAATTTTTCAGGAGCTGACGCCATTGAGTTTTTATTTGATGCAAACAAAAGCAATCGTTTTGAACCGGTAAGCAAAGTGGCCAGTGGCGGTGAATTAAGCCGCTTAATGCTTTCTATAAAATCCCTGGTGGCCCAATCTGTTTCCATGCCAACCTTAATATTTGATGAAATAGATACCGGCATCAGTGGTGAAGCAGCAAGGCAGGTAGGAATAATTATGAAGGGACTGGCAAAGAAACACCAGGTTATTTCTATCACCCATCAACCACAAATTGCTGCCAAAGCAGATGCCCATTATTTTGTTTATAAGAAAGAAAGTTTGGGTAAGATAAAGACACATGTTCGTCAACTCAACGAAAAAGAAAGAGTAGAAACCATTGCTAAGATGCTGAGTGGTGAACAGGTAAGTGATGCATCGATGAAGATTGCCAAAGAAATGGTGGAAGGATAATTTGATAATTAGCCAATTTGAAAATGTGCATATGGGATTATTAGTGTTATTGATTCCGGTGCTTTTAATAAGCATCCCTTTTTATTATTTTGATCTTTATTTGCAGAAGAAAATAAATCCACAGACGGGCTTTAAAGCCTTTCTTTTATACCTTATCGTAATGCTGCCTTCAACATTTGTTTATGTCACCATTACTCTGTTTCTTTTTTTCAAATTGCTGCAACTAAAGCATTAAAAAAAGAACCATTATTTTTGCCCCGAAACAACATACTACAAACCATAAACAAAGAATATGGGAAATAACTTACTCAAAGGAAAGAAAGGAATCATCTTTGGTGCATTGGATGAAAAATCAATTGCCTGGCGTACCGCTTTAAAAGCTTATGATGAAGGTGCCCAGTTAGTGTTGACCAACGCTCCCGTAGCATTACGCATGGGTGAAATCAATAAACTGGCTGAGCTTTGTGGGAATGCCCCTGTTGTTCCTGCTGATGTTACCAATATGGATGATTTGAAAAATCTTTTTACCAAAGCCACAGAACATTTTGGTGGTAAGGTTGACTTTGTACTGCATTCTATTGGTATGAGTTTGAATGTTCGCAAAGGCAAACATTATACGGAGATGAATTATGAGTGGAATCAAAAAACACTTGATATATCTGCCATGAGTCTGCACCGGGTATTACGTACTGCATGGGATATGGATGCTATCAGTGATTGGGGTAGTGTAGTGGCACTAACTTATATTGCTGCCCAAAGAGTATTTCCTGATTATAATGAAATGGCTGATGCTAAAGCTTTGCTGGAAAGTGTAGCAAGAAGTTTTGGGTACCATTATGGTGTTCGTAATAAAGTTCGTATCAACACCATTTCACAATCTCCTACTAAAACAACAGCGGGCAGTGGTGTAAAAGGATTTGATGGTTTTATTTCTTATGCCGAAAAAATGAGCCCGTTAGGTAATGCCAGTGCTGATGATTGTGCTAATTACTGTATCACATTATTCAGCGACCTTACAAAATTTGTTACCATGCAAAATCTCTTCCACGATGGAGGTTTCTCTTTCACAGGTGTAACACAAGCCGTGATTGAGCAGATGGAAAAATAAAAGTTGTTTTTAGTTTATGGTTTATTGTTTTTTGTTCGTTTGAACATATTTGTAACAATAAACCATAAACCATAAACTATAAGCTGTATTCCGGACTATCTTCCTCATCTTGCTATGTGACCAAAGTCATAGGCAAACTCTCAAATTCCCGGCATTTTTGCGCCATAAAATAGTTTACTATGAAGGTGGAGCAAATTTATACCGGCTGTCTTGCACACGGTGCTTATTACATCCAAAGTGAAAACGAAGCGGCCATTATTGATCCTTTGCGTGAAATAAAACCGTATCTGCAAAGAGCGGAACGCAACGGTGCCCGGATCAAATTTGTATTTGAAACACATTTTCATGCTGATTTTGTAAGTGGTCATTTAGATTTGGCCAAAGTAACAGGAGCAACTATTGTTTACGGCCCTACTGCACAACCAGCATTTACTGCGCATGTGGCAAAGGATAAAGAAGAATGTAAAGTAGGAAAAGTAATAATACAGTTATTACATACTCCGGGTCATACTATGGAAAGCTGCTGTTATTTATTAAAAGATGAAAATGGAAAACCTGTTGCCATTTTTACCGGAGATACATTGTTTATAGGCGATGTTGGTCGTCCTGATTTGGCGCAGAAAGGAAATATTACTTCAAAAGTATTGGCTGGCTATTTATTTGATTCCTTACGAAACAAAGTAATGGTATTACCGGACGATTTAATTGTTTATCCCGGTCACGGTGCAGGCTCTGCATGTGGTAAAAAGATGAGTAATGAAACTGCTGATACATTAGGTCATCAAAAACAATTTAATTATGCTTTGCGCAGTAATATGACAAGAGATGAATTTATCAAAGAAGTATTGGAAGGATTAACTGCTCCTCCGCAATACTTCCCTAAGAACGTACAATTGAATAAACTGGGATATGAAAGTTTTACGGAAGTCCTGAACCGTGGTTTACATTCATTAAGTGCAAAAGCATTTGAGGCGGCAGCTGAAGAAACTGAAGCATTATTACTGGATACAAGAGAACCTGCTGAATTTGTAAAAGGATATATTCCTAACGCTATCAATATTGGACTTGGTGGCAATTTTGCACCGTGGGTTGGCGCTTTGATCCCTGATCTGAAACAAACTATTTTATTAATAGCAGAACCGGGAAAAGAAGAAGAGGCCATCACCCGTTTATCCAGGGTGGGTTATGATAATTGCATAGGTTATTTAGAGGGTGGTTTTGAAAAATGGCAGCAGGCAGGATTACCATTTGACAGTATTCAAAGTATTTCAGCTGAAGAATTGGCTGAACTTCAGCGAAAAGATCCATCAATAAAAATAATCGACGTAAGAAAGCAAAGTGAATATGACAGTGAACACATTGTTGGTGTGGAAAATCTTTGCCTTGATTACATCAATGATAATATGAATAAACTTGATCCCAATAAAACTTATTACATCCATTGCCTGAGTGGTTACCGCAGTGTGATCTTTATTTCTATCCTCAAGTCAAGAGGATTTCACCATTTGGTAAATGTTGCTCCCGGTTTTAAAGGATTAAAAGCATCGGGTCTCTTTCCATTAACTGAATTTAAAGAGCCTGTTACAATGCTGTAGTAAGTACGAGTTCAGTGAAGGCTGCGGGTTTATTGCCGCAGCTTTCTATTTATATTTGCAGTATGATCAAAAACAAAATAATTATCGTCTCCATTCTAACATGTATCGGTGCCGTTGCCGGTTATGTGTATTACAATAAAGCAGGTTGTAATAATGGATGCATGATCTGGAGTCATCCATGGAGAAGTACGGCTTATGGAGCATTACTTGGTTTATTGCTGGGTATGGCCGTCCTTCCGGCAAAGAAATAAATGATTCTCCTGTTCCCTTTTTTATTTTTATTTATGTTATAAAGGTGTAATTCTAAATTCCGCATTATGCCCGACATTCGCAGCATGTTACATCCCAGGGACCTCGCTATAAAAGACTTTAGTTATGCATTGCCTGATGAAAAAATAGCCAGGTATCCTTTGCCTCAAAGAGATGCATCAAAATTATTGGTGTACAGGAAAGGCGATATAACTGAAGATATTTACCGGAATATATCAAGGCATATTCCTTCGGACTCGCTGCTCGTTTTTAATAATACCAAAGTGGTGGAAGCCCGGTTAATGTTCCAAAAACCAACAGGAGGGGTGATTGAAATTTTTTGCCTGGAACCCTATGATCGTTTGGAAATCAGCCATGCGATGATGCAAAAAGAAAAAGTAAAATGGAAATGCCTTGTGGGCGGAGCTGCTAAATGGAAAAATGGTATACTCGAGAAAAGGATTAATAACGGGGATGAAACTATTTTTTTATTTGCAGAAAAATTAGAACAGCAAAGTGATTATTTTGTAATTGAATTTTCCTGGCATGCAGCCCATTTAAGTTTCGTAGAAGTATTGCATGCGGCAGGTTTACTTCCTTTACCTCCTTATTTAAACCGCAGTGCCGAGCAAAGTGATAAAGAACGGTATCAAACTATTTATGCAAAAAGCGAAGGCTCAGTGGCTGCACCAACTGCGGGATTGCATTTTACAGACGAAGTTTTACAATCTTTTGATGAAAAAAATATTGTAAAAAAATTTGTAACCCTTCATGTGGGTGCCGGTACTTTTAAACCGGTAAAGAGTGAAACCATAGAGCATCATGATATGCACAGTGAATGGATTGATGTAAAAAAATCAACCATTGAATACATTCTCAACTTTCATCCCGGAGAAATTATTCCTGTTGGCACCACTTCGTTAAGAACGCTGGAAACATTATACTGGATGGGGCTGAAGGCTTATTATAACCCAGGTATAACGATTGATGAAATAGAGGTAAAGCAATGGGATGCGTATAACTGGAGTAATAAAACGATTATTACTAAACAGGCTTTGCAATCATTATTAATCTGGATGAATGAAAGAGAAATGGAAAAAATTATTATCCCCACACAATTATTAATTGCGCCGGGTTATGTTCCCAGAATAGCTGATGCCATTATCACCAATTTTCATCAGCCAAATTCCACATTATTACTTTTAGTTGCAGCTTTAATTGGGGATGACTGGAAGAAAGTATATAACTATGCCCTTCAAAACAATTTCCGCTTCTTAAGTTATGGCGATGGAAGTTTGTTGTGGATAAATAATAAATGAGACCGATATACACAACCTCCTTAGTTATGTGAAAGATGAATAAAAAACTTATTCATAATTAGCAAACCAATCCGGATCGTTTTGTGGCAATGGGTCAGTATATTTATGTTTCACCTCACTTGTTTTAGTATTTATTGAAAGTATTTTAGTAAAGGACCAGCCTCTGGTATCATTTTCTTTAATAAATGTTGCACTATTTTTTGTAGCAATAATTGTTAGTGGTGAGGTAATGGCTATCGCTAATAACCTGGGTGGAATTATCGGTCTTTTCATTTAGGATTCGGATATGTATTCAAAAAATGGTGCAGGTTACGCTAAGGGCCTTTTAATATCCTTAATATAACCTGCACCTTATTAACGGTTCGGTATACTTTTTCTTGCAGGAGACAGTTAAAAAAAACTGAAACTGGAATTAAAGTTGCCCGCAATGCGTATTATTACCAAGTAAATTAACGATAAAATCAGTTGTCGGGAAGCAAACTTTTATTTAAGGGCCTGCCTGTATCGTTTTTTTCTAAAATCTGCACAACCTTCGGCTGGAAAAAGAATGATACACTAATTACGACTAAATATTTTTTGCATAAACGCAATTTTTTTTGACCGTAAAATTTTCATTTTAAATGCATCTTTTCCGTAGTATAAATATTCACATAAATAGGTAGTAATAGGGGCGGCTGGATTCTAAATGAGTCGTACTTTTATAGAAGTATTTCAGGCAGAAATCCGATTCCGAAAAATTAAATCTGCTCCTATGAAAAAAACTTTACGTTATGTAATAGTTTTATTGCTCATCTCCTTTGTAACCAACGCCTGGTTTGCTGTGGAAATATTTTCTCAATCGATTCAGTTTGGGAAAAGTTATATAAATGTTTCAAAACCCAACGGTGGTACTTTTGAAGCAGGTGATATTTTGGAAATAAGAGCCACTATTGCATTAACTGCAGGTACGGTTACAAGGCTCCGTTATAACGATACACTTCCTGCTAACTGCACATACATTGCCGGTACATTAAAAACAATTACCAACGAGGGTTTTACTTATTTTACTTACACTGATGCAAATGACGTTGACTCAGGTAATGTGAACGGAAACTTTATAAGAGTAAATATAGGTAATGCAGCCGGTGCCTGCAATGAGGCGGCGCAGGGAAACACTATTACTAATGCAGGTACCCTGGCAAATAATATGCGGCCTTCATTTTATAAAACTACCTGTATTCGTGTAATTGCTTACCAGGTTAAAATTAATACCGGTCTTCCTTATGGTACTTCAATTGTTATAAATGCAGGCAACTTTCGTTACAACGATGGCGCAGGTGTGGCATCCAGCTCAAATTTTTCAGCCTATACATTAAAACTCTCTCAAAACCTGTCATTATGTTCTAACAGTATTGGAGCAAATGCATTGGTATCTGAAAGTAATGGCACATTTGGTTCAGGTAAACCAAAGGACAGGGGTCCATCGGCATTAGTGCCTTTGCCATATACATACAAAACATTTACAGCAAACACACCTAACGATAATTTTTATGGCGTTTCTAATAATACCAGTGGTGTTTATACTACTAATGCCGCATTATCTTATCCTAATGCCAACCGGGTTTTCAGTGTTTGGGATATAATAGGCGATCATACAGGTGCTACTAATCCTTTACTGGGTAATCCGCCAGCAGATACAGTTAATTCTACGGGCGGATACGCATTAATCGTAAATGCCAGTTATCAGCCCAACGCGGCTTTTACACAAACCATTTCTAATTTATGTCCTAATACCTACTATGAGTTTTCTGCATGGTTCAGGAATATATGCCGCCGCTGCCGTTGCGATTCAACCGGCGTGGGTGCAACCTCTGCAGGATTTACTCCCGGGGCAGGAAATGATTCATCGGGTGTGCGACCCAATCTTACTTTTCAAATTGATGGTATAGATTATTACACTACGGGTAACATGCCTTATACCGGCACGTGGATACAAAAAGGGTATACTTTAATTACCGGTGCTGTGCAATCATCTTTTACCATTACAATAAGAAACAATGCTCCCGGAGGCGGGGGAAATGACTGGGCTATTGATGATATTAAAGTAGCTACCTGTAACCCGGTGCAGTTATTAAATCCGGCTAACTCCTATGTGGGATGTGATACTTCTAAAAACGTAACGTTTATTGATACAGTAAAAACTTATTTTAGCAATTACAAATATGTACAATGGGAAAAAAGCTGTGATAATGGTGTAAGCTGGAATATTATAAAAAACGATACAATAGCTTTTAATGCTATAATAGGATCGGATTCTGTTGGCCGGTCTCTGTACAATTTCGTTCCGGTTTATGCAGACAGTAATTGCTTAATAAGAGTTAAAGCCGGTACTACTGTTGCTAACTTAAGTAATGCTAACTGTTCTGTAGTATCATCCGGCAATACCAGGCTGGTTATTTCAAAATGCAGCATTTTAAATATTGCGTTAAGAAATTTTGATGCTACCCTCGAAAATAATCATTCAATGCTGGGCTGGAAAACGGACATTATTATTGACGATGGATATTTTGTAGTTGAAAAAAGTACAGATGGTTTGCACTTTACTGAAATTGGTACAGTGATGTCCAGTTCATTTATTCCCGGGGAGCTATATTCTTATTCATATAAAGATATGGCACCTGTAAATAATTTAGCGTATTACCGTATTAAAGCATCTACCCCGGGTGGTAAGCTTTATAAATACAGCGAAATAATTTTGGTACGAACCAAAGCTGATAAGATCGGGCTTATTTCTTTTACCAACCCGGTAAGAAATGAATTGAATATACAGTTAATATCCAATAAACCGGGCATGATTGAAATTGATATTTTGAATTTATACGGTTCAACAATTTCTACACAAACAAAAAATATAAAAAGGGGATTAAATATGCTGCAGTTAAATTCTTTCCCTGCAAAGATGAATGGTAATTATTTTATGCGTATCCGTTTTGAAGGAACAGTAATTAATAAACCCCTGATTAAATTATGATAAGGTAGTCCTGACCTGGTTGAATTTTTAAAAAGTACGGGCCGCTTGCCGGGCTGACCGTTTTTTATGATACCTGTGTTTTGTCAGTTACAGTTGTATTTGTTTCAATAGAAGGGACCGTTTCCTCGGGCAAATGATGCTTAAATAATTTTCGCTGGAATAACAACAGTGTAATTACACCAATTGAAATAGAGGCATCAGCAATATTAAAAATAGCGGAGAAAAATGTAAACCTTTCGCCACCCCAAACCGGAACCCAGTTGGGTAATGTTTTATTTTGAATGATGGGGAAGTACAACATATCCACCACATTTCCATGCAAAACGCTGGCATAGCCTTTAGAAGAGAATTTAGCGAGGCCATCATAACCAATCTGTGTCATACTGATGGGCTCAATAAACATCCCTTTGTCAAATATGATTCCGTAAAATAAACTGTCAATTAAATTACCCAATGCACCCGCATAAATCAATCCGGCGCAAATGATAAACCCTTTGTGATAGCCTTTTTTTACAATTCGTCCTAAATACCAGGTGCCGAAAATAACAGCACCTAAGCGGAAAATCGTTAAGGCCAGTTTGCCCCAGGCACCACCAAATTTCCAGCCATAGGCCATGCCTTCGTTTTCAATAAAATTTAACCTGAACCATGTGCCCAGCACATTTCTTTCTTCACCGTATAAAAAAGTGGTTTTGATCCAGATTTTCAGGGATTGATCAGCAATTACAATGAGGGCAATGAGGATAACCAGATGCTTTAGCTTCACTCGTCTTATTTTTTGATTGGCAAAGATAGGGGAAGGGAATGAGTTGACGGTTGTCGGTTGGCAGTTGACGGAAAGTTAATTTATTCGTACAAATCATTCTTCAAAATAGATTCTTTTCACTCTTTGGCTGATGCCAGTCATGATTTCATAAGGAATTGTTTGGGCTGCTTTGGCTACTTCGTTTATGGAAAGTTCCTGCCCGAAGACAATTACATCATCCCCTTCATTTACATTGGAAATTCCGGTAATGTTCAGCATGGTCATATCCATACAAATATTACCAATAACAGGGGCTGCTTCGCCATTCACCAGCATTTTACCAACACCGTTGCCAAGTTTGCGGCTATAGCCATCTGCATACCCAATCCGTACCGTGGCAATAACAGAATCCTTATTCACTTTACCTTTTCTTCCGTAACCAACTGTTTCATTGGCTTTGATCTTTTTTATTTGGGCAATTGTGGTTTTTAAAGAGGATACTTCCTGTAACTGTAATAACGGAGAGTTGCTGCTGTTTATACCATATAAACCTATTCCCAATCGTACCATATCCATTTGCAGTTGCGGGTGGCGAAGAATACCGGCAGAGTTGTCAATATGTTTGATAAATGAGTAACCTAAATTATCTTCAATAAGTTTTACTGAATTGCTGAACAGATGATATTGCTGTAACGTAAAATCATCTAATGCCGCATCTTCACTTGCCGCTAAATGACTGAACACTGATTGAACTTTGAAATAAGATTTATGTTTCAGCAGCTCACATAATTCAGGAATTTCTTCCGGCATAAAGCCAAGCCGGTGCATACCTGTATCTAACTTAATATGTACGGGATATGATTGCAATCCTTCTTTGTGCAGGAAGGCAGCAAATGATTGCAGAATGTTGAACGAATATATTTCCGGTTCCAAATCATATTCTGCTAAAGCAGGATACGTTTCTTCTTCGGCAGTCATTACCATGATGGGTAAGGTAATTCCGGCCTTTCTTAATTCAACTCCTTCATCTGCATAAGCAACTGCCAGGTAATCCACTTTATGAAACTGTAATAAACTGGCTATTTCATAACTGCCACTGCCATAAGAAAAGGCTTTGACCATCGCCATAATTTTGGTAGATGATTTCAGTTGTTTTCTGAATTCTTTTAGGTTATGAGCAACTGCATTGAGATTGATTTCTAAAACAGTTTGATGTGTTTTTTGTTCCAGTAAACGACTAATGCGTTCCAGTTCAAATGCCCGGGCACCTTTTATTAAGATCAATTCTCCGGAAAAGTGGTTAGAATCAAATCCCTTTAAAAAATCATCAACACCCGAATAGAATGAAGTGGTTGTTTTCTCTTTCTCTTTTAAAGTAAAATAATCGGGCAGCTCCTTTATTTTTTCTCCAATACCAATAATACGACTGATATTATTGCGGTGCAGTTCATAAGCAATGCTGCTGTATAATTCTTTGTCTGTTTTACCGCTTTGTAAAAAGTCAGTAAGAATAACGGTTCGTTTGCTATGCTGTTTTTGCTGGGATAAAAAATTTAACGCAATTTGTAAAGAACTAAGATCAGCACTGTAACTGTCGTTGATAATGGTGCAGTTGTTGATGCCTTTTTTCATTTCCAGCCGCATACCTATTGGCCGCAACTGTTTCATTTTTTCCTGTATTTCCTGCTGAGTGATAGGTAAGATTAATAAAACACTCCAGCAATGAATGGCATTTTCAATAGAAGCATCATCGGTAAATGGAATGGTAATGCTTATAGGCTGATCATTGTATTTTGCTTTGATAATCGTTTCATAATTGTGTTTTTCAATTTGCTTTATGGTAAGCCAGGCTTTTTGATTTTTGCTCCAGTCAAACTTCTTTGCGTTAAATAATGATACTGTTTTATTGATAGCAGTATAATCGCTGCAGTAAACCAGTTGCTGTGCATGTTGAAAAAGAATAGCTTTTTCCTTTACTTTTTCATCTATATTTTTAAATCCTTCCTGGTGAGCTTCACCAATATTGGTAAAGATGCCGATAGTGGGCTGAATGATATCAGCCAGTTGCTGCATTTCACCAGCCTGCGAAATACCGGCTTCAAAGATGGCAAGTTCATGTGCTTCATATAACTGCCACACAGAAAGCGGTACACCAATTTGTGAGTTATAACTTTTAGGACTTCTTACAATATTAAAACGATCTTCCAGCAACTGGTTGAGCCACTCTTTTACCATTGTTTTTCCATTGCTGCCGGTAATACCAATAACCGGAATAGAAAATTGTTTACGATGATATGCTGCTAATTGTTGTAATGCTTTGAGAGTATCGGCAACAATAATAAAATTTGCTTCAGCATATTTAGCGGTTACGGGCTCTTCACTCACCATAAAATTTCTTCCCCCTTTCTTATAAACTTCATCAATATACTTGTGCCCGTTACGATGGGAAGTGATGATCGCAAAGAAAAGCGATTCCGCCGGGTGAGTGATTTTTCGGCTGTCAATTTGCAAATGTTCAATTACAGCATCAGCAGACTGTTTGATCAAACGGCCCTTTACAATTTCAGTGATGGACGAAACAGTATATTGTGGCATGCAGTAATTAAAGAATAAAATTACAATTCACCGGCAAATAAAGTTTTATTCTTTTATATCAGTCGGCAAATGTTTCTTTTTATGATACAAAGAATATAAAATAGAACCGCCAATGCAGATAACAATCACCACCAGCGACAACCAGGTAGGAATATGCAACTGGTATTTTTCAGCTTTTTCTTTTCCTGCACCAAAAAGTTCCATAAAGAAAGGAATGCCTTCAGCAATCATCTTTAAGCCAATAAATACCAAAACAATGGCAATGCCCTGCTGCAGGAAATCAAACTTGTTTACAGCCCCCCGCAGCATAAAGTATAATGAACGCAGACCAAGCACCGCAAAAATGTTGGAAGTATAGATTACCAGCCGGTCTTTTGAAATTCCAAACACAGCCGGTATAGAATCAACTGCAAAAACAATGTCGGTTGTAGCCAGGATAATCACTACCACAAAAATGGTGGTATAATATTTTTTGCCATTTTTAATGATGGTGTATTTGCCATCACCATCATCATGCGTAACAGGGAAGATGCGCTGCAAAAATTTATAAACCTTATTATCCCTGGGATTAAACTCTTCTTCCTGCTCCACAAAAAATAAATGGTAACCGGTGTAAACAAGAAAGGCTCCAAAGATGTAAAGCAGCCATTCAAAATGTTTTACCAGTTCTACTCCCACAGTGATAAAGATGATGCGGAACACTATGGCCATTAAGATACCTATCAGCAATACCCGGCCAACAAATTTTTCCTTTACTCCAAAAAAATTAAAGATGAGAATAAACACAAAAATATTATCTATGCTCAGGCTCCATTCCATCAGGTAGGCACTGAGATACTGAAAAGCGGGTTCGTGTCCATATTCAAACCAGATGAATACAAAGAATGCCAGTGCTAATACTACCCAGAAAAACGTTTGCTTTAATGCTTGTTTTATGGAGATAGCCGCTCCTTTTTTGCTTAACAGACCTAAATCAAAAATAATAGCTAATAACAGCACAGCCCCGAAAGTGATATATGTCCATTGCTGAGGATTCATTGTTGTGATTAACTGTATTTCTTTTTGCGTATTTGCTGGAAAATAAAACCCGACGCAATTACCAGTAAAACAGGAACAGCGATATTAATGATCTGCCACTTTGTTTTCTCCTCTTCAACTTTTGTTTTATTGAGCAGGCGCAGGGTAATGTCTTTATTCCGGGTCTCAATTATACCTGAAGGATTCACTAAATACTCCAGCGCATTTAATAAAAAAGTACGGTTAGCATATAATTGCTGCTGACTATTGCTTAGTCCCATCGGTGGTGGTTCCTGCTGTTGAGTTTGCGGATATTTATTTAACAGTATATCCCCATCACTTATTACAATCATTTTATTAGGCTCGTCACATTTTATTTTAAAAGGAGCTTTATACCATTGCTCAAACAGGTTTATTGTTTCCTGTGACGTACGATGTGCAAAAGCAGCATTAAATTTCCCTTCCAGTAAGTAAGCAGCGGGCAGGAATTTTTTTGTATAAAGTTTAGGGTCTTCTATTGTTTTTAATTCGTTTAAACTGATAATGGCAGGTGTACTGACAAACTTTGAATTTTCTGAGGTAGATAACAACAGTGTTTTCTTTATATCTGCTACTTTTACTGTATCCATTGAATTTACATACTGGCCCAGCACCGGCTCCATATTACGGGTAATAGCATTATTGTTAGCGGGAGTTAGTAGTGGGTAATAATTAAAAGGAATGGGTTGAATTTGTGGTTGTCCACCCGTTTGGCCAATTACAATGGGAACCATATCGCATTGCAGATCCTGAACGAGATCACGGTTGATGCGGACACCGTATTTGAATAACTGATCATCGAGATTGAGGCCCATATCAAAGGCAACTGTACTCGCTAATCTTGCTAAGCTGTCTTTATTTGCATCCAGGTTATCCAAGCTCCACAATACCTTTCCTCCCTGCATGATGTACTGATCAATTTTTAGTTTTACTGAATCTTCAAATTTTTGAGTTGGTCTTACTATCAGTAATGCACTAAAGTCTTTTGATATGTATGGGTTTTTTTGAAGATCGATTATCTGGAGGCTGTAACTTTTTTCTAAACTTCTTACAATATCATAAGTTTCGGGTCCGGTAGGTTCGCCATTGCCAACGGCATAGCCTATCAGTGGTTTTTTTGTTTGCTGAATTTTGTCAATGGCATCAGCAATTTTAAACTCCAGTAAACTCTCTGCTGCATTAATGGACTTTGCTTCATTAATCTGTCTTGTACCATTGATGGGATCAACATCATACACAATCTTTCCCTTTAGCAGGTCAATACCAATTTTTTTATCGCCACGGTTTACTACGGCAAAAGGGTAAAGCATTACTTTCTCTTCTCCGTTTTTTGTTTGAGATTCTCTTGCAGTAGGTAACAAATCAAATGAGGCGAGCATCAACTGGTAAGCTGAATCTTTTTGTATTGTTTCGGGATTGATGAAATTATACACCAGCTTTTTACCAGCGTATTCCTTCATTTCATTTAATAAATCCTTTGTACTAACCTGCAGCTTACGAAAGTCGGCTGGTAATTCACCTGCCAGCAACACATCTACTGTAATAGTGCTGTCAATATGCTGCAATAATTTTTTGGTGGGGGCGGATAATGAAAAACGTTTTTCCCCGGTAAGATCAATGCGAAATTTAAAATAAGCAGCCGCTACATTTACAAGCACTAATAATACCAATAAAACTAACCAGCCAAATTTTGAATTGAGTAAAGTACCAAATGCTTTTTTCATGGACGATGGCGGGTTATATTTTTTTAGCTAATCTTTTTTGGGTGAGAATTAAGAACAACAGCACTACGGTGATAAAATAAATTAAATCACGGCTATCAATAACACCACGGGAAACACTGCGATAATGAAAATCGATACCAATTTTTTCAATATAATAATCAGCACCTGATTTTAATTGTGGCAACTGGCTGAGTGAGCTGAAACCAAAATAAAGAACGAAACAAATGAATGCACTCAGGAGGAAAGCAACTACTGCATTATTGGTTAAGCTGCTGCAACAAAGCCCCACCGCCGTAAAAGCGGCACATAAAAAGAAAAGCCCGATATAAGAACCAGCAATACCACCCGTGTCTAAAGCAGTACCTGCAGCGGCCAGTGCTTTTAATGAAAATATATATACAAATGTTGGTAGTAGTGCTATTATGATTACAAGAAATGCTGCCCAAAATTTGCCGGTTAAAATTTGCCAGGAACTGAGTGGACGGGTTTTCAGTAATTCGATGGTACCTCCTTTAAATTCATCTGCCAGTAATCGCATGGTAACTGCAGGAACCAGCAGCAATAAAATCCATGGGGCCAACTCAAAAAATTTATCCATGCTGGCATACCCATCTTCAAAAATCCCTGACTTGTTGAAAACAAACAGGAATAACCCGTTGAGCAGGAGGAAAATAATGATGGCAATATAGCCGGTTAGGCTGCTGAAGAATTGCCGTAGTTCTTTCTTGCAAACTGACCACATAAGGGCAAATTTAACCAGTTGAGAGGGATGCCTGAAAAATAAATTCAGTTAAAAATTGAAGTTTTATATAAGTACTAACCAGTTTTTTGTAGCAACAGTAAGCAAAAATGAAGATAAATCAGCCTAAAATACTTTCAAGTGTTAGTAATTAGATGGCTTGCATAATAATTAAGAGAATTTACTTAAAAATTTTTTGCCAGCGCAGCGTTTGAATATTTGTACTTGTCTTTTTTTACGGCCAGTTATACAAGGGTACTGTATCAGGCGGGTCGCTTACCAAACTAAATGTAGCGTTTTTGAGCAAGGGTACACCTACTTCCTGACTAAAACTGCGAGTGGAATAGAGCTCAAAAATTAATAAACAATAATTAGCTGTACCCAAAACCAACTGCAACAAATAACCCCGCCAAAAGCGGGGTTTATTATTTGTATTGCATACACTTTATTTCTTAAGAGTGGTAGAAAAGAAATAGGATATATTAATACCGATATATGAGCCTGAAACTCCATACCGCTTTTTTACTTCTGGCAGATTCCCTATATTAAACTGGTAAGTACCAGATACAGCATTTACCGGGGAATAATTAAATTTTAAACCTGCCTGTAAAAAATTTCGTGAATTTAGTTTCCATTCATAACCTCCCCCAATATGAAAGTTTATCCAGGGCTTACGATTGTTATTGTTATTCTGAACAATACGCACATATTCTATCGCATTTTGTGAACCAGAACTGGTAAGAATGGCCTCGCTATATTCACTGGGGCTTTCCGGAGAATATAATAGGGCTAACCCGGCTGTGCCAAACCAGTTTTTATTTTGTTTTTTTGCAAATTTAAAATGAAGCTCCCCCTGTGTTTTAATATAGAAAGTAGCCGTATTCAGCGGACCAGTAAGATCAACTAATAAATTTGCTCCTGTCGCAGTATTAAATGTTTCTTTCGAAATGAAATAACGAAACTGTTGAGCAAGTGATCCCACTCCTGCACTGAAAACAATACCAAGATTTTGTGTTGCATTGTAATGATGATTAATCAATACCTCTCCTCCAGCCCTGGATCTAAAGTCAGCCTTATACTCTCCAGTATTATCATAAATATGTGCTTTTGAATATAAGGAAGGTGTAACTGAGATGCCCCAATAAAATTTTGGAAGTACTTTATCAGCTTTAATTTCATTTTTTTGTGAAAAAATATGCGTTGATAACAGGCTCAGGAAACAAGTGTAAAGAAAATTCTGCGGCGTCATGATAACTGGTTTTGATGATGAAAAAAGTACAACTTGAAAACTATAATATTCAGGTGCAATGGGCTTAAATGACAGAGGCCATAATAACGAATATAACGCTATTATAGCCCCAATATTAATTTGTAAAAATTATATTAAACTGAAAAACTTTCTCCGCAGCCACAGGTACGGCTGGCGTTAGGATTGGTAAAATAAAAACCTTTTCCATTTAACCCATCACTAAAGTCAAGTGTTGTATTAACGAGGTATAAAAAACTTTTTAAATCGGTTACCACTTTTACACCATTATCTTCAAACACCTGGTCCATGGGTTTGGCTTCGTTATCAAAGTCCAGTTTATAACTAAGACCCGAGCATCCTCCGCCAACAACTGATACCCTCAAAAAATAAGAAGGATTACTGGCAATGCCAGCATCAGTCATCAGCTTTGCTACTTTTTCCTTAGCCTTATCGCTTACGTAAATTGCATTGTCCATTGCCACTGTACTCATAATAATTATAGTGGCGGGTTGTGAGTGATGGGTAGCGAGTCGGTTATGATATTCCCGCCACTCATAGCTCATTACCCGCAGCTTTTTTAGTGAACTACTTTCTCGTCTAATTTCAACGCTTCCAATCCGTTTTTAACACGATAGTCGTTGATAGCGGCTTTAATCGCATCTTCTGCCAATACTGAACAGTGAATTTTTACCGGGGGAAGAGCCAGTTCTTCCACGATGTCCATATTATCAATCTTCAGCGCTTCATCAACAGTTTTACCCTTCAGCCATTCTGTTGCCAGTGAAGAAGAAGCAATAGCACTGCCACAGCCAAATGTTTTGAACTTAGCATCTTTAATAACACCAGTAGTTTCGTCCACTTCAATTTGAAGACGCATAACGTCACCACATTCAGGAGCGCCTACTAAACCGGTACCCACGTTTTGTTTGCCTTTATCAAGTGTACCTACGTTTTTAGGATTTTGATAGTGGTCAATTACTTTTTCTGAATATGCCATAAATTTTATTTTAAATGTTCAATTATAAATGGTGAATGAAAAATGCCGGATTCAAAATACAACATTCATCATTCAAAATAATATTTTAGTGATGTGCCCACTCGATAGTGTTCAAATCAATACCTTCTTTATACATTTCCCACAGCGGACTCATTTCACGAAGCTTCAATACTGTTTTACTTACCTGCTCTATCGTGTAATCAATCTGTTCTTCTGTGGTGAAGCGTCCCAATCCAAAACGCAGCGAACTATGTGCCAGGTCATCGCCCAACCCTAATGCTTTTAATACATAAGAAGGTTCCAGCGACGCAGAAGTACAGGCAGAACCTGAACTCACGGCGATGTTCTTATTAAAGCCCATCATCAATCCTTCACCTTCTACATATTTGAAAGAAATATTACTTACATGTGGTAAGCGATGTTCTTTGCTTCCGTTTACATACGCTTCTTCCAGTTTCAATAAAGCATTTTCTAATTTATCACGCATGGCACTAATGCGTTTAGTATCGGCTTCCATTTCCAGCATACACAACTCACAGGCCTTTCCTAATCCCACGATGCCGGGTACATTTAATGTGCCACTACGCATGCCTCTTTCATGACCACCGCCATCCATCTGCGCTGTAACTTTTACCCTTGGATTCTTACGACGAACATATATAGCACCAACACCTTTTGGCCCATACATTTTATGTCCGCTGAATGCCATTAAATCAATACCATCTTTGTTTACATTAACAGGTATTTTACCAACGGCCTGCGTTCCATCTGTAAAGAATAATACACCATGTTTTTTAGCAATAGCGCTGATTTCTTTTACCGGCTGTATAACACCCACTTCATTATTCGCATACATTATGGCGATTAAGACAGTGGTGGGTTTAATAGCGGCCTCCAACTGTGCAAGGTCAATTAAACCATCAGGTTTAACTTCCAGGTAAGTTACTTCACCACCCAGTTTTTCAATATGCTTGCAGGCATCTAATACAGCCTTATGTTCGGTTACAGCGGTGATGATATGATTGCCTTTGCTGGCATACATTTCATACACACCTTTAATAGCAAGATTATCACCTTCTGTAGCACCGGAGGTAAAAATGATTTCTTTAGGATCGGCACCAATTAATTTGGCTACCTGTTCCCGGGCATAATCCACAGCTTCTTCACCTTCCCATCCAAACGGGTGGTTGCGGCTGGCAGCATTACCAAATTTTTCAGTAAAATAAGGTAACATGGCCTCCAAAACCCGGGGATCCATTGGGGTAGTAGCGTTATTGTCAAGGTAAATTGGTAGTTTGAGCATAATTATAATGATGTTTAATAGAAATTGTCCTGATAATAAACACAAAAATAATTCATCTGGTTCTATAATTTTGGTTGTGAAAGGGTTAACCCTTTGTTTTTCCTCATTTCGTAAACTAACTATGTTTAATAAAAACTATTATGTATATGCGTAAGGTTGAACATATAGGTGTGGCTGTCAAAAGCTTAGCGGCATCCATCCCGGTTTTTGAAAAAATATTAAATACTCCTTGCTATAAAACCGAGTCGGTGGAGAGTGAGAAAGTAAATACGGCTTTCTTTCAAAAAGGCGAATCCAAGATTGAATTATTGGAAAGCAGCGATGAAAACGGGGTGATTGCCAAATTCATTGAAAAGAAAGGGGAGGGTATGCACCATATTGCTTTTGATGTGGAAGATATTGAAGCGGAGATGAAGCGTTTACAGGGAGAAGGATTTGTACTGCTGAATGAAAAGCCAAAGATGGGTGCCGATAATAAACTGGTTTGTTTTTTACATCCCAAAGAAACAAATGGCGTGTTGGTGGAACTATGCCAGGAAAGAAAATGATCCAGATAAGAAAAGCGACCATAGAAGATATTCCTTCCATTACACAATTGTTTAAGGAAACAATTGAAACCATCAATTCCAAAGATTACAATGAAGAGCAGGTGAAAGTATGGAGTGCCGGATATGCTTACACCGACCGGTGGGTTAAACGTTTGTATACTCAGTATTTTATTGTTGCCATTGTTGATGAGGTTATTGCTGGTATTGGCTCCATTGACCCGGATGGTTATTTAGATATCATGTATGTACATAAAGATTACCAGGGCCGGGGGGTTGCTTCTGCATTGATCGATGAATTGCTTACCAACGCTGTGAGTAATAATGTAGCAGCTGTTACATCTGATGTTAGTATTACTGCTAAACCTTTTTTTGAACGAAATGGTTTTATTACTGAAGCACGTCAGGAAATTATGATTAACAACGTGTACCTTACCAACTATAAAATGAAATTAAGGTTTAATGGGTAACCACTGCTGAACAATAAACACCCAAATTATCAGTAGTAATTATCTTACGGCTACTTTAAAAGTTTCAACGGTATTATTCAGACTGCGAACTTCTACAATATAAATTCCTTTAGGCAGGTTTCTGGTATCTAACCTAACATTGGTTTCATAACTGCTTACACTTTTACTTATAACGGTATTTCCGGCGAAGCTTGATAAATTAACAATTGTGTTTCCTGTATTTTGTGACATATTCACCATAACAAAATCTGTAGCCGGGTTAGGATACACACTAATTTTTGTACTTGTTACATCAGCTTTAACAACAACGATTTCAGAATAAGTAACAGTACCGGTTTTGTTTACCATTTTCAAACGGTAATAAGCATTCGATTTAGAAGATTTTGTGTCAGTATATGAATACTGGTGTCCATTCGCATAATTTCCTGCGTTAATGGTGGCCAATGTTTTCCAGTCAGTACTATTGTTGCTGGTTTGAATTTCGAAATAATCAGAGGATAATTCTGATAACGTTTCCCATTTTAACTGAACAGAACTATTATTACGATAGGCGCTGAAATTTTTTAAGGTGATATCCAAAATTCCTGTAATAAATCCTGAGCCGGCTCCAGCTCCGCTGCTGCCCGATGACGAATTTGCAATTGCATAACCAGTGATTGTGCCATCTTCATCGCCTTCGTATTTAAGTACACCGCCAATATTAATTATTCCAGAGCCTTTTTTATCGGTTATAATTGATCCGCCAGAGAGCACTTCTACAACAGAATTGTTACCCAGATTAAGTTTTCCTCCGGCTAAAAAACTTAAGGTGCCACTTATTTTTATAACCAAATTTGGTTGATTGGAGTAAGCATTATTATCTACAATCACTGTCATGTTTGCAGGTATAATTACTGTGTCGCTATTCAGTGGTGTCCGGGATAAACTCCAGGAATTGCTATTACTCCACTTTACGTTATTAGACTTAAGTGTATTTTTTGCAGCAAACACAGTTGCTACTTTTAAAATGATCAGAATAGTAATTAATGTATGTTTCATGGGGGGTACTTGGTATTATTACGACACAAATGTAGACCGTAATTTCTGCAACTACAATATTTCAGTGCCTCTAATCGACGAAGTTTCGGTGAACAATTAAAAATGTTCGACGAGTTGATCCATTTGAAAACTACGTGAGCCCATTATAAGTATAAAACTGTTATTTATTGGATTATTTTTTAATATTTCCTTCGCATCTGCCACATTATTATAGTAATAATAGTATGGGTGGGCAATTCTGCCAAAATCACCGCCCACCAATACAACTTTGCCAGGAAAGAAAATGATTCAGATAAGAAAAGCCATCATAGAGGATATTCCTTCTATTACACTATTACACAATTGTTTACGGAAACAATTGAAACCATCAATTCCAAAGATTATAATGAAAAGCAGGTGAAAGTATGGAGTGCCGGGTATGCTTACACCGACCGATGGATTAAACGTTTGATAATCAATATTTTATTGTTGCCATTGTTGATGAGGTTATTTCCGGCATTGGTTCCATTAACCCGAATGGGTATTTAGATATCATGTACGCACATAAAGATTACCAGGATCGTGGTAATGTTTCTGCATTGGCAGATGATTTACCAGTCAGTACTGCCAATAAAAATATATCAATTGTGACATCCGATGTAAGTATTACCGCCAAACTTTTTTTTGAAAGAAAAGGATTTCCGTAATTACTGCACTACTTGTTATCATCAGTGGTATAGAATTCAGTAGTTATAATACGATGATGAATACACAAATCCTTTAAAGTATAATTTTATGGATTGCGTAAGATAATTTTATCTGTTTGAATTGTTTGGTTTTGATCTTTTATTTCCAGAATATATACACCTTTAGGAAGTGTTGCCATCTCCAGTTTAACATAACCCGCGGAACTGTTTACCGATTTTGATTGTACTACCTGCCCTTCAAAACTGGAAAGTGTTATTATTCCTTTTCTAAAACTTGTATTAAACGATACCAATGCATAGTCGCTTGTTGGGTTTGGATAAATGGTGATAACAGATTTTAAATTATCCCGTTTAATTAATGAAACAGATGAGTAAGAAGCAGAACCATCTTTTTGAACTGATTTCAATCTGAAATAAATGTCCTTTGTAACCGGGTCTGAATTTATATAATTATAACTGTCGCCTGTAGCCTGATTAAATGCTTTTATAGTGTAAATTGTTTTCCAGTTTGTTTTATCATCAGAACATTCTACCTCGAAATGATCAGCATCTTTTTCATATCCAGTTTGCCAGTTAACATACACCTTGCCATTCATTTTTACTGCCTGAAAATCTTTTAATCCTACTGCTAATGTACCGGATAGAAAAGCGGAACCGGGTCCTGAGCCACTGGCTGGCGATTGTGGGTTGGCTAATGCATATCCTGTTATAGTACCATCAATACTTCCTTTATATTTGAGTACATCGTCAAAATAAATAATTCCTGAACCGCCATTGGTTGAAGTAATTTTTCCGTTAGTAAAAATTTCAATAGTTGAATTTTCTCCCAAATATAGTTTCCCATTTGGTAGAAAATTGATGATTCCATAGACTTTTATATAAAGATTAGGGTTTGCATTATATATATTATTGCTAACTATTACAGTAAAACCGGCAGGTATTGTCACTGTATCTGCGTTTTGTGGTAAACGGTTCAGACTCCACGATGCAACACTGTTCCAGTTAACATTCGTTTGCTTAAGTGAGTTATTAGCTCCATTAACAAAAGGAGTATATAGGAGTGATACTATTAAAATACTTAGATATAATTTCATAGGAGAGATTTTCGCAATAATAACGAACTTTTCATATTTTTAATATAGGAAAGCTTATGTTTTTTAAATATTTACACTTAGGCCGTTATAAACTACCAGGCAAGTGCCTATTAATCAATTAGTTGCTCCATTCTTGTGGTTCGGGAGCCCTTAATCAGAAAGTAAGTATTTTCAAAATGCTGCTTTTGGTACCACTGGTTAGCTTGTAATGAATTTTTGAAGAATAGAAATGGATGTTGCACTTTAGCGAAATCTCCACCTACCAGCACCACTTTTTCCCATCGGTATTGTTGAATTAGTTCCACTATTGCTTCATGTTCTTTTACACTTTCCTCACCCAATTCAGCCATGCCGCCAAGCAATAAAACCTTTTTATCTGCATGAACTTTGGCAAAATTTTCAATGGCTGCTTTCATACTGCTGGGGTTAGCATTGTAAGCATCTAAAATAATTTTATTAGTTCCTTTTTCAATCAACTGGGAACGGCTATTAGAAGGAATATAATTTTCAATGGCAAGCTTAATTTTATCCGCAGGTACCTTAAAATATTTTCCAACGGCAACCGCTGCCAATACATTTGGAAGATTATAATCACCTACCAACTGGGTTTGTATTGAATTAATTGCTTCATCACTGGTGATAATAACTTTTAAAAAAGGTTCCGACTCCAGCAGGTGACCGGTTGTTTCTGCATCAGCAGTTCCGTAAGAAATCTTGTTGCTGATACCTTTACTCATCTCCTTCAAATAATCATAATCATTGTTGATGAAAATACTTCCGCCATTTGTTCTTATGTGGTCATACAATTCACCTTTACCTTTTCTCACCCCTTCAATACCACCAAATCCTTCTAAGTGAGCTTTACCACAATTGTTGATCAACCCATAATTAGGCAATGCATAAGTACAGTAAGAAGCTATTTCTTTTTGATGATTGGCGCCCATTTCTATCACCGCCATTTCAGCATCGGTTTTTATTCTCAAAAGAGTAAGGGGCACACCAATATGATTGTTTAAATTTCCTTCTGTGGTATAAGTTTTATACTGCCGGGACAATACTGAATGTATCAGTTCTTTGGTAGTTGTTTTTCCATTGCTGCCGGTAATTGCCAGGAAGGGGATATTAAATTGCTTACGGTGATGCCCGGCTAGTTGCTGTAAAGTGGTTAACACATCATCCACTTTGATTATTCTTTCATTTGCATCAGCAATAGTCTCATCTACTATGGCATAAACAGCGCCTTTTTCTAAAGCCTCTTTGGCAAAAAGGTTTCCGTTAAAATTTTCGCCTTTTAATGCAAAAAACAAATCACCTTCTTTCAATTTTCTTGTATCCGTTTGTACAGAAGGATATTTTACATAAATAGAATAAAGTTGTTCAATCGTCATACTGCAAATATCAAAAAAAATCCCGCCGGAAGGCGGGACTATGTAACTTATAACGAGCAAAAATAATTAGCGTTTACGGGAGTTTTGTTTGCGACGTGACCAGATATTACCGGTTTTAAATCCGTTACCTTCCTGGCTGCCTACCCGAATCATTGCACAGCGGAAACCAATTTGTGAACTGGCCTGGTCTTCATCAAGGAAGCGGCGTGTACCCGGACTTAACCAATAAGCCCTGTCGTTCCAGCTACCACCTTTATACACTCTCGATTTGTCATTAATCAAAGTAGTTTGACCATAACCATATGTCACTTGCGATGAACTGTCACCATCCAGGAAGTTCTTTACATCACCCCGCTGGTAATTTCTTCTTTTACTGGCTTCAGCATCGGTAAGATTAACTGTTTTAATGCGGCCCATGCTGTCTACTTCAGGGGCGCCTGAGCTCATATCAATTTTAGTCCATTTGTTACCACGGTATGGGTTAAAGTCACTAACATCAAGATTAGATAATGGTCTGAATACATCAGCAGTCCACTCACTAACATTACCAGCCATGTTATACAAACCAAATCCATTTGGATAGAATGATTTTACAGGAGCTGTAATAGATGCACGGTCATTCAATCCACCGGCAACACCCATATTATCACCGCTACCTCTTTTAAAGTTAGCCAGCATTTGACCATGCCAGCCACCATGTCGGTCTTCACGAACACCATTCCATTTATTTAACCATGGATATATTGAGCGATTGGCCTGTAATTCCTCACCACGTTTGCTTTCTTTTTTACGGGGCTGAGGGTTTTGGAAGATATAACCGTAAGCTGCATATTCCCACTCTGCTTCGTTAGGCAAACGATACTCAGGCAACATAATACCTTCTTCAAAGGTGATGCTGGTAGGTGTTTGCTTAGTGATGGGGTCTTTATAGTTTTTAAGGTTTTTACCGGGGGTAGCCTGGTAAATGCCTAAAAGATATGCCTTAGAATTGAAGTTCTCCTGTCCGCTTCCCTGCATTTGTTTCTGCAGTTCTGCCTTTTTATTGGTGATACCTTTTTCAAATAAAAGATTTTCATTCACCCTGTCTGTTCTCCACAATGCGTAGTCGTGTGCCTGTTGCCAGGTTACTCCCACTACAGGGTAATCATTATACGATGGATGACGGAAATAGTATTCAACATATGGTTCGTTGAAAGCTAATTCATCTCTCCAGCAAAGTGTATCAGGTAGTGCTTTGTTGACGATATTAGAATCTCCCTGGAAAACCCTGTTTAACCAGTACAGGTATTCACGGTAGTGAACGTTGGCCACTTCGGTTTCATCCATATAAAAGGAAGGAAGGGTTACCCGGCGGGGAATATTATTCCAGTCACGCATAACATCTTCATCTGTGGCACCCATGGTGAAGGTACCACCCTGTACGAATACAAGCCCGGGGCCAGCTTTTTGTTCTTTTTCTTTGGAAACCCTGAACCCACTTCCTTTAGGATCATTATAGGTCCAGCCTGTGTTGGTTGATTTTTCAGGTTTTTTGCTGAATAAACCGCCGTTCTTTTTACAAGAACTGATGAGGGCAGCGGCAGCAAATAGGATACAAAGATTTTTAATGCTCGTTACTTTTTGCATGGTTCTATGTTTGTGCTAAATAGGTTAAACGATAATTTTTCAGATATATTGTTCTAAAATGACCTTAAATAAATGAATTTTTCAGGTGGCGAATATAGCCATTAAATCCTGATAATTAAAAGCCTGTGGCCCGGTTATTAACAGTCCTGATTGCTATATTTGGGTCATGTGCAAAGGGATACCCTGTTTTTTAGTGATGTTACTGCTGGGGATGTGGAAAAATTCATCATCTCAACGTACTTATGCGGCTAACTCGGTACTATCCTCAGGTTCCTGGTATAAAATAGGAGTAAAAAAAACAGGTATCTATAAGGTGGATATTGCCTTTTTAAATTCACTGGGGGTTAATACCTCTTCTATAAGCAGTGCTGCCATCCGCTTGTTTGGAAACGGCGGAAAAATGTTGCCCGAGGATAACGCTGCCGTTCGCCCGGATGATCTTATGGAAAACCCCATTGAAGTAGTTGACGGTGGTGATGGTATTTTTAATGGTAACGATTATTTTCTTTTTTATGCTAATGGGCCTGATGAATGGATTACAGATGCCGGCAATAAAAAATTTTCTCATCGAAAAAATCTTTATTCCACGCAATCTTATTTTTTCCTTTCAATTGGAGGAACCGGTAAAAGAATAACCACAAACAATTTTTCAGGGACACCTAATTTCACGGTAACAAGTTTTAATGACCACTATTTTTATGAACTGGATTCAATTAATTTTCTCAATTCTGGCAGAGAATGGTATGGTGAGGAATTTGGTAATATACCGGGCAAACCATTGTCAATAAATTTCAATGCAAACTTTCCTAATCTTGATATCAGTCAGCCGTTGCAGCTAATTAGTAATGTGGTTGCCCGCAGCGCAGGGGCCTCTTCCAGAATGGATGTGAGTGTGAATAATGTTCCTGCACTGCAGCATTTTATTGCACCGGTTGGCTCGGGGCAATACGATGCAGTGGCTATTCCCAGTCAGCAAAGTACCACCTTTACTGCTTCACAGCCACAGCTCACTATCAATTTTAGTTATGCACCCACCAGTATAAATGCACAGGCCTGGTTAAACTGGTTTGAAATTTTTGGAAGGAGAAATTTATCATTTAATGGTGTTGACCAGGTTTTGTTTCGGGACTGGAACAGTGCAGGGGTTGGTAATGTGGCTGAATTTAAAATTCAAAATGCCACATCCGCAACGGAAGTGTGGGATGTTACCAATCCGCTGAATGCAGTTAAAATGCAGGGAAGTTTATCGGGCAGTGATTATAAGTTTATCAACTCCAGTTCTTCTTTAAAAGAATACATTGCTTTTAACGCTGCTAATTTTTTAACACCATCAGCCATTGGTAAAGTAGATAACCAGGATTTGCATAATTCATCTTATGCCGATATGCTTATCATTACACACAACAGCTTGTCAGGCGAAGCACAACGGTTAGCAGCACATCATTTTCAAAGAGAAGGATTAAAATCAGTGGTGGTAACTACTGAACAGGTGTATAATGAATTTTCATCTGGTTCACAAGACCCAACAGCGATCAGGGATTTTGTAAAGATGTATTACGATAAAGCAGCCGGTGATTCCACTAAAATGCCAAAGTACTTATTATTGTTTGGAGATGCCTCGTATGATTATCTGAGCCGTTTAAAAAATAATACCAACCTGGTTCCCTGTTACGAAAGTCCCGCTTCACTGGATCCTTTGGGAACGTATACTGCTGATGATTTTTTTGGATTGCTAAGCGATAATGATAATATCAACAGCAGCGCTACGGCTAACTTATTAGATATTGGTATTGGAAGAATACCCGCTAAAAATATAACCGATGCGAAGAATGCAGTGGATAAGATTATTGCTTATACACAAAAGGAAAGCTTTGGTCCATGGCGTAACGATCTCACTTTTATTGCGGATGATGGGGATGGTAACCTGCATTTAAATGATGCAGAAATAATGTCGGCCACCGTATCGGCTGCTTATCCATTAGGCAATGAACAGAAAATTTACCTCGATGCCTATAAAAAACAAAGCGGCAGTGGCGGCAGCCGTTATCCTGACGTAAATGCTGCTATCAACAACAAAATCTTTTCCGGCACTTTAATCTGCAATTACAGCGGTCATGGCGGACCAAGCCGTTTAGCGGAAGAAGATATCCTCGACCAGGATATGATAAAGACGTGGATCAATGGCAACAAACTTCCATTGTTTGTTACTGCTACTTGCGATTTTGCCCCTTATGATAATCCTGCTATCAACTCAATAGGAGAGGATATTTTGCTGCGGGAAAAGAATGGAGCAATTGGATTAATGACCACAACAAGGGTAGTATTTGCTTTTAGTAACCGCATCATGAATAATAACTATCTAAATCTTGCCATGCAAAAAAAGCCCAATGGAAAATACCGCAGTTTGGGCGAAGCTGTACAGGCGGGTAAAAATTTTACTTATTCAACTTTTTCCGATGTAATTAATAACCGCAAGTTTACCTTATTGGGCGATCCCTCATTAACTCTGGGCTTCCCTTCGTTCAATGTAAATACTGTTTCAGTTAATGATAATCAAAACGGAACAGATACTTTAAAAGCATTAAATAAGTACGTTATTAAAGGGCAAGTAGTGGATGGATCAGGCGCATTGTTACCTGATTTCAACGGAACAGTTTATACTACCATCTATGATAAGAGCCAGGTGATAAATACACTGGGAAATGATCCACAAAGCCCGGTAACCGCCTTTAACCAGCAAACAAACGTATTGTATAAAGGAAAGGCCAAAGCAGTAAATGGAAAATTCAGCTTCACCTTTATTGTTCCCAAGGATATTAATTACCAGTTTGGTAAGGGAAAGATCAGTTATTATGCTGATAACACTATAACCGATGCAGCAGGATTTAATAACAGCATCATCATTGGTGGTGCAGGAAATAATTCTGTTAATGATAAAGACGGACCGGTTATAAAAGCTTATTTAAATGATGAAAAATTTGTAAACGGAAGTATTACCAATGCAAATCCAATTTTGATTGTAAAGCTGAGTGATTCCAGTGGAATCAACACAGTAGGCACCGGTATTGGACATGATATCACCGCCACACTCGACAACAACAACAATACTTTTTTTAACCTGAATGAGTTTTATGAAGCGGAAGTAGACAGCTATCAAAAAGGAATAATCCGTTTTCAGTTGCCGCTACTGGAAGAGGGGGTGCATACCTTAACCATCAAAGCATGGGATGTGGCTAATAATTCTTCTACTTATCTTTTAACCTTCAGGGTGGTAAAATCGGGGGAACTGCAAATCACACATGTACTAAATTATCCTAATCCATTTACGACCAGAACACAGTTTTGGTTTGAGCATAACCGGCCGGGAGAAAATCTCCGGGTTAATATCCGGATTATGACGATTACTGGTAAGGTGATTAAATTTATTCAGCAAACAATAAATACCACCGGAAACCGTTCTACTGAAATTGAATGGGATGGTAAGGATGATTTTGGCGATAAAATAAGCAGGGGCGTTTACCTTTATAGCATTGAAGTATTAACTGCCGACGGGAAAAAAGCCCGTAAATTAGAAAAACTCGTACTGCTTTAAATTTATCCTGGTTTGCTTAACTCCTGTTTTGTGTTGTAATGTTATGTTTTTGGAACCGAAATATTAAGAATAAATGAAACGTAAGACCATCAAACTAATTGCCACAGGATTAATTTGTTTTTTATCAGTCTCTTCCTTGTATGCTCAAAGAATTAATGTTGTAACCACGGCAGTTCCTTTTTTAAGAATTTCGCCTGATGCCCGTGCCGGTGGTATGGGTGATGCAGGCCTGGCAACAGAAGCCGATGCCAGTTCTATTTTCTGGAACCTTGCTAAAATTCCTTTTGCAAAGAATAATAATGCTGCTTCTATTACTTATACACCCTGGTTAAGAGACCTGCAGGTAAATGATGTTTTCCTCGGTTCTGTCTCCGGGTTTCACAAATTAGATGATCAGCAGGCTATTTCTGCTTCTTTAAGATATTTTAGTTTAGGTAAGATCACCTTTACCGATTTCTCAGGGCAAACATTGTTTGATGGTAACCCCAGGGAATTTTCTTTTGATGCAGGTTATTCCCGTAAGCTTTCCGAAAAAACTGGTTTAGGAGTAGCCTTACGTTATATACATTCTAACCTCGTGGGAAGTGCTACTTTTTCCGGCTCATCCTACAAACCGGGTAATGCAGTGGCCGGCGATTTAAGTTTCTATTATAACGGTATCAATGAGGCAGGTACCGGCTGGAGTTTTGGCGCAGCAGCCACTAACCTTGGATCAAAAATATCCTACTCCAGTGATGCGCAAACAAAAGATTACATACCCGCTAACCTCGGTGTAGGTACTGCATATACAAAAAAGATAGATGATATTAATAAAATCACTTTTGCACTTGATTTAAATAAATTATTAGTGCCAACACCCAATGATACATCTGCTGCAGGTATCCAGGCGTATCGTTCAAAAAGTGTTGCTTCCAGCTGGATTTCTTCATTAGGTGATGGAGAAGATTTAAAAGAAATCACTTTCTCACTGGGTGCTGAGTATACTTATAACGATCAGTTTACTTTAAGGGCCGGGTATTTTTATGAGGATAAAACAAAAGGGAACCGTAAATACTTTACCGTAGGTGCCGGCTTAAAATACAATGTGTTTGGTTTAAACCTTTCATACCTCGTTCCTTCGGGTAATGGTGTTAACCGTAACCCTTTAAGTAATACCCTCCGTTTCAGCCTGATATTTGATTTGGATAATATTGGTAAAGGTGAGGGCGAAACCACTACTACCACTGATAACTAATGTAACTTACTCAATAGAAAAGGCGGAGGTTTATTACCTTCGCCTTTTTAGTTTAATATCATAATATGTCATATCGTATAGGCTCAGGCGTTGATTTTCATCAAATGGTTGAAGGGAGAGCATTGTGGCTGGGGGGTGTAAAAATTCCTCATCACAAAGGCGCATTAGGGCATAGTGATGCGGATGTGTTGCTGCATGCTATTTGTGATGCCATGCTCGGTGCATTAAGCCTGGGTGATATAGGCACCCATTTTCCTGATACCAGTGCTGAGTTTAAAAATATTGACAGTAAAATATTATTGAGAAAAACACAGGAACTTATTACGGCAGACGGATACCGCATCATCAATATTGATACAACACTTTGTTTACAATCGCCCAAAATAAAACCTTATGTGGAACAAATGAGAAAAACCATTGCTGAAGTACTGGGTATTGAAGTAATGGACATTTCTATAAAGGCCACTACAACAGAAAAAATGGGTTTTGTGGGAAGGGAGGAAGGGTTGATGGCGTATGCTACCGTATTGTTAAAAAAGATAGAGGCAGATTAACCGCTGTATCCAATTTATCTTCATAATCGTCTTCTTAAAAAAACTGTACTTATTTTTGCCCGATGCCTGAAATCAATATCAAAATTATCAACCATTCCAATAATCCTTTACCGGCTTATGCCACCAATGGTTCATCCGGTATGGATTTAAGGGCATTTATTGAATCGCCTGTTGAGATGAAGCCTTTGGAAAGGGCTTTTATTCCAACAGGTATTTTTATTGAATTACCCGGCGGTTATGAAGCACAGGTAAGACCAAGAAGCGGTCTGGCTTTAAAACAAGGCATCACCTGTCTAAATTCACCCGGCACAGTAGATGCTGATTACCGTGGCGAAATAAAAGTAATTCTGATAAACCTGTCCAATGAAATACAAACGATTCATCCCGGTGACCGCATTGCACAAATGGTGATTCAAAAAGTAGAAAAAGCTAATTGGATTGAAGCAACAGAAATAAATATTACAGACAGAAATACCGGAGGCTTTGGCCATACCGGAAAACAATAGCAAGAATGAGAAAACTCTTTACATACGGATTACTGATTTTGATTACAGTGTTGGCAAGCTGCCGTAGCCAGAAGAAAATTCAAAAAGCAATAGCGCCTAAAACGGATTCCGTTGTGGTGATTGTAAATGAACCAAAAATTGATACGCTGGCCCTGGTAAAAGATGCAATAGGTAAAATGAATTCGTACCACATCGACTTTAAAACCTTTTCCGCTAAAATAAAAGTGGATTATCAAAATAATAAAGGCAGGCAACCTGATTTTACTGCTAACATTCGCATGAAAAAAGATGAAGTAATCTGGATCTCTCTTACAGGAACTTTGGGTATTGAAGGATTTCGTGTGAAAATTACACCCGACAGCATCTATATAATGGATAAACTGGCTAATACTTATACGGTGCGAACATTGTCCTATTTACAGGAGATCAGCCAGATACCACTTGACTTTGCTACCTTACAAAATATGATTGTTGGTAATCCTGTTTTCTTTAATTCAGACAGCATCTCTGCTTACCGCAAAGACGCAACCAGTAATATTAGCTTGTTGAGTATTACTACTGTATTTAAACATTTACTTACATTGAGTAATGATGATCTCATCACACACAGTAAGCTGGATGACCAGGATCCAACCCGTAACCGTACCTGCGATCTTACTTATGAGGAATATGAGAACAAAAACGGTGTTAATTTTTCAACTTATCGCAATATAGTTATATCAGAAAAGTCAAAACTGGAGATACAGTTGAAATTTAAACAGTTTGATTTTAACCCGGTGGATCAGACCTACCCGTTTAACGTTCCTAAAAGATTCACAAGAAAATAAAAACATATAATTTTTTAAAAATAGTTCCGTTACTGAAAATTGAACCCTTTAACCTAAAGCCAATGAAACGCATTATCATCACACTCTTTTCACTGTTGTTGTTACAAACATCTTTTGCTCAACCCAAAGGACAGGATAAACAGGAACTGGAACGTAAACGCCAGGAAACATTAAAGGAAATTGATGAAATCAATGCTAACCTGAAAGAAATTCAGAAAAATAAAAAACAGGGTATTGCTGAACTGGCATTAGCCAGGAAGAAACTGGCATTACGCCAAAGTGTGATTAATAATATCAATGATCAGATTCATGCTATTGATGAAGATATTTATAAAAATAACCGGGAAGTATACCGGTTAAAAAATGACCTTGACACCTTAAAACAGGAATATGCCAAAAGCATAGTATATGCCTACAAAAGCCGCAGCAGTTTTGACTTCCTCAACTTTATTTTTTCTGCCAATAGCTTTAATGATGCTATTCGGCGTATAGCGTATTTAAGAACATATCGCAGCTACCGTGCACAGCAGGCAGAAACAATTAAGAAAACGCAGGAACAGATCAATGAAAAACTGGGCTTGTTGAAAATAAACAAACAAAAGAAAGGTGAATCATTACAGGATCAGAATAAGGAAGCAGAAAAATTAGCACAGGAAAAACAGGAGAAAGACCAAATAGTAGCAAAGTTCAAATCGCAGGAAAAAGAATTGGCATCAGTTGTGGCAAACAAAAGAAAACAACTGGCAAACTATAAACGGCAGATTGATGCGATAGTAGCCAGAGAAATTAGAGAAGCGAAGGAAAGGGCAGAAAAAGAAAGAGTGGCACGATTGGCAAAAGAAAAAGAAGAGAAAGCAAAGGAAAAAACAAATCCTGTTACGTCTGTAATTCCTAAAACAGAGAATAATACTAATGCTTCGTCTAACAAGCCTGCTGCAGGACGAAAAGAGATTCCTTTAAACATAAGTGAGGCAGATTATGCACTGGCAACTGAATTCAGAAGCAATCAAAATCGTTTGCCCTGGCCGGTAGATAATGGATATTTAACTGCTCATTTTGGTGATAATGTTATTGAAGGAACAAAGATTCACTGGAACTCTTCCGGTATCACTATCTCCACAAGTCCCAACGCCAATGTAAAAGCAGTATTTGGTGGTGAAGTGGCATCTGTGTTCAACGTGGAAGGAAATTATGGGGTTATTATTCGTCACGGTAACTACTATACCACCTATGGAAATCTGGGTTCGGTATCTGTTACCAAGAATTCCGCTGTAAAAGCCGGGCAATTAATTGGCCGGGCAGGCAGTAGTGATTCAGAAGAGGAAAGAGGCCAGGTGGAATTTATGGTAATGAAAGAAACCAGTTATCTCAATCCGGAATCCTGGTTAAGAGACAGGAGATAATCATTTTGCATAACGGGCATACAATGCTTCATACTGCGGAACGATATTGTGTATATCAAACCGTTCAGCCTGTTTCATAGCGCCTGCTTTAAACTGTTTTAATGTTTCATCATTTTTTAAAATGCTGATGGCTTTCCGGCTCATATCATCCACATCCCCCACATTACCCATATAACCACATTCACCATCAATTACAATTTCAGGCAAGCCACCGGCGTTGGTGCTTACAACAGGTACTTCAGCAGCCATTGCCTCTAATGCCGCCAAACCAAAACTTTCATATTCGGAAGTCAGTAAAAACAAATCACCAATCGCCAATACTTCTTCCATTTCCACCTGTTTACCTACAAAACGTATATCATCACATAAATGTAATTCCCTGCATAATTCTTCGGCCTTAGGTCTTTCTGGTCCGTCACCAATCATAATTAATTTGGATGGAATTGCTTTGTTGATTTCGTGAAATATTTTCACCACATCTTCCACCCGTTTTATTTTACGGAAGTTGGAAGCATGGAGTATTACTCTTTCTTTATTGGGGGCAATTACTTTTTTAAAAGCGTCTATTGGTTTTTTATGAAAACGTTTTACATCCACAAAGTTGTGGATCACTTCAATTTCTTTTTCAATCTTAAATGATTTGAATGTTTCGTTGCGGAGGTTGTCTGACACAGCAGTGATTACATCACTCTGGTTAATCGAAAAAGTAACTACCGGTGCATACGTTTTATCTCTTCCAACCAATGTAATATCTGTTCCATGCAGTGTAGTAATCACCGTTACATTTCTTCCCTGCTTCTGTACAATTTGTTTTGCCATATAAGCTGCGGATGCATGCGGAATAGCATAGTGTGCATGAATGATATCGAGATTATTATTCATGATCACATCCACCATTGTACTGGCCAGCGCTGTTTCGTATGGAGGATAATCAAATAACGGATAAGTAGGCACCTGCACTTCGTGGTAAAATATATTGGCATGAAATTCATTTAACCGTACCGGTTGCTGGTAAGTTATGAAATGTACATTATGTCCTTTTTCTGCTAAAGCTTTTCCCAATTCTGTTGCTAACACACCACTTCCGCCGAAAGTAGGGTAGCAGGCAATGCCTATGTTCATCGTCAGTTTTTTATGAGGCGCTAAGTTAGGCAGAAAATATCAAGTCAAAAGTCAGTGGAATGTCAGATAAAAAATTAAACCTGTACGTTACCCAATAAACCTGTTTCCATATAACCTAATAACCAGTAACTAACAACCGGCCACCGGCAGCAATCAGAAAAATCGTAATTTCCATTTTTAATCACATGGACATGAAGAAAATCATTTATTTACTGACAGGATTATTATTTACGCTCTCATTAATGGCACAGGACGATTCGGCTATGATCAAAAAAATTACCGATGAAGTATTAACGAACGGGAAAGCTTATGAATACCTGCGGGTATTGTGCAAACAGGTTGGCCCCCGGTTAAGCGGCTCACCACAGGCAGCCAAAGCGGTGGAAGTAACCAAAAAGATGATGGAAGATTTAGGTGCTGATAAAGTATGGTTGCAGGAATGTATAGTGCCGCATTGGGTACGTGGTAAAAAAGAAGAAGCAAAAATTATTTATGCCGGCGGTAAAACATACCCGTTAGATGTAACAGCTTTGGGTAATTCACGGGGAAGCGGAGATAAAGGTGTAACAGCTAATGTAATTGAAGTAAAAGATTTTGATGAACTAAAGGCATTAGGCGAAAAAGTGATCAAAGGAAATATTGTTTTCTATAATCATCCTTTTGTACAAACTTTCATTAATACGTTCCAGGCGTATGGTGAAGCAGGTAAATATCGTTTTGCCGGTGCCAGCCAGGCAGCCAAATACGGAGCTATTGGTTGTATTGTTCGTTCCATGGCCAGTAACGTAAACGATTTTCCGCATACGGGTGTGATGGGATATAATGACTCGTTTCCCAAAATTCCCGCCATTGCTATCAGCACATTAGATGCTGAGTATTTGAGCAAAGCGTTGAAAACAAAAATGGCTAAGCAGGTTTATTTCCGTACTAACAGTCAAATGCTGGATAGTGTAAAATCATATAATGTAATTGGTGAAATAAAAGGAACCGAATTTCCTGATCAAATCATTACAGTGGGTGGTCATCTGGATTCATGGGATTTAGCAGAAGGTGCACATGATGATGGTTCAGGTTGTGTGCAAAGTATTGAAGTGTTAAGAGTACTAAAAGCATTAGGATATAAACCTAAACGAACAATAAGAGCGGTAATGTTTATGAATGAAGAGAATGGGGGAAAAGGCGGTGATAAATATTATGAAGAAGCAAAGGCAAAAGGCGAGAAGCATTTATTTGCCATGGAAAGTGATGAAGGAGGATTTACTCCAAGGGGATTTGGTGTGAGCGGTTCAAAAGAAGTAGTAGAAAAAGTAAAAGGATGGATGCCATTATTTCATCCATATGGATTGTATGAAATGCATGAAGGTGGTGGAGGTGCTGATATAGGCGATCTGAAACAACTGGGAACGGTACTTTCCAATATTTATCCCGACTCACAACGGTATTTTGATATACATCATGCTGCAACAGATAAACTGGAAGCAGTGAGTGAAAGAGAATTAAAATTAAGTGCAGCAATGATGGCAGCGATGATTTACCTGGTAGATAAATATGGTTTATAACTTACTTACTAAATAACTGCTTTATGAGTTTTAAAAAAATTGGATGGACAATAGTTCTCCTGCTGTTACTGGTTGGTTCATTTCTTATTTACTGGTTTTATTATAATCCTTTCAGTGAAGGCGAACGTAAAGGGTCATTGATTAAGATTTCTAAAAAAGGAAATGTATTTAAAACTTATGAAGGTGAAATGTGGCTGAGCTGCCGACAAACCGTTAATGCGGAAAAGTTTTTGTTTTCAATTGCAGATAAAAACATTGCTGATTCGCTGGTGCAGTTGCAGGATGAATGTGTGCAGTTAAAATATAAAGAATATCGCCGTACACTACCGTGGCGGGGTGAAAATAAATATGTGATTACCGGGTATGAACGGGTGAAATAATATTATGCCTGTAAACAAAATATAACCGGCTTCTTATGGAAGTCGGTTTTTTCTTTCTTCCATTCAGCAATGGTTTTTGTTTTGA
Organism: Sphingobacteriales bacterium; assembly: GCA_003963365.1. GTDB lineage: Bacteria > Bacteroidota > Bacteroidia > Chitinophagales > Chitinophagaceae > AWTP1-9. Next base: position 820,416 of record RXJG01000004.1, read on the forward strand.
TGTATTCATTGGCAGATGTAAGTTCTGCAGCAATGCTCAACCTTGTGGATGGCTGACAGGTTTTTAAAATGGTTTCAATAAGTTGATTATTTCTGTAAGGAGTTTCAATGAAAATTTGTGTACAGTTTTTCTTTTTGCTTTCGGCTTCAAGTTCTTTCAGGGCTTTAAATCGTTCTTGATTATCGATTGGTAAATAACCCACAAACTGAAATTGCTGACCATTCATTCCACTACCCATCAATGCTAATAAAATAGAACTTGGTCCAACCAATGGTTTTACAGCTGCATTTAATTGTTGTGCTGCTTCAATTAATAGTTGACCGGGATCAGCAATGCCCGGGCAACCAGCTTCACTAACAATGCCAATGGTTTTTCCTTCTTTTATTCGTTGTTTAAAAACAGCTAACACTTCTTCCTCTGCTTTATGAATGGCATGCCACTCATAATCATCAATCACCATTTCTTTCCATAATAATTTAAAAAAACGCCGGGCTGTCCGCTCATTCTCTACAAAAAAAACTGTGCATTGTTTTACGGCATCTGTAACATAAGCAGGAATAGCCGACAAACCATCGTCACTTAAAATAGTTGGTATGAGATAAACAGAGGAATTCAATATTCATCTTTTTGATGATACAAACTAATAGTGGCGGCTACTACGGCATAGGCAGGAGCCAATACCCAGCCAATGATCAATACTCCATGCAGTAAAAAGAAAACGATACCATTTCCTATAGCCAGCCCTTTATGCCGGCCAATAAATTCAATGCTTTGCGAAGGGGTTAATTTATGCCGTTCACAACTGTAATCCAGCATGGAAAATCCGTAGTAATAACATTCAATCAAAAAAGCAATCACCGGGGTAATCCATCCCACAACGGGTATCATGGAAAGAATTAAAATGGCTAAGGTGTAAACAGTTTGCCACAGTGTATTTCTTAAAGCCAGTTTTATTCCTCTGGCAATATCCTTCAGTAATTGCGCCATACTGAAGGGGAAATCCTTTTCCTCCAGTATGGCTTCTGTTTTTTCGCTCAGGTAAGCAAATACAGGGGAGCCAACAATCAGGAAAATATATTTGAACAATGAAAAATAGAAAAACATTAATATCAGCCGGAAAATGATACTGCTGAAAATAAAAAGAAAATTAAAAAGGGAATTATCAGATTCTTTCAGCCATTGAATCACTCCTAATTTAGCACTCAGCCAGGTGATGGCCTGCGTACTGCTGCTCCAGAACAACCACATGCCGGTGAAGAAAAGCAACGCATAAATGATTCCGGGAATAAGTATCCATTTCCACAGTTTATGTTTAATGATAAACCGGTGGGCTTTGTAATAGGATTGGATGGCAATAACTAATTCCTTGAGCAACCGTAAATTTTTTTATGTTTGGTAATTATAGGCGAATTTACACAAGCGATGCGTAAGATACAGAAAAGCTTTTATGAAAGGGGTAATGTGCTGAAAATAGCGCAGGATTTATTGGGTAAGGTACTGGTAACAACATTTGATGGGTTGATTACTTCAGCAAGAATAGTGGAAACAGAAGCGTATGCCGGCGAAGTTGATAAAGCATCACATGCATGGAACGGCAGAAGAACCAACCGTACCGAAATTATGTATGCAACCGGCGGCACTGCCTACGTTTACCTGTGTTATGGTATTCATCATTTATTTAATGTGGTTACGAATAAGAAAGGTATACCCCATGCAATTTTAATAAGGGGTGCAGAGCCGCTGGAAGGAGTGGAAACAATGCTGAAGCGAACGAAAAAGAAAAAAGCAGATTATACTTTAACCAAAGGCCCGGGCAATGTGTCAAAAGCATTGGGCATTTTTACAAAACACAGTGGTTTGAATTTGTTGAGTGATGAAATTTATATTGCTGACGATGGATTTAAGCTTACAAAAAATATGATAACAGCCACGTCAAGAATCGGTGTGGATTATGCCGGCGAAGATGCTAAGCTTCCTTATCGTTTTATTATAAAGGATAATAAATATGTGAGCGGTAAAAAATAATCATCAATGTAATGTTTAAAAAAGTTGTAACTAATCTTACTTTTTGGGTATTAATAGCAGTTATCGTTGGTGTGCTGCTGGGGCATTACTATCCTGCAACAGGAGTAAAGATGGAATTTCTTGGAAAAAGATTTGTTGATATTATAAAGCTGTTTATAGGTCCTATCATATTTCTTACAATCGTATTGGGTATTGCCGGTATGGAAAGCCTGGGTAAAGTAGGAAGGATTGGTTTAAAGGCTTTGTTATATTTTGAAGTAGTTACCACACTGGCATTAGTAATTGGTATTGTAATCGCCAATATCATTCAGCCGGGAAAAATTAATAAAGCAGGATTACTGATTGAAGATGCCAGTAAATACACCAGTAAGCCATCAACAGGAATTGACTGGTATAAATTTTTCATGAACAATTTTACCTTGCAGGTATTAATTGTTGCCATCATTACCGGAATAGTTTTAGGATTAATAAGAAATAATTCAAAAACAATTCTTGTACTTAAACAGGTATCTCATTACGTATTTCTCGGTTTAAAATATGTGATGTATTTAGCTCCGGTTGGTGCTTTTGGCGGAATGGCCTATACCGTTGGTAAATTTGGATTACATACTTTAATACCATTGGCCAAACTAATGCTGACAGTTTACTGCACAATGGCTGTTTTTATTTTTGGAGTGTTAGGATTGATCATGCGGTATTATAAAGAAAGCATCTGGAAATTTTTAGGAAGCATAAAAGAGGAGTTACTGATCGTATTGGGAACATCTTCATCAGAAGCTGCATTGCCTTCTATTATGAAAAAACTGGAGCAAATGGGTTGCAGCAAACCGGTGGTTGGGTTAGTAGTTCCAACAGGGTATTCGTTTAATCTCGACGGCACTTCTATTTATTTATCAATGGCGGTTATTTTCCTGGCGCAATTGTATAATGTTCATTTAAATACCGGTGAAATATTAGCCATTATTGGAATTTTGATGATCACATCCAAAGGAGCTGCAGGTGTTACCGGCAGTGGCTTTATTGTGCTGGCTTCTACCTTAACTGCTATACATAAAATACCATTAGAAGGATTAGCTTTTTTATTAGGCGTAGATAAATTTATGAGCGAAGCAAGGGCCATTACCAATATTATAGGCAACGGTGTGGCTACTATTGTGATTGCTAAAAGTGAGAAGGAGTTTATGAAAGTTGAAGCTTGACTAAAACTTCGGACACTTAATCGCTTTACCACCTTCCCTGTATGGTTTGATGTAAATGAGTGATACCTCCAATCCTCCTTTAAGGTTTGAGGCCGTTTTTAAAGAAGAAGTATTTACATCATAAGTAATGCCTAAACGGAAATTATTCCACTCCATACCAACATATGGAATAATAGCATCTTTCAACCGGTACCAGGAACCAAAATAAAACACGGTAGGCTTTTCGTAAGCAGTACCACCCGGCACAGTATATCCTAATGCGGCACCTAATACAGTTTCATTGGCACTGCCGGCCTGGCGCTGATGAATAATGCTGGTATGCAAACTTAAATTATCACCCACGGGAAAATAAGCGCCTCCATGAATTGTATAACGGGTATTCAAAATATAATCCGCCCCTCTGAAACTTTCTTTAGGCCTGTTTAAGTGATAACCAGACACACCAACATAAAAGAAATTATCATCCGTGGTTGAACCGGTGTACAAAATACCGGCATTCAAATCGGCGTAATTTAATTTCAGCTCATTATAATTACTGAATACTTCCTGTGTTACACCGGTAAAGCCGCTGGTGGTAAGCATGTCTTCAAACTTGGCCTGGGTAAGGTCCAGCCTTTTGTTTACATACATTCCCTGGAATCCTATGCCCAACTGGTGATAACCGTTTTCATCTAATCCTTTATGATAAGCCAGTGATGCTCCCACAAAATTGTTTTGCAAAATACCATTGCCGTTTCTGTCTGTCAGTCCTAAAAATCCAATACCAAACCGGTCGGTTTCAGGAATACGTTTTTCCAGTATAGGAAAATCTACTGACATGGTTCCGGTAGTATAAGCATTATTAATAGAGGGCCATTGATTGCGATAATTACCGGCCACTCTTAATGCACCATCAAACTTGCCGGTAAAAGCAGGATTTAAAGTAAGGGGAGAGGCAAAGAATTGGGAAAAATGCGGATCCTGTGCTTGCACACCTGAACTGATCAATCCGGCAATCAATAAGGCAACAATTATCTTTTTCATCCAGTTAAGTTTTCCGCTAGCTTTCAGATATGACTCTTAGAAAGCCGGCGCCGCTGCATAATGAGCAGGTAAATTACTTTAATTTTCAGCAAAAAGATAGTAATGTCCAAGAAAAATGACCGAAAAGATGTTAAAAGAATTACATCTGTATTTTACTTCCGAAAGACAGGTCTCCGGCATCACCTAAACCCGGTACAATATAACCCTTGGCGGTAAGCTCTTCATCTATATCTCCGCACCAAATTTTTACATGGGGTTCTTCTCTCCGCACATATTCAATACCCACTGTACAGGCAATGGCTGCCACTATATGAATTTCTTTAGGCTTTCCTTCTTCCCGCAAATATTGAATGGTTTTTACCAGTGATGAACCGGTGGCCAGCATGGGATCAGAAATAATAAGCACTTTATTTTCAAGATCAGGGCAGGCAATATATTCCAGGCTTATTTCAAAAGAACCATCGGGTTTGTGTTTACGATAGGCTGATATATAGGCGTTATCAGCTTTATCAAAATAATTGAGTAAACCCTGGTGTAATGGTAACCCCGCTCTTAAAATAGTAGCCAGCACCGGTTGATCCTTCAGCAATTTAGTAGTAGAAATTCCTAACGGAGTCTGTATTTCTTTCTCTTCCCATTCCAGTGTTTTGCTGATTTCATATGCAGCTACTTCACCCATCCGTTCTAAGTTGCGGCGAAAACGCATCCGGTCTGCCTGGATATCCACATCTCTTAATTCAGCTATCCAATTACTGATGAGTGAATGATTTTCGCTGAGGTTTGTTACCATTTGAGTATTCATTTTATAGTTCAGCCGGTTCTAAAAGTTGAATGCAATATTTTATTTTTTGCCCGATAAGTCCATTGAACTTTTTGAACTTGTAAAACCTATCCAACCGATTGTTATTTTTGTTCAACAAATCTAAATTCTCCCATCTGAAATCTGAAATATAATTTATGCTGTACCGGGCAATTGGTTTAATGAGCGGCAGTTCACTGGACGGACTGGATATCGTGTTTGCAGAAATACACGAAAATGGTGGTAAATGGAGCTATGAAATGATAGCTGCAGATTGCTATCCTTATTCACAGGAATGGAAAGAGAAACTGAAAAATGCCATTCATCTGCCGGCAAGGGATTACCAGTTGTTGCATACCGCTTACGGTCATTACCTGGGAAAAGAAGTAAACCGTTTTATTGAAGCACACCAGTTGCATTATAAAGTGCAACTGATCACTTCCCATGGCCACACTACCTTTCATTCACCGGCACAACAAATGACAGGGCAAATTGGAGATGGAGCTGCTATTGCTGCTGAAACAGGAATTAATGTAGTCTCAGACCTGAGAGCCATGGATATTGCACTGGGTGGACAGGGAGCCCCCATTGTTCCGATTGGTGAAAAATTATTATTAGGTGATTATTCATTTTTTCTAAACCTCGGGGGCATTGCCAATATCTCAGTAAATGCAGATGTGTATGCTGCTTTTGATGTGTGTGCAGCTAACCGTGTATTAAACATGCTGGCACAGGAGGCAGGAAAAGAGTATGATGATGGCGGAATGATGGCAGCCGGAGGAGTAGTGGATGAACATTTATTAAATAAGTTAAACGCATTGGATTATTACCAAAAATCATGGCCCAAATCACTGGCCAATGATTTTGGAACGGATATAGTTTATCCCATTATTAAAGAAGCCGGTATTAATGAACAGGATGCTTTGCGTACGTATGTTGAACATATCGCCCGGCAAATAAAGCTGGCGGTGGGCAGTTTGCAGTCAGCAGCACAAAACGGTCAAAGATCAATGGGCAACGGTCAGCTACTTGTAACCGGTGGCGGTGCTAATAATACTTTTCTCATTCATCGCTTAACAGAAATACTCAAAAAATTAAATGTGGAAGTGGTGATACCCGATAAAAAACTCATTAATTATAAAGAAGCCTTAATAATGGCATTGATTGGAGTATTAAGATGGAGGGAAGAATACAATGTACTGGCTTCTGTAACCGGGGCCTCACGGAGCAGTATTAATGGAGCTGTATGGATTGGACAGGACGCCTGATAAATGTCATTACCCCAAACGATTCAACTCAACACCCGGATTGTACCTAACCAATACCTTGTAAGCTATCAAAATTGACATGCCATTTAGCGGGGAATATGGGCTGGGTGCTATAAACGGATTTCATTATCCTACACAAGGTTCCGTGTAGGAGATTAGTTTATTTCATCAGTTGCAAAAAAGATTTATTGGAGAATACGATAAAACTTTTCCCGGTAAACTGGCAGCCAATTACTTTTTTTCAGTTATTAATATTAATTTGGGTTAAAATTAATTTTATGAAGTTTAGCTTTATCAAATTAGCCTTATGGATATTTATCTGCGTAACAATTTTTTCATGTACAAAAGAACAAAGTGTTGATTCCTCAGCCGGAGGTAACGGTGGAAGCACTGGTGCCGGGGCTATTGCTGGTACCTGGAATTTTGCCGGACTTTCTGCCAACACAAAATCAGATGTATCTGAAACAGATAGTACTGACATAATAAGAGCTGTCACTACGGCTGATTATTCCACCACTAATAATAAAGGTACCGTTACTTTTGGCACCAATACCTTTACAGGAACCGGAATTGGGTATGATTTAAGTACAACGGCATTCGTTAAATTTTATACCAACGGTGTATTGGAGGACAGCCTTCAAATGCCTTTTTCTTTCACACTGCCACCCGCTACTTCATCCGGCACCTATAAACTGGTGGGCAAAGACTCACTTTACTTTACGGGTGGTTTCATTTCAATCGGGCTTGATTCGATGGAAACAAAACCAATCGGGTATAAATATGTTATTGCCGGTAACAAACTCACTTTAACCAGTAAGTTCACCAATTCATTCCAGGAGGTGGATAATGGTGTTATGGCTACCATTAAACAAAGTGCTGATATTACGGTGGTGCTGCAGAAATAATTAACTTACTAATTGGCTTTTGCAAGTGAAAAGGAAAAAACACTTCCGGCACCAAATTCACTTTGTACAGTAACTGTTCCACCCTGTGCTTCAATAAATTCTTTGCTGATGCTGAGTCCTAAACCAGTTCCTTCCTTTTTCGTTCCGGGTATCCGGAAGTAACGGTCAAAAATTTTATTTACATATTGTGGCTCTATTCCCTGGCCGGTATCGGTTACTGAGAATTTTATTTTTTTATCTTCAGACATAGCTTCAATCATTACAATAGAATTATCGTAGCTATACCGGATGGCATTAGAAATAAGATTAGTAAGTACCCAGGCAGTTTTTTCTTTATCAGCCAGTACATTAGTTATATCATTGGGTACAGAAACCTGCAGTTTAATATTCTTTTCATCTGCCAGTGTTTTATTGGCATTTATTGCATAATCAATAATTTCTTTTGGAGAAGCTGGCAGGGCTGATAGTTGAATCGTTCCGGTTTCCACCTGCGTCATATTGAGTAATTCACCGGTTATTTTCAATAACCTTCCTGCATCTTCTTTAATACTTTGCACAAGACTTAACTGTTCTTCATTCAGCTCACCAACCTGCTTATTCTCTAATAACTGAGAACTCATTTTAATGGAAGCAATAGGAGTTTTTAATTCATGTGATACAGTAGCAATGAAATTAGTTTTGGCAAAATCCAGTTCTTTATACGGAGTAATGTTTTGTAAGAAGATTACATTGCCAATCAGTTTTTCTTCTTTTTCGCCGGTAGGGATAATTTTGATAGGAATGATTTCTTTTTCAAAATAACTCTCTTTATTATCTGCGTAAATCTTAACGGGAATTTTTTCTGTTACCTCTTTGTTATCAACAAATAAATCCTGTATTAAAGAACGAATCAAATCATTGTTCACTGCAATATCCTGTATAGGTTTGCCGGTAACTTCTTCCGTTTTCAACCCGGATATTTTTAACGCTACATCATTCATGAACAATACTTTCTTATTATCATCCAGGCCAATAACGGGGTCGTTCATGTTATTGATAAGTGTTTCAATCCGCTTCTTTTCCATCATCAGTTTCTGTAAACTGCTTGCCTGGAATTCTTCCAGTTTTTCAGCCATGGTATTAAATGAATCTGCCAGATCCCCAAACTCATTTTTCTTTTCAAAATGCACCCGTTGGGAATAATTTCTTTGGGCAATTTGTTTAATACTGGAAGTAAGCTCTTTAATAGGATTAGCAATATTGCCGGGTAAATTAAAAAAGAGGATTAAGGCAATGATAAAACAAATAGTGCCAACCAGTGTAATTAAAGTGATAGCATTTTCTGCTGTACTCTCTGCCAGTTTTTCTTTACGCTGTATGGCCTGCATGTTAAGCAGCATAATATCAGAAATATCGTTGCGGATGGTTTTTATCAGGGCGGCATCATTGTAATTTTTTGAAAACGCTAAATAGTCTGCTGCTAATTTATCGGTAAGTTCCTGCTCACCGGTTTCAGTAATATTCTGTTGTTGTTTTTTTAAATTGTCTGCAAAAAGTTTTTGTTCAGCAACACCAATGGTGTCATTATTAAGAGCATTAAGCATGATACGGCAATAATCAATCGAATTATAATTGGCAACCAGTATCTTTTTAGTATCATCAGTAAGCCGGTTAATCTGCAGGGCACTTACGATGGCAATACCAATTACCATGAGGAACAGGAGCCCAACACCGAGTAATAATTTGGTTTTAATTTTCATCAGCTTAAAATTACTAAGTCAATATTGCTGGTTGATAGTTTTTTTAATAGTTCATTAAAAACATTGGTAGCCAGTATTACCCTGAACAAATTTAAATGGGGTTTGCCTATACAGATGGTGGTAATATGTCTTTCATCGCACTGTTCAGTTATTGCTTTAGCTATATTCGTATTTTCTGTTTTTATAATTTCAGCCCCAAGTTCTGTAGCCAGTTTAAAATTATTGATAAGGTGGCGTTGTTTGTCTAATGCAATCTTCGTACTGCTTTCTTTGGGAGTTTGTACATACAGCACATACCATTTACTGTTATAATAATTGGCTAACCTCGCTGTTTTTCGAATGACCGTACGGGCAGTTTCTTCATTGGAACTAATGCATGCCAGGAAACGTTCATGTTTCATCGCAGTGGTTTTGGTTATTTCACTCTCCACTTTTCTTTCCACCTGTGAGGCAACTTCTTTTAACGCCAGTTCACGCAGTTGAAGAATATGGTCACTTTTAAAAAAGTTTTTTAAAGCCGTTTCAATTTTAGTGGCATCATAAATTTTACCTTCTTTCAATCTGGTAATCAGTTCATCAGCTGTAAGATCAATATTCACCACCTCATCTGCTTCCGCTACCACACTGTCGGGTATTCTTTCTTTTACTTCAACACCGGTTATTTCTTTTACTTCTTCATTTAAACTTTCAATATGCTGAATATTTACGGCACTGATAACGTTGATACCGGCTTCTAATATTTCTACCACATCCTGCCAGCGTTTACTGTTTTTGCTGCCTTCAATATTCGTATGTGCCAGTTCATCTACAATTACTACTTCTGGCCGTAAATTAATGACTGCCTGTACATCCAGTTCTTCCAGTTCTTTTCCTTTATAAAATAATTTTCTTCTTGGAATAATTGGCAAACCATCAAGTAATTCATGTGTTTCTTTGCGGTTATGTGTTTCAATGTAACCGATCTTTACATCAATGCCGTTTCTTAACAGCGCATGAGCTTCCTGCAGCATACGGTAAGTTTTCCCCACACCGGCACTCATGCCAATGTAAATTTTAAACTTACCTCTTCTTGATTTTTTAATGAGGTCTAAAAAATGCTGTACTGTTTGTTCTTTATCTGCCATTAAAAAGAAATTGCCGGTGCTGTTGATAAAAAGAAATTAGTGCCGGTTGTTTTATTGTTGTGCTCAAATACATTGTCATTAATTTTAAGACCACGGACTTCTATACGCCATAAAACATTTTCTGCTTATTATTCTGTCATAATTTAATGAATATCCCCGGGTTTTAAATCCATCAGGTGAGCTGGTGCTGATGATAACTCCATTTGCATCATTATAATATTCCACTCTTGAAGCAATATTGTTCCTGCTATCCGTACTTAACCTCAAAATTACAAGCGGGGAATACCATGTATTCATTTGGTGACTTCCTTTTGTTTTTTGTTCGGCGCCAATATCAAAGCTTGTGGTAAGCGATAATTGTTTACTCAACTGGAAAATTCCATAAAAATTATGGAAATAACGCATTTGCCGGCCGTTCATTATTAAACCACTTATAAACCATTTTCCATTGGGAGAAGTGTAGGATAGTTTAGCACCTGTTTCAAAATACGGACAGTTCTCCGCCAGCATACTTTTTGTTAGTATCCGGTTATCTTTTCCAATAGCGCCTTCACAACCAATATGTGAAGCGAAAATGCCGGCATCTAACCAAAGCTCTTTACTCTTTGATAATTTAACACCGGCATTTGCTTCATAAAGGTTTTTTAATACAGCTTGCTCTCCACTGTAGTTTGCATTTATATAGGTGCCGGTAGCAACGGCCAGGTTAGCACGGGTATATTTTTTTTGATAAGCCAGTTTAACAAAATCAAGATTAAGATTTATTTCATTATGCCTGTTAGAGTACATAAAAGATGGCATGGTATAATTAACCGGTTTATTAAAATCATAGAGATAATAAGTTTCAATATAACCACTCATAGTCAGCGGAGATGAACTGCTGTCTGATAGAGCATTTGCCATTAATGAAACAGTAATAAATAATATGGTCAGTATGGATTTCATTTTTATTTAAGATTATCCAGCGCCAAATTCAGTTTCAATACATTTATTCTCTCAGTTCCAAGAAATCCCAGCAATGGTCTTTCAGTATTGCTTAAAACGAGTTGTTTGATGTTAGCAGCAGCAATACCTCTTATTTTAGCAATACGATCTATCTGGATGTCGGCTGCCTGAACCGAAATATGTGGATCTAATCCACTACCACTAGCCGTAACTAAATCAGACGGGATATCTTCTTTTTTAACACCGGGATTATGTTTTAAAAAAGTATCAATTCTTGCCTGTACCTGTGCCAGGTATTCAGGATTGGTGGGACCTTTATTGCTGGCGCCTGCGCTTGCTGCATTATAATCAACAGCAGAAGGACGGCTCCAGAAATATTTATCATCAGTAAATTTCTGCCCCACATTACTGTAATAGGTTTTGCCATTTTCTTTTATCACTGTTCCTTCACCTTTATTTGGGACAAACTGTGCTATCCCCAAAACTATCAGGGTATAAATGCCGGAGAAGAACAGCAATGCAATGAATGTAATTTTTATAGCCGGAAAAATATTTTCTTTCATATTTGTAAGTTTTAAATGAATAATGCCACCAGCACATCAATAAGTTTAATACCAATGAACGGAACGATAACACCGCCTACTCCATAGATGAATAAATTTCTTCTTAACAATGCACTGGCGCCAATTGGTTTGTATGCAACACCTTTTAATGCCAAAGGAATTAATAATGGAATGATGATAGCGTTAAAAATGACTGCAGAAAGTATTGCACTCTGTGGACTGTGCAGCTTCATAATATTTAATGCCTGCAATGCCGGAATAGAAGTAATGAATAATGCCGGAACGATAGCAAAATATTTTGCTACATCATTGGCAATACTAAAAGTGGTTAATGTTCCTCTTGTCATCAGCAATTGTTTGCCTATTTCTACTACTTCTATCAGTTTAGTTGGGTCATTATCCAGGTCAACCATATTGCCGGCTTCTTTAGCCGCTTGTGTACCGCTGTTCATAGCTACCCCAACATCAGCTTGAGCAAGAGCCGGAGCATCATTGGTGCCATCACCCATCATCGCTACCAATCTTCCTTCTTTTTGTTCTTTACGGATATAATTCATTTTATCTTCCGGTTTTGCTTCCGCAATAAAATCATCCACACCTGCCTTCTCTGCAATATATTTTGCCGTTAAGGGATTATCACCTGTAACCATTACGGTTTTAATACCCATCTTACGTAAGCGCTGAAAACGTTCCTGTATGCCGGGCTTAATAATATCCTGTAATTCAATTACGCCAATTACTTTTTCATTTTCTGAAACAACTAATGGAGTGCCACCATTACTGGAAATACCTTTTACAATCTTACCAGTTTCATCAGGAAAGGCATTGCCATTCTTTTCACATAATTGCCTGATAGCATCGGCAGCGCCTTTTCGTATTCTTGTATTATCTACATCAATACCGGAGCTTCTTGTCTCCGCAGTAAACTTGATAAACTTTGGGCGATTGAGTTTGAAATTATTAATATCAATGGCGGCTAATTCAATAATAGATTTCCCTTCAGGAGTTTCATCTGCAAGGGAACTTAGTACTACTGATTTTATAAAATGTGCTTCATTCACTCCATGTGCCGGATAAAAATTAGTCGCCTTTCGGTTACCAATGGTGATGGTTCCTGTTTTATCCAACAACAAAACATCTATATCACCGGCCGTTTCTACGGCCTTACCACTTTTGGTAATTACATTAGCTCTTAATGCCCTGTCCATACCCGCAATACCAATGGCTGATAGTAATCCGCCGATAGTAGTAGGAATTAAACAAACAAATAAAGAAATAAAAGCCGCAATGGTAATAGGTGTTTGTGCATAATCACCAAATGGTTTTAATGTTACTGTTACGATGATGAATACTAATGTAAATCCAGCGAGTAAAATGGTCAATGCAATTTCGTTGGGAGTTTTTTGTCGTGAAGCTCCTTCTACCAATGCAATCATTTTATCTAAAAAACTTTCGCCCTGTTCTGTCGTTACTTTTACTTTTATTTTATCACTTAATACTTTGGTGCCACCGGTTACACTGCTTTTATCACCACCAGCTTCTCTTATCACCGGTGCACTTTCTCCGGTAATAGCACTTTCATCAATAGTGGCTAACCCTTCAATAATTTCGCCATCGGAAGGAATGATATCACCAGCTTCACAAATAAACACATCTCCTTTTTTCAAATAAGAAGATGGAATAATTTTTATTTCATTCATAAATACTTCACCAACCTGCTGCAATAATTTGGCAGGAGTTTCTTCCCTGGTTTTACGTAAACTGTTGGCCTGTGCTTTACCTCTTGCTTCTGCTATTGCTTCAGCAAAATTGGCAAAGAGCAAAGTGACGAATAATACAGCCGTAACAATGATATTGTAAGTAAGATTACCCTGGCTTTGTTCACCGGCAGCAATCCAGATGCATACACCTATCATTACTAAGGTGCCAATCCATACGGTAAACATTACCGGGTTACGAAACATTTTGGCAGGATTCAGTTTTGTAAATGAATCTTTTAATGCTTCTTTTACCAGTTCGGACTGGAATAATTTATTGGAAGTTCTTTGTTTCATTTTTAAATAATTAATGAATAGAAAAATGTTCTGCAATAGGTCCTAATGCCAATGCCGGGAAGAATGATAAAGCAGCTACAATGACGATCACAGCAAATACCATCAGTCCAAATGTTCCGGTATCTGTTTTTAATGTTCCTGCACTTTCAGGTATATATTTTTTATTTGCCAGGATACCTGCGATGGCAACAGGGCCAATAATGGGTAAATATCTTGCCAGCAACATAACAATACCACAGGAAATATTCCAGAAGGGAACGTTATTACCTAACCCTCCAAAGCCACTACCGTTGTTGGCACTGGAAGATGTGTACTCGTACAACATTTCACTAAAGCCATGATACCCGGGATTACTCAGCCACGAAGCATAAGCAGTTGGATTATGTGCATAGAGATAGCTGGAAATAGCAGTACCGGTTAAAATGAGCAACGGGTGTAACAGAGCAATAATCATTGCAATCTTCATCTCTCTTGCTTCAATTTTCTTACCTAAAAATTCCGGTGTTCTTCCCACCATTAATCCGCTGATGAATACAGCGAGGATGATGAAGATGTAGAAATTTAAAAATCCAACACCCACACCACCAAATAATGAGTTTACCATCATGCCCAGCATGGCAAACATGCCTGAGAGTGGTGTTAAACTGTCATGCATGGCATTTACAGAGCCGTTGCTGGTACAAGTGGTATTGACTACCCAGTAAGCGGAGGCACCTGAACCAAAACGAACTTCTTTTCCTTCCATACTTCCCATAGGTTGTGTAATTCCCATTTTGGTGATGGCCATATTGCCATTCATTTCGTTGATGATGGTTGGAATAAGTAACAATAAAAATCCTGTAAGCATTACTCCAAATATTACCCAGGCTAATTTTCTTCTTTTTAAAATATAACCCATCGTAAATATTAAGGCAACAGGAATAAGTAATATGTAAATCGTTTGAATGATGTTGGTGAAATAAGAAGGGTTTTCTAAAGGATGTGCCGAGTTTGGTCCGAAGAAACCACCACCATTGGTGCCTAATTGTTTGATAGCAACAAATCCGGCAACAGGTCCGCGGCTTACCTGTACAGTATCTCCCTGCAAACTGGTGATAGTGTCTTTACCTTTAAACGTCATCGGTACTCCATTAAAAGCAAACAGGATGGCTGCTATTAATGCCAATGGTAATAAGATGCGGGTACAACTGCGGATGAAAAAGAAATAATAATTACCCAGTTTATCTGTTGTTTTTTCTTTCATAGCAAAAAAAACAAAAGCCGCCATCGCCATACCACAACCGGCACTGATGAACTGAAAAAGCATTACCGTTAGCTGACCAAAATAAGACATAGCTGTTTCACCGGAATAGTGCTGCAGGTTAGTATTACTGATAAAGCTGATAGTAGTATTAAATGCCAAATCAGCACTCATGGATGGATTGTTATCAGGATTCAATGGCAGCCAGCTCATGTTCATTAATACAAACATGGAGAACAAAAACCAAACTAAGTTCATAGTAAGTAATGCCAGCAAATGTTGTTTCCAGTTCATTTCTTTCAGTGGATTAACACCTCCCAGCTTATAAAAAATTTTGTCAATGGGATTAAATAAACCATCCGCCCAGGTTTTTTCATTGCTGTACACTTTTCCAATGTATTTACCAAGTGGAATAGCAAATGCCATTACCAATATGAACATTATAAATATGCCAGCTATTTCAGTGTTCATGTTTTAAAATTTTTCTGGTTTTAGTAATACATAGCACATATAAATAAATACGGCTATGGCAATGATGAATAAGTAGATCATAGCTTAAATTTTTTCGAAATAATTAATGGCTTTGAAAAAGAGAATAAAGCCGAGTACACCGGCTGCGGTTAATAGTATCGTCATCATAACTTATGCGTTTAATATTCTGTAAATAATTCCGGCAATAATTATGAGGCCGTATAAACCTGCCAATAAATGCCAGGACTCTGGTTTTTTGATGAAATGGGCATTAAGGTATACCACTTTGAAGATATTTATCATGACAATAGTCAGCAAGCCATAAGCCAATTTGCCAAAGAAGCCTGAAAGTGTTTGCAGGCAATGGTTTCAGAACATATTAAAATGGCAATAAAATAAAAAACCCTTTCAATTTGAAAGGGTGACATTATCATTTTGAAAAGCTTTATTTGAGTTTGTACTCTTCCATTTTGCGGTAGAGGGTGGTGAGACCTATATTCAGCAGTCTTGCAGTTTCAGTTTTATTTCCATTGGTATAGTTCAATACTTTTTGAATATGGATTTTTTCTGCGCTGGCTAAATCAAAAGCAGAAAGTGTTTTGCCTTCTGTTTTTACATATTGCTGAAATTCGTTTGGTAAGCTGCCTGGTAATAATTCATCGCCATCAGAAAGGATAACACTCCGTTCAATCACATTCTTCAACTCACGGATATTGCCTTTCCAGTTGTGCAGTTGCAATGCTTCAAGATATGGTTTTGAAATTTGTATTGACTTCTTATTGATTTTGGCGGCAAAATGTACAGCAAAGAAGTTAGCCAGTTCTTCAATATCACTTACCCTTTCTTTTAAAGAAGGCAGGGCAATAGTAAAAACAGCGATGCGGTAATATAAATCCTCCCTGAAATTATTTAATGTAATTTCTTTTTGTAAATCACGATTGGTGGCGGCAATAATGCGTACATCAATTTTTGTTGATTTACTGTCACCTACTTTTAAGAACTCACCGGTTTCCAATACCCGTAACAGTTTTGCCTGCAGTTCCATTGGCATTTCACCAATTTCATCTAAAAAAACGGTGCCACCATTTGCTTCTTCAAAAATTCCTTTGCTGTCTTTAACAGCGCCTGTAAAAGCCCCGGCTTTATGACCAAACAATTCATTCTCCAGTAATTCTTTGCTGAAAGCTGAGCAGTTAACAGCGATAAATGTTTGTTGTTTGCGGTTGCTGTTGTTATGGATGGCTTGTGCAAATACTTCTTTACCTGTACCTGTTTCGCCGGTTAATAATACGGTAGCATTTGTTGCTGAAACTTTTGTGGCTACATCAATGGCTGCTGTAATTGCTTTTGATTTACCAATGATGCTGTTAAAGGAATATTTATTGCCTAATTGTTTTTCCAGTTGCTGCACTCTTTTGGCAAGGCTCACTTTTTCTATTGCCCTCTTGAGCAGCGGAATGATTTTATTATTATCATCTCCCTTGGTGATATAATCAAAGGCCCCGTTCTTAATAGCCTGTACACCATCGGGAATATTTCCATAAGCAGTTAAAAGAATAATTTCTGTTGAAGGATATTTCTCTTTGATGGTTTTTGACATTTCCACACCATTGCCATCCGGAAGTTTTACATCACAAAGCACCACATCAATTTCTGTTTGTTCCATTTTTTTTAAACCCGATTTGCAGTCAGCAGCCTGGGCTACTTCAAAACCTTCCAGCGAAATAATTTTCGCCAGCAGGCTGCGCAATTTTTCTTCGTCATCTATTATGAGAACCTGGTTCACTAATTAGTGGTTAAATTAAAATGTAAATATAATCAGAAACAAAACGAAGACAGGTTATTGATTTGTTAGAGGCCCAGCACCTGCCGCAATTTTACGTAACCACTCCGGCTTACCGGAACTTTTGCTCCCGATTTTAAGAGGGCAATATGATTATCCTTTTCGTACGGGTCAATCCTTGTTATTTGTTGTATGTTGATAATATAAGAACGATGGCTGCGGACAAATTGCCCGGCATCCAGACTTTGTTCAAAGAAACTCATCGTTTTATTCTTAAGGAAATATCCTTCCTGTGTATGAACTTTTACATAATCATCAGCGGCTTCCAAATACCAGATATCGTGTGCCGGAATGATTTTTATTTTACTTCCATTCTTTACTACTACCCGGTTGTTTTGTGTTGGTGATTGTGCAGCTGTATCTAATAATTCCTTCAAATTATTTTTTGGAGCAGGTTGTAGCTGCTGCCATTTTTCAATGGCTTTATTAAAACGATCCTGGCTGAAAGGTTTTAGTAAATAATCCACTGCATGTGCATCAAATGCTTTAATAGCATATTCGTCAAATGCCGTAGCGAATATCACCGATGGTTTTTCATCCAGCAGCTCTAACATTTCAAAGCCATTGATCTTGGGCATTTGTATGTCTAAGAAAATGAGGTCAGGCTGGTATTGCTGAATGGCTTTTACTCCTTCAAAACCATCACCACATTCCGCCACTATTTCCAGTGAAGGATGTTTTTGCAAATATTCTTTTACAATCATTCTTGCTAACGGTTCATCATCTATTAAAACAACTTTGCTCATATCATTAAGTTTTATGCTTGTGGTATTTTAACGGTAGTTATAAAAAGATTATGATCTGCTTTTGTACTTACCAAATCATGTCTTCCAAATAAAAGGTACAACCTTCTTTGCACAGAACTTAATCCAAAGCCTGTTCCCTGTTTGGGAGAAGAGGTTTCCGGATCAAATGGATTTTGTACAGTTATCTGCAAAACATTATCCACGGCAGAAGCATGTAAAACGATCGTTGTTTCACCGGTAGTATCGTACAATCCAAATTTGATTGCATTTTCCACCAGCGGTTGTAATAACATAGCTGGTATTTTCATTTCACCGGTTTTATCATCACTTTCAATATTGGTGGAAAGCCGGTTGCCAAATCTTACTTTCTCTATTTCCAGGTACAACTGCAGGTATTGTAATTCTTCTTTCAAACTTATCCATTGGTGTTCTTCTCTTTTTAAAGTGCCTCTCAAAAAATCTGATAACTGCTGTATCATTTTTCTCGCCTCATCGGGTCTTGTGCCTACCAATGCACTGATGGAGTTTAAACTGTTGAATAAAAAATGTGGCTGTAATTGCTGACGAAGTTTGAATAACTCTGCTTCTTTGGTTAACTGCTCGGCTTCTATTCTTCGTTTTTCATTTTCTTTCTGGTCCTGCTGTGTGTACCATACTACACATATTAACCCCATAAAACCAATCATCAGCAAGCCATAAGTAAACCGTATAGGAAAAGATTTGGTGAAGAAGTGATTGTATTCTTCCATATTTAGAAAATAAACCAATCCCGAGCGGCTTAGAAACAACCATATTAATGTGATAACAAAACCGATTCCGATCAGATTAAAGTAATCATTGTTTTTAGGCAGGTAATAACGGATAATGGTAGCCAGTACCAGGCAGCCGGCCACCAGTAAACTATTGGTGATGGCACTGTCAATCAGCGCTGTTCTCCAATGGGAACCCGTATAAAGCAAAACAAGGTAATTTGCCAGGATTATCATTAATGCCAGCGCAACAAAAAGAAATTTGTTTTTATATGAACCGAATAATGGTTTACGCACAAATATTAATTAAAGCAGTTGTAAAATCTGGTGAGTGGTTCTTTGCCGGATATGGTTAGCCTTTTCATCAATAAACTGGATATAACTGTGTGCATCACCTGTTTCTTTTATCATTGAATATACTTCTGCACCATCAATCAGTTCCTGCAGCTTATACAGTTCAGCTACATTAATAAATTTCCACTGCACCATTTCCTGGTTTACATTGGCAAAACAATCCTGTTCTTTTTGTCCCACCTGTTGCGCTTTTTCAAACGCTGTTTCTTCATTATCGGCCGCAATTAAACGGAGTTGTTCATCAAACTGAGCAGTGTGTTCACCGTTGCCGCAAATGATGCGGTAAACGATCTTGGCTAAGTACCAGTTCATAGCAGCTTTTTTACGTTTGAAAAATTTTGTAATGATTTATTAATATTACAGCGTTACCAACTCTTTATTTCCACGCCTCCAAACACAACACCACCTGTTATGATCAATGTTTTATCATAACTAATTACGTTAGGTTGTTGTCTTTTATCATCAATACCTCCAAAGAAGGGTGTGGTATTAATTTTTAATTGCCAGTTAGAAGGAATCACCAAAGTACATCCGCCAAATATGGCGTTTAACTCCAAAACAGCTGTACCAGTAAAATCAGCCTGTGACAAATTAATTTCTCCGCCACCAAATACACAAGTCACTTTACCTCCTCTGAAATTTTTAGAGTAAACTGATTTTTTTATTCCACCAAATACCGCTGCTGTATCAAGGTAATCTTCCATGGATGTACTTTGCGATTGAGCATTACCTGTATTTGGATCCGCTGTTGCTGAAGCAGCAGGTTGCGGTGGTGTTCCTGTTGTTGAACTGGCACCGGTTTTTGGGTGATCATTATCCCATTTACTCCAGTCATCCCATTTTCTTCTTGGTTTTAATATCATTACAATTCCAACAATGATAATACCCACCGGCCAGAAATATTGTTTTTCAACTAAACCCGGGGATATTTCATCTGATAAAAAATAACCACCGATCAGCATCAGTATCCACCAGGCATTATTACTGAAATTATGTTTAATGCCACTAAAGAGACCGATCAATATTAAAATCATTGGCCAGGTAAATAACCAGTAAGGCAGATCAAAAAAAGCAGACTTGGCAATGGCGGCAATACCTACCACTATTAATATGGCACCAAGCCAAAGATGGCTATTGGGGTTCTGACGTCTTTTCCTTTCCTCCCATCTTTCTTTCCACTTCTGTCCCCAGTTTTCTTCCCATTTCCTTTGATCATTCATATTAAATAATTTTAACCAAAGCTAAGTGGTGAATGGTGAATAGTCAATGGTCAATGCTTTGTTTGACACCAAATCTCGGTAAATGGGGGAGAATGGTCGGTAAAAAAGAAGCTGCCTCTATGGGAGACAGCTTCATGGAATTTTAATGGGTTGGATTTAGAAAATATATCTCACACCAAACTGCAACTGCCAGCGGCTGATAATATCAGGACTGCTGGTGAATGTTGATTTGATGGATGGATCAAATTGGTAGATTGGTGCATTACCATTATAGTTTACAGAAATCGGCTGATAGTAACCGGAAGTAGTAGCATATTTATAGACGCCCCATTTACTGCTGAGAAGGTTACCAATATTTACAAAATCAAGACTTAACTGGATAGTTTGTTTTTTACTTCCGTTTTTAAAATTAAAGTCCTGCAATATGCGCATATCAACCTGGTTAAACCAGGGATTTTCACCCGCATATTTTTCTGTGTATTTACCACGACGGCCACTCAGGTATTTATCCTGTGCAATGAAGGCTTTATAGGCGGTTTTTTGTGCAGCGGCTGATTGTGTGTTGCCATTTACATCCAATAATGGAGAGAAAGTCATGTTATCGATTTCGCCATCAGTTGGAACGTACAACAAATCGTTGGAAGCAGTACCATCATTATTAATATCTCCACCATAAACATATGCAAAACGGTTACCGCTTGTCCATGAACCAAAGAGAGAAATGGTAGTGGCATATTTTTTATCCTGACCATATTCAAATCTTTTGGTGGCTGCAGCAATAAAACGATGCTTGTTACCATATAGTGAATTGGATTCAATTGCCTGGTTAGCATTATTAAGAATTGGATTACGGTCAAATGCATCACTGGAAATTTCAGCTGATACAGAGCTGGCATCTTTTGCAATAAGGAAATTATATCCTGCCATTACATACCATCCGTTTTTGAAATTCTGCTGTGCCTGTAATGACCAGTTGAACTGATACCCAACATTGGTATTGGTGAATACATATGTATTAGCCGAACCTTTATCGCTTGCCTGGTATACTTTTCTTGTATCACCAGTTCCGCTATTCAATGTACCGGTAGGTGTACCTAATGCATAGTTGCGAACCATCATTGCATTTACATCTTTAGTGTAAGCAATATCAGTTGTAATTACTGTTCCTGTTTTTAATTTAAAATCTGCACCAAGATTGGTACGCCAAACCTGTGGCCATTTAAAACTGCGGTCTGTTACGCAATAGAAGAAACTGAATGGATTACCCACCTGGTTACCTACCCATACAAACGGGAAACGACCGGTGAACAAACCACTACCACCACGGATCTGAACAGTTTTATCACCCGTAACATCGTAATTAAATCCTACCCTTGGAGACAATAACAATTTTTTGTCCGGGAATTTGGTATTGTCTAACTGCTTACCCGCACCGTTAGTAACTGGTTTACCATCCTTATCAAATAAAGTAAGGTTATCATTATTTTGAACAGTTGGTTTGCTGGTTGATCCATCTGGTCCAACATATTTGGCATTATAATATTGAGGAACATCAGCCCTTATTCCATAAGTGAACCTGAATTTATCACTCACCTGCCATTCATCCTGTGCATAGGCAGATAATTGTCCAACCGTTAAATAATACCAGGCCCATTTATCTGCTTTAGCAGCAGCAGCAGCGCCTGCTACATCTACATCTAACGGGTATGCTCCAAAAACATATTTTCCACCAACTGGTACACTGTCTTTGAATGTTTGAATATCTGCATCACTGAATAAAGCAGGACCATAACCAACTAAATTAAACGAGTTGCCAAACTTAAAGGATTCAAATGAAGCCCCAAAAGTGAGGGTATGATTTTTAGCAAAGATGTTGAAGTTATCAGTTAACTGAAATGCATCCTGTGTTAAGCGGTTATGAATAGAGAATGGTTCGTGACCTGCAGCTATATACATTGTTCCGTTCTTGGTTATGTTCAGCACAGGAAAAGGAGAGGAGAATGGATTTCTTCTGTCACTGAAAACACTATACACCACCCTTAATTTATTGGCATAATTCCCCTTCCAGTTAGACTTTAATTCAGCATTAAAGGAGTGAAGATTGTTTTGAATTTCATAACCGGAGTTTTTGTACTGCAAAGTGGTGTAATCGGGTCCACGGCGGCGGATAGCACTTGGATGCGCCGGTTTACCCTTAATGGCATTTAAACCATTATAAGTAAAAGATAATTTGGAAATGGAATTAATATTCCAATCCAGTTTTGCCAGCCATTTATAATTCTTCTGATCATAAGTAAAACCCTGGTAAGGTCCTGTTTCATACCCAAACCGTTGTTTTAATATCTGGCTCACTGCATCCAGGTCTGTTTGCAAAACTCTTGAAGTATTAGCATTATTGGCATTGCCGGCAGTACGGGCCACATAACTGGTTGGCTGATCTTTTCGCTGTTCTGTTTCGAAACTGAGGAAATAAAACAGTTTATTTTTTTTGATAGCACCACCTGAAGTAAATCCGGCCTGTAACTGACTGAGATCGGGCACAACAATTTTATTCTTATCTACTTTTTTGCCACTCAAATCCTGGTTACGGTAAAATGCATATACTGTTCCGCTGTAGTTGTTGCTGCCCGATTTTGTTACGGTATTTACACCAGCACCGGTGAAACCAGCCTGTGTTACATCGTAGGGAGCAATGTTCACCTGTATCTGGTCAATAGCGTCCAACGAAATGGGTTGTGCATTGGTTTGTCCGCCGGGTGTGGGTGCATCCAAACCAAAAGGGTTGTTGAACACAGCACCGTCCAAAGAAAAGTTATTGTACTGCCCGTTTCTTCCTGCAAAGGAGATACCGTTGTAGGTAGCAGAAGCAGATGGCGTTAAACGAAGAAAATCATCGGCTGAACGGGAGATCGTAGGTAATGCTTTCAATAAGCGACTGTTGATATTTGTTGAGGCACCGGTTCTTTTATTATCAAATACCCTTGAACCTGTTACCACTACTTTCTCCAGCTCAGTTGTTTTTTCTTTCAGAAAAAACTCAAGGGCTGTGTTTTGCCCTAACTCAAGAAAAATATTTTCCTGTACCTGTTGCTGGTAAGTTACATGCGTAACCGTGACCTTGTATGGTCCGCCCACACGAAGATTGGGAATGGTGAAACGACCATCAGCTTTTGTGGTAAGCGATTGCCGGATACCTGCATCAGGAAATTCCAATACAACGGTGGCTGCAGATAACGGGGCACCTTTTGGGTCTTTTACAACACCACTTAATGTGGCCGTCGTTACCTGTGCCTTTAACTGGCAAAGGCCAATGAAGAGGAAGATAAAAAAGGCAACCGCCCTTTTTACCTCGTTGAAGTTTCTCATAACAGTAAAATTTGCTTCAAAGGTAGGAGAGATTAACAAATTGTTATATGATGTGTTTTACACAGATTGTGAACCCTGCCGCAAAATTTTGAAAAATTAATATTGGATTTGATGTTTTTTTCGTATCAGATAAAGCTAAAGCTGTCCCCGTTGAACAAACCTTTATCGCTTAATTTTAAATGAGGAATTACCAGCAATGCCATAAAGGATAATGTCATAAATGGCGCAGCTAACGTGGAACCAAGTGATTTAGCCATCGCATCAATGGCAGTATAATCATCAGCAATTTTATAACCATCTTCATTGCTCATTAAACCGGCAACAGGAAGAGATAAAATCATTTCTTTATCGCCATCCACACAACTAACGCCGCCGTTCGCTTCAATTACCATGTTCACCGCTCTGCATAAACTTTCATCATCTACTCCCACTGCAACTATATTGTGTGAGTCATGTGCAACGGATGAAGCAATGGCGCCTTTCTTAAGCCCGAAGTTTTTAATGAATGATTTAGCAACCGGTGCATTGTTATAGCGATTCACCACAACAATTTTTAAAATATCTGTTTCGGGATTGCTTTCTAAGTACCCGTCTTTAATAATCACTTCATTGATATTTTTAATCAACCGGTTAGTAATTAACTGGCCGTCCAATGCTTCAATTACATTCACCTGTTCATAACTTTCTTCTTCTCCCCATTTATCCAGTTTGTATTTAAATGCGTCTAATGGTTTTTTATCACAGGAAAAATTATTGATGACAGACGACGGACTACTGACGATAGACGACACTCCATCTTTTGCCACTAAGTTTCCGTTGATATAGGTTTGAAGAATTTTAAAGTCGATTAAATCTTCTGCCACAATAAAATCAGCGGCATCACCTTCTTTTAATAAGCCCACATCTAATTTATAATGTAACACGGGGTTTATGCAGGCGGCCTGTAATACTTTAAATACATCAATACCCTTTGCTACGGCTCTTGCACAAAGCTGGTTAATATGTCCGGCTACCAAACTATCCGGATGTTTATCATCACTGCAGAACATCATCATTTCATAATGCTCATTCATCAATCCAATCAATGCCTCAAAATTTTTAGCAGCACTTCCTTCACGGATTAAAATCTTCATTCCATATTTTAACTTATCCAATGCTTCTTCTGCCGTAAAACATTCATGGTCGGTGTATATGCCTGCTTCGATGTATTGTTTGGCCTGTTCTCCTCTTAAGCCAGGGGCATGACCGTCAACCGGTTTACCAAGTGCATGTGCTGCAGCAATCTTCTTCATTACTTCTTCGTCCTTATGCAGCACACCGGGAAAGTTCATCATCTCACTCAAATATTTTATTTCCTCTCTTTCCAGTAATTTTTTTACATCATCAGCATTTAATGCAGCACCGGCTGTTTCAAATGTTGTAGCGGGGACACAACTCGGGGCACCAAAATTGAATTTGAAAGGAACCGTTTTTCCATTCTCAATCATAAACTCCACACCTTTCATTCCACACACATTGGCTATTTCATGCGGGTCACTGATGGTAGCTACTGTTCCGTGTACAACAGCCAGTTTGGCAAATTCAGATGGTACCAGCATAGAACTTTCGATGTGTACATGGCTATCGATAAAACCCGGTAGAATAAAACTCGTTGTCGGTTGTCCATTGTCCGTCGTCTGTTGAATAGATTTTATTTTTCCGTTTTCCACAGACACTTCACCGTAATAAATAGTTTTATTGAAAATGTCAACGATATTACCCTGTATAGTAAAGCTGGTCATAGCAGAATTTGTTAATCAGCGGTCAAGTTAAATATTATTGGGTTATCTGAAGCAATGTTTGCTACATTTGATGTTCAAAATTTCTAAAAATGAAAAAGATTTGTTTGTTTGCTATGATGATAATAGCAGTTGCTGTTACCAAAGCCCAGTCGCTTGATGAAATTATCAGTAAACATATTGAAGCAATGGGAGGAAAAGATAAACTGGCATCTATTAAAACCATTCATATGGAAGGCGTGATTGTTGGCGCCAATGGTAATGAAATAACCATCAGCATCTGGAAAGAACATAATAAACTGTTTCGTCGTGAGATCAATTTTGGAATGGGAACAAGTATGACATTGTTAACTGATAAAGGTGGATGGAGTACCGACCGCGAGGGAAATGTAAATCCAATAAAAGAAGAACAATATCATCGGCAGGAATACCAGTTAGATTGTCAAAGTCCGATCGTTAACTATGCGGCTAAAGGACATAAAGCTGAACTGGTAGGAAAAGAAACAACTGACGGTAAAGATTATTACAAAATAAAACTCACTTTGAAAGGAGGTAATGAACAGTTTTATTTTATTGATGCGTCTACTTACTATTTAGATCATATAAGTTTTAAAGCAGGCAGCACCGGCATGAGTGGCCCGGGTATGAATCCGGATGCAGAAATTGTAGTCACCTATTCTAATTATACAAAAACGGAAGAGGGTTTTATTTTCCCGTTTACCACTACCACAACCGGCGGCTTTGGCGGCAGCCTGAATTATGAAAAAATAGAGGTAAATAAGCCAATTGAAGAAAGCAAGTATAAAGCACAATAACAGGCACACGATTACTTTAATTTTATGAGTGGCAGTTCCCTATGATGAACTGCCATTTTTTATTATTTATTATTTTAATATTTGACATATAAAATCATTAACATGAAACGGACATTTACCACAATTGCCATGCTTTTCTTTATGGCATCGGCAATGGCACAAAAAACAGCAGATGAGGTTGCCGCTAAAGTAATAGATGCAATGGGCGGAAAAGAAAAATTGCTCACCATTAAGTCTGTAAAAAAAGCAGGCAGTCTTGATATTGGTGGACAAAAAATCCCTTTCAACTACTATTGTATAAATGATAGAGCAGAAAGAACAGATTATAGTTTTAATGGGTTAACTGCCTTTCAAATTGTATTAAAAGATTCCGGTTTTAATTTCAGCCCCTTTAATGGAATGGCTAATCCTGAACGAATGACCGCTGAAGATGTGAAGCTGGCGCAGGATGAACTGGATCAGCAGGGAATTTTATTAAACTATGCAGCCAAAGGGCATACACTTGAATTAATGGATCCCGAGGATGTGGATGGGGTAGACGCCATTCAATTAAAAATAAATCTCAATAGTGGTAAAACGATTTTCTATTATATCGATCCGGAAACTTATTATGTTATCCGCTCTAAAGTAAAAGGCATCAGCAACGGGCAGGAGTTTACCAATATTTCCAACTACTACAATTTTCAAAAAACAAAAGAAGGTATATTGTTCGCTTTTGTCATCGATAATGTCAGCTTTGATAAAATTGAAGTGAATACAGATATTGATAACAAATTGTTTGAAGCTAAAAAGTAAACCTGTTCGTTCAACCAATTAATAAAATGTTTATGAAAAAGATATTTTTCTTTCTAACAATAGTTTCACTTACACAAATTTCAACAGCACAGGTTACTTCTGCCACGTTCGGTGCCATGCAGGCCAGGCAAATTGGCCCTGCCGTAATGGGTGGAAGAACTACGGTAATACAAGGTGTGGATAATGAACCAAGAACGATTTATATAGGAACAGCCGGTGGTGGTGTATGGAAAACAACCAATGCCGGGGTTACTTTTAACTCAGTATTTGATAAATATTGCCAATCGATTGGTGCTATTGCAGTGGATCAGCAACATCCCAAAACAGTTTATGTGGGAACAGGGGAAAGCAATATGCGTAATACTGTTTCTATCGGTGAAGGTTTGTATAAAACAACAGATGGTGGTGATAACTGGTCAAGGATTGGCGGATTAGATAGTACCGAGCATATCAGTAAAATCATAGTGGATACTAAAAACTCAAATGTCGTATATGTCGCAGCTCCCGGCCCGTTGTGGAGTGACAGTAAACATCGAGGATTATATAAATCAACCGATGGTGGTAAAACTTTTGAGAAGATATTTTATATCAACGAAAAAACAGGTTGTGCGGATATTGCAGTTGATCCATCTAACACGAATATCATTTACGCTACTACCTGGGAATTCCGTCGTAAACCGTATGCGTTCAGCTCCGGTGGCATGAACAGTGGCATTTTTAAAAGTACCGACGGTGGTAAAACATGGAAGGAGTTAACCAATGGTATTCCCAAAAAACCTATTGGCCGTACAGCCATTGCGTTGGCACCAAGTGAACCCAATCACTTAGTGGCCATCATAGAAGCAGAAAAAACCGGTTTATATATCTCCAATGATGGTGGTGATACATGGAAGGCACAGAGTTCTACAGTAAATGTGGTTTCCCGTCCTTTCTATTTTTCCTGTTTGGTAATTGATCCAAAAGATTCCAAACGTGTTTATCGTCCCGGTTTCCAGTTTAGTTATAGCGATGATGGTGGTTATTCTTTTGCTGATGGCGGATTTAGCAGTGCGGGTGTGCATAGTGATCATCATGCATTGTGGGTAAATCCGCAATACACCAATCAATTGTATTTGGGAACGGACGGTGGTGTTTATATGAGTACCGACAGAGGTGCTTCGTGGATTCACCTGGCAACATTACCGGTTTCACAATTCTATCATGTGGCATTCGATAGTAAAACACCTTACAACGTATATGGTGGTTTGCAGGATAATGGAAGCTGGTATGCGCCAAGTCAAAGCCCGTTTGGAATAAAGAATGCTGACTGGAAATTTGTTTACGGAGGTGATGGTTTTTGGGTACAACCTGATGGAGTGGATGATAATTTTGTTTATGCTGAATCGCAAGGTGGAGAAATTGGAAGGATTGATTTAAAAGAAGGAACATCGGTAACAATTAAACCACAGCAAGGTGCCGGTGAAGAAAAATTGCGTTTCAACTGGAATACACCCATTGTGATTGGTGCAAAAAATAAAAAGAACCTTTATATGGGTGCACAATATTTGTACCGCTCAACAGATAAAGGTTCAACATGGACAAGAATTTCTCCCGACTTAACAACCAATGATAAAAAGAAACAGGAGCAGGAAAAATCAGGCGGTTTAAGTGCTGATAATACTTCTGCAGAAAATCATTGTACTATTTTCACCATTGCTGAATCTCCGTTAGATGAAAATATCGTTTGGGCTGGTACAGATGATGGCAATCTTCAGTACACAACGGATGCTGGTAAAACATGGACCAATGTTGCTGCTAATTATGCTGCCGCAGGTATTCCGGCACAAACATGGGTGAGCAGTATTGAACCAAGCCGGTATGATAAGAACATTGTGTATGCCACTTTTGAAAATCATATGTATGGGGATCACAGAACATATGCAGCTAAGTCAACCGACATGGGTAAAACATGGAAACGGTTTACCAGTGATGAATTTACCGGTTTTGCACATAAGATAAGAGAAGACCTGGTAAATAAAGATTTATTATTCCTCGGAACGGAAATGGGTTTGTTTGCTTCGGTAGATGGTGGTAACAAATGGTTCCGCATGAAAAATAATATTCCATGGAAAGCATTGGTAAGAGATATACAAATTAATCCTGTAACCAATGATTTGATTTTGGCAACCCATGGCCGTGGTATCATCATTGTAGATAATATCAGTGCCATGCGTAACATGACAGCTGATATTGCTTCCCGGGAAGTGCTCATCTTCCCCGGCAAACCTGTAAATCTTTCTATGGGTAAATTACAAACCAGCGGTACACTGGGCGATGGCTGGTATGGCGGTAATACTTCACAACAGGCACCGATTCAATACTACTTTAAAAACCGGTTGAATGTAGGTGATGTAAAAGTTGAAGTATATGATAAAGAGGGAAAACTAGTGCAGTCAATACCCGGTACAAAACGCAAAGGCATTAATGTAGTTTACTGGAATATGCGCAGCACACCACCAAAAGTGGCTAATGGTACCAAGCCTGATTTCAGTGGGTTAACAGCTCCATTGGTATTGCCAGGTGAATACAGTATAAAAATTAAAGTGGGTGATAAAACCTACGATAATAAAATGCAGTTGGTGGCTGAAGAAAAGCCAACATTTACTATGGCCGACCGTAAAGTGCAGTATGAAACAGCCATGAAACTGTTTAACCTGCATGAACAACTGGCCACCTTAACAGAAGGCATTACGAATAAGCAACAGGTATTAAAAGCAGATTTGGAAAAAGCGAAAAGCCCTAAAGTAAAAAAACTGATACAGGAATATGTTGATAAGCTGGAAGAATTAAGAGGAACTTTAGTGCCTACCAAACAAACCTCTCTCTTTGCAGATGAAAAAAGATTGAGAGAAGATATCAGTGATGTGTACCAGGCATTGTGCGGACAGGAAGCCGCACCATCTAACCTGCAATTAGCAAGAGTAGATGGCTTAACAACTGAAGTAGGCAAAGCAGCAGAAAAAGAAAAAACATTAACGCAGCAGTATGCTGAAAAAATAAAAGCGGCTTTGGTAAAAGAAGGATTGGGCGATAATAAACCCAAAGTAGAGAACAAAGCCAACCAATAACCTGTATGACGGTCTCCGCCTGACAGGTTATTGTGCTGATAACAGCATACAAAGGCGCTGATAATTAAGTCAGCGCCTTTTGTTTTTTTGTAACTTGAACGCTCAACACGGTACTATGAAAAAAAATTTCCTGGTAATTGTTTTTTTATCATTTACAATTGTTGTTATTGCTCAAATCAATGCACTTAAAACAGATGGCAATAAAGTTGTTTTGACTAAAGTAAATACACAATGGACCTTTGAGTCTTATGGCGATTATATTATTAAGACAACCATAAAAAACAGCCACGAAAAAAATAGTGAACAAATTTCTAACGCTGTTATTTTAAAACCATCACTTACGAAACCTGTTATTAGCGTTGCAGATACAAAAACAATTGGCTATGGGAAAAGCATATCATTAATTATTTCTTCCAAAGCTGTTGAATATATTCATGGTGCAACAAAAATTACTTCAACCGGCACTTATTTAAACACTCAATACAAAGGAGTGACCTTTGCCATTGCTGACAGTACGGAACAATTTTATGGAGCCGGGGAGAGAGCTTTACCACAAAACCGCAGAGGCAAGAAATTAGTATT
Source organism: Sphingobacteriales bacterium (assembly GCA_003963365.1). GTDB lineage: Bacteria > Bacteroidota > Bacteroidia > Chitinophagales > Chitinophagaceae > AWTP1-9. The sequence continues at coordinate 851,126 of RXJG01000004.1, forward strand.
GTACAATAATCCATGGTATGGCTATGAATATGGAGCTGATAACCTGAATTATTCTGTTCCATTCATTATGTCATCAAAAGGGTATGCCATCTTTTTTGATAATCCATCCAAAGGATATTTTGATATTGGCTTATCAAATCCCAATGTACTGGAAGCAGCTTTCGTTAGTGGTGAATTAACGTACTATATTGTTTTTGGAAAGAATGCTGACGAGATATTACAACATTATCAGCAGTTGGTAGGCACACAACCTATTCCTCCCCGCTGGGCAATGGGAAATTTTATTTCACGGTTTGGTTATCGTTCACAGGCACAGGCTGATGCTGTTGTTCAAAAAATGAAAGAAGAACAGTTTCCAGCCGATGGAATTATTCTCGATTTATTCTGGTTTGGTGATAGCATACAAAGAACGTTGGGGAATTTAGATTGGGTTAATAAAACCAAATGGCCCAATCCCAAAAAGATGATTGCTGACTGGCGAAAACAAAATTTAAAAACAGTCATCATCACCGAGCCATTTATTTTAAAAAATACGAGAACCTATAATGAATCATTAAAGTATCATGCAGTGGATAGCCTCGGCAATCCATTCACCTTAACCGATTTTTATTTTGGTTATGGCGGTATTGTGGATGTATTTCGGAAAGATGCACAGGAATGGTTTAAAAAAGTATACCGTACACAAACCGCCAATGGTGTTAGCGGCTGGTGGACAGATTTGGGAGAACCGGAAAAACATCCATCTAATTTATATCATAATTTAAAAGATTTAGGCTTTAAACGTTTGTTCAAAGCAGATGAAGTACACAATATCTTTGGTCATTACTGGAACAAAATGTTATTTGATTTTTATACCAAAGAACATCCCAATACAAGATTGTTTCATTTAAACCGCTCTGGTTATGCCGGCAGCCCCCGGTACAGCATCTTTCCATGGACAGGAGATATCAGCAGAAGCTGGAATGGATTAAAAGCACAGTTGCCGGTGATATTAGGAATGAACCTGAGCGGTATTCCTTATACGCATAGTGATGCCGGTGGGTTCACCACTACTTATAATAAAGATGCTGAACTGTACACCCGTTGGTTAGAGCTGTCAACCTTTACTCCCATCTTTCGTCCGCATGCTGCAGCGTTGGGCGATTTAAATCCTCCGGGTTCATTAGAAGTTCCCAGTGAACCGGCATTATGGGATGAACCAACAAAATCAATAGCCAGGAATTTAATTCAACTGCGGTATAATCTTACTCCATACAATTATACATTAGCTTACCAGCAATTTAAAAATGGTAAGTTATTAGTTCGCCCTATGTTCTATGAAAGTTTTGCTGATTCTAATTTGCTGAAAGCAGATGAACAATTTATGTGGGGTGATAATATTTTGGTAGCTCCTGTGATTAAACAAGGGGCTGTTACTAAAGACATCTATTTCCCCAAAGGCAAATGGTATGATTTTGTCCGCAACAAATATTATGAAGGCGGACAATGGGTAACGGATTCAGCAGATCTCAATGAGATTCCATTTTTTATTAAAGAAGGCGGATTTATTCCAATGGTTTCGGGCTTTAATACAATGGATAAATACAATACATCCAACCTCAGTATCCTTTATTTCCCATCTTCAGAAAAAACGTTTTATGAAATGTATGATGATGATGGATTGACAAATAATGCGATCGTAAAAAAACAGTTTGAGTTATTGCAAATGAGCGGACAGGTTAAAGATGGGGAGATCAAAATTGAAGTAAAATCAAATGGTGGAAATTTTATTGGTCGTCCCGCTAAAAGAACCTTACGTATTTCTATTGCCGGGATAATGAAGTTACCTTCTTCCGTCATATTCAATAATAAATTAATAAAAGTAATGAATGCTGAAGAGGGCGGAATGACAGAATGGAAACCCGGCACGGCACTGTATTTAGCTGATAAAAAAACAGTGTCTGTTTTGCTGGAGTTTAGTGGCAAACCATTGCAAATAAAAGTGTCGGAATAACACCGTCCATCATTTATTTTTTCATACTGATTTTCAAGGAGCTTCTTTTCGTAAATTGGAACCCTAATTTTTATGCTGTATGAGAAAACTTTTATTCCTGCTTATTAGCATAAGCATTGCATTTATTTCATTTTCCCAAAAAACAAAAACAGTAACACCGGCTCCATCAGATGATAAAGAGTCTATCGTAGGTAAATTAAAATACCGGTTAATCGGTCCTTTCCGTGGCGGAAGAAGTGGTGCTGTTGCCGGTAGTTACAAAAACAAAAACACTTTTTATTTTGGAGGTACTGGTGGTGGTGTATGGAAAACTATTGATGGTGGCAGTAACTGGACCAACATCAGTGATAAATATTTTGGTGGTTCTATTGGCGCTGTAGCTGTTGCCCCCAGTGATGAATCTGTTATTTATGTGGGTGAAGGAGAAGCCACTTTGCGTGGTAATGTAAGTGAAGGTTTAAATGGTATGTGGCGCAGCGAAGATGGTGGCCGCAGCTGGAAGAATATTGGTATTAAAGATGGAAGACATATTGTAAAGATTGTAGTGCATCCAAGAAACCCCGATATTGTTTGGGTAGCAGTGATGGGACATTTATTTGGACCAAATAACGACCGTGGTATTTATAAAACGGAAAACGGAGGTAAAAGCTGGAAGCAGGTGTTGTTTGTCAACAATCAAACCGGTGCCTGTGATTTAATAATGGAACCGGGTAATCCATCTGTATTGTATGCAGGAACATGGAGAGTGATTCGTACACCACATAGTATGGAAAGCGGTGGTGATGGCAGTGGATTGTGGAAGAGTACCGATGGCGGTGATACCTGGAAAAATATTTCTGCCAGCAAAGGCTTACCAAAAGGCATATGGGGTATTGTGGGTGTAAGCGTAGCTCCGTCAAACACAGATAAAGTATATGCATTAATCGAAAATGAAAAAGGCGGTTTGTTTGTAAGTAATGATGCCGGTGAAACATGGACGCAGGTCAGTAATGATAATAATATCCGCCAGCGGGCATGGTATTATTCAAGAGTATTTGTTGATCCAAAGAATGAGAATAAAGTGTATTGTCCCAATGTTAGTTTAATGATCAGCAGTGATGGTGGCAAAACATTTAAAGGAACCAATGCACCACATGGAGATCATCATGATATGTGGATTGACCCGGAAGATGGCAACCGTATGATTATATCAGATGATGGTGGGGCGCAAATCAGTTTTGATGCGGCAGCTAACTGGAGCACTTATTATAATCAACCAACGGTACAGGTTTACCGCCTAAGTACAGATAACGCATTCCCATATCGCATACTGGGAGGTCAGCAGGATAACAGTGCTTTCCGCATCCGTTCCCGCTCATATGGTAATGCTATTACACAAAACGATTTTCAAAATGCAGCCGGTGGCGAAAGTGGTTATGTAGTAGCTGATCCGTTAAACCCGGATATTACTTATGGAGGTAGCTATATGGGCTTCCTTGCGAGGATAGATCATAAAACAAATGAATTTAAACTGATCAACGTATGGCCTGATGATGGAATAGGTGCAGGAGCTGATGTGCAGAAATATCGTTTCCAGTGGAATTATCCTATTTTCTATTCTCCTCATAATCCAAAAAGATTGTACGCTGCCGGTAATCATTTATTCGTAACGGAGAATGAAGGAAAGAGCTGGGAAATGATTAGTCCTGATTTAACCACCAATGATAAATCAAGACAGGCATCCAGTGGTGGTCCAATTACCAAAGACAATACTGGTGTTGAATATTATTGCACCATTTTCACAGCAACAGAAAGTGCATATGAAAAAGATTTGTTATGGAGCGGTAGCGATGATGGTTTAATACATGTAAGTAAAGATGGTGGTAAAAATTGGGAGAATGTTACCCCAAAAGATTGCCCGCAATGGATGATGTGGAACTGTGTAGAGCCTGATCCGTTTAAAAAAGGTGCTGCTTATTTTGTAGGTACAAGATATAAGCTGGATGATTATACACCATACATCTATAAAACAGAAGACTATGGTAAAACATGGAAGCGAATTGATGCTGGTATTAATCGCATGCATTTTACAAGATGTTTAAGAGCTGACAGAAAGAAACAAGGTATTCTTTATGCAGGAACTGAATTTGGGATGTATATTAGTTATGACGATGGTGCTAACTGGAAATCATTTCAACTGAATTTACCTATGGTTCCCATAACAGATTTGCATATAAAGAACAATGATTTGATTGTGGGAACACAGGGCCGGAGTATTTATATTCTTGACGATTTGAGTGTAGTACAGCAATCAAACAGTGAAATTACCGGTAAGAATTTGCATGTTTTTGCACCCGATGCGAGTTATCGTATGCAGGGCGGTGGTTTCTTTGGAGGTGGTGGAGCAGGAAGTAAAAATGTTGGACAAAACCCACCTAAGGGTGCTGTAATTCCATTTTACATGAAAGAGGTAACTGATTCCACAAAGCTTACGGTTACCGTGATGGATAAAAATCATGGTGTAATAAAAACATTCAGCACCGATGCAAAGGAAGATAAAGTGACAGTAAACAAAGGATTGAACCAGTTTGTATGGGATTTGAATTATCCGGATGCAGAGAAAGTACCTGATGGAATGATATTATGGAATGGGGAAGTGGATGGAATTTTAGCTGCTCCCGGAACCTACTATGCTAAATTTGTTTCTGGTAAAGATTCTGCAGAAGTACCATTTATGGTTAAAGCCGATCCTAATTACAATGTAACGCAGGCTGAATACGAAGAGCAATTCAATTTGCTGATTACCATCCGTGATAAGTTCAGTGAAACGATTAAGACATTAAAGAATATCAAAACACTGAGGGAACAGATGAATGGGTTTACGGCACGGTTAGGTAAAGATTGTCCCAAAGACGTAAAAGAAACTATCGATGCAATCAATAAAAAACTCACGGCAGTAGAGGAAGCATTACATCAAACCAAAGCTAAGAGCGGACAGGATGTATTGAACTATCCTATTCGCCTGGATGATAAATTGAGCAATGTATTTAATAACGCCTCAGCTGGTAACGGTGCCCCCGGCAAACAGGTGAAGGAATCATACGCCGTTCTTTCCGGTTTAATTGATGCGGAAATTGCTAAATATAAAGCGGTATTAACCGATGATGTTCCTAAATTAAATCAATTGATCAGGGATAAGATATTGCCGGTAATTGGTTTGAAAGCAGATTAATTAGTCCCAACAAATAAAAACAACAAAAGCCGCTGTAAAATATACAGCGGTTTTTTTGTTGAAAAAACATGGCCGTATCGTAAAAATTCAACCGTTGCCAGGCTTGTCTGGCATTATTTTGAATGCACTATAACTAAAATCAACCCTATGAAAAAGACAGTTGCACTAAACCTGGTTTTCCTCGCATTTTATTTTTTGCTGGTGATGTTGATTGCGGTAAGCCGCATATAGGTACAATTGTTAACCAGTAATTATTTACATTGCAGTAATAATTATTGCAAGGTGACAATTAGTGGAATTTTTTTTAAACCTGTTAAATATCTTCTCAAAAAGATTCCAATTGCTTTTACCAAAAACCAGCAATATGATAAACAAACCTTACAAATCGTAAAAAAAGTTTGTGGCTTAGAAAGCAATTGTATTGATATAGGAACACATGAAGGCGAAATACTGGATTTATTTATCAGGCAATCCCCGGCAGGAAATCATTTTGGATTTGAGCCATTGCCATTTCTTTTTGAAAAATTAAAACAAAAGTATCGCTCATTACCTAACATTCATATTTACCCATTTGCTCTTTCCAATCAAAATGAAGTTGCAGAATTCAATTATGTTATTTCAAACCCGGCTTATAGCGGCTTATTAAAAAGAAGATACGATCGCCCCGGTGAGCAGGATACAAAAATTGATGTGGAAGTGAAAACGCTGGATGATATAATACCTGTAAACACAAAAATTGATTTAATAAAAATTGATGTTGAAGGTGGCGAAATAAATGTTTTAAAAGGAGCAGGGAGAATAATGGCAGAGTCAAACCCTGTTATCATCTTTGAATTTGGTATGGGGGGAAGTGATATTTATGGTGCTACTCCCGCTATTATGTATTCATTCTTTGAGGAGTTTGGATATAAGATTTCTTTATTGCGAAATTATATTCATAACAAACCCTGGCTCAGTTTAGCCGAATTAGAAAAAGAATTTCATACCGGATCAAACCATTATTTTGTTGCTTATAAATTCATCCAGTAATTTATCTTCAGTGCTTCCTGTTTACTTTTTTGCTGGTGATGCGGACTGCTTAAAGCGGGTATAGTTACAGTATAATGGCTATATTTACACTATGCGAAAGTTTATTGAATCATTAAACTTTAAATTCCTTTATTTAAAAAAATCATTTGGCCATAAGCCGTTCCATCTGCTGGACATAGGTGCCGGTAATCATTCTGCTTCTAAAACCTGCCGTGTATTTCCAGCCTGTGCTTATTATGGTGTTGACATATCTAAAGATTATAATAATGATGAAAGCGATTTCAGGGCGATGAAATCCTTTTATGAGCTGGATTTAACAAAGCTGGATTATTCCGTAATACCCGATAATTATTTTGACGCTATCTGGATGGTGCATGTAATAGAGCACCTGGTAAACGGGGATGAAGTAATTACTGCGCTGTTGCCCAAATTAAAAAGTGGTGGTTTTATTTTTATAGAATACCCGGGAATAAAAAGCACCAGGCTTCCCTCCATGCCCGGCACCCTTAATTTTTATGATGATGCCACCCATGTTAGAATTTATTCAGTGAAAGAACTTTCATCATTGCTGGTGAAGAATAATTTTACAGTTATAAAAGGAGGTACCCGCAGAAACTGGTATCATATAGTTCTTCTTCCACTCCGGATTTTTCAATCCCTTTATACCTACAAAAAACTTGTGGGGAGTGTTTTCTGGGATTTGCTCGGTTTTGCTGAGTTTATTTATGCCCAAAAGAACTGATTATAAATTCAGCCAGTAATTCATCTTCAGTACAACCGCCCTGTTTTTATTTTTCAACAATGGATTCGTAAAATAGTTATCCGTATAAACAAGGAACAAATCACTCATAGGTTTGTACCGCCATTGAAAACGGCTGTTAATATTGAAATTATTACCCTGCGTATTATACTGAAGGAAAGTGGTCCAGAAAACACTGGTGGAAAAATTTACTTCTATCCTTGGCGAAATCAAAAATAACTCTGTTGATCCATAGCTTCCCGGGAATGAAAGTTTGTAATAGTTGGCCTTAATACCTATATTAAGATGTGGTATACTTCTGAAATTAATCCCCGCATTCACCTGCTGCGTATTACCATTATAAAATTCTCCAACTGTGGCACCAATAGTATAACTGAGTTTCTTTCGGAAATCAGCATCGTACTCAAAAAATAAATTACTATAAGAATATTTATTTTTGGGTAATGGTGTTTTACCGGTAAACGAAACCGGGAACAAAAGATCCACACTGTTATTATTTATACCCATAAAGAAAAATGCAGTGGAATTAAACTGGGCATTGTAAAACAACGAAGTATTTCTTTCATTAAAACTATTATCGGGGTTAAATACAAGATAGTTTTCCGCTCTTATTGAATGTGTATTAATACTCCCTTTTTTTGGAAAGATGCGGTACGAGCCTGATAAGAACATATGTTTAAATCCCACCCGTATAACGGTATCCCTTACCGCATCATAATTTTCAATACGCTGTACATAACCCATGTCAGTATAATAATTGGTACCAACAGAAGCTAAATCGAATGTTGTTAGTAAATGGCGGCCATTATATTCCACGCCTGTTTCCAGGTATTTATCTTTATCGTGAATGCCCGGTTTAAAAGATTGATGGTAATTTACCCAACTGCTCCAGGTTCCTTTTTCATTGGTGTAATTAAATTCGCCCCCGGCATTTCGGCCGTAAGCACTTAGCGGGTCAGCCTGTTTTTCTGCATCTGTAAGAGAAGCTTCCCGGTTCAGGAACAGCCCCCTGATAACCGAACGTTTAAATACTTTTTGATTTACAGTAACAGCAGTATAATTCTCCGGTTCGTAATCACCTTTGCGGCCGGTTTGCATATTCATAATCCCTATGCGTGTACTTTTGGTAATGTTACCGGTAAGCCTTGCACCAAACAAAATTGGGATGCGGTTTCCATGTTTATCCAGTCCAATGGTTCTGGAATAAAACGGTCGTATGGGATCAATGCCATATTGAGAATACAAATCAGCATTCTCCAGGAAAAAACCTCTTTTTTCCGGTAGAAATATATTAAAACGGGTAAGGTTGGTTACCTGCTGATCCACTTCCACCTGTGAAAAATCCGGGTTAACAGTAAGGTCTAAATTCAACGAAGAATTCAGGGCTATCTTACTGTCAAAGCCTGCATTGGCAGTGGATGTTGTTTTTTTCCCGTTTTCTTTATCCGATTGCACATCTGCCGTAACATAAGGTAATACTGAAATATTAGTACCCGCCGGCGGAGGTGTTTCGTTCCATATTAATGCACCGGTATATCCCAAATCATAGCTTCGAAAGTTTACAGGTACTTTTGTCCAGCAGGAATATTCGTTATCCTTTGCCGATACTCTTAAAAAATTTATACCCCATGTTTTTTTGTCTGTACTATAACGAAGTGTTTTTAAAGGGATGGCGAATTCTGCTGTCCAGCGGTCATGGTATCTTTTAGTAGCCGAATACCATTTATTATCCCAGTTAAAAGTAACCTGGGAGCCGGGGCTCAGCTGGTCCTCCGACTGCGCATTGTAAGCATTCACCACAAAGAAAAAACCATTGGCTTTTTGGTTTAGTGGATCAAGGATTAATGCTACTCCATCATTGCCATCATGACCAACATCTCTTTTTAGGCTGGTGATTAAAGCCTTGCCGGAATCAAAAGCTGTAAAAGCCACATAAAGAAATTTATCATCGTAACTAAGCTGTGCAATGGTTCCTTTTTTCGGCCTTCCCTCATCGTTGGGATATTTTTTCCAGAAAGCAGAAGTTTTTTCAGCGATAGCCCATACAGCATCATTTAATTCTCCATCAATTTTTACAGGAGTGGTGGCTTTAATAATATGTAACTGGTAATCTTTTTGAAAAGATGCGGTGCCTTGGGTAAAAGCAGCTAATGGGCAGCATAAGAGCAACAATAAAGAAAATCTCACGATAGTTGTTAGTTTTCGTGATGCAAGATGGCAGTTTTTTCCAGGTAAAAACAGTTAAATCAGAAACAAATATTTATTTTTTTGACAAGCGGTTTATACAACCTATGAGTATCACCCGGCCCGGATAGTTTATTTGAAAATGCACCAGATTGCTTTGAGCCCGTTTTTCCACCTGGTCTTTTTAACTTCATCTCAGGTACGTCCATCATAAGCAATACCCACTTCATAAATGCGGACTTTTTTTATACGGGGTATACTGGCAGTTACTTCCGGTTCAAAGCCAAACCCAACAGCTAATATCCATACCGCTGAAAGAAATAAATCAATTTGGAAAAAATCAAATTTGCGGGCAGTGGGGTTCGTTGCAGTAAAGATAAATGATTCAATTAAGTACCATTTATTTTTCCACCACCAGTGAATCGGCCGATACGCCAAGCGATAAAAGTATGCCCGTTATATCCTGTACAAATTTTTCAGGACCACATACATAGAAGTAACGGCTGAAATCATGTATAAGGTCAATTAAAAGATTTTTGTCTATCCTTCTTTCCATAAACCCTATTACACCTTCTCTTGTAAGTACATTAATAAAATTATTGCCGAGCATTTGCTGTAATTCCTGTGCCAGTATAATATCATCAACTGTTTTATTGGAATTGATGAGCAGGTTATCATTAAGATTTCCCATTTTATACAATGTTCTTAAAATGGCGATAAAAGGAGTGATACCGGCACCCCCGGCTATGAATACACCGGGCCCACGATAGTGTATGGTGCCAAACACATCATGTAAAATTAATTCTGCACCGGCGTTAGTTTTGCCTAACTGTTTGGTAAGACCATCATGGTCATCGTAAATTTTGATAGTGAATTCTAACATGGGCCATTCAACCAGCGAAGTGAAAGTAAAAGGCCGTAATTCATTTTTCCATGCCGGTACATTGATAGAAACATCTGTAGCCTGGCCGGGTATATAAGTAAAACCTTTTGGCTTCTCTACTAAAAATCGTTTTACATCATGAGTTAAATAAGTTGCTTCAATGATTTTTACAATATGTTCACTCATAGACAAGCATATTTATTCAACTAAAGGTACAATTTACCTGCAGTTAAAATTTTAGTAAAAGAAGAACGGTGTTGGAGTTTTAGTCGTCAAGCAAATCTGGTCTTCTTTGTTTGGTGCGTTCAACAGCTTGCTCATGCCGCCAGTCTTCAATCTTTTTTAAATCGCCACTTAATAAAATATCAGGTACTTTCCAGTTACGAAATTCTGCCGGTCTTGTATAAACAGGAGGCGCCAATAAATTATCCTGGAAAGAATCAAAAAGGGCAGAGGTCTCATCATTCAGCACACCGGGTAATAAACGCCCCACTGCATCCACTACAATGGCGGCGGCAATTTCACCGCCACTTAATACAAAATCTCCAATAGAAATTTCTTTGGTGATAAAATGTTCCCGCACTCTTTCATCAATCCCTTTGTAATGACCGCAGATTAAAATCAGGTTTTTTTTGAGTGAAAGTTGGTTGGCTGTTTTTTGATTGAAACGTTCTCCATCGGGAGTTAAGAAAATGATTTCATCATAAGTTCTTTCTTTCTGCAGCGATTCAATCGCATTCACCAATGGCTCACACATCATCACCATTCCTGCCCCGCCGCCATACTGGTAATCATCCACCTGCCCGTATTCATTCACGGCCCAGTTCCGTAACTGGTGAATATGCACTTCCAGCAAGCCTTTATCTTTAGCTCTTTTCATAATCGAATGATTGAGCGGACTCTCCAGTAGTTCCGGTAAAACAGTGATGATGTCTATTCGCATGAGGCAAATTTAATTAACAAAAATTTGAATGCGGGATATAAAGGTTGGGATTAATATTTGTGTCTATTTACATAAACTATCTCGCCTATGTCATTCAAATTTATCTATTCATTTGTTTCTATTGTTTTACTTATCTCCTGTAATAATTATTATACGTATAATGAATTTCAGCACAAGCCTTCCATTACGGATATACCGTTAAAGCAGGTTAAGGATAAGGTGGATTTATATTTTAATAATGAACGACCGGCACAGCCTTTTTACAAAGTAAAGATTGTGGAAGTAATTGGCCGGCCTTATACCAGTTATAATGAAATGCTGGCTCAGCTAAAACAAAATGCGCTGGAAGAGGGGATGGATGGAATTATCTATCTGGATTCCAAACAGGAAACAGGTTATGCTGATGTAAGTGAAACAATTTATTTAAAAGATACTTCTACCAGCATCAGCCGGCAGGTTGCCAATCCGTACCAGCGAATGACTGGCATTGGACTTAAGTATATTTCAACTATCAATTACCTGGATTCGATTGTAAAAAAATCAACGATAAAATTATACGGTAATAATGTGCCTAATGACAGCTTTATCATCAACTTCGACTGGCATGGAAATGTGCTGAATGATTATGTGTCTGCTGCTTTTCAAAAATATTATCAGCAGGTATTGCCATATGATATTATAAAAGCATACGAGGCATGGGGCAAAGGATGGAGTGTTTCTACTGACCCTGAAACAAATAAATTAGTTTCTAAGCGGTTCCAATTAAATAATTTCGACATTATCCATTATCAGTATTATTATACTCCCAACGGGTTAATTGATTATGCAAAAGTTAAAACAGATATGCCTTCAGTAACCACCAATATGGGGAGTGTGTATTTAAATTTTGACCGAAGAGGATTGTTGAATGAAAAGAAACTGGTGTTGAAAAAGTCATTAATATGGCGGGAAAAATTTGTGTATGATGAAAAAGACCGTTGTACCAAAATCATCCGTACTGCCGGAAACTCAGATAGGATATTATTAACGATTGAAAACAAGTTTTTCTCCAATAGTGATTTACCGGTTGCTGAAAAATAAAACGCCCCGCAGATGCGAGGCGCTTTCAGAAACCAACTATAGAAAGGAGAGAGGTAAGTCAACTTTATAAACTATTTCTCAAAACAGCTGTTATACTTTAAAACACGGTGCTATGCTTAAAAAACCGGCTTTCGCAGTTTTAATCACTACAATCGCTGTTGTGCTGTATAACATCCTTCCGCAGTTAACGGATTCTTTTACACTTGCCGGTTTTATCTTCATCGCTTCACCTTTTTTAATAGGATGGATGGTTTATACGATCCTGCGGTTTGGAAAATATAATGGTAAAGAACTTAATGATAAGGCGGAATGGGGTTACCAGGATAAACAACATGACGAACTGGGTATGTTTTAATGGCAACTCATCACCTCTTTTGGTCCACTTTCCATTACCGGGCTGATAAATGGTATTCCCAAATTCATCCCTCTTAATATCAGTAATACCGCCATTGCTGCAAACAGGAATGGCATTGCTTTTTTAATGGTATTTCTTGCTGATATTTTTAAAAATGAACCAGCATAGGTAAACACCATCATCGCAGGTAAGGTACCTGCGCCAAACATGGCCATAAACACTACCGCATTACTTACATCACTGGTACTTAATGCACCGGCTACAGCGATATACACCATGGCACAGGGCAGCAAACCATTTGCCATACCCAGAAATAAATAATTTGCTTTATTACTCCACAGTTTAAATATCCATTGCTGTACTGGTTGATAAACTTTTTTTATGATGACAGATTGATTATTTCTGCGGAATACATAATACTGTATCACTAAAAGAATAACCGCAATGCCCAATACTATAGAGAACTTTTGCTGAAAGCCTGCTAAATATATTTTTCTTCCCATCAACCCGAATAACAAACCCATGACTGAATAAGTAATGATTCTTCCGGCATTATAACTAAGCAGGGCAAACCATTTTTTTGCAGGCGATAAATTGGTAACAGGCAATGCCAGTGATAACGGGCCGCACATACCAATACAGTGTGCACTGCTGATGATGCCTAATGACAATCCTGCTATGGTAACGGGCCATATCATTTAACACTAAAATCTGTTTCTGTATAATAATGTTCTTTGTCCGCCTTCCAGTCAATTTTTACTTTGTAATCAATTGGGAAGAACATATTTTTTTCAAAGAACTGTTTACCGTCTGCATCTGTTTTTAATTCAAACTTGCGGTCTTTATTTTCATCAGCAGCACTGTAAAACCAGATAGTGCCACTGATGGCTTTCCCTTTTAAGTCTGCAGGTAACTGCACTACAATATTTTTTTCATCTTTTGTAATACTCACTTTGCCGGAAAGTGCATTGGCATTTTTTGTTCCATCAATTACCTGTTGGTATGCCAACTCATCTTTATAATAATCTTTGGTTACCAGGTCAAACCGGGTGTTTATACTTTTGTAAACGAGGAATGACATGAATCCTCCGAAAATTATAAAGGTTACTAATAATTTGTTTCCCCAATTCATCGTTGTTTGTTTTTGTTTCTGGTTGCTAGTTGCTTATTTATGATTATTGATTTTAAAAGGATTTGTATTATTAATTATTAATTATTAATTATTCATTATTCATTCTCCCACCGGCCCTAAAAAGTTTGTCTTCACTTCATCTATCTTTTTGCCATTATCATACACACCTAACATAATTTTTGATTTAGGTTGTTTAATAGCATTCCTTGGTAATATCACAAAAAAGGAACCGGCGGCAACGGCTTCTTCTTTTACATTAACTGCCGGGCTGTTGCCAATCATTTCTATCCTTCCCGGTAATCCTTCCAGTTGAATTTTTACCGGTATGTTTTTAACCGATTTATTGGCTATTTTAATATTATACAGGTTACCTATGCTGTCCTTACCCATTTCCTGGTACAACAAGCCACCTGCCCGCATTACGGTAGCTTCAAACTCGGCACGGGTTACTAAAAGTGTGGTAAGAATACCCACTAATACTACTAATAAAATGGTATACATTTTCATTCGGGTGGTGTAACGTAAAGGCTCGTGATTAGCGATGCCGTTTTCACTGGCGTATCTAATTAAACCTTTGGGTTTGCTGATGCTGGTCATAATCGCATCACAGGCATCAATGCAAGCCGTACAGTTTACGCATTCCAGTTGTGTACCGTTGCGGATATCAATACCGGTTGGACAAACCTTAACACACTGATGGCAATCAATACAATCGCCAATATTTCTTTCCACCCGTTTATCAAACCTGCCTCTTGGCTCACCACGTTTATAATCGTAAGCAACGAGCATGGAATTGCGGTCGAGTAATACTCCCTGCAACCTTCCGTAAGGACAAACAACAGTACAGGCCTGTTCACGAAAGAATGCATATACAGAATAGAATACAAATGAAAAAACAGTAATGGCAGTAAAACCACCCAAATGCTCACTTACAGGTGAAATAATAATATGCCACAAATCTTTTACACCAATGATATAGGCTAAAAAATAATTAGCGATAATGAAGGAGAGCAAAAAGAAAATTCCGTGTTTTACAATACGCTTACGGATTTTGGTTCCGTTCCATGGACCATTCTTTAATAATTTTTGTGCTGCCGCATCACCATCAATCAGGTATTCAATTTTGCGAAAAGCCATTTCCATGAAGTTGGTTTGCGGACAAACCCAGCCACAAAACAAACGGCCAAAGGCTGCGGTAAATAATACTATGAACACTACGAATGTTACCATGCCGATGGCAAACACAAAAAAATCGTGTGGCCAAAACACCTGCCCAAATAAAATGAACTTTCCTTTCGGTATGTTGAAAAGAAAGAAGGGTCTTCCTTTTACATAGATGAACGGCAGTACAAGAAAGAGTAAAAAGAATACCCAGCTCACAATAGTTCGTGCACGGTAATAACGTCCCTTTGGCTGTTGGGCAAAAACCCATTTACGTTTTCCCTTTGCATCCACTGTGGCCACCCGGTCACGAAACGAGGTCTCGTCTATTTCCTTTTTCACTTTCAATATAGTTTTCGTCGTTTCCATTAGTGTTCACTACTTAGCTGCCTTGGTGGAATCAGCTTTTGCTGCACCCGTTGAATCAGCAGGAGTACTGCCACCATTTTCCACATACAATTCTCCCTGTTTTTCTTTTGCACCCGGGGGATTTGTTCCTCTCAACGATTTGATATAGCTGGCCACATCAGCAATTTCAACAGGGCTCAGTTGTTCTTTCCAGCTTTGCATTCCTTTTTCAGGATAACCGTATTTGATTGTTTTAAATAAGTCTTTAATGTTTCCTCCATGTATCCAGTAATCATCTGTTAAATTGGGACCAACAATACCTTGTCCCAGTGCACCATGACATACTTTACAGTTACTCATGAAAACAGTTTTTCCTTTGTCTAATTCAGTCTTATCTGTAACAAGTACCACTGTATTTTCATCCACCCTGTTTTTCTGGTCTTTTAATCTTTCAGCCAGTTGAGCTTCTGCACTGGCAACAGCTATTTTGTATTCTTCCGCACTGGACGGGGCTGCATGTGATACATGTGCACGGTACAGGTATACCGCAGCAAAAATGATGGTGAAATAAAATCCGTATAACCACCAGGGTGGAAGACGGTTGTCTAATTCACGAATGCCATCATAGTTATGACCTAAATCAATATCTGCCTCTTTCTCAACCGGGCGGAATTTATTGAACTTGTCCCACCAGTTTAATTGAGGTTTAGCAGGTTTGTATTCAACAGCAGCTTCTTCAGTTTTATCTGCCTGGGTAACTTTTGCTTTAGCTGCACCCAGTAAAAAACGTAACTGGAATAATAAAAAGAAAATGGCAGCAATTTCCACTACAAGAACAACCATTAAAATATAGTAAGTGGAACTGGATAAACCGCCAACATTATCACTGACAGCAGCAGTGGTTGCAGGAGCTGAGCCTTGTGCACCTGCAGTGGTGGCGATTAACAATGCCAGTATGGTTAATACTGCCCCGGTATTTGATTTTTGACTTTGTTGTTTTTTTAATTCCACTTCGGCAGCCCCATAAACTACTACTGCCAGTAACCCGATAATTAATGCCAGTGCAGTAATAATTACTACTAAGGTTAATGCCAGCGGGTTATTAAGTGATGATTCGGGTTTTGGACCCTGGGCCATTGCCGGAACGGAGGATCCCAGGATAAAGGCAATCATACCTGCCCTGCATATTTTTTTCATGTTGATGGTATTTAAGTATCGGAACATATCAATCAGTTTTATTAGTTAGTCAAGCGGTATGCGGCTTCTTTCTTCCATATGTTTTTTATCGGCCTTAATAACATAAGTGGCCATCACGAGGAAAAACAAACCGAATATGCAGAAGGAGATAACCGGGTATATGCTTACATCGGTTATTTTTTCTAAGTAGTGAACAAACTTCATAGTAGTTTCTTTTAAAAGTTACTTTTCAGGTGAATGGTGAATGGTCAATACTGAATGAATTGACCATTCATTATTCACTTCATTTAAGTGATGCCTGTACATTTGTTGATTTTCTTTCAGCTTTTATGTCTTTACCGATGCGTTGCAGGTAAGCAATCAATGCTACAATTTCTTTCTTTTCGGGATTACCAATACCTTCTATGGTCATCAGTTGTTTTACTTTACTGTCTGTTTTCAAGCCATCAGCAATTGTTTTGGCTTGTGTGGCCAAATCATTATTGGCTATTTGGTCGTATCCTTTTTCATAAGGCACACCCAACGTTTGCATAGCCCTTATTTTGCCGGGAGTGGTGGAAACATCTAAATCATTTTGATATAACCAGGGATATCTTGGCATGATACTTTTATCAGAAGTCTGTCGTGGATCAAACATGTGTAAGAAGTGCCAGCTATCCGGGTTTTTTCCACCTTCTCTTGCTAAATCAGGTCCGGTACGTTTACTACCCCATTGGAATGGATGGTCATAAACAAATTCACCAGCTTTAGAATATTCACCATATCTTTTTACTTCATCACGGAAGGGACGAATCATTTGTGAGTGACAGGTATAACAACCTTCACGGATGTAAATATCACGGCCCTGTAACTCAAGCGGTGTATAAGGCTTTACAGAAGCAATGGTTGGGATATTTGATTTTACCAGGAAAGTAGGGATCAATTCTATCAACCCACCAATCAATACTACAATTAAACTCAGCACCAGCATTTGCATCGGTCTTCTTTCAATAACACGATGCCAGTATTCTTTAGCATGGCTCTTTGCTTTTTCCAGCGGAGCTGCTTCTGCCGCTTCGTCACCAATAAAGCTTCCCTGCTTAACTGTTTTGTATAAGTTATAAACCATAAAGAAAACTCCCACCAGGTACAATGCACCACCAATACTACGGGTGATATACATCGGGATGATTTGTGTTACCGTTTCCAGGAAAGGATATTGAAGAGAACCTTCTTCAGTAAATTGTTTCCACATTAAACTTTGTGTGAAACCTGCCCAGTACATAGGGATGGCATATAACACTATTCCAATAGTTCCCAGCCAAAAATGGTTAGTAGCTAATTTTTTAGAATATAATGGCGTGTTGAACAGTTTTGGAATTAAGAAATACAACATACCAAATGCCATAAAACCATTCCATCCTAAACCACCAATATGTACGTGACCAATAATCCAGTCAGTAAAGTGAGCAATAGCATTTACATTTTTCAGCGAAAGCATAGGGCCTTCAAAAGTGCTCATACCATAACAAGTAACAGCAACTACAAAGAATTTTAATACGGGGTCTTCTCTCACTTTATCCCATGCACCACGTAAGGTGAACAAACCATTCAGCATACCACCCCAGCTTGGAGCAATCAGCATTACGGAGAATACCACACCGAGTGATTGTGCCCAGTCAGGTAAAGCAGTATATAATAAGTGGTGTGGACCAGCCCAGATATAAATAAATATCAATGCCCAGAAGTGAATGATAGAAAGACGGTATGAATATACAGGCCGGTTAGCCGCTTTGGGTAAGAAATAATACATTAAACCTAAAATAGGAGTGGTTAAAAAGAATGCTACCGCATTGTGACCATACCACCATTGTACCAATGCATCCTGTACACCGGCATACCAGCTGTAACTTTTAAATAAATTAACTGGTATTTCAATGGAGTTAACAATATGCAGCATAGCCACTGTAATCCAGGTGGCGATGTAGAACCAGATGGCTACATAAATGTGTGATTCACGACGCTTAATAATTGTACCAAACATATTGATACCAAAAACCACCCATATAAGTGTAATTAAAATATCGATTGGCCATTCTAACTCAGCGTACTCTTTTCCGGTAGTAATGCCAAAAAATAAAGTAGCCGCCGCTAAAACAATAATCGTTTGCCAGCCCCAGAAATGAATTTTGCTCAGCAGGTCGCTAAACATACGGGCTTTACACAAACGCTGCAGTGAATAGTAAACGCCGGTAAATATACAGTTACCAACGAAAGCAAAAATTACTGCATTGGTGTGGATGGGACGAAGACGTCCGAAAGTAGTTCCCGGGTAGTTCAATGTGGCGCCGGGAAAATAAAATTCCACAGCTACCCACAAACCAGCCAGCATACCTACTACACCCCAGAGGACAGTTGCATAAGCAAATGATCGTACAATCTTGTTGTCGTAATAGAATTTTTCCAGTTGCATATTATAGTTTCGGGTTTTTAGTTTCTGATAATTGGTTGCGGTAAGGGTACCTGTTGCTGTAATTAAAAATCTTAATTAATCGGGTGGGTTGTCTTCAAAAAGAATCCTGCGGGGAGGGGAGTAATGATCATCAAACTGGCCTTTTTTTACGCTCCATATAAAGGCGCCTAAAAACAGGGCGGCCACAGATATACTGGCGAGTAACAGTATTATGATTACACTCATTTTTTTCTCCTTTCTTTTAAAGGCGTAAAAGTATTGGTGTGCAGATGATAGTGAGATGACAGAACTCAATTTTGAAAATGATTTTTATCAAAAAAGGGGATTTGTTTTAATCTCTCAATGTCCCATCGGGATATTTCGTGGGCAGATAAGCATATTGAGAATTTGAGCGTTCCGCAGGAACGCATGGTGATTATTGAGGCGAATGCACTAAAGATTCCTATAGAACATTTTAGTGATCGGATATTATTTTTGTGTTTGTTATAGCCTCAGCCATTTAGCGGCAACTGTACTGCTGCCAAACGTGAGCAGGATGATACTGATAGAACTACTGGGCATTAATATGGCTGCAATTATAGGAGAAAGCACTCCCTGCAGAGCAAAGTATAATCCAATAACATTATATACAATGGAGAGGATAAAACTCGCCATTACAATTTGCTTATTAGCCCTGCACAACTGAATGAAACGGGAAAGTTTGGATAGCTGACCGGCTTCCAGGATAGCATCACTGGCGGGGGTGAAATTATTAGTGTTTTCAGTGAGGGCTATTCCTGTATTACTTTGTTTTAATGCAGCGGCATCATTCAATCCATCCCCAATCATCATCACTTTTTCTTTGCGGTTTTGTAAACGTTGTATATAAATTAATTTATCAGCTGGTGATTGTTCAAATAATACCGTACTCGTAATGCCCATCATGTTTTGCAGGGTTTCTCTTTCTGCATTGCTGTCGCCGGAGATAACGGATAAATTATAGTGTTTCCTCAGGTCGTGAACTAATGCGGGCAGGGTTTCCCGGTAATGATTTTGAAAACGGAAATAACCGAGTGGTTTATTTTCTATGGCAACATATACTCTTGTTCCTGTATCCGGTTGCGTAAACCTTCCTTTAATAAATTTTTTAGAACCTAATGCAATCAGCTCACCATTTACAAAACCTTCAATACCTTCTCCTTTTACTTCACAAAAACCTACTACTTCAAATTGATTATTGCGGTTAAGATAAACTGACAATGCTTTACTCAATGGGTGAGTGGACTGGGCGGCTAAAGTGCCAATCAATTGTTCCTGTTCTTTGGTTAGCGGTGTACCTTCATATATAATATCCTGGTGCTGCGCATTGGTTAATGTACCCGTTTTATCAAATACAATGTGATTGATATTGGCAATATCTTCAATAGCCTGTGCATTACGTAAATAAAATTTATTGCGGGCCAGTATGGTTAAGATATTTCCATTGGTAAAACTGTTGCTGAGTAATAAAGCACAGGGACAGGCAACAATCAATACAGTGGTAATTACATTCCATGCTTTGCTGCTGTCATGGTACGACCAATAGATTGCACCGGTTAATGCCAGTACAAAAACTATATAAGTAAAGTATTTGCCTAAAGCATGTACAAATGAGTGGGTTTTTTCTTCAGCAGTTTTTTCTCCATCCTTATTCCATAATCGGGTAAGATAGCTTTGCGCTACTTCCTTCATCACTAATACTTCAATAGTTCCACCGGTTTGTTTGCCACCGGCATAAATAAATTCACCTACATCTTTCATTACTGGTAATGATTCCCCCGTAACAAAACTATAATCAATAAAAGCTTTTCCCTTGGTAAGAATGCCATCAGCCGGAATGAGTTCTTCATTATGTATTAATAAAGTATCATTGAGTTTGATGTCGGGCAATGCAGTTGGAATTTCTTCTTTATTCTTCAGTACACTTACGGCAACCGGGAAATAAGAAGTATAATCTCTTTCAAAAGAAAGCTGCTGATAGGTTTTTTGCTGCAGCACCCTGCCTACCAGCATAAAAAATACAATACCGGTCATACTGTCAAAATATCCAGCACCGGTACCACTTAACACTTCATATGCACTGCGGATAAAGGTCATTATCACCGCTAAGGCAATCGGTGCATCTATATTGAGAAATTTATGTTTTATACTTTTCCAGGAAGATTCATAAAAAGGTAAAGCGCTATATAATAATACCGGCAGCGATAAAATAAAGTTAAGGGTACGGAATACACCCTGCAGACTTTTCTCAGCCAATTCCAGTCCCAAATACTCAGGGAAACTCATCAGCATGATATTGGCAAAGCAAAAACCAGCCACACCTAGCTGGTAAATCATGGATTTATTTAGACGGGGTCTTGCCTGTTTTAAATCGCTTAAACTAATATACGGCTCGTAGCCAATTGAAGTAAGTAACTCAGCCACCTGTCGCAATGAAACTTCTTTGTGATTGAAACGTACCGTTGCTTCTTTACGGGTAAAATTTACTTTTGACGCAATCACTCCTTTATTCAGCTTATGCAGGTTCTCCAGCAGGTATAAGCAGGAGCTGCAATGCATTTGTGGTAAATAAAAAGTAATATGAATTTGTATATCATCTTTAAATGATACGAGCTGCTGTTCAATTTTCTGGTCATCTAAAAAAGCAAACTTATCCTTACGAATAGTGATGCGTTGATTGATACCGGGATTTTCGTTGAGGTTATAATATTCACAGAGACCGTTCTGGTTTATTAGTTGGTAAACCATTTTGCATCCCTCGCAACAAAAGTGACTATCACCTAAAATTATGTTGGCAGTAATACAGTCTTCCCCGCAGTGGGTGCACACTAATTTATTCTCCGTAGCTGGTGTCTGCATAAAAATTGCCGCTAAAATAGATTTAGCCCACCAACTGTATATTGAGATTTCTCAGCCCGTGTATTGATAAGCATCAGTTAAGGAGAAAATCAATTATATTGCTTTGCATTTTCAAAAAAGGGACCACCCTAACAGTAACCAACTAATGTATCAATTCAGGAAAACAAATATTCTTGGTTTCAGCCTGGTAGTGTTTGCCGTCACCGCATGGCTGGAGTTTCGTTTTCCCGACTTTGCTTTTTTTGATGGTGGCTTGCTCACATTCGTAATGCTTACGATTTTTATTAAAGAAGATTATTATACCTACATATTTGGAGTTATAAGTTTTCTCTTCGTGTTTGTCACCTATTTTCTTGATCATAACCTTACTCCAACACAGGTCATGTTTCAGCATTTATTTTCCATGTGCCTGATAGCCGGGGCCGTTATGCTGGTAATTTTTGTAAAAAGAATATCGAGAGATAAAGATTCTGAGGAAAAACAAATCAATGCCCTCTTTCATAATACTACTGAAGGAATCATTCTTGCCAATAAAGCCGGGGAGATTGTATTAATTAATCCTGCTGCGGAAAGAATGTTCGGTTATGATAAAGAAGAATTACTTGGCAGGAAAGTAGAAGAACTAATTCCACAGCGGTATGTGCCAAAGCATGAAGGTTACCGACACGATTTTCAGCTACATCCTCAAAGCAGGCAAATGGGTCATGGCCGTGATTTATTTGCCCGGCGTAAAGATGGTAACGAGTTCCCGGTAGAAGTGAGTTTGAGTTATTACCAGCAAAAGAAAGAGTTTTATGTAATTGCTTTTTTAGTGGATATAACGGTGCGGAAGGAATCAGAAAAAAAATTACTGGAACAAAAAGCACAATTAGAAAGAATTACTTCTGATGTAAAAAAGTTGAATGCTGAACTGGAGAATAAAGTGGAAGAAAGAACATTGATATTAAAAGAAGCTTTGCAGGAACTGGAACGTTCGCAGCAGGAACTGAGTGAAGCACTGGAAAAAGAAAAAGAACTCAGTGAGATTAAATCAAGATTTGTATCCATGGCCTCGCATGAATTCAGAACTCCGTTGAGTACTGTATTATCTTCTGCCGCCATATTGGGAAAATATACACAAACCGAAGAGCAGGATAAAAGAGAAAGACATATTAATAAGATAAAAGATTCTGTAAAACATTTGAATGAATTATTAGAAGACTTTCTGAACTTAGGTAAGCTGGAAGAAGGAAAGATAACAGCTGACTTTGCTTATTTTGAAGCCAAAGATTTTTTGCAGGATATAGTAGATGAAATGAAACCGATATTAAAACCTGGTCAGCATATAGAATTAAAGGTTTCAGAAGGCAACGGTTTTACCACAGATAAACGCCTGCTAAAAAATATAATGATTAACCTGTTAGGCAATGCCATTAAATTTTCAAAAGAAGATGATGCAATTGAGGTTATGGCCTGCATTAAAGATGAGTATATGGAAGTGGGAGTAAAAGATAATGGAATAGGTATTTCCAAAGAAGACCAGCAGCATTTGTTCAGCAGTTTCTTTCGTGGAAGAAATGCGGAAAATATACAGGGAACTGGTCTTGGATTGCATATTGTTAGCCGCTACCTGCAATTGCTGGATGGCAATGTAAAAATTGACAGCGAATTAGGCAAGGGAACAACAATCACCATAACTTTACCAAATAAGAAAAACGTATAACACATGCACAGCATTTTAGTTATTGATGATAATAACGATATCAGGGAAAATACGGCTGAGATACTTTCACTGGCAGGATATAAAACCTTTACCGCTGAGAATGGAAAAAGAGGAGTGGAGATAGCGATAGCTGAAAAGCCATCCATTATTGTTTGTGATATTATGATGCCGGAGCTGGATGGTTACGGTGTACTACATTTATTAAAGAAGAATGCTGAGACAGAAAATATTCCATTCATTTTTTTAACTGCTAAAACAGAAAGAACCGATTTCCGAAAGGGAATGGAAATGGGGGCCGATGATTATATCACCAAACCCTTTGATGATTTGGAATTATTAAGAGCTATTGAAATACGGTTACGCAAAATAGATATACTGCAAAACAAATATTCTTCCGGTGAGCAGGGGGCTAATGAATTCATGAAAGAATTGAAAGGACATGGCTTAATCAACATGCAGCTGGAGAATTATGATACAGAAGAATTATCAAAAAAACAAACACTGTACAACGAAGGGAAGCGGCCCAAATACTTATACTATCTCAAAAAAGGAAAAGTAAAAACGTATAAAGTACATGATGATGGAAAAGAGTACATCACCAATCTTTATAGTGAAGGAGACTTTATCGGGTACCTTGCTTTATTAGAAAGCCGCAGTTATGATGATACGGCTGAAGTGCTGGAAGAAGCTGAAATAGTAATGGTTTCCTGCGATGATTTTTTGAATGCGGTTTATAATGATATGGCTATTGCCGGTAAGTTCATCCGCTTAATTGCGAACGATGTTAAAGAGAAAGAGGAAAGACTGTTACACCTTGCTTACGATTCATTGAGAAAGAGAGTGGCAAAGGCGCTGGTGGATATTCATACCAAATTTAATAAAGACAAAGGCAGTAATAACTCTATTGATATATCAAGAGAAGATATTGCTCAATACATAGGTACAGCTACTGAATCTTTAATCCGTACGCTGAGTGATTTCAAATCAGAGAAACTGATTGAAATTAAAGATGGAAAGATTAAGATTATTAATTTGGAGAAGCTGGGTAGTTTACTGTATTAAAATAAACAGGTGCCTGGAATTGTTGAGATGCCTGGCACCTATTCACCTCTGTTTAAATCAAAATCACCTTTGGGTTCTTCTTTTGACTTACCCAGCGTAATTTCTTTACCATGTTCATTTTGCTGTTTTAATGTCCAGCTATCCGTCATGGTTGTTTCCAGCCATAAATTTCCAGCCTTGCGGAAAATTTGCGTAGTAATGCCAAACTTTTCAAGAAAATCATTTTCAAGGTCTCTCACCCTCGTATTTTCATTGATTTCAATTTCGGCAGCTTCTTTCTTCTTCCATAACTGACCAATGGTGCTGTGGGGTGAAATTAATTTATTGAGACCATACATCTTCTCCAGCACTGTTCCGTTTTTAAAAAACTCCAGTTTAAGAAAAGGAAACAGTCCGTTAAAGGCTAACTGCAAATCCCTTACTGACATGCTTTCGGTAATCAGCAATTTCATTTCTTTCTGCTTAGTCGTGTAAACAAAATTATACGTTCACCCTGCCGGTAATACTGATAATGACTACAGGCCGAAATGATTTTCATCAAGTTAGCAGCTTATGCTGACTTATTAATTAGCGCTGCTTTGTGTTAACTTTTCAATTAACGCAATAGCCTTTGAAAACAATAAATTATTCTCCAGGTGTACATGCTGGTGCAGGTCTGCTTCAAATGCCTGCAGCGATGCAAAACTTAATCTGTAAGTAGTGCATGCATCAGCCGGAGGTGTGTAATTACTCGTAAGTATTCTTATTTGTTCCAGTAATTCACCCGCATGTTCATGCTCCTGCTCCATCATGCTTACTGGTGCAGTTATATATGTGTGGTTGCGACCAATTGCATGAGCTCCTTCTTTTTCTAATGTTTCTAATTCTTTTATTCTTGGAAACAATACCAGTTCTTCTTTTTGCATATGATGCATCAGTTCTTCCTTTACCTCATGAAACAGGCTGAATACTTTCAGCATTTCAGGATGTCGTTCTCCATGTTTAGCAGCTACTTTTTGTAACCAGGTATATAACTGTGGTGATTCATTGAGTACATATGCATGATGTGTATTAACGATATAATCAATCAGTGCAGAGACAGTATATTTATCAAAATCAACAATAGGATTACCTCCGGCTATCACTTCTTCCAGTGTGCTTACTACTTCATTTACCGATACATGGTTTTCGTCACAGGCTTGTTGCAGGGAACGTTTTCCTTTGCAGCAAAAATCAAGATGGTATTTTTCAAATACAGAAGCAGTGCGAAAATTGGACTTAACGATTTTTGCTAAGCTTTCATTTGCTAAGTTGTTCATACAATACTTTTTAAGTTTATAAATCTTTCTTTTTAAAATAGCGAACGGCTAACCATACAGGAATTATTATCCATAACAGCATTACGCCGGTAACTAATGCCATGCCGGCAGTGCTGCCAAAGAAATCTTTGTACAAAGCACCGGTATAACCCATCAAAGCACTTACATCCATTTTTAGCATGATGAAAATGCGGCCAAGGTCAAGCGGGTTGAGGAAGGATAATGCTAATGTTACTTTTTCCAATGGATAATCACTGAAGCTGAACAGGATTAATAAAATCAATCCATCGTAAATGAGTGCGAAATAAAACCATACTAATAAAACAGAGCCTATGCCTCTTGCTTTATCTCTTGCTTTAACGGATACTGCAAAAGCCAGTGATGTAAATATCATGGTTAATGCTAAACCTGTAAGCAACATCGTAATGCCGGTGTCAGTAGGAGAGAAGATTAATACCGGAATACCGGCGCCAATTAAAAAAGCTGCTAATAAAGAAATAGTAACGCCTGCATATTCTGCTATGATAATACGGGTGCGGCTCATAGGCTGTGATAACATCAGTTCAATAAATTCATACGAATTGTAATAGTGAATAGTGCTGAATACTAAACTGATTAAGGGTAATACAATCAGGATGATGTTTAATAAACTCAATAAGGCTTTACCGCTGTTTTCTTCCATTCGGAACATGCTAAAAGAAACTATGAGTAAAAAGAGTGTGTAAGCAATTACAATTTTGCTTCTGAGTATATCGTATAATATATAGCGGGTGAGTTTGAGCATGGTTAAATAGTTTTTTTGTTGCTGTTCAAATGAAATACTTTATCAATCCAGTCATTACCTGGCTGTTCACCTTTCATAATTCTTGCTATGGCTTTACTGATTTTTATTTCACCGGTTTCTTCCTGTAATGTTTCTGCTTCTTTCAGAAAGATGAGTTTGCCTTCCTGCATATACATTACATGTGTGGTGAATTCTTCCAAATCACTTAGTATATGTGAGGTGATGAGAATGAGTTTGTTTTTCTTTTTTTCTGCGATGATTTTTTCTTTTAGTATTTCAGATGATAAAGGGTCAAGACCGGCAGTAGGTTCATCCAAAATCAAAATATCAGGATTAAATAAAAACGCCAGGGCGGCACTCACTTTTTGCCTCGTACCGCCGCTGAGCGTCCGCATAGGTTTTTCAAATATTTTTTCCAGGTCATATTTTTTTAATAGCTCTTCATCCAGCACCATATCTTTTGCATTGCGGATATCCTTCATCATCGCAAACAAATGACCAATCTTCATGTTATCAGGATAACGGCCTATCTGCGGCATATAACCAATATTGCTGCGGTAAGAAGGGTCTCCGTTGATTTGTGTATTGTTCACAAATATTTTTCCGCTGTCTGCTTTTACCATTCCTAAAATGGATTTAATCAAGGTTGTTTTACCTGAGCCGTTAGGGCCAATGAGTGAAACAACCTGCCCGTTGTTGAAGATGGCATTGATATCATCTAATGCCTGGAGTTTTTTGAATCGCTTGCTGATATGTTCAATACGAATCATAATTTAAACGCTTTTATAGATGGTTTTGTATCTGCTAAGTTTTCAGGTGTTAAACTGGGGATAGCTTTTTCCGCTTTGTCTAATAAGGAAACAATAAAGCTCCGGAGTAAAATCAAAGTGCTGGGATTTTGTTCACTGATCATACTGTACATGCTCACGGGGTGATAAGGCACATCTCCTTTTCCATCTTTATTCATATCGTAGCCTTCGTATTTATCCCAATAGTTATTATCAAAATTGTTGAGTACTAAGGAACCGTTCGTTCCCACATCAAAACTGTTTTGAATAAAATTATTTTCATGAAAATTATTATCGTTACAGCTGGCCTGTATTTTAACTGCCCAGCCGTTCTCTTTAAAAATATTTTTATTGATTTCAATACGGCTCGTGCCTTCCAGGTGAAGAGCTACTGTGTTTTTGAAAAAAGTATTGCCGCTGATATAACTGTCGCTGATATCTTTTAATAAAATGCCATAAGCTGATGGTCCCCAATTTTGTTCAAAGCGGTTTCCCTGCATAATTACTTTTTTGGAATACATCACAGCCACACCGGCTCCGTTATTTAGAAAAGTATTATTCAGGTAAGTATCATCATTAGAGAACATGAAGTGAATACCATAACGGATGTTCAACTCACTGAAATTCTTTTTAACGGTGGAAAAGGTTACAAACTCAAAGTAAATACCGTCACGGTGCCCTTGTATATGATTGTTTTCAATTAAGGCATGATTGCTTTTCCATAAATGAATACCATTGCCGGTTAACTGTTCAGATTTAGGATTTCCCTTTATGCTGTTGTTGCGTACAACAGCGTAGGATGTATTGGAAAGATGAATAGCAAAATAGGCGTTGTATATCGTATTGTTTTCAATTGTTATATTGCTAGCGTCAATCACTTTAATGGAAGCATAATCATTCATGGCGGAATAACCGGAGTTCTGAAAGCTGATTCCTTTAATGGTGATGTTCTTTCCGCTAACAGTAAATATCTCGTATTTATTTTCTCCGTCGAGAACAGGATTGTTTTGACCAATGATGGCGATGGATTTTTGAATAACGATGTTGCCTTCTTTATACAAACCTTTTGTAATAATAACGGTATCACCATCTTTGGCAGAGGCAATGGCTTTTTTTATGGAAACTGCCGGACCGGTTGTAATGGTATGGGCATAGCAGTTGAGTGCTGATAAAAGAAATAGTAATATGGTAATTCTCCTTTTCAAAATGTTTTGTTTTCTTGTTTTAAAGCTGATGAATAATGTTGGTTTTAGCTGGTTTGTTTATTCATCAGCCGGCTAACTGTTCTATTGCAGTTTGCTGTACACTTCATCCCAATGCATCACTTTCCCTTTTCCATCACTGTTCATCTTTTCTGCTTCAGCCTGTGAAGTAAAGGCTGCAGCATTACTGTTCATAGGAGTTTTAAGAGCGGCGCTTACGTAAAAGAAAGTTTTATCGGCCTCAATAAAATCGTTTTCTTTATTATAGTTGATGAATACTTTTTTGCTGATGTTTTTTTCATCAACACTTCCCGACTTTAAAAATCGAACCATGCAAATGACATCATCAAACATATACACTTTGCCTTTGGTAGTAATTACTTCACCGCCAAACTTAGGATCAACAAATCCCATTTTGCAGGTGTAACAATCATCTTTGCCTAAAGTAATAGGGTGCGGATTAGTTGAGCAGGATGTAAAGAGAAGCATTAATCCTGCCATTGCTGCTGTAGCTGTTGAAACGGGTAATTTCTTTTTTGCCTTATACCAGGCGGTAAAAAATATTAAAAAAGCAAGAACACCTGCAATCACCACTATCCATCCGCCAATATCGGGAGTTGAGTAAGCATCAAAATTTAATAAGCGTTTGTGACCAATTAACGGAGGCTGATAACCCATACCCGGCACTTTAATTGGAGCATCGGGGTTAAGGTCGTGTCCATAAGCATATCCCCATTTCCAGAAATCATACATAGCCAATGCACCGCCAATGATAGAAAGTAACAGGTATGCAGCTAATATTTTCCTGTTACCTGTAATAGCAGCAATTAAAACCACCACAATAAAGAAGCCAACAATGTATATGAGGTACGAAAACTCTGGAAACATTTCAACACTGATGTGCTTCATACCAATGTAGTGATTCAATCCATTAATGATATCTACATCACCGGTTAATTTGGTTAACCATATTTTCATAGTTAAACCTTCAGGATATTGGGGGGCAAACAAATCTATTCTCCATACCGGTACAAAAAAAGTTCCAATCAATGCTAAGGAAGCAAAGGCCATCAGTATCCGGGATATGGTGCTTAACTTTTTCATTTTAATTTTTTATAACACTAATTGAAACGAATTACACGAATTGATTATACTGTTATGGATATTAATTTGTGCAACCCGTGTAATTCGTTTAATCATGATTTATTTTTTTGCAGGAGGTAACAACACTCCGTCAATTACATGAATGATACCATTGGTTGCAGGGATAGAAGCTACAACATGAGCTGTTCCATTAACTGTTACTTTTCCATCTTTCACACTTAGAGTGATATTATCACCATTGGCCATATTAATTACCTGGCCATCCAGCAAATTCTCTGCTTTATATACTGCCACTGCTACGTGGTATTGTAAAATATTTTGCAGGTCTGCTTTTTTATCATCTTTCATCAAACCATCCACAGTTCCTGCAGGAAGTTTATCAAACGCTGCATTGGTTGGTGCAAACACAGTAAACGGACCAGCGTTTGAAAGAGCTGTTACCAGTTCGGCTTGCTTCAATGCAGCTACTAATGTTGTATGGTCTTTTGAACCTACTGCAATTTTTACAACATCTTTTTGTGATTCATCATCTTTTACTGCTTCTTGTCCACCGGCAGCAGGAGTGGTTGTGTTATCTGTTGTTTTGGTTTCAGTGGTAGCATTGTTGTTACAGGAAATCATCAATACTATTAGTAATAATGCAAACAGTTTATTTAAATGTTTCATAACAATCGTTTTAGTATGATAAAGGCAACTCCTTTTGCAGGAGCTGCCTTCGATTTATTTATTTAGATGGAGCTGGTGCAGGTTCAGGATTTGTTTTTCCGGTACTGAATGTGATAGGCACATTAGAACCAGCGGCACTTACCCGGATATAACCCTGCATTTCCTGGTGCAGCGCAGAGCAGAAGTCTGTACAATACATTGGATATACCCCTGGCTTTTCTGGTTTCCATGACAGTGTTTGTGTTTCACCGGGCATAATGAGTAATTCAGCATTGTTGGCGCCTTTTACAGCAAAGCCATGCGGAACGTCCCAATCCTGTTCAAGATTAGTTACATGGAAGTAAACCACATCACCCATTTTTACCCCTTCAATATTATCAGGAGTAAAGTGTGAACGGATGGCTGTCATATACACATGCACTTCATTTCCTTTACGTTCTACTCTTGCGTTTTTATCACCAATAGTAGCATAAGGATTGGCATTCTCTTCGATCTTGTAGATTTTCTGGGAATTCTTCATTATTAAATCAGCAGGAATGGCTTCTGCATAGTGCGGTTCACCAATAGTGGGGAAGTCAAGAATCAGTTTCATTTTATCGCCACTGATGTCGTATAACTGTGCACTTTGAGCCAATTCCGGGCCTGTGGGCAGGTAACGGTCCTTAGTGATTTTATTATAAGCAATCAAATATTTGCCCCATGGTTTTTTAGTAGGCCCACCCGGAACACTTAAGTGACCAACAGAATAATAAGTAGGCACCCTGTCCAGTACTTTCAGGTCTTTTATATTCCATTTTACTACTTCAGATGAAACAAAGAAAGAAGTATAGGCATTACCGTTGGCATCAAATTCTGTATGCAAAGGGCCAAGACCTGGTTTTTGCACCTCACCATGTAATACGGCATCATATTTCAATACAGGGATACCTTCATAATCGCCATCAAAATTTTTGCTGGCAATAGCCTGTTGAATTTTAGTAAAAGAGAAAACAGGAATTACAGCAGCGAGTTTACCGCTACCAACAATGTATTCACCAGTAGGATCAGTATCACAACCATGAGGAGATTTAGGACAAGGCATAAAGTAAACCATATCCGGACAATCTTTTGGATCAAGCACAGTTACTTCATTCTCTATTGTAGAAGAAGCCATATGTTTTTTCTCATCGTACAGGTTGTGTGCATATTTTACAGATTGTTTTTGTCCTTTACCGGCAGCTAAATATTCTTCCGCTTTCTTCCAGTTAACACAAAGAATAAAGTCTTTGTCTTTTTGAGAAGCATTTACTTCTAATAAAGTGTTTGCTCTTTCGGAGTTATAACAACTGAAGAACATCCATCCGTGAGATTTTCCTTTACCGGCTCTTGCTAAGTCAAAGTTTACGCCGGGTAATAAAATCTGGAAATTAATTTTCATGCCACCTGTATTTTTATCAACAGCGATAAAGCTTACGGTGCCACGGAAATTTTGTTTGTAAGTGTTAATGGGTACATCATCGTTACTGTTATCCATCGGTATGCTAAATCTTGTTCCGGCTACTACATATTCTGAATTTTCAGTAATAAAAGGAGAGGAGTGGTTACCGGCACTATTGGGTATTTCGATGATTTCAGCAGTGCGGAATGTTTTCAGGTCAACACGGGCAATACGTGGAGTGTTATTACCATTACCAAACACCCAGCGTCCGTCCTGTACCCCATCTGTTTCTGATAATGCAATGTGATGCAGGTCATCCCAGGGAACAAAACCATGAGAAGTGTTAAGCATTGCTTTTGTTTCTTCACTGTATCCATATCCTTTTTCAGGGTCAACAGAAAATACAGGGATTACACGGAACAATCTTCCCGAAGGTATGCCATACACACTCATTTGTCCGCTAAAACCACCGGAAACAAAATCGTAAAATTCGTCGTACTTACCCGGAGCTACATACGTTTTCTGTGCAGCATCGCCGCTTACAGCCGATTCAACTCCTTTGGGTTTACATGCCGGGGCTAAAAAGCTTATTATTATAATAGCCAGCAGCAGTTTGGAGAAAGCATGTTTCATAAAGAAATATTTAGTGATTATGGTGAGAATTATTTTACGCCGTCGTTTTTACGCATGAACTCATATACATGTCTTGCATCATCATCAGTAAGACTTTGGTTAGGCATACGAACCAAGCATGTTTCAAGCAATGCCTGCGCTTGTGGATCATTAGCCAGCATCTCATCTGTATTGGTGGCAAAATTCATGATCCATTCAGGAGTACGTCTGGAGGTTACACCTTTCCAACCAGGACCAACTAATTTTTCGTCAGTAAGACGGTGGCAGCTCATACATTTGGTATCATATATTTTATTACCTGCATCGGCCATGGCTTTATCTAATGTAGCAGGAATATCCACTTTAGTAAATTTGCCAATACCTCTTTTATTATCCTTTTCCTTTTGGGCATTGTCAGTAGTAGTAGCAGCTGGCTGAGTTGTTTCAGTAGTTTTCTTTTCTCCCCCGCTACCACAGGCAATTAAGGTGATGATTGTTCCGCTTAATAAAAGTGTTAAGATGGTTATCTGTTTTAGTTTCATCGTAAATAAGTTTTTAATGTTTGATAAAAAGACGTTGACCTCTTTTATGAGGTCAAAAGTATTCCTGATAAAATAAGAGGCGGTTGAGTATCATCAACACTATAAATGATATTTATCAACCGGAAGATTAAATGGGCCTTATATTTTTGGCCAATGGTATTTTCAAAATCTTTTGGGTATGCCCTGCGTAGTATATTGTACGTAGTGATGATAAATGAAAACCAATCCCGTGTGCAAATACAGGAGGTGGCGGATAATTTGCAGATACCCAAACATTTTTTGGGGAAGATCATGAAGATGCTGGCCAAAGAAAAAATCATTGACTCGGTGAAGGGACCATTTGGCGGATTTTCTGTTAATGACGGCACCACTTCAATACCACTTATACGATTAATGGAATTGACTGATGGGTTAGAACAGTTTCAGGAATGTTCTCTTCGTTTAAGAAAATGTAATGCTGATAAGCCCTGTCCCATGCATCACCGCATTGCACAAAACAGGAATGAATTAATTGCAATGTTTTCTTCTACTACGGTGGGTGACTTAATAAAAAGTGATGATAAAGATTTTATTTACTCCATTTAATCCCCAATAAAATCATCGAGGTCTCTTCTTTCTTTTTTGGTGGGACGACCAATTTTGCTTTTTCTTTTGCCGGTATGAAAAACAGCAGCCTGGTATTGTAATCGTTGAATTTCTTCTTCAGGTGTAATATCAATATAAAATTTTATGGCTTCGCTATATTGAACACGACTATGTAAAAGCCCGGTTACTTTTATTTTCCATCGTTTAGCTTCTGTTTTTATTTCGTATTCATCGCCTATATGAACTTGCTTTGCTGCTTTGGAGGCTGCACCATCACATTTTACTTTGCCGGTATCACAGGCAGCTGCTGCCAGTGTTCTTGTTTTGAAAAGACGAATAGCCCAGAGATATTTATCGAGACGGAGTTTTTCTTTTTCAGACATGTGCTAATTAAAAAGTAAAAAGTCAAAATTCAAAAAAAATATTTTGACTTTTTACTTTTGATTAATTAATTCCCTTCCGCAAAGAATTTGTGGAAGTAAGGAATCGTTTCAATCCCTTTATAGTAATTCTCAATATTATATTTTTCATTGGGAGAATGAAGATTGTCGTTATCCAATCCAAAACCCATGAAAATAATTTTAATACCTAACTCTTTTTCTAAGATTGAACAAATAGGAATGCTTCCACCACCACGAACAGGAATAGGAGCTTTGCCAAAAGTTGTTTCCACTGCTTTGGAAGCTGCTTTGTAACCTTTGCTGTCAATAGGGGTCATATAAGGTTCGCCGCCATGGTGTTCAAAAGCTTCTACTGTTACACAAGAGGGAGCAATAGAACGGAAATGATTCAGCAATAATTCCGTCATCTTTGATGATGTTTGATTGGGAACCAATCTTGCAGAAATCTTTGCATGAGCTTTTGCCGGTAAAACAGTTTTTGCACCTTCACCTGTATAACCACCCCAAATACCATTTAATTCCAATGTTGGTCTTATACCGGTTCTTTCATAAGTGGTAAATCCTTTTTCGCCCCATAATTCTTTAATACCAATTTCATCTTTGTATTCTTTTTCATTGAAAGGAGCTTTGTTGATGAGTGCTCTTTCTTCGGCTCCGGCAACCACTACGTCATCATAAAATCCAGGAATGGTGATATGATTATTTTCATCATGAACAGAAGCAATCATTTTTGAAAGAACAGTAATTGGATTGGCAACAGCACCACCATAAGTTCCACTATGTAAATCACGACCCGAAGCCGTTACTACTACTTCAATATAACTCAATCCACGAACGCCGGTATCCAATGATGGAGTTTCCATGCTCAGCATAGAACTATCGCTGATCAAGATCACATCTGCTTTTAATAACTCTTTATTGGCAGCAACAAATTTTCCGAGATTAGGTGAACCAACTTCTTCTTCTCCTTCAATTAAAAATTTAATGTTGGTTGCCATGGTATTTGTCTGTACTAAAGTTTCCATTGCTTTTACATGCATATAGAATTGTCCTTTATCATCAGCAGAGCCACGGGCAAACACTTTTCCATCTTTAATTACAGGATCAAACGGGCCACTATGCCACAATTCTAATGGTTCAACCGGTTGAACATCGTAGTGACCGTACACTAAAACGGTTGGCTTGGATGAATCAATAATTTTTTCACCATAAACAACAGGATGGCCTTCGGTTGGCATTACTACTGCTTTATCAGCACCTGCTTTTAATAAACTTTCTTTTACAGCTTCAGCACATTTCAGCATATCCCGCTTATGTTCGCTCTTAGCACTTACTGAAGGAATTCTGAGAAGGTCAAGCATTTCGTTAAGAAAACGTTCTTTGTTCTTTTCCTGGTAATCTTTCCAAACTTGCATAACGTTAATTGAATGAGATTGAAAAATATAAGACAACGAAAGTAGGGATTTTCGATTTACAGAATGATGATGGTAGGATGGCCTTTTAAGAAAACATTTGCTTTTGCAAAGCCGCATTTGTCAGTATGCAGACAGTCTTAGTATTTACAGAAGTGGAACTTTGAGTTCTACTTTCATGAGTTGGTAAAACCATTTCGGTTTTAGGGTTAAGTGAGCACGGTGTTTTTACACCGTGCTTTATTATTTGTGCAAAAGTTTGTTGAAGCTTTAACACTTATTAACGGAACATCACCTATAAATTTGCGAAGCGATTGTTTAAGCTACATCAGCCTTTGTTGGTCTTATTACCTGTGTGTAAATAGTTCCGGCAAAGGCTGAGCCAATTTTAGTACTTACGTGAACGAAAAAGACGGGGTAATCCGAGAAGGATATATACAACAGCGAGCCCTGCTAATGTAAATTTAACTGCGGCACACACAAATGTGGCCAGTGTGGAAAACACATCATAATTTCCTTTGAGTGTTTGCAGCATTAATATATTTTCAATAATATCAAATCCACCTGCTGTTAAAGCCATCACTGCGAAATTTTTACCGGCTTTTTTCTGCCATTTCTGACTATGATACCGAATTTTACGGCAGGCTGCAAAAAGGAATAAACTATAAAAGAAAATAAAAATAAAATCGAGGTAAATATTTTTGCCGGCTATAGTAAGGCGATCAGTGTTCTCATCGGGCTCCCATGCTTTAAGTACATTTTGTACTTCTTCCTTTGTTTTAGCCAACTCCAGGCTTACAATTTTTAAAGGGGTATTTTCTGTTTTTAAACTACTTCCCTGTTTCTGAAGAACAAACATCATAATAACTGTTCCAAGAAATAAGGGCAGTAAAACTTTCCAGCTATAATTCATCCTTCCGGGTTAAATGAAGGAGCAAACGTAATATTTTTTTAAAAGAGTATAACAGAAATTTTTAACCGGAATTAAAAATTTTGTTCAAAACGGGTTTGAATAAAGTTCCAGTTTACCACTTTCCACCACTGCTCAATATAATCGGCTCTTTTATTTTGATACTTTAAATAGTAGGCATGTTCCCATACATCTAATCCCAATAGGGGAAAACCTTTTAAATCAGAAATATCCATTAATGGATTATCCTGGTTAGGAGTGGAACCAATTTTTAATTTTTTATCCGGCGTTAATACCAGCCATGCCCACCCGCTTCCAAATCTTGATTTAGCGGCATCACTAAACTGTGTTTTAAAAGCATCAAATGAATTAAAATTTTCTTCAATTGCTTTTAATAATTTTCCGGAAGCAGTTCCTTCACCAGTTGCTTTCATACTCTTCCAGAATAATTCATGATTGTAATGTCCGCCACCGTTATTCCTTATTTTAGGAGAGTACTTTGAAACTTTGGCCAATACATCTTCCAATGGTGTTTTGATATCAACAGCCTCTGCCTGTGCTGCTTCTTTTAAGTTTTTACTGTAAGCTGCTGCATGTTTGGTGTAATGAATTTCCATGGTCATGGCATCAATGGATGGCTCCAGGTCTTTGTAGGCATATGCTAACGGAGTTTGATCAAAACCAGTAGGGAGTAATGCAACGCCTGCTTCTTTTTTTACAAATGAACTTAACACAATTTCGGCTGAAGAAGCTGTAATGGCCGTTACGATACCTGCCTTAGCGGTATCAGCAATAAATTTACGGCGGGATGATTTATTTTGTTTGCTCATAATATTAAATTTAATTTCAAAAGTTACACCAATTATTTGTTAAGCGATTATTTTCTCTTTTTTCTGTTTACCTAAAGTGTTAATTACCCAGGAAAACCATGGTTTAATTTTTTTTGACAAACGATAATAATATTCTTTATTAAACAATTGTGAGTCATGCATGGCTTTATAGGTGAGAAAAAACCCAATCGGTATTAATACAAAAGTTGATAACCACATTCCTGAAAAGGCATTGAAAACGTCCTGCTTGGCTAATTTTTCACCAAAGGTGTTGAGCAAATGGAAAATGATAAAGAAAATTAATGCAAATACAAACGGTAAACCTAAGCCGCCTTTACGTATGATGGATCCCAGCGGGGCACCAATTAAAAATAATACCAGGCAAGCCAGCGATAAAGCAAACTTACGGTGCCATTCAATTTTATGCAGTTGAATTTGTTTTAACCGTTCTGAATATTCAGATACCCTTGTCTCATTAAGATTTTTTATGGCGGTCAGCTGACTTTGTGCCTTGGTCATAATAGAATACCTTGTTGAGTCAGGTACGAGGTCATTGGCAGATTTGATGGCTGTTTTTATTATTTTGCTGCTGTCCCATACTTTTTGATCAAGGGCATTAAAGTTGAAGAATGAAGAAATAGATGCCCGGTTTTTTATTTGAAAACTGTCAAATGTTTTATTAAGTGAATCTATAGTGGTGGAAAGCTGCCGCACACTCAGCATTTGGTAAAAATTTTTAAAAGTTGAATCATCGTAATTCAACCTGGCCAGGGCACTTAAATCAAAAACTTTCTGATAATTTTTAAAACCCAGCCGTATATATTCCGTTCCGTTGTTATTGCTGCTGTTACCTCTTTCCTGGTAACGCCAGCCATTTTTAAGATCGAACAATAATTTTTTCTTATCGGGTGAAACAGACATGGTTCCTTTTTCAGCCACAATAATATTATCCTGCAGTTCGTAACTATGTTCGTAAATAATAACGTTCTCCAGGTTTCTTCCTTCCTTATCTTTTTTACCAACCTTCATGGTATAACCGGGAATGCCATCATAAAAAACTCCTTCCTTTAGATCAAATGCCGGTTTACTGAAACGGATATTGGTAAGCAGGGTTTTCATTTTCAAATTGGCTACCGGGATGATATAATTATTGAAGAGAAATGCAATACCACAAATAATTATTGCTACCACAAATAAAGGCCGCATGAACCGTAATAAGGGGATACCCGCTGATTTGATAGCCACTAATTCAAAGGTTTCACCCAGGTTTCCAAAGGTCATAATGGATGCCAGCAACATTCCCAGTGGAAAAGCCAGGGGAACCAGTGTAGCGGATACATAACCAATCAATTTTGCAATGGTAAAAAAATCCAGCCCTTTACCAACCAGATCGTCAATGTAAAGCCAGAAGAATTGCATTACCAGTACAAAAAGGGTAATAAAAAAGGTAGCCACAAACGGACCAATAAAAGCCTTAATTATAAGTTTGTCTAACTTTTTAATCACCCGGGTTAATGTACTTTAGCTTTGAAAATTTTATTATGAGCAGGGCAAAAATACAGCTTTCATCCTTCGAAAAAGAACTGGTACAAAACAGCGACTGGATTTTAACAAAGCGCAGCATCATTGATAAAGTGTATACACTGTTTGGTAATTTATCGGAAATATATTCCACCATCATTGATAAAGCTAGCGTACCCGCCGAAATCAGATTAACAGCACCCAAAATTTCACGGGGGGAAAACTATTACGGGTTGCCGTATGTGGTGCTTGATTATCCAAGAATATTTGATAAAGAAAATGTATTCGCTATTCGTACTTTATTCTGGTGGGGGAATTTTTTTAGCAGTTCATTTCATATAAAAGGTGAATATAAAAGACAGTTTATCCAATCAATTTTCTCCAATTATGAACAATTTTTAAAAGCAGGATATTTCCTTTGTACAAATGATGATGAATGGGATTTTCGTTTTGCCGAAAATAATTTCAAATCAATCAATGAAATTTCCCGGGGTGAATGGGAAACCCTGTTAAAGGAAAAGAGTTTTATAAAACTTTCAGTAAAAATTCCATTAGCAAGCTGGGATCATGTGACGGATGAGTTAATTAAATTTTTTCAGCTTAACCTGCAATCAGCCGGAATTAATTTCCGAGACGGTGAAATAAATCTTTAACCTGGTAACCCCATAACTGGCTTTGGTCTTTAATATCTTTTTTTTCAGCAAAATCTTTTATTACCAGTATAGTTTGATTGGTTACTTCAGATTTTTCAATGCGGAACTCAAAGTATTCATCTTTGGCTGCATGCAGCCAGCGGTAACGTACAAATTTTTCTTGTTCTGTTTCCAGCAGCTGTGCTTTATCTTCCGAGCCGTTCCAGTTAAAACTATAAATGCCATCTTTTTCATCCACTTTATCTGCAAACCATTCCTGTAAACCGGCAGGGGTGTATAAAAATTCATACAAAATTACCGGCGAACATCTTACAGGATACTCGAGTGTATACAAAACTTTCTTACTCATCCTTTCTGTTGTATAATGAATCTTGTGATTCTGTTTTTCAATCTAATACGTGCAATTATAGGAAATAATCTGAGTTATGAAAATATTTTTTATACCAGGAAATGTTTAATAAGGTATTGGCTATTGTTAAACAAAATTTATTTCGGTGTTTCTACTGAAGTTTTGGGAGAAAATTTTGGCTGGTATTGTAAAAAAAAATAATTTACAGTGATACTTAACCGCTAAAACCAGCGTTTATAGTAGGAATTTTAACCAATTCATAACTATCCAATAACCAAAACCAGGCCCCATGAGCATGCGTCAACTAAAAATTACCAAATCTATCACCAACAGGGAGTCTCAAAGTCTTGAGAAATATCTCCAGGAAATTGGTAAAGTTGAACTTATCTCCCCAGAAGAAGAAGTTAGATTAGCAACCCTTATAAAACAGGGTGATCAAAGAGCTTTGGATCGTTTAACCAAAGCCAACCTTCGTTTTGTGGTTTCTGTAGCCAAGCAATATCAAAACCAGGGATTGAGTTTACCTGATTTGATCAATGAAGGAAATCTCGGGCTTATAAAAGCTGCCCAGCGTTTTGATGAAACCCGTGGTTTCAAATTCATTTCATACGCTGTGTGGTGGATCCGCCAGAGTATTTTGCAGGCCCTCGCAGAGCAGGCAAGAATCGTTCGTCTTCCCTTAAATAAAGTTGGCTTAAGCAACCGCATTAATAAGGCTTACTCAGCGCTGGAACAGGAGTTTGAAAGAGAACCTACTCCTGAAGAACTGGCTGAAGTTTTGAATATGGAAACGGAAGAAATAGCTGCCACATTAGGTGTTGGCGGCCGTCATATAAGTATGGATCAGCCCCTGGCTGAAGGAGAAGATAATACGCTGGTGGATGTGATGGAAAATCCTAATGCCGTAGCTACTGATGAGGAACTCGAACACAATGAATCATTAAAATTAGAAATAAGCCGTTCGCTCAAGACATTAACAGATCGTCAGCAGGATGTTATTTGTTATTTCTTTGGTATAGGAGTGGATCACCCGATGAGCCTGGAAGATATTGGGGAAAAATTCAATCTTACCCGGGAAAGAGTTCGCCAGATAAAAGATAAAGCCATTACTAAATTGCGTACAAATAACCGTTGCCGTCAATTAAGAGGGTTTCTCGGTTAAAAAATATTTTGCAAAGCCTATCTTTGCATCCCTTAAAGTGAGTATAACATAATGTTATATTCACTTTTTGTTTTTATAAAACTCTGAAGGCGGTTATAAATCCCTTCAGCGGTTAAGAAAAGAAATATTATGTTCAACAGTTTACAAGAGAAATTAGAAGGTGCCTTTAAACAACTAAAAGGACAGGGAAGAATTACCGAGTTAAATATAGCTGCGACGGTAAAAGAAATTCGCCGTGCACTGGTAGATGCCGATGTAAACTTTAAAATCGCCAAAGAATTTACAGATAAGGTAAAGGATAAAGCAATTGGTGAAAAGGTGATAACGGCCGTGTCTCCCGGTCAGTTGATGGTGAAGATCGTTAAAGATGAACTCACCGAATTAATGGGCGGCATGGAAAGTGAATTAGATTTGAAAGGAAACCCTACGGTGATTTTAATTGCCGGATTGCAGGGTAGTGGTAAAACAACTTTTAGTGGTAAGCTGGCCAATTATCTTAAAACAAAAAAAGGGAAATCTCCATTGCTGGTAGCGGCTGATATTTATCGTCCGGCGGCGATCGACCAGTTACAGGTATTAGGTTCGCAAATAAATGTGGATGTATATAGTGAACCGGAGAATAAAGATGCCGTTGCCATTGCCCAGAATGCCATCAAAGAAGCTAAATCAAAAAACAAAAATGTAGTCATCATCGATACTGCCGGTCGTTTGGCAGTAGATGAAGTGATGATGACGGAAGTGGCAAATATTAAGTCAGCTGTTTCTCCCAATGAAATATTGTTTGTAGTAGATTCCATGACGGGGCAGGATGCAGTGAATACTGCCAAGGCCTTTAACGATCGGTTGGATTTCACCGGTGTTATCTTAACTAAATTAGATGGTGATACAAGAGGCGGTGCGGCTTTATCAATTAAATACACGGTACAAAAACCCATTAAGTTTGTAAGCAGTGGCGAAAAGATGGAAACGCTGGATGTATTCTATCCCGAGAGGATGGCCCAGCGTATTCTGGGTATGGGAGATATTACCTCACTTGTTGAAAAGGCGCAGGAGCAATTTGATGAAGAACAGGCTAAGAAGCTGGAAAAGAAAATCCGCAAAAACCAATTTGATTTTGCTGATTTCAAAACGCAACTGGAGCAGATAAAGAAAATGGGTAATCTGAAAGATTTGCTTGGTATGATTCCCGGAATGGGTAAAGCAGTAAAGGATTTAGACATCAGTGATGACGCCTTCAAAGGAGTGGAAGCAATTATCAATTCGATGACACCATACGAACGGGCTAATCCCGATTCAATTGACCAGAAACGCCGCATTCGGATTGCTAAAGGAAGCGGAAAAGATCTTTCGGAAGTGAACCAATTTATGAAGCAGTTTGAGCAAATGCGGGACATGATGAAGATGATGAACAAGATGCCCATGGGTGGCCGGATGCCGGGTTTGGGCAGGCGATAAATTGTTAATTTAAAAAGTATTATTTTTGGTTTGTCGATTGAGCACAG
This sequence comes from Sphingobacteriales bacterium, assembly GCA_003963365.1. Taxonomy (GTDB): domain Bacteria; phylum Bacteroidota; class Bacteroidia; order Chitinophagales; family Chitinophagaceae; genus AWTP1-9. The sequence goes on from RXJG01000004.1 coordinate 893,233, forward strand.
ATACATATCTTTGCCGACCTTAATAACCCTATTTGTTCACGCATTTAAATTTTTATTTAAGATGCCAGTTAAAATCAGATTGCAGCGTCACGGCTCAAAAAAACGCCCTTTTTACTTCATTGTAGTGGCAGATGCCCGTGCTCCCCGTGATGGTAAATTCATTCAAAAAATCGGTACGTACAACCCACTTACTGTTCCGGCTTCAATTAACATTGACCGCCAGAAGTCTTTGGATTGGTTACAGAAAGGTGCACAACCTACTGATACCGTTAGAAGGATTTTATCTTTCAAAGGAGTACTTTATCTTAAGCACTTACTGCGTGGTGTAAAGCTTGGTTTGTTTGATGAAGCTACTGCTATGGACAAGTTTATGAAATGGAGCCAGGAACATGACTCCAGCGTAACTCGTCGCCAAACCGATCACAAACGTGCAAGAATTGCCCGTAAAAGTGAACCGGCGGTAAAAAAAGTAGCTAGCGGTGATGATGCAAAAACAGAAGAATAACCAACTACTCTGTTAAATCAAACTTTTTAAAGCCTTTCCGTTTACGGAAGGGCTTTTTTTAATAAATGACAGCTGATCAATGACGCAATACTTTAAAATTGGAAAGTTAGTAGCCACCTTTGGTGTGGATGGAAAAATTCTTTTAAAGCATAGCCTTGGAAAAAAGACTTCTTTAAAAGGATTAGAAACAATTTTCCTGGAAGAACGTAAAGATTCTTTTCTTCCTTATTTTATTGAAAGTACTGCCATCAAAACTGATTCGGAAATTTATTTAAAACTCGAAGGAACCAATACTAAAGAAGCTGCACACAAGCTTACTCAAAAAGAAGTGTGGCTTGCCGAAGAAGATTTTAAAAAGTTTGCAGCCAAATCATCTCCTATTTCTTTACTCGGCTTTCATTTAATTAATGAAGGAGAAGACATGGGTGAAATACTGGAAGTGATTGAACAACCCATGCAGGTACTCTGCAAAATAATGCTGAATGATAATGAAGCATTAATTCCTTTGCATGAAGAGACATTGCAAAAAGTTGATAAAAAGAAAAAGGAAGTACATGTTATACTTCCACAGGGATTGTTAGATATTTACCGGTAATTCTTTTTTTGCTGCGCTAAATGCTTTCATCGCCTGCAACATATGCCGTTGCTGATGTGCAACTAAAAAACGAAAGGTATCACCCAGCTTCAATTTAATCCATTTGCTGAGAGAAATCGGTACCCGTAACCTGGCAATATTTATTTTCTCTGCTCTTTCCAAACAGCTCAATAATTTTTCTTCCCCTTCAATAAATTCAGCCAATACTTTTTTCGCATTTAAATTCATATTGGGACGATGATCTTTTGGAGCCTGCATTTTACTGGTCAGTTCGCCATTAACTCCGGGTTTCATCAGTTTAGTGAAATAATTTCCCAGCCAGCCCGGTTTGTACGTAGCCTGTGCGGGTAAATTTTTATATGCCCCGTTCAATAATGCTTTTTCAATTTGAGGAAGGTAATAACGGTTGTAACTGTTTAAATGCTCTATGCATTGTACAGCACTCCATTTTCCTGCGGCCGGATTTTGTTGTAGTGAATATTCGTCTGTCAATAATAATTCCTTTGTTTGTGATATTAATTTGCTTACATCAGCTTTAAGGTCACTGATTAATATTCCTGTTACAAATGCTTTCATCTTTTTTATTTTTTACAAAAGTATTTACCGTAAGAAACAAAAATATTGGTGCAGACCAAGATTTTTGCTTCTTGCAAATGACCTAACTTTAGCACCTGTTTTAAGTAATGTTTTATGAAAAAAGTTTTTATATCCCTGATTGCCTGTTTAATGACCATTCACTTTCATGCACAAACACCTTTATACCAGTCAAAAGAATTTTCTGTGTACCAGGATAAAGTAGTACAGGATAAAAATGAAGCAAAAATTCTTTCGCCGGTACATATCGTTAGTAATTATCAAAGCCCGGTCAATATGTATCAGTCGGCAGATATCAGTTTCAAATTTGCCATCAATGGAAAAGATAATGAAATGCTTTCCGGCCAGGATCATCATTTCAGTGTAAAAGTTAACAATGGAAAAGCAGTAACACCAGTAATAAAGTTTGGTGAGCAGTTAAAAGAATCTGCATCGGGTGAATATCTTCAACCTAATACATCATTAACGATACGCTTAGATATGCGGGAAGTATTGAAACAGTTCACTGAAAAAGGATTCTATACTACTTTCAAAGGTGATAAAATTTATAAAGAAGATTTTAAAGGAGTATTTGTTGCCGGTGGTACCGCACCAATGTTCTGGGATTTTGATAACCTCGTTAATCGTCCTGAATTAAAGTTGACAGACGAAGATGGTGATGGAATTTTTGAAACCACTATGATCATCAATAAACAATCTGATCAAAAACAAACCGATGCAGAATGGAAGATGGCGAAAGACGCTACTGCTTTTCCTCAATACAAATCTCCGTATTTGATTTCTGATGCCTTATATAATTTGTCGCTCGAAGAAATGATTAAAGCTGTGGAACCAGACAGCACATTCCGCACTGGTAAAGAATGGGCCGGTGTGTGGACAAGAGATATCAGTTACAGTATTATTCTCTCGATGGCACATCTGCAACCGGAAGTAGCGAAGAAAAGTTTGTTGAGAAAAGTAAATAAGAAAAAAAGAATTATACAGGATACAGGAACCGGCGGCGCTTATCCCGCATCAACAGACAGAATGATATGGGCTGTTGCGGCTTATGAAGTGTATAAAGCAACCGGTGATAAAGACTGGTTGCAACTGGCATATACCATTGTTAAAAATTCCATTGAAGATGATATGCATAATGTGTACGATGCCGAAACAGGAATGGTAAAAGGCGAATCATCTTTCTTAGACTGGCGGGAGCAAACTTATCCTAAATGGATGCAGCCGGCTGATATTTTTGAAAGTGAATGTTTAGGAACCAACGCAGTACACTATCAGGCAAATATCGTATTGAGTGAAATGGCAAGATTGCTGAAACATCCTGATGTGGCGGCAAAACATACATTAGCTGCTAAGAAAATTAAAGAGGGGATCAATAAATATTTGTGGTTACCCGATAAAGGTTATTACGGACAATTTTTATACGGAAGAAATTTTAAAATGGTTTCTCCACGATCAGAAGCATTGGGCGAAGCATTGTGTATTGTGTTTGGTATTGCTGATAATAAAAAAGCAAAACAAATTGTTGCTTCCACACCCTTAACTGCTTTTGGTATTAATTGTATCTATCCAAACATTCCCAATATTCCACCATATCATAACAATGCCGTATGGCCTTTTGTACAAACTTATTGGTTATGGGCAGCAGCTAAAGTTGGTAATGAAGCGGCTGTTAATGAAAGTATTTTTGATATCTATCGTCCCGCGGCTTTGTTCTTGACGAATAAAGAAAATTTTGTAGCGGAGAATGGTGATTTTGCCGGTACAGTCATCAACTCCAGTAATATGCTTTGGAGTTTATCCGGTAGCATTAGCTTAGTACAAAAAGTATTGTTCGGAATAAAATTTCAATCGGAGAGTTTATTGTTTCAACCGTATGTACCAAAAGTATTTGAAGGTAAAAGAAGTCTTACCAATTTTAAATACCGTAATGCGGTACTGAATATTGAGATGGAAGGTTATGGTAATGGCATCAAATCTTTTTTGTTAGATGGTAAAGAAAATACAAAACATATTATTCCGGGTAATTTAAAAGGGACACACTCCATTAAAATAATATTGAATAATCAGCAGGGTGAAAGTAACAAGATCAACAAAGTATCGAATTATTTCTCTTTGCCTGCGCCTAATGTAGTTTTAAGTGGTGATGAATTGAAATGGGAACCAGTTGTCAGGGCAAAAAAATATAATATCATTAAAAATGGAAAGTGGTTATCCCAAACAAGTGATACTAAGTTTGGCATCACCAATAAAAATTACGGAGAATACGCTGTAATTGCAATTGATGAAAATGGCGTAGAATCATTTGCCAGCGAGCCAGTGGTTAATGTGAGTGATGTTGCCGTTAAAACTTATGATGCCGAAAAATATGCAACTAAAGCAACACAAAATTATAAAGGATTTACAGGAGATGGATTTATAGAGATCAATACTTCTGAAAACAGAACAGTAACAATACCAATAAATGTTGCTGAGGATGGTAATTATGTAATCGACTTTCGTTATGCAAACGGTAATGGTCCTACCAATACTGAGAATAAATGTGCGATAAGAACATTGTTGGTGGATGGACAGCAAAAAGGAACTTTAGTTTTTCCTCAACGGGGAAAAGGTGAATGGAGCAACTGGGGATATAGTAATGGAGTAAAATTATCTTTAAAGAAAGGTGATCATAAAATAACATTATCCTTTGAAGATGCCAATGATAATATGAATGGTGATATTAACCAGGCTATGCTGGATAATATGCGACTCCTCAAAATAAACTGATTCATATAATTATGTTGAAAGCAATTATCTGGGATTATGACGGCACACTGGTTGATACCAGGCAAAAGAATTTGAATGTTACCCGTTCAATCATTTCAACTGTAACGGGCAAACCAGCTGAGGCATTTCCTGTGCTGGAGTCAGTAACGGTTTATGATGCGGCTAATATGAAAGTGCCTAACTGGAGAGTTTTGTACAAAGAAGCGTTTGGACTAAATGATGAACAAACCAGTTATGCCGGTTCTCTGTGGACAGAATATCAGTTGAAAGATAACACTGCAATCAGTTTCTTTAACGGCATCAATGAGGTAATTCATTCGCTTAGTTACTATGGCCACGGAATAGTTTCGCAAAATTCAAAGCAAAATATTACAGAAGTATTAAGCAGGGAAGGGGTAGATCAATTTTTTAAAATCGTTATAGGTTATGAGGAAGTATCTTTTGCTTTTCAAAAACCTCACCCGGAAGGATTGCTCCAATGTATAAAGCAATTGACAAAGCTGGATGATGAATGTTTTATTTTATACATCGGCGATCATGAAACAGATGCTACCTGTGCATATAATGCCAATGATCAACTTTCCCGTAAGGCTGTTTATAGTGTGGGAGCTTTTTATGAAAAAGAAGATCACTCCAATAACTGGAATATTAAACCAGATTTTAAAGCAACTCATCCCAATGATATCCTGGATATAGTAAACTTGTTACAGTAATGATGTTTCTTATAGTTTAACAGAACCCAGTAATTTGCTGAAAGTAGTTGGATCTAATCCAAGATAGGAAGCAAGATATTTATGCGGAATAAGATTTAATACATGCGGGCTTCTTTTTAATAAAGCTGTAAATTTTTCTTCTGCACTAAAGCACTGTATCTCTATTTGTCTTTCCAGTACACCCTTTAATGCCATAGCTGTTAACTGCAAAACAAAATTTTGTATTAAGGGATATTGTTTGATTAAAGTTTCCAGCCGGTGATATGGCAGGCGTAAAAATTTGCTGGCAGTTAATGTTTCCAAAAAACATTTGGAAGCTGTTTGTGTTAATAAAGAATCAACAATTCCTGAAAAAGAAGGAGGATAGGTAAATACTAATGTTGCTTCCTGTTTATCAGTACCAACATAAAAAGAACGTTGCACACCTTCCAGTACAAAGTATAAATATTTCTCAGTATCACCAGCCCTGGTAATTACTTCTTTGCGTTTGAAAGAAACTATTTCCCATCCTTCAAGAAATGCTTCCATTTCCTTTGGAGGAAGCAGTTTTCGTTTCAAAACAAAATCGACCAGCAACTTTTTTTCTGCAGACATATTATGATAAATTAATAAAAGTTCAGTTTGTATGGTTTGATTTTATAATTAACGAGCCAGTTGATTATTACCTGTGGCTATATTTCATAGAAATTGACTTATCAAATAAAACACAATTAAGTGTAACTGCTTAAGTAAAAATCAGCCAAATGTTTTTTTTTTGAAACCCGTATTGAAAATAATGTATCTAACATGATTTATAAATATTAAAAAGGTAAAAAATAAAATGGATTTTATTTTAATTTGCTTATAACTGTAAAGCAGCTTTAATATTTCATGAGAAAGAACTCCGGTAACGGCTGATAATTGAAATAATTATACATGAAGAAAATAACCGCATATCAACTTGTCCTTTCTTTTTTGCTGCTGATAATTTTTCTGCTGCTGGTTTTTTTTGGAATTACCTACAAAAGTTTTCAGTCAACTATCAGTGAAAGTATCAGGGATTCGGTTAATCTTAAAATGATGCGTAGCCTGGAAGGTATGCTTACTAACCTCACCGATTTAGAAAGTGCCCAGCGGGGTTATATGCTGGCTGAAGATCCAAGGTTTATTAAAGATATGGAGAAGCAGGCCGGTGAGTGCAAAAAACATTTGGCAGAATTGCAGCAGTTAAAACGCAATGACACCGGGTACAATAAAGCAATTGATAAACTGAGCCTGCTTGTCAATGATAAATTAAACTTCATTTTATCGCAGACAGAATTAATGGGTAATGGAAAAAAACATTTAGCACTGGGCAGAAATAAATCACTGGCAGGTTTGATGATGATGGAAGATATAAAAGCACAGGTATTTTTTATGGAAGAAGAAGGCAGAACCCTGCTGCGGCAATCAGCTGCTGAAAAAAAATATATTTCAGAAAGGGCCAACCAGTATTTCATTTATTTAACAACGGCAGTAACAATTATTCTTTTTATTTTTTATTTCCGCATACGGCATGATTTGAATAAACGTATTGCCGCAGAAAATAAACTGGCTATTTTAAATGATGACCTGTCGAAACAGGTTAAAGATAAAACGGTAGTAGTTCAGGAAACAGAATCTTTATATGCAACGCTAATTGAGCAGGCAGCTGATGGGATTTTTCTGGCGGACAGCACTTTTAAATATATTGATGTAAACGGAAGTGCCTGCCGTATGCTGGGTTTTACGAAGGAAGAATTGCTAACGAAGACCATTCAGGATATTACCATGCAGGACAAGAATGATCTGCCCTTCCGGTTTGAAGAATTACAAAAAGGGAAAACGGTACTGCAGGAAAGAAGAATGAGAAAAAAGGATGGACAAATTTTACCTGTTGAAATCAATGCCCAACTTTTGCCCAACGGAAATTTCCTGGCAACGGTAAGGGATATTTCAGCCAGAAAAGAACGGGAAAAAAAACTGGAAACACAGGAACGACAGTTAAGACTTTTTGTTGAGAACAGCCCGGTAGCCGAAGCCATGTTTGATACAAACATGAATTACATTGCGGTAAGTAAACGATGGATTGCCGAAAACCATTTACAAAACGTCAATATCATTGGGAAAAATCATTATGATGTGGTTCCGGGTATTCCGGAAAGGTGGAAAGAAATTCATCGCAGGTGCCTTGCCGGTGCTACAGAAAAAAACGAGCTGGATTCTTTTGAACATCCGGATGGGTCAATAGACTGGTTACACTGGGAAGTGAGTCCCTGGTATAATGATGAGGGGGAAATAGGCGGACTGTTTATGTATACTGAACTGCTCAATGAAAAATTAAAAATGCAGGCCAGCCTTCAGGAAAAGGAACAGCAATACAGCCTTCTCATTGACCGGCTTACCGATGGTTTTATTTGGCTTGATAAAAACTGGAATTATAAATATGCCAATAAGAAAATAGGGGAGATGACGAAATACGACCCAGGGTATCTTATCGGGAAAAACGTATGGGATCTTTTTCCTTATGCAGTTAACTCTCCTACTTATAATTTACTGCAGCAGGTAATGAAGCAACAGGTGTATGGTCATGATATAGATTATTCTGAGAATTTAGATTTATGGATGGAAAATCATGCCTATCCCGCAGAGGATGGGATTTATGTTTTTATAAGAGATATATCCGAAGCAAAAAGGGCAGAAGGGAAACTGGCAGCATCAGAAAAAAACCTGCGTTATGTATTATCCAGTTCTACTGACGGCTTTTATGTAATTGATACAGAGGGTACCATAACTATATTAAATGATAAAGCTTCTTATAACCTCACAAAAGCATGGGGTACCCCGGTAAAGAAGGGTACCAATATTATGTCACTTTTACCGGATGAAGAGCAGGAACCGGTAAGAGAGAGTTTACAAAAAGTATTTGCCGGGCATAAAGTTGAATATGAACTTAAGGTACAACACCGGGATTTACCGGAGTGGGTAACTGTTTCCTATCAACCGGTAAAAGACGAAAGCAATAAAGTAATTGGTGCCTATATAGCTACAAAAGATATAACTGAAAAAAAACTGGCACAACTGCAACTGGAAGAATCTGAGAGGAATTTACGCCAGATATTATCCAGCAACATTGGTAGTTTTTTTGTAGTGGACAAAAACTATTGTTTCAGGTTATTTAATGAAAAAGCAGTACGGGATTTTAAGACTTTCTCAGGAAAAGAAATTTCAGCCGGAATGAAAATAACAGATTTTATACCGGCAGACAGGAAAGAGGTTGTGGTAAATCATATTAATAAAGCATTTGCCGGAGAAACAGTAGAATATGAACGCCAGTTTAATTTTGAAGGATTGACCGATTGGTATGCAGTAAGCTATTTACCGGTAAAAGATGAGGGGGCTAATATTTATGCAGTTTATATCAGCTTTATAGATATATCAGAACGTAAGTGGGCAGAAATGCTGGAGCGTAAAACGAATGAGCAACAGGCATTATTTACTTCTATTGTAAATTCTTCTGACGATGCTATCATCAGTAAAACTCTGGACGGATTGATTACCAGTTGGAATACTGCTGCTGAGAAAATGCTTGGCTATGAATCATCAGAAATCATCGGCCGCAATATCCGTCATATCATTCCGGAGGACAGGTTAGCCGAGGAAGATTACATTATTGCAAAAATCAGGGAAGGAAGTCATGTAAGGCATTTTGAAACCATTCGAAAAAGAAAAGATGGTACCCTCATTGATCTGTCAATTACTGTTTCCCCCATTTTAAATCATGATGGTATAATCATCGGTGCTTCAAAAATTGCCCGGGATATTACTGAACGAAAAAAAGCAGAACAGGCTATTTTACTGGCTAACCGGCGTTTCATGCTTATATCTAAAGCCACTAAAGATTTTGTATGGGATCATGATTTAATTGAAAATACCGTTTGGTGGAACGATAACTTTTATAAAGTACTCGGCTGGGACAAAAAAGTTGAGTTACCCGAGGTAAATTCCTGGGAAAAAAATATTCATGCAGAAGATCAGGAAAGAATATTTAAACGGCTTAATGATATACTGTATAATTCTGTAAAATCTGTGTGGACAGATGAATATCGGTTTAGAAAATCAGATGGTAATTATATTTATGTATTTGACCGTGGATTTATAATGCGTAATACCGATGGAAAGCCCTACCGGATGCTGGGAGCTATGACAGATATAACATCATTGAAAGAAAAGGAAATGGAGTTGCGCCGGTCGGAGCAGAAATATAAAATACTGTTTGAAAATAATCCAATGCCTTTGTGGATGTTTGAAAATGAAACCCGGCGTTTTGTTGCTGTAAATGAAGCTGCAGTAAATCGTTATGGCTATACTAAAGAGGAATTTTTAAACATGACCATTAATAATATCCGGCCCGGTAATGAAGTGGAAAGATTAAATACCTTTCTTCTCTCCCCTCACAGGGATGGTGTGGTTAATGCCGGCATCTGGCGCCATCTAAAAAAAGATGGAACAGAAATTTTAGCAGAGGTATTTAGTCATGAAACTTTGTATGATGGAAAGTTAGTACGCCTGGTACTGCCCATAGATGTTACCGAAAAAATAAGGGCCGAACAAGAACTGTTTAAGTCAAGAGAAGATATCCGCAATCTTGCCAGCCACCTTGAAGAGGTAAGAGAAGAAGAACGAACAGGAATTGCCCGTGAAATACACGACGAACTTGGCCAGCAGCTTACCGTTCTTAAAATGGATACTTCCTGGCTTAGTAAAAATGTAACAAAGCAGGATGAAAAAATAATTCACCGGATTAAAGAAATGGGAAAAGTGATTGATGAAACAGTTAAAACCATCCAGAGAATTTCTTCTGAATTACGCCCCCGTTTATTAGATAATTTGGGTATTGTGGCAGCAATGGAATGGCAATGTAAGGAGTTTCAGGAAAGAACAGGTATTGTAATAAATTTTTCAGCAGCAGAAACCGTTGTTAACCTGCCTGTAAAAACCGCTAACGGTTTGTTTCGTATTTTCCAGGAAAGCTTAACTAATATTGCCCGTCATTCGCAGGCAACACAGGCTGACGTTACTTTAAACTTAAGTGCTAATGAAATTATATTATTGGTTGAAGACAATGGCATAGGATTTATAAAAGAAAAAATAAACGGTAAAAGAACATTAGGTATGCTGGGTATGAGAGAACGGGCATTGTTGTTAAATGGGGAATGTAAGATAAACAGTAAACCCGGGCAGGGAACTTTAGTTGAAGTAATTATACCTTTAACCTGATAAAAGTACGAACTTTAACTATGATTCACATTCTAATTGCTGATGATCATGCTGTTGTCCGCAGGGGATTGAAGCAGATTATTATGGAAGAATATCCATCTGCTGTGGTAGGGGAAGTGGGGGATGCTGAAAGCTTAGTGGCAGAACTGGTAAAAACCAGCTGGGATATTGTGATATGTGATATTAATATGCCGGGCCGCAGCGGATTAGAAGCGCTGAAGCAAATAAAGGAAATTAATCCGCTTATACCGGTTTTGATGATGAGTATGTATTCAGAGGAGCAATATGCTGTACGGGTATTAAAAGGAGGTGCTTCAGGCTATCTTACCAAGGACAATGTACATGATGAGTTAATAAAAGCCATTCAGGCAATAAAACTCGGACGTAAATATATTACCCCATCTATCGCCGAAAAACTGGCAGACAGTTTAAACATTACAAATAACAAACCCATCCACGAATTATTAAGTAACAGGGAATTTGATGTATTTAAAATGCTGGCATCCGGCAAAGCAGTAACTGAAATAGCAAGCCGGTTAAGTTTAAGTACTACAACAGTAAGTACCTACCGCAGCCGTATACTGGAAAAACTGAATGTAAAAACAAATGCTGATTTAACCAGGTATGCTCTAGAGAACAACCTTATTTAATCAGCCATTTAATTATTGTCGTAAAAAAACTACAATATATTTATTTCTAATATTACATTACACGGGATAACGATTAGCTATTTTTCGCATGGTATCGGGACCCTTTTTCACACTTAAATCTATCCCGGTACCGGTAAAAATGTATCGGTTTCTTATTGCAGATGACTACGAATTCGTAAGACAGAGGGTAAAACTTCTTCTTAAAGAAGAATTTAAAGATGTCATTATTGAAGAAGCTTCCAGCACAAAAGAACTGACAGATAAAGCGCTGGGGCAAAAATGGGATATTATTATTTCTGATATTAACATGCCCGGTGGCGGTGGTCTTGAAGCCTTATCAGTAATACGTAAAACCCTGCCTCAGCAGCCCCTTATATTGTTCAGCCTTTATGACGAAGAATCTTTTGCAGACAAAGTTTTAAAACAAGGAGCCACTGCCTACCTTCAAAAAGATAAAATACCTGCCGAGCTTGTAAAAACAATTCAATCTATTATTGAGGATAAAGATGGTTATTAAATATTATCAATGTTACCTGCTGTTTTGGTTTAAGCCAATAGTTATTTATGCGTATGTAGTTGCTTTACTACATTAGTAATGAATATATGTTTATAATATAACGTATAGATACTCTATTTGTGTAAACATAATTTCTTTATTTTTTTGCGGTATTTCCAGTACATATGAAGACAAAGAAAACGATAATATTAATAGTAGAAGATTCACTTCCCATAGCAGTAAGAATATTTACGCTTTTAGAAAATTTACCTGATGTGGGTTTAGTGCTGCACTCAGTCAGTTCAGCAGAAACACTAAGGGTTATTAAGCAAACAAAATTAGATATTGTATTGCTGGATATAAATCTTCAGGATGGGAATGGTATTGATATTTTAAAACAATTACGTTTGTTACAACCCGAAAGCAAAGTGATTATGCTTACCAATTTTACTACCAATGCATACCGGGATACTTGTTTTAAACTTGGGGCAGATTACTTTCTTGATAAGTCAAACGACTTTGAACGTATCCCTCAAATAATTACTGACCTTCAACTCGTCTCGCAGAACTAAATATTTTCAAAACTAATATCCACGTCATTGTACACAAACTACCTACATAAAATTAGCGATGCGGAAAAAGATAGCTACCTCCTGGTAATAAATGAAAGAGGGCAAATTTCCTTTGCCAATACATTATTAATCCACCGTTTCGGATTAAATCCGAATAAGTTTCCGGAGAAAGGCTTTTTTGAGCTATTGAGTAAACACCAGTCACAGGGGTTTATAAAAGCATTTAATTATGTTAAGAAGGAAAGGACGAGTGCCCATATAGAAACAGATATCAAGAATGGCTCTGTTCACCGGATAAAATGGGAAATAAGTTTATTAAAAATTGATGAAGAAGGTGGGGATAAATATTTCTGTGTAGGGTCTGATGTAAGCGGACAAAAGCGAACACAAAAAATGAAACAGCTGGCTGAAAGTCATTACGAAGCCGTTGTGGATGCATTGAATATTGGCGTTATTCTGCAGGATAATCAAATGGATGTAATTGCTGTAAATCAAAAAACAGCTGAATTGTTTGATGCGGAGGTTGAAACTTTTTACGACCGGGAATCATTTCTCCATTTGTGGCATAATAATATCATCAACGGGCAGGCAATGAACGCAGATAATTGCCCCTGCTCCCTGGCATTAAAAACCGGGCTGATGCAGGAAAATAGCCAGCTCTGTTTTAAAACTAAAAAGGGAGATAGTAAAACAATATTAATTAGTGCAAAACCTTTATTCCGGCCAGATCAATCCGTACCCTTTTCTGTAGTAACATCATTAATTGACATTACCAACGAACAAAAACTGGAAAATGAAATAAGGGAAAGGGAAATATTGTTTACCGGCTTTATGAGCCACACACCTAACCTGGCCTGGATTGTGGATGAAGATGAAAATTTGGTTTACGGCAACCATGCTTTCTTCCGTTACCTGGGAATTGATGAAAGGGCTATCGGTAAAAATATTTTACAATTGGTGCCACCAGAGATAACAGAAACCCTGGTATATAAACACGAACAGGTGATGCGGGATGGGCAGCCATTGCATACAACTGAAAAAGCTTTTTTGGCAGACGGAACTGAATTAGTCTTCTGGATCAATTTGTTTCCGCTAAATACCCAGTATGGTAAAAAAAGAATTGGTGGCGAGGCAGTAAATATAACCCGGCAAAAAAAAGCGGAGCAGGAACTGCAAATTACCAATGAACGGTTAATGCTGTTAAGTCAGCTTACCAAAGATGCTGTATGGGAATGGGATATCAAAAAAGGAACAATTTACCGTAACCAGGCATTATGCGATATAATAGGTTATAATAACGGGCCTTGTCAGAATTTAAGCTGGTGGTTCAGGCATATTCATAGTGAAGATCGCCGCAAAGTAAGAAACCGGGTAAAGCAGGTTATTGATAGCAAAAACCAAAGCTGGGAAAGTGAGTACAGGTTCAAGAAATCAACCGGAGAATATATTATTGTCATTGATCGTGGTTTTATTCTGTATGAAAATGGTGTTCCCGTAAAAATGATTGGCTCTTTACATGATATAAGTGAAGTAAAACAACTGGAAGTACAATTAGTACATGAAAAATTTGAGCACCAGAAAGAAATTACCGAAACCATTTTTGCCGTGCAGGAAAAAGAACGTAACCGTATAGGGCATGAACTGCATGATAATGTAAACCAGTTATTAGGTGCGGCAAAACTATTTGTAGAAACAATTACACCGGCTACCGATGATGGAAATGAATTTAAACTAAAAGCAAAAGAATATATACTTACTGCTATTGAAGAAATTCGGCGTTTATCAAGAGAAATGGTGACACCGCAGTTAAAAGAAAAGGGGTTAATCAGCAGTATTACAAAAATGGTGGAAGATTTGAAAATGACCAACATGCTGAATGTGTTATTTCATCACGAGGGGGAGGCGGAGGAAATAAGTAATAACATAAAACTGATATTGTTCCGCATTGTGCAGGAACAGGTAAAAAACACTCTTTCTTATAGTGAAGCTAATAATCTTTTTATTACCCTTAACCGTCATGAGAATGAAGTAGAGCTGATTATTGAAGATGATGGAAAAGGTTTTGATCCTGCTAAAACAAACAGGGGAATCGGTTTGTCAAATATTTATGAAAGAACTCGTTTTTACGGTGGAAAGGTGGTATTAAAAACTGCACCAGGCAAAGGATGCCGCTTGCAGGTAAAAGTGCCGGTTAATGAAAAAGCAGCGTAATCAATTAATTCATATACATACCTTAAATCTATTAATATGGAAAAAATAAAAATACTTCTGGCCGATGACCACTTACTGGTAAGGCAGGCCTGGCGTTTATTGTTTGAGAAACAGGAAGAATTTATACTGGTGGGGGAAGCTTCTACTGGTGAAGAGGTAATTCAATTGGCATCGGAGTTAAAACCGCATGTCATTATGATGGATATTAATATGCCGGGGGTAAACGGGCTGGATGCAACCCGCATCATAACCCAAAATGATAATTCAATTAAAGTATTGGTGGTATCAATGCACAACCAGGTTAGTTATGCATTAACAGCCTTTCGCTTTGGCGCTTCAGGATATATTACAAAAGGATCCTCCGCCGAGGAAGTATTTAAAGCAATTAATTTGGCTTATAATAACCACAAATATGTTTGCGAAGAATTAAACGGTGTATTTATTGATGAAGTGGTGAATAATAAATCCACAAATGATACCAGAGTTAAAAAACTTACACCACAGGAGAAAAAGGTGATCAACTTTTTACGCAACGGCGACAGCTCCAAAAAGATAGCCGAAGAGATGAATATCTCCCGCCGTACCGTGGAGGTACACCGGTATCATATTCTCAAAAAATTGAACCTGCCCAATACAGTAGCTTTAATGTCTTTTATTAATAAGAACAATTTTGATGTATTAGTAAATTAAATCTTAAAACATTAACATAAATTCCCGTTTTTATGCTTGTTCCCGGGAACTGATTTTTCAGTTCCCTTTTTTTATTCTTAACACACCGGTGCGAATGCCTGTTTCTATTTGTAACTTGCCTCTGAATGGAACAAAAGCCACAACGAATTATTGCCCACTTCGATCTTGATTCATTTTTTGTATCAGTAGAAGTGTTGAACGACCCTTCTCTAAAAGGTAAACCCGTGGTGGTTGGCGGACGGGAAAGAGGCGTGGTGGCAGCCTGCAGTTATGAAGCAAGAAAATTTGGGATTCATTCGGCAATGCCTATGAAAACAGCATTGAAACTTTGTCCCAATCTTATTGTGGTGAGTGGGATGCGGGGTGAATACAGTAAGTTTTCAAGATGGGTTACCGATATTATTGCTGCCAAAGCTCCGTTGTTTGAAAAAGCGTCTATCGATGAATTTTACCTTGACTTAACCGGGATGGGCAAGTTTTTTAACCCTTATCAGTGGACCATTGATCTGCGGCAGGAAATTATTGATGCCACCCAACTTCCTATTTCATTTGGCTTAGGCAGTAATAAGATGATTGCCAAAATGGCAACCAACGAAGCAAAACCCAATGGTTATTTGCATATTCCATTTGGAAAAGAAAAAGAATTTTTGGCACCATTAAAGGTGAATAAAATTCCGGGAGTAGGGGAGAGTACTTATTCCAATTTGCTGCAATTAGGAATTGAAACGATTAAAGACCTTAGTGAACGTAATCCGGATGAACTGGAAAAGCAATTGGGAAAATATGGTGTTGATCTCTGGAATAAATCTCAGGGATTGCATTACAGTGAAGTGGTTGCTTACCACGAAGCGAAATCTGTTTCCACTGAAAATACATTTGAAGAAAATAAAACAGACCCAAACTTTTTGCTGAGCGAAGTAGTCAGGATGACTGAAAAGATAGCTTTTGAGCTAAGACAGGATGATAAAACTGCTGGTTGTGTGGCAGTGAAGATTCGTTATCCTGACTTTGAAACCACCTCCCGGCAAACAACTATTCCCTATACTTTTTGTGATGATGAATTGATTCCTGTTGCTAAAGACCTGTTTAATAAATTATGGCGAAAGGGTCAACCGGTAAGACTATTAGGTGTTCGTTTAAGTGAATTGACGGATGGGGCTATGCAAACCAATTTATTTGATAACTTAGAGAAGAAAACCCAACTCTATAAAGCGATTGATGAAGTAAAGAACCGTTTTGGTCGTGACTCGCTTACAAAAGCAACCACAAAATAAAATGCTGTATTATAGTCTATCAAATAAGTAGGATATATTATATTTGCATTCATCACCATTTAAAATTTTTTTTATGAGTTTACGATTAGGGGACGATGCTCCCAACTTTAAAGCTAAAACCACCGAAGGAGAAATTGATTTTCATGAATATTTAGGCAATGGCTGGGGTATTTTATTTTCTCATCCGGCAGATTATACTCCGGTATGCACCACCGAGCTTGGTAAAACAGCACTGCTTAAGGAAGAGTTTGCTAAACGCAATACCAAAGTGCTGGCTGTAAGTGTTGACCCGCTGGATAAACATTTTGGCTGGCGCAATGATATTAACGAAACACAACACTGTAATGTTGATTTTCCGATTATCGCCGATGAAGACAGAACAGTTGCCTTATTGTATGATATGATTCATCCCAATGCATCACTTACACAAACCGTTCGTTCTTTATTTATCATTGGACCAGATAAGAAAGTAAAACTGATTATTACTTACCCTGCTTCAACCGGAAGAAATTTCCATGAGGTATTGAGGGTGCTTGATTCTTTACAATTAACAGCCGGTTTCAGTGTAGCAACCCCTGCTGACTGGAAGCATGGTGAAAATGTAATTGTGGTGCCTGCAGTAAGTACTGAAGATGCGATTAAGAAATTCCCGAAAGGAGTAGAGATCGTAAAACCATATTTGCGTTACACACCGCAACCTAATTTGAATTAAGGTTAAGCGTTAACAAGAGCGAAGGAGATCAAAAGAGTTTATTTTTATCTCCTTTTCTCTTTTAGCTATTGCTTCCATTTGCGTAATTGATTAAGTAATGCCCGTAAATCTTTAGGTGGTTCAGCTGTAACAGTTACTTCCTTTCCATCTGCATCATTAAAATTTAATTGATAAGAATGCAGGGCCAGGCGATTAAGCATGGGTTTTTCCTCTTCCACATTTTTTGAAAGATGAAATTTCTTTTTGAAAGAAGAAAGTAAAACAGGGTTTCCATCTCCATATGTTTCATCACATACTATTGAATGACCAATATGCTGCATATGCACCCGTATCTGGTGCGTACGTCCGGTGTGTATTTGAAATTTCACCCAGCTGAATAAACTAAAATCTTCCAGCACTTCATAATCAGTAATTGAATTTTTTCCTTTACGATGCACGGTCATCTTCCCTTTTATTACAGGATGTTCTGCAATGGCAGCTTCAATGGTTCCTGTTTTATCAGGAATGGAGCCATTTATCAGGCCGAGATAAAATTTCTGTACCTCTCTTCCTTCAAATAGCTGTGATAAATATTTATGTGTGGACTCGTTCTTTGCAAATACAATGGCGCCACTCGTATCACGGTCAAGACGGTGAACAACAAAGATTCTTCCATACTTATTATTCAGTAATTCTTTTAATGAAGTTTCTTTTTGTTCACGATCGGGAACCGTTAATAAACCGGCAGGCTTGTTTATGACAACAAGATCATCATTCTCAAAAAGAATTTCCAGTTGTACTTTGCTCACCGTATTTATTTTTTATCAGATTTTTTAGTGAAAGAAGCATTCATGAATTTCAGCAGACGAATTTCTTTTTCATTCAGGAAACGCCATTTGCCACGGTCTACATTTTTCTTGGTAAGGTTAGCGTACATTACACGGTCCAGGTTGCGGACATCATAACCTAAATGTTCAAAAATGCGTCGAACGATCCGGTTACGTCCGCTGTGTATTTCTATACCAACAATGCTTTTATCTTTTTGATCATAAGCCAGAGAGTCAGGTACAATAAAGCCATCATCGAGATTAATACCCGACAATATTTTATCAAAATCTTTTTTCAGCAATGGTTTGTCCAGTCTTACTTCATAAATCTTTTTCACCTGGAAACTGGGGTGCGAAAGTTTTTGCGCCAGTTCACCATCATTGGTCAATAATAAAACGCCGGTGGTATTCCTGTCCAGTCTCCCCACGGGATAAACTCTTTCCGGCGTGGCAAACTTTACAATATCAATCACCGTTTTTCTCCCCTGCGGGTCGGTGGTGGAAGTAATATAATCTTTGGGTTTGTTGAGTAAGATGTAAACAAGATTGCGTTGTAAATGAATTTTTTTGCCGCTTACTTTTATCTCTTCGCTGCCGGTTACTTTAAAACCTGGTTCTGTAACAACTTTACCATTTACAGTTACTTTACCTTCTTTCACTAATTCTGCTGCTTCACGTCTTGCACATATACCGCAATGAGCAATGTATTTGTTCAATGGCATTTGCTCTTTTGGTTCTTCCCGTTTTATTTCCGATTGCTTTATGTTTTTGGCTTTGTAGCTTTGATTGTTATCGATTGAAGAACGTTGGCGGTTGGCCGATGATGGATGACCATGTTCCGTTTTCTGACCTCCGGCCTCTGACATCTTACTTCTTATTTCCTGCTTCCGTTTTCTTTCTTCCCTTTTCTTATTATCAAAATACTCTTCTCTTTCTTTTTTAATTTTTCTTTTCTCCTGCTTTAGTTGTTCTTTCTTTTTAGCCCCGGAAACTTTTGGGTTAATAAACTTTTGAAAGCCTTTTCCGCTCATGTGATGGTAGTTTGCTGTTTTACAACAGTAGTGATGAATGCAGCGAAGATAGTATAATTAATGCGTATCCTTATTCGCCAGTTGTCCGCAGGCGGCATCAATATCTTTACCACGGCTGCGGCGCAATCTTGCATTTACCCGGTTCTTTTCTAAATGCTTCATGAATTGTTCCACTGTATTTTCATCCGGTTTGGAAAAGTTGGCCAGGTCAATGGGATTATATTCAATGATGTTTATCAAATCAGCAGGAACCTGGCGGTAGATTTTTATTAGTTCATCTGCATCTTTAATGGAGTCATTAAAATCTTTAAAGAGGATATATTCAAAAGTAATTTCGTTGCCGGTTTGTTTATAAAAATAATTCAGTGCTTCAATCAGCGATTTGATATCATTCGTATCATTGATCGGCATTATCTCGTGACGTTTTGCATCATTGGCAGCATGCAGCGATAAAGCTAACTTGAATCTCACTTTATCATCGCCCAATTGTTTGATCATCTTAGCCACACCGGCTGTTGATACAGTGATCCGCTTCGGACTCATACCGAATCCTTCCGGAGAAGTGATCTTATCAATAGCTTTCAATACATTTTTATAGTTAAGCAATGGTTCACCCATTCCCATAAAAACAATATTGGTGAGTTTTTTGTCGTATACTCTTTCGCTTTGCTGGTTGATGAGCACTACTTCATCATATATCTCATCAAAATCCAGGTTGCGTTTACGGTCCATATACCCGGTGGCACAAAACTTACAACTGAGGGAACAACCAATTTGAGAAGAAACACAGGCTGTTTTTCTTTCATCTGTTGGAATTAATACACCTTCCACTAAATGACCATCAAAAGTTTTGAATCTCGATTTGATAGTTCCGTCAGCTGAATACTGAGTGGCATCTACTTTCAATGCAGGGAAAGAAAATTCATCTGCCAATTTTGCTCTGAGTTCTTTACTCAGGTTGGTCATATCATCAAAGCTTAGCGCATGTTTTTGCCAGAGCCATTCATACACCTGTTTGCTGCGGAATTTCTTTTCTCCAATACTTTCAAAATACTGTTCAATTTCCTGCAGACTCAGTTCACGGATATTTTTCTTACCTGTTTTTAACATGGCGCAAAGTTACCTCCAATACAGCTAAAGGGGAATAATTTTTTGAGTTATTCTGTTCTGCTATCTTGCAATATATTTTCATAATAAGCTTGATATATGAAAACAGTTTATGTAATTGATGCAGTAAGAACACCCATTGGCAGGTATGGTGGAGCATTAAGCAATGTTCGTCCGGATGATTTACTGGCGCATGTGATAAAAGCATTATTGCAACGTAATGTTTCGATTGATGTAAATGCGATTGAAGAGGTGATTGCCGGAGCCGCTAATCAATCGGGTGAAGACAATCGTAATGTGGCAAGAATGGCTGCTTTGCTGGCAGGCTTGCCAGTAACAGTGGCTGGTGTTACAGTAAACCGGTTATGTGCCAGCGGACTGCAATCTATTATGGACGCAGCGAGAGCAATTATGTGTAACCAGGGTGAAATATATATTGCCGGTGGAACAGAAAGTATGACCAGGGCTCCTTTTGTTATGCCCAAATCAACCGCTGCTTTTCAAAGAGTGAATGATTTTTTTGATACTACACTTGGCTGGCGGATGATCAATAAAAAATTAGCGGAGCAATATTATCCATATTCAATGGGAGAAACAGCAGAGAACGTGGCGAAACAATGGAATATATCAAGAGAAGAACAGGATGTTTTTGCATTAGCCTCACAACAAAAATATTTTACTGCGTTAGAAGCTGGTAAATGGAATGATGAGATCATTGCTGTTGAAACAGAATCAGTAAAAGGTGATAAGATTATTGTGTCAGCCGATGAACATCCCCGTCAAACTTCATTGGAGAAATTAGCTGCTTTAAAACCTGCTTTTGCAAAAAACGGAACAGTAACAGCCGGTAATTCTTCCGGTATCAATGATGGCGCTGCAGCTATATTACTGGCCAGCGAAGACGCAGTTAAAAAATATAACTTAAAACCAACCGCAAAAATTGTTTCAATGGCTGTTGCTGGTGTTAATCCTTCCATTATGGGTATTGGTCCGGTGCCTGCCACACAAAAAGTATTGCAACGGGCCGGACTTACAGTCGCTGATTTAGACTTGGTAGAATTAAATGAAGCTTTTGCCTCACAATCGTTGGCTTGTATAAAAGATTTGGGTTTGGATGCAGCTAAAGTAAATGTGAATGGCGGCGCTATTGCTTTGGGTCACCCATTGGGCTGCAGTGGTGCAAGAATTTCCACCACACTTTTGCATGAAATGAAAAGACGTAATGCTAAATATGGATTAGCCACAATGTGTGTGGGAGTAGGGCAGGGTGCTGCAGTAATTTATCAGAACCTGAATTAAATTGATTTAAAGGATTGGGAGGAAATTAATATTCCACATCGCAATTTCCATCTGTATAAAAAAATATTTCTTTTGGCGCCTTGTATTTCTTCCACCAGCACCCAAATGGCACATCCGTTGGGAAATCAACATTAGAAATAACCCTCCATTTATTATTTACTTTTTTGAGTAATACATAACTGTTGTCATCCATAATGCCGGTTTCGTAATCTTCTTTGTAGGCAGAGTTTTTAAAGTTAGGGGCTTTCCCGTTTTTTTGTTGTGTTTTAAATTCAATAAAGGCCCATTTGCCATTGCTCTTATAATTTGTTTTATCAATTACAAAAACAACTGACTGATTGTAATACATTGTATCATACAGTGTATGCATTGCTACTAAATGCTGTTTTCTTTCCTGTGAATTTGGTGTTGGTTGATAAATATTTTGGGCTGTTACTAGCGAAGAAACTAATATAAAGTTTAATACTATTAAGAATCCTTTCATAGTTAAAATTTAAAAGATAATAATTCGTCAAAGTTAATAGTTACCTGTTCTGCTTTAACTAGGTTCTTTACATTGCAAGTACTACTTTCTAATTCTTTAGTTCCAATGATAACAGCATACGGTATATTTTTCTTTTCAGCATACTTAAACTGTTTATCAAACTTGGCATTCTCGTGGTAAAGTTCACAACGAATTCCTTTGCTGCGCAATTGTTGCATCAGTTCAAATGATTTTTTGCTTTCTGCATCACCAAGATTAAAGAATAAAACCTGGGTTCCTGTATGTACATCAGCAGGAAATAATTTTAATTCTTCCATCACATCATAAATCCTGTCCACACCAAATGAAATACCAACACCCGGAACATTGGGTACGCCGAATAAACCGGTAAGATCATCATATCGTCCACCACCACCGATGCTGCCCATTTGAGCATTCAATGCTTTTGCTTCATAAATAACACCAGTATAATAATTCAATCCTCTTGCTAATGTAAAATCAAGTTGACAGTTAACGGTTGACGGTTGACAGTAAGCAATAACAAAACTTAATTCCTCTATTCCTTTTTTGCCTGCTTCTGTATGACCGAGCAAATTGGTGATATGTGTTAATTTTTCAGTATTTGTTCCACTGATGCTTAAATAATCTTCAATAATTTTTACCTGCCATTCATTTAACCCTCTTTGAGTTAATTCTTCTTTTACTTTATCCAGACCAATCTTATCTAATTTGTCAATAGCGATAGTAATGTCAATCATTTTATCAGCACCACCACATACCTCTGCTAATGCTGTTAATATTTTACGGCTGTTCAGTTTTATTTCAACTGCTACACCTAATCTCCTAAAAACTTCTGCATAAATATTAGCCAGTTCCACTTCATTAATCAGCGAATAACTTCCTACCACATCAGCATCACACTGGTAAAATTCACGGTATCTTCCTTTCTGCGGTCTGTCTGCTCTCCATACCGGCTGCATCTGGTAGCGTTTAAAAGGAAAACTTAATTTGCCGTGATTCATTGCCACATAACGGGCAAAAGGAATTGTGAGGTCGTACCTAAGAGCTTTACCAGAAATTTCACTTCTTGTTAGCAATAGATTTTTATATGCTACTTCATCTTCTTTAATAAAAGTCTCAAATATTTTAGCTAAAACATCTGGATTAAGATTCCACATCGAATTTGAAAAAGGGTTTTCAGATTTGGCAAACTCTTTTTCATTTTCTTTTAGAAATTCAATTGTTTCATAACTGTGCTTAAAGTATTCTTGCAATTGTTTGAACAGTTTTATTAATTCCTCTACAAAATCTTTTGAAAATGGATTGCCAGAGTCAAGAATCCTAAATATAAGCTTATCGCCTTCTTCCCCATACTTGCCCATCAATGTTTCCAGGTTTTCCATAGCAGGCGTTTCCAATGGCTCATAACCATACAGTTCAAATACATTTCTGATCGTTTGAAAAATATATTGTCTTTTTCTTACTACCTCAGCTGAAAAATCTCTGGTGCCCTGTGGAATTCCCGGTTTCATTTATTATTAAGTTGTAATTAATCTTCAAATTTTCAAATCAACATATTTACCAATTATTGCTTCACATGCTTTATCAATCATCTTAAATACTTCATGATATCCTTCTTCAGTTCCAAACCACGGGTCAGGTACAGCACGGTTTTGTCCGGGATAAATTTCATTCAGCAGCAGGTCAACTTTATTTTCATTCCAATACTTACCGCTTATTCTTCTTACATCATTATAATTGCTGCTGTCCATCACATAAATAAAATCAAAGACTTCAAAATCCTCTTTAACAAATTGCCTTGCTCTCTGGTTACTTATATCTATACCATTCAATTTAGCTACTTTCTGACTCAACCGGTGCGGTGGCTCACCCGTATGATATGCACCGGTGCCGGCACTTTCCACACTCCACTGCAAACCTGCCTGCCATGCTTTATGTTGTAATATTCCTTCGGCTAACGGGCTGCGGCAAATATTGCCCAGGCATACCATCAAAATCTTCATGGCGACAAAGATAGTTTGCAGTCAGCAGTTTGCAGTCAGCAATGCTGAATTTATTGCCAACTGCCGGCTGGATACTGTCAACCTGGTTTTTCAACTTATGGAATTCAATAACGCCCTGCATCTGTATATAAAAGTTAAGCCATGACTACCCAAAACATTTTAACCGCCGACGTTCTCGACATTGTATTTGAAAACCGTAACAAAGATTATGGAGCTTATCCTCTCCGCAAATATTACGATAAGCGGTTGATCCAATCACTTGGCATCATGTTATTATCAGTGGGCTCATTAATCTTATTATCATTTCGCTTTGAAAAAAAGCCAGTGATGAAAGATGATAAACTTAAACCGATTGTTCAAATTTTTCAATTATCACAAGAGCCGCCTAAGGAAATTAAGGAGCCGGAAAAGATTATTGAAAAACCTGTTCGTCCGTCTAAGCCGGTAGCATCTGTAAAAGCTACAGACAATATTGCTATTGTACCTGATAATAAAGTCACAGATAATGATAAAGTTCCTGACCAGGCAGATATGGAAGATAAAGCAGTGAGTACTGTAAATGCAACTGGTGATAACCTCAACGGACAAACAATTAAGCCCGGTGAAAATAAAAACGGCAATGGTGATTTAGTTGCTGATGAAGAGCCGTTGGATCCCAAAACTGCGATTGATTATGCAGATGTGCCGCCAACCTATCCCGGTGGTATTGAAGCATTACAAAATTTCCTGCACAAAAATTTACGTACCCCCGGTGAATTGGAAGCAGGACAGGAAGCAGCTGTAAAGGTAAAATTTGTAGTGAGCTATGATGGTGAAATATATGGATATGAAGTAGTGCAAAGTGCGGGTGATGCTTTTAATGGAGAAGTGTTGCGGGTGTTAAAGAAAATGCCCCGCTGGAATCCGGGTAAATACAAAGGCCGGACTGTTTCAGTATACTATATAATTCCGGTAAAATTCCAGGGAGTGGAAGAGTAACCATTTAAAACTGCCTCTGACCGGGGCAGTTTTATTATTACCACATTGTGACAGAAGTACTCAGCAAACAATTATAAATTTCATAACTTGCCCAACTCGCTTTTATATATTATGAATACCGAAGAATCAAGAGACAGACGACAGCATCAACAAGGCAAAATGCAGGCTATTCTCGATTATACTGTTGGGGTAGCAACCATACTGTTGGGTCTGTTTATTTTTTTTATAAAAAAACTTCCTGTTGAGTTTGAATTTAAAGAACCAGTAATAGCCAATGTATTTGCTGCCCTCAGTATTTTATATGGTGCGTGGCGTATTTATAGAGGAGTAAAAAAAACAAAAGAATAAAAAAGCAGGATGAGGACATTAACAAAACTTTTAGAAAAGCAATTATACCTGTACCCGGTGGTTTTAGTCTTTTTAATAACAGCAGCAAGTTGCAGGAGCAAACGAATAGATGTTAGTAAAATTCCGACTGACACAGATACCAAAGGATCCATCAATATAAGTGTGGATGAAACGTTTAAGCCGGTGATTGATGAACAAATAAAGGTCTTTGAAAGTACATACCCTAAGGCTCATATTAATGTAGAGTATAAACCTGAAGCGGATTGTTTTCGTGATCTGGATAGTGCGGGTACAAGAATGATAATAGTAACCCGGGAGCCGGATTCCCTCGAGAAGGTATATTATCATGATAAGTTACAATACAATCTCACATACGGAATAGTAGCAAGGGATGCCATTGCTGTAATAGTGAACAGGAATAATCCTGATTCCGTTTTTTCAAGAGAAGATTTACGAAAAATATTGGATGGCAGCTCAGAAAAAAAATACCAGGTTGTATTTGATGGGTTAAAAGCTACCGGAACTGTTCGCTATGCAATCGACTCCATTCTGAATGGGAAAAAATTTGACACCAGTGTGGTAAAAGCAGTGGATAACAGTCAGGAAGTGATCAATTATGTAGCTGCCAATACGAATGCCATTGGCATGGTAGGCGTAAGCTGGATCGGCAATCCCGAAGATCCCGAACAGGTAAAGATGCTGGAAAAGGTGAATATAGCAATGATTAAATGTGAGATTTGTTTAGAAGAAGAGAAAAATATTTGTTTGAAACCTACACAGCGATTTATACTTTCACGCCAGTATCCGCTTACTAGGGGTCTTTATTACATTGTTAAAGAGAATTATACCGGTCTTGGCAGAGGGCTTGCAGAATTTATGTGGCAGGACAAAGGTCAATTAATCTTTAAAAGAGCTTATCTTGCTCCGGTACATTTGCCATTTATAATTAGAAAAACAAAAATTAATAAATAAATTTATCGCAATAAATTTTTTAAACAACAGGATTCAACATGAAAAGGAAAGCCAGCTTAGTTGCAGCAATATTGTTTACAGGTAAATTATTACTCGCCCAGTCGGTGGACGATGCAAAACGTTTAATCTATTACGAACGTTTTAAAAGTGCCAGGGATATGCTGCAGGGTATCGTTAGCAGTACACCCAACAATGCCGATGCTGTGTATTATTTGGGACAAGCGTTAATTGGACTGGAAGATATAGCCGGCGCCAAAAAAGTTTACCAGGATGGGTTAGCTGCCAACCCCGGTGCAGCCATTTTGCATGTTGGTCTTGGACATGTGTATTATTTTGAAAATAAGCCTAACGATGCAAAAGCAGAGTTTGAAGGGGCTATTACTGCAACAGGTGGTAAAAATCCAATGGTTTTAAATGCCATTGCACATGCAACCGCCGATACAAAAACGGGTGATTTTAAGTATGGGGTAGAAAAAGCAAAACAGGCTATTGATGTGGCAAAGAAAAAAGTGGAAGCCGATTATTATGTTAACCTCGGTGATAATTACCGTTCATTAATTATGGGTGGTGATGCAAAGCAGGCTTTTGACGCTGCTTTAACCATTAATCCAAAATTGGCAGAGGCAAAGTATAAAGCAGGAAAGATTTATGAAACCCAGAACAACAAGGAGATTTTTCTTCCTTTGTATGAAGAAGCAACTCAGTTGGACCCTAACTACGGTCCTGCCTGGAGGGCTTTATATGTATATTGGTATTTCCGCGATGTGACAAAAGCCGAGACTTATTTTGAAAGTTATGTAAAGGCTTCGGATCAGGACGAAAGGTTAGAATATGACCGTATTGATTTGAAATATGCCCAGGAAAAATATGATGATGCTATTTCCAGCGCCAATGCATTAGCTGCTAAATTAGGTGCCGGCACTAAAGCAAGATTATATCGTTTATTAGGATATGCTTTTATGAAGAAAAACGATTTGGCCTCAGCAAAATCTAACTTCATGACCTTTCTTCAAAAAGCAAAACCAGATGAAGTAACGTCAAGAAACTATGCTGATATAGCGAAGACCCTTGGTGGTATTGCGGGTAATGAAAAAGATGCTTTTCAATATTATCAAAAAGCCATTGATACCGATACCTTACCTAAAAACAAAAGTGATTTGGCAAAACAGGCTGCTGATTTAGCAAAAAAACTTGGCGATCCGTTATTGTCTATCGAATGGATGGGTAAGGCGTATAACCTTGCTAAAAACCCTTCCAATGTTGACTTATATAATCTTGGCAGGGCTTATCTTGATGCCGGAAAGTTCACACAGTGCGACAGCATCGGTAATATGTACTCTGCTAAATATCCTAACCATACATATGGATATTATTTACGGGCATTAGCTAACTGGCGGGTGGATACCACTATGGAATTAGGGTCGGCCAATCCTTATTTTCAGAAATTGATTGAAGTGGGCTCGCCAGACAGTTTAAATAATAAATCGCAGTTAAAACTGGCTTACCGTTATTTTGTTGGTTACTATGCAACAGTTAAAAGAGATTATCCAACAGCGATTACCTATTGCGATAAAATATTGAATTTATTCCCGGGTGATGCAGATGCTACCGACCTTAAAACAAAATTGCAGGCTCCGGCACCGGGTCCTAAAAAGACAACGGGTAATAAAGGAACTTCAGCCGCTAATAACCCAACGATTGAATCAAATGCCGGCTCCAATACGGTTGCAGAAGCTAAAACAAATAATCCTGGCACCAAAACAACAACCAGCAAAAGCGCTGCAGCAAAAAAACAATAAAAAAAAGACTGATATTTTAATGTAATAAGAATATTAATTTTTCAAATCCCCCGGTTACCGGGGGATTTTTGTTTTTTTAATTGATTGTTTTTCATTCCCGCTACCTTAATTTTGCCGCTCAGCAACAAGACCACCAATTATGGATCTATTCTTATTGCAGGTAACCAATACCGCTGCTGAAGCCAGTACTTCTGCGAATTACTTTCCGATAGGTATACAGTTCTTATTTGCCATTGTTTTTGTGGCAGTAATGATAGCATTAACGCATTGGCTTGGTCCTAAGCGTAAAACAGCTGATAAATTAGCCAACTTTGAAAGTGGTATTGAACAAGTGGGTAATGCCCGTCAACCTATGGCTATTAAATATTTCCTGGTAGCCATTTTGTTCGTTTTATTTGATGTGGAAGTAATTTTCTTTTATCCATATGCTGTTAACTTTAAAAGTTTAGGTTGGGGAGGGTTTGCCGCCGTGCTGATGTTTGTGGGTTTCTTCCTCGCCGGCTTCTATTATATTATAAAGAAAGGTGCACTAGATTGGGAAGATTAACACAATGTGCTGGTGTGATGATTTGAAAATGTGATGATGAAACTTTTAAGATGGGAAGTTGTTATAAAGGTATCATCTCCAAATCATCAAATTAACTAATAATCAAATTGATTTTATGTCACGTCCGGTTCAATATAATGTAACGCCTATACCTGCAGATATTAATAATAGTCTGCAAGTGGCACCCATGCCCAAGGGACATAGTGGTGAAGGTTTCTTTGCTACCAAACTGGAAAGTGTAGTTGGTTTGGCCCGTGCTAATTCAATATGGCCTTTACCTTTTGCAACTTCCTGCTGTGGTATTGAATTTATGGCTACCATGGGTTCGCATTATGATTTGGCAAGATTTGGAAGTGAAAGGGTAGGATTCTCTCCCCGCCAGTGTGATTTGTTAATGGTGATGGGAACCATTGCAAAAAAGATGGGTCCGGTATTGAAGCAGGTATATCTGCAAATGGCAGAGCCAAGATGGGTGATTGCTGTGGGAGCCTGTGCTTCTTCCGGTGGCATATTTGATACTTACAGTGTGCTACAGGGAATTGACCAGGTTATTCCGGTAGATGTATATGTACCGGGTTGCCCGCCAAGACCAGAAGCCATTATTGATGGAGTAATACGTATACAGGAATTAATTCATAACGAACCATTGAGAAGAAGGAACAGTGAGCATTACAAAGCCTTATTAGAAAGTTACGGAATACAATAATTTGAAAATTTGAAGATGTACTGATGTGAAAATAAAATCCATTACCAAATCTTCAAATCATCAAATCTTCAAATTAAAATGTTGACAAACGAACAGATAAAGAATAAGCTGATTGAAAAGTTTGGTGATGTACTCACTGATTTTTCTGAGCCCTATGGCATGCTCACTTTTGAAGCACCAAAGGATTTGAATTTAAAAGTGATGCAGTTCCTTTACGATGATGCTGAACTGGGTTTTCAATTCTTAACTGATTTGCAGGCGGTACATTATCCGCATGATAAAGGAAGGGAATTGGCCGTGGTTTATCACCTGCACAATTTGAAAGATAATGTTCGCATCCGTTTCAAAGTATTTACCAGCATTGAACAACCGGATGTATTTACCGCTACTAAATTATATGAAGCGGCTAACTGGATGGAAAGAGAAACGTATGATTTCTTTGGCGTGAATTTTATTGGTCATCCTAATTTGAAGAGAGTGTTGAATGTAGATGAGATGGATTATTTCCCGATGCGAAAGGAATTTCCATTGGAAGACCAGACAAGAGTGGATAAGGATGATGAGATGTTTGGAAGGGGCGGAAGTTTTAATTAGAAGATTTGAAGATGTGAAGATGTGATGATGAGTAGGGATAAGAACGATGAAGTGAGTGACACAACAACAGATGAACAGAGTGATAGAGTTGACTTAAAAATATTTATTAAACTAACAACAGGACATTAATGTCTGACGTACTGCATCCTCATATAAAACTACCGGACGGTTCAATAGAAAAACAAACCACTACCTTGAACCTTGGACCAACACACCCCGCTACACATGGTGTGTTTCAGAATATCCTTGAATTAGATGGTGAACGAATTGTGAGTGCCGAACCAACTGTTGGTTATATCCACCGGGCATTTGAAAAATTAGCGGAGCGTCGTCCTTTATACCAGATTACTCCATTAACTGACAGGTTGAACTATTGCTCATCACCCATTAATAATATGGGATGGCATTTGACCTGCGAAAAATTATTGGATGTTAAAACTCCTAAACGGGTTGATTATTTGCGCATCATCATTATGGAGCTGGCCCGTATTGCCGATCATTTGATTTGTAATTCTATTGTGGGAGTTGATACAGGTGCCTACACCGGCTTCCTGTATGTAATGCAATACCGTGAATTAATTTACGAGATATATGAAGAAGTATGTGGTTCCCGCCTTACAACTAATATTGGGCGTATTGGTGGTTTTGAACGCAATTTCACAAATACAGCGTTTGAGAAACTCGAAAAATTCTTAAAGGAATATCCCAAAGTATTACAGGAATTTGAAAACCTGTTTACCCGCAACCGTATTTTTATGGAACGTACGATTGCCTGCGGACCCATCAGTGCAGAAAGAGCATTGAATTATGGATTCACCGGACCAAATCTTCGTGCAGCCGGTGTGGATTATGATGTTCGGGTGCATTCACCTTATTCTTCATACGAAGATTTTCAATTTGAAATTCCTGTTGGTACTACCGGTGATTGTTATGACAGGTATTTAGTGCGTAACCAGGAAATGTGGCAATCATTAAGCATACTTGAACAGGCGTATAAAAAAGTGCAGGAGTTCAAAGGTGCGGAAGCAGAAGTATATCATGCCGATGCTCCTGAATATTATTTGCCGGAGAAGCAGGATGTGTATACCAAGATGGAAGCGCTGATATGGCACTTCAAAATCATCATGGGTGAAACGGAAATTCCTAAAGGTGAAGTTTATCATAGTGTGGAAGGTGCGAATGGTGAGTTAGGTTTTTATTTGATTAGTGATGGTGGACGTACACCCTATCGTTTGCATTTCCGCAGGCCATGCTTTATTTACTACCAGGCTTACCCTGAAATAGTAAAAGGAGCGATGCTGAGTGATGCGATTGTTACATTGAGTAGTTTGAATTTGATTGCAGGGGAGATGGACGCTTAAAATTATGTTGAATGTTAAATGATGAATGTTGAATGAAAACCAAATTCAATACTTATCATTCAAAATTTAAAATAGATGGCTCAGTTTTCTGACAAGAAATTAGAAGAAGTTAAAAACATTATTGCCCGTTATCCTGACGGTAAGCAGAAGAGTGCGTTGTTGCCGGTATTGCATTTGGCGCAACAGGAGTTTGGCGGATGGCTGAGCAGTGAAGCGATGGATTATGTAGCTTCTTTATTAAATATTGAACCGATTGAAGTGTATGAAGTAGCTACTTTTTACAGCATGTATAATTTAAAGCCGGTTGGTAAATACCTGTTTGAAGTTTGTCAAACCGGGCCATGCATGATTAGTGGCAGTGATAATATTGTGGCATACATATATGAGAAACTCGGCATTAAACCCGGACAAACAACAGCAGATGGAATGTTTACATTGAAAACCGTTGAATGTTTAGGAGCGTGTGGTTATGCGCCGATGATGCAGTTGGGTAAATATTATAAAGAGCATTTGACCAAAGAAAAAGTAGATGCAATCATTGAAGAGTGCAGACGGAATGCGGTAGTTAATAATTAAAAATTCAAAAGTAAAAATTCAAAAATGGTAAAGATGTTTTGAATTTTGACTTTTAACTTTTGACTTTACAGAATGGGAGTAAAATTATTATTAGAAAAAGCACATGTAGAAAACATCCGCCTGTATGATGTGTACAGGAGAGAGGGAGGTTACCGCAGTGTGGAGAAGGCTTTAAAAACTTTGAGTCCGGACCAGGTGACGGAAGAAGTAAAGAAAAGTGGTTTGCGTGGTCGTGGTGGCGCTGGTTTCCCTGCCGGTATGAAATGGAGTTTCCTGGCCAAGCCGGAAGGTGTTCCCCGTTATTTGGTGTGCAACGCCGATGAATCAGAACCCGGAACTTTCAAAGACAGGTATTTGATGGAATTCATCCCTCACCTGTTAATTGAAGGATTGATAGTTTCTTCTTATGCACTTGGCAGCAGCAGAACCTACATTTACATCCGTGGCGAATATGCCTGGATTGTTGATATATTAGAACAAGCCATTGCGGAAGCAAAGAACAACGGCTGGCTTGGTAAAAATATTTTAGGAACCGGTTTTGATTGTGAGATTTATGTACAACGTGGCGCCGGTGCTTATATCTGTGGTGAAGAAACAGCTTTGCTGGAATCTCTGGAAGGAAAGAGAGGTAATCCAAGAATTAAACCTCCGTTCCCGGCTGTGAAAGGTTTGTATGGTTGCCCAACAGTGGTGAACAACGTAGAAACCTTAGCGGCTGTTGTTCCCATCATCAACATGGGTGGTGAGGAATATGCAAAGATTGGTGTGGGTCGTTCAACCGGTACTAAATTAATTTCTGCCTGTGGTAATATTAATAAACCCGGTGTTTATGAAATTGATATGACCATCAGCGTAGAAGAATTTATTTATAGTGATGAATACTGTGGTGGTATCAGGAATGGTAAACGTTTGAAAGCTTGTATCCCCGGTGGTTCATCTGTTCCTATTCTCCCTGCTAACTTATTATTGAAAACTGCCAAAGGTGAAACCCGTTACATGAACTATGAAAGTTTAAGTGATGGTGGTTTTGCAACTGGTAGTATGATGGGTAGTGGTGGTTTTATCGTATTGGATGAAGACCAGTGTGTGGTGAAGAATACTTACACATTAGCGAGGTTCTATCGTCATGAAAGTTGCGGACAATGTTCCCCTTGCCGTGAAGGAACTGGCTGGATGGAAAAAATATTGTTGAGTATTGAAAATGGAAAAGGTAAGATGAGTGATATTGATTTGCTGTGGGATATTCAACGCAAGATAGAAGGTAATACTATTTGTCCGTTAGGAGATGCAGCAGCATGGCCGGTAGCAGCAGCGATAAGACATTTTAGAGATGAATTTGAATGGCATGTGCTGAACCCGGATAAATGTTTGACAGAGAATTATGGCCTGCGTCATTATGCAGACCCGATTCATGTGCCGGTAGCTTAAGTCAAAAGGCAAAAGTAAAAATTCAAAAGATAGATGATGAATATATCAGAAACTTTTGAAGTAAATGAACCAGATAAACCTTATAACATTCGTCACAGGTGTTATTACTTTGCTAAAGAAGTGATATTGTTTGTGAAGGATAGTAAATATGATAAAGTAAATAGTTCTTTATTTGAACAATTGGTAAGAAGTGCAACCTCCGTTGGAGCAAATGTTATTGAAGGGAAAGCTGGGAGTTCCAAAAAAGACTGGATGAAGTTTTATACGATTGCACTGAAATCATCAAATGAAACTAAATATTGGCTCTGTTTAATCAGGGATACAATGGAAGTTTCAAATGTAAAAGTTCAGGATTTAATTAGTGAAGCGGATGAGATTTCAAAAATCATTGCTTCCATTATTATAAACGCTAATAAAGTTTGAATTTCAATCAGTCAATATATTTTGACTTTTGATTTTTGACTTTTGAATTATAATTCATGGCTGAAGAAAAGAAATTATTTAAAGTAACAATCGACAACATCACCATTGAAGTGGAGCCAGGAACGTCTATCCTGAATGCGGCCCGCAAAATTGGTGGTGATGTGGTGCCTCCGGCAATGTGCTATTACAGCAAGCTGAAAGATAGTGGTGGTAAATGCCGTACATGTTTGGTGAGAGTGGCTGCCGGTTCAACTGCCGATCCAAGACCGATGCCTAAGTTGGTTGCTTCCTGCCGCACCAATGTAATGGATGGTATGATTGTAGAAAATATTACCAGTCCTGCGGTACAGGAAGCAAGAAAAGGTGTGGTGGAATTTTTATTAATCAATCATCCGTTAGATTGCCCTATCTGCGACCAGGCTGGTGAATGTCATTTGCAGGATTTGAGTTACGAGCATGGTGCAGAAAGTACCCGTTATGAATTCAACAGAAGAACATTTAAGAAACACGATCTTGGTCCATATATTCAGTTACACATGACCCGTTGCATTCTTTGTTACCGTTGTGTGTTTACTGCTGACCAGGTTACCAATAAACGGGTGCATGGTGTGTTAGACAGAGGTGATCATTCAGAGATTGCTACATACATTGAAAAGAATTTGAATAATGATTTTATCGGTAATGTAATTGATGTTTGTCCGGTTGGTGCTTTAACTGATAAAACATTCCGTTTTAAAAATCGTGTGTGGTTTACCAAGCCTGTAGATGCACATCGTAACTGTGATAAATGCTGTGGTGAAGTGCAATTGTGGATGCGTGGAGATGAAGTGTTTCGTGTAACTGCCCGTAAAGATGAGTATGGTGAAATTAAAGACAGCAGTAAAGGTAGTACCGGATGGATTTGTAATGAATGCCGCTTTGAAAAGAAAAATGCAAGCGATTGGGTGATTGAAGGATTATCAAATATTAGTCGTCATTCGGTTATTTCACAAGGGAAATATCCCGGGTTAGTGAAGCCAAATGAAACAGTAGTGGAAGTGATGAACGGGCATGCACCCAGACTGATGATGAATATTCACAGTGTGAGCGAAGTAAACAAACCTGAAATTGAATTAAGTAAAATAGCCGGACCGGCGCATTCATCTGATTTTAATTCAAACAACGCATAACATGTTATTAGCAATAGACTGGTTATTGATTATAGAAAAATTTATACTGATTGTAGTAGTGGTGCTGGTGGCACTGGGTATTGCTATGTACAGTACATGGGCAGAACGTAAAGTGGCAGCCGTTATGCAGGACAGGAGAGGGCCAAACCGTGCAGGCCCATTCGGTTTGTTCCAGCCTTTAGCGGATGGATTAAAATTGTTTTTTAAGGAAGAGATTATTCCCAATACGTCTAATAAGTTTTTATTTGTGCTCGGGCCCATGTTAGCCATGATGACAGCCATGTTAACCAGCGCTGTTATTCCATGGGGTGGAAAGTTTGAAATTGCCGGAAGGACAATTGATTTGCAAATTGCTGATGTAAACATTGGTATACTGTTCGTGTTTGGTGTAGTGAGTTTGGGTGTATATGGAATTATGATTGGCGGATGGGCCAGTAATAATAAGTTTTCATTAATGGCTGCACTCCGTGCTGCTTCGCAAATGATTTCTTATGAACTGGCGATGGGTATCTCCATTATCGCTTTAATGTTCATCACCGGTTCTTTAAGGTTGAGTGTGATTGTTGAACAGCAAATGAATCATACCTGGAATATTATTTATCAACCAATCGGGTTCCTGGTATTCTTTATTTGTGCTCTGGCTGAGTGTAATCGTACGCCTTTTGATTTAGCAGAAGCAGAAAACGAATTGAACTTCGGTTATCACCAGGAATATTCATCTATGAAGCTGGGCTTTTATCTTTTTGCTGAATACATCAACATGTTTATCAGTGGTGTGATAATGTCAACATTATTCTTTGGTGGTTATGATATTCCTTTTATAAATGAAGCGGCTTATGGAAATGTATGGTGGATTACGTTGCTGGGAGTAGGGGCATTGTTTACAAAAGCCATCATCTTTGTTTTGATATTCATGTGGATTCGCTGGACCATTCCACGTTTTCGTTATGACCAGCTGATGAATTTAGGCTGGAAGGCATTATTACCGCTGGCATTGGTTAATATGCTGATAACAGCAGCGGTAGTATTGTGGTTGAATAAGTAAAGACCGGAGTCGTAAGTCGTAGTGAAATGGTAAATAGTGTAAAATAAAAAATGTTCCATAGGAACATCTGGTGGGTAGAAATAAAATAAAAAAATTTCCGTAAAGGAATTAAAATATGCCAACATTAACATCAAGAGCAAAACAGGTAGACAGAAGGCCAATGTCATTGGCAGAGAAGCTCTATTTGCCGGCAATTTTTAAAGGCATGGCCATAACAATGATTCACGTTTTTAAAAAGAAAGCAACCATCAATTATCCTGAGCAGAAGCGTCCGTTTAGCCCGGTGTTTCGTGGTTTACATATTTTAAACCGTGATGAAGAAGGCCGTGAACGTTGTACAGCTTGTGGATTGTGTGCAGTGGCTTGTCCTGCAGAAGCGATAACGATGGAGGGTGCAGAAAGACAACCCGGTGAAGAACATTTATACAGAGAAGAAAAATATGCAGCTAAATATGAAATCAATATGCTGCGTTGTATATTCTGTGGTTTGTGCGAAGAAGCTTGTCCGAAGGATGCAATTTATTTAAGTGAAACATTTGCGCCATCTAATTTTAACAGGGCAAGTTTCATTTATGGTAAAGAGGAATTAAGAATTCCGCATCCGAAAGAAGACCCTGAAGGATATAAGAAAGCATTGGGGAACCGTGCAAAAAAATAAATACAATAATTGGATATAAAAGATTAACTGCTACATGAACGTTACAGAAATATTGTTTTGGATTTTGAGTGCTTTAGCTATTGCCAGTGCATTAATGGTGGTGCTGAGCAAGAACCCGGTGCACAGTGTGTTATGGCTCATCATGGTTTTCTTTGCTATCTCCGGTCATTATATTTTACTCAACGCTCAATTTTTATTTATTGTTAACCTGATTGTATATGCAGGTGCCATTATGGTATTGTTCCTGTTTGTAATCATGTTGATGAATCTGAATACCGATACTGAGCCGCAGAAAAATAAATGGTTGAAAGTAGCCGGCGTTGTAGCAGGTGGTTGTTTGATGCTGGTGTTTGTGGCAGCATTAAAAAGTTCAGGCACACAACAGGTGCAGATGGGGGAGGGAAATATAGGATTGATTGAAAACCTGGGTAAAGCATTATTCAATGAATATGTGTTACCATTTGAAATAAGCAGTGTATTGTTTTTAAGTGCGATGGTAGGTGCTGTGGTGATTGGTAAAAAGGGAGATTAAATAATTTGATGATTTGGTGATTTGAAGATGTACATTTTCAAATTTTCAAATTGAATAATTTTCAAATTGTATTATGCCGATTAATTATTACATATTTCTTGCATTGGCCCTGTTTTGTATTGGTGTGGCAGGTGTATTAACAAGACGCAATGCGATTATCATTTTTATGTGCATTGAGTTAATGTTAAATGCAGTGAACTTATTGCTGGTTGCTTTTTCAAAAATGCATTATGCAGCCGCAGTAGCCAATGCAC
The DNA here is from genome assembly GCA_003963365.1 of Sphingobacteriales bacterium. Lineage (GTDB taxonomy): Bacteria > Bacteroidota > Bacteroidia > Chitinophagales > Chitinophagaceae > AWTP1-9. Next base: position 930,429 of record RXJG01000004.1, read on the forward strand.
CTGGAACAATAGTGGGTACAGATGCGCAACTGTTTGTGTTTTTTATTATGGTGGTTGCCGCTGCTGAAGTAAGTGTGGGACTGGCGATTATTGTGATGATGTACCGTAATACACATTCGATTGATATAAATTTCTTAAACAGGTTGAAACACTAAGCGATGCCTGATTTACGATGCCTGATTGATGATATAACAAATCCGGCATCCAACATCATACATCCGATATCATAGATATGAGTAACATTTTAAATTACATCTGGCTGGTTCCTTTGTTTCCATTGATTGGATTTTTGATCAACGGGCTGGGAAGAAATTTTTTAAGTAAAACGTTGGTTAGTTTTATTGCTTGTGGTGCTTTGCTGGCTTCATTTGTGGTGAGTGTTTATTTTTTCATAAGTGTGAAGGAAGGGAATCATGAATTAGTAAAGTTGTTTGATTTTATCAGTGTTGGTAAACTTTCTATTCCATTCGAGTTCCAAATAGATGCTTTGTCTTCTTTATTCCTGCTGATTATTACAGGTGTTGGTTTTTTAATTCACCTGTATTCTACTGCTTATATGCATGAAGAAAGTAATGCTCATTATGCAAGATATTTTGCTTATCTCAACCTCTTTGTATTCTCCATGTTGCTGCTGGTATTAGGTGGCAACTATGTTATTATGTTCATTGGTTGGGAAGGTGTGGGACTTTGTTCTTATTTACTGATTGGTTACTGGTTCAAGAATACTGATTATAATAACGCTGCCAAGAAAGCTTTCATCATGAATCGTATTGGCGATTTAGGATTTCTGCTGGCTGTGTTCTGGATCATTCAGCAATTTGGTTCAGTAAGCTTTGGTGAAGTGTTTGCCAATGCTGAAAGTAAATCAACTGCTGTTTTAACTGGTATTACTTTATTGCTCTTTATAGGTGCTACAGGTAAAAGTGCACAAATTCCTTTATACACCTGGTTACCTGATGCGATGGCTGGTCCAACTCCGGTATCAGCATTGATCCACGCTGCTACCATGGTTACTGCCGGTATCTACATGATCGCAAGAAGTAATATTCTCTATACATTGGCTCCAACTACTCAGTCAGTTGTTGCGGTGATTGGATTGGCAACAGCCATCTTTGCTGCCACCATCGCTATCAAACAAAACGATATTAAAAAAGTGCTGGCTTATTCAACAGTAAGCCAGCTGGGTTATATGTTTCTTGGTTTGGGTGTGGGTGCTTATACCGGGGCGGTATTTCATGTAATGACACATGCTTTCTTCAAAGCATTGTTGTTCCTGGGGGCTGGTTCTGTCATTCATGCCATGCATCATGAACAGGACATTCGTAATATGGGCGGACTGAGAAAAAAATTACCCATCACTCATCTTACTTTCTTATTAGGTTGTATTGCCATCGCAGGTATTCCTCCTTTCAGTGGATTCTTTTCTAAAGATGAAATATTAGCAGCTGCTTATGAAGCAAGTCCTGTTTATTGGATAGTAGGTGTTGCTGGAGCAATGATGACCGCTTTCTATATGTTCCGCCTGTATGCTACTACATTCTTAGGAAACTTTCGTGGTACAAAGGAGCAGGAACATCATCTTCATGAAAGTCCATGGGCAATGACTGTACCATTAATTGTACTGGCGATACTGGCTGTTATTGGTGGCTTTGTTGGTATACCAAAAGTATTTGCAGAAAATGCTCATTCATTAGAACATTTTCTATCACCCATATTTACTCAGTCAGAAGAATTAGTGAAAAAAGATCATGCATTATCTCATTCAACTGAATATATGTTGATGGGTGTATCTGTTGCTTTAGCATTGATTGCTATTTTGTATGCGGTTAACCGCTACAGCAAAAAACCAGAGTTGCAGGATGCTGAAGGTTTTGGAAAGGTATTAGCCAACAAATGGTATGTGGATGAAATTTATGATGCCATTATTAGCAAACCATTAAAAGCTATTTCTATATTCTTTAATAACGTTATTGAAAAATCAGGTATTGATGGATTTGTAAACGGTATTGGAGAAGGAGTGCAGTATGCAAGCCGCCAGTTACGTTTGTTGCAAAGCGGACAGGTGGGCAGCTATATTTTGCTGATGGTTTTGGGAATGATCATTTTAATGGTTGTTCAATTTTTTATTAAGTAATTTTTTTGAAAGGAAATTATGTTAGCACTGCTATTAATATTGATTCCGTTGATTACTGGTGTGGCAGCTTTTTTTATCAAGAATGAAAAAAGTGTAAAGACATGGGCTTTGGTTGCTTCACTGGCAACTTTAATTGTTTCCCTTTGGAGTTTAATGCACCAGGACAATTATCACAGTATTTTTTCAAAAGAATGGTTACCTGATTTAGGTTCCTCTTTCTCCTTAGGATTAGATGGAATGGGTCGTATGTTGACATTATTAACAGCGATTGCTTTTCCTGTTATTTTTATTGCTACTAATAAATCAACTTATAAAGATTCCAATCAATTCTTTGGCCTGATGTTGTTATCACAAGCAGGTTTGATGGGAGTATTCTTGGCAACTGATTTATTATTGTTCTATTTCTTCTGGGAATTAGCATTGGTACCCGTTTACTTCTTATCCAGCAAATGGGGCGGCGAAAGAAGAATACCTGTTACATTTAAATTCTTCATTTATACATTCCTTGGTTCATTGATCATGCTGGTTGGTATTTTGTATGTCTACTATATCAACCCGGAGAAATCATTCAGCATGGCTTCACTGTACAATTATACTTTTGGTCACAAGGCACAAAGTATTTTATTCTGGATGTTCTTTCTTGCCTTTGCTATCAAGATGCCGATCTTCCCTTTCCACACCTGGCAGCCCGATACATATGAACAATCACCCACAGCCACTACTATGGTATTAAGCGGAGTAATGGTGAAAATGGGTTTGTTTGCAGTGGTACGCTGGTTGTTACCATTGTTTCCTGAAGCGGCACATGGAAATGATAATATTGTTATCGGTTTATCAGTGGTAGGAATGATCTATGCTTCCTGTATTGCGATGGTACAGGATGATTTAAAAAGACTGGTGGCGTATTCATCTATAGCGCATATTGGTTTAATGTGTGCAGCGTTATTTGCGGGTAATAGCATTGGAGTGCAGGGAGTGATGGTGCAAATGTTTAACCACGGTATCAACATTATTGGATTGTGGGTAGTGGTTGAATTAACTGAACGTCAGTTTGGAACACGTAAGATGAGTGAGCTGGGTGGTATTGCACAAAAAGCTCCTGCGTTGGCGATTATGCTGGTGATAATAGCATTGGCCAATATAGCATTACCACTGACCAATGCATTTGTAGGTGAGTTCTTAATGTTTAATGGTTTGTACCAGTTTAATGTTTGGTATACTGTTGTGGCAGGGCTGAGCATTATCCTGGCTGCTATCTATACCTTAAACATGATCCAGAAAGTGTTTTACGGAAATACGAATAGTATCACAGAAAACGCAGTAGATATCAACTGGAATGAGAAATTGATTTTAGCTGTAGTGGTGATATTGATTTTTGCAATGGGTGTATATCCAAAACCAATGATCGAATTGACAAAAACATCTGTTGAAAGTTTAGTAAGTGCATTTAAATAAGAAAAGAGCAAAATATTAATATGAACGTAATTGTTTTATCTGCAGTTTGGGGGGTAGTGATGATGTTCAGTGGTTTATTTATTGCTGACAAAAGCAAGGCAAAATATGTTGCTATTGCCGGTTTACTCGTTTTACTGGTGGCTAATTATTTTGACCTGCATCATAAATTTCTTTTTGCCTCCTCTATTGGAAACATGCTGCAGTTTGAAAGCTTTGGAATGATCTTCGTTACCATTGCATTACTGTCAACATTATTGTATGTATTGCTTTCCGGTGCTGCTGTTGAAAAAGTAGGCAATCATGCTTATGAATATTTTGCTTTATTATTCTTTGTATTGTGTGGTGTAGGTATTGCAGCTTCTTACAATAATTTACTGATGTTATTCCTCGGAATTGAGATTATGTCAATTCCGCTGTATATTTTAACCGGTGCAGATAAGCGTAACCTTAAGAGTAATGAGGCCTCTCTCAAATATTTTTTGATGGGTTCTTTTTCAACGGGTATCATGTTGCTGGGTATTGTATTATTGTATGGAGCTACCGGAACGTTTAATCTTGTAATACCTGCTGTAAGCAAAGCCAGTGAAAATATGATGGTCTCCGCAGGAATAGTGTTGCTGGCAATTGCTTTGGCATTTAAAGTTTCTGCAGCCCCCTTCCATTTCTGGACACCAGATGTATATGATGGAGCACCCACAGTATTTACTTCCTTCATGGCAACAGTAGTTAAAGTTGCCGGGTTTATCGCTTTCGTACGCTTATTTGAAAATGCGTTTGGTGGAATGACGGATGTTTGGCAGTATACCATTGCATTAATAATTGCTGCCACACTTATTGCCGGCAATATCACCGCCGTGTTTCAGCAGAGTGTTAAGCGAATGCTGGCTTATTCCAGTATATCGCAGGCTGGCTTTATGCTGTTTGCGGTGTACTCAGTCAATGCTTTTGCAAAAGAAGGTATTTTGTTATATGCTGCTGCGTATTGTTTGGCTACCATTGGAATTTTTGCGGTGCTGATTAAGATGAAGGATTTCACTTTTGAAGGATTTAATGGTTTGGCAAAACAGCAACCATTATTAGCTCTCTTAGTTTCCATATTTGTATTGTCACTTGCCGGTATTCCCTTAACAGCTGGCTTTCTTTCTAAATATTACATGGTGCTGGCATCTATTAAAGCTGGTGGATTATTGTGGCTCATCATTACTGCCATGCTTTGTGCAGCAGTAAGTGTGTATTATTATTTTCGGCTCATACAGGCCATGTATTTTAAGGAGGGTGATGCTAATGCCATTGATGTAAACCCAAGATTTAAAGCATTACTGGTGGTAGCTGCGGTGCTGATTATACTGCTGGGAGTGTATCCTAATGCATTATTGCTGGATTGGTTTCATATTTTATAAGTTATTTATTCTTTTGTTGTTATTATAAAGCACTTCAGGTCTAACGATCACTCACTTTATCTTTCAGCACAATAATGATAATTTTATTCGTTACACAGAACCGGTTTCCCCTTCCTTTACCCGCCAGACTGCCGCTTGTGGCAGCATTCAGACGGGTATATTCCGCCTGTATAATTTATTTTCCTGTGCAAAACCCTTCCATTAATTTTAGGACAGAAATAAACACATGAAGTTCCGGGATATCTTGTCTATTGCTTTTCGCACTATTCGTGCCAACCGTTTGCGTACGGGCATTACAGTAGCTATTATTGCTTTTGGTATTATGGCTCTGATAGGTATTATTACCGCCATCGAATCTATGAACCAGAGTTTGTATGAGAACTTTTCTATCATGGGTTCTAACACTTTCAGCATACGTTTTAAAGAAAGACAATTTCGTTTTGGTGGCCCGGGTGGCGATCTGAAGAAACGGAGTAAAGGAAAGCAAAGAGAAAAGGCTTCTAATCTTGGTAAATCTATTACATGGGAACAGGCCAATGATTTCAAGAAACGGTATATATTTCCTGCTGCGGTGGGTATTTCAAAAATGGGAAGTGGCATTGCGCAGGTGTTTTACCGGGAAAAGAAAACCAATCCCAACATCCGTTTAATGGGTGGTGATGAAAATTATTTACTATGCAGTGGTTACACTATAGACCAGGGAAGAAATTTTTCTAACCTGGATTTGGAAAGCGGCAAAAATGTGGCGATCCTTGGAAGTGATATTGTAAAAAAATTATTTGATAATAATCCGCAACGGGCATTAAATAACGTAATACGGATTGACGGAGCTCCTTACCGCATTATTGGTGTGCTGAAAGAAAGAGGAGCCAGCAGTTTATTAAGCCTGGATAATATCATTATTACAACCGTGAATAATGTTCGTCGCAACTATGCCGGAACTTCACCATCTTATAATATTGCAATTAATGTTAAGCAATTTGAACAAATGGATGCAGCGATTAGTGAAGCAACCGGTGCATTTCGTACGGTAAGAAAACTGGATATTAAAGAATCAGATAATTTTTACATTGATAAAAGCGACAGCCTGGTTGAAGTATTCAAAAACTTATTATTCTTTGTTACAGTAGCTGCTGTGGTAATTGGTATGATTACTTTATTTGGTGCTTCTGTGGGATTAATGAATATTATGCTGGTAGCAGTAAATGAACGTACCAGGGAAATAGGTTTGATCAAAGCCATTGGGGCAACAAGAATCAGTATACGTTTGCAATTTTTATTTGAAGCCATCTTTATTTGTTTAATCGGTGCTTTAATTGGGGTGCTATTAGGCATAGTATTGGGGAACCTTGCCGGTATATTTGTTTTTAAAACAGGATTTATTATGCCATGGGCATGGGTGTTCATTGGAATTATTACCTGCTCAGTGGTGGGTTTGCTGGCTGGCTTATATCCTGCATTAAAAGCGGCTAAGCTGGATCCTATTGTAGCGTTGCGGTATGAGTAATTTTTGTTTATTTCAAGTTCAAAGAAGTAATCGCTGACAATAATTATACAATGACTCTTCATAAATTTTTAAAACTTGTCGTAGTTGTGCTTTTTGTTTTCATGTTAGTTATTGGATTGATAACATTAAATCACCCTATAATTTTAAAATGGATAACTGGCTCTGCCAGATATATTGGCAAACAGGTGCCATCAACCGTTTATACAAATGGGAAGTTAAATAAAGAGATAAAAATTTACTTCACGGATCATTATTTTGGAAGTAAAGAAAAGACTAAAGAATATATCGTAAGTCTTTCCGAGTATGATAAAGAAGGAATGTTGAAATTCTTTAGAATTGATTTAAGAGATAATTGGATTGGAAGGCCTGTCAATACTTCAAATACCGGATATGATATTATTTGTGGAAGGCTTTTTCAAAGTGAGACAGGAGAAATTTCCACGCCTTGGAATGTGGATATGAAAGGGTTTAATTTTGACCCTAATTTGGTCTTTGATAGTAAACAAATAAAATTTAATACTCCTCCAGATATGCTAAAGTTTGATAGTGTCCGAATAGAATTAAAATAATAGATGGGTTATTACTTTTCTGATAATAATTTTCTTTGGCTTAATGATGCTTATAAAAAACCCCTCCAGGAATGAAGGGGTCGCTGTTGTTCTTAGCAAACAATCGATTAAGACCACTTAAAACTTCGGGGCTGCTTCTAAAATTTCTGCATTCACTCCCGAAGCATACTTTTTAAAATTATTTATAAACTGTTGCGCTAAATTTTTAGCAGCATTATCGTAAGCTTCTTTATCAGCCCAGGTATTTCCTGGGTTTAATATTTCTGCAGGAACATTTGGACATTCTTTTGGAATGTTTAATTCAAATACCGGCATTGTTTCAAAAGCCACTTTACTCAGCTTACCTTCCAGGGCAGCACTAATCATCGCCCTTGTATAAGATAATTTCATACGTTTACCAATACCGTAAGGTCCGCCGGTCCACCCGGTATTTACCAGCCATACATGCACATTATTTTCTTTCATCTTCTTACCTAACATCTCTGCATATTTTGCCGGGTGCAATGGTAAAAACGGAGCACCAAAACAGGCACTGAATGTTGATTTCGGTTCAGTAACGCCAGCCTCTGTTCCCGCAACTTTTGCAGTGTAACCACTGATGAACTGGTACATAGCCTGTCCCGGTGTAAGGCGACTGATGGGCGGAAGAACACCATAGGCATCACACGTTAAAAAGAAAATGTTTTTAGGAGTATTGCCTATGGATGGTTCCAGCGCATTGCTGATAAAATGTAATGGGTAACTTACACGGGTATTTTCTGTAACAGCTTTACTGCTGAAATCAATTTTATTAGTGCCGGGATAGAAGGTCACATTCTCCACCAATGCACCCGGGCGGATTGCATGATAAATTTCCGGTTCTTTTTCTTCACTTAAATCGATAGTCTTGGCATAGCAACCACCTTCAAAATTAAACACGGATTTTTCATTCCAGCCATGTTCATCATCACCAATTAATTTACGGTTAGGGTCGGCACTCAATGTCGTTTTACCGGTTCCGCTTAATCCAAAGAAAATGGCGGTATCACCATCACATCCCATATTGGCACTGCAATGCATGCTCAATACATTAGCTTTTTCAGGCAACAAGAAATTGAGAATAGTGAAGATCCCTTTTTTCATTTCACCGGTATAACCAGTTCCGCCAATTAAAATAGTTTTATGTGTAAAGCTGATGATGGCAAAATTTTCAGAACGGGTTCCATCCACTGCAGGATTAGCTTTAAAACCCGGTGCATGAAGTATATGCCAGTGCGGTTTAAAAATTTCCAACTCCTGCCCGGTTGGACGAATAAACATGTTATAGCAAAACAAATTACTCCATGGATTTTCATTCACTACCCGAAGATTTAAGCGATAGTGTTCATCGGCACAGGCCTGGCAATCTCTAACCCACAATTCCTTTCCCTTTAAATAATCCACCATCTTTTTATGCAACTGGTGAAAATATTTTTCTTCTATGGCAATGTTGAAATCGTTCCAGTTAACGCTGTGTTCAGTGATGGTATCTTTTACAATGAATTTGGCTTTGGGCGAACGGCCGGTAAATTTTCCGGTATTGATAACAAGAGCCCCGGTATCGTTTAATTTTCCTTCACCTCTTGATAATGTTTGTGCTGTAAGCTCTTCCGGTGATAGCTGGTAGTGGATATTGTCTGACAACTGTAAACCTAATTTCACTAATTCACCCGCGGGGATCATCAATGTGGGAACCGACATAAGTTGCTGCTGTTTGTTAAAGCCGCAAAGCTATTAGTTAAACTAATATCCAACAAACAGGCGTTAGTTTTGTAGGTTTTTGCCATTCAATCTATCCTGATTTTTATTGAAAATCATTCAGTAACTCCGAAAAAGGATTGGATGACCGCAATCGTTTGCGGTGTTTTATAGAAAGTTGCCGATATTTTGCTGATTTGTTAGAAAGTTAGCAAGTGAGGCAGGGATTTATCGAACAAGCTTTTTAAGCTTTGAGAAACTGTGGTTGTGTCACTTCCCGCAAACTTGCGGGATACGCTTTGAACATTATTGAGCATATCATTGGATATAAAATTAAATCTTTCTACTGTTAACCGGCAGACTCCCTCCTGCGTCGGGATTCAGACGGGTATCGTTCATTTTGTTGAAAGCTGTTGACTAAAACAAGTTAAATTGCCGTCTCAAGTAATTAATTGCCACATGAAATATCTTCCATTAAATCCTGAAATCTTTATTCAAAACCGAAAACGTTTTGTACAAAAGATGGAAAAGAATTCCATTGCCATCTTTAACAGCAATGATGAATTGCCCACCAATGGCGATGCCTTACACCGCTTTAAACAAAACTCTGATTTATTCTGGTTAACGGGAATTGAACAGGAAGATACTATGCTGATATTATTCCCCGATAATCCCGACCCAAAGTATCGGGAAGTACTGGTATTGGTTCGTCCAAATGAACTAAAAGAAAAATGGGATGGACATCGCTTAAGGGCCAGTGAAGGAAAAGCTATTTCAGGTATTGAAACCATTGTGTGGTTAGATGTGATAGAAGCTCCATTACAAACATGGATTCATTTAGCAGATAATATTTATCTAAACACAAATGAGAACGACCGCAAAGCTAATTGGGTTCCAGTTCGTGATTACCGTTATGCTGAAATGATGAAACAGCGTTACCCTTTGCATAATTATAGGCGTTCAGCCAAAATCATGAAAGAGTTAAGGGGCATTAAGACTGCATTGGAAGTGGAGGTGGTACAAAAAGCTGTTGATATTACAGAAAATACTTTCCGTCGTTTATTGAAATTTATTAAGCCCGGTGTAATGGAATATGAAATTGAGGCAGAGATATTTCATTCTTTCCTTAGTCAAAGAGCAACGGGCCCGGCTTATGGTTCTATCATTGCCAGTGGCGACAGGGCAAGAACATTACATTATGTGAGTAACGACCAGGAATGTAAAGACGGCGAGTTGATATTAATGGATTTTGGTGCTGAATATGGTGGTTATTGTGCTGACTTAACAAGAACAGTTCCGGTGAACGGTAAGTTTACCCGCAGGCAAAAAACAGTGTACAATGCCTGTCTGCATTTACATGATTATGCCAAAAGTATTTTGAAACCCGGTATTACTATAGTTGATTATACAGATAAAGTAGGAGAGGAAGCCACACAGGTATTTTTAAAGATTGGTTTGTTAAAGAAGAGTGATGTAAAAAATGAAGACAAAGAGAACAGGGCTTATCGTAAATATTTATATCACGGCATTTCCCACCATTTGGGAATAGATGTGCATGATCTGGGAACCAGGACAGAGCCCATCAAAGCGGGAATGCTTTTTACAGTAGAACCAGGAATCTATATTGAAGAAGAAAAAATGGGAGTGCGGATTGAAAATAATATTTGGATAACCAAAAACGGGCATAAAGATTTATTTAAAAATATTCCCATTACTGCAGAAGAAATTGAAGCTTTAATGAAGAAATAAAACCAATTCGATAATTTGTCAATGTGACGATGTGCTGATGTTATCGTGTGCTCATTTTCAAATCATCAAATTTTCAAATCATCAAATTAACTAATGAAACAAATCCCCAACCTCTTTACACTTTTAAATTTAGTATTTGGCTGCATTGCCATTGTTCTCATTCTTCAAACAGGAGAAAGCATTGTTTCCATCAATGATAATTTAGTGTACCAGCAGCTGCCGGAGAAAATTACCTGGGGCTGTATTTGTATAGGTATCGCTGCAGTAATTGATTTTTTGGATGGCTTTGTTGCGAGACTGTTTAATGCTGCTTCTGAAATGGGAAAGCAATTAGATTCATTAGCAGATGTGGTAAGTTTTGGTGTAGCACCGGGAATGATTTTGTTTCAACTGCTGCGCATCAGTTTTGCTGGTCAGGATAATGGACTGGATATTTCTATTGCCTGGTTATTGCCTGCCTTTATTTTTCCGGCAGCCGGAGCGTATCGATTAGCGAGATTTAATATTGATTCTTCTCAGCAATACGGATTTAAGGGAGTGCCGATTCCTGCTGCCGGTTTAATGGTGGCCTCTTTGCCATTTATTGCATTTTATAATTCATTTGATTTGGTGAATGTGATCCTTAATAAATGGTTTTTATATGCAGTTATTTTATTGATGAGCTGGTTAATGGTAAGCACTTTACCATTAATGGCATTGAAGTTTAAAGACTTCAGTATTAAAAATAATTTACCCAAATTTATTTTGCTGGGTATTGCGGTGGTGGCGTCCATTATTTTCAAATGGGCAGCAGTTCCGGTAGTGTTCATTGCCTATGTTGTGTTATCTTTGGCCTTCAAAAATCAAAAAGCATGACCTATACAGTTCAGATAAAAGTAATGCCGCTGAAAGAATTATTGGATCCGCAGGGAAAAGCCGTAATGGGTGGATTACAGAATTTGGGGATCAAGAATGTGGAAGATGTTCGTATTGGTAAAAACATCACTTTGCAAATAGATGCCGCCTCAGCTGAGGAAGCAAAACAATTAGCCGAAGAAGCCAGTAAGAAATTACTCGCCAATCCTGTAATGGAATATTTTGAAGTGAGTGTTAATTAGCCAATTTGGTAATTTGAAAATTTGAAAATGAGTTAGTGCATTCTATTTTCAAATTGTTCCGTTTTCAAATCTTCAAATCATGCTCTATATCGTTCCCACTCCCATTGGTAATTTAGCTGATATCACGTTCAGGGCTATTGATGTTTTGAAGAAGGCTGATTTGATTCTGGCAGAAGATACCCGTACATCTTCTGTTCTGCTCAATCATTATCAAATACAAAAACCCATCACGCCTTATCACCAGCATAATGAACATAAAATTGTTCAGCATTTAGTGGAGCAGTTAGCTGCTGGTAAAATAATGGCTTTATTAACTGATGCCGGTACTCCGGGAATTTCTGATCCGGCATTTTTATTAATTAGAGAATGTGTTAAACTTGATATAAGAGTTGAATGTTTGCCCGGCGCTACGGCTTTTGTTCCGGCATTGGTGAATAGTGGTTTGCCCATCAACAGTTTTGTATTTGAAGGATTTCTTCCATTGAAGAAAGGCCGCCAAACCAAACTCAAACAATTGGCTGAAGAAGAAAGGACGATTGTGATTTACGAATCACCCATGCGGTTGGTAAAAACATTAGAAGATTTTATTGAATACTTTGGAGAAGAAAGACAATGCTGCGTAAGCCGGGAACTCACTAAGAAATTTGAAGAAAATAAAAGAGGTTCTTTAAAAGAAGTAAGTGACTACTTTAAAGAGAAAGGAGTGAAGGGGGAAATTGTGGTAGTAATTGCCGGTAAAGAATAGATTTTTCTTAGTGTTAACCTTTTCTTGTTTTGTATACACTGAAATTTACATTTTTAATTGATAAGTAATTATGAAAACAGTTGTTTTGTTGCTGTCCTGCTGCCTGTTGATGAATATTGTTTCTTCACAAACAAACCGCTGGCAGCAAAGAGTAAAATATGCTATCGATGTAAATATGGATGTGACCACCAACCAGTTTACAGGTAAAGAAAAGATAGAATACACCAATAATTCTCCCGACACACTTAGAAAAATGTTTATCCATTTATATTGGAATGCTTTTCAGCCAAACAGTATGATGGATACCCGGAGCCGTAAACTGGGTGAAACAATTATTCGTAAAGACAAAAATGGAAACGATGTCCGTGACTGGGACAGTCGTGTTAAAGACAGGATATTAAATTTGAAACCTGATGAAATCGGTTTTCAAAAAGTAACATCTTTAAAGATAAATGGTGTTGAGCAATCAATAAAAGAAGAGGAGACAATATTGGTAGTGAATTTATCCAAACCAATATTACCTGCTTCTAAAGTTGTACTGGATGTAGTGTTTAATGCACAGGTTCCATTGCAAATACGCAGAAGCGGCAGAGATAATGCCGATACAAAAGTGCGTTATTCCATGAGCCAGTGGTATCCTAAAATTTGTGAATATGATTATGAAGGCTGGCATCCTACGCCGTATGTGGCCCGTGAATTTTATGGTGTATGGGGCGATTATGATGTAAAGATCACTATTGATAAAAATTATATTATTGGTGGTACAGGCTATTTGCAAAACCCTCAGCAAATTGGTTATGGCTTTGAAACATCTGGAGGAAAAGTAACCCGCCCGGCAGGAGATAAATTAACATGGATTTTCACTGCACCTAATGTGCATGATTTTATGTGGGCAGCTGATAATGATTATGTTCATAAATCAAAGCAGGTGAAAGATGGTCCGCTCATAAATATCTTTTATAAAAAATCAACTTCAGATTCCAATCAATGGAGGGCCATGCTGGATACTGCGGTGATGGCTTACTCTTACATTAAAAAAACATTCGGCGCTTACCCGTACAAACAGTTTTCATTTGTGCATGGGGGAGATGGTGGTATGGAATATCCTATGTCAACATTAATAAGGTCCGGTGGTACTGGTACGGCTATTCATGAATGGATGCATAGCTGGTACCAGGGAATGCTGGCCACCAATGAAAGTGAATATGCATGGATGGATGAAGGCTTTACTCAATATGCCGAAGAAAGGATAATGGCCTTTTTAAGAAAATCAAAAGGTTTTGCTCAAGAAGATGGTTACCTGGCTTATTTTGAATTAACCAGAAGTAACCGGGCTGAACCATTAACCACCCATGCCGATCATTTTGAAAGTAATTATGCTTATGTTCGTTCTGCTTACAGTAAAGGAGCTGTATTTCTGGAGCAATTGGGTTATATAATTGGTAATGAAACAAGGGATAAAGTTTTATTGGAATATTATAACCAGTGGAAATTCAAACATCCCAATGCCAATGATTTTATAAGAGTGGCAGAGAAAGTAAGTGGCATTCAGTTAGACTGGTATAAAGAATACTGGATCAATACTACCAAAACCATCAACTATGCTATTGACAGTTTATGGGAAGAAGGAGGTAAAACGAAAATCCGTTTACGCAATTTAGGATTGATGCCGATGCCGGTAGATGTTCAACTGACATTTAAAGATGGCAGTAAAGAAATGCATTATGTGCCGATGTATTTAATGTTTGGTGAGAAACCAAATGAAGATAATGGTATTCCCCGTAAAGTATACGAAGCCTGGAAATGGACGCACCCAACTTATATTATTGAGACGGAGAAGAAAATTCTTTCACTTAAAGAAGTGGAGATAGACCCTTCACTGCAAATGGCGGATATTGACCGGAGAAATAATTTGCTGGAGTTGAATTGGTAACTGTCGCAAAAATCATGTAAAAAAATTGGCCCTGCTAAGAATAACAAGGGCCTTTTTTTTAACGATTACCTGCCATAAAATTTATTAACTGCTTCTACACGGTTGTTTACATGTAATTTGTCGTAAATATGGTACACATGTTTACGAACGGTTTCCTGGGTGATGAACAACAGTTCTGAGATTTCCTTATACGTCATTCCCTTTGCAATCATCTCCAGTATTTCTTTTTCCCGTTTTGATAATTCAGTTAATGAATGCTCTTCCACCTTCCTGGTTTCCTCAACCTTAGGTTGCGGAATTTGTAATGCAAAAGCATTAACCACCTTCCTGGCTATCTGGCTGCTCATAGGTGCACCACCTTCGCTTAATTCTTTGATAGCTGCCAGCATTTTATCGGGGGCTGTTTTCTTCAATATATAACCATTTGCTCCGGCCCTTAATGCTTCAAATATCTTTTCATCCTCTTCATAAACTGTACACATCATAAACAGTATTTCAGGATGTTCTGCTTTTATTTCCCTCACACAATCGATTCCTGATTTACCATCGCCCAGATTAATATCCGTAAGAACAATGTTGGGATTTAACAGGGGGATTTTGATAATGGCATCTTCTGCAGTAGAAAAAGAACCCAGCCACTCGTATTCCCCGTTCATTTGAACAATCTGCTCGAGCAGGCTTTGAATTTGTGGATTATCTTCAACTATGCAGATAGTTATATTATTCATTATATCAAAGTTCAATTAAAATAAAAGGTAAAACAATACCTCAAACTGGTAATTTTTTAACGGGAATTGACAAAAATTAAGTACTTCTCATTAAAAAAAGGTTCTTCAAACATCTTTTCAAGTTCCCACGCCATTGGCTTAAGGCCACTTTCATGAATTTCGGCCGCCAGGTCGCCACCTTTAAGACAGATTAAACCAGTTTGTGGTTTTCTATTCTCATCTGTCAACTGTACACTGCCAACTTGTTTTCTAAGCAAAGGACGACTCCATTTCCACAGATCTTTTAATGGGGCAACAGCACGGCTTACTACATAATCAAATTTGCGGTCTTTAATATCTTCTATACGGGTATGCCGGGCAGTCAAATTTTTTAAACCAATAGCACCTGATACTTCGTTCACCACCTTTATTTTTTTACCAATGCTATCCACCAAATGAAATTTTACTTCGGGGAAAAAAATAGCTAAAGGTATTCCCGGAAAACCACCACCAGTTCCCAGGTCAACAATTTCAGTTCCGGGAGCAAAATCAAATTGTGTGGCAATGGCTAATGAATGCAATACATGTTTTTCGTAAAGGCTGTCAATATCTTTTCTTGAAATTACATTTATCTTTTCATTCCACTCTTTATACAAAGGGCCCAATGCGGCAAATTGTTTTGTTTGCTCATCCGTAAAATCAGAAAAGTATTTTAATAAAATTTCCATTGTGTTGAATATAGAATAATGAACAGGGAATGATGAATAATGAAATTTTTACTTCTACCCCGGCTATTCCTTATTCGGTGTTCATTATTCTTTCTTCCTTTCTATTTCCAGTAAGGTTTTGGTTTTTTCCATACAGCCGGTAAGAAAAGGAAATAATAAATCATTTGCCAGATATCAAAAAACGGTATCATCCACCATAAGTCTTTTTCATCCAGTTTATTCATACTTCTGCTGAGGATGATGAATTGCCATATCAACCGGAACCCAAAAACTCCCAGTACAAAACGCCAGTCAAAAAATATAAGACTGGCTACAAACAAGGGATAATAAATGAATTGCGTAAAAGAATATAAGCCTAATAAAAATTTATGCTTGCCTTTATAATAACGACCCGTTGAATAATGCCTGTTCTTTTGCCGTATCCAATCGCCCCAGCTTTCTTTTGGTTCAGAATAAGTAAAGGTTTCCTTATCTAAAATAATAGCAGTATTGTGTTTATTGGCCACTGTATTAATAAACAAATCATCATCACCACCGGGAATATGATTGTGTGCACTAAAACCTTTATTGCGGAAGAATAATTCTTTTTTATAAGCCAGGTTTCTGCCCACACCCATATATGCATTACCGGCCAGTGCAAAAGAAAAATATTGTAATGCAGAATGAAATGTTTCCAGCCGAATAAGTTTGTTAAGCAAGCCTGGTTTCTTTTCATAAGCACCGTAGCCTAATACAATTTCTTTTCCATTATAAAAACCTTCCTGCATCTTCTCCACCCAGTTTACAGAAGCCGGGTTACAATCTGCATCCGTCAGCAATACAATTTCATATTTGGCTTCTTTAATACCCATTGACAATGGGAATTTTTTGCCGGGAATCAGTTTAGCTTCCTGTACCAGTTCTACCGCTCTTAACTGCTTAAATTGTTTAGCTAAATATTCCAGTACATATTTAGAATCATCGTAGGAATTATCATTCACCACAATTACTTCATGGGTGGTTTTATATTCCTGCTGTAATACAACCGGTAGATTTTTGGCTAAATTTGCCGCTTCATCCCGTGCACAAATGATTACAGAAACCGGGTGTTGCTGTGAGCTTTCCTTTTTACGTGGTTTATAAAAAGCCATACGGCTGAAATAAAACAGGTAATAAAGCAGTTGAATAAGTGTTACTAAGCAGAAAGTATAAAACAGCACTTCCTGCCAGGGTAAAGGCATCATGCGGCAAAAGTAAAGTAAGTTGGGGAAATGAGAAGAAAGTTGACAGATGACAGATGGCAGTTGACAGGCAATGATGGCCGTTGATTGTTGGCCGGTGGCCGGAAGAAGAAAATCAATTTGTCATTGAATATTATTAAATAACAAGAAACTAGTAACCAGCAACACAGAAATGGCTTCATTATCTTTTGAACTGCTAAAGACTGATATTAATTCCAAAGCAAGGGCTGGAAAAATTACAACCGATCATGGTGAAATAGTAACTCCCATCTTTATGCCCGTGGGAACTGCTGGCAGCGTAAAAGCCGTTACACAACAACAATTAGTCAGCGAAGTAAAAGCGCAAATCATTTTAGGTAATACCTATCATTTGTATTTACGTCCGGGATTGGAAGTATTGGAAAAGGCGGGAGGATTACATCAATTTAATGGATGGCATAAACCCATTTTAACTGACAGCGGTGGTTACCAGGTTTTTTCGCTGGCCGGCACAAGAAAAATAAAAGAGGATGGGGTTACTTTTCAAAGTCATATTGATGGCAGCAAGCATTTATTTACTCCCGAAAGAGTAATGGATATTCAACGTAGCATAGGAGCAGATATCATCATGGCATTTGATGAATGCCCACCCGGCGGCAGTGAATATAATTATGCCAGGAAATCAATGGAGATGACACACCGCTGGTTAGACCGTTGCTTTAACCAGTTCAATGCTACTCAGCCAAAATATGGATACACACAAAATTTGTTTCCCATTGTACAGGGTGGAACATATAAAGATTTACGTAAACAAAGCTGCGAATACATCAGCAATAAAGATGCAACGGGCAATGCCATAGGTGGATTAAGTGTGGGTGAGCCGGAACCGGTGATGTATGAAATATGCGATTGGTGCTGCGATCATTTGCCCAAAGACAAACCACGTTATTTAATGGGAGTGGGTACACCATGGAATATTTTAGAATGCATCAGCATGGGGGTTGATATGTTTGATTGTGTAATGCCCACCCGTAATGGACGTAATGCCATGCTCTTTACATCAAAAGGCGTTATCAATATCGACAATAAAAAATGGGAGCATGATTTTAGTGTGATTGATGATGGCATTGATTGTGAAATGAGCAATTATTACAGCAAAGCCTATGTTCGACATTTAATAAAAGCAAAAGAAATATTGGGGCTAACCATTGCCAGCGTTCATAACCTTGCTTTTTATTTATGGTTAGTAGGCGAAGCAAGAAGACATATTTTGGCTGGTGATTTTATAAGCTGGAAAAATGAAATGGTAGTGAGACTGCAAACCAGATTATAATGCTTTCACATCACCTTCACAGCTATGGTTTCATCATCCATCCGTTTTAAACTACATTTGTGCCCGTTCCTATGCTGAAGAAACTTGACAGGTACATATTAAAAAAATTTTTCACTACCGTATTCTTTATTGTGGCGGCTTTAACGGTTATTGCCACGGTAATTGATATCAGTGAAAAAACAGATGATTTTGTAAAAACCAATCTTTCAGCTAAAGAAATTTTCTTCAAATACTACATCGGCTTTATTCCGCATATTGCGGCACTTATCTTTCCATTATTTGTATTTATTGGCGTAATATGGTTTACTTCCAAAATGGCTGTTCGGTCGGAGATTGTAGCCATCCTTAGCGGCGGGGTAAGTTTTAACCGATTTTTAAAACCCTATTTAATCGGGGGCATATTGTTGGGCGCATTACTTTGGTTAGGCAACCGTTATGTGATTCCTAAAGCCAATTATGTACGTACTGATTTTTATGTGCAATACCTCGACCGGCTTAACCCCGATCCTAACCGGCCAAATTTTTCAACCTTATCAGATTTGCATTTCCGTATTGATTCTTTTACCTATGCCGGTATGCGTACCTACGATACCACCATTAAAACAGGTACCTATTTCTACCTCCAAAAGATAAACGGCAATAACGTAGTGTATAACCTGCGGGCCGATAACATCAGTTGGGACACCGCCGCCAAAATGTGGAAGCTTGTTAATGTTGTGGAGCGTACTATTAAAGGACTGAAAGAAGATATTCAGCTTTCCAAAGACAAAAAAATGATGTTTGCATTTTACCCGGCTGAATTAAAAAAGGATGAATACCTGAAAGACAAACTCACCACCCCTCAATTAACATCATACATTAAACGGGAAGAATTAAAAGGAGCAGAAGGATTAAATGCTATTATGGTGGAACGGTATAAAAGAGATTCCATTCCTTTTGCCGTAATCATTTTTACATTGATGGGAGGAATTGTGGCCAGCCGTAAAGTAAGGGGTGGCAGTGGTTTGCACCTGGCTATGGGACTGGCATTGGCTGTATCCTTTGAAGTGCTCAACAAATTTTCCACCGTATTCTCCACTAACGGTAATTTTCCCCCGCTGTTAGCAGCATGGGCACCGGATATTTTATTTGCCGGCATCTGTATCTGGTTATACTGGCGTGCCCCTAAATAATTATTGGTTAACCACACAAACTTTGTTGCTCCAGTTTTGTTGTACTAACATCGAATCAATAACTTTACGCCTTCATTCATTCAAAGCTAAATATCGCTTTTCATGGGCATTTTAAAAGACCGGTTTAAAGCCAAAGCTGATTCAGTTGCAGCCGAAATTAAAGATCTTATTAAAGAACACGGAAATAAAGTAATTGGTGAAGTTACCCTTAGCCAGATATACCAGGGTATGCGTGGTATGACAGGTTTGGTTACCGAAACTTCTTTGTTGGATGCGCAGGAAGGAATCCGTTTTCGTGGTTATTCCATCCCCGAATTAAGAGAGAAATTACCCAAAGCTCCCGGTGGTTCGGAACCATTACCGGAAGGTTTATTCTATTTAATGCTGGTAGGAGAATTGCCCAATGAAGCAGAAGCCAACCATGTAACAGATATTTTGCAGAGAAGAAGTCACGTTCCCACACATGTGTTTGAAGCCATTGATGCATTGCCGGTAAACACCCATCCGATGACGATGTTTGTAATAGGGGTGATGGCATTACAAACAGAAAGTTATTTTCATAAAAAATATGCAGAAGGAATAAATAAAAAAGATTACTGGCTGCCCATTTTTGATGACAGCATGGTACTCTTATCCCGTTTGCCCAGGATTGCTGCTTATATCTACCGCCGCAAGTATAAGAACAATGAACATATACAACCCAATGGTTTGTTAGACTGGTCGGGCAATTTTGCTCATATGCTGGGTTATGAAAGCGAAGAGTTTAAAGAACTCATGCGTTTGTATATGACCATTCATGCCGATCATGAAGGTGGCAACGTATCCGCACATACCACACACTTAGTTGGTTCCGCATTAAGTGATCCTTACCTGGCTTATGCTGCAGGTATGAATGGTTTGGCTGGCCCTTTACATGGATTAGCTAACCAGGAAGTGATCAAGTGGATATTTGAAATGCAGGAAGAGTTAAAAACAGATTTTCCTGCCAAAGAACAAATTGCTGAATATGTTAAGAAAACACTGAGCGAAGGAAAAGTAGTTCCCGGTTACGGACATGCCGTGTTAAGAAAAACCGATCCACGTTTTGAAGCACAAATGGAGTTTGGTAAAAAACATATGCCCGATGATAAACTGGTGCAAACCGTTTGGAATATTTATGAAACCGTTCCGCCTATATTACAATCCATGGGCAAGATAAAAAATCCGTGGCCGAATGTGGATGCACACAGCGGGGCATTGTTAGTGCATTTTGGTTTGGTGGAATATGAATATTATACCGTGTTGTTTGCTGTAAGCCGTGCATTAGGTGTACTCGCCAGTTTATGCTGGGACAGGGCATTGGGCTTCCCGTTAGAAAGACCAAAATCTGTTACTACCGATTTAGTGAAGTTATGGTTAGATGGCAAAGACAATATTTGGGGCGAATAAGATTATATCAAATAACTAATCATAAAACCGGTGCTGATAAGTGCCGGTTTTTCTTTTGGAATGAAACAGGGGCAGGGCTATATTTGCAATCCAAATTTTTGGGGAATTAGCTCAGCTGGCTAGAGCGTCCCGACAAGGTCGGGAAGGTCGTCAGCGGACTAATTGATACAAAAAAGTTCTTATATCAATTGGGGAATTAGCTCAGCTGGCTAGAGCGCTTGCATGGCATGCAAGAGGTCGTCGGTTCGACTCCGATATTCTCCACTCTGGGTCCGTATTGCATTCTTAATGTACAAGGGGCAACATCTATTACAATAGGGGGATTTTTTTAAAAATAATTACATTGGACAAAAAAAATAACATGAATATAGTTAACGGTACGGAATCTCTTTTGACAATAGCTTGATCGCTTTTCAACATGCTCAAAGTATGTCGTACAAAACGCCTCAGGAGTGCAACCAATATAATGGGCTTGTACTATTAAATTCTTCAGCCTGAATACTGATATACTGATCAATATTTGCCTGTGGGTCTTTCATAAAAAGCTTATTCTAATCTTTTCAGACGGAAAAGCAACTGCTGGATCGCTTCTTGCGCTTCGTCAATAATAGACTGTGAAAAAGATTCCGGGAATAATTGTTTACGTTTATCTTCAATATGTTTGTAAACGCCCTCAATATGCTTGATATGATCCTTTGGCCGTGCCGTTTCAGGTATTACGATGTTCAAAGTGCCTTCTTGCGCAAAACTGGTTTCCACAAGGCGGTCAGTAATTTCACTAAGGGAATCAATCGCCTGGTCTAGTGAGATATGCGCTTCATAGCTTCCTTTTCCGGTGATAGACCAGTGGATCAATTTTAAGGAGATACGGAAACTAATGAGCTCACCTAAAAAAGAAGCCACTTCATTCTTGTTTTGCTTAGTATTCGTCATAACTATACATTTTTGTTGCTGCCCATAAATGTACCAAAATTGAGACAAGCTTGCTTACTTCTGATTTCGAAATATATTAATGACTTAATGCTGTTTTTATTGCTGTAGCTGCCTGCAGAACTGCAACCTTAACAGCTGCAACATTTGCCAAAGGATTCAACATCCCATAATCATGGATGAGCCCACTATATCTGGTTAGGGTTACTGGTACACCCGCTTCATTCAATTTCCTTGCGTAAGCCTCGCCTTCATCGCGGAGCACGTCGTTTTCCGCAGTTTGTATTAATGCCGGTGGCAATCCTTTCAACTGTTCAATAGTTGCCTGCAAAGGAGAAGCAAATATTTCTGTGCGTTTACTTATATCGGGCAGGTAATTGTCCCAAAACCATTTCATCATATTCCTTGTAAGGAAACGGCCTTCATCAAATTCATCGTAAGAATTGGTATCGAAATTTGCATCAGCAACAGGCCATAACAACACCTGCAATTTAATATGTGGGCCATTGTTGATTTTTGCCATCAAAGCAATTACTGCACTCATATTGCCCCCAACACTATTGCCTGCAACAGCAAGGTTCTTTCCATCCACACCTATTTCGCTTCCATTCATCGCCACCCATTGAGTTACCGCATAAATCTGGTGTATAGCAACCGGGTACTTCGCTTCAGGTGATGGTGTATAGTCGGGAAATACGGCTACAGCGCCACTCTCCACAACGAGGTCCCTCACCAGCCTTCTGTGAGTTGGATAATCACCGAGCACCCATCCGCCACCATGAGTGAAGATAAATACAGGAGCATTACTCTTAATGCCGTTTGGTTTGATGATGTGGATATTTACTTTATAACCATTTTGGTTGATTTCCCTCTCTGTTTCATCGATTCCTGAATAATCAACTGTCACCGACTTTTGTGCGTTGATCAAAACCTGTCGGGCATCACCTACAGTTAGTTCCTCTAAAGGCTTGCCAGTACCGGAATTAAGTCCTTGCAGGAATGAACGGACTTCAGTAAAAATTTGGGGATCGTTTTCCCCTGTGTAGGGTCTTTGTTGTGCCATAATAATTTGTTTAATGTTAAGAAAGAAAGATAAGTACTTATTGAAAGACTTGCTTTTTCCTTTGACAAACTCAGAAATTAAAAGCTATTAATATTCCTTCTGGTGAATTTTCCAATCAGGTGAACACTTATATGTTCTAAGCTAAGATGAAGGACACAGCTTCAATATTCTGAAAGTGAAGGTCACAGGTAAGCAAAGCAATTTTCGATGAAAAAATATACGAATAGCCAAACTAACACTATCCCTTGAGAAAATAAATACAGTTGATACCCCTATTGTTTTGAGGAACCAACTGTATTTCATATTATATGAAAAGACTTATGAATTTAATTGGCCTCATTAGCCGCTTTTTCTATCACTTCGGCAACTTCTGCAGGATGACTGATATACAGCGCATGGCTGGCATCTATTTCTGTTACTGAAGCGTCTGCACGCTTAGCCATCATGCGTTCTGCATCTGGTGGAATCATTCTATCCTTCTTAGCCACGATATACCAGCTTTTCTTGTTTTTCCAGGCCGGGTTAGTTACTTCACCGGTAACAGCGCCCAGGCCTACCGGCACTTGCGCATCTGCCATGAAAGCAGCTTGTGCTATCGGGAGATCAGCGCAGAACTCTGAATGAAATTTAGCCTTGTCCAGCCAAATAAATCCGTTACTGGGAGGCAAGATGGGAGAATTGGGATTGGGCGGGCCGGCCTGCAGAAGCTTCGCAAGGGATTCGCCTGCGTCGAGCGCAAAAGCAGCTACATAAACCAAAGCAGCTACGTTGGAAGTGTCTCCCGCCTCTGTGATGATAGCCCCACCATAAGAATGCCCCACCAGGATCACCGGCCCATCCTGTAAAGCTAAGACAGCTCTTGTGATGCGTACATCTTCTGCCAGGCTCGTGTTGGGGTTTTGGACTATGGTTACATGATAGCCTTTGGCTTTTAAAATTTTGTAGACAGCTTCCCAGCCAGAGCCATCAGCCCATGCGCCATGAACCAGTACGACATTTTTTACTTTCATTTTTTGTGCGTTTAAATTTGTTAAAAAAGCGATTGAGACCGTGACAGCTATTACAAATACACGTAATAGCTGCGAAAACTTTTGTTTTAATAATTGCTGATTCATACGTTTGATTTTTAGTTACGGGAATTGTTTCATTCTTTGTATTTATTTCTGACAACTTTTGCTGACTTGAAATAACCATTGATAACAACAAAGCTATTTAGCAAATGAGGGGAAGGCAATTGACAAATAAGTACATCTCTTGTATAAATTACTGCTACTATAAATTATCAATAAGATTCCGGGTACTGTTTGCCGGAGAATACACAAAAAACTACATTTGCACAATAAACCACACCAACTTATTTCCAGGTATGAAGATTAAATTTCCATTCATCTTTTTTCTTTTGATCTCTGCTTTTTGGCTTTCTTCATGTTCGTCTCCTTTACTTGCATGGAATCCCGATCCTGTTTCTGATAGTAGCACTGTGACAATAACCTGCAATGCAGAAAAAGGCAACCAGGGCCTGTTAAATTTTGAAGGGCCTGTATACGTGCACGTTGGTTTGATAACAGACAGCTCACGAAGTGCAAATGAATGGCGATATGTAAGATTTAAGTGGGGATCTGCAGATCCTGAAGCGGAGGCTAAAAAAGTGAGGAAAAACAGATGGTCTTATACAATTTCAAATATCAGGAGATTCTTTGGTGTGAAAGGCAATGAAAAAATATCCGGAATCGCAATTCTATTCAGGGCAGGAAATTGCTTTGATACAGACTGTAGTGTTCTTAGGAATGAAAATAAGTCTGATATGGTAATTCCTGTGACACATAATTAAGTCCACTTACCAGCTCAACTTTGCCTGATAGGATAAACAATGCTCCATGCCGGCTGCTCAACATTTGTGGGAAACCAAAGCCCGGACTTTTTTGTAAACTCAAATGTTGGTAATTTCATTTGTGAAGTTTTAAATTGTATTGGTGACAAATTCGACAAGTATACGAACACCTTTCCCATTTTCTATTTTGATGTCGCCCCCCAGTTGCTTTGCAAGCCCCTTCATAAGGGCAAACCCGAGTGAAACAGTTTTATATTTTGAACTTTCAGAAAGGCCGATTCCATCATCTTGTATAATTAATGACACATTTCCAACGAAGGTCTTTTCCACACAAATTTTAATTACCCCATTTCTTCCATTAGGGAAAGCATATTTGATAGCGTTGGTAATAGCTTCATTTAGAATTAGACCAACCGGAACTGCTTCGGTAGCATCCAACTCGAAGGACATCAAATCCATGTCGAAAGTAACAGTATGATTGATATTAAAGCTGTCGGACAGATAACTGACCAGTTCATGAATGTAAGGTTTCACATTTACCCTCGATACATTATTGGACTGATAAAGCTTTTCGTGAATAAGCGATATTGCAAAAATCCTGTGTTTACTTTCAGACAGGGCAGAAAGTGTTTCTTCATCTTCAAGATAAGAGGATTGTATATTGAGTAAGCTCATAATAACCTGGAGATTATTTTTTACCCTGTGATGTATTTCTCTCAGAAGCCATTCTTTTTCGACAATCAAATTATCTTTTTCAACTAGAAGGTCTTCCAATGATTTGTTTTTCCTGTTAATTTCACGCTGTTGTATTTCTAACGCGTCTTTCTGTGCAATAACTTCCCATGTTTTAGCCTGAACTTGTCTCTCAAGTTTTATCTTTTGCTTTTTATCAGCATTTGTCCGGAATTTAATAACACAATAAATAGCAGCCGTGATGATTAACGCCGCCAGTGTTTTAAACCACCAGGTCAGCCAAAAAGGAGGAACAATGGTAACTTCGAATTTTGAATACACGGGGGACCAGTTTCCATAACTATTTTGGTATTTTATTTTGAATTGATAATGTCCCGGCGGAATATTCGTATAGAAAGCTGAATTTCTGCTTCCAACATAATTCCAATCCTTATCAAATCCTTCCAGGATATATGCGTATTTTTTTTTACCGGCTGTAACGAAATCAAGGGCTGCAAACTCACATGAAATGAAAGTTTGTTTGTAAGTTAAAGTGACAGATTTAATTTCGGAAAAGTCATTTGGCAGTAAAGAACGTGGCCGGTCATTTCCGGAATCCACGGATTGATTGGATATACTGAAACCAGAAATTACGATTGGTGAAAATCTTACCCTTTCATCTATCGTTGCCGGATCAAATTCATTGAATCCATTGATCCCTCCAAAATACAAGTGTCCATTAACAGATTTTAATGCTGAATGAGGCTTGAATTCATCTTCCTGCAATCCATTTTCCGTGCTGAAGTTTTTAAACTGCTCACTTAAGGGGTTGTATGCAGATATTCCTTTGTTAGTGCTGATCCATAGCCTGCCCTGATTATCTTCTCGTACTGCATAAATAATATTCCCCGGCAACCCACTATCGGCAGTGTAAATTTTTAGGTGATTCGTTAAGATATCAAGTTTATTCAAGCCATAAAAGGTACTTACCCATAAATTCCCCTTCGAATCTTTAAATATATCTGTAATGCTGTTGTTGCTGATACTTTGGCCAGCTCCGTCACTCAAATAATGTGAAAAAGTGCCAATACTCCTGTCAAAATAGCTGAGGCCATTATCATAAGTCCCGATCCAAAGATTTCCATTGTTATCTTCGAGCAATGATAATATAAAATTACTACTGATGCTTGCCGGGTTATAATCGGAATGACTGTAGCGGGTGATCTGTTTGGTCTTTTCATCATAGCAATTCAACCCCGCATTGGCAGTTCCAATCCAGACTTTTCCGTCTCTTGTCTGAGTAATAGCAAATATGTTGTTAGATGAAATGCTGTTAGCATTTTTAGGATTATTCTTCAGGTAACTATAGGTTTTACTCACGGGATTAAAAATGGTTATACCTCCTCCCCAGGTTCCGATCCATATATTCCCGTTTTTCATTTCCCGAACGACCAGATCATAATTACCAGAAAGGCCCTGGTTGACTTTGGCACCTTGTACCAGATGAATAAAAGTATCCGATGCCGGAGTTTTTACATTCACTCCCCCTCCATCTGTGGCTATCCAAACATTTTTTTTACTGTCTTCAAAAATATCCAAAACAAAATTATTGGAGAGGCTTGAAGGAGAAGAGGTATGCCTGTAATGAACAAAATTTGAAGTACTTATTTTATAGAGACTAATGCCTGCGCTAAATATTCCAAGCCACATGTTATTAAGATTGTCTCTGCAAATTGAATAAATCGAATTCCCGTTAATACTATACTTATCTGCACCGTCATGAAGATAATGAGTGATTTTTTTCGTCCTTTTATCCATAATAATTAACCCTTCGTTTTCTGTTCCTATCCATAAATTGCCTTTATTGTCGTCACCAATGGAAAATATGGTAGCTCCCCGAGCTTCTTTCGCTTTTGTAAAAGCTTTGAATGAATAAAAAGACTTTAATTTTGCATCAAGCAAAAACAATCCATCATCTTGTGTTCCAACCCATAATTTGTTGTCGTTATCTTCAAAAATAACAGGAATGTTGAGCCCAATCATTCTGTGTGTGCGGCTATTCCGGTTGAAAAACTTTTGGAAGACCTTTGATTTTTTGTTGTAACAGTTCAGCCCTCCGGCAAAGGTTCCGATCCAAATTTTGTTTTGCGAATCTATAAATACAGTTCGTACCCTATTGTCGCTTAAACTATTTGTGTCATTATCGGAATGAAAAAAATGCTGAAAATGCCCTTGTTTGATATTTAAGCAATCCATTCCGCTCAACTGTGTTGCAATCCACAGGTTACCATCCTTATCAAATGCAAGCTTATTTAAGACATTACCCGAAAGGGTATTAGCATCATTTTCATTATGAAGATAGCGTTTGAAAATACCTGTTTTTCTGTTGAATTTGTTTAATCCATTTTTAGTTGCTATCCATAAGTCACCATTCATATCTTCGGTGACATCAGCAACAAAATCATCACTAATTGACAGCGAATTATTGGGATCATTGTTATAAACTATGAATTTATACCCATCATACCGGTTCAAACCATACCTGGTTCCTACCCAAATAAAGCCCCTGCTATCCTGGAAAATGCAATTTACATTGCTTTGAGACAGGCCTTCTTGTGTGTTCAAGTGCTCAAATTTTATATTCTGCGCCGATGCTGAAACTGTAAACAAAGCGAGGAATAGTATTGAGTTTATCGAAATTGGCTTCATTGTGTTACACTTCCTTGTTAATTCCAGGTTTCTAAAGTATGGCATACTATGTTGACAGGAGTTGAATCATTATGCGGCACAGGCACGAATCCCGCCATCTCTCTGACTTGTATTTTCGATCTTTGAATTCCTTCTAAAATCTGTGAAAGTGACACCCGATACGTTTTTGAAAAACTTACTGAAATGAGCAGGGTCTTCGAAGCCGAGCTTGTAAGCGACCTCCTTCATACTGGATTCGGAATAGATTGCGAGCCTTTTCGCTTCTAAAATAATTCTTTGCTGGATATGATAACTTGCGTGAAAACCTGAAACAGTTTTTACAATTTTATTCAAGTAATTGGGTGTGATATCTAAGCGCCTTGCATAGTCTTTAACTTTTTTTACAGTTGTAAAACTTTTATCAATCAAATTAAAAAATTTTTCAACAAGCTGCGAATTGGCCGGTTGAAGGGATGATGAGTCAGGGCTTTGCCATTGCCTCATAAGATAAATTAAGAATACTTTAAAAAGCCCCCGAAGAATCTCGGCCCGAAGCAGCAAATAATTTTCGAATTCATGGATAATTTTTAAAGCAATCTCTTCCATTTCATCAATTAATCCGTCTTCGATTCTTGCCAATATTAATGTTGAGAAAGACGAAAATGTATTTATTGAATACTCTTCCTTAGAGGCATTGTTAGAAAAAAACAAAAATTCACTGCGAAATGAAAATACATAGCCTTCAGCTTTTTCATCAGCAATTAACTGATGGATTTGACCGGGACTTATCCAAAAAATGACATTTTGATTGATCTCGTATTGAGATAAGTCAGCAATTAAGATTCCCGATCCTTTTGTAATCCAAACGATCTCATAGTGATCGTGCTTGTGAGGAGAATCGTTAGCGGAGGTATTATTTAAAACCCACCTGAGTGTCCGAACCTCGAAGCAAAAATTGGTTGGACTATTAATGTTGTTTGGATGAAAATTGTCCGACTTATAAATGTGATCGGGATAAAACAGACTGCTTCCCATAAAATTGTTGGTTTTTGTATATCCAATAATTCCACCATTGTGCCATTAAATTGGTTACAAAAAAGAATCAACTAAATGTTTGAGGAATAATAGTTTAGGAAAATAAAAGGATTCCAGGAAGAAACTTATTAGCTACTTAACTCCAAAAAATTTGGATTAATTAAAATAATATCCAAAATAATTGGAGGTTAGTCTGAGGGCAGTTCAAAAATATCGTCTTTGGTGATACCCAATTTTGCCATTTTGGCCTCTAAAGTCGTGGGTTTTAAATTTAGTATTTCTGCAGCTCCTTTACTTCCACGCACACGTCCTTTTGTTATTTTAAGAACTGATAAAATATACTCTTTTTCCGTTTGTTCCTGAAATTTCTTTACGTCCGAGAATGTATTAATTGTTCCGGGCAAATCATTTGTCGTTAAGTTTAAAATGCGTCCCTTACTTAAGGATCGTTTAAGTTGAAGCATGGTCTTTCCATCATTAAGAATGACAGATTGTTCAATAACATTTTCGAGTTCCCGGATGTTCCCGGGCCAATCATAAGCTTCTAACTCATCCAGCATTTGAGGAGAAATGCCATAGTAAGGTTTTACCGCTATTTTAGTAAAGCGATCAGCAAAATAGTCTGCGAGTAACCTGATATCTTCTATTCGTTCCTTTAATGAAGGAAGTACAATGGGAAATACACTAAGCCGATAGTAAAGGTCTAAACGGAACGTTCCTTTTGAAATCCCCTCTTCCAGGTTTTTATTAGTTGCGGCTATAATTCGCACATCAATTTTGATCGTTTCTTTTCCGCCTAAGCGTTCAATTTCCTTCTCTTGTAAAACCCTTAATAGTTTTACCTGCAAGTCTAAAGGCATTTCACCGATCTCATCTAAGAAGATCGTACCACTGTTTGCCTGTTCAAATTTCCCAATTCTTTTTTCATGAGCCCCTGTAAATGCACCTTTCTCATGACCGAATAATTCAGATTCAATTAAGGTAGCAGGAATCGAAGCACAGTTTATCTTAATAAATGGATTCTTTTTTCGGGGAGATAAGTGATGTATGCTATGCGCAATTTTTTCTTTCCCCGTGCCACTTTCTCCCAATATTAATACAGAAGTATCGTAATGAGCAACCTGAACGACCTCATCCAAAACGCTCAACAGCTTATGACTATTTCCAATGATGTCTCTAAACTCTGAAGGCCTTTCGAAAGGTTTTGCTACAGAAATATTGACAGGAGAAGTTGATATCGTATTGAATTTATGTTCCAATGAGGCTTCAATGGTCTTGATTAATAATGATTCGATCCTGTTAAAAACAGCCAAATGTTCCGAATTGTAGATATTGGATTTTCGACTGTATAAGAAGATATGGAAAATTACACCGCTACTTAACTTCAGAGGTAATGCCAAATGCGATTTCATTCCAAACACTTCAACTATCAGTCTTTTAAATGTTTTTGTTTGGATAATGCTTTTTAATTTTTCATCATCATAAATTGTTGGAACATTGTCTGCAGGAAAATTCGTTTGAAGCAAGGAAAGTTCTTGTTTTGAAACCCGGGAAATGGTTGCTAATTCATTTAAACCAATGATTTGATATTCATCAAAGCCAATCCTTAAAAGCCCGGGGGCCCTATAACCCGCCTCATCGCCCTCATTTACACTTACTGCGAAATAATCAAAAGGGATGCAGGTTTGCAGAACACTGCAAATTTGCGTCATCGTATTTTCCAG
Organism: Sphingobacteriales bacterium; assembly: GCA_003963365.1. GTDB lineage: Bacteria > Bacteroidota > Bacteroidia > Chitinophagales > Chitinophagaceae > AWTP1-9. Next base: position 961,244 of record RXJG01000004.1, read on the forward strand.
GTTTCCCGGTTCTCCGGCAATGCTGATCAATTTATTTCTAAGTATTTCTTCTCTTCTATATTTCGATTCCACACCGTTTTCATGCCGGTAACGTGCAATATCAACAGTAATCAGCACATCCCTGGGACGAAAGGGTTTCACAAGAAAGCCGTAAGGTTGTGTAAGCTTTGCTTTTTCTAAAACGCTTTGATTGGAGTTTGCAGATAAATAGACAAACGCGATGTTTTTTTCCCTTAATTGCATGGCAAGGTCTATCCCTGTCAAATCTCCCTGGAGATAAATATCGAGGACTACCAAATCGGGTACCCGTTTCTCTAACATTTCCAATGCTTCCTTTACAGAAGCGGCGATCCCAGAAATTGAATAGCCTGCCTTTTCCAAAATAATCCGCAAATCATTGGCAACAATAAATTCATCTTCAACAATCAAAATTTCATTCATAACGCTTATAATTGAATTGCGGAATAATTATTTATTAAGGTAGAAGCAATATTCTTAGCATCATACTTTTTGACAGGGAAGATCACCGAGATGTCAACACCTTCAACACTATTTATAGTGAAACTCCCTTCTAATTGCCTTGCGAGACCCTGCATAAGACTCATTCCAAAAGAGTTAATAGCATTAATGTCAAAATTTCCAGGTAATCCTTTTCCATTATCTCTTAAACGAAGCATGATTTTATTTTCGGGATTCGAAATTATTGAAATGCTAATCTGGCCTTTTTCCCCGGGAGGAAACGCATACTTGATAGAGTTTGTTACCGCTTCATTAAGTATTAATCCAATTGGGATGGATTGAGATAAATCCAGCTTTACCGAATCTATTTGAAATTCGAGCCTGACATTGTGATTTACATTAAAAGTTTCTTCTAAGTCAGTTATAAGTTCGGTGATGTATGGTTTCAGGTCGACAGAATCAATAGATCCAGACTGATACAATTTTTGATGAATTAAGGATACAGCCTGGATCCGGCGCTGGCTGTCACGAATTGCAAGAATAGCTTCATTATTTGTGAGAAAGGCAGATTGGCTATTTAGTAAACTAATTATAAGTTGCAAGTTGTTTTTAACCCGGTGATGAATTTCTTTCAAAAGGAATTCCTTCTCTTCAAGTAATTTATCCTTTTCTGTCAATAAATCCTGCTGCAAAAAAGTTTTATTAGAAATCTCATCCCTTTGTATGGCTAATTTTCTATTTTGGCGAATCGTAATGGACGCTAAAACAACCAGGCTGATAACGAGAAAAGTTACCACCATTGCGTAAGCATATATCTTTTGCTTTTCCTCTTTTACTGCTTTAATCATTTGTCCTTCGATCATGGGCAAAATTGAACTGACCTGCAGTATGCGCTGTCTTGCTCCGTAGAAATCAGCATCATTAATAGCTTTATGAATATAAGTTGATGCTCTTTCCGGATTACCTTGTTTGAATAACAATGTTGCCAGGTTTTGTAAAGCCGTTGTTTCCTTTGTTGAGCTTTTGATATCTGAAATTGCTGCCCGTGCCAGCATTATGAGCGCAGAATCATTCTTTCCGTTCCTGATAAAGACATCAGCAAATGTAGAACCAAGAAGCGCCTGTTGATGTAGTGAGAGGTCTGTGCGGGTCGTTAATTCACGAAAATACATAGTGGCACTGTCAATTTCACCTCTTTTTATGCTTTTGAGCCCATAATAGTAAACCGATTCAAAAGAACTACCTGGCAATAAATTAATGGCAGAGTCAAGGTATTTCTCCGCATCAGACGAATAGCCGGAAGAATATTCAAGCTGGTGATCATAGTCTGTCAAATCATAATAACACCTGGCCATCAAGGAATAATATTCGGCTTTTTCCCTTTGATTCAAATATCGAAGGTTCACTAATTGAGCAACTTCAAACACTTCTTTAAACATTCCTGAAGAGAGAAGTATAAAACACAATTTCAATTTTGAATAATTGATCCTTGACGAATCTTTTAATAAGACAGCGGTGCTATCCATTTTTTTCGCATAAGAATAAGCGGAATCAGCGTTAAAGGTTGAAAATTCGTTAAAAAGGCTTAAATATTGATTGTATAATTCAGGTTTACTATCATTCTTTTCACTTTGACGGAGTGTATTTATACGGTGCATTTTCATTTCGGTGTAACTACCTGATTGCCCGATTGAGGAATCAAGTTTTGTTAACCATCCTGAGATGCTTTGGGAATTTCCAAACAAACCGGCCAAGCTCAATTGTATATATATAAGCAGTCGTTTCACGATCAGGTGGAAAAGAATTTACAGTTATAAAAGAAATTTGTTGTTTTAAAATATCCAGGCAGTTTGTTTCTACAACCTGTAAATCGTCAGCAAAATCTGGACTGAAAGTTAGGTAACTTTGGAGACAGTTCCCATTGTTCAACATTAAAACAAAATGTATGGACTTCGGTCTAGGTGGAGAGGATCTTTTAGTATGCTTTTAAATGAATGGAAAGATGGTTATGAGGAATAAAGTTGATTAACCATAAAACATCCAACCCAGTTTGAATTTACCTTTCGATTCATACTCCTTTATCTTCTGCATAATTGGTTTTCTATATGCTGCACCCACAAGAAATAGAGCCACTAGTAAAGGTTTTGTCGGAAAATAAAAATGGCGATTCATCATTGAATCGCCAAAAGTTTAGTCAAGTGCCCGGGGCTGACCAGCGTTCGAACTTTTTAAACTCAGCTTTAAAATCTTTGTTAGCACCCGATCCAAAATATAAAGGAATAAAAAATAGCTTCCTGAAATGTTGATCAAACCTGGTTTTTTCAAAACCAGATAATTTGAGTCATTACCTGATTTGATATATTACCTGTTTTATTAGTTACTCAAACAGGTTATGGATTATTGCTGATCAACTCACTGGCAGCCAGGTTATCCAAAAACCAATGCGTAGTTCCTGTTTCACTATTGATTAATTGTGCCGGAAAGGAAGCCGTATTTTTTTCTGCTTTTAAAACATGGTATACTGCCTTTGCTTTGTTATTACCGTATACCAGGAACGCAATGGTATCAGCAAGATTGATCAATGGCGCCGTCATAGTGATACGATAGGCCGCTAATTCTTCAATGTAAGGAGCACAGACTAATTGTTTTGTTTCATTTAACACAGTCGAGTAAGGAAAAAGGGAAGCCGTATGTGCATTGTCACCTAATCCCAGTAATATTAAATCAAAGATGGGGGGCTTGTCGCCAAAATGCTGACTGATTCGATTGCTATAATCCACTGCAGCTTCATCCGGTTGTAAGGCAGTGTTAATATAAAAAATGGAAGATGGATTTATCAATAATGGGTCAAACAATGTTTGTTTTGCCATATGGCCATTATTGGTTTCATCATTGAAAGGAACGAATCTTTCATCACCAAAAAAGAAAAATATTTTACTCCAGGATACCTGGTGACGGTATTTTTCTGATGACAGTAGCTGGTATAATTTTTTTGGTGAGCTGCCTCCCGATAATACTACATTACAATTTCCCTTTTGCTCTATGGCTGACGTTACCTTTTGTATAAAGAATTCAGCCAGTCCAATGATCACTTCATCTGCTGATTGATAAATATGTAATTTCATCAACTTATTTTTTCCCGTTGACAGGTAAGGATATCCAGTGAAAACCATCAGCAGCGATTAAAGCTTCTGCCAGTTCCGGGCCCCATGAATCTGCTGAATAATTAGGAAAATTAACGGATGGTTTATTTTCCCATGTACTAATAATTGGCATCAACAGTTCCCAGGCAGCTTCTACCTGGTCACCCCTCATGAATAATGTTTGATCTCCCTGCATGGTGTCGAGTAATAAAGTTTCATAAGCTTCCGGGGTATAGCTTGAATAGGTTGTTTTGTAATCAAAAATCATATCTACTGTATTCAACAACATATCAAGGCCTGGCCGTTTGCCTTGTACTTGCAGTCGTATGCTCATTTCTGGTTGTATACTGATGATGAGCCGGTTTTGCTGCCAGCTGTCGATCGCTTCGGGGGGGAATACGAAATGTGGCTGGTCCTTAAACTGTATACTGATGATGGATGCCGACTGATGCAATCTTTTCCCTGTACGTACATAAAAAGGAACACCCTGCCAGCGCCAGTTGTCAATAAAGAATTTTATTGCAGCAAATGTTTCGGTGTTTGATTGCGGGTTCACTCCTTTTTCTTCCCGGTATCCGGATACTTCTTTTCCTTCGATCCAGCCTTTTCCATATTGTCCTCTCACTACTGCTTTACGTATCTCGTCCGAAGAAAATCTTCTCATGGCATGTAAAACATCCACCTTACGGCTGTGTACTTCTGCGGCATTGAAATTATTGGGTGGCTCCATGGCCACAAGGCAAAGTAATTGCAGAATATGATTTTGTATCATATCTCTCATCGCCCCTGAACTTTCATAATATCCACCACGGCTTTCTACACCCAATTGTTCGGTAACAGAAATCTGCACATGCTGAATGTAGTTCCTGTTCCATAAGGGTTCCAGGATAGCGTTGGCAAACCGAAAGGCCAGGATATTTTGCACTGTTTCTTTACCAAGATAATGATCGATACGATATATCTGTTCTTCTTTATAGTTTTCGTTGAGTAATTGGTTCAATGCTTTGGCTGATTCCAGGTCATGCCCAAATGGTTTTTCAATCACAATACGGGTATGTTCTCTTTGTTCAGCTAATTTATTTTTGGCAATATTGCTGGCAATGACAGGGAATAAAGAAGGGGCTACTGCCAGGTAATGGATTACATAGGCCTTTGCATTCCATTCTTTTTCCAGTTCGGCAATGTGATTGCAAAAGCCACTGTAGGTTTCATGGTCGTTAAGATCAGCTGAATCGTAAAATATGTGTGAAGAAAAATCGGCCCATTTATCATCAGCTGCTTTGCCACTTCTTGAAAACTGGTTAACCCCATCCAATAATTTAAGACGGAATGCTTCGTTGGTAAATGCTGTTCTGCCGGTACCGATCACTGCAAATTTTTCAGGCATCCAATCGTCCAGGTATAAATTATATAGTGCAGGTACCAGTTTACGCCAGCAAAGATCGCCGGTGGCACCGTAAATGATGAAGACTGTAGGTTGAGCTTTTATCGTTTTCAATTCAATATTTTTTAAGTACTTAAAAGTTTGTTTTTCTCAGGAGAATTATGAAGTGATTAATGATCTATTCTGATGATTTGACGTAGTTATTTACTTTCAACTGCTTTATTCCACGTGGTATGAAAAATTCCTTCCTTACCTGTTAATTCGTACGTATGGGCACCAAAATAATCTCTTTGTGCCTGTATTAAATTGGAAGGTAAAGCTGCACTGCTAATGGCATCAAAGTAATTAACGGCACTGGTATAAGCAGGTATAGCAATCCCGGCCGCCATACATTTTACCGCTACTTCTCTTGCAGCAACCTCTGTCGATTTAATAATAGTACTTACATCTTCATCAAGTAATAAATGTGATAAGGATGGATTTTTTTTCCATGCACTATAAATATTTTCTAAAAAGGCTGCCCTGATGATGCAACCACCTCTCCATATTTTAGCGATCTCCCCCAGCCGGAGAGAGTAATTATAATCAGCGGATGCTTTTGATAACAAGTGCATGCCCTGTGCATAGATGTTGATCATGGAAAAATAATAGGCATCTTCCAGTTTCTTTACAAAGTCATTAGTATTGATTTCAAAAGTAGTATCCTCTTTAGTGTATATAGCAGCAGCCTCTACCCGGAGAGATTTGTATTTTGACAGATCTCTCATGGCTACCGCCTGGTCGATGGTTGGGATCGGTAATTCCAGATCAGTGGCAATTTGTGTGGTCCATTTACCGGTGCCTTTTGCTTTAGCTTCATCCTTTATCTGATCAAGCAGATAACTGCCATCAGGATTTTGATAAGCAAAAATATTCGCAGTAATTTCAAGTAAATAGGATTGCAGGCGACTTTCGTTCCATGCAGAAAATAATTGCTGTATTTTTTTGTTATCAAATTGTAATCCCGTTTTCAATACCTCAAAGGTTTCTGCAATAAGCTGCATCAATGCATACTCAATACCGTTATGAACCATTTTTACAAAATGACCTGATGCACCTGGCCCAATATAAGTAACACAGGGTTCGCCGTTTACTTTGGCGGCAATGGATTCAATAATTGGTCGCACATAGCTATAGGCTTTTATATCACCACCCGGCATCATACTTGGGCCTAATCTTGCTCCTTCTTCACCACCAGAAATACCCATACCAAAAAAATGCAGTTCTTTTTGTTCCAATCTTTTGACTCTTTCATTGGTATCGGTAAAATGTGAATTACCTCCATCAATAATAATATCTCCTGCTGATAGTAATGGCTGTACTTCATCAATCACTGCATCTACAATTTTCCCGGCCGGCACTAAAAGCATAATCACCCTTGGTAATGTCAAACTGTTTATAAACTCATCTAATAAAGCAAATCCTTTTACAGGTTTGTTTAAACCTTCTTTGCTGAGCATTTCCAGTTTAGCTGCATCTTTATCATAACCCGCCACCGGAAAACCGTGGTCTGCCATATTGAGTAAAAGATTGCGGCCCATAGTTCCAAGTCCTATCATTCCCAGCTTATACATTTTACTATCCATCTTTAAACTATTATTATTTTTATAAAGTTAGTTGAAGTTGTTATTTGCTATAAGGGTTGATTGTTGCGAGGCAGATATCAACCTCCCAATTTTTCCAGTTGACTGATTTTTTCCAGGCGTCTCACATACTTTTCTCCGCCGGAAAATTTGGCCACTACAAAAGCCTCCACTAATTCTTTGGCGACAGCAGTTCCTGTAATTCTACCACCCAGGCAAATAATATTCATATCATCATCTTCCACACCCTGGTGAGCAGAAAAATGATCATTGATCAAAGAAGCCCTTACACCGGGAAGTTTATTGGCAACGATGGCAGCACCCACACCGCTGCCGCAAATGGCAATTCCTTTGTCTACCTGTTTGTTCGCAACCGCTTTTGCTAAAGGAATAATATAATCAGGATAATCATCGAGGTCATCTTTTTCAAATGCACCAAAATCAGCGATCTCGTATTCTAATGAAATAAGAAGATTGTGTATCACCTGTTTTAATTCAAAACCGCCATGATCTGCAGCAATTCCAATTTTCATGTTTGTTTATTTAGTAATAAAAGATTGTTAGTTTAATCAAACAGGTTCCGCTTATACAAACAACTATTTTTATACAGTAAAGACAGGGTAAACGGTCTTGCTATTAATATCAATCAAAATTAAATGAATATTTAGTTTTTCAGTCTGCTTCTTCAATATCCAGTTCCCATTCTCTTTCCCGCATCAGTTCTGAACTAAATTCTCATTTATGCCGGAGGTAATTCAATTCCCTGCAGCATTAGGGTATAAAGTATTTTATTATCGCTTCAATCTTCTATCTGTAAATTAAGCATGATTATTGAAGGAATAAAATGGACACGATATTCCCTTTATTGTATTTTTTACCTCATTTGATATGCTAAATTTTATCTCAGTTTTACCCGCAATGATTTTGAAGTTTAATATTGACTGACGTACTACAGTTATGACTTGAGGGCTATACTTGAAATTAAATGTAGTTAAAAGAAAAACCGCTAAGATTCTTAGCGGTTTATTATTTTCTAAAACAAATAT
>RXJG01000004.1:968947-1122503 GCA_003963365.1 Sphingobacteriales bacterium
ATAAACACTGTAAATTCTTTAATAATTTGCTTCGACAATTTTAGATTTCCCGCTAATAATAAAGTATCTCAACAATTTAAAAAATTTAGACTTCATCCTTGGTAGCTGCTAAAAAAGCAATATCATTCCAAAACTGGTTCGAAATTGATCCGCCATTCTCCACTGAAGCTCCAACTTGGTTGGGGCTTTTTTATTTCAGCAAACTAAAATCAATCATAGGAGATAACCCAGTGGGTTCAACTTCAAACACACTATTCAACTTAGTACTATCATTAAAGAACCCGCAATTACGCAAATAGAATTTTCCATTCTCAATACCGCCACTATAATCTAAACGGTATGCTTTCTTTGCAGTAGCATCACCGGTAAAGATAGCTTTGCTGGGGGGCTTCCACTCTCCTTTGCTTGTTTTGATCCATTGATTGTGATAAAAAGCTTTGCGGGTGATATTTCCTTTCTCCGGTTCAAAGTTTTCTAAAAAGGAATGAAGCCTGGTTAAATACGTGTTGGTATAAGGTCGATTAAAACTCGCAATCAGCAACCATTGATTCAACTCCGGTGCAAAGAAGTAAGAAGTATAATTAGTATAATTGTTTTCAACCGGAACAGCATGGGTTAAAAATTTATAGCTAACACCGGCTTTCCAGTGGTATCGTAAAAAACTTTGTCCGCCACTGCCTTCGTTGCCAAACTCTGCCGTAACAACGCCTTTTCCTTTTTTTATTAAAATGATCTTTTTGTCAGCTGGTATGGCATTGGGATCATCGGTTGTATAAGGACTCCACACAGAGAACAGCACTCTTCTTTCGGTTGCTGAGTTAACCTGTATGCCAAAATATCCTTCAGCAAAACCATTGGCCATAAAATAAGACCCAATCACATCATTTCCTTTAGGTACAGTGATCTCATTGTAAAACCATTCCACATTATCAGTAGTATCTGGTAAGGGATAATTTAAATGAACAGAAGGTCCTCTTCTTCCCCAGTAGAAATAATTATCATCATTGTTCTTTACAAAAGCAGTTTCATTGTTAATGCAGGTCCCTGTAAAAGATAAATGATCAATCATAGCAAACACATCACCAGCTTTTTGAATTCCTTTTATTTCAATCTTAATATAGCCCGGTTTACTGATCATCCATTCACCAATGGGCACATCATTCAACTTCCCGGAAAGAGAAATTCTTTTAGTCATTCCATTTATGGTGCATTGAATAATTGATTTTCCTTTTATCACTTCGCCATTAATATAAACCTGTAAACTTCCTTTCTCATTCACATGAATATAAGTTGTAAAAACAGTGCTCTCATTATTCCAGTTTATCCAGCCACTATCCGTTACTTCAGCTTTATCATTCTTTTCTTTCCTGGTTACCCATGAATTACCCCCAACTGGTACAGTTAACTTCTGTGCAGTAATGTTAAGACTTACGAGTAATAAAATGACAGATAAAAGCATCCGATTTATTTTAAGGGCTGGTTTCATTGTTCAAATATATTGATAGTACCTTCAATCATCTTTGTGGCAGAGCAAAAGACGGCATTCATAAATTTGGCTACAGTTTATTCACATCAAACAATTGAATAATGTTTAATGAAGTAGTTGGTTGCAGAAATAAAAGCATTTCGACTTTGAATTTAAGCCGGTTAGAACCATTCGGAACGTTTGTTAGCTTTTATTTGTTAAAAATCACTACCTGTACAATTTGTGGGGCATTTTTTTGATTACTCTACCATTTTTAAATAGTTTTGTCGCCAGTTATTTGATAATTTGAACCAGCCAGCGCATTTCCAATCTACCCAGGCAATTTCCCGCCGGTGAGTTACATGTGTTTTTGCTGATGTTTAAATTTCTCGTTTGCTTCCAAAAAATGATGGTAAAGAAAAAATGAGTGAGAATTTAAAAAATAGCGTTACATGGATAGTCGACCAGTTGAGTGGACTAAAAGAAGTGCAGGCATTAACCTGGCTGGCTCAGCAATTCCCCGGTGAAGTAACGTTCTCTACCAGCTTTGGTTTGGAGGATCAGGCCATTGCTCATTTAATTTTTTCCAATCATCTTCCCATAAAAGTATTTACGCTTGATACCGGCAGAATGTTTCCTGAAACATATTCTACCTGGAGCAGAACGATTGAGAAATACGAACAAAAAATTACAGCCTATTATCCTGATGCAATTTCTCTGCAACAATTTATAGAAGAAAAAGGACCCAATAGTTTTTACGAATCAGTAGAAAATCGTAAAGGCTGTTGCTATATCCGTAAGGTAGAACCGTTGCAAAGAGCATTAAAAGGAAATAAAATCTGGATTACCGGAATCAGGGCGGAGCAATCAAACGATCGTCATGATATGCCGCGGGTAGAATGGGATGAAACGAACCAGGTAATTAAATTTCATCCAATATTGGATTGGTCATGGGGACAAGTTCACCAGTTTGTGAGCAAGAATAATATTCCTTACAATCCTTTACACGATAAAGGTTTTGTAAGTATTGGTTGTGCTCCCTGTACAAGAGCCGTGCAACCGGGTGAAGATTTCCGTGCCGGCCGATGGTGGTGGGAAGACAGCAGCAAGAAAGAATGTGGCCTGCATGTACATGAAGAAATAAAAATAGAAAGTAACTAAACATATTTTTTTACAGGAATAACCTACTATTTTAGTAGACTAATAAAATAGAAACATGAGTCAGTACAGATTAAATTATTTAGAGCAACTGGAGGCGGAAAGCATTCACATCTTTCGTGAAATAGCGGCGCAATTTGAACGTCCGGCTTTATTGTTCAGCGGCGGTAAGGATTCCATTACAATGGTGCACCTGGCGAAGAAGGCATTTGCTCCCGGAAAAATTCCATTCCCTTTAGTACATATTGATACAGGTCACAACTTTCCTGAAGCATTAGAGTTTCGTGACTGGTTAGCCAATGAAGTAGGTGCTACATTGATAGTTCGTAAAGTAGAAGATACTATCAAACAAAGAAACCTGACAGAGCCAAAAGGAAAATTCCCCAGTCGTAACTGGTTACAGACTTATACTTTATTAGATACGATTGAAGAATTCAAATTCGATTGCTGTATTGGTGGAGCCAGGAGAGATGAAGAAAAAGCAAGAGCAAAGGAAAGAATCTTTTCGGTGAGAGATGAGTTTGGACAGTGGAATCCAAAATTGCAGCGTCCTGAATTATGGAATATCTATAACGGCCGAATTCATAAGGGAGAAAATGTGAGGGTATTTCCAATAAGCAACTGGACTGAACTTGACATCTGGAATTATATCCGTGCAGAAAATATTGATCTGCCTTCTATCTACTTTGCTCATGAAAGAGAAGTGGTGGTGCATGAAGGTCAGTTAGTGGCATTAAGCGAATATGTAAAACTTGATGCGGAAGATAAAGTGATAACTAAAAAAGTTCGTTACCGTACCGTAGGTGATATGACCTGTACCGCAGCAGTTGAATCCAATGCTAATACTTTGGATGAAGTGATTAACGAAATCACCAGCACCAAAATAAGTGAACGGGGTGAAACAAGAATTGACGATAAAGTGACCGAAGCGGCAATGGAAGACAGGAAAAAGAACGGATATTTTTAAACTATGATAAAGGTTGAATGATAAATTTTAAATGATTCATTCAACACACAACATTTAACATTCAAAATAACGATATGGATTTATTAAGATTTATAACTGCAGGAAGTGTGGATGATGGCAAAAGTACATTAATCGGTCGTTTGTTATACGACAGTAAAAATATTTTGATTGACCAGTTAGAGCAACTGGAAAAATCAACCAAGAATAAGGAGAATGGTGAAGTGGATTTAGCATTGCTCACCGATGGTCTCCGTGCAGAAAGAGAGCAGGGAATTACCATTGATGTGGCTTATCGTTATTTCACCACACCCAAGCGTAAGTTTATTATAGCCGATGCTCCCGGTCATGTTCAATATACAAGAAATATGATTACCGGTGCATCCAATGCCAATCTCATTATCATTTTGATTGATGCCAGACAAGGAGTGGTGGAACAAACCCGTCGTCATTCCATCATTGCTTCTTTATTAAAGATTCCTCATGTGGTGGTGGCGATTAATAAAATGGATTTAGTGAACTACTCCCAGGATGTGTACAACAATATTGTGATTGATTATGCTGAAGTAGCAAAATCATTAGGGTTAAAAGATGTGACCTATATTCCTATCAGTGCATTAAAAGGTGATAATATCGTAGATAAATCTGAAACAATTCGCTGGTATGATGGTAAGGCTTTGTTGCAGCACCTGGAAGAAGTGGAAGTGGATACAGATGTTAATCTGGATAATTCAAGATTCCAGGTTCAGTATGTAATACGTCCACAAACAGAGGACTTGCACGATTATCGTGGTTATGCCGGTAAAATCATCAGTGGTATTTATAAAAAAGGAGATAAGGTTACCGTACTGCCTGCCAGTATTGAAACAACTATTTCAAAATTAGAAATTGGTGGGAAAGAAGTGGGGGAAGTTTTTGCTCCACAGAGTGCAACGATTCAACTGGCTGATGATATTGATATCAGCCGTGGAGATTCTATAGTGAGATCAACAGATATTCCTCAAACCAATAATGAGGTAGAAGTATTGATGTGCTGGCTGGATGATAAACCATTACAAACCGGCAATAAATATTATTTGCAGCATAACAGTCGCCTGGTTCGTTCTGTTGTCCGCAATATCGAATACAAATTAGATGTAAACACTTTGCAGAAAGAAGCAGTGGAAGGTAATGTGAAACTGAATGAAGTGGTAAAAGCAACTATTAAAACTGCCTCACCGTTGGTATTTGATGCTTATCAGCATATCAGTGGTAATGGCAGTGCCATATTAGTGGATGAAACAAGCAACAGCACCGTTGCAGCAGTTTTATTTCAATAAACAAAATGAGTAAACAACCAACGATAGGAAAAGTAATTATAACAGGTGCCGGCCCCGGCGACCCTGATTTAATTACAGTGAAAGCAGTGAATCATTTGCAAAAAGCAGAGGTAGTGCTGACTGATCGCCTGGTTAGTGATGAAATATTAAAGCGTTATGTTTCTCCGGAAGCAAAAGTAATTTATGTAGGTAAGCAATGCCGCAAAGGAAATTCAACACCGCAGGAAGAAATAAATGAGTTGATTGTTGAATATGCGAAGCAGGGAAAATATGTGGTGCGATTGAAAGGTGGTGATGTTTCCATTTTCTCCAATGTACTGGATGAATATGAAACGTTAATAGCTAATAACATTCCTTATGAAGTAGTGCCCGGCATTACGGCTGCATCTGGTGCAGCAGCGTACGCCGGTATTCCTTTAACAGCAAGAGGTCATTCTACTGCTGTTCGAATTCTCACTTATTACAAATCAGAAATTGTAAGTGATGAATACTGGAAAGACTTAGCGACTACTTCTGATACACTGGTGTTTTATATGAGTGCTGAAACATTAGATAAAGCAGTTAATAAACTCATGCAGTTTGGAATAGGGAAGGACAAACATATTGCTGTGATTGAACAAGCCACCACGCCATTGCAAAATGTATATGCGGCCAATGTGTATGATTACTTTAAAAAAATCAGCGGACAAAATTTTGTCTCACCATCGCTGGTTATCATCGGAAAAGTAGCAGCACTGCATGAACAGTATAGCTGGATAGCAAACAGCGGCAGCAAAGAATATTATTTTAAACCTGTTACACCTTTTGAAAATAAAATCACAAAACCGAACCAGTTAAAAAATGTTAGCAGAGCCTAAACTGAAAATAATTCTTGACCTCGTTCAGTCTTCTACAAAGGAAGAATTGATATGGATGAACGGGTACATCTCCGGTTTAATCAGCAATGGTAAGAGCCAGGAAGAGGTTGCCCCTGCTTCCCCGTCATCAGCTGTTAAAAAAATTACCATTGCTTATGGTACAGAAACCGGCAATTCAAAAAAAGTAGCTACTGAGTTTGCTGTAAAAGCAAAGAAGAAAGGTATTGCGGCTAAACTGGTAAGTCTTGACCAATACAAACTAAATGATCTGTCAAAAGAAGAATATTTTTTTACCGTTATCAGTACACAGGGCGAAGGTGAACCACCGGTTGGTGCTAAAAAGTTTTACGATCATATTCATAACAATGGATTTAAAATTCCGCAGTTAAAATATGGTGTGCTGGCATTGGGCGATACTTCTTATCCTTTGTATTGTAAAGCAGGTGAGGATGTAGATATACAGTTAAATAAATTAGGTGGAGAAAGAATTGTGCCTTTACAGAAATGTGATGTGGATTTTGAACAGGATGCCGATGCATGGTTTGAGCATGTATTAAAATCTTTAAATGAACAAAATGTTGTAACGCCTGCAGCAAAAATTCAACCGGCAACAGAAACTAAAAAAGCTGCCGGTAAAAAATATTATAATGGAATCATCATCACCAATATCAATTTAAATGATAAAGGTTCTAATAAACAAACCTATCATGTAGAAGTTACAGCGGATGAGCCGATAGAATATGAGCCGGGTGATGCTTTAGCATTAATTCCCTTTAATAAAGCATCGGTAGTTAAAGAAATTATTGCTTTAACTGGCGTTAATACAACATTGGAATTAGAAACAGCGAAGGCAAAAGGGACAGTTGAAGAATTGCTGACAAAGAATCTCAATATTTGTTACCTGCTTAGTTCTGTCGTTAAAAAATATGCAGCTATTACTGGTCATCAAATACCAGATGCAAGATTTGATTTAATTGAACTAATAAAAAAATATCCGGTTAAGGATGCGGCTCAGTTTGTGGAAGTACTCAAATCTTTAACAGCTATAGCCCCAAGATTGTATTCTATTTCATCTTCTCCTAATGCACATAATGGGGAAGTGCATATCACGGTAAGTTTAAACCGTTTCCTGGTAAATAATGATGAACGTTTTGGTTTATGCAGTGAATTTATTGGAGGATTACCGGTTGATACCAATTTTACTTTCTATATACATAAAAACAGGAACTTCCGGTTACCGGCTCCTGAAAAAGATATTATCATGATTGGTCCCGGTACAGGAATAGCTCCCATGCGTTCTTTCCTTGCTGAAAGAGATGCAACGGGAGCCACTGGCCGTAATTGGCTGTTCTTTGGTGAACAGCATTTTGTTACCGATTTCCTTTATCAAACAGAAATACAAAGCTGGTTAAGTACGGGTGTGCTGACAAAATTATCTTTAGCTTTTTCAAGAGACCAGCAAGAGAAAATTTATGTGCAGCATAAAATGAAAAAAGAAGCCGTTGAGTTATTTAGCTGGATTGAAGCAGGCGCTTTCATCTACATCAGCGGAACAAAAGACCCGATGAGTAAGGATGTGGAGAATACTTTGCTGGAAATTATACAGGAGCAGGGTAATAAGTCAGCAGAGGAAGCAAATGCTTATCTGAAGAAGCTGAAAGATGAAGGCCGTTATGAAAAAGATGTTTATTAATTATTAATTGAACAGCACAATAGTAATGAGTGAAAAGAATAATTTATCACCGATAGAAAAAATTAAAGTCGCCAGTAAAGGATTACGGGGAACTTTAAAAGAAAGTTTATTAGATGAACATACGGGTGCAATCCGTGAACCGGATGAAGCATTGGTAAAGTTTCATGGTATGTACCAGCAGGATGACCGTGACAGGAGAGAAGAAAGAGAAACAAAAAAGCTGGAACGTTTGTATTCGTTTATGATTCGACTGCGTTTGCCGGGAGGTTTTTTAACACCGGAGAGATGGCGGGCTGTACATCATGTAGCAGGTGAACATTCAACTGGTGTAATAAAAATAACCACCAGGCAAACCATTCAGCTGCATGGAATTTTAAAATCACATGTAAAGCCAACTATCAAAGCATTCAATGATGTTTCGCTGGATAGTATTGCTGCCTGCGGTGATGTAAACCGTGTGGTTACCTGCAATGCCTTGCCATCGCAATCACATTTACATCCGCAGATACACGCCTATGCAGATAAGATAAGCCAGTTGTTATTACCAAAAACAAAAGCTTATTACGAAATATGGATGGATGATGAATTGATAGCAGAAAGATCGGATGAAACAGATCCATTATACCAGGACCGTTACTTACCACGGAAATTCAAAATTGGTATTGCCATTCCGCCAAACAATGATGCAGATGTATTGATTAATGATATTGGATTAATTGCCATCATTGAGAATGATGAATTAAAAGGTTTCAACATTGCAGTGGGTGGTGGTTTATCTTTTACCCACGGCAATGAAGCTACCTATCCAAGGCTGGCAACAGTAATTGGATTTACAGATACAGAGGAAAAAACATTAAAGGCGATTTATGAAATTGTAACTATACAGCGGGACTTCGGTAATCGTTCTGACAGAAAGCAAGCCAGGTTAAAATACACTTTTGATAAAATGGGTGTAGAAGCTTTTAAAAAAGAACTGGATAAACGTACCGGCTTTAAACTGGAAGAACCAAAACCATTTACTTTTTTACAGCGTAAAGATGAATATGGCTGGACTAAGAGTGACGATGGTTTGTGGCATTACACAGCTTTTGTTGAGGGTGGCCGTGTAACGGATGATGCAAATGCAGCTACTAAAACGGGATTCTATGAAATTGCTAAAACAGGTAAAGCTAATTTCCGTTTCACCTGTAATCAAAATGTGATTATAGCAGATGTGATTGAAGAAGACAAGGCAGAGATAGATGCTTTATTAACACAATTCGGTATAAGGCAGTTTACAGAAAACGCATCTGCTGTTCGTTTGAATACAGTTGCTTGTGTTGCTTTTAATACCTGTGGACTGGCATTAGCTGAAGCACAACGTTATTTGCCAACACTCATCACTAAGATAGAACCCATCTTAAATAAATATGAATTGAATGATGAAGATGTTATCATTCGTATGACGGGTTGTCCTAATGGATGTGGCAGAAGTACGGCTGCTGAGATTGGATTTATCGGAACGGCCTATGGTTTATATAACCTTCATATTGGTGGCGACCGCTTAGGATTACGATTGAATAAAAAATATAAAGAGAATTTAGATGAAGCAAATATTCTTGCGACAGTTGATGAACTGTTTAAAGTATTTGCTAAAGAGAGAAACAGTGGTGAAACCTTTGGTGATTTTTCTTATAGAAAATGGATAGCCAACCAGTAAATATGTATACGGGAAAAAACAATAGTGCTGAACGCAACAAACTTTACCCGGTTTTTTTGAAACTGGAGACATTGCACACATTGCTTGTTGGTGGGGGATATGTGGCATTAGAAAAGTTGCAATCAGTATTAGGTAATGCACCAGCGGCTGCTATTACGATTGTTGCACCGCTTATAAGAAATGAGTTGCGGGAATTTATTAAGGGATATGTCAACATCAATATAATTGAACGAAAGTTTGAAGCAGTGGATCTCGAAGAAAAAAATTTGGTTATAGTGGCTATTGATGATACAGAAGCAAGTAAGGAAATTAAACGGCTGGCCGGTGAAAAAAAATTGCTGGTGAATGTAGCGGATACTCCTGAACTCTGCGATTTCTATCTTGGGAGTATAGTGCAAAAAGGCAATTTGAAAATTGCTGTTTCTACCAATGGTAAATCACCAACTATAGCCAAAAGGATTAAAGAAACATTGAATGATACGCTTCCGGAAGAAATTGATGAACTCCTGGATAATATGCAGCAGATTCGGGATAAATTAAGCGGTGACTTTGCCCAAAAAGTAAAAGAGCTGAATGAATTAACTAAGCAACTGGTAACAAAATGAATTTATGATATCGACTGATGTAATAACAAAAACAGCTGAAATGAAAGATGATGCCGGAGATGTGATTGAGGAGATAACCCAGTCACATGAAGTGGTATCAGCCGAAGCGGAGATAAAATCCATATGGAGAAAGGTATTTAATAAATATACAGTGGCAGTTACCTTATTGGCCATCGCCAGTTTATTGATGTATTTATTTTTAAGTGCCGAGCAGCTGGTAAACCTGCAGGTTTTTTTGCAAAAAGATAATTATCTATTTTATTGGATGCTGCTGGCGGGTTTCTTAGCAGAGTTAGTTGCAGGCTCAATGGGCATGGGCTATGGTGTAATGTGTACTACACTGTTATTAATATTAAATGTACCTACGCCACTTATCAGTGCCAGTATTCATTCAGCAGAATCATTTACTTCGGCTGCGGGCAGCATCAGTCATTGGCAATTAGGGAATGTAAATAAAAAACTGGTAAAAGCACTTGCTATACCTGCAGTTATCGGCGCTGTTATTGGAGCTGGTTTGCTCACTTTTGTTGGCGAACGTTATGCGCAAATTACCAAACCAATTATTGCTTTATACACTATGTATCTTGGCTTTCGTATTTTACAAAATGCGTTTAAGGATAAAACAAAAGCCATAGAAAAGAAAAACATTAATATTACCGGACTGGGTCTTATCGGAGGATTTATTGATTCATTTGGTGGAGGAGGCTGGGGGCCATTGGTTACAGGAACTTTTATTAAAAACGGTCATACACCCCGTTATGCCATTGGCAGCTCTACTGTTGCCAAATTTATTTTAACAGTTGCCAGCGCTATTACGTTCATTTATACAGTTGGTATTCACCATTGGAATATTGTTGCCGGGTTACTGATTGGCGGTATTGTTACCGCTCCTTTTTCTGCCATGCTTACTGCCAGGCTTCCTGTAAAGAAAATGTTTATCGTGGTAGGTATAGTTGTTATCATAATGAGCCTTATAACCATTTTAAGGGCTGTATTTCTTTAATAATAATTACTGTTAGTTAAACGACAAAAATATCATAAAATAAAAACCTATAAATTTGGTAGACTAGTAAATATCGTATTTCTTTGCCATCTGAATTAAGTTATGAAATTGTTATATCCTTTCGGTTGCTGCAGTTATTAATTTGTAAACCTATCTGATAACTGATTTTAATAATAAAGTAAATTTTTTTAAACTAAAAGTCTATAAAAGTTGTAGACAAACAGAAACAACCTGAGATTATGAGACAAGCGATTCAACCAATTGTGCGCAGGAGAAGCACAGCCCGATTTTATTTCTCAATAAGTTTACTGACTCTCTTATTGTTTTTATCCTCATCGCTAATAGCGCAGGAAACTTCTTTAATTGAAATAT
This sequence comes from Sphingobacteriales bacterium, assembly GCA_003963365.1. Taxonomy (GTDB): domain Bacteria; phylum Bacteroidota; class Bacteroidia; order Chitinophagales; family Chitinophagaceae; genus AWTP1-9. The sequence continues at coordinate 980,083 of RXJG01000004.1, forward strand.
CCGGTAAGGTTACAGACCAGGAAAAGAAAGAAGCATTGCCAGGTGTATCAGTATTGGTAAAGGGTACTGTAAATGGCACCGTTACTAATAATGCGGGGGAGTTTCTTTTGCGTACACGTACAAAAATTCCTTTTACACTGATATTTTCTTCTGTTGGTTTTCAACAGCAGGAAGTGGAAGTAACTAAATTAGGTTCAGGGGTAGAAGTGGCATTAGCTACCCAGTCTGTGTTAGGCAATGATGTGGTAGTTACTGCTTCCCGTGTGCCTGAGAAAATATTACGTTCACCGGTAGCGATTGAAAAATTAGACATCCGTTCTATTAAAGAAACACCTGCCCCATCTTTTTATGATGCATTAGCTAACGTAAAAGGGGTGCAGATGACCACTTCCAGCTTAACATTTAAAGTTCCCAATACAAGAGGTTTTAATATTCCCAATAACTTTCGCTTTTTGCAATTAGTGGACGGAGTGGATATGCAGGCTGCCACATTAGGGGTACCGTTAGGAAATGCCATTGGACCCACAGAACTGGATATTCAAAGTGTAGAAATCACTCCCGGTGCTGCTTCTGCATTGTACGGAATGAATGCGATTAATGGGATGGCTAACCTGTTGACTAAAAATCCATTCACCAGCCAGGGATTAAGTGTTTATCAGAAAATAGGAGTGAATCATGTGGATGGAATAGACCATGACCCGGCTGTGTTAACGGAAACAGCTATCCGTTATGCACAGGCATTTAAAAATCGTTTTGCATTCAAAATCAACTTTGGTTATTTGCAGGGTACAGACTGGCGTTCCAATACAAGATTAGATCAGAACCCTAATAATTTAAAAAGTGCAAATCCCGGTTTCCCCGCATTAAATGGAGCAAACAATGTTGCTTTTGATGGATGGAATAAATATGGTGATGATGCATTGGCAGGAAGTAATTTGGTATCCCTTAGCGGATTGAATATTGATGGTAAAGCCAATCAAACATTACGCATTTCCCGTACCGGTTATTGGGAAACCGATTTAGTTAGCCCTCAAGTAAAAAATCTTAAGTTTGATGCATCAGTCCATTACAGAGTAACTGAGAAAGCTGAGCTGTCTTATTCTTATCGTGTAGGACAAATGGATGGTGTATTCCAGCGGGGGAATAAGATTCGTTTGGATAATGTATTGGTTCAAAATCATACAATCGAATTAAAAGGAACTAACTTTTTAATTCGTGGATATGTGTCTATTGAAAACACCGGTGATTCTTACAATGTAAAACCATTAGCCGATAACATGGACCTCTACACCGGCGGAAGTAACAGTGCATGGGGTACTAAATATAAAAATGCTTTAAATGCTTATGCCGCTGCTAATGGAGGTTCATTAAATTCATCTAACCTGGCAGCAGCTAATGCGTATGCAAGAGCACAGGCAGATGCCAGCAGGGCAGAACCGGGTACAGAACGTTTTAACCGGATTAAAGATTCTATCATTAAAATAAATAACTGGGATATTAAATCCTCCTCTATCCCTAATGCTCCGGTTACGGGTGGTGCAGCTTTAATACAGAAAAGCCGTTTGTATCATACCGAAGCGCAATGGGATCTGTCTGATAAAGTAAAAATCTTCAGCCTGCTGATTGGTGGTGATGCCAGGATATATGAAATCATTCCTGATGGTAACAATTTTGTTGATTTTTCAAGACCTATAGCTGATAGAAATACACCATTAAAAGATGGAAGCTTTGGCAGCAATGTGTATTATAAAAAGTTTGGCGCCTTTACTCAATTGACCAAAACATTCTTTGATGACAAACTGAAATTGTTTGGCTCAATACGTTACGATTATAATCCTGAATTTAATCCAAAGTTCACTCCACGTTTGGCTGCTGTGTACACTTATAATAAGAATCATAATTTCCGTGTAACTTACCAGCAGGGTTATCGTTTCCCTGCCTTGTTTGAAGCATTGTCTTATGTTAATAATGGCAGGGTAAAAAGGGTAGGAAGTCTTCCTTATATCAATGAAGGATTAGGTTATTTGAATAACAGTTACACACAATCTTCTGTAGTTGCATTTAACGCAGCAGTGGCAGCACAGGGAAATACAGATTCAGCAGCATTAGCCAACAGGAATTTACTGGCGGTTGCTAACCTTCCTAATGCCCGTCCTGAAAAAATTAATTCATTTGAGATTGGATATAAAAGTGTACTGCTGAATAATAAATTGATTGTTGACTTTGATGCGTACACCAATCAGTATGATGGTTTCTTAGGACAGGTGCAGGTTTATGTTCCTATTGGAGAAACCGTTGGTTCAGATGCTTCGGTGCTGGCTATGCTCGACCGAAACAGGGATGCTACCAAAGCTACTTCTACTACAGCAGCCAGCAAAGGACAGGAACGTTACCGTGTGTACACCAATGCAAAAAACAAATACACCAATTATGGAGCTGCATTAGGTGCCACCTGGAATGTGTATAAGAAATACACTATCTCCGGTAACATCAATTACAATAAAATGAAAGTCAATAACACCAATGATATTTTTGTGACTGGTTTTAATACGCCTGAGTGGTCAACCAATCTTTCATTTGGCAACCGTGAAGTAGTAAAGAATTTTGGATTCAATATTGTATGGAGATGGCAGGATGCATTCTTGTGGGAAAGTCCATTGGTTACTGGCGGTGTTTCTGCATTCAGCACTATAGACGCACAGGTGAGTTACAAATTACCTAAGCTTAATACTTCTATTAAACTGGGTGGGGCTAACCTGTTAAATTATCGTCACCTCGAATATGCTGGTGGACCAACTATTGGTGGCCTTTATTATGTGGCTGTAACAGTTGATGGATTATTAAATAAATAGAATTTGTTATACTAACCCAAATAATAAGAAGGCAGATTGAGTGGCTGCCTTCTTTTTTTATTATGAGAAAATTACTTTTTATCCCGGTGTTATTGCTGTGTACTTTATTTATAAGTGCACAAACAACAAAAAGCACGGAACATGTGCAACAGGTTTGGGCAGGATATTTTAATCAAACCAGGTTAAGTGATAAATGGGGATTTTGGGCTGAAGCTCAATTAAGAACCAAAGAAGAATTTTTTACAAATCTTTCCCAGGCAGTTGGCAGGGCAGGTATCACTTATTACTTTAATGATGATACCCGTTTAACAGCCGGGTATGCGTTTATTAACTTTTACCCGGGTGATAATCATAAAAACATTTCACAGCCGGAGCACCGGCCCTGGCAGCAGATACAATGGTTCACCAAATATCAGAAGCTTCGGTTGATGCAGTGGTTCCGGCTGGAAGAACGGTACCGGCATAAAATTTTAAACGATAATGAACTGGCCCCGGGCTATAATTTCAATTTCCGGATCCGGTATAATTTTTTTGCACAGGTGCCATTGAGTAAAAAGAGATTTCAGCCTAAAACATTATCCTTTGTTTTAAATAATGAAGTACATATTAATTTCGGGCAACAAATTGTATATAACTATTTTGACCAGAACCGTTTCTTCCTTGGGTTTAATTATCATGTTAACAAACACGACCAACTACAGTTTGGCTGGATGAATATATTTCAGCAATTGCCAGCGGGAAATAAATATCGTTCGAATAATGTGGCAAGGGTGTTTTTCTTTCATAACCTGGATTTAAGGAAGCAAAGAGCTAAATAAAGAGATGCTTCTCTTTTATCGGATTTCTAAAATAAATTAATCTACTAAAATAGTGGACATTCGTTTTTTCCTTAGATTTGATATTACACAATAAACTCTTCTTAATCTTAATAATCTTTTTATGGCTGAAGTACAACAAAAAAAACAGACTGCACTAGGTGATGTGGCAGCACGACAGCTTGCAATTGCTACCCGTACCGTTCCGCAATTAATTACCATTACTCCCCGCTGGCTTACACATCTGTTAAATTGGATACCGGTAGAATCAGGTGTATACCGGTTGAATAAAGTGAAAGACGCCAGTGCTGTAGAAGTAGATTGCTCGGCAAGGGACGAAAGAGTGCTTCCGCAAACTTTTGTTGATTATGTTGAAAATCCAAGAGAATATAATTTAAGTGCTGTAACAACAGTAGTGGATGTTCATACCCGTGTTTCTGATCTTTATAGTAAACCATACAATCAGATCAGTGAGCAATTACGACTTACCATTGAAACAATTAAAGAAAGACAGGAGAGTGAGTTAATTAATAATAAAGAATATGGTTTATTAAATAGTGTGGTGCCATCACAAATTATAAGTACAAGAACAGGTGCACCAACTCCGGATGACTTTGATGAACTGTTGACCAAAGTATGGAAAGAACCCGGATTTTTCCTGCTGCATCCATTGGCTATTGCTGCGTTTGGAAGAGAATGTACAAGACGTGGAGTTCCTCCACCTACAGTTTCTTTATTCGGCTCTCAATTTATCACTTGGAGAGGAATTCCATTAATTCCTTCTGATAAAGTTCCAATTGAAAATAATAAGACAAAAATCATACTGCTACGCACAGGAGAGAGCAGGCAGGGAGTAGTGGGATTGTATCAGCCCGGTTTGCCCGGAGAGCAATCTCCCGGATTATCCGTAAGATTTATGGGCATTAATGATAAAGCAATCGCTTCTTACTTAATTTCTCTTTATTGTTCATTAGCTGTGCTGGTAGATGATGCCATTGCAGTACTTGACAATGTTGAAATCAATAAATACCATGAGTATAAATATTGATCATAACCAGGGACCTGATGTACAATGGTTGCAGGAATTGGCAAATAATTTTTTCAAATCCATTCCGGGATCAGCTACTGAAAGCAGTTCACCAACACAAACGAAAGCGTTGCAACAGGATTCTTTGGGTGATATTAATGTGAATGATATAAGTACACCACCAACCAGTATACCTGATCCTCATTTTGCAGGCGCTAAAACACCAGTCTCATTAGGAGGTGCTGGTATTACACCGGGATCCATTAATGCGGTTAATGCTATTGATCTTAAAAACCAGGAACAACCTGTTGATGCCAGTACTTTGACTGGGTCTGGTAAAAATCCGAATTCAGTAGCCGGTAGTGGCATTTCCCCCACAGCACACCAGCAGGGTAATGGAGTGGATTTGCAAAACCCTCAAACAGAATTACCCGATCCACATTTTGCCGGTAGTGGAAAAAATCCGCAATCAGCAGGTGGCAAGGGCATATCACCTTCAGTAAAATATGCAGAGCAATATGATCACTTACCTTACACAGATCAATCAGATTTAATACCTGACATCAAAAAAATTTTAGCAGCTATCCCATTTTTTAATAGTGTTGAGCAATTACCATTAAATTATTCAAATGCATCTGGTGCTTCTTATTATTTTTTAAATGAAAAAGAATTTGCACCGGTAACAAAAGCTGCAGTTAGTAATGAACATAAATCAACAGGTATTACTGGTCTTGCAAAACCACCCTTTGATGTAAACCTGGTTAAAAAAGATTTTCCCATATTACAGGAGAGAGTAAATGGAAGACCATTAATATGGTTAGATAATGCTGCTACTACACAAAAACCACAGTCAGTAATTGACCGCATAAGTTATTTTTATCAGCATGAAAATTCTAATATACACCGGGCGGCGCATGAACTGGCAGCAAGGGCAACGGATGCTTATGAAGCAGCGAGAGAAAAAGTCAGAGTGTTTTTGAATGCTGCATCCGTAAATGAACTAGTTTTTGTAAGAGGCACAACAGAAGCTATTAATCTTGTAGCAAAAAGTTATGGCGAACAATTTTTAAAAGCAGGTGATGAAGTAATTGTAAGTCATCTTGAGCATCATGCCAATATTGTTCCGTGGCAGCAATTAGCACAAAAGAATGGAATCAAACTCCGGGTGATACCCGTTGATGATGATGGACAGGTTTTGCTCGATGAGTATCAAAAATTATTAAATCCCAAAACAAAACTCGTTTCCTTTACACAGGTATCCAATGCACTGGGAACAATAACTCCAGCCAAACAAATAATTGACCTGGCTCATGATGCCGGAGCAAAAGTATTGCTGGATGGAGCCCAATCGGTTTCGCATTTGCGGGTTAATGTGCAATATCTCAACCCTGACTTTTTTGTTTTCTCCGGTCATAAAGTATTTGGGCCAACGGGTATTGGTGTATTATATGGCAAAGAAGAGTTGCTTAATGAAATACAACCCTGGCAGGGTGGTGGAAATATGATCAAAGATGTAACATTTGAACATACACAATTTCATAATGCACCCTCCCGGTTTGAAGCAGGTACCGGTAATATTGCCGATGCGGTTGGATTAGGCGCCGCATTAGATTATGTAAATAAACTGGGCATTGATAATATTCACCTGTATGAACATCAGTTGTTATTGTACGCTACTAAATTGATGAAAGAGGTGCCGGGTTTACGGTTGGTTGGTACAGCTACCGATAAAGCCAGCGTACTTTCTTTTACATTAAAAGGCTTTAGTAATGATGAGGTTGGTAAAGCTTTGAATAAAGAAGGTATTGCCGTAAGAACAGGTCACCACTGTGCACAACCCATTTTAAGAAGATTTGGATTAGAAAGTACAGTAAGACCTTCATTAGCATTTTATAATACCTGTGCAGATATTAATACACTGGTAAGTGTTTTGCACAAATTAAAAAGGCAGTAGTCACTGATAATATAAACAGGATTGGTTTATCATGTTTGATAGACGAACTCCTGCGTTTGTTTTAATGAATTTAATAATGTTAACCCTTCTTTCCAGTCGTTTAGTTCCGATGCGGCATTAATGTGCCCTTTTTCTCCAATGCAAACAAACCTGCTTCCCCAATTAGCCGCAAAAATGGCTGCATGATAAGTTGAAACATGAGGGTCATTCGTACTGGCAACCACAATTGATTTAAAAGGGAATTTATTTAATGGAACAGGTGCAAAGTTTTGTAATAGCCTGTTGCTGGTATTATTTACATCAGCAGGAGCCACTAACAGTGCCCCAACTATATTATCAGATTGATGGTGTATAGCCCAGTGTGCAACGGCAATACAACCCAGACTGTGAGCTACTATAATAGCAGGTTCACTTAGCTTTTCAACATACTCATTAATTCTGCCAATCCAATCTTCTTTTACCGGGGCACTCCAGTTATATTGCTCCACTCTTGTAAATTGCAGGGGATATTGTTTTTGCCATAAGGTTTGCCAATGTTCGGGCCCTGAGTTTTTATAACCGGGAATTATTAAGTACTTCATAAGTTATTTAGTTTTTATAGTGTATTGCTTTTTTATAAAAAAGTTGATGGTGGAATTGCTGCAGGCGATAGTTGTTCCTTTTGTTTGTAAATATTAGCGGCAATTTTTTCAACGAATTTTTTCGGGAAAAATTTGGGAAGAAATGCGTTTAGTTTATTAATGAAACCAGGAATAATTTCCGTTTTGCCGGCAAAAAGGCCATCGATTGCAATTTTAGCCACCTGTTGAGGAGTCATATTAAAACGTTTGGCTAATCTTAGTACACCTTCATGCATTCTTGCCCTGATAACAAAATCAGTATCCGTAGGACCCGGGCTTAATATACTCAATGAAACCGGGGTGTTTTTTAATTCATGATAAAGGCTCCTGTTAAAAGATAAAACAAAGGCCTTACTGGCAGCATATACGTTTAAGTAGGGTACAGATTGATAAGCTGTGGTACTGGCTACATTCAGCAAATAGGATTGCTGCTTTGTTTTTAAAACAGGAATAAATGCATACGTTATCGCCAGCTGAGCTTTGATGTTTACATCTATAATTTCAAACTGTTCTTTTAAGGATAATTTTTCGAAGCTTCCGTTAAGGCCAAAACCGGCATCATTTACCACTACTGTTAATTCGCTGCTGAATGGTAAGGCCCATTGAAAAATTTTATCAGCGGCGGCAGGCTCACTTAAATCTTGCTCAAGCACTAATACCGTTATGCCATATTCATTTTCTAATGATAGCGCTGTTTTCTTTAAGTTTTCAATGTCAATATCAACCAATAAAAGACGATAATCTTTTTTTGCCAATTCATAGGCAATTGCTTTACCAATGCCTTTTGCTGATCCAGTTACTAATGCGAAACTCATAATTTAATATTTAAGGATAAACCCGTCAGGGGGTTCAACCAGTGTTTCTTTTTTATTGCCAAATGTTAACCGGACTAATTTTGATTTTAAGGGATTTAATTTTATTTGGGCAAGCTTGTGATAAAAAGGTGTTGAGCTATTAGCATGTTTTGGTTTGTACGCACCCGTAATGATAGGGATGTACATTACTCTTCTTCTGCTTTTTTCACCAGTGTGAGGAGATTGTTGTACTCTGTGCCACAATCTTCCATCATGAATGGTAAGGTCTCCGGCTTCTATGTCAAACCCAACTTCCTGTTTATCCGAATTATTATCAATAAAATATTTTTTCCGGAAGAGCAAGTTAAAAAAATTTTGAGTATGTGTGCCGGGCAACACCCTTAAACCTCCGTTTTCAAATGGGCAATCATCCAGGTGCAGGCCAACATTAAGCATCGGTAATATTTTACTCCCGAGAAATAAATCTCTAGGGCTATCCGTATGCCATCCCATTTTGTTAAAACTGCTTTCTGTTGTATTGATATAATGATTAACTACCAGCCCGTCTTTTTCATTTTCACCAACACGGCCATCAAAAGGCGCCAGTAATTTTAATAATTCATCAAACCGCTCATCTTTAAGAAACCGGGATAAACATTCGCTGTACTGCGAGGTAAACGCAAAGCGCTGAATAATGTCTGAACCATTAATGTCTTTACCGTATTTAAGAGGGATGCCATTTACTATTTTTGTGTTATTCCGAAAATGTTGTGCCTGCACAGCTTCAATCTCTTTTATAAACTTTTTTACAGTTTCGCCGGCAATAAAATTTTTGAAATGGATAAATCCATGCTTCCGGAAAAAATTTAATTGCTGCTGGCTGAGTGATTTGTCAAATTGAAATGTTTGATGCTGGTAATGGTTCATGTTAATAGTTTTGGTTATTATTATTTTGACTCAATTAATAAATCGGTTTCTTTATTAAACTCTTTAATAAATTCATCATAGTATTTCCCGGTGGCTGGCCCATTGTAGCCAGTATGTATTTTAGCAACATTCCCTTTTTTGTCAATGAAAATGGTGGTAGGATAAGAAAGGAATGTGTTTAAGGCCGGCAATGATTCTGCTACTTTTTGTTTATCCGCCACACCACCCAGTACTAAATCGTAGGTTATGTGATGCTGATTGATAAAACGTCCAAATACTTTTTTGATGTAAGGTGCATCCGTTTGTCTTTCATAGAAAATACTGATTACTTCCACACCTCTTTGCTTATTCTTTTCATACCACGGAGCCAGGAAGGCTGCCTCATCAATACAGTTAGGACACCAGGTTCCTCCAATAGTAATAATAACCGGTTTGTTTTTATACTTCTCATCTGTTAAGGAAATGAGTTTGCCATTGATATCCGGGAAACTAAAGCTGAGGGTTTTGTAACCCTCTTTTAAATACGTGAGTTTAAATGGATCGGGTAAGGCAGCATTTTCATCGTGTATGCCCTCAAATTTTTGTGCGCCTTTTACTCCAATGATTTCCCCGGCTATAGAGTCTTTAATAAAATATCCCCGGTAGTACGAAGGACTTGAGCCAATAAAAGTAGAAAGATGAAATTTATTTCCATCAACAATTCCTTCCAGGAATCTTGAATCACCGGTTATTCTTAATAAAGTGCCATACAATTTATTTCCTTCCTGTGTAAGCAGGGCCACCGCTTTTTCAGGGTTTGGTGTATTGTTTTGTATACTGATTTCATAGGCACCACTGTAATCTGCAGCGGGTTTAATGGTTGATTCGGAAAAACGGTTTGTTTTGCCTGTTTCTATTGTAACTGGTATTGGCGTACCGGACCGGTCTTGCTTTCTTAAAAATCCTTTTAATATTCCTGTTCCATTATTTACTACTAACTCGTTATCAAACTGGTCAATATTTACATGTATTGAATCGCCTGTTATTTCCAGTTTACCACCTTCAAATTCTTCTTTACCATTAACAAAATATATTTTCTCTTTTGCAGCTTCACTTTTTTTGATAACAAAGTTTACCGGCACTTCTGTATTGGCATTTATAGAAAATATTGCCCTCCAGTAAGCAGGTTGATTGTTTACCGCATTTGTTTTAGTGGTGAAAGACTCATTGCCGGGTGCAGCCTGCTTAATCTGCCTTTTCAATGTTACATCAACCTGTTTGCTATTGGCTATTTTTATTTCTTTTGTTTCAAACTCAGGCAGGCTGAATGTTAATACCGAATCGCCCGGGTTTACTTCAATGTAATAAATCCCATCTTCCTGGGTGCCTGAAGTATTATTGGTACCTTTTACAGTTATTAGTACTCCTTCTAAAGGGGTTACTCCATCAAAAGCGGTTACTGTGCCGGTGATTATTCTTTTACCGGCCTGTGGATAACCAGCCAGGCTGAAAAATAGTATTGCCAGTAATGCGGATGCAGGTTGCTTAGAGGCCATTTTGTTTTTTGATTTAAGTGAAATAAGCGATTTTAAAACCCGGAATTGCTATATGCTTCTGCAATAAAAAAACAGCAGGAAAATTGAAAAGGTGCTTTAACACAGGTTAGCCTGTTATGTCTGCGATTATTTCCCCTGTCAGTATAATTTTCTTTTTTCCCGCTGTTATTTTTAGTCATATTCCTTTATATTTGCAGTAAATAGTCTACTAAATTAGTAGACAAATGTAATAAGAAAATAATTACAACAAAATGTTTTTTTTAAACAGCAGTTTATGGCAAGAATAAAACCGCTTAAAAGAGAAGAGGCCCCGGTTAATGTAAAAAAAGCGTTTCAGAAACATGAAGCATTCCAAAAGGGACGCATCACCAATATGAAAGCAACACTTGGACACTCGTTATTATCTTTTGAAGTGTACATGCAGTGGTATCCACTATATGAACAGGTGGAGAAAATCCTGGGTAAAAGACTGGCTTATCTTTATGCATGGTCAATTTCCAACGCTTCTGATTGTCCTTTGTGCACTACCTATTTCCGTAAACTGATCATTGATGCAGGGGAAACACCGGAACGGCTTGAGTTAAAATTTCATGAAAGAAAAGTGGTCGATTTCGGCAGTAGTATTGCAAAACATCATGGTAATATAGCTGATCATGTTTATGATGCGGTTGCTAAATATTATAATGAAGAAGAGTTAGTTGTTTTAATTGCCTTTGCCGGTCAAATGATTGCTACCAATATTTTTAATAATGTGATTGAAACAGATATTGATGAATATCTGAATGATTACTTACCTAAACTAAAATCAATCTGGAAGAATGAGTAATGATCTAAAAGGTAAAGTTGCCTTTATAACCGGCGCCGCTCACGGGCAGGGAAGAGCTACAGCTATTTTACTGGCTAAGCAAGGTGTTCACATCGCTGCCTTTGACCTGGCACAGACATTAAAATATCCCGGCTATGAATTGGGTAATGAAAACGAATTAGTTTCATTGCGAAAAGAATGTGAATCGCATGGTGTTACTTGCTTGTTATTTACCGGTGATGTAAGAGTAGATGATGATATTGCTCAGGCTGTTATTAAAACAATTGAACAATTTAAGAGAATCGATATTTTATTTAATAATGCAGGAATTTGTGCTTATGGATATGCACAGGATATTACCGAACAGGAATGGGATATAATGCTGGATATAAATTTAAAAGGTGCATGGCTGGTGGCACGGCGTATCATTCCTGTTATGATAGATCAGCATGACGGTGTAATCATTAATAATTCCTCCATTGCAGGGTTACGTGGAATGAACAGATTAAGTCATTATGCCGCATCAAAGTGGGGACTCACGGGTTTGACTAAATCATGGGCAATAGAATTAGCTCCTCATAACATAAGGGTTGTTTCTATTCACCCAACCGGGGTAAATACTCCAATGAATGATGGATTAGCAGCCCTGGAAGGTCTTACAGCCAAAGAAATTGCAGAAAGAAGTGCAGGAAACCTTTTGCCGGTACCATGGATAGAACCGGAAGATGTAGCTGAAGCTGTGGTATTTCTTGCCTCAGCAAAATCAAGATATGTTACCGGCTCACAATTAGTGCTGGATGCAGGATTGTTAACAAGATAATATCAATTATAAAATTTAATTTATGAGTAAAAAAATTAATTACAGAAATTTTATTCTTAGTGGATTATTAATTATTCTTTTGACAACTGCATTAAATGTGAATGCACAGCAAAGCGACAACACTTTTACTATTGAAAATTATTACAAAGTAAAATGGGGTTATGCAGATGAATTTATTAATCTTTGGAAAACAAATCACTATCCGTTGCTTAAGAAAGCGATTGAAAAAGGAGATATCATTAGCGTAACTGCCGAAAAACCAAAGTTGCACAGCGGTGAAGACACCCGTTGGGATTTTAAGGTTACTATTGTTTTTAAAAACGAAAAATTGGCTTTTGACCCTAACCTGACCACACCATATAAAAAACAATTATACCCGGATTTGGATAAATTGGCAAAAGATGAGCAACACCGCTTTGAGTTATTAATTTCCCATTGGGATGTAATGACAGAAAAGATTAGTTTGTAGTTTTACTTGCGCATTATTTTATGAAACCAACTTATACTATTTCTCATTTGGTAATGTATTTTCTCAAACTGGGAGCCACCGGTTTTGGCGGCCCTGTTGCCTTAGTAGGCTACATGCATCGTGATTTGGTGGAGAAAAACAAATGGTTTACCGAAGAAGAGTACAAAGAAGGATTAGCATTAGCACAATTAGCACCAGGTCCTTTGGCAGCACAGCTCAGCATCTATTTGGGTTTTGTTCATTACGGGGTATTAGGTGCCACACTGGTTGGCATAGCTTTTATCATTCCATCCTTTATTATGGTGGTGTTGCTGGGTATTGCCTATAAATTATATGGTGGCTTAAGCTGGATGCAGGCAGTATTTTACGGAGTAGGAGCGGCAGTCATTGGTATTATTGCTTTAAGTGTATATAAACTCACTACCAAAACGGTGAGCAAAATAAACCTGCAGGGCATTCAGAAGAATTGGTTGTTATGGATATTTTATATTGGAGTGGCAATTGTAACTTTTATTACAAAGAATGAAAACATCTGGCTCTTTCTTGCCTGTGGTTTTATTTATATGTTCTATAAATCAACCACTCAAACTTCTTTACTGAATATAAACTTATTCATTTTAGCAGGAACTGGTTTCTGGAATTTTGAATGGGATAATCTTGGTAAAATAGCTTTGTTCTTTACAAAAGCAGGAGCATTTGTATTTGGCAGTGGCCTGGCCATTGTTCCTTTTTTGCACAGTGGTGTGGTTACAGAAAATAACTGGTTAACAGAACACCAGTTTGTTGATGCAGTGGCAGTAGCAATGATTACACCGGGGCCGGTAGTTATAACAGTTGGATTCATTGGTTATCTTGTTGCTGGTTTTCCGGGGGCATCCGTTGCAGCTTTGGCTACTTTTTTACCTTGTTATTTGTTTACGGTCATTCCGGCCCCTTATTTTAAAAAGATAGCGAAGAACGAAAAAATAAAAGCTTTTGTTGATGGCATAACGGCCGGTGTGGTGGGTGCATTGCTGGGTGCGGTAATTGTGATTGCATTAAAATCAATAACCGATATACCAACGGCCATTATTGCGGTGGCCGCCACACTATCGCTGATTTATATAAAAAAATTGCAGGAGCCTTATTTAATTTTAATTGCGGCAATTGCAGGATTAGTGCTTAAATTAGTTTTATAAAATTGATTTGATGGAAAAAATTTATCTGAGCGATTCAGGACCCAAAGTTTCTCCTGCTATTTATGGTTTTTACCGCTGGGAAGGTGGTGATATTACAGAAACAAAGATGGAAAGCATTATCAATCTTTGTTTGGAATTAGGCATTAATACATTTGACCATGCTGATATTTATGGTGGCTATCAATGTGAAGAATTGTTTGGAAAGATTGTGCACAGCAAGCGGATTAAAAGAGAAGATTTGGTGTTGTTTACCAAATGCGGCGTAAATCTTCCGCATCCCAGCCGGCCAGATATTAGAGTGAAATATTATGATACTTCCCGTGAGCATATTTTAAAGAGTATTGACAACTCTCTCCGGAAACTGCGAACAGATTACATCGATGTATTTTTATTAAATCATCTTGATCCTTTATCTAACCTGGAAGAAGCTGCTGTTACATTGCAACAATTAAAAGATTCCGGTAAAGTAAAAAACATTGGTGTGGTAAATTTCTCCGTTTTCCAGCACCAGTTGCTCAGTTCTTATTTAAGAACACCCATTGTAACCAATCATATTGAATTAAATTTATTAAATACCACTGCTTTTGATAATGGGCAGGTAGATTATATTAAGCAAAGATATATGCGTCCGCTGGCGACTGCTCCGTTAGCTGAAGGAAGAATTGCTGTAGGTACAGATTTTTTGGCAGAAAGAGTAAGAAAAAAGCTGGAAGAATTATCGCCAAAATATGATGCGGATATTGAAAGCATTGCTGTGGCATGGCTGATAAAATTAGGTGCTTTGCCGTTGATTGGTACCACCAATGAGCAGCGTATCCGGAATGTGGCAGGAGCGTTGAAAATAAACCTGGATAAACAGGACTGGTACGATTTATACGCAACCTCAAGGGGAAATATTTAAAAACCGAATCACTTTCTGTTAAACTACTGTTGTTTCCGGGAAGTGATTTTTTTAGATGTAATTAGTCTACTAATTTTATGGACTTTAATAACAAACTCATTTTATGAAAAAGAAATTTATACTCATTCCATCACTTATAATTTTTTCGCTTATGCTTTTATCCTATAAAGAGTTTATTGCGTTTACAGCACCGGATATACCGGTTATCATCAAAGGAACTGTTATTGATTATCGTTCTGATGAACCTGTTACAAAAGCATTAGTGGCCACTGTAAAAGGCGAGGAGGAATCGCTGACTAACAATAAAGGTGAATTCCGGATTGAAAGCTGGGAGAATTTTCCGATTACCGTTTCTGTATTTCATAAAGATTATCAACCAGTGGAGTTGACAATTAATTCTGCAAACAAACCTGTAGTTATAAAAATTATTAAAAAGTAATTGGCATGCATTGGAATTATTTGAGCCTGGCTGTACCTTTTTTTATCGGGTTAATGTTGCTGGAATATTTTATTTCCCGCCGGCTTGGAAAAAATTATTACCAGTTACATAGCTCTGTTGCCAATATCAGTGTGGGTATTGCTGAGCGGTTATCGGACGTATTAATAGCGGGAGCTTTTTATTTTGTATATGATTATATTCAGAAACATTACGGACTTTTTACCATAAAGCCGGGCATAGCTCTCTGGATATTATTGTTGCTGTTTACTGATTTCATCTGGTACTGGTATCACCGGCTGGCGCATGAAATAAATATTTTGTGGATAGTCCACATTGTTCATCACCAGAGCGAAGATTATAATTATACTGTTTCGGCAAGAATTACGGTATTCCAGGCATTGGTTCGCACCGCATTTTGGTCGGTATTGCCTCTCATTGGATTTCCTGCGCAAATGATTACAGCGATGTTATTGATTCACGGTATGTATCCATTTTTTGTTCACACAAGGTTAATTGGCAAGCTGGGAATTTTGGAATACATATTCGTTACACCGTCTCATCACCGGGTGCATCATGCCAGTAATGAAAAATATTTAGATAAAAATTATGGTGATGTACTTATCATTTGGGATAAGTTATTCGGTACTTTTCAAAAAGAAGAAGAGGAGCCAACGTATGGATTAACCAAACCATTAAAAACTTATAGTTTCCTGTGGCAGCATTTTCATTTTGCCATTGAGTTGTGGCTTGCTGTTAAATCAAAGAGTAGCATAAAAGAAAAATGGAAAGTAATTACAGGGAGGCCGGAAAAGCTGGATACATCACTCCGTGAAAAGGCGGAAGCATTATTTAATATCAAACAGGCTGCGCATGATATTGATCAGCCATTGAATAAATATGTAATCATGCAGGTGATTGGTCTGCTGGCATCCTTATTTATATTCATTGCATTGGAAAAATATTTTTCTGCCGGGTTTAAAATCGGATTTACCTTACTGGTATTACTTACTTTAATCAACTGTGGCGCTATCATGGAACAGAAACGCTGGATATTTTTAGTGGAGAGCCTGCGGTTATCTGTATTACTCATTCTATTCTTTTGTTTTCCGCAATACTTATACTTCAAGTTATTTGTATTGTTAACTATCACTACCATATTCGTTCTTTATTATCGCCTGGCAGAGAAAAGATACCTGCAGGTGGTGTACAGGAACCGATAAAGATAAGCGTCACGTGACCGAGAGGCTAGGTTAAGGGCTGCAAATCCTTATACGGTGGTTCGAATCCACCCGTGACCACTATTTAATCAAGTCAGCTACTGATTTGTTTCAGTATAGAGATTAAAGACATTTCTTACCTTGCCTGCATGAAACTGGATTTAAGAAATGCTTTTCCCAATTTTGAAATTAAGTTAATTGAGAACCTTGAAGACAAGGCGGAGATAAAAATATTTGAACCCGGTGAAGTATTAATGAAGACGGGTCAATACTTTAAATCTATTTTACTGATTGTAGATGGATTAATAAAAGTGTACCGGGAGGATGAAGAAGGGCAAGAATATTTTATCTATTATTTGCAACCGGGTCAGGCTTGTGCATTATCCATGATGAGTGCAAGCAAACAGGAAAAAAGTGAGGTGTTGGGAAAAGTGGTGAATAAAACAACGGTAATTGCTATCCCGCTGGAATACATGGATCAATGGATGCATGATTATAAAAGCTGGTATAATTTTGTTTTAGAAACCTACCGCAAGCGTTTTGAAGAATTACTGATTACACTCGATCATACGGCCTTTCGTAATATGGATGAGAAGCTCATCTTATATTTAAAGAGGGAACAACTTATTCATCGCACCAGCATACTCACTATAAATAACACAGAAGTAGCACAGGAACTCAATTCTTCCCGTGAAGTAATTTCCCGCCTGATGAAAAAGCTGGCTGAAAGAGGAATGATTAAGCAACTCAAAAACCAGTTGATTGAAATTATTAACCTTGAGTATTAGTACCTGTATATGATTTTGGTCAGTTTTTTTAATCTTCTCCCAGTAAAATAGATGACTTTAATCAAATTAATGAGATGGTGATTTAAATCACGGTCTTCATTTTATTCAATTATCAAATTTGCAGAGAAATTTTTTTAGCACCTCATTAAAAATTGAATAACATGGATGCTGCTCATTTTTATGAAGTAAATATAAAGTGGAACAAAGACAGGATAGGAACAATTAGCTCACCGGTTTTGGATTCAACTATTGAAGTTGCCACACCTCCTGAATTTCCAAAGGGAATGGCCGGTATCTGGTCTCCGGAACATTTATTAGTCGCTGCTGTAAACAGTTGCCTGATGACAACATTCCTTGCCATCGCAGAAAATTCCAAACTTAATTTTGAACATTTTGAATGTTTAGCGAAAGGTAAACTTGAGAAAATAGAAGGTAAATTTATGATCAGTGAAATTATATTATCACCTGTAGTAACGATTCTTAATGAAACAGATAATGAAAGGGCTATGCGTATTTTAGATAAATCTGAAGCAGCCTGTTTGATATCCAATTCAGTCAGGTCAAAGATCATTTTTCAGCCAAGGGTGGAAATGCCTGTTTTAAGTTATGTGATATAATAAAAATTAAAAGTCTTTTAAAAGCACAGCCATGGCTGTGCTTTTTTATTGTTTTTTTGCGAACAATGATTAGCCTTTCGCATCGTATCTTTGCACATTAAATTTTTGTTATGGCTTTAATTAATGCGGAATTAACACATCGTGATTTTGGATTTACCGTTAAGGATATTACCGGTGCCAACCAGATGAATATTGATATACCTGTTGACCAGGGAGGAAACGGGCAGGGGATGCGTCCTATGCAAACCGTATTAGCAGCATTAACCGGTTGCAGCGGGGTAGATGTGGTGATGATTTTAAAGAAGCAAAAACAGGAATACACCAGTTTGAAAATATTGGTGGACGGTGAAAGAGAAAAAGGCAAAGAACCTTCTTTGTGGGAAACGATAGATATTCGTTTTGAGTTTGAAGGAACTGTTGACCCTGCCAAAGCCTACCGGGCAGCAGAATTATCCATTAATAAATATTGTTCCGTAGCTGAAACATTAAGAAGAGGCGGAACGAAGATTAGTTTTGAAGTAATTGTTAACGGAGTAAAGTTTGAAGCGAAGAGCTAATAATTAAAAATTTAAAAGTAAAAAGTCAAAAAGGATATTTTCTATAACCAGCAACCAGTAACAAACAATCAGTAATCAGCACATGTCACAGAAACCAGAAACAAAGGCCATCCGTAAACAAACAAGAAGAACGCAGGAGAAAGAACATAGCACACCACTGTTTTTAACCAGCAGTTTTGTTTATGACAGTGCGGAAGAAATGGCGGCGGCTTTTGCAGATGATAGCCTGGATGTAAATATTTACAGCCGTTTTTCCAACCCAACAGTAGATGAATTTATTGATAAGATTTGTGCATTGGAAAATGCAGAAGATGGTATTGCAACGGGTACGGGTATGGCAGCGGTGTTTTCTACCTATATGACCTTCCTGGCAAAAGGTGACCATATTATTTCTGCATCAGCAGTGTTTGGTTCTACCCATACTATTCTCACCAAGTATTTGCCCAAGTGGGGAATTGAATCTTCTTATTTTGATATGAACAAGCCGGAAAGTATTGAAGCATTGATTAAGCCCAATACAAAAATGCTGTATGTGGAAACACCCTCTAACCCGGGTTTGGATATTATTGATATTGAATATGTGGCCAGGCTTTGCAAAAAGCATAATATTTTACTGGTAGTAGATAATTGTTTTGCCACGCCAGCCGTACAACAGCCGATTAACTTTGGAGCTGATTTGGTATTACACTCTGCCACCAAGTTTATTGACGGGCAGGGGAGAGTGTTAGGCGGAGTAGTGGTGGGAAAGAAAGAACTGATTCAACCAATGTATTTGTTTGTAAGAAATACCGGACCATCTATGAGTCCGTTTAATGCATGGGTGCTTACCAAGAGTTTAGAAACATTATATATAAGAATGGAACGCCATGCTGATAGCGCATTAAAGCTGGCAAAAGCGTTAGAAGGAAATAAAAAAGTTACTTCTGTAAAATATCCTTTCTTGGAAACGCATCCGCAGTATGCCATTGCCAAAAAACAAATGAGCAATGGTGGTGGTATTGTAACCTTTGAATTAAAAGGCGGATTGGAAAGTGGCCGTAAATTTTTAAATGCTTTACAAATCTTGTCAATGACCAATAACCTGGGTGACAGCAGGAGCATTGCTTCACATCCTGCCTCTACTACTCACTCTAAATTAAGCGCTGAAGAAAAAGCCGCGGTTGGTATTACACCGGGCTTAGTTCGTATATCAGTTGGATTGGAGAATATTGATGATATTATTGCTGATATTATGCAGGCTTTGGAGAAGTGTTAGAATAAATACAAATTTGAATGGAAGTATCTATTCATGATATAATTGACTTGGTAAAAGAAAAGACGGGGGACGATGATGTGAATGAGTCAACGGATATTTTTGAAGACCTGGGTTGTGTTGGCGATGATTTTCATGAATTAATTGAGGAGTATGCTAAGAAGTATAATGTAGATATGACATCCTATTTGTGGTATTTTCATGCTGATGAAGAAGGTGGGTGGAATTCCATTGGTGGTACCTTTTTTAAGCCCCCATACGAAAGAATAAAGAGAATACCTGTTACCCCGCTGATGTTATTAAAATTCGCAACGAAGGGAAAATGGGAAATTAGTTATCCGGAGCATCACTTGCCCAAGAGAAGGTATGATATAATAACTAATCAAATAGTGCTTATACTTTTTCTTATTGTAGTTGTTTATTATCTGATAAAAGCAATATAACTCACATCATCTTCTTCACCAATTTCCCCAGCATCATCAACCCATAATCCATATCATCATTAAATGGTTTACCAAAGCTGATGCGGATAAAATTATTGTAATTACAACAGGCAGAAAATATCTTTCCCGGTACAACAGATATGTGGTGATGGATTGCTTCGTTTCTTAATTTAACTGCATTTACTTTCCTGGGTAATTCAATCCACAATACAAATCCTCCCTGTGGTCTTGATATTTTAGTTCCTTCCGGAAAATATTCGATGATGGCCTGTGTATATTTCAAGCACTGTGTATGCAATGCTTTGCGCAGATTTTTTAAATGATATTCATACCGGCCCTTGCTTAAGAAGTGTGCTATGGCTGCTTGTGTCAGTGAAGGAGAACTGATATCACTGATGCGTTTGATTTCTTTTACAGCATCAATAAACTTACCCGGTATGGTCCAGCCGATACGGTAACCGGGCGCCAATGATTTGGATAAGGAAGCACAGTGCATCACCAAACCTTTGGTGTCATAATATTTACAGGTGCGTGGACGACTCTTGCCAAAATACAATTCACCATAAATATCATCTTCAATCAATGGAATATTATGTTTGGTAATTACTTCTACCAATTTCTTTTTATTTTCTTCGGGCATGCAACTACCAGTAGGATTATTAAAGTTGGGAATAACAATACAGGCTTTTACATTTAGTTTGGTAATAGAACTTTCCAAACAATCAATATCCAAACCTGTTACCTGGTTACTGGAAATCTCTACCACTTTCAATCCCATGCTTTCGATGGATTGTAAAATACCAAAGTAATTGGGGCTTTCTACTGCCACCGTATCACCGGGTTGTGTAACAGCTCTTAAACATAAATTAATTGCTTCCAGGCAACCGGATGTAATAATAATATCATCAGGTTTAAACTTTCCTCCCCAGTTGAAAGCAAGTTTGGCAATTTGTTTTCTTAATTCAATATTTCCCTGTGTGTTTTCATAACTGATGCAATGGTCTTTGCTTTGGCGCAAAGCTTCCATCACAGACTTATTCAATTTGGCAGATGGTAATAAAGATGCATCTGGTGCGGCAATCGCAAAATTCATTTTTATATGCGAAGTAATATCACCATAAATAGATGCAATCGTTTCCTTCACACTCACTTCGCTGGAAACAGGTTGCGGCAGAATAGTTTTTGGTAAATCAGGAAAACGTTTAAAATTAAAACGTACATAGTAACCACTCTTTGGTCTTGATTCAATCAATCCCTTTCCTTCCAAATGATAATAAGCCTGGAAGGCAGTACCCATGCTGATACCATATTCTTCACTCAGCATTCTTACGGATGGCAGCTTGTCTCCAATGCGGAGCACATCTTCACTAATCATTTTTTCTATGCCATCGGCTACCTGTAAGTATAAGTGGTCGTCGGTTGAAAATTTTGTTGTACGCATGGTGTATAAATTCTAAATTAAAAAGTCAAAAGAAAAACCCGGTACTTGTTACCTGAGAGGGGAACAAGTGTTAAAAAATCTGATATAGTCAAAAATACAAAAACTGAATCTGTTTTAGTGTATTTTTTTTAAACATTTTTGTATCGTCAAAAAAATAATCATTCCCGTGATTAGCAAGAAACAGGTTGACCAACTATTTTCTTTTAGTGAATTTTGATAAATGATTTAAACGGTTGCTGCAGAAAAGGAAGTAAAAAGTCAAAAGTAAAAATTCAAAACAGTTCCTTCCGTAACCTCTTTTAGCTTTTTGAATTTTGACTTTTGAATTGGCTGCATATTGTTACTGATGCACAAGAGTGCGACGCCAATGCAGCTAAATAGTAATTGAATTGCTGACAACATAAATAAAATTATATGCTTGATTTGAATACAACAGTACTGGAAGAGACAATTGACCCTAATAATTGGGAGGAGCTCCGTGCAACAGGACATCAGATGCTGGATGATATGATTGATTATATACAGCAGTCAGGCGACAGAAAAGTATGGCAACCGATACCTGAATCAGTTAAGCAGGCATTAGATACAGCTGCGCCGCAGGAAGAAACCGATCTGAAAGAAGTGTATCAATCATTTCAACAAAATGTGTTGCCTTATGCATTGGGAAATACACATCCACGATTCTGGGGTTGGGTAATGGGGGGTGGTAGTGCAACCGGAATGTTTGCTGATATGTTAGCCGGCGCCATGAATGCTTCTCCTTCATTTGGGGAACATGTGGCAAATTATGTAGAGAAACAAGTACTTGACTGGACAAAAGAAATGTATGGATTTCCAAAAAACAGTTCAGGCATATTAACAACAGGTGCATCTTTAGCTAACATACTAGCATTAACAACGGCAAGAAATTTTTTCAATGGAGCAATACGAAAGAAAGGCATAAGAAATTTAGATGGGCAATTAGTAGTGTACGCATCAACAGAAACACATAGCTGTTTACAGAAAGCGGTGGAGCTATTGGGAATTGGCAGCGAACATTTAAGAAAGATAGCAGTGGACGAAAATTACCAGGTTAGGATTGATTTGTTAGAAGAACAACTGAAGCAAGACAAAGCCAATGGCTTCCTGCCTTTTTGTATCGTGGGCAATGCGGGAACGGTGAACACCGGTGCAATTGATGATTTGGAAATTATTGCAGCGATTGCAAAGAGAGAAGGTATGTGGTTTCATGTGGATGGAGCCTTTGGTGCCGTGCCAAAATTATTACCAGAATACACAGAGCGATTGAAAGGCGTGGAGCTGGCAGACAGTTTGGCTTTTGATTATCACAAATGGTTTTATGTGAATTATGATGTGGGTGGAGTATTGATAAAAAATGCACAGGCACATAAAGAAGCCTTTGAAATAAATGCCAATTACCTGGCACATCATGAAAGAGGCATTATAGCCGGTGAATTAAATTATAATCATTTGGGAATTGAATTGTCAAGAGGATTCCGTGCATTAAAAGTGTGGATGATTTTGAAAGAGCAGGGAATTGAAAAATATCGCCGCATGGTGCGACAGAATATTCAGCAGGCAAATTATTTAGCTGAGCTGGTGAATGGTAATGCTTCATTGCAACTGATGGCGCCGGTGCCGATGAATATTGTGAATTTCAGGTTTTACCGGGATGGACTTAGCAATGATGAATTGAATACGCTGAATAAAGAAATATTAATGCAGTTGCATGAGTCGGGAATAGCAGCTCCATCTTTCACCATATTAAAAGGTTCGTATGTGATAAGAGTGGCTATCACCAATCACAGAAGTAAAGCAGCAGATTTTGACATATTGGTAAACGAAGTTCAACGGTTAGGTGAACGAATATTAAACAGGAATTAACATGAGCAGGAAAGAATTAAACAGGGCATACATTGCATTAGGATTAGTCAGTTTTTTTTGGGGAACCACATTCATCGCATCAAGGATTGGAGCACAACATATGCCTGGTTTATTCCTTTCTGCGATGCGGCAATTTTCTTCAGGGTTTTTAATGGTGAGTTTCTTTTTAATAAAAGGGTATAAACTTCCAGATTGGAAAAGTTTAAAGCAGATTACTATCCAGGGTATTTTTCTGCTCTCACTCGCCAATGGATTACTCACCTGGGCATTGGAATTTATTAATAGCGGATTTGCTGCTATTATCTCAGCAACCGTTCCGTTATTTGTAACACTCTTTAGTGTGTGGCTTTTGCGTAATGCAAAGCTTACATTTTGGATGATTGCCGGTTTGATAATAGGTTTTGCAGGTGTGGTACTCATTTTTTATGATTATCTCAACCAGCTGCAGGGCAAGTCCGTTGCGTTTGGTATTGTGCTGGCCTTTCTCTCTGTATTAGCCTGGACATTTGGAACCGTTTATACATCCCGTTTAAAACCTGCAACAGATATTTTATTCAGTGTAGGATTACAAATGCTGATAGCAGGAATAATAACCATGATATTTTGTTTTGCAACCGGCAAATACGTTAACCTTTCAGCTATTGGCTCTGCTGCATGGATGGCACTGATTTATCTTGTTTTCTTTGGTTCATTGCTGGCTTACTCGGCTTATGTGTTTGCCATTAGTAAACTGCCGCCAACATTCGTTTCCATCTATGCTTATATCAATCCAATAGTAGCTGTATTCTTTGGCTGGCTGTTATTGCATGAAAGTGTAAACTCAGGAATGTTAATGGGGAGTTTGGTTACGCTGGGGGGTGTGTATATGGTGAATCGTGAATATAAAAAACAAAGAGCATGAACAAAGTAAAAATAATGGACTATCAGCCGGAACACCAGCATTATTTTGAATTTTTCAACAGGAGATGGATTGAAAAATATTTTGAAATGGAAGCAATGGATGAATATGTGTTAACGAATCCGCAGGAAGCAATTATTGAAAGAGGTGGTGCTATACTAATGGCAACTTATGAAGGTCACCTGGCAGGAACCGTAGCGTTAATAAAAATGGATGATACCACATATGAATTTGCAAAGATGGCCGTGCATGAAAATTTTCAGCGCAAAGGAATTGCAGAGGCGTTGAGCTATGCGGCTTTTAAAAAAGCATATGAATCAGGTGCGGGAAAAATTATTCTGTACACCAATAGCATTTTAAAACCTGCTATCCGGTTATATGGGAAGCTGGGATTTCAGCATGAAGCAGTAGAACATGCCGGATATAAAAGAGCGAACGTAAAGATGGGAATAACAATGGAACAAATTTTAAAAGACACTATGTTCTTTACCACTACCCGGGAAATAACTATTTAAAATAATTAACATGAAGAAAGCTGTTATTGTAGCATTTGACAAGTTTACGGACATAGATATTTTTCTTGCATGGGATTTACTCAATCGGGTTAAACACCGTGACAAGGAATTTGAGGTGAAGATTGTGGGAACCGAAAAAACACATACTTCCGTTCGGGGTATTGAACTGGCTATGCATGGAACTATTGAAGAATGCAATGATGCTGACCTGGTTTTCTTTGGCAGTGGAGCAGGCGCAAGAACAGTGATAAAAGATGAAGCATATTTAAAACGATTTAATCTGAACCCGGAGAAGCAGTTAATCTGTTCTATATGTTCCGGTGCATTGATTATTGCTGCATTAGGTTATTTAAAAGGTAAATCAGCCATTACTTATCCAACAGTGTATGAGTTGCTGCGGACTTATGATGTGGAAGTGCTGGAAGATAAACACCTGGTTACTCATGGAAATATTGGTACAGCGGCGGGGTGCCTGGCAGCTGTTGATTTAGTGGGCTGGGCAATTGAAAGATTGTATAATGAAAAAGTGAAAGAAGATGTAATTGCTTCGGTGTTGCCGGTTGGACAGGGACAGGTTTGCATTTATTAGGTCAAAATTCAAAAGTCAAAATCAATGGCGATAAGAATTGTAAAAGCGACGGTTAATGAGGTGAATGATATTGCTGCAACAGGCAGGCAATCTTTTTATGATGCTTTTCATTCCATTTTTATTCGCAAGGATGAATTGCAAAAGTATCTGGACTCAACTTACGATGTATTCAAACTGGCAAACAGTATTGAAAATTCCAATAACCTTTTTTTTGTTGCCTATGATAATGATAAGCCCATAGGTTTTGCCAAACTAAAACAGCTATCAAGGCATCAGCAAATACAATCTGTGAGGCAAACAGAGCTACAAAAAATATATGTGCTGAAAGAATATCATGGGACCGGTGTGTCGCAAACCTTGCTCAATAAAGTGCTGGATGCTGCAGTTGAACTTCAACCCGAAATTGTTTGGCTTAATGTGCATGTGGGCAATACAAAAGCAAGACGCTTTTATGAGAAGAATGGATTCAGTGTTGCAGGGAAACATTATTATATAATCGGTACTCAAAAGTTTGAATTTGATTTGATGTCAATTGCGGTGGGTCGCTCAGCATACGAACTAAAAAATATTAGTGAGCCTGAAGGGGCGGCTCACCGTTAACAAATAACTTTTCACAACAAAAAAATATATTATGCAGCTAACACAAGATATCATCGTGAGACGGGTAAGAAAATCAAGAATCGAAGAAGTGGATTTTAGTAAACTCGAGTTTGGTAAATACACATCTGACCATATGCTGGTTTGTGATTTTTATGATGGTGAATGGCAAACACCACAACTCGTTCCTTTTGCCAATCTTTCATTAAGTCCTACCACACTGGCATTGCATTATGGCCAGTCAGTGTTTGAAGGAATGAAAGCATTTCGCATGAAGGATGGTTCCATCAATATCTTTCGTATAGAGAAACATTATGAACGTTTGACAAAGTCGCTGGAAAGGATGTGCATGCAGGTGCCACCAAAAGAAATGTTTGTAGAAGGATTAACCGAACTGGTGAAACTGGATAATAACTGGGTTCCTACTGAAGATGGTTCTTCTTTATACATCCGTCCATTTGTATTTGCGAGTGAAGCAAAATATGGAGTAAAAGTAGCAGATGAATATCGGTTCATCATTTTCTCCGGACCGGTTGGTCCATATTATGCCAAGCCATTAAGAGTAAAAGTGGAAAGAGAATTTATCCGTGCAGCTAAAGGTGGAACGGGTTATGCAAAATGTGCCGGTAATTATGGCGGAGCATTTTACCCAACACAATTAGCAAGAGAAAATGGTTTTGACCAGGTATTGTGGACGGATGCGAGGGAGAATAAGTACATTGAAGAATCAGGAACGATGAATGTGCTGTTTGTAATAGATGGCAAACTGGTTACACCTGCTTTGTCTGATTCTATTTTGGATGGTGTTACAAGAGATTCATTAATTCAGTTAGCAAAAGAAAAAGGGGTGGTGGTGGAGGAAAGAAAAATCAGCACCGATGAACTGGTATCAGCATTCCGTAATAATTTAATTACTGAAGCATTTGGTGCCGGTACCGCCGCCGTGGTAGCTCCAATCAATTTAATTCATATAGATGGCGTGGATTATAAATTACCTTTTTATACAGTAAACAGTTTAATGAATCAGCTAAAGCAACAATTAGAGGATATCCGCACCGGAAGAGTTACTGATGTACATGGCTGGAACTGTAAAATTTAATAAGCGCTGTTGTTTATTTTTAGTCAATAAGAAGCGGGGCCTCTTTCCAGGGGCCCTTTATTTATTCACCAAACCATTCATTGTGCTGTTCCTGTACCCGAATGAAAGTAGTACGTTTAGTTAATTCTTTTAATGATTTTGCTCCAACATAAGTGCAGGCAGAACGGATGCCACCTAATATATCAGAAAGTGTATTAGCAACCGCACCACGATATTTTACTTTAACTGTTTTCCCTTCTGATGCACGGTACTCAGCCACACCACCGGCATATTTGTTCATAGCAGTTTCAGAACTCATACCATAGAACAAACGATATTTCACACCATCTTTTTCTACCAGTTCACCACCACTTTCATCATGACCGGCTAACATACCTCCTAACATTACAAAATCAGCACCACCTCCAAAAGCTTTGGCAACATCACCCGGTACTTTACAACCACCATCCGAAATAATTTGTCCGCCCAAACCATGCGCCGCATCCGCACATTCAATGATAGCAGAGAGTTGGGGATAACCAACACCTGTTTTTACTCTTGTAGTACAAACAGAACCAGGACCAATACCCACTTTAATTGCATCAGCGCCGGCTAATAATAATTCCTCCACCATTTCTCCTGTTACTACATTGCCGGCGATGATTACTTTATCGGGGTGTTTATCTCTTGTCTTCTTAACAAACGCAACAAATTTTTCAGAATAACCATTGGCCACATCAATACAAATGAAACGCAGAGAAGTATTTTCATTTAATATGGTATCTAATTTTTCACTGTCCTGTTTGGAAGTTCCGGTACTTACCGCAATATATTCACTGATAGCATTTCCGTTTTTATTCATAAAAAACTTCCATTGGTCCGGAGTATAATGTTTATGTACAGCAGTAAATAATTGTTCTGATGCCAATGCCGTTGCCATCTCAAATGTTCCCACAGTATCCATGTTAGCAGCCATTACAGGAATCCCTTCCCAGTCTTTACCGCCATGCATGAATTTAAATTTTCTCATCAAAGAAACTTCTGAACGGGAAGAGAGGGTAGAACGTTTAGGTCGGATCATCACATCTTTAAATCCAAGTTTTATATCTGATTCAATACGCATAATTATATTTTTTCAAACAGTGAAAGATAGAAAATCGTTAAATAGGGTAAGTACAAAAATATGAACATTAAAAAGCCGGATTTCAAATCCGGCTTACAAGTAGTTAGTTTGTTTTGCCCGGGTATTGTTTTAGTGCTGCCGCAAGACAATCCATTGCCTTATCAATGGCATCAGTGTTCAGTACATAAGCCAATCTTACCTCATCTTTTCCTAAGCCGGGTGTCCCATAAAATCCTGTTGCAGGAGCCAGCATGATTGTTTCTCCCTTATATGAAAATGACTCCAGCAACCATTGACAAAATTTATCACTGTCATCAATCGGTAACTTAGCCATTGCATAGAAAGCACCACCGGGGTTAGGACAGAAAACACCTTCAATAGCATTCAATCTTTTCACTAACAGGTCACGGCGTTTTTTATATTCTTCTTTAGTGGCATCAAAATAATTATCAGGTAAATCAACAGCAGCCTCGCCGGCTATCTGTGCAAATGAAGGTGGACTTAATCTTGCCTGGGCAAACTTCATCGCTGCATCCAGCAATTCTTTATTACGGGTAACAAAGGCGCCAATTCTTCCGCCACAGGCACTGTATCTTTTTGAAATAGTATCCATCAGCACCACATTCTTTTCCACACCGGTTAGATGCATGGCGCTGGTATGCGTTCCTTCATAACAAAACTCCCGGTACGCTTCATCAGCAAACAAATACAAATCGTGTTTTAAAACAATCTGCTTTAATGTTTCCATTTCTTCTTTGCTGTATAAATAACCTGTAGGATTATTGGGATTGCATACAACAATCGCTTTTGTTTTTGGGGTGATGGCTTTTTCAAACTCCTCTATTGGAGGCAATGCAAAACCAGTATTGATGGATGATGTAATTGGTTTAACCACCACATCTGCCGCCACAGCAAAGCCATTGTAGTTTGCATAAAACGGTTCGGGAATAATTACTTCGTCACCAGCGTCCAAACAACTCATAAAGCCAAAGAGAATAGCTTCTGAACCGCCGGTTGTAATAATTATCTGTTTGTAGTCAATATCTATCCCGCATTTTTTATAATACTTCACCAGTTTACGCCGGTAACTTTCATTACCGGCACTGTGGCTGTACTCTAACACTTTAAAATCAAAATGACGAACTGCATCCAGCACCAGTTTGGGCGTTTCAATATCCGGCTGACCGATATTGAGATGATAAACTTTTATTCCTTTCTTTTTTGCTGCTTCTGCAAAAGGAACCAATTTTCTTATGGGAGAAGGTGGCATAACTTCGCCACGGTGACTAATCTTTGGCATGCAGCGAAGTTAAAAGAAATCATTGTTCAGAAAGTATATCAGGCAGCAATAGAAATAAAAAACCCCCTCACATCGCTGCAAGAGGGCTATTTTCTAAAGGTGTGTGTGAAAATATTTTATTAAGACTTGGCCGGAGTTTTAGTCTTTGTAGTTTTTTTAGTTTTTGAACTGGCTACTTTGCCTGTGGTTGTTTTTGATTCAGGCGTAATAACAGGAATTGATGAATGTGCTTTCATAACAGAATCGTACTGAGCAGCTGCCCACACTTTACCGGTGATGCTTACATTCTTTTGCTCATCAATACCTTTAAACTTGATATAAACAATTTTTGAGAAGTTACCGGCCACAGCTGCATTGTAAGTAGCGGTAATGGTTCCGGTTTTGCCGGGCATAATAGGTTCTTTGGTATAATCAGATTTTGTGCAGCCACAACCCGGTGTTACACTTTCAATAATAAGGGCTTCTTTACCTATATTAGTTAAAGTAAATGAACCCGTAACAGGGTTACCCTGTTTTACATTGCCAAGGTCAACAACTTCGGATGCAAATTTTACATTGTCTGCAACTTTTGTTTGCGCTAATACGATATTGGCAAAAACCAGGGCTACGAATGCTGAAAAAATTTGTTTCATGTGTGTGTTATTATAAGTTTTTAAAGTTTATTGTTTTAATAATTCCAAGACGCTGTTACCGGGAACAGAGTTGTCAGCAGTTTTTCTAACTTCTCCTTTAATGGTAAGTACTTTGGTTTGACCATCATTATATGTAATCGTAATAGATTTTTCAAAAGGGCCATACCCCATAGCATTAAATCCTACATTGATTTTTGTAGTGGCTCCCGGTGCTACCGGATCTTTACTCCATACAGGGGTAGTGCAGCCACAGGAAGCATGAACATCACTTAATTTTAAAGTCTCTTTGCTAACATTGGTTATAACAAAATCGTAAGTAACCGGTTTGCCCTGAACAATTTTGCCAAAATCATGATGTTCTGCATTGACTGTAAAAGGTTCCGGTGCAGGTGTGGCAGACTTATTATCGGTTTGTGCATAAATAATAGTGGAAGCACAAACCAGTAATAGTATAAAATAAAACTTCTTCATAGTCCGGTGTTTTATAACGGCAAAACTAAATAGCCTTGTCTACAAAAATAGCCAATCCCCCCAAAAATCATAGCTTTTTTTTGTACTTAGCATTTTATTAAGAAACGCAGGGAATGTGGTTAAATTGTAGATTTGCCGCATGAATTCATCAGCCACTAACGAAAGCTTGTCACTGGAGAATCTTTCCTTCGAAACTTTCCGTAACGAAGTGCTGAAAGATTACCGGGTAGCCTGCCAAAGCCGGGAGGCCAGCCTTCTTGGCCGCAAAGAAGTACTTACCGGCAAAGCCAAGTTTGGAATATTTGGAGATGGTAAAGAAGTGCCACAGGTGGCGATGGCTAAATTTTTTCAGCCCGGTGATTTTTACAGCGGGTATTACCGGGATCAAACCTTTGCTTTTGCAACTGGTGTTGCCTCCATTGAAGAATTCTTTTCTCAGCTATATGCCGACCCTGATACCACGAACGATCCGCATAGCGGGGGACGGCAAATGAACTGTCATTTTGCATCCAGGCTGGTAGATGAGCAGGGCGAATTTTTAGATTTAGTAAATCGAAAAAATTTAATTGCCGGTATGGCCCCCACGGCCGCTCAAATGCCCAGGTCAATTGGTTTGGCACTGGCATCAAAATCTTTCCGTACAGTAAAAGAACTGAAACAGTTTACCCATTTATCCAATAATGGTAATGAAGTTTGTTTTGCCACCATTGGTGATGCTTCCACCAGTGAAGGGCATTTTTGGGAAACAGTAAATGCAGCCGGCGTTATGCAAATTCCCCTGGCCATTTTTGTTTGGGATGATGGCTATGGAATTTCTGTTCCTAAAAAATATCAAACCACCAAAGGTTCTGTTTCCGAAGCATTAAAAGGTTTTCAAAAAAAGGAAGGAACAAACGGATTAGATATTTATAAAGTAAAAGCATGGGATTATGCAGGCATGTGCGAAGTGTTTGAGCAGGGAATAAAAAAGATCAGGGATACACATACACCGGCATTATTTCATGTGGAAGAAGTTACACAACCACAGGGTCATTCTACTTCGGGCAGCCATGAGCGGTATAAATCACCCGATCGCCTTGAGTGGGAAAGACAATGGGATTGTATCCGAAAATTTAAAGAATGGGTCATTCAAAATACACTGGCCACCGAAGAAGAATTGAATGAAGTGGAAAGAGAGGCAAAAGAATCTGTAAGAGACAGCAGAAACAATGCCTGGGAAAAATATTTAACTCCAATAAAAGAACAGGTAGATACTACTTTACAAGTGATCAATAAAATCATTTTGCCGGGAACTGATGAAGAAGGTAAAATAGAAAAACTGGTTAAAGAACTTTCTTCTAACCGGGAGCCACAGCGAAGAGATGTGATGAAAATAATTGCCCAGGTACTGGATGAGGTAAACAGTCCTGAGCTAAAGAGTTATTATCAATCTCTCAGGGATAAGAATAAAGAGCTGTACAATTCATTTTTATATCTCAGTGGAGACAAAAGTGCATTAAAAGTGGCCGAAATAAATGCGGAGTATTCACCCGACTCGCCTTTAATAAACGGGTACGAAATACTTAACCGGTACTTCGATCAGCTTTTTGCCAATAATCCAAAGATTATGGCGTTTGGCGAAGACCTTGGATTTATTGGTGATGTTAACCAGGGCTTTGCCGGTTTGCAATTAAAACATGGGGAAGGAAGAATATTTGATACCGGTATTCGTGAGCTTACTATAATGGGGCAGGGTATAGGATTAGCATTAAGGGGGTTAAGGCCTATTGCAGAAATACAATATTTAGATTATCTCGTTTATGGTTTGCAGCCATTAACTGATGATGTTGCTACCTTACATTACCGTACAGTAGGCATGCAAAGTGCACCACTGATCGTTCGCTCAAGAGGGCATCGGTTGGAGGGTATATGGCACAGCGGTTCCCCTATGGGAATGATCATTAATGCACTCCGTGGTATGTATGTATGTGTGCCACGTAATATGGTGCAGGCAGCGGGAATGTATAATACTTTGTTGAAGGGAAATGATCCGGCACTGGTAATTGAGTGCCTGAATGGGTATCGCCTCAAAGAAAAATTACCGGCTAATTTATCATCATTTACGGTGCCATTAGGTGTGCCGGAAATAATCAGAGAGGGAAATGATGTAACAATCGTTTCTTATGGTTCAACTTTACGCATTGTGCAGGAGGCAGCTAACCGGTTAGAGGAGAAAGGCATTCAGTGTGAAGTGGTGGATGTGCAAACGTTATTGCCTTTCGATATTCAGCATATCATTTTACAATCGCTGCAAAAAACCAATCGTATTGTTTTTGTTGATGAAGACGTGCCTGGAGGAGCTGCCGGTTATATGTTCAATAAAGTTATGGAAGAGCAGGGTGGTTATAAATGGCTGGATGTGGCGCCACGAACTATTACTGCTGAAGCACATCGCCCAGCCTATGGAAGTGACGGGGATTACTTTAGCAAACCTAATGCTGAAGATATTGTTCGGGTCATTAAAGAAATGATGGCTGAATAAGCAAGTAGATAACGGCGAGGCGAGTGGCTAGTAGCAAATAGTTTTTTTTTAAATTATATCATATCATATCATATCATATGTTGAATCTTAGTCATAAAAAATTAATTGCCTGGCAACGGGCAATTGAATTCTTACCGGTTTTATATCAATTGGCTGAAAAACTTCCAAATGAAGAAAGATATAATTTGGTTAGCCAGATGAAAAGGGCCGGGCTTTCAGTTTCTAATAATTTGGCAGAAGGCTCGTCGAGGAAATCTAAATTAGAAAAGAACAGGTTTTTTGAAATTGCATGTTCCTCACTTGTTGAAATTGATAATTGCATAGAAGCATCGCTGATACTGAAGTTTCTTTCTAAAAACGACATCAATAATGCAGAAACAAAATTAGAAGAGATGTTTAAATTGATTTCAGGTCTGATAGCTTCTAATAATAAGTAGAATTATTACTAAAAATCAGCATAGAGCTACTTGCAACTAGCTACTTGCTACTTACTAAAAAGGATGAAACTTAGACTGTATCAAATCGATGCATTTGCATCTGATTTATTTAAAGGGAATCCTGCAGCTGTAATTCCCCTGAAGAAATGGTTGTCAACTGAGTTGATGCAGCAAATTGCTTTGGAGAATAATTTAAGCGAAACGGTATTCTTTGTTCCTTCCAAAGAAAGAGGAGTTGATTATGAAATTAAATGGTTTACACCTGAAGTAGAGATCAATCTATGCGGTCATGCAACATTAGCTGCTGCTTATGTCATCTTTGAAATATTAAAAGCAAAAAAGAAGAAAGTTGTTTTTAACTCAAAGAGTGGTCATCTTACTGTAACAAAAAATAAGAAGACATTAATGATGGATTTCCCATCCTGGAAACCTCAACGATTAACTGAATATCCAAACGAACTCTCCGCTATACTCGGTAATCCTGAAATTGTTGGAGTATATAAATACCGTGATACACTTGTGGAGTTAGTAAATGAAGAAGCAGTATTGAATTGTCAGCCTGATTTTACACTGATGAAAAAGTATTTTGACAAAATGATTATTACAGCTCCGGGTAAAGAAGCTGATTTTGTTTCCCGTTTTTTTGCTCCTGGCGCCGGTATTAATGAAGATCCTGTAACAGGTTCCGCCCATTCACAATTGATTCCTTTCTGGAGTGATAAACTTAGCAAAAAGAAAATGAAAGCTAAGCAATTAAGTAAACGGGGTGGTGAATTGTATTGCGAACAGGTGAATGGGCAAAGAGTAATTATTGGTGGACAATGTATCTTCTACATGAAAGGCGAAATTATATTGCCGGACTAAGCTGAGAGCCTGCATCATTATGTTCTTTCATAATAACATTGACTGCTATTGATTTACTTTTATATTTTTTTCTAAAGGTTTTGAAGGTATAAAGAGCAATTATCAACCAAACGAGAAAAGTAAACCAGGCAAGTTTATTGTACACACGGAGCAAATAAGGTCTTATTGAAATACTATCAGCTTTTTCTTTTCCAATAACAACATTAAGTACAGATTTAATGGTTGTAGTTACTCCGGGAATTTTATTCCAGTTGGTATAACGTACACCTTCATAATTATACTCAACCGGGTAATCTGCCGGAAGCTGTTTTTTATATTGTTCCCAGTTTTTGTTAAGCTCACTGATGCTTGATAATGAGCCATCTGCTTTTTTAAAAGCCAGGTTATATGTAGGATCAAGAACCACCCAGCCATCTTCAGTCTTAGTTTCAATAAACATATGCCCGCCATAAACTCCATTTACTTTCATTTGGCCTATTTTAACCGGCATATCATTTGATTTCAGAATTCTTGCTAATACAATAGCATAACTGCCACAGGCCCCGTTTCCGGTCATCAAATCAACCGTAGAGGGGTGAAATATATTTGCTTTAATCCCGTCGAGTGATTCGTTTGCGAATACCAGGTATCTTTTTGATTGTAATTCATATACCGTTTGCATTGCCCTGATAACAAAATCATTTTTGGTGTATCCGGGCGGTAATTCATTCCTTATTTTATGGGCTATAATAGCGAAGAGTTGTGTCTCATATTTTGATTCGCTGGAAAAGTAGAGCAGACTGGTTAACAGCAGCCCGTTTAAAAAACACAGGAAGTACAGATTTTTCAAAAAATTACGGATGGTACGCAGGATATTTTTTACCGACATAAAAATTAATAATTCATTTGACGGTTTTTTTATGAGTTAGTTTACGCTTTATGAAAAAAAATATATGATAATGGAAAAGCAAATGAAAAGGAGGTTTAAAGCAGTTAATCTAAAAACTTTGTTTTCCATTCAGGTCTGGGCAACCAGCATTCATTCATTTTCCCAAACCATTTGTACCGGTTGGCAGCTATTAAATTATATACCGCATCCCGTATAAATTTTGGTACAATAATAAAGATGTACAACAAACTCCATCCGCCACCTAAATGTTTCAGCATTCTTAAGGCTCCGCTGCTGCGGGTATAAAGTTTGTCTCCTTCCAATAGCATGAAAGAGTTAAACGTATCAGCAGGCAGACTATATTGTTGTAAAATTTGCTGACCATAATTGCCCTGCAATGAGCCAAACAAAAATTGATCTTTTTTATCTCTCTTTAAAATAAACTGTACACTGCTGCTGCACAGGTTGCACACACCATCAAAGAGTACAATTTTTTTTTCTGCGTGCAATTCCATCCAGCAAAATTAAAAACTAAAAGCGGAAGAATCCCTGCCTCACTTTTATTAATATTTATAAAACTCTTTCATGCGGCCGAGAAATAAATCTTTTTTTCTCCGGCTTACTTTCACTTCTGTACCATTAGAGAGAATAACCGAACCACCTTCGCCCCGAACATATTCCTTAATATGCAGCAGGTTTACCAAATACGATTTGTGAATGCGGACAAAACCCGCATCTGATAATAACTCTTCATATTCATAAATGGGTTTGGCCGAACAAAGTGTACCGTTACCGGTAAAATAAAAATTGGTATAACTGCCGGATGCTTCACAAAATAAAATGTCTTTTAAATTCACCACCTGGAAACCTTTTAAAGAAGGGATGCAAAGCTTCATCTCCTGGTTGTTATGTGGCTTTTGTATATTATGCAGCAGGGTGTGGATGTTATTGTTGACGGAAGCGGCTGCAATTTTTTTTATGGCTCTTTTTACCGCATCCGCCAACAGGTCTTCATCAATCGGTTTTACTAAATAATCAATGGCACTGTAGCGGAAAGCCTGCAAGGTGTATTCGTTGTGTGCCGTAACGAAGATGATTTCAAAATTAATTTGCCCCATTTCAGCCAGCATATCAAAGCTGGATTTGCCGGGTAATGAGATATCAAGAAAAACTAATTGCGGTTCCAGCTTTTCAATTTTTTCTTTAGCTGAACCGGCATCGGCACATTCAGCAATAATTTTCAGCTCCGGGCAATACTCTTTTAATAATTTTTTGAGTGTGTTTAATCCTCTCGGCTCATCATCAACTAAAATCGTTTGTATCATATCCCTGGTTTAAACAGTTAATTGTAATGTGGCAACCGTACCTGTTCCATTTCTTCCGGGCACTTCTGTTTTATCCTTTATGCTTAACGAACATTGCAGGTGGTACTTTTCATTTAGTAACTTAAGCCGTTCCTTAATATTGGTAATGCCAAATGAACGGTGTGCCGGAAGGGTGGTTGATTTACTGTACATCGTATGCTTTAACCCCACACCGTTGTCTTCCACTTCGCAAATTACATGGCTTCCTTCTTTAATAAAACGGATAAATAATTTACGGTCACTTTCTTTGCTGCGTAACCCATGCCAGAGAGCATTTTCAACTAATGGTTGTACCAGCATTGGTGCTATCTGTGTTTCATTGACATCTAAGTTTTCATCTATCTCAATACTGTAAGTAAAATCTTCAAAGCGGAGTTTTTCCATTTCAAGATATTGCTGTAAATGGTCAACACATTGTTTAATGGTGATGAATGTTTGACGGGATTGTTCCAAACTGGTTCTGATAAGTTGTGCAAACTTACTGAGGTAACGGCTGGCATTTTGTTTCTGGTCTTCCAGTATCATTTCTTTAATACTGTTGAGTGAATTAAAAATAAAATGCGGGTTCATTTGTGCATGCAGCCCTTTTATTTCCAGCTCAGCCATTTGTTGTTTTAAGGCAGCCTCAGTCCGGATAGTTTTTATTCTTCTGCTGATAATAAAAGTAATCAGTGATACGATGGCTATCGCCACTACGCTAATAAACCACCAGGTTTGCCACCATGGCGGAAGAATGGTAATGGCCAGTGTTTTTATTTCATTACTCCACTTACCATCACTGTTGGCTGAACGCAATTCAAATGTATAATCGCCGGGTGGTATGCTGGTGAAGGTGGCTGAATTACCGGTACCAGCTGTACTCCAGTTATCATTTAATCCTTTCAGGCGGTAACTGAAAGTATTATTGGATTCATTTGAAAAATTGGTTACAGCAAACTGAATTGACAAAAAATTTTGATTGTGAGCGAAGCTTAAATTTTTTACAAGATTGGGATTCTCCTGTAAGGGCCAGGCTGTACCATTCACTTTAATGGAAGTAATAAGCGGGGCGGGGCTGAAATTGTTTTGTATAAGGGTACCCGGATTAAAATGCGTAATGCCTCCCACTCCGCCAAAGTAAATAGCACCATCAGAATCTTTTAATGTGCAGGCTGTATTGTATTCCAAAAAAGACAATCCATTGCCGGTATTATATTTTTGCAACAGTTCAAATTTGTTATTGAATTTATATAACCCCAAATTGCTGCTTACCCAGTAAAACCCATGGTCATCTTTCTGTACTGCATAACAAACGTTGGACGAACCGTTTGCATTTAACAATGCTTGTTTGATTACTTTTTTTTGTTGCCAGTTATATATCACTAACCCGTTATCCGTTCCAATCCAGAACACCGGGCCGTCTGCCAGCAGGTGTCTTACAAACAACGAAATATTTTTTACCGGCTCTATTACTTCAAATTCATTGGAAATATAGTTGTACCGCACCAAACCGGAACCCAGGGTACAAAGCCATAAATTATTTTTCTCATCTTCATAAACATAACGGGCAGTATAAACATAAAGTCCGCCAACAAAGGTGGTTAGTTTTACTTTTTCGGGTAATAAATGCCAGGTGTTATCTTTTAAGGAGAAGAAACGCAGGCCATTTTCTGAAGCGATTAATAAACTGTCGGCTTTTTTAAGTTTTATAACGGCATACATTTTATTCAGCTCTGGTAATTTTTTTTCAGGGAAATATTGTATGCCTTTTGTTTTCCTGTTCACATGCATTAAACCACCGCAACTGGCGGCCCAGATGTTACCTCTGTTATCTTCCGTTATATCATAAATCACATTATTGGCATTACCATATACTTCAGAGGCGGGGTAGCGTATAAACTCATTGTTAGCCCGGTTCCATTCCATAATTCCCTTATTGAGGGTGCCCACAAAAGCTGCTCCATCGTTTGTTTTATACATTCTTACAATCATCTTATCCGCTAATGTGCCATTAAAAGAAGAATGCTCATCTATGTTCCTGAACTGGAAACGCAGCGGGTCATACTTGGTGATGCCATCAAAAAAACCACACCATATAATACCCTGGTTATCGGTGAAAATGGAAAGTGAATAATTGGAACAGGGAGAAGTGGGATCGTATTGCTTGTTCACTGCCCTTGTTACGATATTATTTTTAGCATCATACCGGTAAAGACCGCTACCCCTTGTACCAATCCACAGATTATTATCGTGGTCAGTTGTAAAACCACCAATACCTCCCAGGAATAGTTTTGAGGCAATAATGTTTTCTTTCTTATCAACAGGATTGTTGATATAATAACAACCTTCAGCCATGGTGCCAATCCATAATGCTTTGTTGTACGAATACAATTCTCTTATTTGCGGGAAAGGATAATTTTTATGAAAAGGTTCAACCATATAACCAGTACCGGCGGCAATCATTTGATACATCGTATATAATAAGGAAACATAAATTTTCCCATCATGCAATGCGATACTGGTAACATTAGCCTGGTCTTCCTCCGTATTAAAAAAAGTGGTGAGCTTTTCCAGTTTGGTGTTCAGGCAAATTAGCCCGTTATTGAAAGTAATGATCCAGTATTCATCATCTTTGAATGAAATTATTTTTTTGACAGGGAGATTGTCGAGGCGGGAAGCCAGTTGATAAAATTCAGCCACTTTCATCAGTGAATCACCTGCGGGGTTATACAGGCAGGCACCCTGTGCCGTACCAATCCACAGCAATTCTTTATGTGTATCATAAAACAATGAAGTGATAATATTAGAAGGCAGTTTTTTACCCGGTTCATTTTGCTGCGAATAGATTTTAAATTCCTTACCATCGTAACGGTTTAGGCCATCCTGTGTACCAAACCACATAAAGCCATATCCATCCTGCCCAATAGTATAGCAACTGTTTTGTGATAACCCTTTATCTGAAGTATAATTTTCAAACAACAGCGGCTGTGCCATCAGCAACTGTGGAATAAATACCATCAGTATTACAGTAATCCATCGCATGTACTTACGGTTATGTGAGCAGAAAAATTGTGTTACTTAAAATTACTTTACTAATCGCAAAAAAAATACAAACAAAACTTATCCCTAAAATATTCTGTCGTTTAACCGGGATTACCGGCCGTTTATATTCCAAAACCAGCCGGTAACCCAATGGCCTGGCTAAGAATTTTTTTTATAATAACTGCCGGAAAAAAAACCACTGCTGCCTTTACTAAGACGGGGCTTGTTATGCCTAATGGATGCTGATAGTTTTGAGAAAGATTTTTAAACTATTTAATTCATTAGTGCACCTGCATTAACAGTA
Source organism: Sphingobacteriales bacterium (assembly GCA_003963365.1). GTDB lineage: Bacteria > Bacteroidota > Bacteroidia > Chitinophagales > Chitinophagaceae > AWTP1-9. The sequence goes on from RXJG01000004.1 coordinate 1,020,000, forward strand.
AACAAATAAATTTTAATCATTAAAAAAAATAACATGAAATCAGTACTGTCCATTTTTATTATTACATTCTTGCTGGCGTCCTGCAAAAGCAGCACTGCTGATAAGGAAAATAACGAAAGCCAAACAACCGCTCCGGCAACAGAAACACAACAAACATCTTACTATATAGATGTGCATGACCTGGAGCCGGGCAAAGTAAAATTTTCTGACGTGGCCAATGCTCACCAGAAAGATTTGGCAACACAGGGAAAATATGGAGTAAACTTTATCAAGTATTGGGTGGATGAGGCAAAAGGAAAAGTTTACTGTTTATCAAAGGCTGCCAATGAAGAAAGTATTACCAGCACACATAAAGAAGCACATGGGCTGCTTCCTTCCTCCATATTTAAAGTAAGTGATGGACCTGAAGCAGCGATGATAGGTAATAAAAATTTGTATATAGATGTGCACCAGCTTGGTGCAGGAAAAGTTACTGCCAAAGATGTGGCCGGTGCACACGAAAAAGATTTAGCAGTAGAAAAAAAACATGATGTGAATTTTATTAATTACTGGGTGGATGAAAAACAGGGAGTGGTAATGTGTTTATCCGAAGCACCCGATTCTAATGCGGTGAAAGCAACACACAAGCAGGCACACGGTTTGTTGCCGGTTTATGTATTGCAGGTTAAACAGGGACAATAACCATTATTAATTTTTAAAAATTATAGCGGAAGAAAATTTCTTCCGCTTTTAGTTTTAGCGCAATATAACTTTAGTAACGGGGGTTGTTAGATTTTTTACCGGTAAATAATTTTCTGCTGTTGATTTTAATCAATAATTACGGGTTCTAATTTTTATTTGCCTTAATACGGACATGTTTGTTTTTATATCTATCTTTTCTGAAATTTTTCCATGGAGCAGTCAACAGTCAGTTTGCAAAACAACCGCTTGCTTTCTCTTGATTTTATGCGGGGATTTATAATGGTATTACTGGCTTTGGAAAGTACAGGCTTATTTGAGCATTTGCTGGATGCCACCCGGGGAAATTTTTTGAACGGGTTGGTACAGCAGTTTTTTCATCATCCATGGAACGGGCTCCGCTTTTGGGATTTGATTCAGCCAGGTTTTATGTTTGTGGCGGGAGTTGCCATGGCATTCTCATTACATAAGCAAAAAGAAAAAGGCGTATTGTGGATAGATTCATTCAGGAAAATATTCAAACGCTGTTGCTGGCTTTTTTTCTGGGGTGTTTTTGATTACCTCGTATTTGCCGGGGAAAAAACAATTTCATTCCGCTTGTGGGATGTACTTACTCAACTTTCTTTTACAACGCTGATAGCCTTTCTCCTATTTGAGTGGAATATAAAAACACAAATAATCATTTGTGCGGGGTTGCTGGTTCTTACAGAATGCTTATACCGGTTTACGCATATACCCGGGTTTGATCAGCCATTTACAGATCAGCACAATTTTGGGAATTATATGGACATGGTGCTGATGAATAAAATTAACCACGATGGCTGGGTTGCTATTAACTGCATTCCAACCGCAGTGCATACCATCGCCGGTGCATTAACCGGAAAATTGTTACTGAGTGGAAGAAAGGATAAAATAAAACAGCTGCTTGTTTGGGGAGTGGTATGCCTTGTTCTTGGCTTTGGGCTTGACTTAGCCGGTATTACACCCATCATAAAACGTATTGCCACCAGTTCCTTTACACTTGCCTCCCTCGGTTGGTGTTTATTTGGCCTGGCATTTTGTTTTTGGTGGATTGATATAAAAAATCATAAAAAATATTTAACCTTTTTCCTGGTAGTGGGGATGAACTCCATTTTTATTTATCTCTTTTTTGAAATAGTGGGGAGTCACTGGTTTACGCAATATGTTTACATTATTGCCAAAGGATTTCTTGGCATCGTACATACTCCTCAATTGCCGGCTAATATCATTGCGGCCCTTTGTGTCTTTACACTGGAATGGTTGCTGTGCTATTTTCTCTACCGGAAAAAGATTTTTTTCAAATTATAATTAATATAGCTTCAGTTAATGAATGCGGTTTGTTATATAAATAAAAAGCGGAAGAATTTTCTTCCGCTTTTTATTTATTAGCATTTAATCCTGTTACTTGCAGCTCACAATTTCTTTCTACCCCATATTATGAAACACCTTCTGTACATCATCATCCTGTTCCAGGCGTTCAATTAATTTACTTACATCTTCGGCCTGTGCATCGGTAACAGGTACAGTAATAGTGGGAATCCATTCCAGTTCGGCAGAAATAGGAGTGATGCCCTTTTCTTCCAGTGCTTTTTGCATATGACCGAAATTGGTAAAGCCGCAACGTACCACCAATACATCTTCACCATTTTCGCCACCCCCTTCCCCTAATTCTTCCAAACCAAAATCAATTAATTCTAATTCTAAATCTTCTGCGTTTAATCCCTCTGGTTTTAATTTAAACACGCCCATTTTTTTGAACTGAAAAGCCACTGAACCGCTATTGCCTAATGCACCGCCACCTTTATTAAAGTGAGATTTTATATTCGCTACTGTTCTTACATGATTGTCTGTTGCTGTTTCAACTAAAATAGCCACACCATGCGGGCCGTAACCTTCATATAAGATCTCTTCATAATTATCCATTTCTTTGCCCATCGCTCTTTTAATAGCGGCTTCTACACGGTCTTTGGGCATATTCACCGCTTTTGCGTTCTGGTAACACCGGCGTAAAGCCGGGTTGGTGGCAGGGTCTGGGCCACCGGCTTTAACCGCAATGGCAATTTCTTTTCCTATCCGGGTAAATTGTTTGGCCATGCGATCCCAGCGGGCAAACATGGTTGATTTACGTACTTCAAATATCCGTCCCATACTAATTTGAAAATTTGAGAATGTGCAAATTTGAAAATGAGTTTATCATTTCCGGGCTGCAAATGTAAGGCAATGCCGGAAACTGGTAAAGACCGGCTGCCGGTAATTGTATGAACAATCCTGATAAGCTTTTTAACCTTTTGGTTTTACAGTTGCCTTGGGTTTTGAAGCCGGTGCTTTGGATGGTTTAGTATTAGAAGGAGTTTTTTTAGCCGGTTCCGGTTTGTCCATTTCCTTCATGGCAATTTTTACGGATGCCTGCATAAGGGTGGGGCATTTCATCACCATTTCCATTCCTAATTTTTCACCAAATTCCTTTGGGGCATTGGGATCGTTTAAATCAACATGCGCCTCATTCATTGCTTCTAACATCAAATCCATACGTTGCATAATGCATTGCATCAGCATTTTTTGCAAATCTTCTTTGGTATTTATTAAAGACGTATCCTGGCGGTTTGCATATGCGCAAACCGAATCCATTAACACCTGTCTGGAATTTTTCTTTGTGCTGTCAGTTTGTGCAAACGCCATGCATGTATTCAACAGTAACAAGGCCGTTAATAAGTGCTTTAATTTCATAAAAATATTTTCGTGTGTAATAAAAAACCGTCCCGAAAATACGGAACGGTTTTATGATAGAATAAAATAATTCTGCTATTCAAAATCAGATGCTTTGGGTAAAATTTCACCCGGGGTTTTTAATTTGCTGGTGTGACGGCTGTAAGCGAAATAAACAATCAGCCCTAAAGCCATCCAGCCAAAGGCAACTTTTAAAGTAAAACTATCCAATCCCACAATCATAAGAGTACAAATAAGAGCCCCCAATACCGATACTACAGGATAAATAGGTGTTTTAAATGGACGTTCTATGGTTGGTGCTTTTACTCTTAATATAAATACTCCTATACTCACCAGAACAAAAGCAAATAAAGTTCCAAAGGAGGTTAAATCACCCGCCATGCTGCCGGGAACAAAGGCGGCGAATGCGCCAACAAATATGAAGAGAATAATATTTGATTTGTATGGTGTTCTGAATTTAGGATGTAACACAGAAAATGTTTTGGGTAATAAGCCATCATTTGACATAGTATAGAACACACGGCTTTGTCCCATCAGCATTACCAATATTACAGAAGAGAAACCAGCCAGGATAGCCACCGTAACAGCAGTAGCAAGCCAGCCATAACCATGCATGTAAGTAGCAATAGCATAAGCCACAGATGCTTCCCTTCCTTTTTCAGGATCAACAAAATCTTTCCAGTTGGCAACTCCGGTTAATACGTGTCCAAATAAAATATACAATATTGTACAAACAACCAATGAACCTAAAATACCAATTGGCATATCTTTTTTTGGATTCTTAGCTTCCTGTGCTGCGGTACTCACGGCATCAAAACCAATAAAGGCAAAAAACACAATGGCTGCACCACCTAATACACCGCCCCATCCATGTTTATTCCAGCCACTGTAATCGGCAATTACTTTACCGGCCTGGTCGGTTACAGGTGGAGTATCAGCAGGAATTAAATAAGGAGTATGATTGGCAGGATTGATGTATTTCCAGCCGATAGCAATAAATAACACTACGATCGCCACTTTAATAAATACGATGATGGAATTGACAATGGCCGATTCCTGTGTGCCTTTTATTAATAATAATGTCAATGCTAATAAAATGATCAAAGCAGGTGCGTTGAAAATACCCTGGTGATGCACACCGGCAGCATCAGTAAAACTTTCTAACGGCGAGTGGCACCATTCATATGGAATGCTTCCTCCCAAAAGCCTGTTTAAGTATTCACTCCAGGCAATAGATACGGTTGCGGCACCCAGTGCATATTCCATAATCAATGCCCATCCAATAATCCAGGCAATTAATTCGCCCATCGTTACATAAGAGTAAGCATAAGCACTACCGGCAATAGGGATCATAGAGGCAAACTCTGCATAACACAAACCGGCAAAAGCACATCCTATGGCTGCAAGAATGAAAGAAAGTGTAACACCCGGACCGGCAGCTTGTCCTGCGGCGGCGGCGGTTCTTACAAATAAACCGGCGCCGATGATAGCGCCAATACCCAGCGCAACCAGGTTAGTAGCACCCAATGTTCGTTTCAATCCTTTTTCTGAATCTGCGGCCTGAGCCATAATCGACTCAAGCGATTTTTTTCGAAATAAACTCATAGAAGCAAGTTGATATTTTAGTCGATTGATTTATTGATTTGGAAAAATAATGATTTCTGGCTGAACACCCGAAAAACTTTTTATTAACGGCTTATTTTTTTAACAGTTTGAGGCCCTGCTCATTCCATCGTAAAATCTTTATATTGCAAACTTAATAACTGCCGTATGAAGAAAGGGAACAGGCTGACTGTTTATATATTATTGGCGATGGTATTAGGGATTTTCACTGGTTACCTGATGAATAAATATGGCCAGGGGAAATATGTTTCTTATACGCCTGCGAAAGATTTTATAGGTAGGGATTCAATTACTCTTAATATAGCTGGTTATCCAAATGTAAATACGATCTATGTTGTAAAAGATTCATCAGCTTATAAACATATTGCAGATAGTCTTGCCGCAAAAATGGATTTTGATTCATGGGTAGCTTTGTCAAATTCAACGAAGAATTATTTATTTGCTAATAAACATTTCATTGAAAATGAAGGATCTTTCCAGTTCAAAGGAATAATTAAATCGCCAACTCATGGAACTGCCTTTATAAGCTCAATTCAGTCTTTTTCTGATAACATAAAATTACTCACCACCATTTTTCTCCGGTTAGTGCAAATGATAATAGCCCCGCTGGTATTTTGTACACTGGTGGTGGGCATTGCTAAACTCGGAGATCTTAAAACCGTAGGTCGTGTAGGTGGGAAAGCATTACTGTGGTTTGTCAGTGCATCATTAGTTTCTTTATTGATTGGTATGCTGGTAGTAAATCTTTCTCAACCCGGAACAGCTATTGATTTAAGTAATGCAGATAATTCAGGCGCCAAAGATTTAATTGGTAAAACACAGGAATTTTCCCTAGCCAAATTTGTAGAGCATGTATTTCCTAAAAGTGTGATTGAAGCAATGGCTACTAATGAAATTTTACAGATAGTCATCTTCAGTATTTTCTTTGGTGTAGCTACCACTTCAATGGGTGATTACGCCAAACCAATAGTAAAAGCATTGGATGCTGCTTCACATATTATATTAAAGATGGTAGGTTACGTAATGAACTTTGCCCCATTAGGTGTGTTTGGTGCTATTGCTGCTGTAATCGCCACCAAAGGGTTACAAGTATTTAATTTTTACGGGCAATATTTATTATTCTTTATAATTGGCATTGCCATATTGTGGACAATATTAATAATAGTAGGATTTTTAATTTTAAGAAACAGGATTCCTGAATTATTCAAAAGAATTGCACAACCATTATTAATTGCCTTTAGTACAACCAGCAGTGAAGCAGTGTTTCCAAAACTGACTGAAGAGATGGAACGCTTTGGCTGCAAGGATAAAATTGTTTCGTTTGTATTGCCATTAGGTTATTCATTCAACTTAGATGGTAGTATGATGTATATGACCTTTGCGAGTTTGGCTATCGCACAGGCATATGGTATCCACATGAAAATGGGTGAGCAGCTCACCATGTTATTAGTTTTGATGTTAACAAGTAAGGGAATTGCCGGTGTGCCAAGAGCTTCGTTAGTAGTGGTGACAGCTGCGTGTGCTATGTTTAAAATTCCACCGGAAGGAATAGCATTAATATTGCCCATTGATCATTTCTGTGATATGTTCAGAAGCATGACGAATGTATTGGGAAATGCATTGGCCACGAGTGTGGTGAGTAAGTGGGAGGGTGAGTTGGCAGAAGGATGAGTGAATAACTGATGATTGAAAATGGGTAGCAGAATATAAACAACCAGAAATAAACAACCCCGTCCGACCGGGTCATCCGGGCGGGCAACAACAAGAACCATGACAGGATTTATACTATTAGATGCATTTCATTGGAGCCAGTTATTACAACCGCAGTTTTATATTGAGAACGGTGGATTGTGGCTGCTGCTGTTTGTAGTATTTGCAGAAACAGGATTATTAGTCGGTTTCTTTTTACCGGGCGATAGTTTATTATTTGTGGCCGGCATCTTTGCTCACAAAATGGAAAATGGTGAGCCGGGCTTGGCGTATCAATTTTTAAAATTGATTGGATTAGGCGGAATACAAAATGAGTGGTTTGATTTAATTGTTTTGGTTGGATTGATTGCTGTTGCCGGTATTTTAGGAAATATGGTTGGCTATAAGTTCGGGAAACGGGTGGGCCCTACCATATTTCACTGGCCCGATAAATTTTTATTCAGGAAAAGATATTTGCACCAGGCACATGATTTTTGCGAAAGGCATGGAGCTATTGCCATTATTGGGGCAAGATTTATCCCCATCATCAGAACCTTTGCACCTATTGTTGCAGGTGTGGTGGAAATGGATAAAAAGAAATTTGCCTTTTATAATATACTGGGAAGTTTTTCCTGGGTGTTCAGTATGATATTCGCCGGGTATGTTTTGCAGAAGTGGATATTGAGCCAGTTTGGGTTTGATTTAAAACAACATCTTGAAGTAATCGTATTAGGTATTGTATTAGTTACAACCGCACCGGTTATCATCAAATTATTTTTTGGCAGTAAAAAGAAACCAACCGATAAGACCTCTGCATAAAAACCAACTGCATGAATAAACAACATCAATCTATTTTAAACCTGGCTGTTATTGTAGCAGCATTAGGTTACTTTGTTGATATTTATGATTTGCTGCTTTTTACGATAGTAAAGAAAGCCAGTATGCAGGGAGTGGGTGCTACCGATGCAACGATGCTGGCCGACAGTACCAAAGTAATCAACTGGCAAATGGTGGGTTTATTAATTGGTGGAATCATTTGGGGTGTACTGGGCGATAGGAAAGGAAGATTGAGTGTATTATTTGGTTCCATCATATTGTATTCAGTGGCCAACTTCATTACTGGTTATATTCATACAGTTGATCAATATGCTGCCTGTCGTTTTGTAGCCGGGTTAGGATTGGCAGGTGAGCTGGGCGCCGGTATTACATTGGTGAGTGAGTTAATGCCCAAAGAAAAAAGAGGATTAGGAACTTCTATGGTAGCAGGTATTGGATTGAGTGGTGCTGTTGTTGCTTATTTCACTTACCAGTTTACACTGGACTGGCGGTTGTGTTACAAGATTGGTGGGGTGCTGGGTATTTTATTATTGTTCCTTCGTATTAGTGTTGCTGAGAGTGGGATGTTTAAGCAGGTAAAAGAACAAAATGTGTCAAGAGGGAATTTCCTGATGTTCTTTACCAATGCAAAGCGGTTTAAAAAATATGTACTGGCAATTTTAATTGGCTTACCTACCTGGTATGTGATAGGTATACTGGTAAATCAAAGTGACCGTTTTGCGAAAGCTATGTTTGGAAGTACCAATTTAGATTCCGGTCGTTCTATCATGTTTGCATATGCTGCTATTTCGTTAGGTGATATTGCGGTTGGTTTTGTTTGCCAGTATTTTAAAAGCCGTAAAAAAGGATTGCTGTTGTATTATATGCTTTGTATTGTTTGTTTGGTTTTATTCTTCAGCAATTATAATAATTCCAATTCTTCTATGTACGCTATTTGTGCAATGCTGGGATTCAGTACCGGTTTCTGGGCCATCTTTATTACAATGGGGGCGGAGCAGTTTGGTACTAATCTACGGGCAACGGCAGCAACCACCATTCCCAATATGGTTCGTGGGGCATTACCACTGATCAATATGATGTTTTTAGATTTGTTTCAGAAAAGCTGGGGATGGAGTATTATTAAAAGTGGTATTTATACCGGTATTATAGTGCTGATGGTAACACTGGTAGCGTTTTATTTTACAGAAGAAACGTATCACAAAGACTTAAACTATATTGAAGGAGAAGATATACTGCCATAATTAATAATTATTAATTAGTAATTATTAATTGAAGTCAAATGAAAATATTAATAATCAGGTTCAGTTCCATTGGTGATATTGTGTTAACTACACCGGTGATTCGATGCCTCAAAAAACAGGTGCCGCATGCACAATTACATTTTGCTGTAAAAAAATCTTTCTTAACGGTAGTTGAATCCAATCCATATATTGATAAGATTCATGTACTGGAAGATGATCTGCATGCATTGATTGAAGAATTAAAGCGGGAACATTTTGATTATATTGTTGACCTGCATAAAAACGTTCGCTCCCTTCGTATAAAAAATGCATTGAACAAGGCCACCGATTTTACTTTCAACAAACTCAATATTGAGAAGTGGCTGATGACAGCATTAAAGATCAATGTACTTCCCGCCAAACATATTGTTGACCGGGAGTTTGTGGCCGTAAAACATTTTCATGTGCATAATGATGGAAAAGGGCTGGATTATTTTATTCCTGAAAAAGATGTGGTACCTGAAACGGATATTCCTACATCACACATGCATGGATACATAGGCATAGTGATAGGTGCGGCACATACTACCAAGAAATTACCAATAGAGAAATTAAAAGAGCTGTGTACAAAAATTGAACACCCAATCATTTTATTAGGAGGAAAAGAGGATTCGGCGGTTGCTCATGAAATTGCAGCAATTGACCCTATAAAAATTTACAATGCTTGCGGTAAGTTTAATTTGAATGAGAGTGCTGACCTTGTTCGTAAAGCAAAAATTATCATCAGTCACGATACAGGTTTAATGCATATTGCCGCGGCTTTTAAAAAACCCATTATTTCTGTGTGGGGAAATACTATTCCTGAGTTTGGAATGTGTCCTTATTATGGTGATACACCAATTCCCAATTCCCAATTCCAAATTACCAACCTTCGTTGCAGACCCTGTTCAAAGATTGGTCACGATAAATGCCCGAAGAAACATTTTAAGTGTATGATGCAGCAGGATATTGATGGCATGGTAGCGAAAGTAGAGGAGTGGTTGAAGAAATAAATCTTAGAACGTAATGTATGTTGTTAAACAAAAGTGGACTTATACTTAGAGAGTGTTTCTGTGGTTAACATTAACACTTTTTAGTCCGCTTTATGCTGACGATTTACACATTGTTGCACTATCCGGTGAGCTTCCTAAATTTCATATACTGGTAATGTTGAAATTGGTATATTGTAGAGAAAATTTTAATTCAAACTGTTATACTAAAAAAATAAGTGAATTAAATTTTATTTTTTTTGTTTTTAACTTAAAACTTCAAAGTATGAAAACAATTCTTAAACTTTTATTTTCCCTCGTTTTATTGGCATTAGGAAATTCTTTAAAGGCACAGGATCTGTGTTCAAAAAACCCAAAATACTGCAAATTGCTGAGCGATACTGCAGGAGTAAAGATGATGTTAATTACGCTGCCTCCGGGAGCAAAGTTATCAGAACATACCCATCCTGTAAATATGGGTTATGTTATAAAAGGCGGATTATATAAATGGACATATACAAGTGGTAAAACTGAATCGGCTGACTTGAAGGCGGGTGATTCTTTTCACGGTGGACCGGAAACACCTCATCATTCCTGGAATGCCGGTAAAACAACCCTTCAATTTGTACTTGTTGAAAAACAGGAATAAGTGATAATAGCTTCTATCCAAATAAAACATGCCCGCTAATTATTTTAATAAGCGGGCATTTGTTTATAAAACTATGGTTGGATTTACTTTTTATTGCTTTCTAAACCTGCTTCCACAACCTTCAATACACATATACCAGGCTTCAAAAACTCCATTTTTTATAGTATAGCGGCAATATCTTGGAGGACTAAAACCAGTGGTATTAACATTAATAAAAAAAGAACTATCGGTTACATCAGTTATCCAACCACTCTTTCCCCATGAAGAAAACTCATCAATGGAAGTGTAAGTTGAATCTGCATTGATGGTAACTGTAATCCCGTTTACATTTCTCCAATTACCGCCTGCACCTATACTTACGTAAGACTGGTACTCTTTCCATGTTCCGGGAAGTGTGTTATCATAAACCCTGTCACTGGATTTCCTGCAACTGATAGACAGAACAATTATGGTAGCAACGGCCGGTAATATAAGATTCCTCATATCACTGAGTTTAAATAATTGATTACCTAAGCTAGTTAATCGTTGCATGTAAAATAAAAAAGCGGATGAAAGGATCATCCGCTTATAAGCTAACCTGCCAGGGGTTGATAAATTTTATAAACTTAATGTGCTTAAAACATTATTCATGTTTCTTACTGCATCAGCACTTTTGTTAAATGCAGCTTGTTCTTCCTCATTGAGTTTGTAATCAATGATCTTTTCCCAGCCATTTCTTCCAATCACAACTGGTACACCCAGGCAAATATCTTTTTGTCCGTACTCACCATCCAAAGAAACGCAACAAGGGACTACTCTTTTTTCATCTCTTAAAATACTTTCTACCAAGAAAGCTCCGGCAGCACCCGGTGCATACCAGGCAGAAGTGCCTAATAAACCAGTAAGGGTAGCACCACCTACCATTGTATCAGCGGCTACTTTCTTTAATGTATCAGCATTTGCAAAATTGCTGACAGGCATACCCATATAAGTTGCCAAACGGGTTAAAGGTATCATAGTGGTATCACCGTGACCACCGATAACACTTGCCTGCAGATCGTTTGATGAGCAACCAAGAGCCTGGCTTAAATAATAACGGAATCTTGCACTATCCAACGCACCACCCATACCAATTACCCGGTTCTTTGGTAAACCGCTTGATTTTAAGGTGAGGTAAGTCATCGTATCCATCGGGTTACTGATGATGATAAGAATAGTATTAGGGGAATGCTGTAATAAATTTTGCGTAACTGTTTTTACAATACCGGCGTTGATACCAATTAACTCTTCACGGGTCATACCCGGTTTGCGGGGAAGACCAGAAGTAACTACACATACATCACTACCGGCAGTTTTGCTGTAATCGTTTGTACTGCCGATGATCTTAGTATCAAAACCTTCAATCTGGGCTGTCTGCATCAGGTCCATGGCTTTACCTTCGGCCACACCTTCTTTAATATCGAGGATTACTAATTCGCTGCACAATTGTTTACGGGCAATATTATCGGCACAGGTAGCACCCACGGCACCAGCACCAACTACAGTTACTTTCATTTTTGAAAACGTTTATAAGTAAGAAAATTATTTGCGCAGCAAAGGTAGGGGAGCGAAATGAATGTGCAAATGAGCAAATGTGAAAATGAACAAATGATGCAATGGCTTAATGGCGCAATTTCACACTGAATAATGAAGCCATCAACCCATCAATTTTCATCTACCGCTTTTACCAAATTATCAATAGTAACCTCACCTTCCCAGCCTCTGATAAGCTTTTCTTTTTTATCGTATGCCGCAATAAAAGGGATGAAATTGGCATGAAAATAATTGCCAAAAAAATACAGGGCATCTTTCCCCATTTTTATATTTGAGTATTCAGCAATATGTTCTTCTTCATAAAATTCTTTGATTTTGCTCAGGGGAAGCGGGGAGATCATTACGAAATTGGTTTTTTTAAAATCATTTATTCTCTGCTTCAATAAATGGGTAAATTTTTTACAATGCTCACATTCAGGACTAAAATACACAATCACCGTTGACCTATTCTTTTTCAGGTCATCTTTATAGAAAAAAGAACTGTCTGGCAGTATCATTTTAAAGAAAGGTAATTTTTTATCCTGCAGGTAGGGAACCTGGCTGCTGTCTACCGTTACCGTTTGACTGAAAGAAGTATTTAAAATAAGGAGGAACAGAATAGTGTAAAGCCATTTCATGCGTCAAAACTAACTTTTCCTGACTGTTTTAGCTGTTAAAAAAATGCAATCAAACAGTTTCTTTGGGAAGGGGAGGAATATTATCTTTGCGGCCTCAATAAATTTAAAACAGGCTATCGGCCAGCGCTAATAGCTAAAAAGCTTATTCAAATGGCAAATACAGCAGACATCAGCCGCGGAATGATCATTAAACTGGATGGCAGTTTATACTCCGTAGTGGAATTTGGTGAAAACAAAACAGCCCGTGCCGCCGCTAAAGTGTGGGCTAAATTAAAAGGGGTGGATAACAACCGCTCTATTGAAAAAACCTGGAACAGCGGTGATACTATTTACCCGGTTCGGGTGGAAAGAAAATATTACCAGTACTTGTATAAAGACGATACCGGTTACAACTTTATGGATAACGAAACTTTTGAACAGGTGGCTGTTGCTGAAAATTTGGTAGATGCACCACAGTTTTTAAAAGAAGGTGCTGAAGTGAGTGTATTGTTTAATACAGAAACAGAACAACCCATGAGTGTGGAGTTGCCCGATAAAATTGAGTTACTCGTTACCTACAGTGAGCCGGGTGTAAGAGGCGATACAGCCACCCGTACATTAAAACCTGCTACTGTTGAAACAGGTGCTACCGTTATGGTTCCTTTGTTTGTAAATGAAGGCGAGTTGATTCGTGTGAATACCAAGAGTGGTGAGTATGTTGAACGGGTAAAATAAGTATTTAATATTATTGATATATACTGCCCAAAATAGACGCATTTTGGGCTTTTTTCTGTCATTTTTACTCTGTTTCGCAGTGAAAATTGAAAAAATAGCCCTTATCTGTATGAGTTTTCCCTATCTTAGCCGCCACATTTTATCTAACGAAAAATCTTCCAAATGGATTTTAAACAAATTCAGGAGTTGATCAAAATGGTCAACAAATCCAACTTAAGTGAAGTAACAATTGAGGAGAAGGGTTTCCGGTTAACGATTAAACAAAAAGAAGATAATGTAACACAGGTAATGACAGCCGCCCCGGTATATGCTCCGGCACCTGCAACTGTTGCAGCACCCGCTCCTGCCCCGGCATCCGCCCCTGCCGCTGCCGCTTCTCCGGCACCAAAAGCCGAGGCAAAGGCAGATAATTTAGTAACCATTAAAAGCCCGATGATCGGTACTTTCTACCGTCGTTCTGCACCTGATAAACCAATCTTTGCGGAAGTAGGTGATGAAGTTACTCCGGGTAAAGTAGTTTGTATTATTGAAGCCATGAAACTCTTTAATGAAATTGAGAGTGAGGTAAAAGGTAAGATTGTAAAAGTATTGGTGGAAGATCAGTCACCGGTCGAATATGATCAGCCTTTGTTCCTGGTAGATCCGGCTTAATGAATAATTCAAAAGTCAAAATTCAAAAGTAAAAATGCCTGCGGGATTTAATTTTTACTTTTTACTTTTTAATTTTTAATTCAACATTGTGTTTAAAAAAATACTAATTGCCAACAGGGGAGAAATTGCGTTAAGGGTGATACGTACCTGTCGTGAAATGGGTATTAAAACCGTAGCCGTTTATTCCACTGCTGATAAAGATAGTTTGCATGTAAAGTTTGCGGATGAAGCCGTTTGTATCGGTAAACCTGCCGGTGCAGATTCTTATCTCAACATTCCGCATATAATGGCCGCAGCCGAAATCACCAATGCCGATGCCATTCATCCCGGTTATGGTTTTTTGGCAGAGAATGCAAGGTTTTCACAGATATGTGCTGATCATGGGATTAAATTCATCGGACCAACTCCCGAAATGATCAATTCCATGGGTGATAAGATAACCGCTAAAGAAACAATGATCAAAGCCGGTGTGCCGGTAGTGCCCGGCGGACAAGGTTTATTGCAAAGTGTAGAGGAAGCAAAAGGGTTAGCAAAAGAGATAGGTTATCCTGTAATATTAAAAGCAACAGCCGGTGGTGGCGGTAAAGGTATGCGCCTGGTATGGGAAGAAAGTGAAATAGAAAAAGCATATAGTACTGCCAAAGCAGAAGCCGCCGCATCGTTTAAGAACGATGGTATCTATATGGAAAAGTTTGTGGAAGAACCACGCCATATAGAAATACAGGTTGCGGGTGACCGTTATGGAAAGGTTTGTCATTTAAGTGAGAGAGATTGTTCCATTCAGCGGCGTCACCAGAAGCTGGTGGAAGAATCACCATCTCCATTTATGACGACTGAGTTAAGAGAAAGAATGGGTGAAGCGGCTATTAAAGCAGCGAGTGCGATTAATTATGAAAGTGTGGGAACCATCGAGTTCCTGGTTGATAAACACCGTAACTTCTATTTCATGGAAATGAATACGAGGATACAGGTGGAACACTGCGTTACCGAAGAAGTAACCAATTTTGACCTGATTAAAGAACAGATCAAAATTGCAATGGGTGAACCTATCAGCGGTATGAACTATATACCGGAGGGACATGCGATAGAATGCCGTATCAATGCGGAAGATCCTTACAATGATTTTCGTCCTTCGCCGGGAAGAATTAATGTACTGCACCAGCCGGGTGGTCATGGTATCCGTATTGACTCACATGTGTATGCCGGTTATGTTATTCCTCCTTATTACGATTCTATGATCGCCAAGATTATTGCCGTTGCCAGGACAAGAGAGGAAGCGATCAATACGATGAGCCGTGCATTGGCGGAGTATGTAATTGAAGGAGTGAAGACAACTATTCCATTCCATCAGCAACTGATGAAAGATGAAAATTTCCGAAAAGGAAACTTTACCACTAAGTTTTTGGAAACATTCCAGTTAAAATAGTTTATTGTGACATGAGAAAAAACATAGCCCTTCCTTTTGGTGGGGCTTTTGTTCTTTATGAGGTATAGTGTTGAAGTAATTTGTTCAGCTGATCTTTTAAATCATTGGTATCAGCATAAATAATATGGTGATCGCTGATGCCGGATAAGGTAGTGGAATGTTCAGCTTTTTTATTGCGCAGATAAATAACCGGTTTACCCTTTGCTTTGGCATAGCCGGCTTCAATACCAATGCCGATGGCTTTATCACTTGTTTCAGCTATGAGTATATCGCAATCATCTATTGCCTGTAAGGCAGCCTGCATCATTTCTTTTTCCTGCGATGAATGAAATTGATATTGATCTGCAAAAACAAAGGTTATGATATTAAATGATTGAAGTGTTTCGATGATGGCATTTACTTCCTCCTTTAATTCCTTTCGTTTGCTGTAGCTGATGGAGAGATAGGCTTTCACGATTCTTTCTGAGTTTTAAGTTGTAAGTTATAGGTTTTAGGCAGATGTATTGGTACTTATATAAGCCGATTAAACTGGCTGAGTAATAAACAAGATTGACTAGCTCAGAGTTTTGGAAGCGTAGGTGCAACCTACGCTTAGTCGGGGCTTATATTTCAAGAATAAAATACACTTATTCCAAATGCCCTTTTGTAATTCGTTTTTCTATGTCTTCTGCTATGACTACGATGGTCGCTTGTAAAATTCTAACCACTCCTATAACGATACTTAGTAAAAATAAAAGACTCGGAAAAACTATCCTAAGTATTAACGGTCTTATCAAAAGAAAAAGTCCCGCAAGTGTCCAAAATGCAGTCATAAAAAAAGCTATTATCCATAAACCGTTAATATTGGTATAAGTGTAAATAAAGTAGGTTAAAATAAAAGGGATAAAAAAAAAGAAAAAGTAAAATAGGAATGATAATAAACTATGGTAGTCACTTTTCAGTTTCTTGAAATCAAAAACTGAATATTGGTATACACGTTCAATTAATGTGGTGCTCATTCTAAGTATATTTTATGTTACAACGGTCTTTTACTTCAAATATGAAGATATACGAGCATAGCAGCCAGCGTTCAAGGCTTGCCGCACGGCTGAGATTACTGCTGTGTTCGCTCGACAACTTAAGCCAATTGTTATCCCGCCTACTAGCCGTGCGGCAAACCTTTTGTTGGTGGCATGTGCCTCGTCTATCAAGCCAAAATTCCCTTTTGTGAATCAATACCCTGTTCAATGTTATTTCACAATTTTCACTTTGACTGTATCTTCTTGAGAAAGAGAAACCCGAAGAGACACTTTGTTCAATTTTGATTCGGATTGTTGTCTTTCTGATTGTTCTATGCTGTCCGTTTTGTCCCTATCCAGTATACGATGATATGTTTTATTGTTGATATTCCAATTACTTATAACAAATAACAAAGTAGTAGCGGCGAGCAAAAGACCGATTAATATATTGGCTTTAGACCAATTAACTGACGAAATTGATGCGGTAAGCTGTCGGTTAGTTAAATCTGTTTTTGTTTTTTCTCTTTCTAGTTTTTTTGCATACCCATCTGTTTCTTTAACCAACTTACCTTTGAAACTTAATAAGAATATTTGAACATCTTTTTCCGTAGCATCTTTCTTCGTAAAGTGTCCATAAACGTAATCGTCTCCAATCATGGTGTATAAAATATCCATTACCTCACCCCAATGAACTTTCTTCTTTTCTTTTAGCAGAGCCGCATTAATGTCATCAAATGTCGGAGCTTTCCCACTTTCCGAATACAGAACATCTAAAACTGCATCATACTTCTGTAATAAAGTTAGGTCAGGGAATAACTTTTGCTCTTCGGTTAGTTCAGAAGAATATTTACTTGAGTCAATATATATGAAAACGTCTATCAATTTTAGTGTGTTATAACTGTGTCAAAATGAAAGAATGTGTCTAATTGGCATTGCCAACAACTCTGAAATATACGCAACTCTTTATATAGTTTTAAATTGATTTCTAATGGAAATTAGTATAACCTTATCTAAACCGCTCACTCACCACCAACTCCTTACTCCCCGCAGTATAAACATAAAATCCTTCACCGGCTTTCACGCCTAATTTACCAGCAGTAACCATATTCACCAATAAAGGACAAGGAGCATATTTAGGATTGCCAAACCCATCATGCAATACTTTTAATATCGCTAAGCAAACATCCAATCCAATAAAATCAGCTAACTGCAATGATCCCATCGGGTGGGCCATGCCGAGCTTCATTACCGTATCAATTGATTCCACACCGGCTACACCTTCGTACAAACTGTAAATAGCTTCATTGATCATCGGCATTAAAATACGGTTGGCAATAAAACCGGGATAATCATTTACCACGCAGGGCACTTTACCCAGGTGCTTACTCAGTTCAACAATGGTATCGGTCACTTCTTTTTTAGTAGCATATCCATTAATAATCTCCACCAGTTTCATTACCGGTACAGGATTCATAAAGTGCATACCAATTACCAGTTCCGGTCTTTTAGTGGCTGCCGCAATTTTTGTAATAGAAATAGAGGAAGTATTGGTTGCCAAAATACAACCGGCAGGAGCGGCTTCATCCACCTGCCTGAATATTTTTAATTTCAGCTCAACATTTTCAGTGGCGGCTTCCACCACTAACTGGGCCTGTTGCACTCCGGCTGCAACATCAGTTATGGTGGTAATATTTGCCAGGGCATTTGTTTTTACATCTTCAGTGATAGAACCTTTGGCAATTTGCCGGTCAAAGTTTTTGGTAATGGTTTGCAATGCTTTTTCCAACTGGGCAGCGCTTACATCAATGAGTGTAACTTTATATCCGCTTTGGGCAAACACATGGGCTATACCATTACCCATGGTACCGGCGCCGATAACTGAGATTGTCTGAACCATGATTTTTGCAATTTAAAGGATGGTGCTGATGTTCTTTTTTGGATAAAGCAAAAGTAAAGGCTCTGCTGCTTCTATTAAAAACAAACTTATAATCAAAATATTATCTATATTTCGTTTTGAAACAACCCACCTCTAAACCAAAGCGCCTATGCGCAGTGTAAAAGCTGAAATAGAAATAAAAACCACACCGCTAAGGGTCATACAGGCATTTTTAGATGCCGAGGATCTGCGTCGCTGGTGGAATGTGCACCGGTCGCTGGTACAGCAAAAACCCGGTGGTCTGTGGGTACTGGCATGGGATGTAACTACCAGCGGAATGAAATATGTTACCTCCGGCATGATTGAAACTATACATGCTGATGGTTATTTACGCATTACTCATCTCGTTTATCTCCATCCAGAAAAACATATTCTTGGGCCGATGGAACTGGAAATAACTGTTCAGGCCATTGCACCCAATCACAGCCTCATCCGTGCTGAACAAAGTGGTTATTTGTTTGGCGGCGACTGGGATTGGTATTACGAAGCCGCTTCACAAGGATTTCCCTATACACTCGGATTATTGAAAGCTTACCTTGAGAAAGTGTAGCTGGTTGCTGCCCGCCCGGATGACCCGGTCGGACGGGGTTGCCAGTTATTAGTTGTTGGTTACAGAGTTCGTAGTATTACTTCCTTTCTCATTCCTTATTTTTTATTCCTAATTCTCAATTCCTACTCGCTACTCACTTCTCGCCACTTCCTTTCTAACTGCATATTCCCACTTTCGCTTTTACAAATTCATTCTTCTCTAATTCGTTCAGCATAAATAAGGCAATATCGCCTGAAGTGATGCGCATGGTGTTTGGTTGTGGCGGATAATCTTTGTTTACATGATAAGTGCCTTTTGGTCCATCATCAACTATAGTGGGCGGACAAACAAAAGTCCAGTCAAGATTGCTTTGCTGCAAATATTGTAATGCTTTTAAATGTTCCTGTCCAACTGCTAAAAATTGTTTGGGATAATTATCTGCTTCAAGAATAAGCTTACCATCACTATTGTTTAATACGCCATACGTTCCAACGGCGATAATTCTTTTAACACCGGCTTTCTGCATTTGGTTAACGATGTTTTTTATACCAAGTGACCTGGTTTTATCTTCCCCGTCAATACTGCCGCCTAATGAACTTAATACGGCATCACAATCATTCAACGCATCATAAACTTCCCCTTCATCAAACACAGCACCTTTGATGAGTTGTAATTTTTCATCTTCAAATTTTATATCAAACACATTTCGTCCAAAGGCGTTTACCTTGTAGTTACGCCAAACAGCCTGCTTAATGAGTTGAATGCCTATTTGCCCTGTAGCACCAAAGATTGCGAGTTTCATAGCAAAGAAATTATAAGGTTACAGAATAATTAAATATACAATTTTTAAATGCTTCAGTCAACAGGGCCTTTTATACTACGATGTGTTAGCCCCGTTTTTTTACAGTGCAATGAAAATTTATTTGCTCAAATAAAATTTTGACTGCATATTTGTGGAGTAATGAAACAGCAAATACAAAATAATCATTGGTGGTGGCATACAACTCTAAGGGGTCTGTAATGTCATTTACTATGTTTTATTTTATAACATACTCAGGCCCCGATAATATCGGGGCTTTTTGTTTGTCTGAACCGGGATTTATTGGATTATGAGGATTAAAAAGGAGTGTAAACGGTTCAGCATAAAAAATTAATAACGGGAAATGGCCAGGATATAAATTGATTTCATCCTGATCCATAAAATCTCAAAAATCATGGTTCAGACTATGAAGAAGATTCAAATAACAACTACTGTAAAAAAGATGCTGGCAGATGTGTACACACCGGTGGGCATCTACCTGCGGGTGCGTGACCGTTTCAGGGATACGGTATTGCTGGAAAGTACCGATTCACATGCTGCTGAAAACAGTTTTTCATTTATCGGCATTAATGCTATCGGTGGTATTGAAATCAGTAATACAAAAAATATTGAGTTTAAGATTCCGGGATTACCTCCTGAAAAAGCACCCATTAAAAATGTGAGTGATGTACCGGCCATTATGTGGGAGTTTATGCAACGATTTGAAGTGAATAAGCTCACCGATAAAGCTGCAAGAACTGCACAGGGTTTATTTGGTTATACAACTTATGATGCTATCCAGTTTTTTGATACGATAAAACTGAAGTCTGCTTCATTGCAACCATCCGTTCCATTGATGCGGTATCGTTTGTACCAGTATGTAATTGCAGTTAATCATTTTAAAGATGAATTATATATCTGTGAAAATTCAATAAACGGAATTGAAAGCGACCTGCCGCTGGTAGAGTCATTGATTAAAAGTAAAGATGTGCCCACTTATCCTTTCAAAATAAAAGGAACAGAAACATCTAATATGAATGATGAGGATTATAAACAAATGGTGAGTGAAGGAATAAAGAGTTGTTTCCGTGGCGATGTATTTCAAATTGTATTAAGCCGGCGTTTTCAGCAAAGTTTTATTGGTGATGAGTTTAATGTGTACCGTGCTTTAAGAAATATCAATCCTTCTCCATACCTGTTCTTTTTTGATTACGGTGATTATAAATTATTGGGCTCATCACCCGAAGCACAACTAATCATTCAAAATGGAAAAGCAGTAGTGCATCCTATCGCCGGAACATTCAGAAGAACAGGTGATGATGAGATTGATGCCAGAGAAACAGAACGTTTATTAAAAGATGCGAAAGAAAATGCAGAGCATGTAATGCTGGTTGATTTGGCCAGAAATGATTTAAGCCGGATGTGTGATGAAGTAAAAGTTGACCATTACCGGCAGGTGCAGTATTACAGTCATGTTATTCATTTGGTAAGTGAGGTGAGTGGTAAAGTAAGAGAAGGATTTAATCCCTTCAATTTAATGGCTGTTACTTTTCCGGCAGGAACGTTAAGCGGTGCCCCTAAGTTTAAAGCGATGGAGATTATTGATTCACTTGAACCCACTGCAAGAAGTTATTATGGAGGATGCATTGGCTTTATGGGTTTTGATGGAACCTGTAATCATGCCATCATGATCCGTACATTATTAAGCAAACAAAACACGATGTATTACCAGGCAGGTGCAGGGGTAGTGGCTGCCAGCAAACCGGACAGTGAATTACAGGAAGTGAATAATAAATTAGGTGCATTAAAGAAAGCGATAGAAGCGGCTGAGGGAATTAATTAAAAGTATAAGCAACAAATGAAAATATTAGTATTCGATAATTACGACAGTTTTACTTACAATCTTGTTCACCTGGTGGAAAAGATAACACATACTAAAGTGGATGTGTACCGTAACGACCAGATTCCATTAGAAAAAGTGAAAGAATATGATAAAATAATTTTGTCTCCCGGCCCCGGTATTCCGGTGGAAGCTGGTTTATTGTTGCCATTAATAAAAGAATATGCGGCAACAAAATCTATACTGGGAGTTTGCTTAGGTCACCAGGCCATAGGGGAAGCATTTGGCGGAACATTGATAAACTTAAGTACAGTGTATCATGGAGTGGCCACGAAATGTCAACTATCAACTGCCAACAGTCAACTCTTTAAAGGGTTGCCTGGTGAAATAGAAGTAGGACGATATCATTCATGGGTGATATCAAAAGAAAACTTTCCAATTGAATTAGAAATTACTGCAGAAGATGAGCAGGGAATGATTATGGCGTTGCAGCATAAAACGTATGATGTGCAGGGAGTGCAGTTTCACCCCGAGAGTGTACTGACGCCGAGAGGAGAAGATATTTTGAGAAACTGGTTAAAACAATAACAATGAGTCTAAACCCGATGATTTCTTGTTTGTGTATTACAAAAAATTCAGCAGTATTGCTTAGCCGTGCTATTGAATGTTTTGAATCGCAAACCTATCCATTTAAAGAATTGCTGGTTATTTATGAAAGTGATAATACAGGCATCGATGAAGTAATTGCACAGAAAAAAGTCAATAAAGAGATTCACTTTATTGAAGTTCCTGCAGCACCAAAACAAAGCCTGGGTGAATTGAGAAACTATTCAATTGAATTGGCAAAAGGTGAATTGTTTTGTCAATGGGATGATGATGATTGGTATGCTGCTAACCGCCTGGAAGAACAATTGAGATCACTGCAGCTCCATGAAGCAGATGTTTGTTTTCTTGGTTATTGGATCATTTACGATCATACAGATGGAAAAGCCTATATCTCTTTTCGGCGTAACTGGGAAGGAACCGTACTGGCAAAAAAATCTATCATCAATGAAGCCTGTTGTTATGCAGCTTTGCCTAAAGCAGAAGACACCGCCTTTAAAGAAGCAGTGGAAGCGAATTATAAAATAGACCGTTTTTTTGCACCGCATCTTTATATCTATACTTATCATGGAAACAACACCTGGGACTATCCGCATTTTCAAAAGAATTTTGAATTGGGTGAACAACTCTCAGCTGAACTGGCTTCCTTGTGTGGCGATATTTTGAATAATAAATATAACCTGCCCACAGCAACAAAGTTGTTGCAGCAGGACGCAATAATCAATGAATTAAAAGAAAAAATGAATGCGGTTGACCTGAAAACAGGGGTGGATATAATTAAATAATGGTTATGAAAAAGATTTTACAATATTTATTCGAACACAAAACTCTCAGCCGCCAGCAGGCTTATGAAGTGTTACTCAATATTGGGAAAAGCGTTTACAACGAACATGAAGTAACAGCCTTCATGACAGTGTACCTGATGCGCAGTATCACTATTGAAGAGTTGCAGGGTTTCCAGGATGCATTGCTGGAATTATGTGTGAAAGTAGATATGAATGGATTTGAAGTAATTGATATTGTTGGCACCGGTGGTGATGGAAAAAATACTTTCAATATCTCTACCCTCAGTTGTTTTATTGTGGCCGGAACGGGGCAAAAAGTTGCCAAGCATGGTAACTATGGTGCTTCTGCAATTAGTGGTGCGTCTAATGTAATGGAACAGTTGGGGTATAAATTTAAAAGTAATAACGACCAGTTAAAAAGAGAAGTAGAAGAAGCCAATATTTGTTTTTTACATGCTCCTTTATTTCATCCGGCATTAAAAACGGTTGGACCAATAAGAAAGAATTTGGGGATGCGTACTTTCTTCAACATGCTCGGACCGATGGTAAATCCGGCCTTTCCTCCGTACCAGTTGGTAGGAGTGTATAGTTTGGAAATGGCCCGTATTTATAATTACCTGCTACAGCAAACTGACCGTTCCTTCACTATCATTCATGGATTGGATGGTTATGATGAAATATCACTTACTAACGATACCAAAGTAATTACCAATAAAGGTGAACAGGTATTAACTCCTGAACAACTTGGAAAAAGAATGGTAATGGCACAAGACCTGCAGGGAGGCAATACTGTTGAAGAAGCAGCTAAGATATTTTTAAAGATTTTGAAGGGGGAAGGAAACTGGGCGCAGAACGCAGTAGTGTTAGCGAATGCAGCAATGGCATTAAACTGTACCGGTAATTTTAAAACCTATGATGAAGCATACGGCAAAGCAGTGGAAAGTTTAGAAAGTGGCCGTGCTTACCAGTCATTACAAAAACTAATCAGTTTACAATAATGGATATTTTAGAAACCATCATAGCTTATAAAAAAGTGGAAGTAATAAAAAGAAAGTCAGTGAGACCTATTGCTGAACTGGAAAATACTTCTGCTTTCATGCGCAACACCTTGTCCTTAAAAAGTTCTTTGCTGGATGAAACAAAGACAGGAATCATTGCTGAGTACAAAAGGCAATCACCTTCCAAAGGAATTATAAACGATAAGGCAAATGTTATAACAGTAACAACGGCCTATACAAAGAATGGAGCATCCGGTTTATCGGTATTGACAGATGAAAAGTTTTTTGGTGGCTGTACGGATGATTTGATGAAGGCAAGAGTAAATCAAATTCCCATTCTCCGTAAAGATTTTATTGTAGAGGAATACCAGGTAGCCGAAGCAAAAGCAATGGGTGCTGATGTGATTTTATTGATTGCTGCCTGTTTAACTCCAGCCGAAGTAAAACAACTGGCAGCCTTTGCAAAGACACTGAAGCTGGAAGTGCTGCTGGAACTTCACGCCGAAGAAGAGTTGGAACATATTTGTACAGAAACAGAAATTGTGGGAATCAATAACCGCAATTTAAAGACCTTTGAGGTGGATATTGAAAGAAGCCTGCGAATGGCGGAGAAAATTCCTGCTGATAAAATTAAAGTAGCGGAGAGTGGCATTAGTTCAGCAGATAATATCCGGTTGTTTAAGCAACATGGCTTTCGTGGGTTTTTGATTGGGGAGAATTTTATGAAGGAAGAAAACCCTGGTGAAGCATTCAGGGAGTTTGCAGATGAACTAAAAACTAAAAAGTGACATGCTGAATTATCATATTCTTCTTTGTGCCCCTTGTGCAGGTTCTTAGTGTTCTTTGTAGTAAAAAATCTAACCACAAAGGACACAAGGAAGGCACAATGAACACAAGGACCATAGGATTTAAAATTCAGCCGTAATAGTATAAAAATAAAAGTGTATGAATATTAAAGTGTGCGGTATAACTCAGTTGAAACAATTACAACAATTAGATAAGCTCAATATTGATTATGCAGGGTTTATCTTTTTTAAAGGTTCGCCAAGATATGTAGTTGATAAGATTTCCAAAGATGAATTAAGCAATGCTGATTTTGATATTAAAAAAGTAGGCGTGTTTGTAAATGCGGATTATGATGAGATAATGAAGCAAGTGGATGATTACTCATTGGATATTGTGCAGTTACACGGAGATGAAAGACCAGAACTTTGTGAAGAAATTTCGGAGAATATAGAAGTAATTAAAGCATTCAGGCTGAGTAATGATTATGAACAGGATATTGATGAACTGATTAATGAATATGACGAAGTGTGTGATTATTATTTGTTTGACACGGCAGCTAAGAGTGGTTTATCAGGCGGCAGTGGTGAGCAGTTTGACTGGAAACAATTAAGCAAAGCAAGAATTGAAAAACCATTTTTCCTGAGCGGTGGTATTGGAATAGATGATGCAGAAAGAGTAAAGAAATTTAAACATCCTGATTTTTATGGAGTGGATATTAACAGCCGCTTTGAAAAAGAACCGGGAGTAAAAGATCTGGCTTTGGTGATGCAGTTTAAGATGGCATTGAAGAAATAAGTTCAGCAAAACGGATATAAAAATAATTGCGATAAACTTTTTATATCCTGATTATAAAACAGAGCACTTAAAATCTAAACTACTATGCGGGTAAAGGTCTGCGGGATGACCCAGTTAAACCAGGTGGAAGAACTGGCCAATATGGGCATCGCCTTTGCTGGTTTTATTTTTTATGCTAAAAGTCCGCGGTATGTGTTTAAGTCTTTAAACATAACCGAGATTAAACGCATATCAAACATTAATAAAGTTGGTGTGTTTGTAAATGCGCCGGTTGAAGAAGTGATACATATGGTGGATGAATGCCGGTTGAGTATGGTGCAGTTGCATGGTGATGAAACACCCAAGTATTGTGAGAAGATTGCGGATTATGTATCGGTGGTAAAAGCTTTTCGCATAAGCGATAATGATAATATTGAGTACATGATTAAACCCTTTATGGAGGTGTGTGACATGTTTATGTTTGATACATTAGGCGTTGGGTATGGAGGGACAGGAAAAAAGTTTGACTGGAATTTGCTGAAAGGTAAAACGATTGGTAAACCATTTTTTTTGAGTGGTGGCATTGAGCCGGATGATATAAGCAATTTAAAATTCTTTGCACAGGAGCCGGTGGCCAAAGCATTGTTTGCGGTGGATATCAATAGTAAGTTTGAAAGTAGTGCTGGTGTGAAGGATATGAAGATGGTGAAGGAGTTTATGAAAAGATTGAATGGATAACAGAGCCGGGTTGGTGAATAGAGTTTCAGAACGAACAAGAGTGCGATTCTTCCACTGGAAGAATCGAATGCAACAAAAGATAAATAGAATTACAAATGAGCACAACAACATATCAGCAACCTTCTTTGCAGGGTTATTACGGAAAATTTGGCGGGGCATATATCCCTGAAATGTTACATCGTAATGTGGAGGAACTGCGTAACCGTTATTTGGAAATTATGCAGGAAACATCTTTTCAAAAAGAGTTTCGGGAACTGCTGAAAGATTATGTGGGCAGGCCAACTCCATTATACCTGGCAAAACGATTGAGTAAGGAATTCAACACACAGATTTACCTGAAACGGGAAGACCTGAACCATACTGGTGCACATAAAATCAATAATACGGTTGGACAAATATTATTAGCTCAGCGATTGGGTAAGAAAAGAATTATTGCAGAGACCGGTGCAGGTCAGCATGGAGTAGCCACTGCTACTGTGTGTGCATTAAAAGGGGTAGAGTGCATTGTGTACATGGGAGAAAAGGATATAGAACGGCAAGCTCCTAACGTGGCGAGGATGAAAATGCTGGGAGCCAAAGTAATTCCGGCAACCAGTGGAAGTAAAACATTAAAAGATGCAACTAATGAAGCTATCCGAGACTGGATTAATAATCCTAACGATACACACTATATTATAGGCAGTGTGGTAGGTCCGCATCCTTATCCTGATATGGTGGCGAAATTCCAGAGTGTTATTAGTGAAGAAATGCGCTGGCAGTTAAAAGAAAAAACCGGCAGTGAATTGCCAACTCATGTACTGGCTTGTGTGGGTGGTGGCAGTAATGCAGCCGGAGCTTTTTATCATTTCCTGGATGAACTGAGTGTGCAGTTGATTGCGGTGGAAGCGGCCGGTCATGGTGTAAACAGTGGATTGAGTGCTGCTACCACACAACTCGGCAAGCCGGGAGTGTTGCATGGTAGTAAAAGTTTGGTGATGCAAACAGAAGATGGACAAGTGGTGGAGCCGCACAGTATTTCAGCCGGACTCGATTATCCCGGTATTGGTCCGTTGCATGCCCATTTATTTGATAGCGGTCGTGGGGAGTTTTTAAGTGCTACTGATGAAGAAGCATTGGATGCCGCTTTTCATCTGGCCAAAATGGAAGGTATTATTCCGGCATTGGAGACAGCACATGCATTAGCAGTGTTTAATCAAAAGAAGTTTAAAGAGAGTGATGTGGTGGTGGTATGTTTGAGTGGGAGAGGTGATAAAGATTTAGCTACTTATATGAAGGCAATGGAATAATGTTAAATGCTGAATGTTGAATGTTGAATGATTGAGATAGAAGAATATTTTTTCAAATGACTAAGATTAAAGATTTATTTCAAAAGAAGAACAGCAAAGTGCTGAACGTTTACTGCACAGCAGGGTACCCGCAACTGGATTCAACTTTAAAAGTGATGAAAGCTTTGCAGGAGAATGGCGCTGATTTAATTGAATTGGGAATGCCATACAGCGACCCGTTAGCAGATGGCCCGGTGATTCAGCACAGCAGCACCATTGCATTAGCCAATGGCATGACCATTAAAACTTTGTTTGAACAACTAAAAGATTCAAGGAGAGAAATAAATGTGCCCGTGATACTGATGGGTTATATGAATCCTGTGCTGCAATATGGATTTGAAAAGTTTTGTGCCGATGCTGCTTCTGTTGGTGTGGACGGATTGATATTACCAGATTTACCGGAGTATGAATTTGAAACAGAATATGGAGCAATTATTATGAAATATGGATTAGACTTTATTTTCTTGGTAACACCTGAAACAAGCGAAGAGCGGATTAAAAAATTAGATTCACTGAGTACCGGATTTATATATGCCGTTTCTTCTTCTTCTACTACTGGAAGCGATAAGAATATGACGGATGTAAATGCTTATTTGCAGCGATTGAAAAGTTATGGATTAAAAAACCCGGTGCTGGTTGGTTTTGGTATAAAAGATAAAACAACATTTGAAACAGCCTGTGCCCATGCCAATGGAGCCATAATCGGTACTGCTTATATCAAAGCCTTGGAGAATAGTAAAGATGTGGAGAAGACAACAAAAGAATTTTTAAATCACGTATTAAGATGAGCGGAAGACGGGACTCGAACCCGCTACCTACAGCTTGGGAAGCTGTCGCTCTACCAGGTGAGCTACTTCCGCTGATAACAGTAATAGAAAGTTACAAATGAATTTAGTAATAATAAAATATAATGCGGGTAACATTCAGTCAGTGTTGTATGCATTGGAAAGAATAGGTGTGGAGGCTGTAGTGACAGATGACCATGCGTTGATTAAGAAAGCAGATAAGGTAATTTTTCCCGGTGTAGGTGAAGCAAGCAGTGCTATGCAATACTTAAACGAGAGGGGGTTGGATGAATTGATTAAGAATTTACAACAACCGGTGCTGGGTATTTGCTTAGGTATGCAGTTAATGTGTAAATATTCAGAAGAGAATAATACAGAGTGCCTCGGAATATTTGATGAGAAAGTAAAATTGTTTAAGCCAACAGATGCTGCTGTAAAAGTGCCACAAATAGGTTGGAATACTATTTATGATTTGAAAACAGATTTGTTCAAAGGATTACCGGATAACAGTTATTGTTATTTTGTTCATGGCTATTATGCGGCTTTGGGTGAGCATACGATTGCTACAACAGATTATGTACAACCTTACAGTTCTGGTTTATATAAAGATAATTTTTATGGGGTGCAGTTTCACCCGGAGAAGAGTGCAGCTGTAGGAGAGCAGATATTGAAAAATTTTATTTTAAATGCTTAATGCTAAATGTTGAATGAGTTTATCTTTTCATTCAACATTTAAAATTCAAAATTCGACATAGTGATTATTATTCCCGCAATTGACATAATAGATGGTAAGTGTGTACGGCTCACACAAGGGGATTACTCTCAAAAGAAAATTTATAATGAAAATCCTTTGGAAGTTGCCCGGGAATTTGAAGATGCCGGATTAACAAGATTGCACCTCGTGGATTTGGATGGAGCAAAAGCAGGTGCAGTTAAGAATTGGAAAGTGTTGGAAACTATTGCCGCCAAAACTTCTATGGTTATTGATTTTGGAGGAGGAATTAAAAAGGAAGAGGATGTAAAGATTGTATTTAATTCGGGAGCTGCACTGGCAACTATTGGAAGCATTGCCGTAAAGAATGAAACAGAATTTGTAAAATGGTTGTTGCAGTTTGGAGCAAATAAATTTTTATTAGGAGCTGATGTAAAAGATGAAAAGATTGCAGTGGCAGGCTGGTTGGAAACAACAGATGTTTGGATATATGATTTCATTGAGAAGTATATTAATCATGGAGTGCAGCAACTATTTTGTACTGATGTAAGTAAAGATGGAAAGCTGGAGGGGCCATCAATTGAACTGTATAAAAATATCATCAGCAAATTTCCTCAATTGCATTTTATTGCGAGTGGAGGAGTGAGCAGTATGAAAGACCTGGATGAACTAGAGTCCATTGGTTGTGCAGCAGCCATTGTAGGTAAAGCTATTTATGAGAACAGAATCACATTAACTGAATTAAAGAAGTTTATATGATAAGCCTCAGCGACTTTTTGTTATTTGCTTTTGCAAGCCTGATGCTCAACATCACGCCGGGTAATGATATGTTGTATGTGGCAACAAGAAGTACTTCGCAGGGAATTAAAGCCGGTATTGTTTCATCATTAGGTATTACGGCAGGTTGCCTGGTTCATTTGCTGGCGGCTGTTGTTGGATTATCTGCTGTCATTGCTAATTCTGCTATTGCGTTTTCAGTTATAAAATATTTGGGCGCCGCTTATTTGTTTTATCTCGGTATTAAATCCATTCTCAGCAAACAAAATTTATTCAGAGTGGATGAAAAAATGGAAAAGAAGTCTTTATCAAAGATATTTCAGCAAGGAGTTATAACGAATGTGCTTAACCCTAAAGTGGCTTTATTCTTTTTAGCGTTTTTACCACAGTTTATCCATCCTGAAAAAGGAAATACTGCTGTGCAGATATTGTTATTGGGAAGCTGGTTCAACTTTTCAGGAACAGTAGTAAATATTACAGTAGCTGTTTTATTTGGAAAGCTGGGCAACTGGTTATCCGATAAACAATGGTTTGTAAAATGGCAGAATAAAATAACCGGTTTCTTATTAATTGTATTAGGTTTAAAAGTAGCGCTGAGTTCAAGAAAATAAAATCATGCTGACAAAAAGAATCATACCATGTCTGGATATTAAAGATGGTCGTACAGTAAAAGGAACCAACTTCGTCAACCTTCGTGATGCCGGTGATCCCGTTGAACTGGGTGCACTATATGCTCAACAAGGTGCAGATGAATTAGTGTTTCTTGATATTACTGCAACAGTGGAAAAAAGAAAAACATTAAGTGAATTAGTAAACCGCATTGCACATCATATCAATATTCCTTTTACGGTGGGTGGTGGCATCAGCAGTGTGGAAGATGTAAGTGTGTTATTGCAAAATGGAGCTGATAAAATTTCTGTCAACACTTCTGCTTTTAAAAAACCTGAACTGATACGAGAACTGGAAAAACAATTCGGCAGTCAGTGTGTGGTATTAGCTATTGATACAAAGAAGGAAGAAGATGGAGAATGGTATGTTTATCTCAATGGTGGTCGTACCAAAACAGATATGAAATGTATCGACTGGGCAAAGAAAGGAGTGCAATTAGGTGCCGGAGAGATATTGCTTACCTCTATGAATCATGATGGAACAAAAGCCGGCTTTGCTGTTGATATTACTAAAGAACTGGCAACTACATTACCTATACCGGTGATTGCATCTGGAGGTGGTGGAAGCATGCAACATTTTGTAGATATCTTTGAAGAAGGAAAAGCAGATGCGGCGTTGGCAGCCAGTATATTTCACTTTAAAGAAATTGCTATTCCGGATTTGAAAGCATATCTGAAAGGAAAGGATATAGAGGTTAGAATATAAAATTTGAGTTTGTTTAAAAGCAATTCGTGTAATCAGTGTAATAAGAATAATCAGTGTATGAAAATAGATTTTAAAAAATATGCGGATGGATTAGCTCCCGCCATCATCCAGGATTTTAAAACACAAAAAGTGCTGATGCTTGGTTTTATGAATGAAGAGGCATTGAAGAAAACGATGAGTGAAGGCAAGGTCACTTTTTACAGTCGCAGTAAACAACGTCTCTGGACAAAAGGAGAAGAAAGCGGTAATCATTTAATGGTTAAAGAAATATTGAGCGATTGTGATGATGATACCATTTTAATTAAGGCACAACCGCTGGGCCCTGTTTGTCATACCGGTGCAGATACTTGCTGGAGCGAAAGAAATCATTCAGAAGATTTTTTATTTTACCTGGAAGAAATCATCAACCTGCGCCGGCAAACGGCACCTGAAAATTCCTATGTTTCTTCGTTATTTGCCAAAGGAGTAAATAAAATTGCACAGAAGGTTGGGGAAGAAGCAGTTGAACTGGTGATTGAAGCAAAAGATGATAATAAAGATTTATTCCTAGGTGAAGCAGCCGACTTATTGTTCCATTTTTTAATTTTACTTAACGTTAAGGGATATAATTTGCAGGATGTGATTTCAGTCTTAAAAGGACGTCATTCAAAATAATATGAAAAAATATTTATCCATACTCTTATTATTGCCGGTAATATTGCCGGCGCAAAATTCAGCTAATAAATTTTCTGTTACCGGAACCATAAAAGGTATAGCAAACGGTACCACTGCTTTTATCTATAATGAAGAGCTCAGCACTGATACCCTGGCAAAAGCTAAAGTGAATAATGGAAAATTTCTTTTAAAAGGTTCTCTGCAGGAACCAGCATTATACTATTTAAGTTTTGCAGGTAATCCAAAAAGATATTACCTGTACATGGACAACAAACCCATGGTGTTTACTGGTGACATTAATACGTTAGATAAATCAACTTTAACAGGTTCTCCCATACACAACGAGTTTAAAGCAATGACAAAAACCTTTGATCCATTGCTGGGCAAACTCAATCAATTAGGTTCGGCATACAATACAACAGCTGATCAGCAAAAAAGGGATTCATTATTTACGCTGATACGTGCTACGGTCGAAAGTATAAATGAAAACGTTGGAGCCTATGTAAGCAGCAAAAAAAGTTCTGCAATAAGCGCATTAATATTACTTATCACCAGTAATCTTTCACAAGATTATCAAACACTGGGAAAACGGTTTAATGAACTAAGCCCGGAAGTACAGGAGAGTTATTATGGCAAATTATTGCGGGAAATTGTTGAGAAAGCCATGATAGGTGAGGTGGGAACAGATGCGATAGATTTTACACAGACTGATACCAGTGGTAATCCGGTTAGTCTTTCTTCTTTCAAAGGGAAATATGTGCTGGTTGATTTTTGGGCCAGTTGGTGTGGGCCCTGCCGGAGAGAAAACCCCAACCTAGTATCAGCATATAATATGTTTAAGGATAAAAATTTTACGGTATTAGGTGTTTCGCTGGACAGAGGCAAAGATGCCTGGTTAAAAGCAATCCATGATGATGGATTAATATGGACACATGTAAGTGATTTAAAATTCTGGAATAATGAAGCAGCTATGTTATATAAAATAAGTTCCATCCCTCAGAATATGCTTGTTGGTCCGGATGGAAAAATTATAGCAAAAAATTTAAGAGGCGAAGATTTAGAACAAAAGCTGAAAGAATTATTGAAATAAAAAAAGGGATCGGTTGATCCCTTTTCTGTTTCTAATGTTTATTAAATTTATTGAACAGTAAAGTCAACCTGTATATCTCCCCACATTAATGAAACCTTTCCGTCTTTGCTAATATTGAACGTCATTTTCTCAGCAAACGAAGCAGCTTTGCCTGGTTTTACTTTTACTCTTAATACATCTTTTGCTTCTTTATAGTCGTAAGCTCCCCATTGTTTAGCATCACTGTTAAAGATGATAGTCCATTCATCACCTGAAATAGTAAATAAGCCATATTTACCTTTAGCTAAAGATTTACCTTCTATTTTTACATCTTTATCTACTTCAAATGTGGTACACTCGTTGGCACCGGTACGCCATACTTTACCTGCATAGGGTTCAACACCGCCATCACCTTCTTTGCCAATGGTTCTTCCTTTTACAGATGGCTGACTGTAATCAATGGTAACGGTAGCTCCGCTGCTGATGGTTTGTTTAGCGGTTGCTGGAGGGCTGGGGCGTTTTGATTTGTCTTCTTTTTGTCCGCAAGCAGTTAATGCCGATAAACTAAATACTGCTGCACCGGCAAATAATAAAAACTTGTTCATACGTTATTTTTTTGTAGGCATGAAGGTAAAAGAATTCCTACAGGAAAATGCGCATCAGTATAGCGAAGCCAATATCTTTTTTGGGATTTTCTAAAATTTTAACAATGTGTACACCACTGCGGGAAACCACTTTAAAAATATCTCCCTTTTTATGTTTAACTATTTCCTTGTCAAGTTCTCTTAGTAATACACCGCCGGGTAATAGACCAAAGTCACCACCATTTTCTCCTGACCCGTCCATATTATATGTATGTGCCACATCTTCAAATTTCTTCTCACCGGTTTTTATTTGCCTGATAAGATTGTCGGCCATTTTTACTGCTACCTGTTTTCTGAAGGCAATGGTATCAAGCAGTATATGTGCAGCATGATAAAAAATATTATATGCTTTAGCACCAATTAATACTATGATACTGTCAGACGGAAAAGGACCATATGTTTTGCCAACTTTTCCTGTGTAAGCAAGACTATCTCCAATGCCCATATATTTACCGGGGCTGATCACAGAAATAGTATCCATCTTAAATTTCTTTTTCCATTTCTTAACCAAAGCAACAGGGTCTTTGGATTTTTCCAGCTCAGCTTTCATCTGTTTAATACGGGCTGTATTATCCTGGGCGTTGGCTGAAAAGGTAATAATCAATGCAACGAATAATGCAATAAATCTCATCTGTATAAATTGTGGTTGCAAAGTAAAGGGAATCCTGTGAAATGGATGGTGGCACAGGAATTGATAATTTTGTGGAAACAATTTTAGCTAATTCAAAACGTTTAATAAGCATGATAAGACCGTTTCGTTTTAGTGGTATATTAATTATGCTGATGGGTTTATCGCTTACCGGTACCGGCCAATGGAAAGATTATATCATTGGTGTGAAGGGTGATACCCTTAACCGGGTGGATCAGAAAAATCAAAAACAGGGCCCGTGGATCATTCATTTTGATGAAGTAAGGGGTGAACCGGGCTATGAAGAAGAAGGGATTTTTAAGAATGATAAGAAAGAAGGAGTTTGGCGTCGCTACAATTTGCAGGGTGATTTAATTGCTATTGAAAACTATCGCTGGGGAAATAAAGATGGGGCTCAGCAATATTATACCATGTTTGGGGATCTGATACGGGAGGAAAGCTGGCGTGCCATTAATCCCGAAAATCAATACGATACGGTTCCTGTTTATGATTTAGATAAGCCGGACTATATAAAAGAATATAGAATTGTAAAAGTAGATGGCTATTCTTACAAACATGGCAAATGGAAATTTTATGATCCGCCGGATACAAAAGTGGTAAAAAGCGAAATGTATTTTATGGACAAACTGCAAAATGGTGATGAGATAGCTGCCAAAGCAACCGAGGAAAAGAAAAAAGAACCTTCCAAAACAAAAGAAATTTTAGAATACGAGAAGAAGAATTCCCATAAGAAAAAGATAAAAGTTCGTACGGGTGAAACCGGAGGTGGTTAACAAATAATGCGTACATAGTAAAAACCTCAGCCAACGGCTGAGGTTTTTTGTTAGTTGGCTTTTATAAAAAAGCATTTTTATATAGCATCTCCATGATCGCTGTTTTCAGCAGGCAGTTCAGGTGTTTCTGCAATAGCGGGGGAGTCCATTGTATCAAATAAACTTAAAGGAGCCGGTGCCGGTGTTATTTCAGGAACTGGTGCCGGAGCAGCTTTTGGTGCAGCTGGTTTTTTAGCTTTTGCTTTTGGCGGTGCTGCTTTCTTTGGCGCTGCTTTTTTGGGAGCAGCTTTTTTCTTCACTACTTTCTTCGCAGCCTTTTTAACTGCTTTCTTTGCTGCTTTTTTCTTTACTACTTTTTTTACGGCTTTCTTTTTAGGCGCCGCTTTTTTTGCCTTCTTAACTTTTTTAGGAGCTGCTTTTTTCTTTGCTGCTTTTTTTACAGCCTTTTTAGCTTTTTTAGGAGCGGGTTTCTTTACAGCTTTTTTCTTTTTTGCTTTAGCCATACAAGGAGAGTTTAAATGTTTTTAGTAGTAGATTAGATTCGTCATTGAAAATTATAACAACTATTTGAATTGAAAAATTTCTTTTTGAAAAAAGGCACATAAATCATTTAAATATTTTCAATAATTATCTAAAAATCCATCACTCTACGGGATAATTAAAGTTGTTTAATAAGCTACTTTTTGCCAGATGGAGATAATCAGTACAGATAATGGGTATCCATGGTTAATTTTGCCTGGTCAGGGGGCATCAAAATTTTTCTTGTGAGAATTGCCGATTTGCCAGTTATTTACTTACCTTTGCTGCCCCAAAAAGTTCTTTAGACTAAGAATGCATTGACTTGGGAGTTTCGCCACAGAGCGGGACGTTAACACCAAAAAAAGTAGAAAATGGCAAAAGAAATCACTGGCTATGTAAAGCTACAGTGTAAGGGTGGCCAGGCCAACCCTGCACCGCCAATTGGACCAGCACTCGGTTCAAAAGGTATCAACATCATGGAGTTCTGCAAGCAGTTTAATGCCCGTACGCAGGACAAAATGGGAAAAGTTCTCCCTGTATTAATTACAGTTTACTCCGACAAGAGTTTTGAATTCATCATCAAAACTCCTCCTGCAGCTGTTCAGTTGCTGGAAGCAGCTAAAATTCAAAGCGGTTCCAAAGAGCCTAACCGTCAAAAAGTAGGTAAGGTAACATGGGCACAAGTTGAAGCAATTGCTAAAGACAAAATGCCTGACCTTAACGCCTTCACTATTGAAAGTGCGATGAGCATGGTTGCCGGTACTGCCCGCAGTATGGGTTTAACGGTTGAAGGTAAAGCTCCCTGGGAAAATTAATTATTCACTCTAAAACTGAATGAAAATGGCAATCGCTAAGAAAAGAAAAGCTGTGGCTTCAAAAGTTGATAAAAACAAGCAGTATTCACTCAATGAAGCCTCTGCATTAGTTAAAGAAGTGAATACAACTAAATTCGACAGTTCTGTTGATTTACATATCCGTTTGGGTGTTGACCCCAAGAAAGCTGACCAGGCTATTCGTGGTACGGTAACACTTCCTCACGGAACCGGTAAAACAAAAAAGGTACTGGTACTTTGCACCCCCGATAAAGAAGCGGATGCAAAAGCTGCCGGAGCAGATTTTGTTGGACTGGATGAGTTCATTACAAAAATTGAAGGCGGATGGGTTGATGTGGACGTTATCGTTGCCACACCATCTGTAATGCCTAAAATTGGTAAGCTGGGTAAAGTATTAGGCCCACGTAACCTGATGCCGAATCCTAAAACAGGTACTGTTACTAATGATGTAGCTGCTGCAGTTAACGAAGTAAAAGGCGGTAAAATCGCTTTCAAAGTTGACAAAGCAGGTATTGTTCACGCATCAATTGGCCGTGTAAGTTTCAGCCCCGATAAAATTGCGGCAAACAGTCACGAATTACTTAATGCCATCATCAAAGCAAAACCATCTACAGCTAAAGGTACTTACCTTAAGAGTGTATTTATGGCCAGCACAATGAGTCCTGGTATTTCAATTGATACAAAATCATTAATGAACTAATCCTTCAGCACTGCTCAGGATTATAAAATAGTTGAGTTATGAACAAAGAACAAAAAAATGAAGTGATTGAATTGCTGAAAGGTAAATTCTCACAATACAATAACTTCTATATCACCGATACTGAATCGCTGACAGTAGAACAGGTGAGCAAACTTCGCCGTGCCTGTTTCAACAAAAATGTTGAAATGAAAGTGGCTAAGAATACCCTCATCAAAAAAGCACTGGAATCACTGGATACTGAACGTTACACTGGTGTGTACGATGCACTGAACAATGTAACTGCTTTATTATTCAGCGAAAATCCAAAAGAGCCGGCTTTAATCATCAGCTCTTTCCGTAAAGAAAGCAACGGTGAAAAACCGGTATTAAAAGCAGCTTTCATTAATGGTGATGTTTACACTGGTGATAACACATTAGCTTCATTAACCAAGATCAAGACGAAGAATGAATTGATTGGTGAAGTTATCGGCTTATTGCAATCACCTGCAAAACGTGTTATTGCTGCTTTATTGCATCATCACGAACAAAAAGCTGGTGGAGCTGAAGTTGCAGCAGCTGAGTAATTTTAATTTTTATTGCGAAAGCATTAAATAAATAACTGGCCGGATGTTAAAGGCATAAACAATTTTTTTAAACTCCGTCGGAGCTAATAAAAAAAGCAATGAAGACGGTAAAAATTTAAATCAAATGGCAGACGTAAAAGCATTAGCAGAACAACTGGTTGGCTTAACTGTAAAAGAAGTACAGGAACTGGCTGACGTATTAAAAGCAGATTACGGTATTGAGCCTGCTGCAGCCGCTGTAGTAGTAGCTGGTGGTGGTGAAGGTGGTGGTGCCGCTGCTGCTGAAGAAAAAACTGCTTTCAACGTAGTGTTGAAGAGCGGTGGTGCTTCTAAACTGAATGTGGTTAAAATCGTAAAAGATTTAACTGGTCTTGGTTTGAAAGAAGCGAAAGACTTAGTGGACGGGGCTCCTAAAAATGTTAAAGAAGGCGTATCTAAAGCAGAAGCTGAAGAAATCGCTAACAAACTGAAAGAAGCCGGCGCTGACGTTGAGATTGCGTAATGGTTGTTCTCAATTGAATATTATCCCGTCTCGCCTTAGGCCAGACGGGATTTTTTTTGCCATTTTGGCTAATCTCTGACGAATTTAGCAGTTATGCACAACTCCCAAAAACCGTGCATAAAATTGTTTTGGATTGCATCAATATCCTTACCTTTGCGTTCCTTAAATCAGGCCTAAGGTAATTTTGACGTTCCAGTACATGCATAAGTAATTGATAACCACCTGCATTATTTTTTGATTAAAGTAAGGCGGGGTGTGTATTGTACGTCTATTAAAATTAAAAACCGGTTTTACTAATATGTCTTCAACAACACTTCACAACAAAAGAGTCAGTTTCGGTAAGATAAAACATTTAGCTGAGCCAGAAGACCTGCTCGACATTCAACTGCAGTCGTTTAAAGACTTCTTCCAGTTGGAAACTACGCCTGATAAGCGTAACGTAGAAGGGCTTTTCCGTGTGTTCAAAGAAAACTTCCCGATTACTGATACCCGTAACATATTTGTTCTTGAGTTTCTCGATTATTTCGTGGATCCCCCACGTTATACTATCGATGAATGTATGGAAAGAGGTTTAACATATGCTGTGCCTTTAAAGGCTAAGTTGCGTTTAAGCTGTAATGACGAAGAGCATATCGATTTCCAGACTATCGTACAGGATGTATTCTTAGGAAACATTCCTTACATGACCCCCCGTGGTACTTTCGTTATCAATGGTGCAGAAAGGGTAGTAGTATCACAGTTACACCGTTCACCCGGTGTATTCTTTGGACAATCATTGCATCCAAATGGTACAAAAATCTATTCTGCCCGTGTAATTCCATTTAAAGGTGCATGGATGGAATTTGCAACGGACATCAACAATGTGATGTATGCTTACATCGACCGTAAGAAAAAATTCCCGGTAACTACTTTGTTACGTTCTATCGGATACGAAACAGATAAAGACATCCTTGAACTGTTTGGTATGGCTGATGAGGTAAAAGCTGATAAGAAAACACTTTCTAAATACGAAGGAAAATTATTAGCTGCCCGTGTATTAAGAAGCTGGGTGGAGGATTTTGTGGATGAGGATACCGGTGAAGTAGTTTCAATTGAAAGAAATGAAGTAGTATTAGAACGTGACTCTGTATTGAATGCTGATAACATTAAACTCATTGTTGATATGGGTGTTGAAAGCGTATTCGTACAGAAAGAAGAAGTGAGTGGTGATTATGCTATCATCTATAATACTTTAAATAAAGATACTTCTAACTCTGAGTTGGAAGCCGTACAACATATCTACCGTCAATTACGTGGTGCTGACGCCCCGGATAACGAGACAGCCCGTGGTATTATAGACAAATTGTTTTTTAGTGATAAGCGTTATGATTTAGGTGAAGTTGGTCGTTATAAAATTAACCGCAAACTGAACATTGAAGCACCACTTACACAAAAGACATTAACAAGAGAAGATATTATCTTAATCATCAAATACCTGGTTCGTTTAACCAACGCTAAAGCAGAGATAGATGATATTGATCACCTGAGTAACCGTCGTGTACGTACAGTAGGCGAGCAGTTATATGCTCAGTTTGGTGTTGGTCTGGCCCGTATGGCCCGTACCATCCGTGAAAGAATGAACGTACGTGATAACGAGGTATTCACTCCGGTTGATTTGATTAATGCAAGAACACTTTCTTCTGTTATTAATTCATTCTTTGGTACTTCACAATTATCTCAGTTCTTGGACCAGACAAACCCATTGAGTGAGATTACACATAAGCGTCGTATCTCAGCTCTCGGGCCCGGTGGTTTAAGTCGTGAACGGGCAGGTTTTGAGGTGCGTGACGTACACTATTCTCACTACGGCCGTTTGTGTACCATTGAGACTCCGGAAGGTCCAAACATCGGTTTGATTTCTACTCTTTGCGTACATGCCAAGATTAATGAGATGGGCTTCATCGAAACACCTTACCGTAAAGTTGATAATGGTAAGATTGATATGAAGCACCTGACTTTCTTAAGTGCAGAAGAAGAAGACACAGCAAAGATTGCACAGGCGCATGCTGAAATTGATGCGAATGGTCATATTGCAGAGGACAAAGTAAAAAGCCGTCAAACAGGTGACTTCCCGATTTTAGATAAAAACGAAGTAGAATTTATGGACGTAGCTCCCAACCAGATTGTTGGTTTGAGTGCTTCGTTGATTCCGTTCCTGGAGCATGACGATGCTAACCGTGCCCTGATGGGTTCAAACATGCAACGTCAAGCCGTGCCGTTAATTCGTCCAACAGCCCCGATTGTAGGTACAGGCCTGGAAGCGAAAGCTGCCCGTGATGCCAGGATACAGATTCATGCAGAAGGAAACGGTGTGGTTGAATTTGTGGATGCCAATGAGATTCATGTTCGTTACGACAGGGACGAGGAACAACGCTTAGTTTCATTTGAAGAAGATTTAAAGATTTATAAACTTACCAAGTTTACAAAAACCAACCAGGCAACCTGTATCAACCTGAAACCTGCTGTGAAGAAAGGTCAGAAGGTTAAACCGGGAGACTTCTTAACAGAAGGGTATGCCGTACAAAATGGAGAACTGGCATTAGGACGTAACCTGAAAGTAGCATTCATGCCATGGAAGGGTTACAACTTTGAGGATGCGATTGTAATCAGCGAAAGAGTGGTGAAGGAAGACTGGTTTACTTCTATTCACATTGAAGAATTTGAATTAGAAGTTCGTGATACCAAGTTGGGTGAAGAAGAATTAACGCCGGATATTCCTAACGTAAGTGAAGAGGCTACCAAAGATTTAGATCAGAATGGTATCATCCGCATTGGTGCTGCTATTAAAGAAGGGGATATCATTATTGGAAAAATCACTCCTAAAGGTGAAAGTGACCCAACACCAGAAGAAAAATTATTACGGGCCATCTTTGGTGATAAAGCAGGTGATGCAAAAGATGCTTCATTAAAAGCACCAAGTGGTACTGAAGGTGTGGTAATTGATAAGCGTTTGTTCCAACGTGCCAAAAAAGATAAGAATACTAAAGTAAGAGAGAAAGCACTGTTAGAAAAAGTAGAGAAAGTACATGAGAAGAACACAGCTGATTTACTTGAATTATTAATTAGCAAACTGCAGGTTCTGCTTCGTGATAAAACTTCTGCTGGTGTAAGTAACAACTTTGGCGAAGTGCTGATTGGTAAAGGAGCTAAGTTCAATCCTAAAAATTTAGCTGGAATAGATTACCAGAACGTAAATCCTTTGGGATGGACCGGTGAGAAACACATTGATGATAACATCAATACTCTCTTACACAACTTTAACATTAAGTATAACGAAGAGTTAGGCCGTTACAAGAGAGAGAAATTCAACATCTCAATTGGTGACGAATTACCAGCCGGTGTATTAAAACTGGCTAAAGTTTATTTGGCTGTTAAGCGTAAACTGAAAGTGGGTGATAAGATGGCCGGTCGTCACGGTAACAAAGGGATAGTAGCTAAAATAGTTCGTGCAGAAGATATGCCTTTCTTAGAAGATGGTACGCCGGTTGATATTGTGCTGAACCCATTGGGTGTACCGAGCCGTATGAACCTGGGACAGATTTATGAAACTGTTCTTGGATGGGCTGGTGAAAAATTAGGCATGCGTTTCGCTACGCCGATTTTTGATGGTGCTACCGTGGATGAAATTGCCAATCACATCAATAATGCCGGCTTGCCGAGTTTTGGTCATACCTATTTGTATGATGGTGAAACCGGTGAACGTTTCCACCAGAAAGCAACGGTTGGTATTATTTATATGATTAAGCTGCACCACATGGTGGATGACAAGATGCATGCCCGTTCAATCGGACCATACAGCTTGATCACACAACAGCCATTAGGTGGTAAAGCTCAGTTTGGTGGTCAGCGTTTTGGTGAGATGGAAGTATGGGCACTGGAAGCTTATGGCGCCTCCAACATATTGCAGGAATTGTTAACGCTGAAGTCTGATGATATCATCGGTCGTGCAAAGACATACGAAGCAATTGTAAAAGGTGATAATGTTCCAAGAGCCGGTATTCCTGAATCATTCAACGTATTGGTTCATGAGTTGAGAGGTTTGGGGCTTGACCTGAAGTTTGAATAAAAAGTTTGCAGTTGGCAGTGAACAGTTCGCAAAAGATATGCAGACTATGAACTGAAGACTGGCAACTGAAAGCTCAATAAAGAACAGAACGTACAAGAGTGCGACGCAACAAAAGACCAACAGCGATAAAAAGCTGGTAACAAAAACAAAAAACACAAAACGATAAACGAAACATATGGCTATCAAAAAAGATAATCGTCCAAGAGCTACGTTTTCAAAAATCACTATAGGTCTGGCTTCCCCGGATTCTATTTTGGAAAAAAGCTTTGGTGAAGTATTAAAGCCTGAAACTATT
Organism: Sphingobacteriales bacterium; assembly: GCA_003963365.1. GTDB lineage: Bacteria > Bacteroidota > Bacteroidia > Chitinophagales > Chitinophagaceae > AWTP1-9. The sequence continues at coordinate 1,062,517 of RXJG01000004.1, forward strand.
AACTATCGTACGTATAAGCCTGAACGTGATGGCTTGTTCTGCGAAAGAATTTTTGGTCCTGTAAAGGATTATGAATGTGCCTGCGGTAAGTACAAGCGTATCCGTTATAAGGGTATTGTGTGCGACCGTTGCGGTGTGGAAGTAACTGAAAAGAAAGTGCGCCGTGAACGTATGGGCCACATTAAACTGGTGGTGCCTGTAGTACACATCTGGTACTTTAAATCCTTACCTAACAAAATTGGTTATTTGTTAGGGATGAGCTCTAAGAAATTGGAGACTATTATCTATTACGAACGTTTTGTGGTGATTCAGTCTGGTATCCGTGCTGATAAAGGTCAGAACTACGGTGACCTGCTGACTGAAGAAGAATATTTAGACATCCTGGATGCATTGCCAAAAGATAACCAGTACTTACCTGACGATGACCCTAACAAGTTTATCGCCAAGATGGGTGCTGAAGCGGTGCATGATTTATTAGGAAGATTAGACTTAGACAGTTTAAGTGCTTCTTTACGTCATGCTGCTGCTAATGAAACTTCACAACAACGTAAGGCCGATGCGTTAAAGCGTTTGAGTGTGGTAGAAGCTTTCCGTGATGCGAATACAAGAATCAACAACCGTCCGGAGTGGATGGTAATGCAATACATCCCTGTTATTCCACCGGAACTGCGTCCGTTAGTTCCTTTGGATGGTGGTCGTTTTGCGTCTTCTGATCTGAACGATTTATACCGTCGTGTTATCATTCGTAACAACCGTTTAAAGCGTTTGTTAGAGATTAAAGCTCCTGAGGTAATCTTGCGTAATGAAAAACGTATGTTACAGGAAGCAATTGACTCATTGTTTGATAACAGCCGTAAATCAAATGCTGTTAAAGCAGAAGGTGGCCGTGCATTAAAATCGTTGAGTGATGTATTAAAAGGTAAACAGGGACGTTTCCGTCAGAACCTGTTAGGTAAACGTGTTGACTACTCTGGTCGTTCGGTAATTGTGGTAGGTCCTGAAATGAAATTGCATGAGTGTGGTTTACCAAAAGATATGGCTGCTGAATTGTTTAAGCCATTTATCATTCGTAAGTTAATTGAAAGAGGAATCGTTAAAACAGTTAAGAGTGCAAGAAAATTAGTGGATAAGAAAGAGGCGATTGTTTGGGATATCCTCGAAAACATATTAAAGGGTCACCCGGTAATGTTAAACCGTGCCCCAACGTTACACCGTTTATCCATCCAGGCCTTTCAGCCTAAGTTGATTGAAGGTAAAGCCATTCAATTGCACCCATTGGTGTGTTCGGCTTTCAACGCCGACTTTGATGGTGACCAGATGGCGGTACACGTTCCATTGAGCAATGCTGCTATCCTGGAAGCACAGTTATTGATGCTGGCTTCACATAACATTTTGAACCCGCAAAATGGTACACCCATCACCCTTCCTTCCCAGGACATGGTGCTTGGTTTGTATTATATTTCTAAAGCGAAGAAATCAACTGAAACAGAAAAAGTAAAAGGCGAAGGAAAAGCTTTCTACAGTGCTGAAGAAGTGATTATCGCTTACAATGAAAAGCAGGTTGACTTACATGCACCTATTAAAGTAAAGGCAAATGTTCGTAATGCCAATGGTGAACTGGAATACAAACTGATTGATACTACTGTTGGTCGTGTAATCTTTAACCAGTTTGTTCCAAAAGAAGTAGGTTTTGTAAATGCTTTATTAACTAAAAAGAATCTTCGTGAAATTATTGGTGATATCATTAATATCACCAATATTCCAAAAACAGCGAAGTTCCTGGATGATATTAAAACATTAGGTTTCCGCACAGCATTCCAGGGTGGTCTGTCATTCAACATTAATGACCTGATTGTTCCTGAAATTAAAGAATCCATGATTGATACGGCTGCTGCAGAAGTAGATGAAGTGTGGGATAACTACAATATGGGTTTGATCACAAACAACGAGCGTTATAACCAGATCATTGATATCTGGAGCCGTGTGGATACAAAAGTTACAGAAACATTGATACGTGAAATGGCAACTGATAAACAAGGTTTCAACTCTGTTTACATGATGCTTGATTCAGGTGCCCGTGGTAGTAAGCAACAGGTTAAGCAGTTGGCTGGTATCAGGGGATTGATGGCTAAGCCACGTAAATCTGGTTCTACCGGAAGTGAGATCATTGAAAACCCTATCCTTTCCAACTTTAAAGATGGATTGAGTGTATTGGAATACTTTATATCTACACACGGTGCCCGTAAAGGTTTGGCCGATACAGCGTTGAAAACAGCGGATGCCGGTTACTTAACCCGTCGTCTCGTGGACGTTGCACAGGATGTGGTGATTAATGAAGAAGATTGTGGTACACTGCGTGGTATTGCTACATCAGCATTAAAAGATAACGAAGATATTATTGAACCGTTGAGCGATCGTATTGAAGGCCGTACATCTGTACATGATGTTTACGATCCTCAATCAGATGCACTTATCGTTAAAGCCGGTGAAGAAATTACCAGTGATATTGCGAAGCAAATTGAAGAAAGTGGTATTGAAGTAGTTGAAATCCGTTCTGTACTTACCTGCGAAAGCAAACGTGGTGTGTGTGTGAAATGTTATGGTAAAAACTTAGCTACCGGTTACCTCGCACAACGGGGTGATGCTGTTGGTATCATTGCCGCCCAGTCAATCGGTGAACCTGGTACACAGTTGACATTGCGTACCTTCCACGTGGGTGGTGTGGCTGGTTCTGCATCGGTAGATTCACAACTATCAGCCAAGTTTGATGGTACGGTACAGTTTGATGGATTGCGTACAGTAAGTGCTAAGAATAATGATGGCGATACCGTACAAATCGTAATTGGTCGTACCGGTGAGGTGCGTATCATGGATGTAAAGAATGACCGCTTATTAATTACCAACAACGTTCCTTATGGTGCTACTTTGTTAGTGAAAGATGGTCAGCAGGTGAAGAAAGGCGAGGCTATTTGTACATGGGATCCGTTCAACAACGTAGTAGTGGCTGAAATTGCCGGTACAGTTAAGTTTGAAAACATTATTGAAGGCGTTACCTACCGTGAAGAAGCGGATGAACAAACTGGTCACCGTGAAAAAGTGGTTATCGAAACAAAAGATAAAACAAAGATCCCTTCATTGTTAATTGAAGGAAAAGAGATCAAATCATATAACCTTCCTGTTGGTTCTCACATTTCTATTGAAGAAGGAGAAGATGTAAAAGCAGGACAGGTAATGGTGAAGATTCCACGTGTATTAGGTAAACTGAGAGATATCACCGGTGGTCTTCCACGTGTAACAGAATTGTTTGAAGCAAGAAACCCGGGTAACCCTGCTATCGTTTCTGAAATTGATGGTGTGGTAAGCTTTGGTGCTGTAAAACGTGGTAACCGTGAAATTGTAATTGAAGCAAAAGATGGTGTAATTAAGAAATACTTAGTTCCATTGACAAGACAAATTCTTGTACAGGATGGTGACTATGTAAAAGCCGGTACACCATTGAGTGACGGACAAATTGCTCCTTACGATATCTTAAACATCAAAGGTCCGTTTGCTGTACAGGAATATGTGGTGAATGAAATACAGGAAGTATATCGTTTACAGGGTGTGAAGATCAACGATAAGCATATTGAAGTGATCGTTCGCCAGATGATGAAGAAAGTTGAGATTGTAGATGCTGGTGATACTAAATTCCTGGAAGGAGATTTGGAAGATCGTTTTGACTTTAACAATGAGAACGATTGGATCTTTGATAAGAAAGTAGTAACTGATCCGGGAGAAAGCACTAAGCTGAAAGCTGGTATGATTGTAAGCTTGCGGGATGTAAGAGAAGAAAACTCAGCATTACGCCGGGCAGATAAAAAACCTGTTGAATTCCGCGATGCACAGCCGGCAACTTCCACTCCGGTGTTGTTAGGTATCACCAAGGCTTCATTAGGTACACATAGCTGGATTTCTGCGGCATCCTTCCAGGAAACTACAAAAGTGTTGAGTTCAGCGGCTATCAACGGTAAAGCAGATGACATGCTGGGGCTGAAAGAAAACGTAATCACCGGGCATCCAATACCGGCTGGTACAGGTTTACGTGAGTTCGATAACATGATAGTGGGAAGTAAGGAAGAATACGAATTGCTGCAAACCACCCGTGAAGCCATGAGCTTTGATGAGGAAGAGTAATTCAATTTTTAATAAGCTGATAAGCTGAGTTGAAAATTAAAAATAGATGTAAGGAGTGAGTATTTCTCACTCCTTTTTTTTGAATTACTTCCTGAAATTTTATCTTTGAAAACCACATTATTATTCGTTATGTAATGATGCTAATTTGTTTAACCGGTGCTAACCATGTTAAGCCTTTACTAAAATTTTAATACCTGTTCAGCTACGAAAGTTGAATAAGCTTATCTTGCTAAAAATGCGCTGATGAAGAATTTTTCTACTCTCTTATTTGTATTGCTTTTTGCGCTGGTAGGCGTTTTATTTTATTTACAGGTGAGCAGCAAAAAGGCTGATGAACACAGGAGTGCCAAACTGGATGCCCAGGCTCATAAAATCAATGTGGCCTACGTTGATATTGATACGCTGGAAAATAATTATGAATACTTTAAATTATTGCAAAAGAAATATGAAGTAAAAAGGGATAGTATTGATAAAGCACTGAATAGTGACTATAATGCTATTGAAAACGAAAGATTGCGTTTTGTACAAAAAGGGAATACAATAACTGAAGTGGAAGCACAAAATTTTGAAAACGCTTATAAACTGAAAATGCAGACGTTGGAAAATAAAAAACTGCAGCTTAGTAAAGAGCTCAATGATGAGCAGGCAAAAGGTATGGATGATGTGTTAAGTAAAATTGAAGCTTATATGAATGAGTATAATAAAAACAGTCATTACTCATTTGTGTTTGGAGTGGCCAAAGGCAACATGATGTTTTTGCATAAAGACACGGCCTGTAATATTACCAACGAAGTTTTAAAGGGTCTTAATGCTGACTATCTTAAATCAGCAAAGAAATAATCAGAATAAGCTGAAATGCTTATCTTCAATCCCGTTTTAAACAACGGGATTTTTTATGAGTGAACAAACCAATTTTAAGCCCACCCTGGGATTGCTGGATGCCACTATGATTGTTGCCGGTTCCATGATTGGTTCCGGTATTTTTATTGTAAGCGCTGATATTACCCGTAATGTAGGCAGCGCCGGCTGGTTAATTGCTGTATGGCTTATTACCGGCTTTATGACATTAACTGCCGCTGTTAGTTATGGTGAGCTTAGTGCCATGTATCCTAAAGCTGGCGGACAATATGTTTATTTGAAAGAAGCATTTAATCCTTTAGCAGGATTTTTATACGGCTGGAGTTTTTTTGCAGTGATACAAACGGCAACGATTGCTGCCGTGGGAGTAGCCTTCTCCAAATTTGCCGGATACTTTTTTCATGTATTAGAATTAAAAGATGAAAATATATTAATGCAGATTGGTGCATTTAAATTATATCCTGCACAGTTAGTATCAATTTTACTGATCATTTTCCTTACTTATATCAATACAAAAGGTGTAAAGGGTGGTAAAATCATTCAAACCACTTTTACCTTAACCAAACTGGTTTCATTGTTCGGTCTGATCGTGTTTGGTTTTTTATTGGCTGCAAAAAAAGATACCTGGGATGCTAACTGGACCAATGCCTGGAATATGCATTCCATTGCACCAGACGGTACCGTTACAGGATTAACTGGCTCGGCTATATTAGGGGCAATTGCTGCGGCTATGGTTGGATCAATTTTCAGCAGTGATTCGTGGAATAATGTAACCTTTATTGCCGGTGAAATTAAAAACCCAAAACGCAATATTGGGTTAAGTCTTTTCCTTGGAACAATGATCGTAACCATCATTTACATCACAGCCAACCTGATGTATGTAAGTGTGATGCCATTACATGATATTGCTTTTGCACCACAGGACAGGGTTGCTGTTGCTGCCAGTAATGTGATCTTTGGTAATGTTGGAACTTATGTAATTGCTGTAATGATCATGATCTCTACCTTTGGTTGTAATAATGGTTTGATATTAGCCGGTGCAAGAGTGTACTATACGATGGCGAAAGACGGATTGTTTTTCAGGCAAGCCGGGCACTTGAATAAAAATGCTGTTCCGCAATGGGCATTATGGGCACAATGTATTCTTGCTTCTGTGCTTTGTTTAAGTGGACGTTACGGAGATTTGTTAGATATGGTTTCATTTGTAGTTGTGATTTTTTATGCATTAACCATCATTGGTATTTTTGTCCTGAGAAAGAAACAACCCAATGCAGAAAGACCATACAGGGCATTTGGCTATCCTGTATTGCCGGTTATTTATATTATTTTGGGAATTGTATTTTGTGTGTTTCTTATTAAAATGAAGCCGGTATATGCCGGAGCAGGATTGATTATTGTTTTGTTAGGATTGCCACTATATTATATTGCTGTTGCCAATAAGAAAAAAGAAAACTAAAATGGCTGTTATTGATTTTGATAAACTTTTCTCTTCTTTTGCTGGTATTAAAGTAGCCGTGATTGGAGATGTGATGCTTGACTCCTACATGTGGGGTAAAGTAGAACGTATTTCACCGGAAGCACCCGTGCCTATTGTTTCATTACAGAAGAAAGAGTATCGCATTGGGGGTGCCGGTAATGTTGCGTTGAACCTCCGTTCATTGCAGGCGAATGTATCAGTACTATCGGTTATCGGTAATGATGATGATGGTGCTGTCTTAAAGAAGCTGTTTGGGGAAAATAACATTAATACGGAATTTTTATTAACAAGCAGCAACCGCATTACCACTAATAAAACCCGCATCATCAGCCGTAACCAGCAAATGATGCGTTTGGATAGTGAGGTAACAAATGATTTAGGCTATGAAGATGAGAACCGGCTCATTCTTGCCATGCAACAGTTTATTGCGCAGGAGAAGCCACAGGTAGTAATATTTGAAGATTATAACAAAGGGGTAATTACGGAATTAGTGATTCAAAAAACAACCGGTCTTTGTAAACATCATAATATCATTACCACGGTTGACCCCAAACGAAAAAACTTCTTTAGTTATACTGGTGTAGATATTTTCAAACCAAATTTAAAGGAAGTAAAAGAAGGATTGAATGTGTTGGAAGATGGGGTGGGAGATGAGTTGCTGAACCAAATTCACCGGCAGTTAAAAGAAAAACTGCAGCATCATATTTCATTTATTACGTTATCGGAACATGGCGTTTTTTATGCAGATGATAAAAATCACCATATTATTCCGTCGCACCTCAGAAATATTGCTGATGTAAGCGGCGCTGGTGATACAGTAATTGCAGTGGCATCATTAGTGTATGCCGCCACAAAAGATGTATCGTTAATGGCGGAAGTTGCTAATATTGCCGGCGGATTGGTGTGCGAAGAAGTAGGTACCGCCGCCATCAACAAAGAAAAACTGCTGGCAGAATGCAGGCAGTTGATTAAATAAGTTCCCGATCTTCCTTACACATAAATGGAGCAATTAACCCATTCGGGGTCAAAATCGGCATTATATTTTTTATAGAAATTTATGGCCGGTTCATTCCATTCTAATACCTGCCATACAATACGGTTGAATTTTTTTTCTTTCGCTTCTTCAATCAGCCTGTCAAATAATAATTTACCTAATTTCCTGCCACGCATGGCTTCTGTAACTATTATATCTTCCAGGTACATGGCCTGCCCTTTCCAGGTGGAATAGCGGATGTAATACAAAGCAAAACCCTGAATTATTCCATCCACTTCGGCAACAAATGACCACCATACAGGATTCTTTCCAAAACCACTTTCAGTAAAATGTTCCAGTGACACTGTTACTTCATCAGGCGCTTTCTCATACAAAGCCAGTTCTTTTACCAATTCTAATAATCTTGAACAATCTTCCTTTACTGCTCTCCGGATATTAATTTTCATTAGTAGTGATTCATTATTAATTTTTAATTCTTCATTTTATAACCCGGCCCCTTCACAAACCTGCCGCCAGTTTTACCCGTATGCTCTCCGTCCTTCAGCATTTGAACTCCATTTACAAAAACATGAATCATTCCTTCGGAGTATTGGTGTGGTTTATCAAAGGTAGCATTGTCTTTTACTTTAGCCGGATCAAATACAACGATGTCAGCATAATTTCCCACTTTCAGTTCTCCACGTTTTTGAAGTTTCAAATGTTTACATGGCAAATTAGCTAATTTATAAATGGCCATTGGTAATGAAACAACTTTTTCATCACGACTGTATTTGCCCAACACTCTTGCAAAATTTCCATAAGCCCTGGGATGTGCATTAGATTTTAAGAAAACTCCTTCAGTTGTATAGGAACCTTCGTCACTGCCAAAGCTAACCCATGGTAATGCTACTTGTTTTTTTACATTGTCTTCTGTCATTAAGAAATAAGCAACTCCCACTCTGGTACTGTCTCCAATGATCAAATCCATGGCAGCATCTTCAGGTGTTTTTCCCATCAGCTTTGCTGCTTCTGCTAATGTTTTGCCGGTGTATTTTTTTAATGAATCCTGTTTGAACGCCAACAATAAAACATGCTCAGCACCACCGGCGCCGTAATAAAGATTTTCCCAATCCGTTGCATTAGTGTTCATAGCCTTTTTCATAGAAGCCCGGATTTTTGGATCCATCAATCTCTCCCGCAGTTTACCAAATCCACCATCCTGTAAAGTAGGAGGAAATGCGGAGGTCATTCCCGTTGCACCTGCCACATACGTGTACATATCTGCTATTACATCCTGTCCTTCTTTTCTTGCTCTTTCCACTCTTTTAATTACGCTATCCATTTTATACCAGTTGTCTTTTCCTGCTGCTTTGAGATGATGAATATCAGCCGGAATATTTGCTTCTTTGGATATTGTAATTAATTCTTCCACTGCTTCCCACAGTTTATTTCCTTCACTGCGCATATGACTGCTGTATGTGCCGCCATATTTTGATGCTTCTTTTGATAATTCAATTAATTCATCTGTTTTGGCAAATGTTGCAGGTGGATATATCAATGCATCCGTAACACCTAATGCACCTTCTTCCATTGCCTGCCTCACTAATAATTTCATACTCTCGAGTTGAGCCGGACTGGGAGCTACATTATCTTCTCCTAACACATAAACTCTTACTATATCTGTTCCTACAAAGGAGGCAATGTTTGGTGATATGCCTTTCTTTTCCAAAAAGTTCATGTATTCTCCCAATGTATTCCATTCCACTTTGTATTTAATATCGCCCTGGCCGTTCTGTTGCATGGTTTTCATTTTTGCATTGAGCGGCGCCATACTTGATTCGCAAAATATTTCGGTAGTTACACCCTGGCGTATATCACTTTGTCCTCTTCCATCCTGTATCAATGTTTCTTCTGAATGTCCCATCATATTGATAAAGCCGGGGGAAACAGCATTTCCTTTTGCATCGATTTCATTAGCGGAAGTTGCATTTGACAAATCTCCAATAAAAGCAATTGTATCGTTTTGAATAGCGATATCACCTTTGTAGGGCTCCCCTCCATTACCATCATAGATCATTCCATTACGGATAATGGTATCGTACTGTTGTTTTTGTTTACAGGAAACGAAAATTAAAATGGCAGCAATGCAAACAATAAAATAGCGCATAAGCAGAGTTTTTAGTGTGGATGTTTATTGACGTTTTATGATTTTACCTGGTAATGCCCCGGTTGTTTTTTTATTTTGATAAACTAGTTTTCCATTCACCAGTACCCATTCTATTCCTGTTGATGTTTTATGTGGTTCTGCAATGGTTGCTTCATCTTTCACTGTCGCGGGATCAAAGATTACAATATCAGCATAATAACCTGTTTTCAATAAACCTCTGTTCTTAATGTTAAGATTTTTTGCTGTAAGAGCAGTCATTTTGTAAATAGCCTGCTGCAATGTTAAGGCCTTTTCTTCTCTCACATATTTACCCAGCACCCTGGTAAAAGCGCCGTAACCTCTTGGATGTGTACCCTGACTGGAGCCATCCGAGCAGATACAGGTATAAGGCCATTGCATCAGTTTCTTAATATCATTTTCATCCATTGAAGTAGCCATAATATTTTCCCGGCATTCTTTATTGTTCTTCTTCTCCCATGCATCAATTCTTGCAATTAATTCAACCAGCATTTTTGCGGGAGGTTTGGCTTCAATTTTAGCAATCTGTGCAATGGTTTTACCGGCATATTCCGGCTGCACTTCATAGGAACCTAATATAATGTCATCAGGTAAAGTGATCTGTGTTAAGATCAGTTCAGCTTCTTTTTCATCACTAAAGTTTCTATCCGGGAATAACACTTTTATAGTACTATTCCAGTAGGTATAAGGATAAATATCAGCAGTAATATCAATCCCATTTTTTCTAGTTGCATCCAATATAGCAATGAGGCTGTCTGCTTTACCCCAAATATTATGCATGGCTAATTTAACATGACTTATTTGCACAGGAATTTTAGCTTCTTTGCCAATAGTGATGATCTCCTCTATCGCTTTCCAGAAATAACGGTCTTCACTTCTTACATGGCTGATGTATCTTCCACCATATGGTGCAACAACTTTAGATAGTTCTAACACTTCATCATTGGCAGAATAAATTCCCGGATCATATTCTAATCCCGTTGAAAATCCTAATGCACCTGCTTCCATATCCTGCTTCACCATTGCTTTCATTTTTTCTAATTCCTCAGGTGTTGCTTTGCGTTTGAAATTTTTGCCTAAAACAGAATCACGAATAGTATTATGACCACTATATGATGCAATGTTTACTGCTGAGGGATTTACTTCCATCTTTTTAAAGAAGTCAGCTAAAGGAAAATTAGAGCCACCATCCTGGCCAATAACAATGGTACTGATACCCTGGCTTACCACCGCTTCCATATCACGATGGTTATCTATATTGCCGGCATGATGGCTATGTGCATCAATAAAACCCGGAGCCACCGCTTTGCCATTAGCATTAATTTCATTTTTTGCTGAAGCATTGGAAAGATCACCGATAAACGCAATAGTATCATTAATAATTCCGATGTCTGCTTTAACAGCATCATTACCGCTGCCATCGTACACTATTCCATTGCGGATAATAGTATCGTACGATTGTTTTTTATTGCAGGAAGATAAAAAGATAATTGCGAACAAACCCGTTAAGGTAATTACCCTGGTTACAGATTTTAATATTAACATACACCGTTGTTCTATTTCTTTTTAATTGCTTTAAATGTTCCGTTGGGCTGAATAAAATAAGCGGTATTGTAAGCGCCTTTATCATCTGCTTCAAACCTTACACTAAAACCATTGAGTATTTTGAAATTGAATTCATCTTTTTTTACCGGCACCAGCTCATAATCTGGCTGACCGGCTATAGAGGCCCATAATACGCCTTCGCCTCTTACATCAAACTTTATGGTTTGCGGACCTAACTCAAATATGCCTGTATATTTTGCTAATTCAGCTTTATCAATTTTTATTTCTTTTATTTCTTTTTTGAAAACGATTGGATTAACTGCCGGTTCCAGGGTAACTGCTATGGATTCAATTTCTCCCTTGAGGTTAGTGTTAAAATCAATTTTTGTAGCATCTTCCTCATCTGCATCCAATCCTTCATTGGTAGGGTAGGCATTAAAAATGTCATAGTGATAATGTTTTAACCTGAAGTTGAGTTGCCCATAATCAATTTGCAGATGATTGTCTTTTGTACTAACCACTACTTTACCATATCCATCGTTCTTAAAGGTACCTTCGTACTCATTCAATGCATGAGATGGTTTTGTTCCCAGTTTTTGATTCGCACTATCGCTGTTCATTCTTTCTTTGGCAGCTTTTTTAGCTTTGGCTGCATCATCTAACCGTTGCTGGTTCCAGTTACGGTAGGAAAGTCCTAACATTCTGTCGGCAATAAAATTTCTGATGATTGCGGGAACTGATGACCCATTTTGATTGGAAAGAATTACAATGCCAATGCTATCGCCGGGGAAAAGACAGGTACTGGCACTAAAACCATCTATATTACCACCATGTTCAACACGGTAATGACTGCGATATGAAGTCAGCATCCACCCAAAGCCATAATTAGCAAAATTGACATCTGGATTTTGCTTATCCGGCAGCGAACCGGCTATTACCATTTGTGAACTCATAGCCTGTTGTACATGCATGGCAGGGATTACTTCTTTGTTATTAAACTTGCCACCATTAACCCATGTTATTACCCAATTAGCCATTTCTTTTGGTGTTGAATTGATTGAACCGGCAGGGCCCATGGCATCAATGTTCATATATTTCATCCTTTTGATACTATCGTTCTTAACATTGTATCCAACAGAATGATCAGGATATTTTTCAAGATCGGTAATAGAGAGATTGGAATTTTTCATTTCCAGCGGATCAAATATTTTTTCTTTTATGAGTGACTCCCACGATTTACCATAAAGTTTTTGGGCCAGCACACCCTGCGCCAGGAACATGAAGTTATTGTATTGCCAAATTTGCCGGAGTTCGGCAGAAGGTTCAAAAAAACGAATAGCGTACAATAACGTATCACGGCTGGTAGATGAACCATACCAGGCAAGATCATGCCGTGGTAAACCTGTGCGATGACACATCATGTCTCTTACAGTAACATGCGCTGTTAAATTTTCTTTAGAAAATTTTAATTCAGGTAAATAGTCAGTAACCGGTTTATCAATATCAAGTTTACCATCTTTAACCGCCAAACCTAATAAGGAAGCAGTAAAGGCTTTAGTACAGGAGCCAATTGCAAATTGCGTATTTTCAGTTACGGGTATTTTATTTTCCACATCCCGGTAGCCAAAACCACCTGTATAAACTATTTTATTCTTCTCTACTACAGCAATACCAACACCGGCCGCATGCCAGTCTTTTAAAACTTTTGTTACAAAGGTGTCGAGACCCGCTAATCTTTTATCAGTTGGTTTCTGGGCAAATGAAAATGCGGACCAAAAAAGAAGTGCAAAGACAAATAATTTTTTCATGGTAAAAAATTGTTCAGTTAATGCTGAGGTTATTGAAAATGGAGGCTAAAAGATACGATAAAAACAATTTCACCCGCCAGCCGCCTGTAAAGATTTTGGGAATTTCCTGTTCAAAAGTTGCGAAGACTATCAACAGGTTTTTTTACAGGAATATTTAAATTGTGCCATAGCACTTAATCAATCTGTAACATGAAAGAACTTTTACAGCAATATGCGGCTTTTAATCATTGGGCTAATGAAAAAATTACGGAAGTAATTTTAAAACTTGACGGGAATACCCAGCAACAAATTGTTGCCAGCAGTTTCCCTAATTTATATGCCACCGTTCTTCATATATGGGATGCCGAAAGTGCGTGGTGGCAACGGATAAAACTATATGAAAAAATTGTTTTGCCCAGCGAAAATTTTAATCAGGGCATGCAGGAAGTTGTGAATGGTTTGCAGCAGCAGGATCGTTTATGGGAAGATTGGATAAGCAATGCAACCTTACCGGCACTGGAACATGTAGTGGCTTATCATAACAGTAAACGGGAACAATTTAAACAACCTGTATTCCAAATTATTCTTCATGTATTTAATCACTGTACTTACCACAGGGGGCAATTGGTTACCATGTTAAGGGCTTTGGGTGTTGATAAAATTCCACCAATGGATTTTATAGTTTGGAGCAGAAAAAAATCACATGCTCATTACAAATGAGATAAGTAAGTTCATATTATTATACCGTTTAAATTTTTGAAATGAGAAGATTTTTCTTTGTTGCATTTTCGTTCGGGTTTATTCAGTTAACAGCACAGGAAATCCCTAAAAACTTTTCTTCATTGTTATCAGAGGTAGAGCCGGAGCTGATTAACTGGCGTCATCATTTTCACGAAAATCCGGAGCTGTCAAACAGGGAGTTTAAAACCGGCAGCTACATTGCTGATTCTTTAAAGTCTTTTGGATTAGAAGTAAAGTACCCGGTAGCTAAAACTGGTGTACTGGCTATTTTAAAAGGCGGAAAGCCGGGGCCGGTAGTTGGATTAAGAGCAGATATTGATGCTTTACCTGTTACAGAGAGAGCACCAGTATCTTTTGCATCAAAAGTAAAATCAGAATACAATGGGCAGCAGGTAGGAGTAATGCATGCCTGCGGGCATGATGCACATACCGCAATATTGATGGCTACGGCTAAAGTGATGAAGCAAATGCAAAAAGATATTCCAGGTACCATAGTTTTTTTCTTTCAACCAGCTGAAGAGGGCCCGCCAAATGGTGAAGAAGGCGGAGCTCCATTGATGATCAAAGAAGGTGCAATGGATAATCCAAAGATTGATGTAATGTTTGGATTACATATGGCATCGGGTTTACCAGTGGGACAGTTGTCATACAAGTCTGGTGCGGCACAAGCTTCATCTGATTTATTTAAAATAATAGTACATGGCAAAGGTAGTCACGGATCAATGCCGTGGCTGGGAATTGATCCTATTATGATTGCCGCCGATATTCTTGAAAATGTACAACACATTGTTAGTCGCCAGGAAGACTTGACAAAAGCTCCGTTAGTAATTTCTGTTGGCTCTATACATGGTGGAGTGAGGTCGAATATTATTCCTGAAACGGTGGAAATGAATGGAACGATTCGCTCACTTGATTCAACAATACGAAAAGATGTACACGAAAGATTAAGAAGAGTAGTTAAAACAATTGCTGAAAGTGCGGGTGCTACCGCTGATATTGAAATTAATACACAAACGCTGATAAATTATAATGATCCTTCTTTAGTAAATAAAACATTACCTGCTTTACAAAAAGCAGCAGGTGATGGAAATCTTATTGAATCAAGATGGGTTACCGCTGCAGAAGATTTTTCTTTTTACGGGCAAAAAGCCCCAACTTTCTTTTTTAGTTTAGGTGGATTGCCTAAAGGGAAAGATCCAAAAGATGCTGGTCCACACCATACTCCTGATTTTTATTTGGATGAATCGGGTTTTATTCTGGGTGTGAAAGCATTTTGTTACCTGGTTTTTGAAAACGCAAAATCAAAATAATTTTCTGACAGATCATAAAGCAAAAACCTGCTTATTTAAGCAGGCTTTTCTTTATCAGTAATAAAACTATTTGTGTTCTCGTCCTCGTCAACCACAAGCTACCGGCATCCGGCAATAACATAGAATCAACTGAAATTTTTCTTTCTTTTTGCTGTATTGATGCCAGCCATTCAGGATTCTTGTTGAAATTATTTTTTATTTCTTTATAACGTTCCTCGTAAGTTTTAGGTTTGTTGGCAGTTTCTGATTCGTTAAAGGAACAAGGTATAAACATCAGCAAAAAAGCCGGAAGATAAAAACGTTACTTTTTTCATTAAATAACTTATCATGCTTTTCATTAACTGTTATAAGCCCATTTAATTAAAGTGGCGCCCCATGTAAAACCTCCTCCAAAGGCTGAAAGCACAATATTATCACCTTTCTTTAATTGTTTTTCCCATTCCCACAAACAAAGAGGAATGGTACCGGCAGTAGTGTTGCCGTATCGTTGTATATTGAGCATCACTTTATCATGACTTAACCCCATACGGTCAGCTGTGGCATCAATAATACGTTTATTAGCCTGGTGTGGCACCAGCCATGCAATATCTTCACCGGTTAAATTATTTCTTTCCAGTAATTCCGCACTTACATCGGCCATACCTTTTACGGCAAATTTAAAAACAGCCTGTCCCTCCTGGTAAGCGTAATGTTCTTTATTGGTTACGGTTTCAACAGAAGCAGGTTTTAATGATCCTCCTGCTTTCATATGCAGGTATTTACCACCACTGCCATCACTTCTTAAAATGCTATCCTTTACACCAAAACCTTCTTCATCAGGTTCTAATAAAACAGCACCACAACCATCACCAAAAATGATACAAGTGGCCCTGTCAGTATAATCAATAATAGCACTCATTTTATCAGCGCCGGCCACTACCACTTTTTTATAGCGGCCACTTTCAACTAAGGCAGCGCCTATGGTTAAAGCATATAAAAAACCGGAACAGGCGGCCGCCAGGTCAAACCCCCAGGCGTTTTTTGCTCCCAGCTTATCGCAGGCAATATTAGCCGTTGATGGAAATACCATATCAGGAGTTACCGTACCCACAATTAAACAATCTATATCTTCGGCAGTAATTCCTCTTTTGGCTAATAATTCTTGTACAGCCGGAACCACCATATCTGAAGTAGCTTTACCTTCTCCCTTTAAAATTCTTCTTTCTTCAATACCCGTCCTGGTTCTAATCCACTCATCGTTGGTATCCACCATTTTTTCAAGATCAAAATTGGTAAGCTTGTCATTGGGAACATAACCACCTATCGCTGTAATGGCAGCTGAAATTTTTTGCGTCATGGGTTTTTGTGTTGTAAAGAGCGGCAAAAGTACAAATACCTGCGCTATCACCCTAAAAACTAACCGCCCCGGGTATGCAGCACTTTTTAAAGCCGGAATCCATTACTTTTGAGCCAGTTAACAACCAATATGATAGCTTATTTAAACGGCATTTATACTTACAAATCACCAGCGGTAGTTCATATGGAAGTGAATGGGGTTGGTTATGAAGTACAGATAAGCCTGAATACCTATACACATATACAAAATCTTGATAAAGGTATTTTATACACCTGGTTACAGGTAAAGGAAGATGCCCATGTGTTATTTGGTTTTTTTGATAAGGCAGAAAAAGAAATTTTTCTTCATCTGATCAGCGTTACCGGAATAGGCGCCACTACTGCCCGGATGATGCTTTCATCAGTTCAACCAACAGAATTACAAAATGCCATTGTAAAGGGCGATGAGCGGTTGTTAGAAGGAATTAAAGGCATTGGTAAAAAGACAGCCCAGCGCCTGATATTGGAATTGAAAGAAAAACTCACAAAATATTCAAACGATTCAAATATTTCTCCATTGACTTACAATAGTTTGGAACAGGATGCGTTAAATGCATTGATGGCTTTGGGCATAGCCCGTCCGGCAGCAGAAAATGCTATCAAAAAAGTACGCTCTGTCAATCCCGGAATTACGGAAGTAGAAGCCCTCATAAAAAAAGTTTTACAGGCATTATAATTTTCAGGGACAACCAGCTTTGAGACTCTTGACTATTGGCAAAACCTACATATCCGCATTATTGGTAATGTATACCCTTTTTGCTGTAATACATGCTTCAGCAAATGAAATCCGTTTTAATAAACTTCCTCTTTTATTAACACTGCCCGATACAGCTAAGCCTGATAGTTTAAAATATCCAATCAGCGACAGGAGAGGAGACGCTTATTCTTCATCCATCCGCAAAACTTTTGATCTGAAAGACCCGGCTAATATCAGCGATTCTGTTTATTATGATCCAAAAACAAAGCAATATTTTATTGTTGAAAAAATTGGCAACCGCTATTACCGCAATCCAACTGCTTTAACCTTTGAAGAGTTTCAGCGTATTCAAAATCAAAAGCTGTTAACCAGTAATTTTCAAAACAGAAGAGATATTACTTCTTTGCTAAGCCGTAATCCCGGTAAATCAAAACTCAAATTTCATGAAAGTTTTGTAAACCGCTTATTCAATACACAGGGTGGTTTGCCAAAAGTAGATATACGTCCGCAAGGTTATCTTGATCTTACAGCAGGTTACCAGAAACAGGATGTGAAAAATCCCACACTGCCACAAAGGGCACAGCGTAATGGGGTGCTTGATTTTAACATGAACGCTAATTTGAATGTAAATGCACAGATTGGTGATAAGCTTAAGTTCCCGATAAATTATAATACGCTGGCTAATTTTGATTTTGAAAACCAGTTAGCGTTACGTTTTGGCGGCGGACCTGATGATATTGTAAAAAGTGTGGAGGCAGGAAATATTAGTTTCCCCCTGCGCAGCACCCTGATACAGGGCGCCCACCAGATATTTGGTATTAAAACACAATTACAGTTTGGCAAACTCACCGTAACGGGTGTTATTGCCAATCAAAAATCATCCCCGCAGCGATTAAACTTCCAGGGAGGGGCATCCACTACACCATTTGAAATTAAGGTCGATGATTACGAAGAAAACAGGCATTTCCTTTTAGCACAATATTTCCGTAAAAAATATAACGACGTAATGTCCCGGGCACCGGCCATTACTTCTCCTGCACAAATTTTACGGTTAGAAGTATGGGTTACTAACCGCAATGGAACAACTACCAATGCCAGGAACATCGTTGGATTTATGGATTTGGGTGAGAAAACCCCTTACCGTAGTGATGTGATTTCACCTGTAAGCAATAATGAATATCCTGATAATGGTTTTAATTCTTTATACCAGGCGTTGAATAGCGATCCCTCCTTTCGGGATCCAAACCTGGTGGTGAGCCGTTTGCAATCCGGTTTAAACCTGTTACCTATTCAGGATTTTGAAAAAACATTTGCCAGGAAATTAGATTCAACTCAGTATACGGTTAATCGTCAGCTTGGTTTTATTTCACTATCCCAGCCATTACAACCTGATGAAGTGTTAGCGGTAGCATACCAGTACACTTACAACGGAAGAGTTTACCAGGTAGGCGAATTTTCAAATGATGTTTCGCCTGACACCTCCGCTGTAAATAAAGGCGACCAGAAAGTATTGTTTTTAAAATTACTGAAAGCCACTTCACAACGCCCAGCCTTGCCGGTATGGGGTTTAATGATGAAGAATATTTATTCTCCTTCAGGTTTCTTTGGAACATTTGACAGGGCTGACTTTAAATTGCAGATACTCTACCAGGAGCCCGGGGCCGGCGAAAAAAGGTATTTTCCCGAAGGAGATCGTAAAGGTGATCCTATTTTATCATTGGTTGGGCTTGACCGGTTAAACAATCAAAATGATCCGCAGCCCGATGGGGTGTTTGATTATATTGAAGATCTTACAGTGGTTTCCAACCAGGCAAGAATTATTTTTCCCACTCTTGAACCATTTGGTAAAGACCTCGAAAAATATTTTGCTACTCCCGATCTCAGGGCAAAATATATTTACTATCCATTATACGATTCTATTAAATGGGTGGCGCAGAATTTGCCCAATCTTGACCGTTTTGTCATTAAAGGTGTAACCAAAGGTGGTAGCAGCAGCGGTCAGGATACTTACCTTGGCTCTAATCTTCCTCCCGGTTCAGTAAGAGTAACTTCGGGCGGACAGTTATTGAGAGAAAATATTGATTACACCGTTGATTATACTAATGGATCTGTTAAAGTAATTAACCCGGCTATTATTAACTCAGGTGTGCCGGTACAGGTGGCGTATGAAAATAATCAGAACTATGGTTTGCAGCAACGGCAATATATGGGGCTGCGGTTTGATTATAATGCCATTAATAAAGCTAAAAAGCAATTAAACATTGGTGGTACCATCGTTCGATTGGGTGAACGTCCATTCTTTACCAAAATGAATTATAATGATGATCCCATCCGTAACACAATGTATGGTGCTGATGTCAACTTCCGCAGTGACTGGGCCCGGTTAACCAAGTGGCTCGATAAATTACCTAATTACAACGCCAACGGTATTTCGTCCATCAATGGTAATTTGGAAGCGGCCTATTTAAAACCCGGCCATCCCCCGCAAATTGGGAAAGGCGGGCAAGGTCTTGTTTATATTGATGATTTTGAAGGAACGAGAAGTGGAATAGATTTGCGTTTTCCATTTGTATCCTGGGCATTAGCCTCCACTCCTGCAGGCGATGGTCTTTTCCCTGAAGCTAAATTGATTGATAACCTCGATTATGGGAAGAACAGGGCCAAATTAGCCTGGTATAATATTGAACCGGTTTTACAGGAAACCAAAAGCACCAACAACCCATTACGAGATTATCCAAATTTTGTGGATCAACTATCAGATCCAAGAACAAGGTTAGTGACCAACAGCGAATTATTTCCTCAGCGTACTGTAGAATTTGGTCAAAACCAGTTAGTATCCTTTGATCTTGCCTATTATCCGTCTGAACGTGGACCTTATAACTATGAGTCAAATCCGTCTAATATTGATGCCAATGGGAAGTTTTTAAACCCCAAAGCAAAATGGGGTGGTATTATGCGGGCATTGGACCAGATAGATTTTGAAACAAACAATATTGAGTTTATTGAGTTTTGGGTGCAGGATCCTTTTATTAAAAATCCTGCCAGCAAGGGCGGGCAGTTGTACTTTAACTTTGGAAATGTTTCAGAAGATATTTTGAAAGATGGTAAGCGGATGTTTGAAAACGGATTGAGTACTCCTAATGCCCCAACCCAGGAACAAAGCAGCAACTGGGGTAATACACCTAAAAACCCAATACAGCTTACGCAGGCATTTAATAACGATCCTGCAGACAGGCCTTTACAGGATGTGGGGTTCGATGGATTGTCAGATACAGCAGAACGATCAAAACGTAAAGATTACCTTGACGAGCTTAAAAATAATTTTGGTGCAAATGCCAAACTGGTACTGGAGGCACAAAATGATCCATCCAACGATAATTATAAATGGTTCAGGGACCCGGATTATGATGCAGCAAAAGCAGGTATTTTACAGCGGTATAAAAATTATAATAATCCACAGGGCAATTCACCCATCAGTTCCACTACCAGTACACAGTTTGCCCCGGCCGCTACTTTATATCCCGATAATGAAGACCTGAACAGGGATAATACGCTTAATGAATCTGAAGAATATTTTGAATACAAAGTTGACCTGAAGCCAAACAGTGATCCTTCCATGCAAAAGGGAAGCAATTATATTGTTGATAAAAGAGTTCTTTCTATCAGTTATCCCAATGGTACCAAGGGTAACGAAACCTGGTATCTTTTCCGCATACCTATCAATCAATACACACAAAAGGTGGGGAATATCCCGGATTTTAAATCCATCCGTTTTGTGAGGATGTTCCTGACTGGTTTTGAAGATTCAACAGTATTGCGTTTTGCAAAACTGGAACTGGTAAGAAACCAGTGGCGAAGTTTTAATTACCAGTTGGATACAACAGGCAATTATGTTCCATTAAATCCTAATAACAACTTTACCACATTCAATATCTCTGCAGTTAACGTTGAAGAAAATGACCGTCGTACTCCCGTTCCTTATAAAATACCTCCCGGTATTGAAAGAGTACAACAGCTGAGTAACAATGGTGTAAACTTATTACAGAATGAACAAGCATTAAGCATGCAGGTATGCGGACTGGAAAATGGTACAGCAAGAGCTATTTTCCGCCCGGTACAATATGACCTGCGACAATATAAAAAACTGCGCATGTTTATTCATGCTGAAGGAGCCGGCAAGGCAGATTATTTAAAAAACAATGAGCTTCACGCAGTCATTCGTCTGGGTACAGACATGATTAATAATTATTACCAAATTCGTATACCATTGCACAAAACCAAATGGGGCGAAACAGTTCTTGACTCTATCTGGCCTGAGGTAAATAATCTTGATTTGGATTTGGCTGATTTAATAAAATTAAAAACAAGAAGAACAGGAGATATTACCAAACTGTATACTGAAGTAAGAAGTGACGGAAAATCTTATTCAGTTATGGGCAGTCCTAATTTAGGAGAAGTTAAATCAATATTAGTGGGTTTAGATAACCCAAAAAGTAATGATGGTAATACAATTTGTGCCGAAGTATGGATTAATGAATTAAGGTTATCGGGCCTGGATGAAACGGGAGGGTGGGCTGCTGTAGGCAGGGTGGATGTGCAGTTGAGTGATTTGGGAAGCATATCTGTTTCTGCCAGTGCAAGAAGTGCAGGCTTTGGTTCAATAGAACAAAGAGTAAACGAAAGGAGCCGGGAAGACTTTATGCAATTTGATGCCGCCACTTCTTTAGAATTAGGAAAACTCGTTCCAAAGAAAGCGGCGATCTCTATTCCTTTTTATGCCAGTTATTCTCAAACAGTTTCCAGTCCTAAATATGATCCATACGACCAGGATGTAAAACTGAAGGATAAAATTTCAGCTGCCTCCGGAAGCAAAAAAGATTCAATAAGGAACGAAGCACAGGATTTTACCTCTATCAAAACATTCAACTTTACCAATGTTCGAAAGAATAAAACCAATAATAAGAAACCGCATATTTGGGATATCTCCAATCTTGATTTCAGCTATTCCTACTTTAAACAGGAAAAACACAATCCACTTATACAAAATGATGAAATAACAAGACACAGGGGCGGCATCGGTTATAATTTTAATACCTCTCCAAAATACTTTGAGCCATTCAAAAAACTCATCAAACTAAGAACAAGATGGCTTGATTTTATTAAAGACTTTAATATTAATCCTCGTCCGTCTTTATTGAGCTTTCGTGCTGATATTAACCGTCAGTTTGGCGCTACAAGGGCAAGGGAAGTACCTATACCGGGTGTGCCGCCAAGTCCGTATGCCATACCGGAAACCTATGATAAGTACTTTACTTTTGATCGTATTTATAATATGCGCTGGGATGTTACCAAATCAATGAATATTGATTTTACAGCCACTAATAATGCAAGAGTAGATGAACCTGCCGGCAGATTAGATACGAAAGCAAAGAAAGATACAGTGAAAACAAACTTCTGGAAGTTTGGACGAAATACTTTATACAACCAGAGAGCAACATTCTCTTATAATTTACCAACAGGAAAAATTCCTTTGCTGAGCTGGATCAATGCAACGGCTAATTATGAAGCAGGTTACCGTTGGATTGGTGCTTCAAGATTAGCGGTTGACCTTGGTAATACCATTGAAAATTCACAAAGCAAACAGTTAAACGGCCAGTTTGATTTTACCCGTATTTATAATTCCTTTAAATTTTTCAGGGCTATTGAATTACCAAGAAATAAAGACCAGGCAGATCAGCAGCAGCAAAAAGATTCATCTGGCAAAAAACAAAAAATAAAAGATCCCAATGGATTACCAAATCCGGGAACGATAGCAAGAGTGTTTGGGAAATTAATAACCTCTTTAAAATCTATTAATCTAAATTATAACGAAACCTTTAATACAAGGCTGCCCGGTTTCTTAGACAGTACAAAATATTTAGGCAATAACTGGAAGTCCGGTGCACCGGGGTTAGGATTTATTTTTGGGCAGCAACCAGATTCAACCTGGTTAAATAACGCAGCTAAAAAGGGATGGCTCACCAGGAATGAAAATTTCAACTATTTATTCCAGCAAAACTATACACAAACATTAGCGGCAGATGCAAGAGTTGAACCCTTCAGGGATTTTGTAATTGATGTAAACCTGAGAAAATCGTTTAGTAAAAATTATAATGAATTATTTAAAGATACAACATCGGGTGGTGGAGGAAGATTTGAACACCTGAATCCATATTCCAATGGTGGCTTTGATATTACCTACATTGCCATGAAAACTTTGTTTACCGATTTTAATCCTACCAAAGTATCGGCCACCTTTAAACAATTTGAGGCCAACCGGTTAATATTGTCCAAGCGATTGAGCGATGCTAATCCTTATGCTTCTAAAATACAGGGTGCTGATGGTTATTATGAAGGATACAGCCGTTACGCACAGGATGTGCTGATACCGGCGTTTATTGCAGCATACACAGGTAAAGATCCTCTTTCAGTAAAATTATTAGGACAAAACAATGGCAACATCCGTACTAATCCATTTAAAGGACTAATACCTAAGCCAAACTGGAAGATTAACTATAACGGGTTAACTTCTATTCCTGCATTGGCTAAGATATTTACTAACTTTTCCATCTCTCATGGTTACACGGGTAATTTGAGTATGAATGGTTATAATTCGGCGCTGAATTTTGAAGACCGGTTTCGTTTGTTGTGGCCATCATTCCAGAATAAGGAGGGGAACTTCATTCCTTATTTCCTCGTGCCTAACGTAACTATTCATGAGGAGTTTTCTCCATTGTTTGGAGTGGATATGTTATTTGTAAACCAGGTAAGTGCTAAAGTAGAATATAAAAAATCAAGAACGCTGAGTTTGAGTTTGGTGGATTATCAATTGAGTGAAATGCGGTCGACAGAATATACCATCCGTGCAGGATGGCGCAAACGTGGTAAGAAAGATGGGGGTATTAAATTACCATTGATAAATAAAAAATTGCAGAATGATCTTAGTTTATCTCTCGATCTTACGTACAGAGATGATGCAACGGCCAATACCCGTTTGGATAATGATGCAGCCTTTACTACCTCTGGCCAAAAAGTCTGGTTTATTAACCCGGCAATAGATTATGTATTGAGTAACCGTGTTAATATTCGCTTCTATTTTGAGCAAAGAAGGGTGACCTCTTATATCTCCAATCCCCCGCCCAGTGTGGTTACCAGGGCTGGTATACAGTTACGTATCAGCTTGGCCCAGTAAAAATTTTACAAACGGTCTTAAATTATGTTTAAATGTCAGTAGCAGCATGTCCTGCTTAAGGCAAACACGATAATTTTGCCCTCTTAATCAACACAAATGAAAAGGTATGTATTAGTGGCATTGACAGGATTGATGATTGCAGTAAATGCATCAGCACAAACAATAGAAGAAGGTAAAAAGTTTCTTTATTACGAACGAAACAAATCAGCCCTGCAGGTATTTAAAAAATTACATGAAGCTAAGCCGGCAGATGTAATTATTACTTATTGGCTTGGGCAGGCTTACCTGGCCAATGATGATGTGATGGCGGCCAAAAATTTATACAGCGGGGCATTACAATCAAACCCCGGTGACCCATGGCTGCAAATTGGATTGGGTCATGGCGAGGTATTAGAGAAGAACTTAACTACAGCAAAAGAAAAATTTGAAAGTGCATTGGAAGCGGGCAAATCAAAAAAAGGCATTTATAATACTGACTTGTTAATTGCAGTAGGAAGGGCCAATGCTGATGGTAATAATAAAATTGGCGACGCACCTTATGCAGTTGAAAAATTAAAGATGGCGGCAGAGCAGGATAAAAAAAACCCGGAGCCGGAATTATTATTAGGCATTTGTTATTTAAAAATGGGCAGAGAATTTGGAACAGATGCTGTATTGTCATTCAGGGAAGCTACTAACAGGGATCCGGGTAATGCCAAGGCTTATTATCGGGTTGGACGCATTTTCCAGGTGCAAAAAAGTTATGAATCGATGGATAATGAATATAAAAAAGCAATTAAGGCTGATCCTGCTTTTCCATTAACTTATCTCTCTTACTTTTTGTATTACCAGTATAAAGATGTGGCCCTGGCAAAAGATAACCTGGATAAATATATTGCCACTTCAGACAAAGACTGTAACAGCGATTATTACCTCGCCGATTACCTTTATAGAGCAGGTAAATACAATGAGTCCTTAGACAAGACTAAAGCAATGCAGGCGGGTGATTGTAAAGATTTTGCAAGAATAAATTACCTGTATGCACTTAACTACGACAAACTGAATGATACGTCAAACGCAAAAAGCTATCTCGATAAATTTTTTGCTGCTGTTCCTCAGGATAAAATCCTGGCCACCGATTATGAATTTGCGGCAAAGTTTTATGGCAAAACTACCGGCAACGCTGTTACTGCAATTAATTATTATTTGAAAGCAGCTGATCTGTCTTCCACTAAAAATGAAAAACTTGAATTTATAAATGCCGCTGCTAAGCTGGCTGGTGATGCCAAAATGCTGGCCGAACAAATTAAACTAACGGTTAAAGCAGCTGAATTAAAAGGAGGTTTCCAGGAAAACGATTATTACGCATTAACTAAAGCAGCATTTGATGCAAAAGATTATGTTACTGCGGATTCGCTGGCTAAAGCATACATAGCAGCTTTCCCCGATAAACCACAGGGATATGCTTTTAATGTATCAGTTGCGAAAGTTTTGGATACTGATACCTCCAGGGGTTTGGCGGTAGAACCCATCAACCGGTATAACAATCTGTTACTGAAAGATGCAGAAAAGAATAAGAAAACAATTTACAGTAATTACTATTACCTGCTCATATATTATGCACAAAAAGCCGGTGATATTAAATCAGCTATTGATGTTACCAACAGGATGATGGAACTTTATAAGGAAGGGGAAGAATATAATTTTGCCAGGAATATAAACGATCAACTCACAAAGAGGGCTGCCAGGCCGCAGAAATAAATTTTAAATTGATAAAAAAATGAAACCCCCCTGGGAACAGAGGGGTTTTTTTTCGCAAAACCAATATCCATTTTACTTTACTCTTTTGAGAAGCATTATATAGCCACAAAGAGTCTTTTTCTTCTTATTTACCTGCACGGGTTTAATCATGTGGTATTCAGAAAATTTCGATATATAGCCGTAGCTGATAATATTACCTTGTATGTCGCTGTAGTTCTTCTGGTAAAACACCTGTTTTTCATCATAATCATACATACGAACTTCATTTAATTTAGAAGAAGGATCACCTATAAAAACAACCTGGTACCAGCTGCCTTCGGTTAATGGAACAATCACTGGCATTTCATATTCACTTTCCATAGTCATACTTGCTTCACGTACAATCATATAACCGTTGTTAGTTAATAATGTGCGTAAACTGTCTGCCTGATGCTTTAAAATAGTATCATCGCAGGGTTGTTGTCGTATAACGTCTTGTGAAAAAACCGGGGAAAAGGATGCAACAAGGCATACCACTAGAGTAAGTAAACGGGTACGGTTCTTCATAAAAACAATTTTACGGATATAGGGTGTTCTTATAATAAAAACGATAACAGGTTTCTTTTGTTGCACTAAACTATGAACAATTTCCAGTAAGTCAAACATTTTAAACCAATTATTAAAATTTCGGGTGATTTTACGCTGCCAAAATTGTGCTATTTACGATAAATGTTGATAACTATGTAATGGTTTTATCTGAACAGGTTTTATCAATAACTTTTAAGGGTAGTATACGTGTTAGCCTGTGCCAAACAAGTTACTTCCAGCTCATTAATACAAATATGTGAAGGCAGTGAAGTAACATAGTAACATAACTCTGCAATATCTTCTGCTGTTAAAGGTTTATATCCTTTATACATGGCATTGGCTTTTTCTTCGTCGCCTTTAAAACGTACCAGTGAAAATTCCGTGTCCGCAGCACCCGGTGATATGTTGGTTACTCTTATCTGGTGTCTTAATAAATCGAGCCGCATTGATTTACTGATGGCATCAACGGCAAACTTACTGGCGCAATAAGCATTCCCTCTTTCATATACTTCCTTACCTGCAATAGAACCCATATTTATAATATGACCTTTACTGGCAATTAAAAATGGCATGAGTGCCTTACTAACATAAAGTAATCCTTTTACATTCGTATCAATCATGATATCCCAGTCGTCCAGGTCTGCTTCATCAAACAGGTCTCTGCCCGCTGCCAGGCCTGAATTATTGATCAGTACATTAATATGCTTCCATGCATCCGGCATATTATTAATGTGATTAAATACATCTTTTCTTTTTTGTACATCAAAACAAAGTGGTAAAACTTTTTGCCGGCAGGTTGATTCAATTAAATTTTTTAATTCTTCCAGCCGTTCTTTTCTTCTCCCGGTAATAATTACATCATATCCTTGTTTTGCAAAACGTAATGCACAGGCCTTACCAAAGCCTGAGGTAGCCCCGGATATAAAAACAATTTTTTCCATATAAAAATGTATAAAATGGGGATAAAGATAATGTAAATCTCTTCGGTTATCTTATCAGTGTGATGGTGCCTTTACCTTCTATTATTTTTCCTTCGTACGTAATGGCTTTTGCCACCCATACATATACACCCATTGGTTGTTCTCTTCCTTTGAGTGTACCGTCCCATCCCGATTTAGTTGAATTAGTACTGAAGACTAGCTGGCCCCATCGGTTGTAGATATTAAAAAAATAAAGTTGTGCCAAACCAGCCGTAATGGGTCTTATTACATCATTACGGGAATCATTGTTAGGTGTAAAGGCATTGGGTACAAAAAAGGAAGGAGGTGTGGTAAAGACCCTCACATTAATGGTATCGTATGCAAAGCAACCTTCCTGTGTGCTTACTTTAACAATATATTGCTGGCTCCTTTGTAATACAGCTACCGGATTGAAGATGTCTGTTCTGTTTAAACCAACAGCAGGAGACCATTGGTATAATTCGCCACCAGTAGCCGTAAGTTGTAAAGGTTGGTTAATGACAATGTCTGTATCATTGCCGGCAAAAGCCTGTATCGGCGGAATCACAATAATGCTCACCGTATCACTTACAGGTTTGGGGCATCCTAGTGTATCTCTAACTGTAATAATGTAATCGGTGGAGTTTTGGGGAAATACAGTGGGGGTAAGTGTATTGCTGTTAATAATATTTGTTAAAGGCGACCATGAAAAAGAAGAGGCTGTAATCTGTGCACTTATTTGTGTTGAATCATTAAAACAAATTCTTTTATCACCTGTGGCTGTTACCCCGGGATATGCTACAGGTGTTACTGTTACTTGTGCGGTTGCCTGGCATTTACCAATATTGCCAATTACTGTATAGGTTGTTTTAACCAGCGGTATGGCAACAGGATTTTTTGCAGTATCATTACTTAATGTACCGGGCGGAGTCCATTTATAATTCAACGCATCACTGTTGGGGGAAAGTGTTACCGGATCGCCACGGCAGATGGTTGTATCTTTTGGAGGCTGCAGTGTTACAAACTTTTTTACATTTACAAATACTGAATCACTGTTAGAACAACCGGGCCCGGCATTTAAATTAACGTAATACGTTGTAGGTACATCAGGGCTTACCAATGGTGTGGCGGTATTAACGTTGTTGATATTATAATTGGGTGACCAGGTAAAAGTTCCCAGCCCTTCAGCCTTTAACTGCAAAGTGTCTATATCACAAATAAGTGTATCGTTTGTAACTTTTATAGTGGGCTTATCCAGTACAGGAACAGTTTGTATTACCGTATCAATGCACCCTTTGCTGTTACCCACAATCAGCCGGACATTATAATTACCGGATTGACTATAAATGTAGGAAGGGTTTTTTATGATAGCCGTATCGTTGATTACTGCTGTATTGCCAAAATCCCAGCGCCATGAATTAACGAAACCGTATTTTGTAACCGATTGATCCCTGAATTGTGTAGGTGAGCCCTTACAGGTTGCGAGGTAATCAAAATTGGGAAAGAAACCCGGGTAAACCCCAACGGTGGTATAGCCTGTATCAGTACACAAAGAACCTCTGTTTACAATCAATTTTACCTGGTATCTGCCGGTGTCAGCATAAGTATAGGTGGGTGTTGTCATCAATGAAGTGTCACTTAAGGTTGTTTTATCACCAAAATCCCAGTAATAATTCTGGATGGGTCCTGTACTGTTATTGGAAAAATTTATGGTAAAGCCATTGCAGGTTGTAAAATCAGGAGGTGGTATTGATTTTATCTGGTTGCAGTTACCCACTACTACATGCAATTCTTTACGGTTGCTGCCAACGAGACTGCCTTTTCGGTATTCGTTTACACAAACAGACACAACATACTCCCCCGTTGTTACAGGAGCCGTACCACTGATCACTCCTGTTTTTGCATTGATTAATACAGCACTACCCATAGGTGCATTTCCGGAGTAGGGGAATTGATAAGGGGTTGCGTTATAGGGAGGATTATCAGCTGTTGCCGGTGCCGGCACTGCAACAGACCCACCTTCCAGCGCATTACAGAAATAATAGGATAATGAGTCACCATCTGCATCACTGGCTAAAAACGGGATAGTGAAAGAATTTCCGGCACACACTACTGACGTATCGTTGATCAGGAATAATGCACTGCTGTTTTTTTCGCCACCTGCTACGGGTAATGAACCGGGGATATTAATTGAATAGGTATTCCCTACCGATCCCGAATTAGTGATATTTACAATATTTTCAATGCGGCAGCAACGCTGGAAAGAAACAACATATCCACTTGTTGTAATGGGTAATTCAATTGATGCCAGTGTATATACAGCTATTTTATAATAACAACCTGTTTGGTCGCCGGTAATACATTCCTCATCTTTTATGCGGTTTAAAAGATATAAATCTGTTTGATTAACGGTGACGGTATTAACCAGTGTGTTTGAGGCGGCATTAAAAATACTGAAGTTTACAGAAGGATCAATTTGTGCACCGGTAGCGTCGCAATCCATATATTGGGTTAAAGTAATACTGTACCGGGCTGAATTAGGAGCCACCCCTGCACCAAGATATTGGTAACTGAGGAAACCTCCTTTCAAATGCCGGGCAAACAGGGGTGCGGCACACAAACAACAAAGAATGGTAATAAATAGTATCCTGTTTTTCATCCGGCTTTATCAAACAAAGATTAAAGATAAAAAAAATGGCAGGACTTCTTTAATCTTTATATAAACGGCCTGATTTTAACAATTATATTGAGTTCAGTGTGAAATTTCCTCCTGTGCTATCGTATAAGTGCAACAGTTCCCTTTTTCGTAATGGTCAAACCTGTATAAGATACACCACTGGTCGTCCAAACATAAACGCCTGCAGGTTGTTCTCGCCCTTTAAATGTGCCATCCCAGCCAGGACTTTCTGATGCACCCGATTCATAAACCAATTGGCCATACCTGTTATATACCCTGAAATAATTAAGCTGGGTGATACCCACCGTTATGGGTCTGAAAATATCATTGATATTATCATTATTGGGGGTAAATGCAGAGGGCACAAAAATATCGGGGCCCGTTTTAAATACCGTTACTTTTATTGACGTGGTTTCGTTGCACCCCGATACATCATCTGTTACTCTTACTTTATAAGTTATCTGATCAATAGTAGTATTTAATATGGCAACGGGGTTTTGTATGGTTATACCGGATAAGCCTGTTGAAGGAGACCATAAATAGCTAAGTCCTGAATTTATGTTGGCCGTTACATTTAATTGCAGCGGTTGCCCGGCAACAATAAAAGTATCTCTGCCAGCAAATGGTTGAATAGGTGGACGTACAGCAACATTAAAAGTATCTGTCAAGGCATTTGGACAACCGTTATTTTTAATACTGATAGGATAACTGCTGCTCAATAGTGGATTGGCAAATGCTGTAAAAGTATATGGTTGAGTGGGAACTTTATTATTATTAGGATCACTTAATGCATTCGTATTGCCCCACTGATAACTTGTTCCGGCTTGTATGGTAGTTGTGAGGCTGGCCGTAGCTCCATAACAAATGGTGGTATCAGCCGGTCGTATAAATGCCTTTGGAAAAACATCGCTTAGCTTTTCTACTTTTGCCGGGGCACTGGTATCTGCCGGGCAAACCCCCACTTTTACAACGGCACGGTAGTACTTTATTCCTAAAGCCTGGTTGGTTAAGTTATAAGTTGGTGTTGTAATGGCAGGGTTGAAACTGTTCCACAATGATCCATTATCCGACCATTGCCAGTTGATGATATCGCCTGAACTTCCTGATAATGATAAATCAGCATTTTGATTTTGCCCAACGCAAATAAAAGTGGCAGAGGGGATAGTGTTGCCCCCCACACTCTTTTCAAACACCTTTACCACTGCTCCGTTGCTGGTGTCTACTTTGCAGGCGCTTCCATTTTGTACCAGTGCTTTATATTGAGTAGTACTGGTTAAATTAACGGCTGTATAAGTATTGTTGTTAGCATTACCAAGGTCCTGCCAGTTAAATCCATCGGATGAAGCTATCCATTTTACAACGGTACCCACATTATTCTGCAGAGTAAGTTTGCTGGAATTATTTCCTGTACATACCATGGCATCCGGGCTTACACTGCCAGCTACGGTGGGCGGCAATAAGCTAACGGATAATTGAGCATCTAATTTAGTGCAGCCATTGTTGGCACTGGCTGTAATAATGCCTCCGTTATTACCAGGCTTTACCGTTATAATATTGGTGTTTGTGCCGGAGGTTATTTGCCATCCTGGTGGAACAATCCATGTATAAGTTCCATTAGCTAAGGAGGGTAATGAATAGGTAGCAGACGTATTAACACAACCAGGCGAAGGACCGGTAATTTTTGGGCCGCCACAATCATTTCTTATTGCAATATATGCATAAGCAAAATGGCCACCGGGTAAACAATTATCTGCTTCAAAATTAATGGTAACTCTTTGCCCCCTGTATTGGGCAAGGTTAAACATCACTTCTGTCCATCCTTTGGTCCATACCCTTATCTGCGATTCATTGGGGCGGTTATTATTATTGGGAGAAGGCACAGGGCTCAGGGTAAAACCCTGCTGTTTGGCAATTGTTTGATCCACTTCATAAATAGAATCAAGCTTTCCACCGTTGTTGTTGACAATACCGGTAAAAGTAGTGGGTAAATTATAGGTGGCGCTGGCACAATCTATTTTACCATTTGGCGAGGTAACGGTGGCATGAAAAACAGGCTGACTGGTGGTAGTGTGACTGCCATTTTCCAGCACCATTGCATAAGCATAGGTGAAGATATAAGGATTAGTTGGTAAACCCGGTGGTACATCAATATTATATTCTACATATCTTACCAGCCCATCCCCTCCGCCAGAATTTGAAACCAATGTTGAACCTAAGGTTATTGAATATTGATAATTATAGCCGTTAATAACAGGAATGGTTTCAAAAAAACCAAAAGGATCGTTTTGTTTGTTGGTATTAACCACTACGCCGTTAACAGAACTATTGAACTCATTAATAGTACTGGCACCGCTTGTTCCGGCTGGTGCAGCTATACCTGCAGGATATATTTGCTGAAAGGGAGGACTATATGAAAATTTACCGGTAGCCGCTTTCCAGTTGGTAAGATCCCCGTTAGAAAAATTTATATTCGGCGGGCATTGAGCCTGTACTAAAGCCGGTAATAATAGCACGAATCCTGTAAGAAAACTCCACTTCATTTAACGGTCAATTAAGGTGTTAAAAGGATTTGAATGGGAGAGACCTAAATTTAACTAATCGCTGTCTAAATTTTGTCTTTTGTTTTGCCCGATAGCAATTTTAACAGTTTTAACCTGCCAATTGTTGATTATCCCTCAAGAAATATTGCCAGTGCTTTATTTGCCTTTTCTGTTTCTTCCCACAAGCCCATATGTGCACTGTATTCCAGGATAGTTACATAAGAAATGGAGGGTAAATGACATTGTTCAAGGCAATCGCTAAGTGGTGCTGCTTTATCTTCTGCACCCATAATGTGTAAAAAAGGGATGGATGATTTTTTTAATACATCCGTTCTGTCGGGTCTTGCAATCATTGCTTCATAATAGTGAATAAGTGCATCAGGTTTAAACTGCCGGTTGCTTTCAACTAACGCATCAATGGAATCTTTGTGTTCTGCAGTAAATTTTTTTCCAAATAAATTGGGGGTGCTTTGTTTTAAAAAAGCATAAGCCCCATGTTGTTTTATAAAATCAATTCCTCTTCTGCGGGTTTCAATCTTTTCTTTACCGTCTGCAAAGGCTGTTGAATGAAACAATCCAAATTTATTCAGCAAACCGGGGTACTTTTCTGCAAATGCCAGGGTAATATACCCGCCCATGGAGTGACCAATAAGTGTACAATAATTAATGTTTTCATTATCTAATACTGCTTTAATGCCGTCAGCCATCCATTCTACAGATAAATGATTACCCCCAACTGCCAACTGCCAATTGTCAACTTTTGATAAACCGCTGCCGGGTAAATCAGGAATGATCAATTGAAATTTGTCCTTCAAAAAATCAACCTGGTATTTCCATACTTCACTATCCTCTCCAAAACCATGAACAAATACAACTGGCTTACCTGAACCAATTACTTTATAATAAATATTTAATTGATGATAGTTAATTTGCTTTTGCATGATTTTGTTTTTTGCGCATCATATCATATACCGTCCACAACAGCAGCAATACCGTTAATATCAGCATGGCTTTGGAAAGCAAATCTCCATACATAACAAACAGGGTGTTTGATGTACGGTTATGAACCCGGTATTTGATTGTCGCCGCCTTATTCCAAGGTTGTTCTTCCTGTATGTTACCATATTCATTAATGACACAGGAAATGCCGGTATTGGCACTGCGAACAACCCACAAACCTGTTTCAACCGCTCTCAGCCTTGCATAGTTCATGTGTTGCTGATAACCGGGAGTATTTCCCCACCATCCATCATTGGTGATTACAGCAATTACATTCGCCCCGTTGCGTACATATTTGCTCATAAACTCGCCGTAAATACTTTCATAACAAATGGCCGGCGCCAGTTTATAAGCTGTGTTAGGTACGTAAATTACTGTTCTGTCATTTTGTTTGGTATAACCGGCCGTGGTGCCGCCAAATTTTTCAAACCAGGTATCAATGAAACGTAAAAACCAGGGTAATGTTTCAACACCCGGTACTAACATTGATTTATGATAGAACTGTAAAGGGCCCGATGAATCCAGCAGGGCAGCACCGTTATAAGACTCATAATAAAAACTGGTGCCGCTGAAGGGCCTGGCATAGGAAGAAGTTTTATGATCAAATACCTGGTAGCTTTCCACACCGGTAAATAATTTTATTTGCGGGTTTCTTTTTAAAAAAGCCCACAAAGGATTAAGAAAGTAATTTTCTTTCATCTTATTTTCTTCAATACCATTATCTATATAAAGCGCTGTTTCAGGCCACACCACCAGGCAGGTATTACTGTCAATTTGTTGCTCACTCAGGTGGATGAGTTGGGTGAGTTGCGCATCAAAACTTCCCGTGGATACTTTTTCGTAGGGATCAATATTTGGCTGTACAATAACTATATTTTTTGAAGAAGGCGGTTTCACCATATGAATGCTAAGCACCATTGATACCAACAGGGGTAACACTATCAATAAAACAGGAGGCAATAATTTTTTCCACCGGAATTGATATGTTTTTGTTGACGTGTTATAGAAGGATTTAAAGAGCAGTATATTGATGACCAGCACCCATAAAGACCCGGCGCTGCTGCCGGTTAAAGAATACCATTGTATCCATTCTGTATGTGTGGCAAATACATTGCCCAGTGTTAACCATG
This sequence comes from Sphingobacteriales bacterium, assembly GCA_003963365.1. GTDB lineage: Bacteria > Bacteroidota > Bacteroidia > Chitinophagales > Chitinophagaceae > AWTP1-9. Next base: position 1,097,459 of record RXJG01000004.1, read on the forward strand.
GCCAGCTTAACCCCCAATCCTGCAGGTGAATATATTCAAACGTAAGCCAGAAGATAATTAATGAAACATAACCGGTGCGGTTGCCAAACCTTTTTTTAGCGCTGTAAAATCCAAGCCACGGAATAGTCATTAATAAACTATTGGCAATAATGGCCATAGCGGCGCCGGGTGCAGATGCATTCCATATCCACCATGTGGTACATATATTCCATATAAAAAGCGTAAGGTAGGTGTAGTAAAAAAACTTTAGTTTACTTAGTCCCTGTGATTCTATGATTAATAAAGGAATCCATGCTATAAAGATGAGTAAGGTAAGTGGCGACATTGGCCAGGCAGCAAATAAAAATAAACCCGAAAGCAGGGATAAAATTAAAGGATGTGGTTTTTTCAAATCAAAAATGTTTGTGTAAATATAAAATATTCATAGACCGGATTTTTTTATCAGCTTATTTCAGCATTTTATAAAATTTTTCCAGTTCACCGGTTTCAGCAGGCGTTAGCGGTTCGTTGTTATCAAATTTAGCTTTTAAAAACAATACTCTTTTATGTTGCGGGTATTTGGCAAGAATATCATGAATGAGTACACCAGCTTTTTCATCTCTTGTATATAAAGGAGTGTTTGCGGGTAAAGCAGATTTATATTTCATAGGTTTTTTTAAGATCACTGCTTCCAGCGTAGCTAATTTTTGTGGTGGTATCGTTTTTATCTTGCTGGCTTTACCGTATAATCCCTGTAATTGTTTTTTACTCAGGCCGCCTCTTTCCTGGTATTGAAAAGTGAGGCTTTTAATAAACTCAGATTCAGGATAAGCTGTACCGGTTGCTATCAGTACATCCATTATTACATCAACTTCAGGTTTTTTCCTTTGCATGAGTAATAATCAGGCTTTTATTGTTTTAACTAATGCTGCTTTTAATTTCCGTTCGTACACATATGCCTGTACCAATGTGGCAATTATTATCAGCACAGACGCCATAATACTTCCTTCAAACCCAAATTTGCCCCCCGTTATTATTTCGTTGCCACTAAGTTCCACCTGGAAAATACTTTGAAAGTTTAAACCGCTAACCTCGTATCCAACAACAGGGCCCTGGAAAAAATTCCAGGCAAAATGAAAGAGTACGGCATACCACAAGTTTTGTGTGTAGATATAATTAATGCCCAAAATAAAACCTGCTAAGATGATATTAATAAAAGCGATCCAGCTGAAATTAGGATTGGTGGAATGCGCAATACCAAAGATAGCTGCTGATATTGCTAAAGCTGCATAACGGTTGGTGGATTGCATCAGGTTATTTAAAATATAACCTCTGAATACCATTTCTTCAGCGATCGCCACTAAAACCATAATGCCCAGCGAAATAAAAAGATCCTGCCCGTTGATAAACCATCCGGTGAAGCGCAGGTATTTAAAAGCAACCAGCATAAGTGTTCCAATACCAATAATGGCTATGGCAGCAAATAATCCAATAAATGCATGTTTTGCATAACCACGAAAACTAAAACCAAGACTGAAAATATTTTCCCGGTCAATAAATTTTCTGAAAAGAAAAACCATTAACACACTGATGCTGAAATTATAAATAATAATAAACAGGATGGGCTTAATTGAATCCTGTTCGTTTAATTGTTGTAAAGCATCCTGCATAGTAGGAGCGGCACCGGTTGCCATCATCAGTAATATGATGACAAATGACCCGGCCACCAGTACAGCAAAATAAAGTATACAAAAAACCAGTACTCTTATCCATCCTTGTTTTATCAACGGAGATGTTGGCTTCATACGGCCAAATTAAATTAAGTTTTGGTAAGTTGCTCAAGTTTATAAAAGTTTGCAAGTCAAAAAAGAATGCAGATGTTTATACAGGTAAATGCCAGTCAGCTGGCAGAACGGTTTATGCGGTATGTGAAAATAGATACACAAAGTGATCCGCTGAGTAATACCTATCCCACCACGGCCAAACAAAAAGACCTTTCCCGTATGCTGGTGCAGGAATTACACGGCATGGGTATAAGTGATGCACACTTAGATGAACATGGATATGTGTATGCCACCATTGCCGCCAATACACAAAAGAAAAATGTTCCGGTGATATGTTATTGTGCTCATGTGGACACAGCGCCTGATTGCAGTGGCACGGATGTAAAACCCATCCTCCATAAAAATTATGATGGAAAAGATATTGTATTACCAGATGATAATACACAAGTGCTTACTGTTGATGCTTATCCTTATTTAAAAAATCATATAGGTGCTGATATTATTACCGCCAGCGGAAAAACATTGCTCGGAAGTGATGATAAAGTTGGTGTAGCTGAGATAATGGAGTTTGCGTATTATGTAATGACGCATCCTGAAATTAATCATGGTGAAATAAAATTATTGTTTACACCTGATGAAGAAGTGGGCAAAGGAACAGCCAATGTTGATTTGAAAAAATTGGGAGCACAATATGGTTATACTTTGGATGGTGGAGAAGCAGGCGATTTGGAAGATGAAACCTTTAGTGCCGATGCTGCTCATATCATTGTCAATGGAGTCATCTCTCATCCCGGTTATGCAAAGGGAAAGATGGTAAATGCGTTAAAGATTGCCGGAGAAATATTGGCAGCCTTACCAAAGAATGAATGGTGCCCGGAAACTACAGAAAAGAAAGAAGGCTTTGTCCATCCCGTGAGAGTAGAAGGTATTGCAGAGAGAGCAACAATTGAATTTATCGTTCGTGATTTTGATACCGCCATGTTAGCACAACATGAAGCAAGACTAAAATCGATTGCCGAAAAAGTATTGCGCAATTATCCCAACTGCAGCATGGAGTTCCAGGTGTATGAACAATACCGTAACATGAAGGAAATACTGGATCAGCATCCACACGTAGTAAGCTATGCGGAAGAAGCCATCAAACGGACAGGCTTAGCGGTGCGAAATGAGGCTATCCGTGGCGGAACAGATGGCAGCCGATTAAGCTTTATGGGCTTGCCTTGTCCAAATTTATTTGCGGGAGAACAAGCCATTCATTCTAAATTAGAATGGATAGGAGTAAAGGACATGGTAAAAGCAGTGGAAACACTTTTGCATCTCTCCATGATATGGGAGGAGAAAGCATGAAGAAGTTTCGAGCTATGAGATGAGAGCTGTGAGAAAAACCATATATCATAATAACTCGTAGCTCACAGCTCAATTCTCGCAACTATATTTCCTCTTTCCAAATCCGCATATACCAGTAAATGGGGAAACCAATTCCGCCGGTGAAAATAAATACCAGCACCCATATTATCCTTTCACCACCCTGCTGCACTAATTTATTATTAAGCATGTGAATGATGAAATAGATGAGTGCGGCTAATTTTAGTATGCCGGCAATAATAGCCACCATAATAAACGGCCATATGCTGTTCCATACGGTAAAGAAATCGGGTTCATTATGATCCCAGAGCGCAAACTCAGGAATTCTTGCGAACACCATTACTAAAACAACAATTGCGAAAAGAATGGGGAGAAAACTAAATATACCAGTAAGTATTTTTGAACTGCGGCTCATGATTGAATGTTTCTACTAAGGTATTCTAAATTGTACCGGCACGTTGCTGATTTTCGTCAACCGTTGTTTTTGCTACGCCAACTATACTGGGCAGCGGGTGAGTGGAAAACCGGTTTTAAAAGGAAACAGCGTCACTTGCCGTTTTCTTACTACATTAGCCTATAAATCATTTTATATGCAAGATTTCCTTTTACATTACTGGTGGGCAATTGTTATTCTCTTTATTTTATCAGGAGGCTTTTTTACTATCAACCAGGGTTTTGTTGGCGTAATTACCATGTTTGGTAAATATCAAAGAGCAGTTGGGCCAGGACTGAATTTTAAAATTCCAATTCTTCAGGTAGTATCAAAGAAGATATCTATTCAAAACCGTTCGGTGGAATTAGAATTCCAGGCAGTAACGATGGACCAGGCTAATGTATATTTCAAAAGCATGTTGCTCTACTCGGTACAAAACCAGGAAGAGGAAACCATCAAAAGAGTTGCCTTTAAATTTATTGGCGACCGTGACCTGATGCAGGCTTTAACCCGAACTATCGAAGGTTCTATCCGTGCATTTGTAGCTACTAAAAAACAAGCTGAAATTCTCGGACAAAGAAGAGAGATCGTTGAATACGTAAAAGACCAGATCGATCATACGCTGGAAGAATGGGGTTACCACCTGCAGGATTTACAGATCAACGATATCACCTTCGACCAGGCTATTATGGACAGCATGAGTAAAGTGGTTGCCTCTAACAACTTAAAAGCAGCAGCAGAAAATGAAGGACAAGCTTTATTGATCACCAAAACAAAAGCAGCCGAAGCAGAAGGTAATGCGATCAAGATTGCCGCTGAAGCAGAAAGAGAAGCAGCCAGGTTAAGAGGACAGGGTGTGGCCTTGTTCCGCCAGGAAGTGGCTAAAGGTATGACGGAAGCAGCCGAACAAATGAAGCAAGCCAATCTTGATACCAATGTAATTCTCTTCAGCATGTGGACAGAGGCGATTAAAAACTTTGCTGAGTTTGGTAAAGGCAATGTTATCTTCCTTGATGGCAGCAGCGAAGGAATGGAAAAAACTATGAAGCAGATACAGGCGATGATGATGAAGCCGGTGGGAACGCAGCATTAATTAAAAATTAATAATTAAGAATTAATAATTATTAATTGTGTGTTGCTAATGATGAAACTTACAGAAATTCCTCATTAATAATTCAACATTCAAAATAAAGCGGTTCTAATAGTGCCGCTTTTTTTTAATAGAGTCTTGGTGTCCTTTGTGCCTTCTTGGTGCACCTTGTGTTAAGCCTTCAGCATGCAGAGGATAATTAACCACAAAGAACACAAAGCACTTACACAAAGAACACAAGGAAAGTATCTGTAGTTGTTTATGATGAAACCAGTAGGAAGCACTCACTATTCATTCAAAATTTAACATTCAACATTCAAAATAAAAAAACAGCATGCAAATGTGGTTGAATTGTTAAGCCCTATGCCTTTTCATTTCGCAGTAATTTTATTAACTAACTTCAAAACTCCAACCGGTATTTCACGTTCTTTCAAAAACCAACTATATGAACCGTAAGCAATTTTTATCAGCAACAGGTGTACTGGCGGCTACCAGTATTTTACCCACCAATTCAGTAGTGGCACAACATTATGATGACAATGGTATGGATAAACTTACCGATGCAGCTGGTAATTTTCAGCACCTGCCATTGCCTTATAATAAAAACTTCCTGGAACCCTATATGGATGAAGAAACCGTGTACCTGCATCACACCTTTCATCATGGTGGCGCCGTAAAAGCAGCCAATGGCGATCTGCAAAAAATAAGAAAGGCCATGGATGAAAATAATTTAGAAACGGTGGACTACTGGACAAAAAAATTATCCTATCATTTCTCCTCGCATGTACTGCATACTATTTTCTGGACCAATCTTACCAATAAAAAAACTGATCCTTCCGGTGAATTACTCAAACGTATTGAAAAAGATTTTGGCAGCTACGATAAATTAAAAGGCTATCTCGCCAAAACATCCAAAGATGTAGATGGCAATGGTTGGGGAATACTCGGTTACCAGCCATACTCCAATAAACTCACCGTAATGCAATGCGAAAATCATGAACGGTTAACGCAATGGGGTGTTATTCCCTTACTGGTGGTGGATGTATGGGAACATGCATACTATCTTAAATACAAAAACAAAAGAGCCGATTTTGTAGATACCATGTTCCAGATCATCAACTGGGATAACGTAGCCGACCGCTTAAACACAGCAACAAAATTTGCCATGTGAGAAAACTCAACAATTAGAAATTAATAATTAGTAATTAATAATAGCGATGACCCTGTAACAGGTCGGAACGACCCACTCGGGCAATAATTCAACATTCAAAATTCAACATTCAAAATAATCCTCCCCGCAGGGATTCCTCATTCATTTAAAATTTAAAATTCAACATTCAAAATAATAAAGCGGCTCTGCCGCTTTTCTTTTTGCATTTTTATAACACAGCAAAACCTTGTTCTTTCGTTCTATGGCGGGATTTTTGGCTCTGAAGATTAATTTTATAATCAACACGGTTAAAAGCACTGATTGATTTACATTTGTTAATAAACTTACACCCACATGAAGTTTTTTTTATTGCAGGTTGTTACCGACTCATTACAAAAAGCAGGTGAATCAGCCACCGGAACCGGAAAGGAATTAAGTATGCTGGAATTGCTGATGAAAGGCGGCTGGATCATGGTTCCTCTTTTGTTACTCAGCCTCATTGCCGTATATGTGTTTGTAGAAAGATATATGGCCATTAATAAAGCCTCCAAAATTGATGAGAATTTCATGAACATCATCCGGGATCATATTGTGAGTGGGAATGTTACCGCTGCCCGTTCGCTGGCCAAGAATACCAATAACCCCGTGGCCCGTATTATTGACAAAGGCATACAGCGTATTGGTAAACCCATTGAAGCCATTGAAAAAAGTATGGAGAATGTGGGCAAACTGGAAGTATATAAACTGGAAAAAAATACCGGTGTGTTATCCGTTATCAGCGGTATTGCGCCGATGTTTGGTTTCCTTGGTACCATTGTAGGGATGGTGCAGTTGTTTATGAAGATCAATATTACCAATGAATATAACCTGGCCGTCATCAGTGGTGGTATCTATACCAAAATGGTGACCAGCGCCGTGGGACTGATCATTGGTTTGATGGCCTATGTTGCCTACAACTATCTCAACTCACAAATCAATAAAACCGTGAACAAAATGGAAAGTGCCAGCGCAGAATTTATTGATGTGTTATACCAACCAACTCATTAGAAAGTAAAAAGTAAAAATTCAAAAGTAAAAAGGAAAAATAGTAGCGGAGGTTTGGTAACCACAAACCATAAACTACAAACCACAAACCTCACCCATGAATTTCAGAAAACGATTAAAAGACAAGCCGGAATTACATACCAGTGCACTGAATGATATCCTGTTCATTCTGCTGCTGTTCTTTTTAATTGTTTCTACCTTGGCCAATCCCAATATTGTAAAGGTGAATACACCCAAAGGGAAGAGTGACAGTAAGGCCAAACAAAGCATTGTTGTCTCCATTGATAATAAACATAACATCTACATAGGGCAAAAGCCGGTGCCTTTATTTGCCATTGATAGTTTGCTGAAAGAAGCCACCAAGAAGATGGGAATAGATACCCCGGTGATTACGATTAATGCCGATACTTCTGCCATGTATGGTGAATTCTTTAAAGTGCTGAATGCTGCTAAAAAAGCCGGGGCTAAGGTTACGGCGAATGTTAGTGCGAATTAGGTTTTTCCTTTTTTATGCATTAGCACACATACTCAACAACTCTATTACAATAATTATTTTTGTCTTAAATAGATGTGTTTAATGTTGTTTAAGCCTGAATCTCTCTCATCAATTTCAAATTTATTGATGTGTTTAATTAATGGATATAGTTTAGGGAAACCATAATTTCTTGGGTCGAAGTCGGGTTTCTTTTTAAGTATGTAGTTTCCTAAACTTCCTAAAAAAGTCCAGCCTGTTTCGTCTGCTAAATCATTGACACTTTCAGTTAATAGCCTGATCGTTTCATTATCTACTTTACTGATCGGCTCTTCTTTTTTGGGCTTTGCTGTTGCTTTTGCGTTACTGACAGTTTCTGCTATTGGTGTCTTTAAGATTTCTAAATAAATAAATTTGTCACAGGCCGAAATAAATGGCTGCGGTGTCTTCTTTTCGCCAAAGCCTATTACAGTCATTCCAGCTTCTCTAAGTCTGGTGGCTAACCTGGTAAAATCGCTGTCGCTGGAAACAATGCAAAAACCATTTACTCTTCCGGAATAAAGAATATCCATTGCATCAATTATCATAGCACTATCGCTGGAATTTTTTCCTGTAGTATAGCTGTATTGTTGAATAGGTGTAATTGCATTTTCCAGAAGAACAGTTTTCCAGCCAGAAACAGTTGGTTTTGTCCAGTCAGCATAAATTCGTTTGATTGTTGGTGTCCCGTCTTTAGCAATTTCTTCCAGCATCTCCTTCACATTTGAGTAAGGAACATTATCAGCATCAATTAATACGGCAAGTTTATTTTCTGTCATGTTGATTAATTTTAGTTCCTTCTATTTCCGCAGGGTCTGGCTTGTCCCCTGCCTTGGTTCGTGTCCCCACGAACCAATAAAAGCCCCTGTTCAAAACAACTCACGTATATCTTTTAAAAATACAAAATCCTTTTCGCCCTGCTCGTAAAATTTAGCGGAGGAATAATAATAATCAGCCGGCTCTTTTGCCAGTTGCCAGTGTTCTTTTAACGGATTGCCATGAATGTAATCCAGTTTTTGATAAGTCACTTCTTTTGAATACAACAGTACGGCTAACGAATCTCTTTGCCAGAATTCATACTGTTTATTATGTGCATCCACTGCATAATCAGCCAGGGTACTGTTATCCTCTTTCTGCAATTGTTTTTTAAAGGCATGGGCAGTGTGTTTTAAAAAAGAAACATGGGGCAATTCTTTTCCGTTCATGGCAAGCATACGCCAGATAAAATGAATATGGTTGGGCATAATGACAAAGGCAAATACCTCTATTTTATTTTTGTCAGTTAAAAATTGCAGGGAATCAAGCAATATTTGTTTGTTGGTATCGGGCAGTAGTAATTTGTGCCAGTGGTTGATGGTGGCTGTCCAGAAATAAAGTTCACCAGTTTTAATAAATGATTTGCGTTGATGTTTGAAAAGGTTTGAGGTCATGTGTATAAAGTTACGACCAGTTGGGCATTATCATAATGGTTCGTGGGGACAGGTAACTATATACAAGTTAGACCATGAACAATAAAAACATAAATACATACGATTTAACTGATTTTAATAAACGGTTAGATAAAGAATTGCAAAAGATTATCAAAACGCCAGTTGGTAAATTAAAGAAAGAATTTAAAGCGATAGTTAAGGCAAATAAGTTTATTGCTTCAAAGCCTCGTTAACCTCATCTCCAAAATCTTTCTGATTTACACGTAACCATTTTACCCTTCCTTTATCTATTGCATCTCTTATTAATTGCTGCCTTTTTGATAAAGCGGATGTACCAGTCTTTACTTCTATAAAATGAATTGTTACGGTTTCTAAAGCTTCTGCTCCCGAAAAAACAATTAAATCAATTGGGCTGCCTACAAATCGTATATCTTTTGGATTAAACTGACTCATAGCCTCACTAAATGGAATCAAATGCTCTGTAACCTTCCCCAAAACATTTCTCACACTTCTATTTGCCGCATCCTTTCTAATTCTCTCTTCATTTTCGATTATCCACTGTTGTAATAAAGCAGTGGCCTTGTCCGTTGCTGCTTGCATCATTACTTTTCTATGCGTTTCTAATTCTTTATTTTTCCAGTCCTCAAATTGTTTTGCAGCAAATTCTTGGGCAATCCCTCTTGCATCAGCTACCAAATTTTGAAGCTCTAAATCTTTCTCTTTTAATACATTTTCCTTCTTTAATAATTCTAAATCAAATTGAGTTTTTAAGGTTTTACGCTTTTCATGATTTGAACTGATAATGGCTATAACAATTATTAAAAAAATTATTGACAGAATAACTATCGTGACAACAATTGGATTATCCATAAACAGGTTATTATACCTGAAATTTATAGAAAGTCTTTCACATCAACATCTAACTTGTCAGCAATCTTTTTTAGAGTAAGGATATAACTATTTCTTTTACCCTTCTCTATCTCACAAATAGCCCCGTAATGTATATTACACATCTTTCCCAAGTCACGCAAATAAAGACCTTTGGCCTCTCTCGCTGCCTTTATCTTTTTGCCCATCTCTTTTAAAAAAATATCTTCTTTCATTCTTTACCTATTAATTGGTTATACTTTAATCTGCCATTACATTTTTTTAATGCTTCTGCAAATCTTTCATCTTGAAAAGCTTCCCTGTTATTGTATCGGAAAGTTGATTCATTACAATAACGTTGAAGGTGCTTTGGTGACACGCTGTGATGTATGCCATCTATTTGTTTCTTTAGTAGATTCCAATAACCTTCCAAATTGTTTGTATGAACTAAAATATCTTCTTTACGAACATATTCTTTAACTCTGTGGTTTACCTTACGATGTTTATATTTCTGTCCTACTCTGTTATAAGCATGATGTTCGTCTGATACCATAAAACTATCTGGAGCAACAAAACCTTCTATTGCTGAACTAATGTTTTCAATATTGGTTTGAGGGATAACTTTTGTCTTTACTTTACCATCACGTTGTAGCGCACCAAAAACCATAGTTTTATTATCTAATCCTTTTAATTTTTCTTTCTTACTGGCATGAATATTTTTTAAACTGCCACCGATGTAAGTTTCATCCACTTCCACGATTCCTTCTAATAATTCCGGAGCATTATCTGTCAGCATTTCACGGATTCTGTGATTTAAAAACCATGCTGTCTTTTGTGTTGTGCCAAGCCAGTTTGCTAATTGTAAACTACTGATACCTTTACTATGTACTGATAAAATGTAAGTAGCCAAAAACCATTTTTGCAAAGAAATTTTTGAGTTTTCATAAACTGTGCCAACCGTTACAGTAAACTTTTTTCTGCATTGCTTTTCTCTGCACTTAAATACTTTACCATTAGCAAACCGACAAACATTTATTGAACCACAAAAAGGACAGGCTGGTGTACCGTTCCATCTTTGTTGTTCTAAATATTCTCGACACTTTTCATCGGTGCTAAACTCTTTCTGAAATTCTAATATACTCTTGAATGTTTTCATCATTTTAGTTTGTCATAGTTAAAGGTAGTAAGTTTATTTGGAACTACCAAATTTTATTTAGAATTTCGTTCTATTATTATCTATGACAAAATTAGAATCTATTTATAAAATATTCCCTCAAGAATCGGATGCGATTAAGTTCCTTGAACAAGAGATATGGAATAATGTTCCAAAATGTCCATATTGTAATACCTCTTTTTATTCTCCAATAAAAAATCAATTACGATATCATTGTAATAAATGCAATTCAAATTTTAGTGTTACAGTTAGAACCCTCTTTCATAAAAGTAAGGTTGACCTGAGAAAATGGTTTTATGTAATAGAAATATTATCGTTAGGAGAACACAAAACAATTAGAGAGTTTGGGGAAGAAATAAATGTTACAAAAGACACCGCTGCAAGAATGATTAAAGCTATTAAACAAACCTTTTTAACTGACAATGATTTTATAACTACTATTTTAAATAAGATACATAATGGATAAAAAAATATTAAAAGCCACCCATCAGGGTGAATTACCTATTCCTAACTTCCCAATTTCTTGTGCAGTGTTAGATGATGGTACAAGAATTTTAGTTGATAGAAGTGTTGCAACAGCATTAGGCGTTAAAGGTGGAGGGGCATATTGGGCTAAAAAAAGAGACGATAAAAAAGGCGCTTTGCTCCCCGAATACATTTCAGCAAAATACCTTCAAAAATTCATCTCACCAGAAGTGCGTTTAAAGCTATCAAATCCAATTACTTATATAAACAAATCTGGTAAAGAAAGTGAAGGAATACCAGCAGAAACTCTGTTGGATATATGTGATATTTGGATTGATGCAGCAGAAAACGGCGCTTTGGGTGAAAATCAATTAAAAATTGCCAAAAACGCACAATTATTAATAAGGGGGTTTGCTGCGGTAGGTATTATTGCACTTGTTGATGAAGCCACAGGATACCAAGATGAACGTACTAAAGATGCTTTAGCAAAAATTTTAGAGGAATTTTTATTAAAAGAGAATAAACCTTACATAGGCGCTTTTCCTACCGAATTTTATAAACAGATTTATAGGTTAAATAATTGGCCTTGGAATCCAAATAGCACAAAAAGACCCGGAGTAATTGGCAAATGGACTAATGATATAATTTACGAAAGATTAGCGCCAGGAGTATTAGAAGAATTAAAAAAAAGAAACCCAACAATAAAACCGGGGCTAAGAAAATATAAGCACTTCCAATTTTTGACAGATGAGGTAGGAGACCCTGCGTTAAAAACTCATTTTGATGGGGTAACAGCTTTACAAAGAGCAGCGCCAAATTGGAGTACATTTATTAGATTATTAGAAAGAGCATACCCAAAATTTGGAGATAATTTAAAAATAGATTTTCCAGATGATGAAATATAAAAAGGGCTTATTAAGCCCCTTAAATAGTTGACAAGAAATAACAGCATCAAAGTATGTGCTGTGAACCCTGTAAATTAAGCATCTCATTAGTGCTGATATTTACAGGGGTTTCTGTTTTACAAAAATACTAAATTTGTATCTATGGCAAAAGCTAAAAAGAAATCAGCAAAAGAGGCATCCAGCTTGTTTCATAATATCATGGCGGCATCGGTTAAACCACTGCCTAAAAAGAAAGCTGCTAAAAAGAAATGAAATTCGCTTTTACACTAATATTAGTTTTCATTTCATGGTGGGGGTTTATTGCCTTTTTATATATTGTCTTAAATAATATTCTTCCTGATAAATGGTATATAGCAATTCCTTTATTTCTTGCATCATGGGGTTGGTTTTTCTTATTTAGGTGGTTTGCTGAAATGTACCGAAACAAATATAATTAGCTTACATGGTCTAACTTGTATATAGTTACCTGGGGACACGAACCAAGGCGGTGTAGATTAATTTTAGTTCCTTCTATTTCCGCAGGTTCTGGCTTGTCCAACTCCGCCAAAAATAAAAATCTTTCTAATCCGTTTGTGCCGGCTCACCCGGTTTTTTAAAACCATATGTAAACGAGATACCTAATGCAATACCACAGAAAAGAAGTGCAACAAATGCACGTACAATTTCATTTCCACCACCTGCAGATGGATTGGCAATGGCATCGGGTACGTGAAAGCCAAGAAAAAATAGAAAAAGCATGATGGCTAAAAGCAATGCAACCGGCTTTATCCATATTTTTAAAATAATTGCCACTGCCGAACTGATCAATGCAGTTCCTGTAAAATAAGTCCAGAACACCGGTGCCCCCATGAATTTAGGAACCAGTGTAGATACAAAACTGGTAAAAACAAAATGAGTGGATCCAAACAATATGATGAGGGCAGCAAAAAAAACTCTTCCTGATGGAATTAATTTTTCTAACAATAACGTAAAGGAGTTCTCTCCGTTGCTGTAATAACTGCTGCCTGCAAATGAACCGGCCATTACAAAGGCACCGCCGCTATACGCCAGCGCCTCACCGGCACCAAACCACACTTCCATACGGGAAACTTTATCAGGACTAATAAAAAGTATATAGGGCAGGTGGCAGGCGATGAGCATAACAAGAAAATAAAATCCTAAATAAAGGCATATATTTTTTGTATTGACCAGTTTGGTTTCAAACAATCCTGAAATAATAAGACCTGCGAGTATTAAAGCAATGCCGGTAAGAACAGGGAAGATTATATAATTATGGGCCCATACAGGAAAGGGAGGCAATATTTCCGGCCGAAAATCTTTGATAATAATTTGGTGAACTCCTAAAGCGGCGATGCCGATGCCATATAAAAAGCGGCCGGTTTTAATAAATTGTTTCATTAGTATCAGTATTTGAAGAAATGATCAAATTTATATCTCCGCAGGGTCTGGCTTATCCGTCTCGGTGGGGCAGAAGGAAGCAAAATTGAAACAGAAGCGTTGTGTGTGCTTTTAATATTCCTTGCTTTTTAAGTTGGTGCATCAGGCGTCTTTTTTAACCCGCAACTTTATGGCAGCTAATAATGTAAACACAGCTGCTAAAAAGCTAATACTGGCTGCAAAGGGGAAAAAGTCCAGCAATTCAATTATTGCAAAGTATAAATATCCAAGGCCTATTGGATAGAGTAATTGTCTTACTAATACCGGGTTATCATTAGCATGATTAGAAAGTAGCCATAGCAAAATGATTGTCATAAAAAATAAGCCAAAAATTATTAAACTATATCCAGAGAAATAGTCTGCCATACTTTTAGTCGCACCCATAAATTCCGACTTATTACTTTTCATCGACTGTACCACCTCAGCAATTTTGGGGTCTTTTGGTTTGTCCCAGCCGAAATGACCTAAACTATGGCCTATTAAGTGGATAAATACAAATATTGCGGCTGTCCTGGCAAATAATTTTGCTGTCATGGGTTTATTCGTCTAAATTTTTTTTATAATCTCGTCCATAAAAGTTACAAACAGTTTGGCTTGGCGTTCGGCGGGCATTTGAAAAAAGTCTGCCGCTTACCGAAGCTGATTAAAGTTACAAATGTTATTTGATAATTCTGTTGCTCAGATATTAAAGGTCCGCCTGTGCAAATGCCGATAAAAAATGATGTTGAAGTTGTGTTGTCTGTCTGCCCAACTGCCGCCCAACCGTTTGGTGGTTCGTATTATGACTGTTGACGACTGTCTTGTTTCAGTGATTTAAAAATTGCAATGACCAGCACCAATACCAATAGCCCAACCGTCACTGGTACGAACCAAATGCTAAGTCTGCGTGTCATATTAAGCGCTGTCAAATAGATTGAAAAGACCAAAAATGTAAACACCATCAACACAAATACTTTCAAAAATCTTATTAACCTTGTGGCAATTGTATATTGTCTTTTTGCATTGTCAACCGTTATTTTTGTCAAATAATTGAACAGGTAAGGATAGTGATTGATCTTTGTTAATCCGAAATAAATAATCGTCGCAAACGCAGGAAATATCAGGATGACATTTTTATTTCCAAAATTGTCTGGATGACCTGCAAAATTGAAATGGGTAGGGATCTTGTCCGGAAGTTTAAAATAAACAAAGGCTGTCAACGCCAGGAGCACTATGAAAAATATTCTTCCAATAAGCTCAATGCTTAAATCAAATGGGGTAGGTTCTATGTCTATTTTAGGTCTTGTCTCCATAACGAACTGTCAATTTATGCTGATTTTTTAGATGACACACAACAACGGCGGACGTTTTGAAAACGTCAGACCGCAATCAAAGCCCGGCATTGTTTAAAAGTTTAAGTTAAGAACTATTGCTGAAACTTATTCGTCACGCCAGAACAAAAACTGATTAGCGAACTGAAGATGAGAATGTATTCTTGTCCCCCCGACTGCCGCCAAACTATCATAATGATTCGTGGGACACGAACCAAGGCGGTGGTATGTTTAAACTCTGTCAATTATTTTCTTATTAACTTAAAACTCAAAGTAGTAATTATAATTGCGATTATAGAAATCAATGGAATAACGAGAAAAAGAAAAGTAAGTTTTGTCCTAGGTGCTGTTAAAACTCCACTATAACCAATTAAAGAAGCAGTCGTTAAAATAATAGTCAGCCAATAAAATGCCTTGCGGGATTTGTTTGTCCAACGAATTGAAATTTTATTAAAATAAAAAAGTCCAATAAAGGGGATGAGAACCCAACCAATAAAAAGCATGATTAAAAGAATGGAACTTTGGTTACGGCCTGCATTAAGCAAGAAATATAGAGATACAATAGCTCCAATTATAGAAACTGTAAGAGCAACTGTCCGCCAAATATTGATATTGAATGTTTTTGTTTTTGTCATTATCAGTCAAAATTTTTGGTGTCGAAAAGTAGCAGCCAATGCTTCTGTCTTGGTTCGTGTCCCCGGGTAATGGGGAGACCTTGCCTGGAATAAAATCAACTATTCAAAACGCTATGTGCCCTCTAATACCAAAAACATGCACAGGTCCACGGTCTTTATTATAAGCTGGATTATTTACAAATTGATAATCAAATGTAAGCCAAAAAAACTGTGTGAGCTTTGCACTGTAGCAGGCTTCAATGATTGTTTCTCTTCCATAATTTATATTACCGTCACCAATAATAAAACCATAGCCGCCTGTCTTTAGGAAAGCCCTGTGATCTTTTGATATTCCATTACTCACCGCTGCAATTGCAAAAAAGTCATCAGGCCGTTTCCATTTATTTCCTTTTATTGATATACCTCCGTTGATGGTGTTATCAATTTCAGTAAATGCCCAGGTTGCATATTTTCCGTCATTCCACCCAAGCCTGCTGAAAAAGCCTATGTCATCAGTTAGCTGCTGATTGATGTTCAAACCTAATCCAAATTTTCTTCCTCCATAAGATCTGCGTTCCTGAATGCCATGAATTACTTTTAACAAAAAAGTATCGTTGTTGCCAATTGCATTCAACCCTTCTTTGTAAGAAGGGGCTTGTGAATACGTATTACTGACAAAGAAACGGATAGTACCGGGCTGCTTCGTAACAGAAAAGTTATATTCAAATTCAAGTGTTTCAGAATGAGCATGAATATTATATTCCATTAAGTGGAAATTAGCAATACGGGGCACTGCAACACTTGACACACGAATGGCCCATTTTGGTTTTATCAATTCAGTTACTAATCCAAAAGTATATCCCCTTGTGTTGGCGGGATAATCCCAGGCACCATTTGCCCATAAACTCCAATTGAAAAATTGTGTTCGTGGGTCTTTGCTGTATGTATTATTATCATAAAAATCTGCTATAGCAAATTTGCCGGCACTGATGGTAATTCTATTAGTTGGAATTTTACCGGCAACCTGATTAAAATTGTCTGTAACATCTTCATAAGCAGTATTGCCTAATGGAATATGTTGCTGCAAAAAGGCCCGTGCAATAAACAGTTGTGGTTTAACATCGCCAATACGATATGTTTCTCCGTTCAATGCTCCGGCTACTCCCGTAGCAAAACTTAAACCGTTACCACCTGATATTTCCGGATTAAAATAGAATGCTGCATTCTTCCATAATTTCCTTCCCAAAAATAATGTGCTTGTGAGGCTTGTAGCACCAGGTTCAACTGTATCTGCCAACGAATTTGTACCGCTGTATAATGATCTGAAACCTGTATGTTTTTGTGAAATGACAGTTGTTTGAAAATGCATTGACCATTTGGTACTGGTGCTGTCCTTTTTAATTTGCTGTGCAGCTGCTATCTTCGTAACTACCACCCATATCAATACTGATAAAGTCTTCTTTACTGTCATGATATATGCTTATAAGTGTTACTGATTTAGTTTTAGTTATTCGTTATAACCACTCATTGTATTTTTTAATGTACCAGGTTTTCACAAGCTGGGTAAGCAAACAATAACAGGTAAGTATTCCAATAAGCCATAGAAAATAAGTGAAAGGCAGCGGCTGCATTTTAAAACCAGCTGCAAATGGCGTGAAAGGAATAATAATACCAATAAGCATAATAATAGATGTTAATGCTACCACCGGCGCTGATGCCCAACTTTGAATAAAAGGTATTTTTTTGGTACGGATCATATGTACAATAAGCGTTTGTGATAACAGGCTTTCAATAAACCAGCCGGTTTGAAAAATACTTTGGCTATCCGGAGAATTGCTTTTGAAAACAAACCACATTACTGCAAATGTTGCATAATCAAAAACAGAGCTGATAGGACCAATAAAAATCATGAACTTTTGTATGCCCGAAGCATCCCATTTTTTTGGCTTTTCCAAAAACTCTGCATCCATTTTATCCCATGGAATAGAAACCTGTGAAATATCATACAAAAGGTTATTGATCAGAATTTGTACCGGAAGCATCGGCAGAAATGGAAGCAATGCACTTGCACCCAACATGCTGAACATATTTCCAAAGTTGCTGCTGGCAGTCATTTTAATGTACTTGATAATGTTGCCGAATGTTCTTCTTCCGTAAATAACGCCTTTACGCAACACCAGTAAATCTTTTTCCAATAAAATAATGTCTGCACTTTCTTTTGCAATATCAACAGCGGTATCTACGCTAATGCCTACATCGGCATCACGCAATGCAGCTGCATCATTGATGCCATCTCCCATAAAACCAACGGTGTGCCCTTTTGCCTGTAATACTTTTATTACTCTTGATTTTTGAATAGGGCTTAGTTTGGCAAGAATTGAAATATCATCAATCTCATTTTGCAATTCTTCATCAGTCATTTTTTCCAGTTCATTGCCTAATAAGATTTTATTAAAATCAATACCAACATCACGGCATATTTTTTTTGTGACTATTTCATTATCGCCTGTAAGCACTTTTATGTTCACCCCCAATTTTTGCAAGGCTTCAATTGACACTTTTGCTGATGGTTTTGCAGGATCAAGAAAACCAATGAAACCAGTTAAGGTCATATCTTTTTCATCTTCCACTGAATAAGTTAATGCCCGGCTGTCAAATGCTTTAATGGCTACCAGTAAAACCCTTAACCCGTCTTCATTCAATTTTCTGGATGTATTCAAAACAATCTCACGCATTTTTTCATCCATGGGAATAACAGTATCTGAATCTACCTGCAACTGATGGTCATTGCCCGGGTCAAAAGCATGACTGCACAAATCCAGCATTTCTTCCACCGCTCCTTTACAAATCAACAGCTGCTTACCGTTCCTTTCCTGAAGAATTACCGACATGCGGCGACGCTGAAAGTCGAAAGGAATTTCATCCACCTTTACAAAGTATTCCTCTACCTTTAAATGATCGTGCAGTTCTGTATGTTCTAAAACAGCCTGGTCCAAAATGTTTTTCAGCCCTGTTTGATGGTAGCTGTTCAAATAAGCCCATTTCAACACTTCTTCGTCTTTGTCTCCAAAAACATTTAAATGCTGCTCCAAAACAATTTTATCAAGTGTTAGCGTACCGGTTTTATCTGTACAAAACACATCCATTGCTCCTATGTTTTGAATGGCATTCAACCTTTTTACTATCACTTTTCTTTTACTCATGTTTACTGCTCCTTTGGCGAGATTGGCAGTAACAATCATTGGCAGCATTTCCGGTGTTAATCCCACGGCAACGGCAATGGCAAACAAAAATGCTTCCATCCAATTGTGTTTGGTAAGCCCGTTAATTAAAAACACAAGGGGTACCATGATGAGCATAAACCGTATCAGCAGGTAGCTTACCTTATTCACTCCCTTATCAAAACTTGTTTCTGCCCGTTTGCCAATGATGGATTTACTTAACGATCCGAAATAAGTTTGATTACCTGTAGTAACCACAATGGCAGTGGCATAGCCGCTCACCACATTGGTTCCCATAAAACAAATATTGTCTAACTCCAGGAGTGATTTTTTATCGGCCTCCCGGATAACAAGGTTTCGCTTCTCAACAGGTAAGGCTTCACCGGTAAGCATGCTTTCGCTTATAAAAAGGTCCTTTGATTTAATGATGCGGCAATCTGCAGGTATCATATCGCCTGCTGACAGAAAAACAATATCCCCCGGTACTAAGTTTTTAATATCAACTTCCATCTTACCAGCATCTTTTCGCAAAACAGTAGCGGTAGTTTTTACCATGCTTTTTAGCTGCTCTGCTGCCCTGTTGCTTCTGTATTCCTGGAAAAAGCGAAGCAATGAGCTTACCATTATCATTATGCCGATTGTAATGACTGTTTTGTATTCTTCTTCCCCGGGCTTGGACAACCAAACATCTGTGATTAATGAAACAATGGCGATAATGAAAAGGATGCCGATAAACGGGTTAATAAAGGCATGGACTAATTGCCTGTACCATGCCGGAGCTTTTTCATGATGAACCTCATTACGCCCAAAATGCTTTAGTTTTTCCGCTACCTGAGCGGCTGGTAAACCTTCATTGCTACTTTCAAGAATACTAAAAAAGAAATCTTCATCATTACTGCTTACCGATTTAATTTTTGATTTCGCCCCCTCGTTCAATCCATCACCGTTAGTTGGGACAGTTAAACGATTTTTGATGTTATTTTTTACTGTTGAAAGCATGCTACTTATTTTTTTGACTTTCGGTTTCTAATTACTATCTGCACAATCACAAGAAACAATATCACAGACAAGCTAATGATGGTATATCTTACAACAGGAATATTGTTTGCAGGATTGTGGTACCAATTAACATTGAGGTCAATAAGATACACGGCTATTGTAAGAATGATTATGGCGTTGAGCCAGCTAATATTTTTTCTCATTTTTTACTGGTTGTCTAAAAAAAGGGATACCGGTCTGGTCTTCTTCTCTTCGTTAAAGGATAATTCGGTTTACAGGAAGCACCCAGGCTGTTTGTTGAAGCAGTCTCTTTTTCCGCATGGGAAGAAATAAAAGAGAAAAGCTTGTTGCCAATGAAAGGCTTGCTCCAAATGCTTTTGCTAAATCTTTTTAGTTGAAAATTGAATTTGAACATACGCTTTGATTTGTTTCTCTTATCTGCAAGAGGCATCATCAAAGCCATCCTTTTAGTAAGAGAAGATTAATAATTTTTGTTGCCCGAAGGATATGTGTCCATTATTGTTTCTTTTAACGTGCTGCAAAACTAAAAAAGCCTCCCATAGGAGGCGGTTAGAAAGCATATAGAATGTTATTAGAAATTTATTAGAGCGATTGCAGGTGGGGTAATTGAATGGTAAAAGTTGTTCCCTCATTTTTTTGTGATGACACAGAAATTTTTCCGTTGTGAAGGGTGATTATTTTCAGTGTAAGCGGCAGGCCGATGCCATTACCGCCTGCAAACATTTTATTTTTGCCTCTGTAAAAGGGAGTGAAAATATTTGCTAAGTCTTCTTCGTTTATTCCAATGCCGTTATCAGAAAAATTGATGATAACATTTTTATCGTCAAAAGAAATGGAAACTGTTACCTCATTACCGGATGAAAATTTACAGCCATTTTCCATTAAATTAATAAAAGCGGTTTTCAGCAGGTATTCATTCCCTTCAACAGAAACAGACCGGTCGCTTTCGGTTTCTTTTTCAAACATAATTTTAACCTTGTAAGCAGGTTGATTATGCAACACATCATTTCGTGCATCCAGCAGTACTTCGTCAATCCGAATTTCTTTAAAGGAAATTTCTGTTTGATCATAACTCGCCTTTGCAAAATCGAGCAGGCTGTTGGAGAGGCGAACCAGGTTTTTTATGTCTGAAATAATATGTTCGTTTGCTTTTTTGTATTCTTCAATGCTTCTTTCTTTTTTTGATGTCAACTGGAGTTCAGCCAGCATGGCCGTTAACGGCGTTCTTATTTCATGGGAAATGTTTGATACGAATTGTTTTTGCGAATCAAAAGAATTTTCTAACCGGTTGAGCATTTCATTAAACGTGATAGCCAACGATGCAATTTCATCTTTTCGGTTTCCTTCATTAATTCGCAAATCCAGGTTGGTAGCGGTAATGTTCTTTACTTTATCAACAATGACGGTAACAGGTTGCAAAGATTGCCTGGCTAAAAACCTTCCTGCAAAAAAAGTAATGATGATTGAAACGGCCAATACAATAATCAATGTGTTTCGGAGGGCATTCAATTTTGCATATCCGTATTCGTCATTCGCCGCTGCCGTAATTACGTAGTGTTTATTATCATGGTTGTATAAGAACCCAACCACCTGTAAGTTGTTAAGGTAAAAGTGTATTTCTTTCATTGCTACAATGCTGTCAATCATTCCTTTTGTTTCCTTTACCTTATCTACTTCCACTGCGTCGTGATAGAGGAGGTTGAATGCAGTATCATATATTGCCATCTCTTCCTGAAACAAAGCATTAGGCGATTTTTTATAAATTAATTGCAGTACATGGGGTTCTATTTTTGTATCCAGCAACAAGCTTGCTTTGGTTGATGCCTGCTGTTTCAGGCGTTTGAAGTATTCATCTTCTCTTGTTTCTGCAGAGGTAAAATAAACCGTTAGTGCAAAAGCCGATAGCAAAGCAGCAACCAGTAACGTATACAACAATGTCAGCTTTATTTTTATTTGCATGGTCAGGCTTTTTTTAGAATAAAGCCTAAACCCGGCTTTGTATGAATAAGCTTGTCTGGAAAATCTTTGTCAATTTTTTTTCGGAGATAATTTATATATACATCAATAAAATTTGTACCGGTATCAAAAGTAGTTTGCCAAACGTTTTCTGCAATTTCAGCACGGCTTAGTATTCTTTCCGGATTTTGAAGCATGTACTCCAAAAGTTTAAGTTCTTTGGGGGTTAACTGAATTTCTGAGCCATTACGTTTTACAATTTTTGTGTGAAGGTTCATTTCAATGCCGGCATACTTCAGTAAAAAACCAACAATATTTGTATTGCTTGCAGTACGCTTCAGCAATGCCCGTATGCGAACAACCAATTCTCTCAGCTCAAAAGGTTTTACTAAATAATCATCTGCTCCTGCATCAAAGCCTTCCACTTTATCATCGGTTGTACCTAATGCAGTCAACATAACGATGGCAATATTCGGTTTCAGGCTTCTGATTTCTTTGCACAAATCAAGTCCGTTTATGTTGGGTAGTATAATGTCCATGATGATAACATTGTAATTATTTGCAATGGCTAATTTTTTTCCTGTTAGCCCGTCATACGCAAGCGTTACAGCAAAACCATTTTCCTCTAACCCTTTTTTAGTTAATTCGGCAATTCGTTGTTCATCTTCTATAAGTAAAATCTGTATCACACTATTTTGTCATTTTAGGATGTAAATATACTTATATCGTTTCTGTCAGTTCATCGTCAATGCAGATAAAGTTTGGTTGTTGAGGATATATACATGTGCTGCAATATGTGTTGGCAATTTCTCCCGGCTCTCATCCTATCCCGCCACAAAATCCAAACGGCAAAGCTCAAGCGCTGCATTCAGTCTACCCGTCCTCATACATTCGGTGAGCTGCATTAACCTCGGGTGATACAGATCGTAGTCCTCTTTATAGGCGCTTCTTAAGTTTTCACTTTCCAGGCGGGATATCTTTCCGTCAAATGCTACGGCCACGGTAAACAGGTCGA
The DNA here is from genome assembly GCA_003963365.1 of Sphingobacteriales bacterium. Lineage (GTDB taxonomy): Bacteria > Bacteroidota > Bacteroidia > Chitinophagales > Chitinophagaceae > AWTP1-9. The sequence continues at coordinate 1,120,229 of RXJG01000004.1, forward strand.
GCAGGAAATTCCTTTCTTTCTCATTCACTTTCTCCAGTGTTTGCAGAAACAGGTTCCAGTCATCATAACGGTGTTCTTCTTTTATCTGCAATAATTCCTGGAAACGCAGCAGCAGGATGATCATATTCGGGTGATAATTCTGTGTCATAACCACGGCATTGCCAATGGCCCGGAGACAACCAATCTTAGCTTCGTAAGACAATTGCGATACCAGGTGATCTTTTACCACATTATTGGCAATTTCATTGGCGAGGGCAAAACCAAATAACCGGAGTCTCGCTTCATGCACCACTCTTTTTATCACCACACTGTTCCAGTAAGCTTCCACAGGTATGGCTTCATACAAAATGGGGAGGCCATAAACGGAATTGCCCACTGTCCAGCGCAGTCCGTACTTTAATATAAAATTGGTAAGAAAGATCTTTGCCTTGTACAGCAGGCCGAGTATCAGCAGGTTCTTTTTAGATATCCGTTCAAAAGGATCAATACCCATGATCTTCAGTTCCGGGTCGGGAAGCTCCAGCGCTGTGCGTGCCAGTATATGCTTCACTCCAAAAATGGCATTGTTGAGCAATTCATTTTTAGTGGCATGTATGTTTATCAGGTCACTCACTTCGTGCACGGCTTTTAAAGCAATGATAAAAAGCAGGTAAAATTCTATGGCCACGCATACAACGGTAATGCCCAGCACCCATCCATAATGCGTTACAGGATCAGCATTGGTAAATCGCACATCCACCCAAACAGTGGGGAACACCAGCACAATACCGGTGATGGAGGACAGAATAATTCCTTTATAAGTAATGCGGTTAATGCGCCGGTGCAATTCCTCATCAGAAATATCGAATACCCGGTGGGTTCGGTCAATCCGCTTAAACAACCCGAGGTAATAAACTCCAAACTTCTCCAGGAAGCTTTGTTTTCTTGCCTTGGTTTCAATCATATCCCTGTTCTGAAATTTTATCCAAAGTAAAACTATACTGTTAAAACGTGAAATAATGTTAATACCATTACGGTTAGGGCCCGGGACTAACGAATATCCCGCCACCGGAGGCAAAGCTGCTGCCGGGTACCTGACTCACTGTTCAAGGGATTGTTTTTAATTGTCCGGCATATTGATTTAAATAAACAATTAAATGAGGATAACGCCAATGCACATGTTGGCTGCTGTATATTTTATTTCGTAAGTGTAATTTCAGGGACGCTAAAGTCTCCAACTTTCGGAATTATTTCTGTCCTATGTTCTTTTAAGTCAGAGAAAAATTTATAGATATCGTGTCCATAAGCCCTTGTACTTACGCCGAATAACAAAATACCTTTTTGTCCTGATTTGTCCACAAAATATTTATAACGATAAACGTTCCTTTCAACAAAGCTTAAATGCTTGCCGTCTGGCTCGTTGGCACTTAAAAGAAAATCAATTATGTGTTCGCCAGTATTAGAATTGTCGTATGATTTAAATTGAATTACGGGGTTTTCTTTTTGAAGTTTTGTCAACTCGGCAAGCTTCAGTGCAACAACAGCTTCCAATTTTAGTGAGTCTGAAGCAATAACGTTAAGTAAAACCATGTTTTTAAATTTGTCAATATTGTCACCTTTAGGAATATATTCCTGCATATAATAAATGTCAGAAGGATGCGAACTCCATGTTAGGTTATAGTCGGTCTTGTCAAAAGTTAACGGACCAGGAACATTTAAATAATCTTTGACTTCGTCTTGGTTGTTTTTAGGGGTAAAACCGAAAAATAAAAGTCCAGTCAAGAATAAAAAAATAGCTTGTGTTTTTTTCATGATGATTTAGTTATGAAGCTGTCGAGATATAGCAGCCAACACATAAATATATGAACTACTGTCAATTTTTCAAGCCAGCAAATCCTTTGATTATCATTGTCTTTCATAGCCGGTTTTTATATTGTCAGGTACGTCAATCAAAAAATAAAATTACCGTTGTTTTGCACAGCTTTGCCATCTTAGTAACATAACTGGATATTCGTTACTGATCTCGGGTTGTTTTTATGCTAAAATGCCACTCAGCGTGGTTGTGTTTGCACTGCACCGTTAACGTAGCCTGTGGCAGTAAGGAACGATGATAAAAATTTGAACTACTGTACAGCAGGGAGATATTACAGGAAAAAAATCAGGCTGTTCATTTATTCTTTATTACCCGGAAATTTTGCGCCGGTGCCAAAAAAACATTCCATGGATTTCATTTTTCCTTCATGAAAGGTATAAACATCCATATTGCGAACAACTTTGTTATCGGTTGTATATATTT
>RXJG01000004.1:1122553-1345972 GCA_003963365.1 Sphingobacteriales bacterium
ACTATTGGTAGGCCAGCACCTCTCTTCAAATACTTTAACAGGGATATGGTCATCGTTATTAGGACTGGTAAAAGTGAAGTCTTTGTCTAAAACAGCTGCTACAGTGTTCCAGTCATGTTTTTCAAAACCTGAATAGAAAGTTCTGATTATTTTTTCTTTTTGAGTCATTTGTGCATTACTCATTACAGCAAGCTGAGTTAAAAGAACGCATACAATAAACCGTTTCATTTTATTTTTAAAGTTAGCCAGACGAAAACATTTTAACGGGGTTTATTTGCGACATTAACGTGTGCTGCTTGCGTCAAATGCTGAATTTTTAATTTACCGGTCAGGTATTCCTCAGCAACCGCAATGATTGAACTATATTTTTATCAATGCTGCGCAATACATTCAACGGGCACCAGTATTCCCGCAGGAAAAGGCATTACCTGTGGTGTGCTTCTTGCAGGAGCATTCTCGGGGAAAAATTCTTTATAGACTTTGTTTACTGCACTAAAGTCATTTCCAGCTACCATAAAGATAGTTGTCTTCACAATTTTTGACATACCGGAACCTGCATCTTCGAGAATGGCCTTGATATTCGTAAAGCTTTGTCTCAGTTGTTCTTCAAAATCATTGCTAATTACTTGCCCGGTTTTTAGATCAAGTCCCGGAGTTCCTGACAAGAATATAAAATTATCAGCAATTACTGATTGAGGAAATACTTCGCTCATTCTTGGAGCCTTTGAGGAATTAAAGTTTTTTCTATTGCTCATGTGAACATTTTTTTCCGCAGTGTTTACCTTATACTTTTATTCATAACAGGCAATACTGTGATATCAGAGAACAATAGTACAATATTTCAACTAGAGAACATGAATGTCCCGGTGGCGGCTTGTTCAATCCCCGGGGAAAGAAATTTATAAATTAAAATTATTCGCTCCTGGTTTCAATACATATACTTTTTCTTTCCAAACCAGTTTTCCTGCAATAGTACCCGGAAGAGAAATATCAATCTTCCACTTACCATTGTTCAATTGATAGCTAACAGATATTACTCCTTTAGGATGTGGGATGCTGCCGCTGATATGGGTAATGTCACCGAGGTGCGGTTCTATTTTTACTTTTGAAAATCCCGGGGCATCTGTATCTATGCCAAGAAGCGTTCTGAAAAATTCAATATTAGGACTTGCCCCCCATGCATGACAATCGGAACGAGTGGCATTGATGTCAGATATTTCAGCCCAGGTAGTCATTCCCATATCAATATTCTTTTTCCATATGTCCAGCCATTGCCGGTAATCATTTCCTAACCCTGCTTTTACATAAGCCTGGTGCAGGTAATATTTAAAATAAATAGAAGCCTGGGCAAGGGAACTGTCCTTTAAAATTTTTTGTGCCAGTTCTGTTGCTGCAGAACCGTTGATTACTTTAGTGAGTATAGCCAGTGCATTGGCATGCTGCGAAAAAAGATCTTTATCTTTTGTATCGGCAAATAATTTCCTGCTTACATCCCAGTAATTTTTACGGATAGCGTTTTGCAGTTTAACTGCTGTTGCTGTATAAACATCCGCCTGTGCTTTTAAACCGAATTTCATTTCCATTTCAGCAGCGATTTGGTATGCCCATAGTAACTGAAAATCTAAAATGGATGAACTTCCATCCTTTCCATATGGAGCAGTGCCACCATCCCATCCTTTTGAATCTACCCAATCGGTAAACATCCAGTAAGGAACATTTCTTAATGTACCATCTTCCTGCTGATATTTACCAAAAAACCAGAGTATATCCCTTACGCCCTGCATTTTGTTTGCAATAAAACTGCTGTCGCCCCTGTACATCCAGTAATCATACAGCATACCGATATACCATAAAGAAAAAGTGGGGATTTGCTGAGGAGAAAAAGAAGGGTGGCGACTCAATGTAATGCCTTCGGCAATACGGGAATGATCCATTTCATTTAAGGCATTTCTTACCAGCCGGTCATCACCACTGTTATAAAATGAAACCATTGCCTGTATGCGGCTGTCCCCTATATATTGCAACTGCTCATAGTAAGGGCAGTCCATATAAGTTTCCCATGCGCATGACCGGGCAGTACGCCAGCCTGTTTCAATAATTTTCTTTAATAATGTATCATCAGTATTAAATGCTGCATTAAACTTAAATGGATAACCGGTAAAGAGGTTGTAAAAATCATCAATAACCAATGCCTCATCCTTTGTTTTGATTTTTAATTGCACATAGCGGAATGTTCTCCACGCCAGGCTGATAAATTGCTGGCCCTTTTCACCGTTGGAAAGGATGCTGTCTTTTTTGCCAATGAAAAATTTTCCTTCCACTTCATTCCTGTTTCCTTTTGTCATTGGTTTTCCCTCTTCAGGCAGGTGTTCAAATAATGCTTCTGCATAACTGATGGATATTTCTGCATTCTTTCCCCTTTCAAAATTCAGTACAGGGTAAGCGTTGGTAAGATAAGACTGATCGATAAGCAAGGTGGCAGTTGTATGTGCAGGCACCAGCAATGTTGCCGGTGTTTTTGGAAAGCCGGCCGGCACATTTATACCTTCGGCTTTACGTACCGATTGAAAACGCTGCGTACTTAATTCCATTGGTGGCAATGAAGATGGAACCAGCATCCATCCGTTGATATCACCTGCACCCTTTGGTGAAGCGCCACTCCATCCTGTCTTCTTTGCAGTTTTCCACTGGCTGTCATTAAAATTATTACTCATCCAGTTTTGCGGGAAAAGGTTCATATCAACCAATTCTCCCGGGCCGGTAACATAATAAGTTGCATAACCAAGTCCTGCCAATGGATGATAGGCTGTATTGCGGATACATTTCCATGATTCGTTGGTATTGATGATATATTCTTTACTGGTGTTACCCTGTAACAAAAAGCCTGTTTGGTTAGATATCTGTGCTTCAGGTCTCAGGTCGCCTTCATTCCACACAATGGCAGCAATGGTATTGGTTCCTTTCATTAAATAAGCGGCAATATCCACCGTTTCAAAATTCCAGTAATACAGATCGCTGCGGGCAGGGCCGAGTGAAACCAGTTTTTCATTCACCAATAATTTATAACGGTTATCTGCTGACACATGCACGATAAATGATGAAGGCTTACCGGGCAGATCAATCGTTTTTCTGAAATAATAAACGCCATAATCTTTTGTAGCCTCTCCGGGTACTGCTATCCAGGAAGCCTCCCATGTTTTTTTCAAAAGATCGGGATGGATGATTTGTGTTTTACCAATAAACGATTGAATGAAGTATAGACTAAGAAAGAAAAAATATTGGCAGGCAGTAACGTATTGTTTACGCATTTGGTGAAAGGATTTTAACGGTAAATGTTTTAAAGCTATATAACGAAGTTCTTACTATTTTTTTCTTTTATCCTCAGTGTTTCCCGGGAGCATGAGTACATAGCGGATACACTGCTGCACCAGGGAACAATAGTACAATATTTCAACTAAAATTTTTCAAAATAGCGGGGTTGGGTGCGCCGGAACCTGCGGGGAAGAAATATTTATCCCATTTGTTGTCATTTGTGCTGCACAATAATTTTTTTGATTTCGTAGCGCTGCTTATTATCAATGGCACGAACAAAGAAAATTCCATTGGAAAAATGTGACAAATCTATCGCTGCAGGTTGATCGGTTTTATAGGTGTTAATAAATATACTTTGTCCGGTTGCATTATATATTTCAATGTCAATTTTATTTTGATTTATTGAATTAAATGAAACGTATAATTTATCAGCTGTGGGATTTGGATATAGAACCATATCAGCACGGGTTTGGTTTTCTCTTATACCAGTTATCGTGGTAAATAAATCAAAACTGGGCCAACTGGTAATAGAAGGTAAAACGTTCCATACCAAATTATCCATTGCCGCATTAATATTTTGACTCTGGTCCCGGGTGTTAAATAAGATAGCCCAATTTAGTTGTCCGTTTCCGTCCCGCACAATTTCGGAGGTGGTTCCGGGCAGGGAACCAATATGCCACCAATTGTTATAGGTGTTTACCGCAATGCCACAAGCGTAATTGGGGTCATGTGCTGAGGGTTTAGTCATCGTATCAATAGTGGCGGTTGATAATATATCTGGTCGTGTATTAAAGCGGTCAAAAGCACAAACTAATTTTAATAAATCCTGGCAAGAAGCAACCCATCCACCATGCGAATCCATAAACTCAACATTAAATCCGCCATAAGGCCAGGGAACCAGCGTTGAATTGTTATATATTGAATAAGCCAGTGGTGCTCCGGGATAATCATAGTAATTAACTTCATTTGGAAGTTTATTAGCAGGTAAATTAAATCCTAATTTCATATCCGTTATACCAAGCGGAAGTAAAATATTGTTGCGTACATAATCCACATAGGCTTGCCCGGTGATTTTTTCAATTACTCTTCCCAAAACACAAAACCCAAAATTAGAATATTGTGATTGAGTGCCGGGAATAAAGTCAAGCATTTTGTGAGAAAGCATATATCGAATAACAATACTCGCAGTTGGCGGTGAAGAAACCCCCATCGTTGTAGCTATGTTGTACGCATCAAACATTGGGTCTCCTGAAATATTTCTATTCCATCCTCCACTGTGCTGAAGCAACATCCGAACTGTAATGGTTGTATCCCGCGGGTCAAGTATATTTTGGTAAATGGCATCGTTCAGAATTCCTTTGCTGCCGAATACCTGTGCATCTAAATTTAGTAATCCTTGTTCAAAAAGTTTCATACAGGCAACAGCAGTAACAGGTTTCGAAACACTGGCAATCCGAAAAATGTTATCCGGATATACTGAATCCTTTGTAGCCGTGTTAGCAAAACCAAATCCTCTGTTGTAAACCAAACGCCCCTGGTAGGTAATTGCCAGTTGTCCACCGGGCACATTATAGGACGACATAAGATTAAGCATGGCTGTATCAAATTTTGCCAATTGTGGAACATATAGTCCTGTTTGTGCAAAAGAATTAATGCTTAAAAAAAAGAAACTGATGATGATAAAATTAGTTTTCATTTTTTTAGTTTAATGTTAATGATTACGCTGTTCGGTTTTCCTCTTAACCATTGAAGTTGGCATTGTCCCCAGTGATCGCAGATAATAGTAGGGTTAGGGGAGGGTAGGTGGGAAAGTTATTGAGTCCGATCAAAGTGATGCCCGGCTAAATTGGTTATGCTGAAATTAAATAAAAAAAATGATAAAATTTCACTCAGACTCCGGCCAGGCACTGACAGTGAACAAAGCTAAGAATTTATTAACACAGCCATATTGCTGATGATTTTTTGTCACGATTTTTTAGGAATTTCCACAAGGTCTGGCACAGCAGGGATAGAAAATAAGAGGAAGGTTTAAATAATGGATGGGATGGAGGATTGAAAATCGTTTTTATAATATCGCCTTCACCATCCTGTCTTTACCCTGCATATCTTTCTTCAGCTCTACAAGGGTAAATCCTTTTTGCTTAAATAAAGCGACAGTATCATTACCCAGCGCTTCATTGATTTCCATAAACACCGTTCCGCCGGTTTTTAAATGAGTCAATGCAAAATCAGCTATTTGTTTATAAAAAATTAATGCATCATCATCCGGTACAAAGAGGGCTAATGATGGTTCAAAATCAAGTACGCCTTTGCGCATTTCTTTAGCTTCACTTTTTTTTACATAAGGAGGGTTGCTTACAATAATATCAAACTGCCCCAATTCATTCCATTTGTTGTTATCTAAAAAATCAAGCAACTTAAAATCAATTTCCGTTTCGTTATTCAGTGCATTTTCAACTGCAATACTTAATGCTTCACTGCAAACATCAATAGCCGTTACTTCAGCCCCTGGTAATTTCTTTTTCAGCGCAATAGGAATGCAGCCGCTACCGGTACCGATATCTATTATGTTGAATGTTGAATGCTGAATGCTGAATTTATTGTTAGTTGCAGCGTTGCCCACTGCAGACTGCCCACTGCTTACTTTATTTTTACCCGCTACCCGCCACTCACTACCCGCTACTTCTTTAACTATCCACTCCACCAGTTCTTCCGTTTCCGGTCTTGGTATTAGTACTTTTTCATTCACATAAAATTTCATTCCGGCAAACCATGTTTCGCCTAATACATATTGCACGGGACGATGTGATAGTAATTCCTTGGTATATTTTTCTAACTGTTCCTGCTTTTGTGCTGATAGAGGAAATTCTTTATTTACAATGCGGTCAATGCGTTTCCATTCTGTAACATGTTCCATCACCCAGTCGGCAATACTATGTGCCTCACTGTCATCATAAACCTCAAACAACTGAAACAATAACTGCTGGTATGCCTGGTGTATGGTCATGGGGCAAAGCTAAAGGTTTGCAAGGTTTAATGGTTTAATAGTTTAAAGTGTAAGTGTTGGTGTACATCGAAAACACACACCATACATTCACTTATATTTGCAGCCAAACATTCACTATTCACTATTGACCATTCACCATTGACGACACACGAAACATACATGCATCGCTGTATTGAACTGGCAAAGCTGGGAGCAGGTAAAGTAGCGCCTAATCCAATGGTGGGTGCCGTATTGGTATATGATGGAAAAATTATTGGTGAAGGGTATCATCAGCAGTATGGTGGCCCGCATGCAGAGGTGAATGCGATAAAAGGAACGGCTGATGATTTAATTCGGCAAAGTACTTTATATGTTTCTTTAGAACCCTGTGCTCATTACGGTAAAACACCTCCCTGTGCTGATTTGATTATTGAAAAGAAAATCCCCAAAGTAGTAATTGGCTGCCGTGACCCGTTTATAGAAGTAAATGGCAAAGGAATTGAAAAACTAAAAGCCGCCGGCGTGGAAGTGGAGCTGGGTATTTTGGAACATGAATGTAAAGAACTAATTAAACGCTTCTTTACTTTTCATATACAGCATCGTCCATATATCATTTTAAAATGGGCGGAAACAGCCGATGGGTTTATTGGCAATACTGATCATTCAAGATTGCTCATCAGTAATCAATATACTAATCGCCTGGTGCATCAATGGAGAAGTGAAGAAGCCGCCATACTGGTTGGAACAAACACGGCATTATATGATAATCCTGAATTAATGGTAAGATTAGCAGAAGGCAATAACCCGGTACGGTTAGTAGTGGATATGGATTTGTCATTACCGCCACAATTGAAGCTGTTTGATAAACAATCAAAAACCATCGTGTTCAATACAGTAAAACACGAAGAGCAGGAAAACCTGTTGTATTATCAAATTACCGGTGATGTAAGTATAGTACATCAAATTGCCAATGCATTATACTACTTAAAACTGCAAAGCGTACTGGTTGAAGGTGGTGCTAAACTATTACAATCATTTATTGATGAAGGTTACTGGGATGAGGCAAGAGTGATTACAAATACAGCGTTAAAAAGTAAGGAGGGAATAAAATCCCCGCAGTTGGTTCATCATCTATTGGCAAAAGAAGAAAATATATTAACCGATACCATCCGGTATTATCAATCACAAACTATAAGCAAAGAATGATTTTTCTACTTCTAGGCAGTATTATTCTTACTTCTTATCTCACACTTTCCTTTAAATTGTGTGCCAGGCTGGGCATCAGTTCATACCAGGCTATTATTTTCAATTACATTACCTGTGTCATTACAGGAAGTGTTGTAAACGGATCGTTCCCCGTGGGACCTGTAAATTTTCAGCAGGACTGGTTTAAATGGGCGGTATTAATGGGAGGTATGTTTATTTCAATTTTTAACCTGGTAGCTTATACCACATTAAAGGCTGGGGTGGCGGTAGCATCTGTTGCTAATAAATTGTCCATGGTAATTCCTGTTATATTTTCTGTATGGTTGTATAATGAGTCAATGGGGGTAATAAAAATAACAGGTATTTTGCTGGCATTACTGGCAGTGGTGTTAATCAGCATTCAGGAAAAAAATAAAGAAACGCATGCACTTAACTGGATGATACCGCTGTTGGTGGGTGGTTTGTTTATCAGTTCCGGTTTACTGGATACTACTATTAAATATGTTGAATACCATTTCCTGAATGAGCAAAATAAGAATGATTATTTGGTAACTGCTTTCTTTTTTGCAGCAATGGCGGGTGTTGTATTGCTTTCAATACAGACGTTTACGGGTAAACAAAAAATTCAATGGAAGGCAATTCTTGCAGGAATATGCATTGGTATCCCTAATTATTTTTCCATCTGGTGTTTGGTAAAAGTTTTAAAAAATCCACCATACGGGTTGCAGAGCTCCGCCATCATACCTGTAAATAATATGGGTATTGTTTTGTGGAGTGCTTTAGTGGCGTTGGTATTATTTCATGAAAGGCTCAGCCGAAAAAATTGGATCGGTATTTTTTTATCATTATTTGCCATTGCACTGATCGCTTACGGAGATAAGTTATGACAGCAGGATAAGATTATTTTTTTACCCTGGATAAAGAAGGTCTGGCTGAGTTTAAAGACAGGGGCAGTAAGTTTATTGCTTATGCTTTTCCAATAGAGAAGGCAGCCGATTTTAAAAAAAGGTTAGATGAATTAAAGAAAGAACACCCTAAAGCGGTGCATCATTGTTTTGCTTACCGCCTGGGATTTGATGAAAATACTTTTAGAGTGAGCGATGATGGGGAACCATCGGGCAGTGCAGGCAGACCAATACTGGGACAAATAGACAGCAAACAACTCACGAATGCAGCAATTATAGTAGTAAGATATTTTGGCGGAACATTGTTAGGAGTCCCCGGTTTGATTAATGCTTATAAAACTTCTTCCGCTTTAGCCCTGCAGGTAACGCCAATTATTCAGAAGCAAGTGGAGGTAAACTATCAATTAGAGTTTGATTACACTCGGATGAATGAAGTGATGATGATAATTAAACAAAGTAATTGCAGGATATTGTCACAGGAGATGCAATTGTTTTGTCAGTTGAATGTGGGCATTCCAAAAAACCGCCTCGAGGAAGTATTGTACCGCTTGAAAGAACTGCGATGTGTGGAGATAAATAAACTTTGATTATTTTTTTATTCTCACCTGTCTTGCGAAATCATAAGTATCCAGTGGTGTAGAACTGATTTTGCCGGGATCAGCAAAATGAAAATAAGTTTTCAGTTTTTCTTCCGTGAACCGTTGCGACCAGAAACGTTCTTTAGTAGCCGTAAAATTATCTTTCCCGTTAGTGATAACGGTCATCCCCATTTTTTGATAAAATGATTCCTGCTTTTTGCGGGTATTATCATTATCAATATAACAGGCGCCAATTACTATTTCACCACCGGGATTTACTAATGAATAAGCTCCTGAAAAAATTTGTTCAAACTTTTTATTGTGTGATAAATCCAGTGTGCCGGGCCGGTAGTTGTCAAAATCAAAATCATCGGGATAAAAATTGCCGGCAGTAAACCAGGTAGTAATGATCAGATCATATTTCTTTTTCCATTGAGAAAGATTTACCGCATCAAAAAAATGAACAGCAACTTTATCATCTATGTTTAGTTGCTTAATAATTTCATTGGAGATTTTTATACAAGGCAAGGCATTATCTGTTCCGTCATACACTGCAATCATATCCCATAATTCTTTTACACCACTCAGGTGCCTGGCTATTCTTGCATTACCAATACCAATATCCAGTACATGTAAGGGTGATTGCTTTCGGTTAAACAGTTCAGTAATTATTTTTTTCAGTTCAATAAATTCTGCCCATTGTGCCTGTAATAATTCTTCCGGTAAAAAATCTTCATCAAAAGATTTCTGAACTGTGTTTTCATTATCATACATTTCCATTGCTCATCTATTTTCAGCAAAAATAAAAAACCCCGCCGAAGCGGGGGCTACGTTGAGGCGGATATTATCAACGTAAGAAACAACAGCTAATTAGGTGCCTGACAATCTTGAATTGTCTGACACCTGCTGCTATTATCTCAGGAATAACATTTCACGGTATTTAGGTAATTGCCAGTACTGGTCATCCACTAATAATTCCAGCTTATCTACATGATAGCGGATATCTTCAAAGAATGGCGCTTTTACCTGGCTTTCGTAAGCTATGGCTTTGGTACGGGTATTATCCATCGCATTACAAATTTTACGGGCTTCAATCATCTTCGCTACCAGGTCACTCACTTTACTGATGTGCTCAGATATTTTAGTGAGAATTTGTTTTTGATTCGAATAAGCAGATTCGTCTAATCCAACTTCTTTCAATCCCCTGATATTTTCAAGCAAGATGTTTTGATATTTAACGGCTGCCGGTAATACATGACTGGTACACAGTTCCCCTATGATACGGGCTTCAATCTGTACCTTCTTAATGTATTTCTCCAGTTCAATTTCATGACGGGCTTCCAGCTCAATATGTGTTAATACATCATTGCTTTCAAATAATTCCTTCGATTTATCGGTCACCATTGCATCCAGGGCCAGCGGAGTGGTCTTTACGTTAGGTAAACCTCTCTTTTCTGCTTCCTTCGCCCATTCTTCACTGTAACCATCCCCTTCAAACAACACTTTTTCACTCGCCACAATGTATTCACGAATAACATGCATGATGGCAATTTCTTTCTTTTCACCCTTTTCCATCAGTGCATCCACATCCTCTTTAAACTTCTTCAGTGTTTCAGCCATAATGGTATTTAACACCGTCATTGGATTGGCACAGTTTGCAGTAGAACCCACTGCACGGAATTCAAATTTGTTTCCGGTAAAGGCGAATGGAGAAGTACGGTTACGGTCAGTATTATCTAACAGCAACTCAGGAATGCTTCTGTGTAAATCTAATTTTAAAATGGCTTCATCCTGCTCATCAAACTTGGCACTTACTCTTTCTTTAACATCCTGCAAAACTTTATTAAGGTATTGACCGATAAATACAGAGATGATAGCAGGAGGCGCTTCATTGGCACCTAAACGATGATCGTTACCGGCAGAAGCGATAGATGCTCTTAACACATCAGAATAATCAAACACTGCTTTGATGGTGTTGACAAAGAAGGTTAAGAACATCAGGTTGGTCTTTGGCGTTTTACCCGGAGCTAATAAGTTAACACCGGTATCAGTAGCCATACTCCAGTTATTATGTTTACCGCTGCCGTTAATGCCGGCAAATGGTTTTTCGTGCAGTAACACTTTTAATTTATGACGGCGGGCCACCCTGTCCATAATATCCATCAGTAAGGTATTATGATCAACTGCCACACTTACTTCTTCAAAAATAGGGGCACATTCAAACTGCGCAGGGGCCACCTCGTTGTGACGGGTGCGTAATGGTATGCCGAGTTTGTATGCTTCTTCTTCAAAATCCCTCATGAAGGAGTAAATTCTTTCAGGAATAGAACCAAAGTAATGGTCTTCTAACTGCTGACCTTTTGCAGGGGCATGACCAAATACTGTTCTTCCACTCAGCACAATATCAGGACGGGCATTGGCTAATCCTTCATCAATAACAAAGTATTCCTGTTCCCATCCTAAAGTAGCAGTTACTTTAGTTACATTCTTATCAAAATAATTGGCAACATCAACGGCTGCTTTATTTAATGCCTCTAATGATTTTAATAAAGGGGCTTTATAATCTAATGTTTCACCGGTATAAGAAACAAAGATGGTAGGGATGCATAATGTTTTTCCATTGCCAATCTCCATCACAAAAGCAGGAGAGGAAGGATCCCATGCAGTATAGCCACGGGCTTCAAACGTTGCACGGATACCGCCACTGGGGAAAGAAGAGGCATCAGGTTCCTGTTGAATCAGGGCACCGCCATCAAATTCTTCTAATGGTGAACCATCGCTTTTAATGGTAAAAAAGGAATCATGCTTTTCAGCAGTCGTTCCGGTTAATGGCTGAAACCAGTGAGTGAAATGTGTTACTCCTTTAGCCTCAGCCCAGTGACGCATACCCGAAGCAATTTGATTGGCAACGGTACGGTCAATTTTTTTACTGCCTTTTACAGAAGCCACTAAACTTTTATACGCTTCATCGCTTAAAAATTCACGGGCAGCTTTTATTGTAAAAACGTTTTCGCCAAAGATGGCAGTGATCTTTGATGAACCGCTTACTTCATTCGCCTTTCGCTGAAAGACGGAATCAAGTGCTTTAAATCGAAGGGAGGTCATATGCTGTTGTTTAAAATTCAATGCTGTTTCCGGAGTTTAAAATTACAGGATCAGTTATTGAATTCATTTGAATGTTATCCTCATTCAAATGAAATATTATCCGCAGTTGGAAGAAAATGAAAGAAGAACCCAATAAGGATTCTTCTTTCAGTATTTAGTCAATTAAGCTTTTACAGACTTAACTGTTTTAATTATACGGGCTGCTACTTTGTATGGGTCAGCAGCTGAGTTAGGACGACGATCTTCCAGGTATCCTTTCCATCCTCTGGCAGGAACGCCAACCGGAATACGGATAGAAGCACCACGGTCAGAAACACCATAACTGAAATCGTTGATGCTGGCTGTTTCGTGTTTACCTGTTAAACGCAGGTGGTTGTCTGCACCATAAACTGCAATGTGCTCTTTAATTACAGGACGGAAAGCTTCACAAACTTTTTCGAAGATTTCTTTGCTGCCTGCATTTCTCAGCAATGAGTTAGAGAAATTGGCATGCATACCGCTACCATTCCAGTCTAAAGCGCCTAATGGTTTACAATGCCAGTTAACAGATACACCATATTTTTCACCAATTCTTTCAAGGAGATAACGACCTAACCAAATTTGGTCACCAGCTTCTTTAGCACCTTTAGAAAATATCTGGAATTCCCACTGGCCGGCAGCAACTTCAGAGTTAATACCTTCAACGTTTAAGCCAGCTTCCAGGCAGGCATCCAGGTGTTCTTCAACAATGTTACGACCATAAGCATGTTCTGCACCTACAGAGCAGTAGTACGGACCTTGGGGGCCGGGAAAACCACCAGCCGGAAAACCTAATGGCTTATTGGTTTGAGGGTTCCACAAGAAATACTCCTGTTCAAAACCAAACCAGAAATCATTATCATCATCTTCAATAGTTGCACGACCGTTTGATTCATGAGGAGTACCATCAGCATTTAATACTTCACACATTACGAGGTAACCATTCTTACGCTGTGGATCAGGAATTATATAAACTGGTTTCAAAAGACAGTCAGAAGAACCGCCGGGAGCCTGTTCTGTAGAAGAACCGTCAAAACTCCATCCCGGGCAATCTTCCAGTTTGCCGCTGAAATCTTTTTCAATTTTAGTTTTACTTCTTAAGCTTTGAGTGGGCTTGTATCCGTCAAGCCAGATGTACTCGAGTTTCGATAGTGCCATAGTTGTTGTTGTATTTAATATATGTTTTTTACTAATGTTTTATAAATTAGCATTGGGTTTAAAAATTATAGAAGAAATTAGATTGTTTTTCATCAGGTATGTCCAAAAATAGGGATTTATACAACTAACAACGCTTAGTTTTAAATATGATTTTTTTTATAATGTGAATTATTGGCTTTAATGTTAATAATTCTGTGGTTAATCAATAGCCAAGATTGAATCACTTACTGAAAAAAGCAGATCAGGTAACGGGATTCCTTTTAAATTGGAAAATGGGAAGAGATGCCAGCATAGGGGTGATAATTAAAGGAAGTAAAAGACTCCGGTACCGGACAATGGCGCCTATATTGGGAACAATGTATCCAATTATTAGGAAGAGACTGACTGAAAAAAAGAAAGCGAACAATACTGCCGGATGATTAAAAATTTTTCCGCCTTTAAAAAGGAACAAGATGATTAATGCAGCAAAAGCCATTAATTCAACAGATGCTATAAGGTATTGAGTATTTTTAATTTCAGTGGGATAGGGACGCAATAAAGAATGATCCAGTGCTTCCGGCAGGTTTCTTACAAAACTTTTAAAGCCGGGCAATAGTTTGGTAGTTGGAATATACGAATTGCCTTTAAGCCTGATGAAATCTGTTTGACGTATTGAGAAAGAAAGGGGAAGATTGATTTTTGGATGAATAAACCGGGATGTAAAAAACAAAGCAGCAAAAAAAGTATATACCGTCACAAAACTTAGCCATGGGCGCCGCTTAAATTTCTTAACCAGCAACCAGGCTATAATGGGTGGAATCAGGGCGACAGGTACATAATTCCGCATAGGTAAAATAATGATGAGCCATAATATTATATATATACATCTTCTCAAACTGATTCCTTCTTCTGCTATCATTTCCTGCATATGATGCATGATGAAAACGATTGCCATAAAAATCAATCCATCTTTGTGAATACCCGAACACCAGTAAAGAAATGAGGGTATCAAAAAACATCCTGCTAAAAGGTAAATCGTTTTTCCGGGAAATAATTTATTAAATAGCCTGTATAGTGCAACTGGTCCAAAAAATGTGATAAAGGAATAAAAGATCACGTTTACATAATAATGACGCAGCGAAAAAATATTAAACACCGAAGTGAGCTTCACCATGACATTGCTTTTCAAATCGCTCCAGTAGGAATGACTGGTGGAAAAAAGTCGTTCATACCCCCTGTCGTAGGGATTATGAAAAATATTGGTGAAATATCGTAGCGGGTCACGAAAAAGCAGGTCTGTTTCCTCCAGGCTTTCATAAAAAAACCGCCAGGTATCTGCATAAATTTTGTGGCCAGGAATCCGTGAATATATAAATCCGTAAAAAACACCGGCGGCTATTTTTACTATAAATAAAAATATTAGTGTTTTTGCAGACAGGCCGCTTTCCCTAAAGAACCTGATTTTAGTAATTAACCAGCAGAAGAGAATGAGATATATTATAAAAAGAAGGTAAGACAATCTTGTTAGTAAGTTTTATGTGGCAAAATAGTTAATAATTGATAATAAAAAGGAGAATTAGTTCACATGCATTTAACAGGGTAGTTGTACTTTTGCGCTTTCTTACACAATTATGGAAATAACCGTTTCAACTGCCGAAAAACTCGGTCTTCGCCCCGAAGAGTTTGAATTAATTAAGAGAATCCTTGGTCGTACTCCCAATTTTACTGAACTCAGCGCTTACTCTGTTATGTGGAGTGAGCATTGCAGTTATAAAAATTCTATCAAGTGGTTAAAAACTTTGCCAAGAGATGGCTCAAGATTATTGGTAAAAGCTGGTGAAGAAAATGCAGGGTTAGTGGATATTGGTGATGGATACGCAGTGGTTTTTAAAATAGAAAGTCATAATCACCCATCTGCCATTGAGCCCTTCCAGGGTGCGGCAACAGGTGTGGGTGGTATTCATCGTGATATTTTTACCATGGGTGCCAGACCAATTGCTTCACTCAATTCATTACGTTTTGGAAATTTAAAAGAAGATAAAACGCAGCATCTGTTAAGTGGTGTGGTGCATGGCATTGGTCACTACGGCAACTGCTTTGGTGTACCCACTGTTGGGGGTGAAATTTATTTTGAAGATTGTTATCATACCAATCCGTTGGTAAATGCAATGAGTGTGGGTATAGTAAAAATTGGCCAAACAGTTAGTGCCACTGCTGCCGGTGTTGGTAATCCTGTTTTTATTGTGGGAAGTGCAACGGGTAAAGATGGAATGGGCGGAGCTGCATTTGCTTCAGCTGATATAACTGAAAACAGCATTGAAGATTTACCGGCTGTCCAGGTGGGCGATCCATTCCAGGAAAAGAAATTATTAGAAGCATGTTTGGAAGTTATTCCAACCGGCGCCTTAGTTGGTATGCAGGATATGGGTGCGGCAGGAATTATTTGTTCAACATCTGAAACGAGTGCTAAGGGTGGTGTGGGTATGAAGATTGATTTGGAAAAAGTTCCTACAAGGCAAAAGAATATGAAGGCATGGGAGTTGTTATTGAGCGAAAGCCAGGAACGTATGCTGATGATTGTACACAAAGGAAGAGAAGCAGAAGTACAGGGCATATTTGAAAAATGGGATTTGCCCTGCTCACAAATTGGTGAAGTAACCGATGATGGTATGCTTCGTTTTTATATGAATGGAGAACTGGAAGCTGAGGTACCTGCAGAAAGTTTGGTATTGGGTGGAGGCGCTCCTGTTTATCATCGTGATTACACAGAGCCAAAATATTTTTCTAAAATAAAATCTTTCAATCCTAACAAAATTCCGGTGCCCGATGATTTGAAAGATGTAGCGGAGAAAATTATTTCTATTCCCAACATTGCAAATAAAAGATGGATATATAATCAGTACGACAGTATGGTGGGCACTGGTAATACTTCTATCAACCAACCAAGTGATGCGGCAATAGTGTGGGCGAAAGAAGCCAATAAAGGCCTGGCCGTAACAACCGATTGTAACAGCCGTTATGTTTTTGCCAATCCGTTACAGGGCGGCATGATGGCGGTAGCAGAAGCAGCAAGAAACATTGTTTGCAGCGGAGGTACACCGTTGGGAGTTACCAACTGTTTAAACTTTGGCAATCCGTACGATCCTGAAGTGTATTATCAATTTGTATATGCATTAAAGGGAATGGGGGAAGCCTGTAAAAAATTTGATACGCCGGTAACCGGCGGTAATGTAAGTTTTTATAATCAATCACCGGATGGACCTGTTTATCCAACCCCCACCATTGGTATGGTAGGTTTGCTGGAAAACATCAATGATAAGATGACGCTTGATTTTAAAGAAGAAGGTGATATTATTTTCTTAGTGGGTAAAAGCAGTAATGATATTAATTCATCTGAGTATTTACACAAAATTTGCGGCGTTGAATATTCTCCTGCTCCAAAATTTGATTTGGATGAAGAATATGCCATGCAACAAAAAATTGCCGGGTTGATTAAGCGGAAAGTAATTGCGTCAGCACATGATGTAAGCGAAGGCGGTTTGTTTGTTACTCTTATTGAATCATCTTTCAACAATAAATTAGGATTTGACGTGGTGGCGAATGATTACAAACTTCGTAAAGATGCGATGTGGTTTGGTGAAGCACAAAGCAGGGTAGTAGTGAGTGTAAATCCTCTGAACCTGGAAGTGTTTAAGAAGGTAATGGGAACTCATCCTTATGAAGAACTGGGAGTGGTAACCAATGGTACTGTTGAAGTAGATGGTATGTATTGGGGAACAATATTGGAGTGGAAAGAGAAATATGATACCGCCATTGAAACTTACATGAATCATTACCTGGCTGAATAATGATAAACCTGGAGAAAAAATTAGCAACCCATCCCGAAATGAATACCGTTGATAAGAACGCAATGATAGTTGTGACGGGTGCTGCCGGTTTTATTGGCAGTTGCATGGTTGGGTATTTAAATGAGCATGGATATGAGAATTTAATTTTAGTGGATGAGTTTGACTGGGAAGAAAAAGAACTAAACCTCGTGCATAAAAAATTTACTGCCCGTATTGAAAGAGAATTTTTTTTTGAATGGGCAGAAAAAGAAAATCTCCCCATTAAATTTATTTTTCATTTAGGCGCCAGGACGGATACAACCGAATTTGATTACAGTATTCATCAAAAGCTGAATGTGGAGTACACACAACAAATGTGGAAATACTGTACTGAAAAAAATATTCCGTTAGTATATGCATCTTCAGCGGCTACCTATGGCAACGGTGAGTTGGGTTATGATGATAATCATGAAGTGATTGATAAATTACAACCGTTGAATCCCTATGGTGTTTCCAAGAACGAAGTGGATAAATGGATTCTGCAGCAAAAGACACAACCACCTTTCTGGGCTGGTTTGAAATTCTTCAATGTATATGGTCCAAACGAATATCACAAAGGAAGAATGGCCAGTGTGATATTTCATTCTTTCAATCAAATACAAAACACCGGTAAAGTAAAACTCTTTAAATCCCACAAACCCGAGTATAAAGATGGAGAGCAGCTCCGTGATTTTGTATACGTAAAAGATGTGGTGAAAGTTTGTTACTGGTTAATGCAGCATCATGTTCCACCAGGTATTTACAATTTAGGAACCGGTAAGGCAAGAACATTTAAAGATTTAGTAACCGCCACTTTTGGCGGATTGGACATGGATGCCAATATTGAATATATTGATACACCTGTTGATATCCGTGATAAATATCAATACTTCACAGAAGCGAATATGAGCAAGCTGAAAAGTGTTGGTTATATTGATGAATTTTATTCATTGGAGAAAGGAGTGGATGATTATGTGAGGAATTACCTGAAAGCAAAAAAATATTGCTAACTTCACTTAGTTGAAACAAGAGCTTGCCATCCCAACACCAGGGATGGCTTTCTTATAAAATGAAATTTATGAACAAGAAAATAGCCATCATTGGTGGTGGCAACCTCGGAACTTCGATTGCACAGGGTTTAGTAAACAGCGGCTTTACCAAGGCGCAGCACATAATTATTACCAAAAGAAATATTGCGACATTGAAACCAATGGAGAAGCAGGGCATAATGATAAGCAGTGATAATAAAGAAGCTGTACGGTTTGCTGATTTTATTATCCTGGCAGTAAAGCCTTACCAGGTTGAGGAAGTAATAGGGGGAATAAAAAATGAGCTGAAAGATAAAAAGCATGTACTATGCTCTGTAGTAACCGGTGTTACAATTGAGCAAATGCAAAAGATAGTGGCAAAAAAAATTCCAATGGTAAGGGCTATGCCAAACACAGCCATTGCCATACAGGAAAGTATGACTTGCATCAGCGCCACCAGTGTGGATGGTGAACAACTGAAATATGTGGAAGATTTATTTAATCAGTTAGGCAGGGTGGTTATGATAGATGAAAAACTGATGAATGCTGCCACCGTGTTAGGTGCATGCGGCACCGCTTACGCTATGCGTTATATCCGGGCAAATATTCAGGGGGGCATTGAAATTGGCTTTGATGCTGCTACTGCTTCATTAATTGCTGCTCAAACTGTAAAAGGTGCCGCCGATTTATTATTGAAAAAAGGGGCACATCCTGAACAGGAAATTGATAAAGTAACAACGCCGAGAGGATGTACCATTGCGGGGTTAAATGAAATGGAACACCAGGGTTTCAGTTCTTCTTTGATCAAAGGAATTATTACCAGTTATGAAAAGATAGGGGAGTAGTTTTAAACTTGTTTTAATAAAAAAATGTCCCGGCAACCTGGGACATTTTTTTATTTATACCAGTAACATTATTTTATCCTCGCCTTCAAAAACTCCGTTACATGCTTATAAGCATCTTCAGTGGCTGCTTTGTCATGGTTCGGATTGCTGGGATTGGCAAACGCATGAACGGCATCGTAACGATACACCGTAATTCCTTTGCCCAGTTTCTTCATGGTGGCTTCAAAATCACTCACCACTTGCGGGGTTATCCATTGTTCTTTATTGGCAAACAAACCCAAAACATCTGCTTTTAATGATTTTAATTTTTCTTCATTTTTTTCCGGCATTCCATAATACATGATGCAGCCGGCTGCCTGCTTTCCAAGCAATAAGCTTGTCTGCAAACTCCATCCGCCACCAAAGCACCAGCCAATAGTAAAGACTTTAGCATCTTTTCCAACATACGCTATTGCTCCCTTTATAATATTCTCAATACGGGTAGCATTAGCTGCCTGCATATATTTTGCAGCATCTTCCTGTTTGGTAGCCACTTTTTTATCATATAAATCCACTGCAATTACATTTACATCAAAATCTTTATTTAGTTTTTCAGCTTCCTGTTTTATGTAGTCATTCAGTCCCCACCATTCGTGAATAACAAAAATGTAATAGCTTGTTTTTTTGCTGGCTTTTATTTCGTAACCGTACGCATCAGTGCCATCAGCAGCTTTGTAAGTAATATCCGTACCGCCTTTTTCGCTCACAAAAGTGAATGGCAGCGGATTGGCATGGCTCATCATAAATGCTTTGTCGCTGGCAAAACGGGCAAATGCTTTGGTGGCAGGAACTGCACAACAACTCATCGGTTCATTATCCTTTTTCTTATTCTTTTGCGCAAATGAACCTGCGGCGGTGAGTAAAACCAGTACAACTAAATAAATCTTTTTCATAATAAGTAAATATTTTATTTGAATAAAGGGAATAACAGTTAAAAAAGAACTTGGTTCAAATGCCGGGATTACAAAATTCTGTTTTTTTTAAATGCAATGCAACAATGGCGGGTTAACCCGGTATTTTCTTCGTTTGCTCAAATCATTTTGCTAACAATATCTCACCGCAAAAGCCTTGTCTGCATGGTGTTTGTATAAATTTTCCACAATGTGCAGGAATTAAACCGGGGAAATTTCTGGCAGTTAAAAAATTGACGTAGGTTTGCATGACCTTCACGATTATAGGTCACCCCTTTTTTACAAAAACTTTTCCAGCAGCTATCTTGTAAAGCAGGGGATTTTATTTTTAATTTTTTAAAAAACCGTTATGGGCGGGGTTAAAATTTAGTTTATGGCCAAGTATATATTCGTAACCGGCGGGGTAACATCATCATTGGGTAAGGGTATTATATCGGCATCGCTTGCTAAATTATTACAGGCAAGAGGTTTCCGGGTAACCATTCAAAAATTTGACCCTTACATTAATGTTGACCCCGGCACATTAAACCCATATGAGCATGGGGAATGCTATGTTACGGATGACGGCGCAGAAACTGATTTGGACCTTGGCCACTACGAACGTTTTTTAAATATCCCAACTTCACAATCAAACAATGTTACTACGGGCAGAATTTATCAAACCGTAATTAATAAAGAAAGGGAAGGTGCTTACTTGGGCAAAACCGTACAGGTTGTGCCGCATATTACGGATGAGATTAAACGCAGGATGTTATTGTTAGGGAATGAAGGTAAATATGATATTGTAATAACAGAGATTGGGGGAACGGTAGGTGATATTGAATCATTACCATTTATTGAAGCGGTGCGTCAAATACAATGGGAGTTGCCCGAAGAAGATTGTGTGGTGGTGCATCTTACTTTAATTCCTTATTTAAAAGCAGCGAAAGAATTAAAAACAAAACCCACGCAGCACAGTGTAAAAATGCTGAGCGAAACGGGTGTGCATCCTGATATTATTGTTTGCCGTAGTGAGCAGCCATTGAGTATGGATTTGAGAAGAAAGATTGCATTATTCTGTAATGTAAAGCCCGAAGCAGTGATCGAAGCAATGGATGCTTCCACCATTTATGAAGTGCCCATTTTAATGATGAAGGAAAAATTGGATGTGATATGTTTGCGCCGGTTGAATGTTGAAATTTTTCCGGAAGCTGATTTATCCCGCTGGAATGATTTTCTTACTAAACTAAAGAATCCAAAACTGAAACTGAATGTTGGACTGATTGGTAAATACGTGGAGTTGCAGGATGCCTACAAATCTATCCTGGAATCATTTATTCATGCCGGTGCTATTAATGAAGTGAAAGTGCAGATAATAAATGTACACAGTGAATTTATTACCGAGGAAAATGTGGCAGAGAAGTTAGCCGAACTGGATGGCCTGTTAGTTGCACCCGGTTTTGGAAGCCGTGGTATTGAAGGTAAGATTACAGCCATTAAATATGCAAGAGAGAACGGATTGCCATTTTTTGGTATTTGTTTGGGCATGCAGATGGCCGTAGTGGAATTTGCCAGGAACGTATTGGGATTGAAAGATGCCAATTCAACAGAGATGGCACCGGAGACACCTAACCCGGTTATTGATTTAATGGAGGCACAAAAATCAATTACGGCCAAAGGGGGTACTATGCGTTTAGGTGCTTATCCATGCGAAATAAAAGAAGGATCTTTAGCCTATACAATATACGGGACAAAGTTTATCAGCGAACGCCACCGTCACCGCTGGGAGTTTAATAATAAGTATTTGAAGCAATACGAAGAGGCCGGAATGGTTCCGTCCGGTAAAAACCCGGAAAGCGGGTTGGTGGAAATAATGGAAATACCCGCTCATCCTTATTTCATAGGGGTTCAGTATCATCCTGAACTGAAGAGTACGGTGGAGCGGCCGGCGCCATTATTTGTTCATTTTGTAAAAGCAGCCAAAGAGTTTCATGAAAAAAAGGAGGCCGTAATAAATCCTTTGCTGCAAAGTGAGATGATTTAACCGTATATTTTTATCTTTACACAAAATAACCTCTATTTGAAAGGCACTCTAAATTTTAACGACCGACGACCTGCCTTATCAAACTGTTTTTAAATTAAGTGAAGCGTATATCAAACGTTTTTGGGACCACCTTACTTGTGAAAGTCTTCCCTACCGTTTTTGTTGGGGCTACATTGCTTTTTGTAACCGTTGCAATTTATAATGTTCATTTCTGGGCGGCTTTAATTTTTTCCATTCCATTGATTGTTTTTCTTTTTAGTAACCCGGGTCGTTATCTTAAATTAAAAGAGGTTTTTCTTGATTACGACGCAAAAACTATTTGCATCAGCATGGGAAATGCCAGGTGGAAAGAGTACAAATTTGAACAATTAGGTGAAGTAATATCCGGTAAGATGGATGGTATACTGGAGTTGTATTTTGCAAATGGTGAACGGGTTAGTTTTTTAGCCGGCCCGTTGTGGGGAAAGGAAACGGATGTGGAAAAAGTAAAAAATGAGCTGGGGGATATCATAAAAAAATACAGCAAGAAATAAAATCATTTCCTGCTGTATGGTGGTTGTTCTTTATGGCTGTTTACTATTTTTAACCGCTAAAGGGTTTACATCCGCTTTCAGGGTTTAATTCTCCTGCTTGGTAATTACATTCTTTTTCACTTTTGTCCAGTAACCATCTAATGAACCATCTTTTTCTTCCTGCCACAGCTTCACTAATTTGCTGATTTTTTCTTTTCTTTCTTCTTTGGTATGGTCAAAAAATTCATGCAGGGTTTCTGTATCTGCCTGTTTGGCTAATTGGTTATACAGCAGTTTTACTTCTTTTTCACTGGCCGTATTTTCTTCTGCAATTTGTTTTTCCATTTCTTCCCGCAGTCTTACTCTTTCATCATAAGTGCCGGTGGGTAACATAAACTTGGCAATTACCGGCATCAGTTCTATCAGCATTAAAATCACTATAATTAAATAATACCTGAACTGTAAAGCAGTATTGGATTTAATTAAATTATTCAAAGCTTCCGCCCTTGTTAAAAAACCAGTATTCAAAAATTGTGTAAAGGCTGCCTCTTCTTTTTTAATATTGCTTTCCATTTCATTCAGTTCTTTATTAATATCCTCCAGCTTTTGTTCTTCATTGGTGCGAAGGTTTTTGTATTCGCCATCTAACTTTTCATATTCATTTCGCTTGGCAATAGCAATATCTTTTATCCCAATTTTACCACTGCCCCCGGAACCATCGGTCTCTTTAATAAAGTTTTCTCTTGCAGTGGACACTTCTGCATATTTTTTGTCCAGTTCTTTTTGAATGCCTGCTTTTTGACTGAGTAATTCAGTTTTTCTTTCTTTGTATAACGCATCCAGTTCCTGCCTTTTTAACTGTTTTCTTTTTTCATTATCTAAAGAGGTTTGCAATTTTATTTCTTTGTCAAACATATACAGCACAGCAGGCTGGGCCATAAAAGTGCCAATAGTTAATGCCAGCAATCCACGAAAGAGCAGCGGTGTAATTTTATTTTTATTGAATTTGTTAATGCCTTTGATTAAAGCCCTGTCAATAGTTAAAATCACAAAACCCATAAACAAGCCGCAGGCGATGATGAGAAACGGGTTATCCGTCATAGTACTAAAGAAATACGTCCAGGCAAGGGTGGCAAAAAGCCAGGTAGCCAGTACACTCATGCCAATAATTTTGTAACGGTTGCGGTCAACGGCACAGTCTTTAATAATTTCTTTTTCAGCAGTAGCCAGCCACCATAAAAATTCATCCATTTGTGTAGGTTCATAGTTTTCCCTTTGGGAAAAAGCGATTGTTTTTTCCATTCTTAATTTGGTTAAAGAGTAAAAAATAGAAGGTAAAGTTGAACTGACGTAAGGTTAAGGCTGGAACATTACATCAAATGTAAGAAACGATAAGCAGCATAGGATATTTTACGGGTAATTCTTAAAAAAAACGTAAAGCTTTTGGCCTGGTAAGCGTAATTTAAGCCGGGCCTAATTCGTTGATTTCCCCAACGCATTCCTTAACCCGGCATATTGACCCGGCCATTCACCGGTAATTGCTTCTGCCCGTATGCCCCAAATCATTACCTTTGCCGCTCAAATTTTAAATATGGGTTTCGATAGAAATACGGTCATAGGTTTTGTGCTCTTAATGGCATTGCTGGCAGGATATATTTATTTTGCTCAGCGGGGACAGGTAGCAGCAGCCAAAGAAAAACAGCGCATTGAAGATTCAATAAGGAAAGCACAGGCTAAGAATATTGACTCAGTAAAAATTAAAGAAGAAATTAAAAAAGCTGATTCAGCCAAACAAGTGCAAACTGCCGGAACATTTACCGGTGCCGGCACAGGGGAAGAGAAATTGACAGTGGTAGAAAATGATTTCCTCAAAGTTACTTTTACTAACAAAGGTGCCCAGCCCAAAATTGTAGAACTGAAAAAATACAAAACGTGGGATAACAAACCGCTTGAATTAGTAAAAGGTGATTTCAATAAACTTTCTTACCAGGTAAATACAGCACCCGGACGTTCAGCCCAAACCAGTGATTTGTTTTTTACCGGCGGAGAAGTGGTGAAAGAAGGAAATAACCAGGTGGTTCGGTTCAGCTTAAAAGATTCAGCCGGTACGGGTATTGAACACGAGTATATTATTAAGCCGGATGATTACATGATTGATTTTAATGTAAAATTGAATGGTGCTGACAGGCTTTTAACTCAAAATGCATTGAACCTTGTATGGCAGGTACAGGGTAACCAGCAGGAGAAAGATGCTAAGTATGAAAAACAGCAATCACAGGTAGTATTCATGCAGGGGAATGATGATTATGATTATTATACCACTCTTGCCAATAATGATAAGAAATTAGAGAAAGGTGTAAAATGGTTTAGTGTAAAGCAACAGTTCTTTAATTCAACATTAGTTTATAAAACCGGGTTTACCAGTGGTGATACAAAGTGGACAGTGTTCCCGGATAGCACACATATTTTAAAACAGGTTATTACCAATCTTCATGGAACAGTTCCTGCCGGCGCAACAGCTACTGTGCCTATGCAATTATTTTATGGTCCCAATGATTACAAACTGCTCAAGAGTTATAACATTGGCATGCATAATATCATTAATCTTGGCCAGGGTATTTATGCCTTTGTAAAATATCTTAACCGCTGGATTGTAATGCCAGTATTTAATTTCCTTAAAAGTACCGGTTTAAATTATGGAATTGTTATTCTTTTGCTCACCATCTTTATTCGTTTACTTATTTCGCCGCTTACCTATCGTAGTTATTATAGTGGCGCTAAAATGAAAGTACTCAGGCCGGAGATAGAAGAGCTGAAAAAGAAATTCGGTCACGATCAGCAGCAAATGAGCATGGAGCAAATGAAACTCTTCCGTACCGCCGGTGTAAATCCGCTGGGTGGTTGTATCCCTGCTTTGTTCCAGATCCCTATCTTCTTTGCCTTATTCAGTTTCTTTAACTCCAGTATTGATTTAAGAGGAGAACATTTCCTTTGGTCGCATAACCTGGCTGCTTATGATTCCATTGCCAACTTTGGTTTTAGTGTGCCTTTCTATGGCGATCATGTAAGTTTATTTACGATTACTGCTACATTAACCAGCTTTTTAATTTCCTGGTACAGCATGAGTCAAACACCCGATACCGGTAACCCGATGATGAAATATATGCCTTATATCTTCCCGGTAGTGTTGCTTGGTATTTTTAACTCACTGCCCTCTGGTTTAACATGGTATTATACCGTTTCTAACGTTATTACACTGGCACTTCAATTCATTATCCAGAAATTTATTATTGATGAAAAGAAAATTCATGCTGAAATACAAACCAATAAAACGAAGCCAAAAACAAAAAGTAAATGGCAGGAGCGTTTAGAGCAAATGCAGGAAGCGCAGAAACAACAACAACAGCAACGCAAAAAATAATCTGTTAAATTAATAAAACTAAAACCTGCCACGACCTATCGGGGCAGGTTTTTTAATGACCTGTGCAACTTGGCATGTAATTTTATTATCTTTAAAGCAACTAAGCAAAAGAACAATGAAAACAAGGTTTGGAATAGTTTTAATGCTGATACTGGTAAGTGTTTTGACCAAAGCTCAAAAACAATTTACTGAAGGAACGATTGTGTATGATGTAACAGTTAAAACCGGTTCAAATGAACCACAAAGTGCTGATCTTTTAGACGGGGCTACTCAAAAAGTATTTTTAAAAGGGAACCTGAGCCGTACAGAAATGAGCAGCTTGCTCGGTACCTCAACCACTATACATGATGCAAAGAATGGAACAGCCATTCGCCTGAATGAATATGGCGATCAGAAAATCATGATTCGTCTCACAAAAGAAAATTTTCTTGAAGCCAATAAAAAATACCAGGGTGTAACTTTTGAAAAAACAAAAGAAACAAAAGTGATTGCCGGTTATACCTGCATCAGGGCTATCGGGCACTTAAAAAACGATAATACTACCTTCTCTGTGTATTATGCTACGGACCTTGCACCTATGAACAAAGAATATGATATGCAGTTTAAAGGGTTACCCGGTTTAGCGCTGGAATATGAAGCTACCCTTGGCGGGTTAAAGGTTACTTTCTCTGCTTCTAAAATAAGTTTTGATGCAGTGCCTTCTGCAAAATTTGAAGTTCCTAAAAGCGGTTATAAAGAAATGACATATGAAGAGAGCAAAGGACTAAAGTAATTAGAAAATTATTAGTTGATTTAAATAAAAAACCCTGGTTGAAAATTCAAACAGGGTTTATATTTTGGTTGTTTTTAGACTTATTTATCCAATCCCGGAGTTTTAAACTTACTCAGGAACAAGCTTTGTTTATGCGGGATGATGTAGATGGTGTTTCCCTTGTTATAGGTAACCACTGAGTTATATAAAACAGATTTTTCACAACGCTGGGTGCTAACCACTTTATTGCCTCTGTACATCATTCCATTACGTAATGAAAAATTCATGGTGCCTTTAAGATTAGAGAAAATAATTTTCTTGTTTTTGCTTTTGGTATCCGTTTTGTCGCCTGCGCCTACATAAGAACCGAAAGACACTGCATACAAGCACATAAAGGCCGTCAGCATGAGTGTTTTACGCATAATTAAGTATTTAAGTTTAACAAATGTAGGTAAAAATCAGTTGATAGGCATGGCCGTTTATCCAATAAATTTATACACTTATTAACGCCTCACATAAAAAAATGTTACACGAACAACTGTTTTTTTCATTAAAAAGGCTTAATTTTCATTAACCCATTAATACACTATGAGTAAAAATCCTTACCGCCAGGACAGGGGGGAAATTCGGGAACTTTTGAAGCAGTATGAAAATCTCCGATCAGGCAAAAGTCACTCCTTCATTGACGAAGACTCTTTCGAAGCAATCATTGAATATTTTGAAGAAAAGGAAGATGTGCCCGGTGCCATCACCGCAGCGGAGTTTGCTATAGAGCAATATCCCTATTCCTCCAGTCTGCTCATCAAAAAAGCAGACCTGCTTATCACCACCCGCAAGTACAATGATGCGCTGGACCTGCTGGACAGGGTGGAATCGCTCGGCTCACAGGATATCAACCTGTATATTTTAAAAACAGATATTTTTCTGGCTCTTGACCAGCAGGAAAAAGCAGTAGAACTTTTAGAAGAGGCCATACAGCATTTTGACGGGGAAGAAAAGATTGAACTTTTATTTGAATTAAGCGATGTTTATGACGATTACGAAGAATTTGATAAGGTGTTTGACTGCCTTAAAATGATACTGGAACAGGAACCAATTAATGAAGAAGCTTTATATAAAATTTGTTTCTGGACAGATTTTACCGGTCGTAACGAAGAAAGTATCAAACTGCATAAAAAGATTATAGAGGATTATCCATATAGTGAACTGGCGTGGTTTAACCTGGCCGCAGCTTACCAGGGTTTAAAATTATACGAGAAATCAATTGATGCTTATCAGTACGCTATTGCTATTGATGAGAAGTTTGATTATGCCTACCGTAATATGGGTGATGCGTATATCCGCATGCGCAAGTATAAAGATGCCATTGAAATGCTGGAAAAAGTACTGGAACTAAACCGTCCGGAAGATGTGATTTATGAAGCCATTGGGCATTGTTACGACCGGATGAAAAATTTTGCACAGGCCCGGTTTTACTATCGTAAAGCATCGCATCTTAATACGGAAGATAGCAAGCTGTATTATAAAATTGCCTGCACCTATATTAATGAAGGACAGTGGGAGAGTGCCATCAAACAACTGCAATCAGCATTAGAAATTCATCGCCTGCAGCCCGAATATAACCAGGCTTTAGGTGAATGCCTTGTACAGTTAAGTAAATACAAAGAAGCAATTGAAGCATACTCCAATGTAATTCGCCAGCGGCCAAAAAATGTTCAGGCGTGGACATCTCTGCTGGAATGCTTTATGGTAGCTGGTATGCTGGAAGATGCAGGAGAATATGCAGATATGGCTTACCGGCAAACAAAAAATAAGCCTGTCTTTTTATTTTACCGGAGCTCAATATTGTTTGCGATGGGTAAATCCAAAGAAGCAATGATTCAACTGGAGATTGCTATGGAAAAAGCACCCAGGCTTATTAAAAAGTTTATTGCGCTGAATCCGCAGATATTACAAAATCAGCAGGTGGTTGACCTGATTGCCCGTTATAAGCGGAACAAATCATTTTAATGCCGACGATAATCAACTTGGCGATAAAGCAGGCTTCCCTATCTTTGCGCCTGTTTTATATGAAAATAAGGTGTCTATGATGAATTTTAATCTCTCTCAAATTCCAGAAAGAAATAAGAAACCAAGACAGAGTGGTATTACCATGGTAATGGATAAAGGACTGAGCATTGAAGAGGCAAAGAACTTCTTAAGCATTGCTCATCCGCATGTGGATATTGTGAAGCTGGGTTTTGGAACTTCCTTCGTTACACCAAACCTGAGGGAGAAAATTGAAGTGTATCGTGGTTATGATCTTCCCATTTATTTTGGCGGCACTTTGTTTGAAGCTTTTTTGATACGCAACCAGTTTGACGATTATATCTCCGTTTGTAAAGATTACGGTATTTCGTATATGGAAGTAAGTGATGGTTCCATTACTATTCCGCATGCTGAAAAATGCGGTTACATTGAAAAACTTACCAAACACGGAATTGTGTTAAGCGAAGTGGGCAGTAAAGATGCCGCTCATATTATTCCTCCGTATAAATGGATTGAACTGATGAGGGCTGAATTAGAGGCAGGTTCTTCTTATGTAATTGCCGAAGCAAGGGAAGCTGGTAATGTGGGTATCTATCGTGGAAGCGGTGAAGTTAGGGAGGGTTTAGTACAGGAAATTTTAACGCAGATACCGGCTGAAAAAATTATATGGGAAGCACCACAAAAAGCCCAGCAATTATATTTTATTGAGCTGGTTGGTTGCAATGTAAACCTCGGAAACATTGCGCCTACAGAAGTGATTCCTTTAGAAGCTATGCGTATCGGCTTGCGTGGTGATACTTTCAATTTATATTTGAGCAAAGAAAACGCTTGATGAAAGTTTACGGACTGATAGGATATCCTTTATCCCATTCTTTCTCCAAAAAATATTTCACTGAAAAATTTCAGCGGGAAACGATTACGGATTGTGTGTATGAAAATTTTCCACTGGAAAATATAGAGCAGTTAAAAGAGGTTCTTGCAAATCCTGGTTTACAGGGATTGAATGTGACCATTCCTTATAAAGAACAGGTGATCCCATTTCTTAATGAACAGAATGATGTGGTGAAAGCTACCGGCGCCTGTAATTGTATTAAAATTGAAAAAGGAAAACGGAAAGGTTTTAATACCGACGTGGTGGGCTTTGAAAAATCATTAAAGCAATTCTTGCAGCCTCACCATAACAAAGCATTAATTTTTGGAACAGGCGGTGCGGCCAAAGCAGTAGAATACGTTTTACAAAAGCTGGGGATTGATTATTTATTTGTATCCAGAAAAAAAGGAACGGCTAAAACTATATCATACCACGAACTGAAAGTGGAAATATTACAGCAACATTTATTGCTGATCAACACCACGCCGCTGGGCATGTATCCCAAAGTGGATGAATGCCCGGATATTGCTTACGATTATTTAACTCCACGGCATCATTTATACGATTTAGTGTATAATCCTGAAAAAACATTATTCCTCCAAAAGGGAGAAGCCAAAGGAGCTACTATTCAAAATGGATATGAGATGCTGCTATTGCAGGCGGAGGAAAGCTGGCGGATTTGGAATGAATGATTTTTACTGCAAAATTAATTTGCTTTCTTCACAAACTCCTCCGGCACAACGGCTACTTTCTTCGCCTTATAATCATAACAAACCATTCCTGTTTTTGCTTTGGCAATTAAAATAGTTTTACCTTCTCTTACTGTTTCTATTTTATAGTACAATTCAAAACTGATTTTTGAAAATTCAGCGGCTGCTACACTTATGGTTAATTCATCGCCATAAAAACTCTCGCTTTTATATTCAATCCCCACATCTGACATAATCAGCCCAATACCGGCAATATTCAATTCGGAATAACCAAGATGGGCTAAATATTTTATTCTTGCTTCATGAATAATGGAAAGGATGGCATCATTTCCCACATGACCACCATAATTAATGTCAGTGATACGAACGGGAATTTTAACTGTAAAGGAAAACTTTTCGGGCAGATCAATTTTAATCCTCGCCATTTTTTATTTTAAAAGTAAGGAAAATTAGTTGACACAAACAGCTAATCAGAGCTAAATCCAATCAAATCACTGCTTGTTTAAAGTGCCTTAAAGAAGTCACGAAAACTTAACCAGAACCTGTAAATTTGTTCTTTACTTTTAACCGTAAAGATTCGCTATGAGATTTATCGCCCTTTTGTTAGTTGCTTTTGTTTGTATGAATGCTGTTGCTCAAACCAATCCGGTGAATGATGCTAAACTCAGCCGTCCAAAACTGGTAGTTGGTATTGCTGTTGACCAGATGCGCTGGGATTACCTATATCGCTATTACAACCGTTATGGCAACGATGGTTTCAAAAGATTAATTAACCAGGGTTTTACCTGTGAGAACACAATGATTCCTTACGTTCCAACTGTAACCGCTTGCGGCCATACCTGCATTTACACGGGAAGTGTTCCTGCTATTCATGGCATCACCAGTAACTCCTGGATTGATCGTATCAGCAATAAAATTGTTTATTGTACAGATGATGATACGGTGAACCCCGTTGGTACAACCAATACTGCACAAAAGATGAGTCCACGAAATATGTGGACCACAACAATAGGTGATGAATTAAAGATAGCTACCAATTTTAAAAGCAAAGTAGTAAGTGTGGCCATTAAAGACAGAGCCTCCATTTTACCGGGAGGCCATAGTGCCGATGCGGCATATTGGTTTGATACCAAAACGGGTAACTGGATAACGAGTACTTATTATAAAATGACTGCATTACCTGCCTGGGTACAAAAATTTAATGATCGTAAAGTACCCGATAGTTTGATGAAATTAAACTGGAAGTTGATGGAGGCTGCTGCTAATTATGTAAACAGCACAGATGATGATGAATGGTACGAAGCAAAATTTTCACATGAAGCAAAGCCGGTGTTTGATCATGAACTTGCTTCACAAACAGGAAAGAATTATGATCTCCTCAGGGTTACTCCGGGAGGAAATACAATGACTGCCTTAATGGCGAAAGCAGCTGTCCTCAATGAAAAACTGGGGCAGGGATCATCCACAGATATGTTAGCGGTGAGTTTTTCTTCACCTGATGGAGTAGGGCATGCATTTGGTCCCAATAGCCGTGAACAGGAAGATGATTTTCTCAGACTGGATAAAGACCTTGCCGACTTCTTTAATTTCCTTGATACTAAAATTGGAAAAGGACAATATCTCGTTTTTTTAAGTGCTGATCATGGTGTGGCTAATATTCCCGGATTTTTACAGGAGAAAAAAGATCCGCAGGGAGTGATACCCTTTTCAACTATCAGCAAAGAACTGAATACAATATTAAAAGATAATTTTAAAGTTGATTCTGTTGTAACCGGTGTTTATAACAGCCAGGTACATTTTAATTTTCAAAAGATAGCAGCAAACAATCTCAATGAAACTGCAATAAGAAAAACGGTGATCAGTTATTTGAACACTAAAGATTACGTTTCATCTGTAGTTGACCTTACTGATGTAAACGGTTCAACCGTTCCAACAAAAATAAAAGATATGATCACTAATGGATATTCTTATCGCCGCAGTGGTGATATTCAAATAATTCTTCAGCCGGGCTGGTTAGAATGGGGTAATCCCGGCACTACACACAGCACATGGTATCCATATGATGCGCATATTCCATTATTGTTTTATGGGTGGAATGTGAAGCCCGGTAAATTATACCGGGAAACGTATATGACGGATATTGCCGCCACGGTAAGTGCTATGCTGCATATTCAAATGCCCAGTGGCTGTATTGGTAAGGTTATTGAAGAAGTAATGAAATAACACTGTTCCGGTCATCCTTTAATATGATTGTTTAAAATTGTTTCTCCTCATTTATAAAATGAGGAAAAGTTTTAGGAATTAATAACCGTTCCAATTGTAGCAGGAGACTATTTTTGCAGACATAAATAAAAATCACCATGTCAAATGTTTTTAGCCGGAAGAACCGCTTTGTGTTAATGGTTCTTGCTTTCGTTTTATCATTATCCGTTACCGCTCAGGTTAACCTTGATGATAAATTACCGTTAGATGCCAAAGTAAAAGTTGGAAAATTAGATAACGGGCTAACTTATTACATCCGTGAAAATAAAAAACCGGAGCAGCATGTTGAATTGCGGCTGGTTTTAAATGCCGGATCAATTTGCGAGGATGATGACCAGTTGGGATTAGCCCATATGGCCGAACATATGGCCTTTAACGGAACCACACATTTTAAAAAGAATGAAATCGTTTCTTTTTTGCAGGATATTGGTGTGGGCTTTGGAAGTGACCTGAATGCCCAAACCAGTTTTGATGAAACGATTTATATACTTCCTATACCAACCGATAAACCGGGTAATTTGGAAAAGGGTTTCCAGGTACTGGAAGACTGGGCACATAATGTTACTTATCTCACCGATGATATAGATGGAGAGAGGGCAATCATATTGGAAGAAAGCCGTCGGGGTAAAGGAGCAAATGACAGAATGTTCCAGAAATATTTTCCTAAAGTATTTGATAATTCCAAGTATGCTGTTCGTTTACCAATAGGTAAAGATAGTTTGATCAAAAATTTTCCACCCGATGCTATTCGGCGTTTTTATAAGGATTGGTATCGTCCGGATTTGATGGCGGTAGTGGTGGTGGGAGATATTACTACAGCACAGGCAGAAGAGATGATAAAAAAACATTTTGCTTCAATACAAAATCCTGCCAATGAAAGACCAAGAGAAGTTCCTCCTGTTTACCCGTATAAAGAAAGTAGTGCAATGGTGCTTACTGATAAAGAGGCAACCAGCAATACAGTGATGGTAATTTACCCGGCAGAAAAAGTCAATGCATCTGTAACGGTGAAAGATTATCGTAATGATCTGATCGATCAGATATTTGCAACAGTACTCAATCTTCGCCTGCAGGAACTTACTCAAAAACCCAATCCTCCATTTTTAAGTGCCGGTGCCGCTTTCAATGGATTGGTGAGAGGGTATAAATCATTTATCATGAATGTTAATGCCGGCAATAACGACCCGGTGAAAGCATTGAGTGCCGCTGCACAGGAAGTGGAAAGAATTAAAAAGTTTGGTGTTACCAATGGTGAATTAGAGCGAGTAAAGAAAATGATGCAGGCTAACTATGAAAGAGCTTACAATGACCGTGATAAAAATGAATCAGAAAATTATACGGAAGAATACATCAATCATTTCCTTGAACAGGAGCCAACACCGGGTATTGAAAAGGAATTTGAATATGTAAAAGCAATTCTTCCCAATATAACAGCAGATGATGTAAATGCGTTAGCCAATAAATTAAAAGCACAGCAAAATTATTTTGCTATCCTTACTGGTCCGGAGAGAAAAGCTGGTGAAAAATTACCAACAGAAGCTGAGTTAAAGGAAACCATTGCTGCTGCACAAAGAGCCGATTTAAAACCTTACGAAGAAAAAGCTGTTGTTGCTGCGCTTTTAAAAACAACCCCTAAAGCCGGTAAGGTCATCAGCAAAACAGAAAATAAAACAGCAGGCACCATTGAATTAAAACTGAGCAATGGAGTAAATGTAACATTAAAGAAAACTGATTTTAAAAACGACCAGGTGCTGATGGGTGCTAACCGGGCTGGTGGTAAGAACAATTATTCTTTAAAAGATAAATACAATGCTGAATATGCGGTGCAGGTAGTGAATAGTATGGGCTTTGGTGATTTTTCTCCTACCGATTTAAAGAAGGCGTTAGCCGGGAAAACCGCTGCCGTTAGCTCACAGTTTGGTTATACCTATGAAGGATTAAAAGGTAATTCCAGTGTAAAAGACATGGAAACCATGTTCCAGTTGATTTACCTGAACATGACCAGTCCGAGAATGGATACTGCATTGGCGAAAGCATTTATCCAGCGTAACAAATCACAGTTTGCGATGCTGGCGGCTAATCCACAGGCTGCTTTCGTGGATACACTCTACAAAACTTACTATAACAATAATAAATTGGCTCCTGTATTTGTTCCTAACAGTGCTTATTTTGATAAGATTGATGTAAAGAGAGCCGTGGAAATTTATAAAGAAAGATTTGGCAATGCAGAGGGAATGAATTTTGTTTTTGTTGGAAGCTTTACCAACGAAACCATCATTCCGCTGATTGAAAAATATATTGCCAGTCTGCCATCTGCACCGGCAAAATTTGCTTATGCAGATAATAAAGTAAGACCGGTAACCAACAATAAAAAATTAGTAATCAATAAAGGGAAAGAACAAAAAAGTTTGATCGTGCAGATATTCAGTGGTGCCATTCCTTACAGTGATGAGATGGATTTGAAAGCACAGGCGATCACCGGAGTGCTGAATATTCGTGTGGTAGAAGAACTGCGGGAAAAGATACAGGGTATTTACAGCGGTGGTATCTCCGGCGGGTTACAAAAAGTTCCTTATGCTCATTTTGAATTTATTGCACAGTTACCCTGTGGGCCTGAAAAAGTTGATACGTTATTAAAAGCCATGCGGAATGAAATCAATGCGATTATTAAGAACGGCCCGTCAGAAGACAACCTGAAGAAAGTAAAACTGCAGTCAATAGAAGAGCATAAAAAATCAATGGAGGAAAATGAAACATGGCTCGATGAATTACTGGATACCAAATTCCCCGGCTCGGATATCCGTTACTTTTTGAAATATGAAGACTATGTAAACAAACTCACGGTGAAAGATGTACAGAAAGCAGCTGCTTTGATGCTGGGTGAGAAGAATAGTTTTACAGGTGTGTTGATGCCTGAACAAAAATAATAATGAACTTTCTTTAATAGAGAAGCCCCGCATTGCGGGGCTTCTGTTTATAATTTCTTCCCATAATAACTATGCCCATAAGTCTTATCATCAATCTCAATAATTCCCGGCATTAAGCCCCATTGTTCAAATCCAAACTTCTTTAACAAAGCTATGCTGGCATTATTGGCATCAATTAAAATGGCGATAAGATTTTTAAATCCCAGCTCTTTTGCTTTGCTCATCATGGCTTCCATCAGTTGCGTAGCAATTTCTTTCTCCCAATAATGTTTACGAATGTAATAACTGATCTCTGCAGTGTTCTGCAATGCCTTTCTTCCTTTACGATAAGCAGATAAACAAATCCAGCCGGTAACAACATCATTTTCCTGAGCTATCAAAATAGGGAAACGATCTTCTTCATGTTCTTTCAGCCACTCCAATTTACCTTCTATAGTTACTGGTTTTGTTTCCGCAGTAGATATTTTGTTAGCAATACCTTCATTGTATATATCAATAATAAACGGCCAGTCATTTTTAGTGGCTGGCCGTATTATGATGTTTGCAGCACTTATCATTTTGTTTTAACCGGTGTTAATCCGGTTGATTGTAATTTTTTATTCAATTCACTGATATGTTTCTCTTTCATATCTTTCCAGTTGTGCTGGAAGTCAGCAAACTCTTTCTTCAGTTTGGCTACAGCACTCACCACCTGCGTGGTAGGAGTATTATCATTATCCTGCAAAATGCTGAATACACCAGTAAAATCACCTTCAAATTTTCCAAAGCTTGGATTCTTACTTCCTCTTGGTGTATTTTCTAATGCGGATAATTCTTCATCGAGTTTATTCAGTAACGGGGTGAAATCTTTACCGGCTACCGGGAGCAATGATTTTATCTGTGCTTTAATTCCTGCAATTTCATTTAATACTTTCATACATTCATTACGGCTGTTATAAGCATATAAAGCAAGGTCATGCTGAACAATTAAATCTTTTGCAGGAGTCTTAACTCTTGGGTCCATTCTTACGTTAAACGACTGTGAATATGTTTTTCCTTTTACAGTAAGTTTAACCGTATACGTTCCCGGCAACACCCATGGTGATGTTGCTTCGGGTTCTGTATTTTTATAAATAGCTGAGATAGGATAAGAAGGTGGAACATTCAATGGTGCATATTTCATATCCCACAGAAAACGATGATGACCTTTCTCTGCTGATAATAGTTGTTGCGGACGAATCCAGTACAAGGGAATATTTACGTCCGGAATTTTGTACATCGTGTCATTGCTGGAATATTTTCGGACAATAGTTCCTTTTGCATCAGCGATTTCTAATGTTACTTCACCATTGGCATTATCAGCCAAATAATAATCAATCACAGCACCATCCGGCGGGTTTTCACCGGCAGGTTCTTCCTGTGGTAAAGGTGTATCAGGATACATACTCCATCTAACACGGGTAGCTGTTTGTGGTTTATAAAGAATGGTCGATTGCTTTGCTGTTTCGCTGGTCAGTTGTCTTAACGGAGTAATATCATCCAGTATCCAGAAACCTCTGCCATGTGTACCCAATACCAAATCATCATCTTTAATTACGAGATCACGAATTGAAGTAGGAGGCATGGTTAAACGTAAACTCTGCCAGTGTTCCCCATCATCAAACGAAACATAAACAGCTTTTTCGCTACCGGCAAATAATAAACCTTTTCTCACCGGATCTTCTTTTACTACATTGATGGGATCATCCGGCAATCCGTTTACAATTTCTTTCCATGTCTTTCCGCCATCAGTTGTTTTGTAAATGTGTGGCTTCATATCATCGCAACGGATACGGTTTACAGCTGCATATACCGTGTTTGCATCGGTGTGACTGGCGTCCATCAATGATACTTTACTCCAGCTGGTTACCTGTGGTGGTGTTACATTCTTCCATGTTTTACCACCATCTTTAGTTACATGAATAAAACCATCATCGGTTCCAACCCAAATCGTATTAATGTCTTTATAGGAAGGAGCAATCGTATAGATCACACCACGTCTTGGCATCTTCTTCAACTCATCGCTTGTGTAAATACCAACACTTGCAGGAATATCCCATGATTCTCTGGTTAAATCAGGACTGATCACCTGCCAGCTGTTACCACGATCTATAGTTTTGAAAAGTACATTACCGGCGAAGTATAAAGTTTTATTATCAACAGGAGAGAAAATCATAGGGGCTGTTCTTAAAAAACGATAGTTGCCACTTCTTACTGCTTCGGGTAAAATATTTTGCACTTGCCCTGTTCTTTTATCTGTTTTGGTGATCTTACCACCAAAGATGATGTTAGGGTCATTAGGATCAGCAACGACATATCCATATTCCTCTACACCAACAGGAGCCCAGTCACGATAAGTGATTTGTCCGTTATTACTTCTTGAAGCAACACTGGCAGAACCACTTTCCTGCTGACCACTAAAAACATTATAAGGAAAAGCATTGTCTGTAGACACATGATAGAATTGTGCAGTAGGTTGATTATACCAGCTGGAAAAAGTTTCTCCGCCATTTACGGTAATAATCGCTCCCTGGTCACTGGCAATTAAAATAATATTGGGATCATTGGGATTGATCCAGATGCGGTGATAATCATCACCACCCGGTGCACCACGAAAAGCATTCCATGTTTTGCCACCATCCACACTCTTCCAGGTAACTACATTAGCACTGTAAACAACGTCTGCATTTTTAGGATCTACTTTCACCTCAGCAAAATCACTTCCTCTTCCCCAAAAGCGTCCATCAGGATTTGCTATGTACCAGTTTTCACCTCCATCATCGCTGCGGTAAATACCGCCATACTTACCTGCATCCACGGTGGCGTACAGGCGAAGTGAATTAGAGGGAGCAATTGAAAAACCAATTCTTCCCAAACCTTGTTCGGTAGTAGGTAACCCTTTGGTTAGTTTCTTCCAGGTAGCACCACCATCAGATGATTTGTATAACCCACTTTCTTTCCCATTCCAGGAACCATTTTCCCATGGTCCTTGTCTTCCGGCCCACATATCAGCATAAATTATTTTGGGATTATTTGGATCAATGACAACTTGTATGGCTCCCGTGTTATCATCTATATATAAAACTTTATCCCATGTTTTGCCGCCGTCTAATGTTCTGTAAACTCCCCTTTCCTTGTTAGGTCCGTACGGATGACCCAATACTGCAGCAAATACACGATTAGCATCTGATTCATCTACTGCCAGTCCGCCAATTTGCTGACCATCATGTAAACCTGTGTTGATCCATGTTTTACCTCCGTCACTTGATTTATACACACCATCACCAACGGACAGGTCTGGCCGTTGTATACCTTCACCGGTGGCAACATAAATAATGTTTGGATCAGAGGGTGCTACTGCTACATCACCTACAGAGCCGGTGGGCTGATCATCAAAAATGGGTTTCCAGGTACGGCCGTAATCATTGGTTTTCCATACACCACCATTGTTTACTCCGATATAAAATACATTGGGTTGTTTGGCCACTCCCACGGCACCTACGGTTCTTCCTCCACGAAAAGGTCCAATACAACGCCATTTCATGTTATTGAAGTAAGCAGGATCATAAGTTTGGGAGAAGGAGACAATACAAAAAGATACGAATACCAGAGAACTGATTAATTTTTTCATGCAGCAACTATTAAAGCACTGAAGATAGGAAGAAAGCTGCATTCTTAATTCATCATCGTATCAGTACCGTTGTCCCTTTCAATAAAAACTCTTTGCCGGTATCCCTGTTTTTATATTTAAGGTACCAGGCATAAGTTCCGGTAGGTTGAGGTGTTCCGTTAATGGTGCCATCCCATTTAATTAACCAGTTAGTGGTTTCAAAAACTTT
The DNA here is from genome assembly GCA_003963365.1 of Sphingobacteriales bacterium. Taxonomy (GTDB): domain Bacteria; phylum Bacteroidota; class Bacteroidia; order Chitinophagales; family Chitinophagaceae; genus AWTP1-9. The sequence continues at coordinate 1,161,852 of RXJG01000004.1, forward strand.
TTGTCCATAACGGTTAAACACTTTGAATTCTAAATTATCAGCCTTATATGCATTTAGCGGATAGAGATAATCATTTAAGCCATCTCCATTGGGAGTAAAGGCAGTGGGTACGGCTATGTAACAACTTTTTACTACCGTCATATCATGATAGGCGGTATCAAAACAAATTCCATCATTAACAATTAAACGGATGGTATAATTTTTTGGTGAATTGGAAGGGGGATAGGGTTGAGGCGGGGCAACTTTTGTATTTGCAGTAGTTCCATTGCCAAAATCCCAATACCATGCTATAATATTTCCGGTGCTGGTATCTTTAAATATGGCCAGGTCTTCAGGGCATAAAATATCCGGCCCGGTAAAATTAGCAGTAAGCTGGTTATTAGTGGTTATCGTTTGTGAGCTTGTATCGCTGCATACGCCGTTGCTAACGGTAAGATCAACTTTTTTTGAACCATTGATATTTAAAAAATTAACCTGCGGGTTTTGAATATTACTGGTGCCGTTACTTTCAAAGTTCCATTGCCAGCTGTTTATCCCATTTCCTCCGGGGTGCGAAAACTGGATTGTATTGTAAACACAACCTAAACTGATGGTATAAGTAAAATCTGCATTAACGGTATCTTTTGTACTAAAGCTTACACCCGGCCCCGGTGGTGTTACTATACCACATTCATCAATGATGGTATTACCATCTATCCCATTTTTTACATTAACAATGAAATTGCCTGCGGTGCTGATGGGTTGCGAGAGTGTAATGTCGATAGTACTGGTGGTACCGTTGGCATTGCAATTACCTGCAGCACCGGTAATGGTAACAGGAGTGGTGCCGGTAATAAGAAAATCACTCCCGTCAGCTGCAATAGAGCTGCAGCGGATGTTCTTTTTAAATACGAGTGTTAATTTTCCCGGGGCACAACCTACCGGTACAATACTGTCAACCAGTGTAGGTAACAGTGGATTAACGGTAAAGCCTATTTGCTGGCCTGCAGGAACGGAGTTATCGCAAAAATCAACTAATGTATTTCCATCACTTCCATTTTTGGCTACCAGGAAGTAATTTCCAGCCGGTATGGTTTTATCTAATGTTACCAGTAATGAGTCGGTATCAAACCCGGTACTGCATGCTAAGCTGATGGCACCCGTTACATTGGCAATAGCAGGTGATAAACTAAAATCTGATCCGTCAGCGGCAACAGTATTGCATCTGATTTTTTTGCCTAACCTCACTACTATTTGTTTACTGTCGCACTGGGGCACGGCAGATTTTAATGATGGAATAAGCGGGTCTGTTATGCTGGCTGTACCACCGTTGAATTCAAGGGTATAACCACTTTGATTGGTACTTGTGTAGTGACTTACCATTAATATGTATGTATGACCCATTGTAATTTGAGGTAATTTGCTAAAAGTTGGCTTATCATAGAATGGTGGGTTACCTCCCAATTCTTGTGGATTTGATGAACAAACAAAAACATCCGTCGCAGAAGCTTTTGTTCCAGTTTGGCCTGTAAAGCCTCTAGAACTTTCTAAAGAACTGTTACCTGACCAGTTACCGGATATAGCTAATGTATTAACTGTAAAAATATCGTTAGGATTACGTCCACTAATGTCAAAAAGCTGCCAATCATAATCATCATTAAGATCATTAGGTGTAATTAAAAACCCCAGTGTACCGGATTGATAACATGTAAACTTATAATAATAAGGGTTTAAATCACCATATTGGGCATTATCATTACAACCTGGCACAACTAAATTATTGTTTCTGCAGGGTGGTACTGTAGTTTGATTAAATAGCTTGGTACCACAAACAGGAAATGCAGTTGAGGGTGTTTGCCCAAGATTAGTACAAGCCGTTTGCGATTTAAGGGAGTTAACCAATAAACTTGCAAGGGTAATCAATAATAATTTATAATTCATAATCAGGGCTCAAATTTACTGGTATACAGGTAAATCACTTTACTTTTCAGTTTTATTTAACTGGTTAACTGTTATTAAGCAGTTCATCTGCAAGACATCTGCCGGCAGTTTTTCGTTGCCTCCAACCAATCTGATTATTTAGTAATTTCCATGAGTAAAACCCACCTGCTATGAGAAAAGTTTTTATTTTTTGCGGATTGATTTTACCGCTCTTAATCCATGCTCAGCCCGGTTCTGAAATATACCTGGCCAAATTGATGGTTACTAAAAACCAAATTACTATTGCTGCTCCTAAAAATATCAGCAATCATAAAGGTTACGACAGTCAGCCTTTCTTTCATCCATTACAGCCATTGCTCTATTACGCTTCCTTTAATGACAGTGGCCGCAGCGACATTAAAGCATACAATTATCAAACCAATATCACCAAAAACTTTACCACTACTGCCGAAAGAGAATATTCACCCACCGTAACACCGGATGGAAAATTTATTTCCTGCATTATACAGCGGGATAACGGGGCACAGGACCTGGGCAAGTATCCCATCAACGGGGGTGAACCGGAAATACTGATCAACTATATGCTGGTGGGATACCACGTATGGATTGATAATAAAAGTTTGTTATTATTTGTGCTGGATGATACAACGCATAACAGCCTGCATTATTTTAATGAGATTACAAAAGAAGATGTGGTGATTGCACAAAACCCCGGAAGATCGCTGCATAAAATTCCCGGAGAAAATGCTGTTAGTTTTGTAGAGAAGGTTAATGATGAGGAATGGCTGATAAAAAAGTTTGATGTAAAAACAAGAGCCATCAGCTCCATCACTAAAACATTACCAAAAAGGGAAGACCTGTGCTGGTTGAATACCGGAACGATACTGATGAGTGATGGAGAAAAATTATTTTCATTTGATCCAAAGAAAGATAAAGAATGGATGCCGGTAAAAGTACAAAGCAGCATGCCGCTGAAAGGAGTTACACGGATAGCCGTTAATAAAATCAATACGAAAATAGCGTTGGTGATGGCTGAATAAATTTATTCAGTACTCTCTACTATTTCACCATAATTGATCAGTAATTCTTCTCCTGCTTTAACAGCACGGGTAGTTTCAAAATCTTCACCGTGATTGATAGAAATAATATTGGAGGGTTCAGCATGATTGAGGTATAATGAAAGATCCATTAATTTAAAACCGTGATCGGGTACCCAATATTTCTCTTTATCATACAAACAATAAGTGTGGATCAAATATTTACTATGCTCAGGCAGTGCTTCCACTTCTGCATACGAAAGTTCAATCCAGCCACCTATTCCTTTAGAAAAAATTCCCCGTGTCCCTTTGGGAATATCTCTTACTGCAAATACCCCAATGCCATGTATGCCGGAGGGTTGGATCATTACCCACGTTTCGTTATTTAGTTCGTGAAGCAGTTCTTCTTTGGTCATGTAATTAAATTGAGCGGCGGCAAGATAAATGAATAATGTGATTAAAGTGCAAGCAAACCTACTTTGTATAATTGATTCACCGGTTTATTATCCCAGAACAATTCAAAATCTTCTGATACATTGGCCTCATAGGATTGCTGTAGTTGAAAACGGGTAGTACCCGGTTTGAAAGCCCCCGTCTGACCGGGTACTAAAGTAAACAATGGAAGTATTTGCAATAACCAATCGGCCTGTGCTTTGGGTAATTGTATTTTTAAATTATTGAAGGAAGAAATAAAATCAATAGCCGCCATCTCCCTGCTGTTGCCTTTTTTGCTTTGTGTGAAGAATTCAACATTCGCTACTTTTCCCAGCCATACATATTTCGTTTCGGGTTTATTGTTTACAATTTGTTCTTCATCCAATGCCTGCTGAATAAAATTGGGATCAACACCTGTTTTAGGAACTTTAAACTCAAACCATTTATGCAGCGGCTCCTCTAACCCGATCCCATGCATGTAGTTGAACAACGATTTTTTTAATCCATCACTAAAGCGTTCATGATCGCCAACAGGATCAATATGTTCAATATCATTATTGGCAAAACTGCCAACAGCTTCCGATACCTTTTGCACTTTGTATTTAGCCGGCTCTAATCCAACCGGGCTATGAGCCGTCATAGTAAACAAATGCCAGAAAGCTGATTGCAGCACACCTGTTTTAAATAATTGCCGCACCATTTCGAGTGAATCAATGGTTTCCTGTGCTGTTTGTGTAGGAAAACCATACATCAGATAAGCATGCACCATTATTCCAGCTTCAGTGAAATAACGGGTTACCACTGCCACCTGTTCTACGGTAATTCCTTTGTTGATTAACTGCAATAAACGATTAGAGGCAACTTCCAATCCACCGGATACTGCAATGCAACCAGATGCCTTTAATAACAAACAAAGGTCACGGGTAAAACTTTTTTCAAAGCGGATATTCGTCCACCAGCTAACCACCAGTTTTCGTTTAATGATCTCTATTGCCAATGCTCTCATCAAAGCCGGCGGTGCTGCTTCGTCTACAAAATGAAAACCATTATTACCTGTTTGTCTGATCAATGTTTCCATTCTGTCCACCAGCACAGATGCGGCAATCGGTTCATAATTTTTAATATAGTCGAGAGAGATATCGCAAAAAGTACATTTGCCCCAATAACAGCCGTGAGCCATCGTTAATTTATTCCATCTGCCATCACTCCACAGGCGATGCATGGGATTTACTACTTCAATCGCATCAATATATTCATTCATTCTAAGATCGCTGTAATCAGGAGTGGCTAAATCACCCTGCTTATAATCCCTGCAGGAAGCGTTATTTATATAAACTACCTTTCCATCCTGCAATACAAATGTTCTTTTTAATGAATCAATGGATTGCTTGCCATCTAAATGATTGATCAATTGTTCCAACGGTGCTTCACCATCATCTAATGTAATAAAATCAACAAACTTAAAAACTCTTATATCACTTAATGAACGCAGTTCTGTATTGGGGAAACCGCCACCCATTATTACTTTGATGTGCGGATACTGTTGTTTAATAAATTGCCCGCAACGAAAACCAGTATATAAATTTCCCGGGAAGGGAACAGACATGGCCACTATCGCTGGTTGAATAGCATCAATTTGTTTTTTCAGCATTGCTAATAAAATTTCATCCACGTAAGTAGGTGATGATTGCAGGTAGTCATACAATTCATCAAAGCTGTTGGCACTGCGACCCAAGCGTTCAGCATAACGGCTAAACCCAAAATGTTCATCCACCAACTCTTTAATAAGATCAGCTATATCTTCCAAATATAAAGTAGCAATATGTTTGGCCTGGTCCTGTACACCCATGGTTCCAAATGCCCAGCTGAGATCATTCACCTGTGCAAAGCGGGAAGCTTCGGGTAAAAATTTACGGGAAGCAATACGGTGAGCTAATGTTGGATTATGACCCTGCAAAAATTTTATTACCGCATCAATGGTGCTGGTATATTCTTCCTGCATTAATAAAATTCGTTTGGCATTCGCCGATGTTTCGGCTGTTTGATTGATGGCCGCCTGTTTGAATAATTGCTGTAACCCTTTTTGATTAAATATTTCCAATGTTACGTCAATACCAAGATCAGCCTGTATGGTATTAACTCCTTTGGATATCAAAAAGCCTTTCAGGTAAGCCGTAGCAGGGTAGGGCGTATTCAGTTGTGTAAATGGCGGTGTTATTAAATAAACGGTAGATGACAATGCCGGAACTTTGCGGCTAAATTAAATTATTTTAAATGATCAATGCATATGGTATGCACTGACCAGGCGGCACTATAAATTACCCGGGTATACGGGAGATAAGAGCTGAATGCAGACTGATTTTCATAAATGCAGTAACGCCTGATATTATACCCGTTAAACTTACGGCTGAAGCATAATAAAGCAACCCTGGAGTTAAGTCTACTTTTGCCGGCATCTTCCGGTGGTTGTTTAAAGGCCCCGGTTATCTCACTCAAATAGTAGTGGCTGAACCATAAAATTATTACGCTGATATTCTTATGATGTTATTGAATCGTTGTTCATGTTTGTAAATAATCTGCTGGCAAATGCCTCAACGGTAAGAATGTCATTACTTACAAGCGTTTGCCCTTTTCTTTATAAAATCTTTATGCTTTAATATTTATATTTTATGCTTTGCTAGTATTTTGCCCTATACTTTTGCAGTGTAATCTCCTGACCCCGGTGACTGCATTTACCATCAATAATATCAGCATAACAAAACAGTATGTTTATAGTGTTTTGTTGGTTTGTTTTGTATCCGTTCTTTGTTTTTTATTCTCCACTTATATTGAATACAGGGTAATTGCATTTTTATTGCTCGTCACGGTATCAGTTACGGCAGTATTATTTGATATTTTGCCGGTGTTACTGGCAGCTGTTTTAAGTGCTTTAATATGGGATTTCTTTTTTATTCCACCGCATTTTACATTCAGGGTGGGCACAACTGAAGATTTCTTTTTACTGTTAATGTATTTCGTTATTGCTTTAGTAAATGCTGTTCTTACACATAAAATAAGGCGGGTGGAAAAAATTGCTATGCAAAAAGAAGAAAAAGCAAAAACTGTAAAATTATATAACACACTGCTTAACTCTTTATCCCACGAATTAAAAACACCCATTGCTACTATCATTGGAGCAACAGATAATTTACAAACAAATAATGTCAAACTAACACCACAAAACCGTCACGACCTTGTACAAGAAATTTCAAAGGCTACTGTAAGGCTGAACCAGCAGGTAGAAAACCTGCTTAATATGTCCCGGCTCGATTCTGGATTTATTCAGCCCAAAAAGGAATGGAGTGATATCAGTGAAGTGATCTACGATGCTGTTAAACGAATAGAAGAAAATGGTATCCAGCAACAACTGGTGATCAATGTCAATCCATCAATCCCCTTGTTTAAACTGGACGAAGTAATGCTGGAACAAATAATTTATAACCTGCTTAATAATGCAGTTCAATATACACCTTCCACTTCACGAATTGATATAATGGCGATTAACCACGCAGATGTACTGCAGGTTGTTGTTGAAGATGAAGGCGCCGGATTTCCTGAAGCAGAATTAAAAAAAGTGTTTAACAAGTTTTACAGGCTTAAAAATGCCAAACCAGGCGGTACCGGGCTGGGTTTATCTATTGTTAAAGGTTTTACCGAAGCTATGGGGGGAATAGTTTCGTTAGAGAACAGAAAAAGTGGAGGAGCGAAGTTCATTATAGAAATCCCGGCAGAAACCTCGTATCTCAAAAACCTTAAGAATGAGTAACAAGGCTATAATATTAATTATTGATGATGAAGTGCAGATCCGCAGGCTGCTGGAAATTACTTTAGAGAGTAATGACTATGAAGTTCGTATGGCCGCAACAGCCAAAGAAGGGTTGATGCAAACCGCAATTCATCCACCCGATATGATATTACTGGATCTTGGATTACCAGATCAGCATGGACATGAAGTTTTACAAAAATTAAGAGGGTGGTATACTAACCCGATCATTATTTTATCTGTGCAGAGCGGTGAAGAAGATATTATAAAGGCACTTGACAATGGAGCTAATGATTACCTGGTTAAGCCTTTTCGTACCGGTGAACTGCTGGCAAGAATAAGATCTTCTCTTCGAACCAAAACAATACAGGAAAATAATCCTTTACTGGAGAATGGCAGTTTGCAAATTGATCTTGCTGCAAGGGTGGTTAAAAAAAATAATGAAGTAATTAAGTTAACTGCCACTGAATACAACCTATTGGCATTACTGGCAAAAAACGAAGGGAAAGTTTTAACGCACCATTATCTGTTAAAAGAAGTTTGGGGGCCCGGTTATTTGAACCAGTCTCAATACCTGCGGGTTTTTATTGCCCAGGTAAGAAAGAAAATTGAAACCGACCCTAATCGTCCCGAGTTCATTATTACAGAATCAGGTATCGGTTACCGGTATGTAAGCAAAGAGTAGTTCGCTGAAAATAACACTTAAAATATGAAATCAAGTAACAATCATTTAAACAAAGTAACGTTTGCGACGTTGCTGATTGCAATGGGCATTATTTACGGGGACATTGGTACGAGTCCCCTTTATGTATTAAAAGCAATTGTTGGGGACCGAAAAATAGATGAAGTGCTGGTATATGGCGGGGTATCGCTCATCTTTTGGACATTATTTTTTCAAACTACCGTTAAATACATATGGCTTACACTCAGGGCCGATAATCATGGCGAAGGGGGCGTGTTTTCTTTATATGCTTTGGTAAGAAGGTACAGTAAAGGATTAGTGATAGTTACTATCCTGGGTGCCACCACTTTGCTGGCAGATGGCATTATTACACCACCAATCTCTGTGGCTTCAGCAATTGAGGGCTTGAATAGCGTAAAAGGAATGGAGAACATTATTGTGCCGGGAAACACTTTAACGGTAGGAATTGTTATTGGTATTATCACACTGCTTTTTTTCTTCCAGCGATTTGGTACCGAAGCAATAGGTAAAACATTCGGGCCTATTATGTTTATATGGTTCTCAATGCTGTTAGTGGCCGGCGGAGCAGAAATTATGCATTATCCCGAAGTATTAAAGGCACTTAGTCCGCACTACGGATTTATTTTATTAACGAAATACCCGCATGGCTTTTGGTTATTAGGTGCCGTGTTCCTCTGTACAACCGGGGCAGAAGCATTGTATAGCGACCTTGGCCATTGTGGCATTAAGAACATCCGGATAACATGGATTTTTGTAAAACTGAGTCTTGTTATAAATTATGCAGGACAGGCTGCCTGGATCATGCACCGTAATATCCCGGAATTAAATGGAATGAATCCTTTTTTTGAAATGATGCCACACTGGTTCTTATTACCCAGTATTTTTATTGCCACTGCTGCTACTATTATTGCGTCACAGGCACTTATCAGCGGATCCTTTACACTCGTAAGTGAAGCAATGAATCTTAATTTCTGGCCAAGAGTTACGGTAAGGCAACCATCCGATATTAAAGGACAAATATATATTCCCAGTGTAAATACTATTTTGTGGTTCGGCTGTATTCTTATGATCCTTTATTTCCGTGCTTCCTCACATATGGAAGCAGCATACGGTTTTTCTATCACTATTGCCATGATGATGACCACCGTGCTGCTCAATTATTATTTATTATTCCGGTTAAAATGGAGCCAGGTGAAAGTAGCCATTATCATTGGCGTATTTGCTGTTATTGAAACATCTTTCTTTATTGCAAATGTGGCAAAAATTAAAGAACGGTGGATGTTCCTCTTTTTTGAATTATTCATTTTTCTTACCATGTATGTATGGTATTATGCCCGCAAGATCAATAACCGTTTCGTAAAATTTGTTGATCTTGGTAAATACACACAACAGTTAATTGAACTGAGCGAAGATGATACCATAGAGAAATTTTCGACTCACTTAATTTATTTAACCAAGGCTAATTCCCGTACACAAATGGAAGAGAAGGTGATCAAATCAATATTTGCAAAAAAACCAAAACGTGCAGACGTATATTGGTTTCTTCATATTAACCGCACAGAAGACCCTTATAATATGAGTTTTGATGTGTCTGAACTGGTGGATGATAAAGTTATTAAAGTGAATATTAACCTTGGTTTTCGTATTCAGCCTAAAACGGAAGTTTATTTTAAAAAGATAGTACAGGAACTGGTGGCAAACAAAGAACTTAATCTTCATATAAGACCTGATGGCTCGACTAAATATAATCCTGAACCAGATTTTAAGTTTGTTGTAATTGAAAAATTCCTTTCCGTTGAAAATGAATTTGCTTTGGGAGAAGGGATGCTTTTAAATGCATATTTCAAATTAAAGAACCTGAGCTTAAGTGACGAGCAGGCATTTGGACTGGATAAAAGCGATGTTATTGTAGAGCATGTGCCGTTGGTGTACCAGCCCATGCAGCAAATTGCACTTAGCAGAACAATGGTATAATATTTTTAACTTAGAAAATTAGTTAGCAGCGCTATCTTTATTTATAACAGATGGCGCTGCTTGTTTTGAATTACTTATTACAAGAATTTTCCAGCTGATGCAGTATTTGCAAAATCAACTCATTTATATTTTCGGGGTGTTTTAATATCGCTTCAATATCCTGCTCACCTTTTTTAAGATGCTACCCTGTTAATTTAGTTCAGGCTGTATAGCATTCTTTCCTGCTTCCATGTGATGAGGGAGTAATTGATGCAAAGCACTAAAGGTTTGTTCAAATAATTTTTCTTCATCTTCATAATAGTCCGCCAGTACCGGGTCACCCAAAAATTTTTTACATGAGTAAGTTTAACACTACTGTTTTTTTAAGTTTATCCATTTCTTCTTCAGCGGTGGATGCAGGGAGAGAGATGTAAGCCGGGCATTTAACTAATTGTGCCCTGTCTTTTTCACTGCGTATTTTGTTATTGTAATCTTATTAAATCTTCAGGCAATAAATAGAAAAGACACTTCTGCATTAAAGAGTATAGATTTACTTATCCGGGATGGTAACCATTTTTTTAATTCTCCATCCTCCTGGTGACAGCCTTATCCAGTTTGCCGTAAACTGACCGCTTAGTTTTACCGTATCTTTTGAGGGGAGGATGGTAACCTGTTTATAGTTTCCTTTCTGTATGGCACTGTCACCAGTGATGACTATTTGAGTTGTTTGAGAATGATTGGATAATACCCTGAACTCAGCAAATTTTTTTAAAAACCGGCTGATGGAATCTCTGCCTTTGGCAACCTCTCCCAATTCACCATCCGGGCTGTACATAAACGCAATTGAATCTGTATTCATTTTCATCAACTGGTCATCATATTTCTGCATAGCGGCAATTATTTCCTGCTGCTGATATGGCGGCGGCTGGTTACAGGCATATATTAAAAGCAGGTTGCCTGTAAGCAAGATAAAGATGAAGTGTTTCATACCGCATTACTTTGTGGTGAATATAATAAACTTTTAAATTGCCTGGTATACACCAATATAAACTTGAGTGCAACCTGCCTTAAACAGGGATGACTTATTATTCCCACCCTTATTAAACTAGCTTCGTAGAGAGCGAATATTGATTGCGGCGGACTGAATTACTTTATCAACCGTTATGGTCATTTTTTTTGTATTATTATTTCCGGATGGAAATGGGCATGTAAATTTTGGATAGAAACGAATGTGAGCCCATTGTTACTGGTTGAATCACTGAAGGGATTACTGACAAAATATAAAGAAGTTTAAGAGCTTACATTTTATTTATACTTGCTGTGAATTAAAAAACAAAAGCCCCGAAGTAATTCGGGGCTTTAAGTATGTTTCGCTTTTTTGAAAGCTCAAGCTTACTTCTTCTTAGCAGCTTTTTTCTTAGGAGCAGCTTTCTTTTTAGGAGCAGCTTTCTTAGCAGCTTTTTTCTTTGTTGCCATTTTTTTAGAATTTAATGTTAGTAAAAAGAATTTAACGTTATAAAAATAACAACTTCTTTTTAACTACCAAATTTTTTTTGGCAAAAGTTTTATGCAGTAACTGCTACAGGATTAACGCTTACAACTGTTTTATCACCTTTACTTTTTCTGAATTCAACTACTCCATCCGCTAATGCAAACAAAGTATAATCTTTACCAACACCAACATTTTTACCAGGATGATAAACTGTACCACGTTGACGAATGATGATATTACCAGCTAATGCAGGCTGACCACCAAATATTTTAACACCGAGACGTTTGCTTTGTGAGTCGCGGCCGTTCTTTACACTACCTTCACCTTTCTTATGTGCCATCTTTTAAAAGATTTTAATTTTAATATTTTAATTACTGGTTGCGTTTAATTAAAATAAATTAAGCAATGCCCGTTACTTTAATTTGTGTGTACAAAGTACGGTGACCATGTTTTTTACGAAAACCTTTTCTTCTTTTTTGTTTGTAGGCGATAACAGTATCACCTTTTACTTCACCAACAATTTCAGCACTTACTTTTGCTTTCACATCTTTACCAACAGAAATTTTTCCATCGTTGTCTACAAACAATACATCTGTAAACTCAACTTTGTCCCCGGCAGCACCATCAATATGAGGTACATACAGGTTTTGGTCTTTTTGCACTTTAAATTGCTGACCGGCGATTTTTACTACTGCGAACATAACTATCCAATTATTAGGGGTGCAAAGGTAGGGTAAAAATTATTCCTGACAAACAGTTTGAGGAAAAAATGTCATCAATTTTAACTCGCTGATTCCGAAAGGCAAATTTATATTTGTGCCCTCATATTTAACCCGCTTTAATGAACATAAAATCGCTTTTGGCAAAACCTTTTGCCGGCTTTATTCACAGCAAGATCAGGAAGGGGATGGAAACAGCTGTTCAGGACCAGGAAGCCATCTTCCAGGAACTGGTAAAAGTGGGTCGGAAGACGGAATTTGGAAAAGACCATGGTTTTGACCAGGTAAATAGCTATGAAGACTTTAAAAAAGCTGTGCCCATCCGGGATTACGAACAATTCAAATCCTATATTCAAAAAATTAAGGAAGGTAAGCATAATGTGCTTTGGAAAGGGCGACCCATTTATTTTGCCAAAACATCCGGCACCACCAGCGGCATTAAATACATTCCTATTACCAAAGAATCTATTCCCAATCATATTAACACGGCCCGTAATGCATTGCTTTGTTATATAGCTGAAACAGGTAATGCTGCCTTTACTAATAAAAAGATGATATTCTTATCCGGTTCGCCAGAGCTGGATAGAATCGGCGATATTCCAACCGGTCGGCTGAGTGGAATTGTGAATCATCATGTGCCAAAATATTTGCGGACAAACCAGCTTCCTTCATATGAAACCAATTGTATTGAAGACTGGGAAACCAAACTGGATAAAATTGTGGAGGAAACGATTAAAGAAGATATGGGGTTGATTAGTGGCATTCCGCCATGGATGCAGATGTATTTTGACCGGCTGGTTGAAAAGAGTGGTAAACCAGTAAGTGAACTTTTCCCCAATTTTAGTGTAATGGTACAGGGCGGTGTAAATTTTGAGCCATACAAAGCCAGGTTATTTGACACAATCGGAAAGAAGATTGATACCATTGAGCTTTTTCCTGCCAGTGAAGGTTTCTTTGCTTTTCAGGATTCACAAACGGAGCCCGGCTTGTTGTTAAATACCAACTCCGGTATCTTTTTTGAATTTATTCCGGCGCAGGAGATATTTAATGAAAATCCGGCACGATTAAGTTTGAAAGATGTGAAAGCAGGAGAGAACTATGTTTTAGTTATTAATAATAATGCAGGACTGTGGGGCTACAATGTTGGTGATACCGTAAAATTTGTTTCTACCAATCCATATCGTTTAGTAGTAAGTGGTAGAGTAAAACATTTTATTTCTGCTTTTGGGGAACATGTAATTGGTGAAGAAGTAGAATACAGTTTGCAAAAAGCTGCAGAAGAAGCAGGATTGAAGATTGTGGAGTTTACAGTAGCGCCTATGATTCAGCAGGGCGAAGGAAAGAGTTACCACGAATGGTTTATTGAATTTGAAAACGCACCGGGTGATATTAATGCATTTGCTAAAAAAATAGATGATAATCTTCGTGGTAAGAATATTTATTATGATGATTTAATAACCGGGAATATCCTGGAGCGGTTGCAGGTAAGAACCATGGAAAAAAACGGTTTTATCAACTACATGAAATCGATAGGTAAACTGGGCGGACAAAATAAAGTGCCGAGGCTTAGTAACGACAGAAAGATAGCTGATGAGTTGATGAATTACGTTATAAAATAGTTACATTGTGTGCCTCAAATAACTGACTAAATTTATTTTCCTTTCATCCGACTGATTGGTATATGAAAAAACGAATTGCCATATTTGGTTCCACTGGTTCTATAGGAACGCAGGCGCTGGATGTTATTGAATCCAACCCGGATAAATTTGAGGTGGAAATTCTCACAGCGCATCATAATGATGAATTACTCATTCAGCAGGCGCTTAAGTTTAAACCCAATGCCGTAGTAATTGTAGATGAAAAGAAATATACAGGAGTTAAAGACGCTTTAGCTTCAACCGATATAAAAGTATTTGCCGGTGAAAGTTCACTGGAAGACGTAGCAGCATTTAACAGTTATGATTTAATGCTGGCAGCCATTGTAGGTTTTGCCGGATTAAAACCTACTATCAAAGCTATTGAAAACGGTAAACCCATAGCATTGGCTAACAAAGAAACATTAGTAGTGGCGGGTGATGTGGTAATGAAGTTAGCAGTTGAAAAAAGAGTTCCGGTTATACCAGTAGATTCAGAGCACTCAGCCATTTTCCAATGTTTAGTAGGTGAATCAAGAAATCCTATTGAAAGAATTATACTCACTGCATCCGGCGGCCCTTTTCTGGGAAGAAAACCTAACTACCTTGTTAATGTAAAAAGAGAACATGCTTTGCAGCATCCTAACTGGAGCATGGGTACAAAAATTACTATTGACTCTGCTACATTAATGAATAAAGGGCTGGAGATGATTGAAGCTAAGTGGCTGTTCAATCTTGAACCAGAACAAGTGCAGGTGGTGGTGCATCCGCAAAGTATCATCCACAGTATGGTACAGTTCCGGGATGGAAGCATTAAGGCACAAATGGGTTTGCCCGATATGAAATTGCCCATTCAATATGCCATGGCTTTTCCTCAGCGAATTCCAAATAATTTTCCCCGGTTTGATTTTAACAAATCATCCCAGTTAACTTTTGAAGCACCGGATACCAAAACCTTCCGTAACCTGGCATTGGCAACAGACGCATTATATAAAGGAGGTAACCTGCCCTGTATAATGAATGCAGCCAACGAGCTGGCAGTGTGGGCATTCCTTCGCAACCGCATTGGTTTCCTGGATATGACCAATGTTATTGAACAAACAATGGAAAGAGTAACATTCATCGAAAACCCAACCCTGGAGGAGTACTTCGACAGCGACGGTGAGGCCCGCAATTACGCCGCTTCTTTAATTCAACTTTAACTTATATGAGCCTTTAAACGGGTAAAATAGTTTACTAAAGGCTGAAGAATCAATTTTATTTGCCGGATATTTGCAAACCTTAATAATACAAGAATGACATTATTAGCAATAGACTGGGGTGTAGTAGGAATAAAAGCCGGTCAATTAATTTTATGCTTATCCATTTTAGTGATCCTTCATGAACTGGGACATTTCTTACCTGCAAAATGGTTTAAATGCCGGGTAGAAAAATTTTATCTTTTTTTTGATCCCTGGTTTTCCCTGTTCAAAAAGAAAGTTGGCGAAACATTTTATGGTATAGGTTGGTTGCCATTAGGTGGTTATGTTAAGATATCAGGCATGATTGATGAGAGCATGGATAAAGAACAACTGAAACAACCGGCGCAACCATGGGAATTCAGAAGTAAACCGGCCTGGCAAAGATTAATTATAATGATAGGCGGGGTAACAGTGAATTTGATTTTAGGATTTTTCCTTTTCGCTATGATACTCTGGACATGGGGCGAAGATTATGTACCAACTGAAAATTTAAAGTATGGGGTGTATGCAGATAGCCTGGGAACCAGGATTGGTGTAAAAGATGGTGACCGTATTATTGCCGTTAATAATAAGAAAATTGAAAAAGTTGGAACAGTAGGTACTGAAATTATTATGAACCAGGCAAAACAAATTACTATTGAAAGAAACGGTGAACAAAAAGTATTAGATATTCCGGAAGGCTTCATAAGGCAATTAATAAAGAATAAACTGGGTGGCTTTACGTATGTACGTTTTCCGCTTATCGTTGACTCGGTTTTGCCTGCTGCCCGTATTAGTAATGGAAATTTGTTGAAAGGAGACAGGGTAATAAATTATAATGGAACTCCTATAACTTATTCAACTGATTTGCCAAAGGATGAAATAAAAAATAAAACAATAACGCTGAAGTTGCTCCGTAATGATAAGGACACAGTTTCTGCAGATGTTTATTTTAATGAAAAATCGGAAACAAATATTGCATTCCAGCCAATGAATAAAGTTTTAGGTAACAGGCATATTGATTATACATTTGCCCAATCTTTACCGGCGGGTGTTTCAAAAGGCTGGCATACGCTGGTGATGAATGTAAAAAACTTTAAACTCTTATTTACTTCAAAAGAAGTGAAACCCAGCGATTCATTGGGTAGTTTTCTCAGCATCGGAAGCATGTTTGCACCAAAATGGGATTGGCAAATTTTCTGGAGTATGACGGCATTATTAAGCATTGTATTGGCATTTATGAATATTCTGCCTATTCCCGGCCTGGATGGTGGGCACGTGGTGTTTACGGTATATGAAATGATTACCGGGCATAAACCCAGCGATAAGTTTATGGAATATGCACAGATGGTGGGTATGGTAATTCTGCTCGGTTTAATGGCTTACGCACTTGGCCTGGATATATTCCGGTTTTTTAAATAATTCAGCAAAAAAATTATAAAAGGCTGCCCTCTTTCTGGGGCAGCCTTTTCTTTTTGTATTGCAGCTTAAATCCAAAAACCTGCAGTTCATCGTATTTATTATACAGTTCACCTGATACTGGTTTTTACAGGTATTAAATTGATGCATCTTTACACTGTAATTAAACCTTAAATCTAAAAGAAGAATGAAGATGAAAAAGATAAGTGAGCTGGGATATAATGAAAAAATAAGAGCGGCCTGGTTATTAGCCTTATTTTTTACAGTAGTTGGGTTGATTGTGGCAATAACCAGTGGGAAATAAATAAGTCATTTCTATTTTTCTTCAGATATTTTTCTCATAGCAGTTAGTTTTGGTAAGCGGTCCTTGTTTCTACAAGGACTTTTTTTTAGTTGGCCGTAATGAGTTTTAACTAAATCATTCTTTAAATAAATAAAGTAATAAGTTAATTTTGCATTCCACATCTGACATCGAACATCCGGCATCAGATATATAATGGGGCTGTTCTGGCTTTGACAGCATAGATCTTTGAAAGTGTAAGCATGCCCTGCGTTGCGTAATTAGCAGGATAATCTGAATACGAAAACTTTAAATGGCAATACTCAGTATGCCATGGCTGCCTAATCAGTGATTAAGTAGTCATTAGGGCCGCCGAACAGGTTGATCTGTTACCATGTTCCGCCGCCGACTAAAAAACAAAACAGGTTGCTGCAACAACAGGCTGTGACGGTTGCTTAAGATGTATCCAGCTACGGAAATAATTGGTTTGTTTGGTTCCGGTTATTTCCCGACAATTAATTCCAAAATAAGCATGTAGAAAGCTTTTGGAGAATATGTTTGGACCAGGGTTCGACTCCCTGCAGCTCCACCTTCGCCGTATAGTTTACACTATGCGGCTTTTTTATTGATAATATTTTTTCACTTCTAATTTTTTTCGGGTAACTACAATCGTAACCCCGTTAGTAGATATAGGTGATTTCATTTTTGCACTTTGTTGAAAAATTAATAACATTCCGTTAAGGTTATTTCCCTATATTGAACAATAATTCAGAAATCAACCGTGTCCCTCTCTTAACTTATCTCCCGTACTTACCTGCTATCCTTTATTCGATTTTCCGGTCAGCCGGGTTGAATGCTTTGTAATACCTGTTGAGATAGTATTGCCTTGTGGTGAATGATCAAAACTTAGTTTGACAATTATATTACCATAACCAAAACAATCACTATGCCCAACCAACCATTAGCTAAAGCAGCATTACTGATGCTGGTAATTGTTGTTGTTGCAGTTACCAGTTGGGAAATCCATCTCCGCAATCAAGGCTTTGATACTACTTATTATGATGATCCTGCACTATGGGCCCACAAAAGAAAGATGGTATATGAACCATCCGATAAAGCCACTGTATTCAGTGGTTCATCCCGCATCAAATTTGATACGGATATTGACACATGGGAATCCGTTACAGGGGAACATGCTATACAATTAGCTTGTGTAGGCAGTACACCACTACCGGTGCTGGATAACCTTGCCAATGATGAAAAGTTTAAAGGCAAACTTATTGTTGATGTTGTGGAAGGATTATTTTTTTCCATCCATGGTGCTGATGACCGGCCGGTGAGGAATATTAAATATTACAAAGAAGAAACACCAGCACAGTGGGCCAGTTTTCACATTAATCATTTGCTGGAATCACAATTGGTTTTTTTGGATAAAGAATGGAATTCTCTGGGAGCAAAATTAGATGAGCTGCCATTGAAAGACAGGCCGGGGGTACAAAACTTTAAAGGATTCCCTTCTGATTTTGGAAGAGTAAAATTCAGCAGGCAGGAATTTATGACCGATAAAATGGCTGCTGATACTTCCATTTCAAACAAAGTGATCGCTATCTGGCAAATGTTTGGAAGAGCCAATACCACTCCACCCATAACCGGCAAACCACTGGACTCTCTTTTTGCGGCTATCAAAACTTCTGTTGACAAAATAAAGGCAAGAGGTGGTAAAGTGATTTTTGTACGACCACCTTCCAGTGGAGGCTATAGGGCCGCTGAGAGAAAGTTTTTTCCAAGAGAAGCTTATTGGGATAAATTATTGGCCGCTACCAGTATAGAAGGAATTCATTATGAAGATTATCCCGTATTGGCCAAACTTACCTGTCCCGAGGAGTCTCATTTAAAACAAAGTGATGCTAAAGTATTTACCAGTGAATTAATAAAAATATTGAAGGAGAAAGGATGGTTTAATACGTCCGCAACTAAATAATCCCATTACCAAACAACTCAATAATTTTTTATGGTTTTCAACTCATATACATTCGTCGTTTTTTTCATTATTATATTGATTTTGCATAATCTCCCATTCAGCTGGAAAACGAAAAAGATAAACCTCCTTATCGCCAGCTATATATTTTATGCCGCATGGAACCCGCCATTCATTTTATTATTATGGATGTCAACGGTAATTGACTTCTTTGTGGGCCGTGCATTATATACGCAAACCAATGTGCGTAAGAAAAGGTTACTGCTCGTAATCAGTTTGATTGGTAACCTGGGTATGCTTTGCTTTTTTAAATATGGTACATTCCTGCTGGATAATTTTGTTACCGTTGTAAATGCTATTGGGTGGAATTTTCATCCTGCCAAACCTAGTATTATATTACCGGCCGGTATTTCTTTTTATACGTTTACCACATTGTGTTATACCATTGATATGTATCACAAGAAAAGTGAACCGGTTAAGAAATTACTCGACTTCTCATTGTTTGTTACATTTTTCCCGCACTTAGTGGCGGGGCCGATTGTTCGTCCGCCGCAGTTAGTACCGCAGTTTGAAACGGAGAGAAAGGCAACAAAGAAAATGATGCTCGAAGGGTTGTTTTTAATTTCTGTAGGATTATTTATGAAAGTAGTATTAGCCGATAGTATGCTGTCAGCCACGGCTAATGATGTATTTGGAAACCCCGGCAAGTTGCCGGCATTAGATGCATGGATGGGAGTACTCGCTTTCTCCGGGCAGATATTCTTTGATTTCTCTGGTTATTCAACCTGTGCGGTTGGAGCCGCTATGTGTCTCGGATTTTGGTTACCACAAAACTTTTTATATCCTTATGCAGCAACAGGCTTCTCCGATTTTTGGAAACGATGGCATATTACATTATCGGCCTGGCTAAGAGATTATTTATACATACCATTGGGCGGTAACCGTAAAGGTAAAGTCAGAACGTATATAAATCTTATGCTCACCATGTTGTTAGGCGGATTATGGCATGGAGCTAACTGGACCTTTGTTGTATGGGGAGGATTGCATGGATTTTATTTATGGGTGGAGAAAGCCATTGCCGATTTACGTCACGATAAAGTAGCGGCTATAGCTGCTACACCAGCTGGCGAAGTAGGTGTATTAGGCCCGGTACCTGAAATGCTGAAACCAAAAATCTTCCGCAACTTTTTAATAGCAATGGCTACTTTCTTTTTAATTAACGTAACATGGGTTTTCTTCAGGGCAACTAATTTTCATGATGCATGGAGTGTGCTCACGGCTATGTTTGGTTTTACCAAAGGCGGTGAAGCCATGCTTACCACACTGGCAATTTATAAAGTGATTATCATTGTAACAGGTATGGTGATTGTGAGCTGGATCATGCGTGACAAAAAAGTACTGGAAGTAATTTATAAACTTCCCTGGTGGCTGGTTGGCTTATTCTGGACCATCATTGTATTACTGATTATTTGGAGCCAGGAGAGCAGCAGTTCGTTTATTTATTTCCAGTTTTAAATAAACAGGGGATCACAATAAAATGGCCTTCTTAATTAAAAGAAGGCCATTATGTTATTAATGAATAAAAATAATTCAGATTAATATCCTTCCGCATCATCATCTCCACGGTGATCACCCACTGCTTCAATCTTCATTGTTTTGCTATTGGGTAAATAATTCACCTTTATCATTTCTGTTCTTCCAATCGCTCCTCTTTCTTTAATAGTGTAACCCATCTGTACTAATTTTTCCTTTGTTGTTTCCGGAAATCCTTTTTCAACAAACAATATATCGGGCAACCACTGGTGATGAAACTTTGGTTTATTAACGGCATCTTCTGTACTCAACCCAAAATCAATCACATTAACAATGCTCTGAATAACAGATGTGGGAATAGTGGTACCGCCGGGAGTACCTACCACTAAATAGGGTTTATTATTTTTTAACACAATTGAAGGAGCCATCGAACTTAGCATTCTTTTATTGGGAGCAATAGCGTTGGCTTCGCCACCTATTGCACCGTACATATTAGGAACACCGGGTTTAATACTAAAATCATCCATTTCATTATTTAAAATAAATCCTGCACCGCCAACTACTGTCCTGCTGCCAAAGCCACCATTGAGTGTAGTAGTGATGGAAACACAATTACCCCATTTGTCGATAATACTGAAGTGTGTAGTTTCTTCACTCTCGCTAATATTACCTGCCTGTGTTGTTTTACTGTTGCCTGCTTTGCCCGGCTCATAATCGGCCATGCGTTCAGTAAGATATTTATCACTTATTAATGTTTTAACCGGCACTTTTACAAAATCGGGGTCACCCATAAACTTTGCCCGGTCAGCATATGCTCTTCTTTCGGCTTCTGTCATTAACTGTACTGCTTCAGGTGATTGAAAACTGTATTTAGAAAGTCCTTTCATTTCAGCAATCTTCAATACCTGTGGTAAAATGATACTGCCACTGCCGGGTAATGGCATGGTGATGATGGTGTAATCTTTTTTGTATTTAAATTCAACTGCTGTTCTTACAGCCGCTTTATAATTTTTTAAATCATCTAATGTAATAATGCCACCACCTCTTTGCATTTCAGCCACAATCAGCTCAGCTGTTTTACCTTCATAAAAACCTTTCTCACCAAGATCTCTTACTCTTTTTAAAGTTGCTGCTAAATCTTTTTGAATTAAAGTATCACCGGCTTTCCATAAACCTTCTTTTACAAATACAGGTGTAACCGTATTGAGTTTAATAAACTGATCTTTTAAATGATTAAAATCGCTGGCCTCACTTTCTGTAATCGCATGTCCTTTCTCCGCTAAATCAATAGCGGGTTGTATTAATGTTTTAAAAGGAAGTTTAGCATATTTATAAATAGCAAATATGCCGGCGATAGTACCCGGAATACCGGCTGCCAAATGACCATCTTCTGAAAGTTTATCTTTTGGATTCCCGTTCGCATCTAAATACATATCTCTTCCTGCTTTGCCCGGTGCTTTCTCCCTGAAATCAATGGCAATATTTTTCCCGCTGTTAGTACGGGCCACCATAAAACCACCACCGCCAATATTACCGGCATCAGGATACACTACTGCTAATGCCAGTTGAGTAGCGATAGCAGCATCAAACGCATTACCGCCTTTTTTCAGCATCAGCAAACCGGCATTACTGGCTAATGGATGAGCAGAAACCACTGCACCTTTTGCGCAATTGATTTTTTTCTGCACATTGTATTTGTATGCCTGTACCGTTCTTGGTTGTGCTATAAGCAGGCTTACAAAAACGAAAGCCGCTGCTGTTGTTATTATCCGCTTCATATTTTTTGATGAGTGGTTGATTATTCCATAAAAATATGGTAATTCAAAGAATTTCTTTCCCGCCATTTGGCTATTTTCGATGCTATTAATTTATAAACGATGAGAAAAATATGCCTGTTTATCTTATTAGCATTTTCTGCTAACTGTTTTGCACAATTACAATCACCCGAACAATTTTTAGGCTACAAGGTTGGAACAAAGTACACACCACACTGGAAAGTAGTAAGCTATTTTCAACAGGTGGCGGCGGCTTCACCCGCTACGGTAAAGCTGGAGAAATACGGAGAAACCAATGAAGGAAGACCATTGATGCTTGCCTTTATTGCCACACCGGAGAACCTGCAACGACTGGATGACATCCGCAAAAATAACTTACGCCTGACAGGCACCCTTACTGATAAACCAGCTGATGAAAATAGTCCCGCCATTGTTTGGTTGAGTTATAATGTACATGGCAATGAAGCTTCTTCCACGGAGGCATCAATGCTTACCTTATACGCTTTGGTTAACCCTGCCGAAACGAGAACAAAAGAATGGTTAAAGAATACTGTAGTGGTTATTGATCCCTGTATAAACCCGGATGGCCGTGACCGTTATGTTAACTGGTATAATAGTGTGGTGGGAAAAAATATGAACGTATCTGCCATTAGCCGTGAACACAGTGAGCCATGGCCGGGAGGAAGAACCAATCATTACAATTTTGATCTCAACCGTGACTGGGCATGGCAAACACAAATAGAAACACAGCAACGCATGAAGCAATATAACCAGTGGTTACCACAGGTGCATGTGGATTTTCATGAGCAGGGATATAATCAGCCCTATTATTTTGCTCCGGCTGCTGAGCCTTTTCACGAAGTAATTACTAACTGGCAAAGAGAGTTTCAAAATTTAATAGGCAAAAACAATGCAAAATACTTTGATGCCAATGGCTGGTTGTATTTTACCAAAGAACGTTTTGATCTCTTTTATCCCAGCTATGGCGATACTTATCCCATTTACAATGGCGCCATCGGTATGACCTTTGAGCAGGGTGGTATCCGTGCCGGGCTGGGGATTATTAACCAGGCAGGCGATACCTTAACACTGGTTGACCGTGCCACTCATCACTTCACCAATAGTTTAAGCACTATAGAAGTAAGCTCCGCCAATGCAGCGAGACTGGTAAAAGAGTTTAAAAAGTTTTATACAGATGCCCGTACAAACGGGGTGGGAGAATATAAAACCTATGTAATAAAAGCAACCGATAAATCAACAATCGGCGCCCTTTTGAGTTTGTTAAATAAAAACGATATACAGTTTTCGTACGCAAGCAAGGCAACAGCCAGCGGATATAATTATCTGTCAGGCAAAGAAGAAAGTTTCAATGTTACTAATGATGATATTGTAATTTCAGCATACCAGCCACGTTCTACTTTGCTGAGAGTGTTATTTGAACCAAAATCAAAAATATCTGATTCGGCTACTTACGATATAACGGCATGGTCTTTACCTTACGCTTATGGTTTGCAAACTTATGGTTGCAAACAAAAATTAGCCACCACGCAGGCTGATGTAAGATTAGACAGCCGCCAGTTAGAGAATAATGCGTATGCCTATGCCGTAAGATGGAACGGAGTTAGCAGCGCCAAACTATTAGGTGCCTTAATACAGGCAGGAGTTAAAGTACGGTTTGCAGAAAATGCTTTTGCGGTGGATGGAAGAGCCTATGACAGGGGAACACTCATCATCACCCATACCTCCAACAAATCATTTGAAGGCAGGTTAGGCTTACTGGTAAATAACCTGGCAGCCAAATACGGTGTACAGGCCGAACCCGTAAGCACCGGTTTTGTAGATAAGGGGAATGATTTTGGAAGTCCTGCTGTGCATATCATTACCAAACCCAATGTGGTGCTGCTTACCGGTAACGGAGTTTCGTCACTGGCAGCAGGAGAGATATGGCATTTTTTTGAACAGCAGTTAGATTATCCCATCTCATTAGTAAATGCAGAAGAGTTTGGCAGAATTAATTTAGCTGATGTTAATGTAATCATCATGCCCGATGGCAATTATAAATTCATTAGCGATAAAGGCCAGTCCGATAAATTAAAAGAATGGGTAAGTAAAGGTGGTAAATTAATTGCACTGGAAAATGCAGCCGTACAATTAGCCAATGCAGACTGGGGAATGAAACTAAAGAAAGATGATGATAAAAAAGACGATAAGAAAGATGACTATGCCAGCATAAAACTGTTCGAAGAAAGAGAAAGGGATTTTTTAAAAGGCAATATACCCGGCTCTATTTATAAAGTAGAGCTGGACAATACACATCCGCTGGCATTTGGTTATCCTAAATATTATTACACCTTAAAAATGGATGATAATATGGGTGAGTTTATGAAAGATGGCGGATGGAATGTTGGGGTGATAAAGAAAGATGCACAGATAGCAGGCTTTGTAGGGTATAAACTAAAAGAAAAACTGAAAGATGGTTTATTGTTCGGCGTGCAGGATATGGGCAGCGGTCATGTGGTTTATTTGTTAGATGATATCATCTTCCGCAGTTTTTGGGAGAATGGGAAGTTGATGTTGTGTAATGCGGTGTTCCTGGTAGGGCAGTAAAAACTCAAAGAAATACTTTTTCGCAAGCGGAACAGCCTGTTCCGCTTTTTTATTTTATTATCTTTTGTTAACGTCCGCCTGAAAACCCATCTTTAGTTTTGTTTAAAATTATTCAGCATGAAAACAACATTAAAGATCGAAGAAGCAGCCATGACCATTGTAGCCATTTATTTTATCAGCCAGCATAATTTGGGTTTACCGCTATGGCTTTGGTTCTTTTTATTTTTTACACCTGATATTGGTATGTTAGGCTATTTGATAAATACAAAAATTGGTGCGGTAATGTATAACCTTTTTCATCATAAAGGGATTGCACTGGGTATTGCCTCCTTAGGATTTTATATGCAAAATGAAATTGTGATAGCCATTGGTTGCTTATTATTTGCCCATGCATCTTTTGACCGTATATGGGGTTATGGATTAAAATATCCCGATAGTTTTAAAAATACCCACCTTGGCAGTTTGGAAAAAACAAAAGCCTGAGCTATTTCTTTATTACCCGGTTACGGATGCGGCTCATACTCACCGGCGTAATGCCCAGGTAATTGGCAATATAATGCTGGGGTATTCTCTCCAGTATTTTTGTTTTATTACTGTTAAGCAACTCAATATATCTTTCTTCAGGGCTTTGGAGTAACAAGCTAACCATTCTTTCTTCCAGTCCAACGGTGAGGTATTCTGCAATCAGCCGGCCAAATTTTTGCCAGGTCATACTTTTTTCAAAAAGTTCCTGCAGCACAGTATAGGGAAAAGTAATGCAGACAGCATCACTTAATGCCTCAATGCTCAGCACAGATGGTTTGCCCGTAATACAACTGATATACCCGCTGATAAAATGATTTTCAAAAAAGAAGTAGGTGGTTTTTTCTTCCCCGTCTTTGGTGTAGTACTGGCGAAACATGCCTTCCAGCACCAACCCAATATTGGTTGCTTTTTTACCCTCCTGTACAAACAACTTGTTTTTGTGTATTGTTTTTATACTGAGGTGCGGCTCCAGTAATTCCCAGTCTTCATCAGTGAGAGGGGTAAATAACTGAATTTGCTTGCGCAGCAGATCAGCAGCTTTTAAGAGATCCATGGTCATAGACTAAAATTAGCAAAAATAAAAGGGAGTGAGGGTATGCCGGCGGCTGGTGTTCCTTTCCTTTTTTTACCTACCATACTATCTCTTAAGTTTGTGTCATTGCTAAGTGTAAAACAACTAAAAGATCATGCAAACAAAGCTTCAATCAATTATCCTCTTTTGTGCGGATGTAGAAAAACTTACCAACTTCTACATCAGCAATTTTGGATTAACCATGGAAGGTGAGGCTGATAAAAACTGGACTGTGCTTAATACCGGTACAATACAATTAGCTTTTCATAAAATTAGAGAGCAATATTTGACAGTACCACCTGATCAATTCAGAATAGAAGACTCCAATGTTAAATTAGTATTTGAAACAGATAGCAATCTTGAACAGCTAAGAGAAAATCTACTCAGCAGGAATATTACCATAGGAGAGGTAAAGCAGTTTCCCGGTTACCCGTATGCTGTATGTGATGGTAATGATCCCGAAGGGAACGTGTTTCAAATAAAGCAAAAACTGCAATAACTTATTCTTGCCAGTTTCAGGGGGCTGGCAAATAAGAAAAGAATCATATAATCTAAAATTGATTTATTCCCTCAGTAACTCATCCAGCGGAATACCCTCCAGGTAAGGCGTTAATTTATTTACATCATGAAATAACCTGTACTCAACAACGGCTTTGCTTTGTTTGTCGCAATACGTTTCTACATAAAAACCGGGCAATTGAAAAAGAAATACCATCGTATTCATCAATTCTCTTTTGGCGATGGCTACTCCTTCTTTTAAAACAGTCGCTCTTTTTTCTTCCTGTGTTAACTCAATAAATGCGGATAGTTTCATAAATGCTGGTTTTAATACGGTTAATTAAAAGAGGCAATTACTCAACTGAGGCATACAGAAACGGGTTCCTGCTGCTATCGAATTAATTCAATGAACTTACGAGGCGAAAACAATAAAAACGAGGCTGAACGATTGTGGCCGTTAACCGGCCTGATGAGACTATAAAATTATAAACGATTTTGGAATTGTCAAATATATTTTTGAGAACCCGGTTACAGGCTATATTTCATAGTTACCTGTTGCAGTTACCCGAACAGTTGGGTAAGAAAGTAAGTGATAAAGATGCTGGTATTGATAAGAACTAATTAAATCAATCAAGATACAAGCGGGGCCAAATACCCGGCTTTTTTGAAGTTTTTTACTCCTCATTTAATATTTTTACTTAAGGGTACCTTTATTATATTTTAAATGACTGGGTTGAATGACCGTATATTGCCTTCATAAATCACTTGAAAGCACAGTTTTTTTACGATTATTGGTATGTTTTTTTACTAAGTATTTTTTTTATCTGGCTGATTCTCAACAACGCTATATATGCGGGTTAACTGATGTTAAATGTATCATTGATACATAGTTTTAACCATATTAGCTTCGTTATGCTAACTGCGAAATCCAATCGCCTATGAGAATGAAATTATACATTTCATTATTGTTGTTTAATATCCTGCTATTTGAAAACAGCGTGTTAGCACAGGTATGTGCAGGCGTGGATGTGACTTATATTACATATGAATCCAGGTGTTCTGCTACCGGAGCTATAAAAATTACCACAAGCGGCGGTTCAGGAAATTTCAGCTATAAAGTTACAGGCCCTGTTACCACACCCTTTACATCATCCGATTCAATAACGGGTTTACCTGCGGGTAACTATTCAATTTCTGTAAAAGATAATATTACAGCCTGTACTTCCATTATCACCAATGCTGTGGTAAAAGGTGATTATGCAGACCCAAGATTTTTATTAAGCGGAACGGATGTAACCTGTATTCATGGATCGAATGGTACCATCAATGCGATTGACCTGCAATTTGGCCGTGGGCCTTACCTGTATACAATTATTACTCCTTCTGCCAGCCATGTGGGAGATACCAGTTCAACAGGTACATTTAATAATCTTTCAGCCGGCGATTATTTAATTCAATTAAGTGATTCCTGCGGAGGTTTGCAGACAAGGTCCATTACGTTGCTGGATTATAACTGGTGGATTAGTTCTTATACTGCCGATAAACCCGGCTGTAGTTTATTAAATGTAAACATTAATCTCTCAGATAATAAAGGTAATACCAATGCCTCCGGTATAACTTTCAATGGTTTCTTATATGGCGTAACCACCAGAGCAGGAGATACAACATGGTACAATACAAAATCTTTTACTGATTCTACCGGTAATGCTAAACAGGCAGATATTGTGGTGAAAGATAAGTGTGGTAATGTGCAAAAAGTAAGTTGGCGTAATACCAATAAACCAACTGTGGATAATGTGGTGTTGCAGGTTATTACGGGCTGTAACAAGGTAACGGCATCCATTACAGGACAAACAAATTTATCCAATCCATCTTATTGTTTATACGATAAAACAGGTTCATTAGTCGTTTGTAATACAACCGGGTCTTTTACAGGTCTTACCTATGGTTCTTATTGCATCAAAATTCAAAGCAGCTGTTATGATACACTGATAGAACGTTGTTTTACTGTCAGCCCGGTAATTCCTGGTGGTGGTATAGTTACTTACAGCAATATTGTTTGTAATAGTTTTACTGCCTCTGTAACCGGTGGACAAAATTTAACGAATGCACAGTATTGTTTGTTTGACTCGCAATCAAACCTGCTGGGTTGTAATAATACTGGTATATTTAATAACCTTGCTTTCGGCAGCTATTGTATTAATATAACAGATGGATGTTATGATACTACTATTGTCAGGTGTTTTAGTTTTAAACATCCTGCACCGGTAATGGGTACTATTACTACTACGAACTTAGGCTGTGCAGGTTTTTCACTGAAAATTATGGGTTCTGCTAATACGCAATACCCTCAATATTGTTTATACAACGGTACAGGAACTTTAATTAGCTGTAATAATACCGGCCTTTTTGATGCATTACCTTATGGTGATTATTGCATTCATTTAAAAGATAGTTGTGCAGACACAACCATTATTCAATGTATTACTGTAGCCAGGCCAGTTCCTGTTGTGGGCAATATAAATACAATAGCTGTGGGATGTAATAATTTTTCTGCCAGGGTTCAGGGAATCCAGAACTTTTTTAATCCCCGGTTTTGTTTGTATGATTCATTGGGAACATTAATTACCTGTAATAACACCGGGGTATTTGATTCACTCACTGCCGGTTCTTATTGTATTCGTGTTAAAGACAGTTGTACCGATACGACCATTATTAAATGTTTTTCACTAATTCAACCCAAACCAACTATTGGTGATATTCAAACGTTGTCGATAGGCTGTGCCGGTTTTAATGCCACCGTACAGGATATTCAAAATTTCTTTAATCCTCAATTTTGTTTATTCGATTCATCAGGAGTATTAATTATTTGTAATAAAACCGGCGTGTTTGATTCTGTGGCATACGGAAATTATTGTTTACATGTAACGGATAGTTGTACCGGGTCAGTAGTAGTAAAATGTTTTACTGTAACCCGTCCTCAACCATCAGTTGGTTCTGTTCAAACTGTAGCAAAAGGCTGTGCTGGTTTTTCCGCCACTCTAACGGGGGTACAGAATATTTTCAAACCGCAATTCTGCCTGTACGATACTACAGGAGCATTAATTAGTTGCAATAATAGAGGTGTATTTGATTCTTTAACCTATGGTTCATATTGTATACAGGTAAAAGACAGTTGCAGTGATACCACGATTATTAAATGCTTTAGCTTTAACCGCCCCGCCCCATCAGTAGGAACCGTAAGTACAATAGCACATGGCTGTTCAGGATTTTCAGCAACAGTGCAGGATATTAAAAACCTGTATAACCCGCAGTTTTGTTTATACAACGATTCCGGTATATTACTCAGGTGCAACAATACGGGTGTTTTTGATTCGCTTGCTTATGGATCATATTGTATCCACATCAGTGATAGTTGTTTTTCTTCAACGCTAACCCGTTGTTTTTCGATGACACAAACAGCACCTTCTATAAATGGGTCCGTTAAAATCAGTAATAAAACATGCTCAACTTTTACTGCATCATTACAGGGCCAGGGGCAAAATCTTAATACTCCGCTTTATTGTTTATATGCAGATACAGTTATGCTCCGTTGTAACAGTACAGGTGTGTTTGATTCGTTAGCTTTTGGTTCGTATTGTATTTACGTAAAGGATGGTTGTTACGATACTACTATCATTAAATGTTTTACTGCCAGTCCATCGGTGGTAAATATTTCTGTAAATGCCGAAGCTTCCTGTACAACCGGTAAAACAAATTTATTAGTCAGTTTTACATCCGGCGCTATTTCCTCTCCTTACAAAGTTTATGTGTATGACCCTGCAGGAAACCTGGTGGCATCCAGCAGCAGCAGCAGAACTTCTATTACAATCTATGACCTGCCAGCTTTAGATAGCGGTAATAAATATATGGTAATAGGCGAGAATTTCTGTGGAGGAAGAGATACCGTTTTGGTCAAACCAACTGTAAGTTATTTTACCAGAGCGGTTTCTATTAAGGGAAGATGCCCGGGTTCAACTTTCCCGGATGGTTCATCTGACATCATCATTACAGTAACCAGTAATTTAAACAGACCCGTTCCGAAAATTATAAACAAAGATGGTATAAGCACCAGTATTTTATACACCACTCATACCAGAGGAACTGTCTCTGATACATTTAATTTCCTGCAACTGGCCCCGGCTACTTATATATTTGCTACCAGTAACAATGATTGCGGACTGATAGGATATGATACGGTAGTTGTTAGTCGGTATGCTTATCCCACATTACAAAAATCAGCCGCTTACCAGTGTGATAATAATGCGTTTAGTGTAGGCACCTCCGTTACAGGAGGGGTATCACCCATGATGTATGAAATTATACAAAGTACACCGGCCACACCTTCTATCGTATCTGCCAAACAAAACAGTCCTGTCTTTACCATCAATAATGGAACAATTTATTCGCTGGTGCGTTTAAGGGTAACTGATGCCTGTGGTAATGCATCGTTAAATGATGCCAGTGTTTTGCCCTTAGCGGTAATGACGGTGGATGTATCATTAGATTGTATGTATAGTACAAGTATACTGTCGGTGGATTCATCAATAGCAAATGCTACTTACAGTTGGTATAGAAAAACAAGTGCAACAGATAGTGTGCTTATTGGTACCGCACCTTCTTATGTTTTAGATAGTGTAATGCCATCTGATACCGGGCAATATGTTTGCCGGGTATCTGTAAACCAGGGTTGTTTAACCAGACTTGCCTATTACAATCTCACAGGGGCATGCCTTGTTGTTTTACCGGGTATGCCGGAAATTAAATTATCCGGGGCAATTCAGGATAAATATACCGGCCTCAGCTGGAAAGTAAAAAACGGGCAGGAGGTGGTAAAATTTATAGTTGAGAGAAGCGAAAC
Organism: Sphingobacteriales bacterium; assembly: GCA_003963365.1. Classification (GTDB taxonomy): domain Bacteria; phylum Bacteroidota; class Bacteroidia; order Chitinophagales; family Chitinophagaceae; genus AWTP1-9. Next base: position 1,192,853 of record RXJG01000004.1, read on the forward strand.
TATAAATGGAAACTTCCAGTTGATTGGAGAAATAAAAGCAGGTGCTGTTTTGCAGCAGCAATATCAATTTAATACTTCATTATTTAATAGCGACAGTTATTACCGTGTAAAAGCCATTATGAATAATGGAAGGATATTTTACAGTAATGTAATAAAGCTTCGTGGGACTGATATACCCGTTCAGGTGTATCCTAACCCTGTTACCAGTGAATTTGTGATACGGATTAATGATAACAAAACACAGTTATACAGTGTGGATATTTACGATATGTTTGGAAAGTTGATCAGCCATTCGATGCATTCTGTAACCGGTGGAATAATTAGATTCAGGAGATTGCCGGCAATGGAGCCAGGCGCATATATGCTCAATTTAACAAATCAGGAAACACATCAAAGAATCAATACCGTACTTATATTTAAATAAATACACGGTATTGACATTATTTTATATGCTAAGTGTACCTGTTAATGAAAGTAAATAAGGTGTCTGGCAACGCTTAGTTATCAGACAACTTCATGCAGTTAACCTCTGTTTGGTTCAAACTCTTTGTAATAACTTTTATAACCCCGCAGGCTTGCCAGTGGCGTACTAAATAGCCCGTAATTTTTTGTACCATTATTGGTGGTCCTTCTGCCAGATAAGCATCAAAACCTTCGCTTTGAAACAATGCCATTTACAATATGGCTTTTGGCGATTTAAACAGCTACGGATCTTTATTAACCCCTCCATACAACTGGCAATGTATCAGCAAATTTTTCAGGACACAACAACCGGTATAAAAATGATTTTCACGGGTAATTTCAGGAAATTTCATGTTAGTCAGGAATGTTACCACAATAGTGCTGCTCAAATACTGATCAGTCGCAATTGATTATCCGGTCTTAACAATACGTCACACAATAATTTTTCTTCATACCGAACTCTTTGCATTATCAGTTGTTTTGCTTTTACCTTTGTCTTCCCAAAGGATTTTTGAATTTTGACTTTTTACTTTTGAATTTCATTTATGGCATATAAAAATCAGCAGGAGTTTATTAACGCATTGGAAAAAGCGGGGGAGTTGCTCCGTATAAAAACTTATGTTAACCCGGAACTGGAAATTGCAGAGATAACCGACCGCATCAGCAAAACACCCGGTGGTGGTAAAGCTTTATTATTTGAGAATACCGGTTACGATTTCCCAGTATTGATGAATGCCTATGGAAGTGATAAGCGTATGTGCATGGCACTTGGCGTAAATCACCTGGATGATGTGGCACATGAAATTGAAAGTTTGTTTAAGCTGCTTACCAAACCTAAGGAGAGCATCCTCGACAAACTGAATCTATTACCTAAACTGGGCCAGTTTGCCAGCTGGATGCCCAAAGTAAAAAGCGGACGTGGTGAATGCCAGGAAGTAATAATGACAGAACCAGATATAACCAAACTGCCGGTGATTAAATGCTGGCCTAAAGATGGTGGTCCTTTTGTTACCTTACCGGTTATCCATACCAAAGAGCCTAATACAGGTACCCGTAATGTGGGCATGTACCGTATGCAGGTGTTTGGCCCGGCACTTACCGGTATGCACTGGCATAAACATAAAGTTAGCGCCAAACATTTTAATGAGTATAAAAAATTAAACAAACGCATGCCCGTGGCCGTTGCGCTGGGGGGAGACCCGGTATATGCTTACAGTGCTACTGCACCCTTGCCCGAAAATGTGGATGAATACATGCTTGCTGGTTTCCTGCGTAAGAAAAAAGTGGAACTGGTTAAATGTATTACACAACCCGATATTGAAGTTCCGGCTGATGCCGATTTTATTATAGAGGGGTATGTTGACCCCAATGAAGAAATGATTTGGGAAGGCCCTTTTGGTGACCATACGGGTTACTATTCATTACCCGACTGGTATCCTAAATTCCATATCACCGCCATTACACATAAAAAAAATGCCGTGTACCCCGCAACGATTGTAGGTATTCCGCCGCAGGAAGATGCGTGGCTGGGTAAAGCCACAGAAAGAATTTTCTTAGCACCGATTAAAATGACTTTGATTCCGGAAATTATTGATATGGATATGCCTGTGGAAGGAGTTTTTCATAACCTGGTGATTGCACAAATTAATAAGGAATACGCCGGGCAGGGGCAGAAGGTGATGAATGCGATGTGGGGAGCCGGGCAAATGATGTTTAATAAAATACTGGTAATAGCTGATGAAGCAGTGCGAATCCAGGATTATGAATCGCTGGCAAAATATGTGTTTAAGCATTTAAATGTGGTAACCGATGTTACTTACAGCAGCGGCCCGATGGATGTACTGGATCATAGCTGCAGTAAGCTGGGCTTTGGAGGTAAGATGTGTATTGATGGAACAAGCAAATTTGATGAAGAAAAAGATGACACCTATGAGTTAACAGTTGATAATGAACAGTGGGCTGTAGGAAATATTATTCAGAAACAATTTGCCGAGGTAAAAGCAGTAAATACTTTTTTACTGGAAAAAGATATTCCCTGTATTATTATTTCTGTAGAGAAAAACCGTAAAGGTCATGTGCGGGAACTCCATCACCAGATTTGCCAGGATATTGATGCTATGGAAGGTATTAAGATGGTGCTGTATGTTGAACATACTGTTGATGCGAATGATTTACCCGTTGCATTATGGCGTTTCTGTAACAACTTAGATCCGAAAAGAGATCATATTTTATTCCAGGATGAATCACATACTGATCCGGATAAAACATTTGCCTGTTTGGGTTTGGATGGAACGATGAAGACAAAAGCTTTTGATAATTTCCATCGTGACTGGCCCAACATTATTGTGGCGGATGATGCTACTATTGCGTCAGTAGATAAAAAATGGGATGAGTTGGGAATAGGCTCATTCATACCTTCTCCGTCATTAAAATTTAAGAATCAGCTGTATGGTGAGGAAGCTGCCGTAATGTAACCAATAATAATACCGGGCATGTGATTATTATTGCTTATTCAACTTAAACGAGGGAGTAAATTAAAGCTCGTATAACAGATATAGTGAATCAGGTAATACAATTACTCTAATTATAAATATTAATGTATTAATTCGCCGGCACTTTTATCAGCAACGGTTCATTCAATATAGTGGTTACATCTTTGTAAAAATCTTTCAGGTCGTTATAATCTTCGGATTTCACCATTGATACCGTTCTTACAAACTCTATTCGAATGTTTACAACCTGGTCTTTAATTGAGTAAATACGGGAACATCGCATGGTTAGTGCCTGGTCTGTGATGGATATATTATTTGGGGGGTTATCAATACCTGCATTTGGTGGTAATTTTAAATTTAGTTCCAGTATAATATGATCTGGATAACCAAAATTTATATTAGATACTCTTTTTGGCTTGATAAACGGGTTTGATTCAAGATTAGTGAAGAGGTTGTAATTAAAAAGGTAAAACCCGCCATTAAGTTCATATTTATTTTTTAGCCGGGCACTTATTTTCAGCGGTAACGTATCATCATCCAGGTTCTCGGTTTTAAATGAATCTATTTCAAAAGTATATGTGTCAGCATTGAAAAATTTCTTTTTAAAATCGTCTATATTTTTCCTGATGCGGTAACTGCGTCTTTGTTTGGCGTATTCAGTACTTGTTATGTTTGCCGTTCCTTCAAAATTTCCTTCATTGTTAATGCTCCCGTTAATTACAATGTTACTGTTATAAGATTTAGCTGTACTTGCTATTGTGATAAACTGATATTTTTTAAGATCGAGTAAGAAAGCTTTGGTGTTTAAATATTCATAGGGAACGAGGTCAACACTACCGTATTCTTCGGTAGCATCCAGTATAAACTGGCGATTATCTGTAATAGCAAAAGCAATCAATTTATTAAACTGATCAAGGTAAGGAAAAGTAGTATCCAGCTTGCCATACGTCCGCTCAGCTAATAACAGGGGATAAACTTCTATGTTTTCATCTTTAAGCAGGTTAATGAGTATTAAATTCAATTCGGCAGTATTCCCTTTTTTATCTTCCCAGGCATCTGAAAGTTCTTGTGCCGGGAGGATTCCGTCTCTGCCATTCCACACCATATTTTGTTTAATGTATTTATAAATGATTCTTATCTTTTGTTCTTTATCATCTACATGATTAAGTAAACTCCTCAGTTCACGCATATGGTGCAGGTTTTTTTTCATTTGTCTTTTTAGCTCGAGGTCACGAAGAAAAAGTTTAGTCAGTTCACCCCATGATGTAAAACTTTTCTTTCCGTTTTTAGCAACCTGGAAAACTACCCTTTGGAGATAATCTTTGGGCGAATCCATGTAAGGTTCTATTTTGAGCGATGGGATATTCTTCATTTCAAAATAGGAGCCTGTGTCGGGTATAAACTTTGAAGTAACTTTATAATCAGCATCTTTATAAATACTGTATGATATCTCCATTCCTATAGGTGGACTGAGGATAAAGCTGCTGAAGAGAGTGGGCACGGAAGTTTGAAAAGACCAGTCTTCAAGGTAATACATGCTTCTTAATTCTTCAATGTATTCAATCTCAATAATGCTGCCCACTTTTACCTGTGGCATGGCAAATTTTACAGTTGTTGTTCCACCCGTTCTTTGTTGAAAGATGAGAGAATCTTCAAGTGGAATAATAGCTTTTGATGAATCCGGGTCGTTGTTAAATGTAATGGCATGTATCGTATCAATCCCGTAAAACCCGGATTTGGAATGAAAGTCAAGTGAAATATCTCCGTATTTGATACCAGGTTTAGTTAGAATTTTTATTCTGGTCCGGTGTGTAACATAGTCATTATATCTGTAATGAAAGGCCCAGGCGTTGTCACGTAAAACAACTGCATCTGCATCTGGTTCAAATGGGCAGGATTTTAATTCAATTTCTTCCTTACTGAATTTGCCAAAGTCATTAGGTAATGTAAAAATTTGGGCTGATGACAAAATGACTATTGCCAGACTTATTAAGGTTAAAATTACTTTTTTCATATATCAATCAAGTCTCAGGTTTATCATTTTTTTATAACTATCCGTTGCGCCTCGTCTTTCATTACTTCATCAAAAAATTTTTTTAAAGAGGTGTATTTTGCAGCAGGTATTTTTAATTGCGTCAGTTCAAGTTTTGCAGCACAGTAAACAGCATTTTGTGCAGTGTTGTACCAGAAATTCCCGGAATAACTGCCATACTCAAAAGACAGATTTTTGTTTTTCGGCAAAGCTTCAATAGTATATCCTTCTGGTAGTTGGTAAACAGTAGTGTCTGTTTTAATAAACGGGTAACGAAAATAATAGTCCAGCCGGCGCATTTCAGCTTTTGGCAATTTATTAGTCCATAGCTTGTAAAGGCGTGGGGCTAAAAACATTTTATTTCCGGCAATAAATTCAGGTACTCTTGTGAACGACATCTTCATATTGCTAATTACCTTTTGGCTGTTATCTTCCTTTTCTATGGAAAAATCATCAGGCTGTTTAAATGCATAGACCTCCATTAAATAATCTTTCTGATTATTTTCTTTTCATCAAAAAGATTATTAACGGCAGCCTGTTTATAACTCCCGGATAATTTAAATGATATTTCAGCGGCACCTGTTCCGTCTGTCTCTATTTTTATAATTGACAATGCGTTTAACTGGTTAGCAGATGACTTGCTCACGGGAGTCGGTACCAGTTTTCCTCCATCTTCGGTAATTAATAAAGCATTTTTGTTTTCGGTGAACGAACCTAATACATTAAAATCAGCAGTGTTGCTTGTACATTCAAGCCAGATAGAGTCTTTTGTCTGCGGAATGCATAATATTACATGGTCAAATTCATTACAGGGGAAATCGGCATCTACAGGTTCACTGTCATATTCGGCGTTAATAAGGGCTACATAACTCTTTACACCAACAGCTTTAAGAGCAGCTTTCATATAATTACTCAGTCCTTTACAATCACCATATTTTTTTTGATCAGTAAAGCTGGCAGCAAACGGTTTTAACCCGCCAATTCCTAATTGAATACTTACATATCTGAAATTTTTCTGCAAGTAATTATAAATTATTTTAGCCTTGTCTGTGTCTGTTTTTACATCTTTAACCAGGTCCATAAAAAAAGCTTTTCTGTCTGCAGGTAATTCATCCAGGTCTTTATAAAGGTTGGCAATCCATTCTCCAAATTTTTTCCAGCTAGTTAGTTCTCCGGGATTACCGTAATAGCTGAATTTATTTGGCGCAAGATGAATAGATGGATAACGGCTTCTGATTTGAACAGAACCTTCTTCATACTCCAGCGGTTTTAAGTTACTTGCACTCCATTGATATATTTTATAAGCACCATCTTCCGTTACCAAAGGTGTCAGTTTAATGTTTTTTTCTTTATACCTTATGTCAAGACTTTTTAAAACTTTTACAGTAAAACTGGATTTTACTACGGCTTCGTGTGAGAACATGATATCGTAGGCTGGCAAAAAGTCTGTTCTTTTAAATTTTATTTCATAATTCAACTCAACAGTAACGGGATACTTTGATGCGGCTATCCTGTAATAAATAATATATCCATCTTCAATAAGCCCATCACCCGTTGCCCGGGTAATCATATCCTTTTTTTTGAATTTGTCCTTTTGTTTTCCATTTGCATCGTACACTTTTATCTCGGCATCTTCAAGATTTACCTGTTTACTGGTGTATTGAACAAAATCAAGAGCATCTTTTCCCTGTTCATTTAAAACAGTAAAAATCTGATGAACCTTATAGCTGGAACGGTCAATTTCACTAATCTCCAGCTGTATGGTTTCTTCCTGCATTAAAATGTTTGCATTTTTTATTAATGCTGTATCATTCAGGTTTTGCAGTAAACCGGGTATGTCTTGTGCTGCCAAACTATGTACAACCGCTGCAAAAAATATGATAAAGAAGTTTTTTTTCATGTTATTATTTTTTCTTCAGTACAATTTGTTCAGTAAGCAGGTTAAACAGGCGATGGTAATATTCTTTAAGGGTGGCATACTCGCTTACCGGATAAAAACCCTGCGTTATTTCAAAGCTGCCCTTAATCATTATTTGATTATTTTCTTTGTCTGCAAATACTTCTCTTATAAAATTAATGTTGCTCCCTTCGTTACTGAGTTTAATGGATTGGGGAAGTTCATTAATGGCGAAGTTTTCGTCAATTGTCAGGTGTATATGAAAATTGATGAGCTGACGGTAACCGAAATTTACATTGCTGAATCGATTATCATTGGTAAAAGGATTTTCAGTTAGTCCAGTAAAAATATTGTAAGGCAGAAAATAGTAATCGCCACTGTTTGAGGCAGCAAGATTAAAGTTACCTGTTACTTTAAATGCTTTTCTTTCATCCGAGTCAGATTTTGCTTTAAGGTTTTCTGTTGTAAGACCCGGTACATTACCGGTAATTTCTTTTTCATAAGATGATGCGGAGGAGTTTACGAATTTGGCTTCTTCATATGCCCGGGCATAATCAAAGTTATCAATGATAAATTCTCCTTTTACGAGTCCACCGGCGTCCATAATGGCATTTAAAGTCATTTGCTGTTTGTATGAAGTATTAGTATCAGCAATACTTACCAGTTCACCTTTTTTCTTTCTAACAATAAAACCGGTTGTATTTAAAATAGAGTAGGGAATAAGATAGGGCGGGGTATATTTATCTGTAGCATCAAGATAGTACCTTTTGTTATTAATGGTAACTACTGCATAGCAGGTGTTGAACTGATCGATAAAAGGGTTATTGGGATTTACATTTCCATGTTGTCTTTCACTTACTAATATGGGTTCAGCATCCAGGTCTGCTGCTTTAAGCAGGTTAACAAGTAAGAGATTGATATCTGCATCACTTCCGGTTTTTTTATCCCATGCATGCTTAATACCATCAGGTGAATATTTTGAGGTAAAATGATTCCAACTCATTTGTTTTCGTACAAAATTGTAAACAGCTTCCATTTTTTCAAATTCATTACCCAATCCCTTTACCTGTGTAATAAATTCACTGGTTCCCGGAATATCCTTTTTCAGCTGAAGATAAAAGTCCTGTGCTGTTGCCATTACATTATTAAGCTGGTCCCATGTGTTCATATAACTGATAGTATTCCTGTACTTGGATAATTGAAATACTACTTTTTGAACATAGTCTTCTCTTGAATCCATAAAGGGTTCTTCTGACAATCCGGGTATATTTACCATTTCAAAGCTTATTTTTCCATTACTATTATCTGGCTTTACATTAATGTGCATACCCGGAGTTTTTTGCACTACCCATGAAAATTCTGTGTTTGGTACTATTGTAAGATCATAATGGCTTTTTTCTACAGGAATCTTTTCCTGGAATACCCATTCTTTTAAACCACCATAATTTTTCATTAAACTTTTATAACTGTATTCCAAAACAGATCCAATTTTTATCTCAGGGAATGTGAAACTGTATTCGCCCCAATATTTATTTGTGTTTTTCTGAAATACAGATTTCTTGTCAAGATCAGTGTAACCAAAGCCATTATAAATGCGGCCTTTTATATCAGAAATATTTTCAAAATCATCTTCCCGGTAATATGGTATCGTAATTTCTCCGGCACCTTTTCCTTTTTCCCTGAGTATTTTAATCCGGACATAATGATAGGTTATCATATTGTAATCATCATCATAATAAGTCATAGCTTCATGGTCTAATACTATAGCCGTAGCCTCCTTGTCATAAGCACATTCTTTCAAATTTATTTCGTACGTGGATGGGGAATGAAAATTTCCAAAATCTTCTGGTTGGGAAAAGCTATTAAAATTGTTACAAAGTAGAATTGTGCAGATAATTGATAATGGTCTTAACATGATTTTCGCTTTAATCAGAGTTTAGATTCTTTTTAATTACTATTTGCTCATTTAAAAAAGTAAAAAGCTGTTTATAAAATTCGTGAAATTCAGGATAGTTGCTTACGGAATATACAGGCTTTTTAAATTCCAGTACCATCTTAATATTAACAGTGTTTATGTCCCCGGCAATTCCGGCAACACATGAAAAAACAAGTTCAGCCTTTCGTTTGTTCAGCCTTTTACTGTATACAAATTTTTTGTCTACTTTACTGGTAATAATTTTTCCTGAAAGATCTATATTATAAGTTTGGGCAGTAAAGTTTTTAATATTTTCATTAGGTAACCAATAAGGAATGTGTATGTCAGCGTATTTAAGCCCCGACTGGTTTAATATTTTTATCCTGGCATGGCGTTCAGTTTGCGCAAAAAACGATGAAGATGATATTGAACAAAACGTTTCCTCCAGGTCAAATAATACCAGTGCATCGGCATTTTTATCGAATGCACATTCTGTCAGTTGAAGTTCGCTTTTATCAACATTTCCAAAAGAGGGAATATCTTTGCTTTTTTGTGCGGATGCAGTAAGGCATAACAGTATACCACTGATAAGATACACGAAAGGTCTCATGATGTGAGTGATTTAGGTTATTCAAATATTAAGAAAAAATCGCTAAATAACAATATTTTTATGCGTGTACTTTTAATAACGGTGTTCTTCTTTCTTAACATTATTGCCCTGCCTGCTCAAAATGGAAAAGAAATTAAGAAGCAGGCTCCGGTTAAATCTTTATTATGGGAAATTTCCGGTAACGGTATTAAACAACCTTCATATCTTTTTGGCACCATTCATATCATGTGTAAAAACGACGCATTGCTGAGTAAGAAAATGGAAAAAATTATTGCTGGTTCTTCAGCAGTTTACCTGGAACTGGATATGGATAATATGACCGAATTACTGGGTATTTTTCAATATATGAATATGAAGGAAGGAAAGAAACTGAGTGATTACCTCACTGAAGAGGAGGTAAAGCGGGTTAAAGACTGGTTTGTAAAAAACCAGCCATTAATTCCGGTTGCGATGATAGAAAAGATGAAACCCATTTTTTTAAGCAGTATGATTGGAGAGAAAGGATTTAATTGCGAACAACCTGATGGTATGGAAATGCGGATAATGGAAGAAGCCCATAAATACAATAAAGAGATAAAAGGCCTGGAAACGATGGCCTACCAGGCAGGAGTTATGGATAGCATTCCATATGATGTACAGGCAAAGGAACTGATGAAAAGTATTGATAGCAGTAACCTGCAGGATAGCTCCGTAAAAATGCTGATTAATTTATATAAGCAACAGGATATTGACAAACTGGATACCCTGATGAACAAAACAGAAGGTGAAGTGGGCAAATACAATGAATTTCTTTTATACCGCCGCAACCGTAACTGGGCCGATAAAATAAACACCCTCATAAAATCAAATGCTTATCTTTTTGCAGTAGGTGCCGGCCATTTACCGGGAAATAAAGGATTGATTGCGTTATTAAGAAAAATGGGCTATACCGTTAAACCATTGGAAAACAAATGGGCACTGCCAACTAAAGAACTATGATTTATAAAATTGATTTTTGAGTTTATAGTTCACAATTTATTATCAGGCTTTCCCGGTTATCCGGTAAATTAATAGTCCTGCCACTTCTTTTACATATTTATCCCACATATCAAAAGCTACATAAGTTGGAAGGATAGATTCGCCAAAATGCTGAGGATTGTCAAGCGCATTATAATTGCATGGATATGCTACCACGTTTATCCCTGTCTTTTCAAAAACTTTTACTGATCTTTTCATATGCATGGCAGATGTGATAAGCAGAACAGGCCCGGTTAGGTGTAGCGAGTCAAATAACTTCTTTGTTTCGGTAGCATTTTCATAGGTGTTCCTGCTTTTGTTCTCTGCAATAATATCTTCTCCGGGTATTCCTATGGCAATCATTTCCTGTTTTGCAAAATCTGCTTCTTTAAAACGTTGCTGGTCTTTATCAAGACTTCCGCTACCTCCCGAAATAATTATTTTCTTTATTCTTTTTTGCTGGTAGAGTTTTACAGTTTGAATAAAACGATCGCTGGCGGAAGAGAAATAGCCTTTATGGGTATTATAATCAAAACCTGCAAAACCGGTTAATACTACTCCTGCCGGGTATTGTTCATTGAATACAAATTCCTTTGGCGGAGCCTGCCAGTTTATTATTAACTTATGAATGATATAGTGATTGGAAAAGAACAGGAACCAACAAACTGATATTATTACGAAACGTTTTTTCCATTTAGTGTTCCTGATTATTACTGCCATCAGTATAAAAATCAATAACCAGTTAAATGGCGATAAAAAAATACTGAGGACTTTAGATAAAACAAAAAACATGGGGTGAAGATATTAAGCAAATGCGATAATGTAAAAATTAGCAAATTTGAAAATGGGGATTAATGATGTTAGATGTTAGTTGGCGTTTGTGCCTCTTGTACTTTTTCAACACACAATAAACCAAAAACCATAAACTATAAACCAGTCATTGTCATACTTTCCCTTTTGGCTTTGGCTTTACATTTTTTGGTTTTGCTGCAGGGGTTGTTTTTTCTTCTCTTTGCCTTGTTCCGTTGAGTATATTCTCTATTTGCTGCCGCTTATCCATATCCAGTGGTTCAGGTACCGGTGCCTGGCCGTCTTCCAGTTTAAAAGTAAAAACTTTATTTACATGCACCCATTGACCATTATTCCATTTAAAACCTTCATAATCGCCATCCGGAATTAATGTATATTTTTTTTGGGGTTCGTTTGTTTCAGAAATCAGGTGATCAAATAAAATCATATCCATTTCATCGTCGTACTGCACTCTTGCTCTGCCATCTTTTTTAAAATCCAGTACAAATCTTGTTTGGGCAGGTTTTGGAATGGAATCTTCTTTAAATGAAAATATTGGTGTACCAAAGACAGGTTCACCGTTATTATCAAAACTCAGCACATCAATCCATTTGCGGGTTACTTTCATGGTATATTCATCATAGCCAAGTAAGGTGTAATATTTTTTACCGTTTGATTCTTTTTGTATGATGCGATAATAAATATTTCCGATCCACCATTTGTTGTTCATAATTGTATCCAGTGGTGAAGCAACTACTTCAGATCGATCGATTAATGGAAAAAGTTTTAATGATCCATCCGGTGTGTTCATTTGGATGGCTCCATGCTGCCGGTTAAAGGTTTCATCTTTTTCCACCTGCCAGGTAAAAATGCGGAAACTGTTATCAGGTGCATAAATCCTGGAAATAGTTTGTAAAGAATCAAAAGGGTAGTAGAAGGAGTTTTTAAGTTTTAAAGTCCTGACCAGCATTTTGGTAAAGATGCTGTCGGCCCTGAACCGCTGACCCGCTTCCCGTGCATTGACAATATCGAAACTGAATTTTTTTAATGAATCTTCTCGGTTAGCAAATTCTTTTACCTCAGTTAAAGTGAGATTTTGTGCATTGACGGTGCCAATGAGCAACATTAATTGAAAGAGGATTAAATTTTTTTTCATCAGTATCCGGATGCTAAAACATTGTTTCTGCAAATTTATTGCCTAATAAACCAATTTTTACAATGCTTTGGCAACACTTAACAAATCATTGTATGCCCGGTCAATAAAAGGGTGGGGAATGGGTGTATCCGGGCGGGTTGTTTTTAAAAAAACGGTAAACATACCCAGCCTTCTGCCAAATTCCATATCGCTTAGCGTATTGCCAATCATTATTGATTTAGAAAAATTGATGGCAGGAAAATCCTTTTGTGCCCGTAAGCCCATACCTGTGTTTGGCTTTCTGTCGGCACTGGTCTCTTCAAGGTCGGTACAAAAGTAAACGGAATCAATACGACCACCCTCGGCTTCAATGGCTGCTGTCATTTGGTGATTGATGTTTAACAATGCTTCCAGTGTCATCCATCCTTTTCCCACACCTTTTTGATTGGTAACAATTACTATGTGCTTAAACTTCGAATTGAATAGTTTCAAAGCTTCCGGCACTCCGTCATAAAATTTAAACTCATCCCAGCTGCGGATATAATCCATATGTTTTTCATGATTAATTACGCCATCACGATCAAGAAACAAAGTCCAGCTTTGATCTATGGGAGGGAATGGTTTTGGAAAGTTCATAATATGCGGTAACTCTGTTTGGGCCCTTTCATAATCTTCGGGAATGCCGATGTCAATGAAATACTGGCTTTGTATTACGCCGTAAAATTTTTGCTCACTGAAATATGTTTCGAGATAATCTTTTTCAAAAGAAAATTTAACCGGTAATGGTTTGTTCAGAAAACTTTCAACATTCAATACATAAACTCCTCCGTTAATCAACCCTGATTCATAGAATTGTTTTTCTTTAAAATTACCAATGCTGTTGTTCTCATTTAACTCAACCACTCCATAACGGTCAAAGTTTTTCATGGGCTTTAATACCAGGGTACAATCTGCATGAGTTGCCGTATGCGCAGCTGATAATTCTTCAACATTTATATTGAAGAGGGTATCACCATTCACAATCAGTACATTTTTTTCTGTAGCTTTTTCACAAGCCTGCTTAATGGCGCCACCGGTACCTAAAGGTTCCGTTTCTATGGATAATTGATAAGGGAGAGTGGATAATTCTTTTTTCAGCCATTCTTCAATGATTTCGCTTTTATAACCTGTGGCGAAGATGAATTTATTGATACCCTGTTTAGTTAACTGTTCAATTACATAATGAAGAAATGGTTTGCCGGCTACCGGTGCCATGCATTTGGGTAAATCAGAAACAACCGAACGCAATCTTGTACCTAATCCTCCGGCCAGTATAATTGCTTCTTTCACTGTCATAAATAAATAAGAAAGCCCCTTTAGGGGTTTGGGGTAAAATATTTTTCTTCCACTAACTGGCAAATAATATGTCCCAGCAGGATATGCGATTCCTGTATTCTTGGTGTATCGTTAGATGGAACATTGATTAAATAATCGCTTATGGTTTTCATTTTGCCGCCACTTTCGCCAGTAAAGCCGATAGTAGTTATACCTTTTTCTCTGGCCACTTCAAAAGCTGCAGTTATATTTTTTGAATTACCTGAAGTGGATAGGCCAATCAATACATCACCTTTATTACCGATACCTTTTACAAGACGGGAATAAATTACATCATAACTATAATCATTCGCTACTGCTGTGAGGTATGAAGTATTGCAATGCAAAGCTTCAGCAGGTAACGCATCCCTGTCAGTATAAAAACGTCCGCTGAATTCTGCTGCTAAATGTTGGGCATCTGCTGCACTGCCGCCGTTGCCGCAAAACAAAACTTTATTACCGTTTTTAAAAGCAGTAACAATTAAGTCAACGCAATCGCCAACCGTTTTTATAATTTTTTCATCAGCTAATACTTTTTGCTTGGTATCGATAGAAGCGCTGATGATGGATTTTATTTTGTCGTTCATGTTATCGAATTAAAAAGTCAAAATTAAAAAGTAAAAATTTAAACTGTCCAGGTAGTTAAACCATGTTTGGTAAACTGGTAGTTCCTGCAATAGCCGCCAAAACTTTCCAATGTTTCTATTACTTTATAACGGGTGTTGGCCGGACAATAAAATGTCATAAAACCGCCTCCGCCTGCTCCGCTGATTTTTCCACCCGTTGCTCCTGCTTTCTTTGCGCCGGTATAAATTTCTTCAATGCGATTATTAGAAATATTTGCTGCCATTAAACGCTTTTGCTGAAAACCATAATCTAAAATTTCACCAATTTCATGCAGCCTTCCTTTCAGCAATGCTTCTTTCATCATCCTGGCCTGTTCTTTTAAATGATGCATAGCTTCAATGGATTTCTCATTCTTCTCAGTTACATTTTTCTGCTGCTCTTTGATAATAGTAGCTGATTCACGGCTGGTAGAAGTAAAATATAAAACGAGATTATTTTCTAATTCATGTAAATATTCCGGACGAATTCTTAATGGATTTACAATTACTTTATCATCACCATAAAACTCCATAAAGTTTACGCCGCCAAATGTGGCTGCATACTGATCCTGTTTGCCACCGGCTAATTGTAAATCTCTTCTTTCAATTTCATACGCATAATGAGCTATATCATAATCACCCAATGGAAGTTTAAGCATTTCTGCAAAGGCCCCGATAATTGCCACCACCAATGTGGATGATGTTCCCAATCCTGACCCGGCAGGCGCATCAACAAATGTTGATAATTTAAAACCGGTTAATGGTAATCCATAATCTTTTTGAATGCGATTGTAAACTCCCTTCAGCAAATCAAGTTTACCATCAATGGGCAATTGATGGTTCCATTCAAAACGCTGTTCCTGTTTTTGATCAATGGATTCAATGATGATGGAGTTGTCATTCAATGGTTCAATATTGGCATTCGCAAATAAGGAAATGGTAGCATTTAAAATAGCGCCACCATGTAAATCACTATACGGACTTACATCAGTGCCGCCACCGGCCAGTCCTAATCGGAGAGGAGCTTTACTTCTGTATATCATTCGCTAATTTAAAAATGGCTTCCGTAAGACGGCTCCATTTATATTTTTCTTTTTCGCTGCGAAGATGCGGCAAAAAATAGTTTTCGCCTAATTGAAAGTATTGGGCGATTTTTTCTGCAATGGAAGCTGCATTGGGTTCTGCTACTAATCCAACTTTACCATCAGGAACCAAAGAAGGTAATCCGCCAACATTGGTAACAATCATTGGTTTTTCAAAATGATAGGCAAGCGGCGTTACGCCACTTTGAGTAGCATTCCGGTATGGCTGTACCACACAATCAGCAGCACATAAATAATATTTTACTTCGCTGTCGGGAATGAAATTTGTTTTTAATATTACAGCGTCTTCTATGCCATTATCTTTTATCTGCTGCAGGTATGGTTTGGCATCTTCATAAAATTCACCGGCAATAAGTAGTTTGTAGTTTGTAGTTTTTTGTTTTTGGTTAAGAAGTTTAATCGCATCCAATAAAATGTCGAGACCTTTATACTTTCTGATAAATCCGAAGAAAAGAATTATTAATTCGTCATTATTAATTTTTAATTCCTTCCTCGCTTCCTCTTTTGAAATGATAGCGCCGAAATTATCATACAATGGATGGGGAACAAACTGTGCAGGTTTTGACTGGTCAAATAATCTTAAATCATTCAGTACTTTCTCACTCATGATTATGCAAGCATCCACGGGTTTTAAAAAATACCTGGTAAATGGTTTATCACCTGCTCTTTTTTCATGCGGAATAATATTATCGGCAATACAAACCACTTTGGTATGCCTGTTCTTTTTCACTCTTCTTAATATCGTTCCCAGGCATGGCCCCATAAAGGGAAGCCAGTAACGAACCATTATTATATCGGGTTTCAATCTTTTTAGTTCATTACCCGCCGTGAGCCAGTTAAACGGATTAACAGAATTAATGGTTACTTTAATATTCAAATCAGCTGGTGCCGGTTCAGATGAAAATTGTGTGGTGCCCGGAAAAAGAAAACCGGGATATTGCAATGAAAAAGTATAAATGATCACTTCATGACCCTGTTGCTGAAACTCTCTTGCCAGGCGTTCGTTGTAAGATGCAAGTCCGCCACGTAAGGGATGAGCAGGGCCGATGATGACAATTTTTTTATGGTCATTCATATCCTGCAAATATCATGGTTAATGCTGAAAGATAATTAGAGGCCAATCTTTTCTTCAATCAGGTAATTATTGCGGTCGGTTGAATTGCGGGAAATTAATTCGCCCAGGAAGCCGGCGAGGAATAATTGTGTTCCCATAATCATTGCCACCAATGCAATATAAAAACTGGGGCGATTGGTTAAGGCAAATTCATGTTCAATCAATTTGGCAATAATGAGGTAGATGCTAACGCCAAACCCTATAAGAAAAAAGATAGTGCCCCATAAACCGAAGAAATGCATGGGACGTTTGCCAAATTTTCCAATAAAAGTAATGGAGGCCAGGTCGAGAAAACCATTGATAAAACGGTCCCATCCAAACTTGGTGATGCCATATTTCCGTTTCCGGTGCTCCACTACTTTCTCGCCAATTTTTTTAAAGCCAACAGTTTTTGCCAGCACCGGAATATAACGGTGCATTTCGCCGTATACTTCAATACTCTTCACCACTTTTTTATTGTAGGCTTTTAACCCACAGTTAAAATCATGAAGTTGAATACCCGACATACTGCGGGTGGCTGCATTAAAAAACTTGGAAGGGATGTTTTTTGTAAGCGTATTATCATACCGTTTCTTTTTCCAGCCGCTTACCAAATCAAATTTATCTTCCACAATCATTTTTCTCAAATCAGGAATTTCATCGGGGCTGTCCTGCAAATCGGCATCCATTGTAATTACTACATCACCCTGTGCAGCTTTAAATGCTTCGTTTAAGGCAGCCGATTTACCATAGTTACGCTGAAACTTAATTCCTTTAATACAACTGTTCTTAGATCGCAGTGATTCTATCACCTGCCAGGAATTATCCGTGCTGCCGTCATCCACAAAAATCACTTCATAGGAAAAATTATTTTCCTGCATAACTTTTTCAATCCATGCACTTAGTTCAGGTAACGATTCTTCTTCGTTTAATAATGGTATGACTACGGAAATATCCATTCAGTTATTGTTGTTCAGCTGATAAAGGTTCCTGGAACATTGGTTTTTCTTTCTTCAAGATTGAAGCAAATATTAACCCGAATATACTGTCGACTACTATCCAGATACCAATACCTATTAATGTATTTTTAAGATTAGGCTCACCAGTTCTTGAATTCATTTTTTCCATTTGCTGATCTATTTGTTCTTGTGTTAAACCTTTATTTGAAAGGTAGTCAAGAGTTGCTTGTTTAAACTTATCCATAAACTGGGGCTCAACATAATTCAAATAAACGTAATTATAAACAGCGTAAATTAACTCTGTAACAACAATACAAACTAGTATTGTTTGAAAAATTGTTTTAAAATCGCCATAACCCCCTATCTGTTTTTTTCTTTCATAACCTGCCCAGAAAAAAATACCTAGGATAATTAGGTAAATAATCAGTTTATACAAAGCAAACATCAACGGGCTGTGGTAGCCAAAAATATAAAGTAAAGTAAGCAAGAGTACATATATCAAGCCTGCAATCACTCCATTTTTAATGGCTATTGAAAATTTATTCTTTTCCATATAGCAGTTTTTAAGCGTTCAAAAATAAATGCTCTTTATTAATTATACCAATAACTTTTCCTTTTAAAGTTTTGCCAATAAAAGGCGAGTTTTTGGATTTTGATTTAATGTGGCTGGCAGTAAATTCAAATTCAGTATTGGGATTAAACAAGGTGATATTTGCTTTTTCGCCTTCTTTAATTACCGGCGCCGGTTCATTGATGATCTTTCTTGAATTTACCGCCATCATCTCCACCCACTTTTCAATTGGTATCAAATTAAGTGAATTTGTTACAGCAAAAGCTGTTTCTAATCCAATCATTCCATATTGAGCATATTCAAATTCACAGGTCTTGTCGTCCCAGTGCTGGGGCTGATGATGGGTAGCGATACAATCCATTACACCTGATTTTAAGGCATCTCTTAAAGCCATCATTTCCTCTTTTGTTCTTAAAGGAGGATTTACTTTAAGATTGGTATCGTACGATTGCAAATCCTCATCACAAAAGAATAAATGATACGGAGTAACCGAGCAGGTAACATTGATGCCGGCTTCTTTTGCCCTTTTTACATATTCCAGTGATTTCTTTGTAGTAACTCCGGTGAAATGCAGTTTAGATGCTGCATATCTCGCCAGTTTAATATCACGGGCAATCATTATTTCTTCGGCAATGGCAGGTTTGCCCGGCAAACCTAATCTTGTTGATACAATTCCTTCATTCATCAATCCGCCGCTGCCAATGGTTTTATCATCGGGTACCTGTATCACCACTGCATCAACTGTTTTTACATATTGCAGTGCCTTAATCAATAAGCCGGAGGATTGAATAGTGTTTGTTCCATCACCAAAAGCTTTGGCTCCGCTGTTATACATATCGTACATCTCAGCCAGGTCTTTCCCTTCAATATTTTTGGTAACCGCTCCAATTGGATGGATAGTTACCGCCAACGCTTTAGCCTTTTGAACAATATATTCAACCTGTGCTTTTGTATGAATAGCTGGATTTGTATTTGGGATCACTAACACTTCTGTAAAACCTCCAGCGGCGGCCGCTGCTGCACCCGTTTCCAATGATTCTTTATGTTCTTTACCCGGGTCGCAAAAGTTAGCAAACAAATCCACCCATCCCGGTGAGGCATGGCAATCTTTTTCGTTGATAGTTGTATCCGCTTTTACGGAAAGATTATAACCTATTTGCCGGATGATACCATTTTCAATAAAAATATCTTTTTTGTTTCCGTTGTGAGGAGAGTTGGGGTCAGTAATAAGAGCACCTTTAATTAAAATCGTCATGAGTTGTAATGGAAGGCGATTTAGTTGCGCTAAGATAGAATTTACCCTGCAAATAAAAGCTTTTTAATTTTTTGCGGGAGCAATTTCAGCTTACATTTGCGGCCGGTTTCGGGTGGTGGCGCAGCCCGGTAGCGCACTTGTATGGGGTGCAAGGGGTCGACAGTTCGAATCTGTTCCACCCGACTGATAGGTCTGTTTTTAACAGGCCTATTTTTTTAGACGATCGCATTGGTCTTTTATCCAATTGTATTATTTGATTTAAGTCTTACCTCAAATTCCACGAAAAAAATTCTAACTTTTCTTAGCTGATTAAAGAACAGTCCATGTTTTTAATACAAATCTTATATTATCATTTTTTGCTAACTTTAGAAAAACCAACGTTATGCGAGTCTATAAGCTAATCCTGGTTCTTTTTGTTTTTATCTTTCTTGATTCTCCTCTGTTTGCACAAATAGTGAGTGGTGATGGTCCCGGAAACCCTAATGCAGGCCCTACAATAAATTTTGGCGGAGACAGAACAACTACAATTGGAATACTTTTGGGAAACAGAATTTTTCCACTGGAGACTTACAGCGAGGTAATGGGTACTCCTTATTTTCTTGACTCGTTTATGAATTGTGTTCTAACTACAAAAAAAGGACAAAAGTTTGCTTATGATAAAATGCGGTTGAATCTGTATACAAATCAGATACATTACCTGGATAAAAATAATACTGAACTCGTAGTGGACGAAGGTGTAATAACTAGGGTAGTTTTTTTGAAAAAAGGAGTAGATACGATTGCCGGTTTTGCTTTTTCTAATGATTATCCTTCAATAAATAAAAATAGTAATTCAACTTATTACCTTGAAATGAATTCCGGTAAAGCAAGGATACTCGAGCAAATTTCAAAAGAGGTTGGCTATTCAAGTATGGTTACCGGGCAAGTTCCTAAAAAAGAGTTTAAAGAACACAAAGAATATTTTGTGTTTAACGAGAACCATTCTAAGATGGAGCGTTGGAGGAAAGGAAAAGATTTTGTAATAGGTTTTTTAAATGATAAGAAGGAACAGGTAGAAAAATTTATCAATGATAATAATCTCAATTGTAAATCAACAGATGATGTGGTAAAAGTATTTGATTATTATAATTCGTTAAAATGAATCTGCCGGGCAAATAATAGTTTTCGGCCAGGTTTAAATTTTCTGTTATGAAAAAGCTATTGTCAATCTTATTATTGTGTGCCGGGGTATTTACAAATTTAAACTCAGCAAAAGCTCAAATTGCCGACCCCACTAATATGACCCTGGGTACTTTGATACGAAATTTTATTTTCCCTATTGAAACCTATACCGAAATAAAAGGTACTCCGTATTTCCTTGACTCATCATTTAATCCTTCCGTTATTTATTTAAAGGATGGAAGACGCTTCGCCTGTGATAACATGCGGATAGATCTCTTCGCTAATAAAATACATTTTTTAGATAATAATAAAGTGGAGCTGGTTGTTGATGATAATGTTGTTGAAAGAGTGGTATTCATTCGCCAGGGAGTTGATACCATTGCCGGGTTTGGTTTCTCCTGTAATTACCCCGCAATTGGTAAAAATACAAATCAAACATACTATTTGGAAGAAAACTATGGAAAAGCAAGAGTATTGGCTTACTTATATAAAGAAGTTACTTATTCAAAAATGGTTACAGGGCTTTTCCCTGAAAAATACTTCCAGGAAAAAAAAGAATATTTTATTTATAATGAAAACCGAATGAGGATGGAGCGTTTGAGGAAAAATAAAGAATTTGTGCTGGATATTCTTCGTGACAAACAAACAGAGGTATCCCAATTCATATCTGATAATAATTTAAAATGTAAATCTGTTGCTGATATAGTTAAGGTTTTTAATTATTATAATACGCTAAAATAATCAGTAATACAGGCATTAACACATTCTTCCAACCAAATTTTTCATCTTTTAGTTATGCACAAGTCGTGTATAACTATGGGCCAAACTGTGGAATATTCAAATTTTTTTTGCAGTTGAATCCGATATATTTGCCACTTACTAAAATTGTGAACAGTGCGTTTAAAGAGTTTAGAAATCAAAGGCTTTAAAAGTTTTGCCGATAAAACTGTTATCAACTTCGACGAAGGCGTTACCGGCATCATTGGCCCTAATGGTTGCGGTAAAAGTAATATTATTGATTCCATCCGCTGGGTGATTGGTGAACATAAAATCAGTAACCTGCGCAGTGAAAACTTAGAAAGCCTGGTGTTTAACGGTTCTAAAACACGCAGTGCTTCAGGGCTGGCGGAAGTTAGTTTGACTTTTGAAAACACCAAGAATTTGTTGCCCACCGAATTTAATACGGTAACCATCAGCCGTAAATATTATAAAAGCGGGGAAAGTGAATACCGGTTAAATGATGTTACCTGCCGCCTGAAAGATATTCATAATCTTTTTTTGGATACGGGTGTAAGCAATGATAGTTATGCCATTATTGAATTGGGAATGGTGGATGACATCATTAAGGATAAAGATAACAGTCGTCGTAAAATGCTGGAGCAGGCTGCCGGAATTTCTATTTATAAAACAAGAAAGAAAGAAGCAAAGCTAAAGCTGGATGCAACTGAACAAGACCTTGCCCGTATAGAAGATTTATTGTTTGAACTGAACAACCAGTTAAAAACTTTAGAGAGCCAGGCCAGGAAGGCGGAGAAATATTATGAAATAAAGAAAGAGTATAAAGAAGTTTCTGTTGAATTGGCGAAAGCTGCACTGGAAGGTTTCAACATAACATATAAATCGCTGAATGAACAAACGGAAACAGAAACTGATAAACGCATTCAGTTAGAAGCATCCATTGCACAAATGGAAGCGGGACTGGAAGGCGATAAGGTTGGTTTTATTGAGAAGGAAAGAGAACTGCAATCGCTGCAACATACGTTTAATGATTTGCTCAATAATTTACGTGGTAAGGAAAGTGAAAAAAGTTTAGCTGCTCAGCGTTTGCAATATTTAAAAGAAAAAGAAACGGGTATAAAAGATTTTTTAGAAAAAAGTGAAGGACAATTAAAAGGTATTGAAGAAGGCATTGCATTTACCACACAGCAGATAAGCGATGAAGAAAATGTATTGAATGAGTTGCAGGGTAAACTGGATGAACTAAAAAACAATGTAGATGAGAAACGCCGGGTATTTGATGAAAAGCGTAGTCATGTTGACGGGCTGAGAAAAGAAAACCAGGCGATACAACGTAACCAGTTTGAGGCGGAAAAGAAAGTAGCGGTGGCAGATACTTCAATCGCCAACTTACAACGCAGCATTTACCAGTTGAAAGATGAACAACAGCAGCGTAATGAATTACTTCGTCAGCTGGAAGCAGAGAAGCAGCAGAAAGAACATGAGTTGGGTAATAAGAGAGAAGAGTTAGCAAACCTGCAGCAACAACACGAGTTTACCAAAGAACAAATACTGCAAACGCAGCAGATAATGGAAACGCTGCGTAATCAACTGGCCGAAGAAAACCGTAAGCTCGACAGTAAAAAGAACGAGCATGGGTTATTAAAGAGCCTGATTGATTCCATGGAAGGCTATCCCGAAAGTGTGAAGTTTTTACACAACAACACTAACTGGAATCATACCGCTCCAATCTTATCTGACATTATTTATTGTAAAGAAGAATACAGGACAGCGATTGAGAATTTACTGGAGCAATATCTTAACTACTACGTGGTAGAAAATTTAAAAGAAGGTTTGCAGGCTGTTCAGTTGTTGCACGAAAGTCAGAAGGGTAAAGCCAATTTCTTTTTGTTAGATAAGTTTGATGGGTATAATGGAGATAATAGTTTGGCTTCACTTCAAATTCCTAATGCTATTCCAGCATTGGAAGTAGTGGAGATTGACCCGAAGTACCGCAATCTCGCCAAGTATCTTTTAGGCAATGTATTTATTGCTAACAATGAAGAAGCATTGAATACAGATGCTGATACTATCATTGTAGAAAAGAGTGGTAAATTTTATAAAGGCAAATATTCACTTACTGGTGGAAGCATTGGTTTGTTTGAAGGAAAGAAGCTGGGTCGTGTAAAAAACCTGGAAAAATTAGAAGAAGAAATATTAGAGCAGGAGAGAGTGGTGCTGGATTTAAAATCGACGATTCAAATCCGCCATAATGAAGTGATTGGGTATAACGAGCAGTTGAAAGAAAATGCCATCAGGCAAACTGAACAGGAAATAAATCAACTCACTAACCAGGTGTATGCATTGCAAAATAAGATGGAGAACCTGCACCTGATGGAAAACAATGCGGTGAACCGTTTACAGGAGTTGGAAGGACAATTGGAACAAAATCATGATGCTATTTCATCGCAACGGGAAGAGTTGGATAAACTGAATACACAGTTATATGAATTAAGTGAACGTATTGGATTAGTGGAGCAGGATTACAGCAATGCAGAGCAGGAATACAACTATGCCAATGCTGCGTTTAACGAAAATAATTTGAATTATACCCGCCAGCAAAGTAAACTGTTGGCGTTGAAACAGGAGTTGGATTTTAAAACCAACCAGTTGACTGATTTGCGGACGCAGATTGAAAATAATTCTTCGCAATTAACAGAAGCCGCAGCCAATATTGTGGAATCACAGGGATTGCTGGAAGGATTGGAAACAATATTAGTAAGCTTACTGCAAAATAAAGAAGCTGAAGAAAAAAGATTAAATGAAGCAGACCAGGCTTATTACAATATGCGTAATGCATTGGGTGAAAAAGAAAGTGAGCTTCGTCATTTAGTGAAAGAGAAAGAAATGGTGGAACATCTCCTTGCAGAGATAAAAGATAAACTCAACGAACTGAAGCTCCAATTGGCAGGGATGAAAGAAAGATTAAGCGTAGAGTTTAAAGTGGATTTGGAACAAGTGCTGGATGAACCACGCAAAACTGATACGCCACAGGAAGAATTGCAGGCATTGGTTGACCGTATGAAGAAGCGGCTGGAAAATATGGGTGAAGTAAACCCGACAGCGATTGAAGCGTTCACAGAAATGAAGAAACGGTATGAATTCATCCTGGAGCAAAAGAATGATTTAGTAAGTGCTAAAGAAAGTTTGATGCAAACCATACAGGAAGTGGAAGCAACAGCCAATCAACAGTTCTTAGATACGTTTAACCAGGTGCGTGAAAATTTCCAGAAAGTATTTAAGGCCTTGTTTACGGAAGAAGATACTGCTGATATGATATTGGAAAATCCTGAGAATTTAGCTGAAACAGGAATTGATATTGTAGCAAAACCAAAAGGTAAACGTCCGTCTTCTATCACACAGTTAAGTGGTGGTGAGAAAACATTGACTGCAACTGCTTTGTTGTTTGCTATCTACTTAATTAAACCAGCTCCGTTCTGTATCCTTGATGAGGTGGATGCACCGCTGGATGATGCCAATGTAGGTAAGTTCACCAACATGATCCGTAAGTTCAGTGAGAATTCACAGTTCATTATTGTTACACACAATAAACAAACTATGGGTAGTGTGGATGTTATTTATGGTGTAACGATGCAGGAAGCGGGTGTGAGTAAATTGGTGCCGGTGGATTTCAGGAGTTTGAATTAGCAGGTCGGGATACCGGAGTAGCCTGAACCGTTGTTGAGAATAATGAATTTGAAAATATTATTGTCAGACCGGGACGGTGAGACAAGTGTGGAGTCCTGCATTGAAGGACTTTTTTATTGCATCTATTTTGTTTATCCTTATTTTGTGTAAACAAATCAAACGACGCTCTTGTATGGAACGTATCTGTCTCTTCCCCGGAACATTTGATCCGATAACGATTGGTCATCTTGATATTATTCACCGCTCAATAGATTTGTTTGATAAACTCATTATAGGTATTGGCCGTAATGCCAATAAAGTGGCCATGTTCAGCGAAGAGCAGCGACTGGAATGGATTAAAGAAATTTTTAAGAATGAACCTAAAGTGAGTTCTGTAGTGTACGAAGGATTAACGGTTGACTGCTGTAAAAAAGTTGGTGCCAAATATATTCTCCGCGGCATCCGTTATGTAAACGATTTTGAATATGAGAAAGCAATAGCTGATATGAACCGCAGCCTGGATGGTGATATAGAAACCATTTTTTTAACCTGCCTGCCGCAATATACTTCTGTTGCTTCCACCTTAGTGAGAGATGTGATAAGAAATGGCGGTGACGCTACACAGTTTTTACCGGAAGCTGTAAGAAAGTCACTAAAGAAATAACTTCCCTATTCCTTATTATTCATTTCTAATTTCTCATTTCTATGTCTTCTATCTGGTTTGATAAATCAATAACTGTTGAAAAAATAAAATCATTGAGCGGTAATTCAATGATTGAGCACCTGGGGTTGGAATGGACTGAAATAGGTGACAATTATATAAAAGCAAAATTACCTGTTGATCACCGTACTAAGCAACCTTTTGGTTTATTGCATGGCGGAGCTTCCTGCATGCTGGCAGAAACATTAGGCAGCTATGCTTCGCACCTAGTGGTTGACACAGCAATGTTTTTTTGTGTAGGATTAGAAATTAATGCCAATCACATTCGCAGTGTAAAAGATGGATTTGTGGAAGGTATGTGTACTCCCATACATTTAGGCTCCAATACACACGTATGGGATATTAAAATTTATGATGACAAAGCGAAACTGGTTTGTATTAGCCGGTTAACCGTTTCTGTTTTAAAGAACCCTTTATGATTTCCTTTTTGATATATCAATAACTGAAAATAAAAATATTGATAAAACAATGGAGATTGCGTAATCGTAAATGAAGTCCTTTGCATCTGTGCCATGATTGACTCCTATATTACCTGATATCTGAAACTGTTCATAGAATACCCATGGCCAACCCAGTTTAAAATCAGTTGAAGATTCTTTTGTTTGAACATAGCTAATAAAAGTAATGATCACAAAGATTAAGATCCCTGTAAAAAATATTTTAATTAGGCTTGATTTCATTTAGAAATAGTTTTCAATACTTCTGCAATAGAAGGATAAGTGTTGTGTAAATATTTCTCCAGCTGATCTTTTTTTGCCCAATTAATTTCTAAAATATCTTCTGTTGTCTGCGGAACAATTTTTTCTTTGGAAGAAGCTTTCATTTTATACCAGTGACTTTCTTTTAAAATATGCTTGCCATACTCATCGTATGTGTGATATGTAACGGTGATTTTATTTTTCAGTTTCACTTTTTGTAAACCTGTTTCTTCCTGTACTTCTCTCACCGCACATTGTTCAATAGTTTCACCATCATCTAATTTCCCTTTCGGTAAATCCCATTTCCCTCGTCTGAATATCAGTAGCCACTCATGTTTTTCATTTTCTACTAATCCCCCGCCGGCTTGTATAATGCTGAAATGTTTCCAGAATGCTTTCTTAAGTTTATCCAAATCCTCATGATAGAAAATACCAGCATGAATCTTTGCAGTCTTCATCTCATGAATCATTGATTTTACTGCCGGTCCGGAAAACTCATCAATAAATACAGCATCATCGTGATGAATGAGTTGTTCCAGTTCACCTTCAATAGTATTGCAGAGATAAAGCGGTTTGTTATTAAAGTAAATTTTGATATACATGTTGCTTATTTCTGGTTGTTAGTTACCGGTTAATTACAATGTTGCTTACTGCCCATTGCCAACTGCAAACTTTCTTACCTTCGCCGCATGACAAACGAAAAAGCTGTGGCTGAAAAGCTGTTACAAATTAATGCGATTAAATTAAATCCCCAACAACCTTTTACCTGGGCCAGCGGATGGAAAAGTCCAATTTATTGCGATAACCGTAAAGTACTTTCTTTTCCCTTCATCCGTGATTTTATAAAAAGTGAAATGTGTAATGTGATTTTTGAAAGATATCCGGATGCCGAATTGCTGGCGGGTGTGGCAACTGCCGGTATTGCCTGGGGTGCGATGGCAGCCGACCAGTTAAAACTGCCATATATATATGTACGTTCCAAACCAAAGGAGCATGGTATGGGTAACCAAATAGAAGGTTATTATGAAGCGGGTCAAAAAACGGTGGTGATTGAAGATTTAATTTCGACAGGTAAATCAAGTTTGGAAATATGTGAAGTGTTGCGCAAACAGGGATTGGAAGTAATTGGTGTGGTGTCTATTTTTAATTATGGTTTTGATGTGGCAAAAGAAGCATTTGAAAAAGCAGGCTTCACTTTTACATCGCTTACGAATTATGAAACGCTTATCAGCCTGGCGTTAGAGAAAAATATAGTATCGGCCGACCAGGAGAATATTTTGTTAAAGTGGCGTGTGGATCCGGCTAACTGGAATGTGAATTAATAAATTTGAAAAAATATACTTCTATGAAAAATATTATTGCTGTCTTTATTTTTTTACTGACAGCACACGGAGCTAATGCCCAGCAAAAATTAGTGGTTACTGCAAAAATCAGCATCCCCACTATGCAGGGGCAACCTTGTAAAGAACGGTTAGAACAATTTCTGAAATACGAAGAGGGAGTAACGAAAGCAGTGGTGGATATCCGAAAGAAAATTGTAACGGTTACTTTTTATACTGATCATACTAATATTGAAAATATAAAAACAGCTATCGCCAATTGCGGTTTTGATGCGGATGATGTTAAAGCTAATGAAGAAGTTTATAAGAAGCTTCCCACTGATTGTAAGAAACCCGAAGACCGGCCGGGCTATGATCCAAAGAAACCTAAAAAGAAGAATTGAACAATGATGGCTTACTTCACAATAAGGCAACTGAAGATATAGTTGCTTTTTTTATTTTATGGCTGCCATCAAATTTTAATTTATCATTGCAACTTAAAATTTCGAAATGTATCCCAACCTGTATAGTTTTTTAAAAGATATGTTTGGTATTGAGTGGGGGTGGACAAGAATCATCAATTCATTTGGTTTTTTTGTGGCATTATCTTTCATTGCTGCGGCGTATACATTAATACTGGAATTTAAGCGCAAGGAAAAACAAGGACTGTTAGGTTATAAAGAGGTAGAGGTAGAAGTGGGTAAACCAGCCTCTCCCGGTGAATTGCTGGTGAATTTCCTGGTAGGATTTATTTTTGGATATAAAATTATAGGAGCCATTACAGCAGGGGAGGCTTTAAGAGATCCGCAGAGTTATATTTTCTCCAGCCAGGGCAATGTTTTTTGGGGTTTAATACTGGGTATATTAATGGCAGGAGTAAGATGGTATGAAAAGAATAAACAAAAAACAGACAAGCCTGAAAAAAGAACTATACGCATTTGGCCGCATGACAGGGTGGGTGATATTACTATTGTAGCAGCCTTATACGGTTTTCTTGGTGCCAAAATTTTTCATAACCTGGAAAACTGGGGCGATTTTGTAAAAGACCCATTGGGATCACTAATGTCATTTAGCGGATTAACTTTTTACGGGGGATTGATTATTGCGGGGGTTGGTGTTTCCTATTACTGCATAAAAAGAGGAATTGGCTTTCGTTATTTAATTGATGCTGCAGCACCGGGTTTAATGCTGGCTTATGCAGTTGGCCGTATTGGCTGCCAGGTAGCTGGTGATGGCGATTGGGGAATTTTGAACAGTGCTTACGTGGCAGATTCAACAGCTAAAGTAAGACTGGCGCAACCAGGAGAAGTTAACCAGGCATTATATTATAACAAGCTTTTTTACAACAGTAGAGACTTTCAGCAATTAGGTATTGTGCCAATGAAATCATTTAAAGCACCCTCATTTTTGCCGGATTGGGCGGTGGCTTACAGTTACCCGCATAATGTAAACAGCCAGGGTGTTCCTTTAGCCGGTTGTAAAGAAGAAGAACATTGCAATTATTTGCCCATACCGGTTTTTCCCACCCCATTATATGAAACAGTAATGGGTACTATCCTTTTCTTTTTACTGTGGGGTTTGCGAAAGAAACTAAAAGCACCGGGTACTTTGTTTGCCGTCTATCTTATTGTAAATGGAATTGAACGGTTTTTGATTGAACAAATAAGGGTGAATACAAAATATCATAGTCTGCCATTTGAACCAACACAGGCTGAATTGATAGCGATCGGTCTTATTATTACTGGTATCATTATGTGGGTTATTTATAGTCGCAAAAAAGCTGATTCGGTAATCGCTGCAGATTAAGTACACAGTTTACTCCGGTTTGAAAAAATAGCTTATCTCCAGGCAAATGATAAATATGTGAATGTATTTATGGAGGATGGTCAAAAGTATCTGACTGACCAAACGCTTACGGCATTGCAGGAAAAATTACCTGAACCCTTTCTGAGATTTCAAAAGTCATTCATCATAAACAAGCATAAAATAAAAGAAGTGCATAAGCACTTTAACGGTCTTTGTGTTAACCCTTGATGATAAGGGTCGTAACAGGATCACCACTTGTTAACATATAATGAGGTAATTAAATCTGCCCCTGGTCTTATTTAATTCACCCCCTGATCCCGTCATTTCACACTGCCTACTGCTCATTTCCCCATAAACTACTTGACTATGGGGTTAACCGGGAATATTTTTACCAGAAAATGTCTAAGTTTTTGGCCAAAAAGCAACGGATAATTCAATCACCAAGATTACAGCCAGCTACCTTGCATAACCAAATATCACTGATTTTTACCGTTTAATGTAAAACTATGATCCTTGTATCACATAGTACTTATCTTTGGCATGTAATAAACAAAAAAAGGTACTAAATATTGTAAATCAATTAAGATGAAAAGACTAACAGGACTGCTGATTGCTCTTTTAGGACTCACAACAATGTCCTTCGCACAGCAAAAGAAAGGAAAAGTTACAGGACAGGTAATCGACGGAAACTCTAAAATTATTGAAGCGGCTACCATTTCACTTGTAAGGGCTAAAGATTCAAGTGTGGCTAAGATCAGTGTGGCAGATAAACTGGGAAAATTTGTTTTTGAAAACATAGATGAAGGAAAATACATGGTTTCAATTTCGGCAGTGGGGCATAACAAGGCGTTTTCTCCTCAGTTTGAAATTAATGAAGCCCACACATTAGTAGAACTTAAGACGATAGAACTGGTTCAGGCAACAAAAACATTAGGCGCAGTTACAGTATCAAGCAAAAAACCATTGATTGAACAAAAGATTGACAGAACAATTGTAAACGTAGAAGCTGCGGCCACCAATGTAGGATCTTCTGCACTGGAAGTATTGGAAAAATCACCGGGAGTATCAGTTGACAAGGATGGAAATATCAGTTTGAAAGGAAAACAGGGAGTGCAGGTTTACATTGATGGTCGCCCTTCTTATTTGTCGGGCACTGATTTGGCTAACCTGTTACGCAGCATGAATAGTAACCAGCTGGAAACAATTGAGATCATGACAAATCCTCCTGCCCGTTATGATGCGGCAGGTAACAGCGGTATCATCAACATCAGAACAAAAAAGAACAAGCAGTTTGGGTACAATGGAAGTTTAACTGTTGGCTATGGCCAGGGTGTTTATCCTAAAACAAATGAATCATTCAATTTTAACTACAGAAAAAATAAGATCAACTTATTTACTAACCTTTCTTATAACTACCGCAAAAACTTTAATGATCTCTACATTAACCGTAAGTTTATTAATGCTTCAGATAAACAGGTAAAATCGCTTTTTTCACAAGGATCATACATCAGGGAGCATGGCAGTTCAATGAGTGCAAAGTTTGGTATGGATTATTATGCCAGTAAGAAAACAACATTGGGTTTTGTAGTGAGCGGATTTAATAATCCCGGTAAATTCAGCAATCATAGTGATGTAAATATTTCTACTGCAGCAAACGTATTAGAAGGTATTACAAGAGCAAATACCAATAACGACAGGAAATGGAAAAACTTCAGCACCAATATCAACCTGCGTCAGTTACTGGATACAAGCGGAACTGAATTAACAGCTGATTTAGATTATTTGAATTATAACAGTAAGAATTTACAGGATCTGGTAAATGCCTATTACGATCCAAATGGGCAAGCCAACAGAACAGCTGATACATTGCTGGGTAATCTTCCACAGAACATAAACATTTATTCAGCGAAAATTGATTTTTCCAAACCATTAAAGAAAAATGCAAAGATTGAGGCTGGTTTTAAAACAAGTTATGTAAAAACAGATGCCAATGCGATATATGATAGCCTGATCAATAACAGTAAAGTAAGCGATTTAGGCAGGAGCAATCATTTTATATATAATGAGAATGTAAATGCTGCCTATGTGAATGTGAGCAAAGAATTCAATAAAAAATGGAGCGGACAATTTGGTGTAAGAGTTGAAAATACCATTGCAAAAGGAAACCAGGTAACAACCGGTCAAACTTTTAAAAGAGATTATACACAGGTATTCCCTACTTTGTTTTTACAATATACTGCCAATGCAAAACATACATTTGGTGTAAACTACGGTCGTCGTATTGAGCGTCCTGATTATGAAGATATGAATCCATTTGTGCTCTTCCTTGATAAATATACCTTTCAGCAGGGTAATCCAAATCTTCAGCCACAATTTGCACATAACATAGAACTGACACATACTTTCAAAGGGTTCTTAACAACGACCTTGAACTATACAAAAACAACTGATATTATACAGGAAGTACTGGAACAAAATACCGATAAAAATGAAACGTATATTAAGAAATCAAATATTGCCAATCAGCGTCAATATGGGATTTCAGTAGCAGCCGGATTCCCCGTGGCAAAGTGGTGGAATGCGAATTTGTATGGCAATGTGTTTAACAATAAATACGATGGTATTATTAACGGCGGCCCGGTAGTGGTGGAAGCAACAACCGGCCAGTTTAATGTAAGCAACCAGTTTAAATTTAATAATGGTTGGTCAGCAGAGGTAAGCGGCTTTTATACAACCCCTATGCTGTGGGGTGTATTTAAAATAAAATCATTAGGCTCCATGAATATTGGAGTAAGCAAACAGGTTATGAAAGGTAAGGGGTCATTGAGATTTAATGTGAGGGATGTGTTGCTGACCAATAAAGCTAATGGATCCAGCCGTTATAGTAATATCGACGCATCTTTCCATAATGTACGTGAATCAAGAGTGGCTAATCTTAGTTTTACTTACCGGTTTAATAAAGGCAAAGTTGCACAAAGAAGAAGAACTGGTGGAGCAGGAGATGAGCAAAGCCGTGTAAAAGCAGGTAACGAAAATTAAAACTAAAAAAATAAACCATTAACCAGAGTTCTCAAAAACAATCATAGCAGTTTTCTCATGTTACATCCCCTGTTTTAACAGGGGATTTTTGTTATAAGAATTCAACTATTTGTTTACTTACGTCAGGATCACGGTATATCCGGCGATGACCCAAACCTTTTGTAATAACAAACTTAATATTTGGATGATGGTCATCTTTCACTTTAATCGCATCACTTAATGGAGTAATATCATCCTCTTCATCATGAAACCAAAGTATGCTGGCTTTAATGTGTTTTGCTGCTCTGCGAATGGAAATATTCTCAGGCTTGATTCCGGCTTTTTCTTCAATCAGCTTATTGAATTCAGGTTTGATGCCTTCATTCAGTTGCAAAAAACTAAAGAAGTAATTCACTGCAGTAGTGGTTTCTGTTGCAGGTGCAATTAACGCTATTCTGTAATCGCTGTTATGCTTATGCTTTTCCAGATAATGAGTGATAGCCATACCTCCGAAAGAATGTGCCATAAAAGATTGAACAGGTCCGTATTTCTTGATTACTGTTTCAATTGTTTTTATATAAAGCGGCAGGTTTAAATATTTGCCACTACTGTCGCCATGCGCAGGTGCATCAAAAGCAAGTATTTCATAGTTCTTTTTAAGAAGGGGATTAATGTAACAATCAAAGTTTTTTACGGTAGATTCAAAACCATGTAGTATCAATACTTTTCGTCTTTGTATTGCAGTATCATGATTCCAGCGAAAGCCACGAATGATGTAACCATCCATTTTGAAAGAAAGCTTTTCAGCTTTATCAAACACTGGTGGATTTTTCTTTTTTATTTTACGGTAAGGAGTGGAAAATATTTCCAGCGCCTTTTCAGCTGCTTTTCTTTTTGATACCACGGCCAGTAAATTCAATTTCGTCCGTATATACCTAATTGCAATCTTTTGTACTAATTTCATAGTTTTCAAAGATAGTTATGAATATTGTTTTAATAGGTTCAGGTAATGTGGCAACTGTGCTGGGAAAAAAAATTCAAATAGCCGGTCATGATATATTGCAGGTAGCCGGAAGAAATGAAGCTGCTTGTGCTGCGTTGTCAACGGTATTGAAATGCTCTTTTACGATTAACTGGAATTTTATTAATCAGCAGGCTGATTTATATATCATAGCTGTTGCCGATACTGCGTTGGAACATATTCATGCGCAAATAAACCTGGGTAAGAAAATTGTTGTGCATACTGCCGGTTCAGTTTCTAAAGAAGTATTGCACAAGGTTTCCAAAAACTATGGAGTATTATACCCGGTGCAGAGTTTGCATAAAGAGAAAGAAGTATTACCGGAGATACCTTTTTTAGTAGATGGTAATTCAAATGATACCATTGCTTTGTTAAAGGATTTTGCTGAAACGATATCGGATAAAGTACGGGTTGCTGCTGATGAACCCAGGAAGAAGATTCACCTGGCAGCTGTATTGGTTAATAACTTTACCAATCATTTATATGCGTTGACAGAAGATTTTTGTAAAAATGAACAGTTGGATTTTAAAATATTATTACCATTAATTGAGGAAACAGCGGAACGTATAAAGTTATATTCCCCGGCAGATGTGCAGACGGGCCCGGCTGTTCGTGGTGATGAAACAACCATAAATATGCAACTGGGGTTGCTTCAACAGTATCCGCCTCTTATAAAATTATATGAATTGTTTTCTGAAAGCATTAGAAGTATGCATAAAAATAAAAACCCCGGGTAATCGGGGTTAGCAATTTTAACTGTGGTTCCAATAATTTTCTTCTCAGGTATAGGATTTTAGTCCTGATTTATTTGTCAGTCGGTTGGGTCTTACTTTGGATTGGATAAGTGTGGGTTTTCTTTGGATTGGATAAGTGTGGGTTTTTTTGGATGCCGGATTTTATGTTCTCTCTGGTATGATGATATAAAAATAACAGGTGTTTTTTGTAATTTCAGGTGATTTCGATGAATGGTCAAAAAATTTCGACGAAGCAGGGGATTTTTTCGATTAATCATTATTTACTGTAAACTACCACTATACCCTCCTTAACAAAAATCCCCGCCATAACAGCAGGGATTTAACCGATTCGTGTGGGTTTTGGTTTACTACTTTATCGGCTGGTAAATATCTGTTTGTACTTTGTATGGATCTTTTTCTGCACCAGGGTCGCCAATATAAACTTCATATGAAGCGCCGTTGGATTCTTTATTATTAGCCTTCATCCATTCTTTTATTTTGTCATAGGCTTTTGGTAATAATTCGTATGGCCCCCAAAAATGAATAACAACAGCTTTGCTTTCCAGTAATTGTTTGGTGTTGATGCTGCCTTGTGTAGCAGGTGGCAGTTTGTCTACTGGTACAGCAGCTTCAATTTGCATGGGGTAATCTGGTCCTGAATAAAATGCCATCGGGGCTCCCATCATTTTTAAATTGAGTGTTTTGGCAAAACTGCCAATTTCACTGTAAGCTGCCCCTAATTTTTTGCCAATGTCATTGAAATTATCAGCAGATGTTTTTATGTACAACAAATTCCTGGATGGTGTAGTTATTTCTGCTAATTCCATTTTCGGATCAGGCATGTTAGGCAATGCAGGGTTTGCTGCTGCTGCTTTTTGTAAAGAAGCAAGCCCATCTTCAAAATCTTTTCCTAACATTTTATCCATATATAAAAATAAATATTTAGAGATTGCTTTGCTAAAAAATCCACCACCTGCTTCACTATCCATAAACCATCTAACATTAGTGCCGCCATCTTTTTCTTCCAGGTCCCAACCAGCTTTGGCAGTATCATTTTTCGTAAAGTTCAGGTCAGCTTTTACTGATTTATTTTCCAATACATCGGTAATGGTAAGACTCCCGTTACCCATTTTTTTACTTTCCCAACTGTACGAAGCACCTTTGCCAGATGTTTTATCCCCCATGGTTTGTTTAATATTTGGGTCCTGCTTGTTCCAGGGCATCCAGTTATTATAAGTTTTTAAATTAATCAGTTGGGCATAAACAGACGCAGGTTTTACACCGTTCATCTGCAAACTTCTTTCCAAATGAACTTTGGAAGGCAAAAAGAAGGAGATAACGAGCAGTAATACTAATAAGAGGACAATAAAATACAGCAATCGTTTCAGGAACTTCATAAAATGAAAGTTTAGGTTAAAGAGATTGGAAGCTAATGAGGTAGTGGTTACAAGTTAAACTTTCTCTGAAGAAATTACAAGGAGAGGTTGAACAATTTTTTAAGGGTGATGGTTATTATTCCCGTTTAAGGAAACCGGATAAATCATTTTCCAATACATTTGCGCAAATTTTAACGGGAGATGTACAAGATAAATTTCAAGTTTGAAGAGAAAGGTTTAGAACCGGTAACCCTTACCAATATACCGGCTGATCAGTCAATACTGGAGGTAGCCCTGCTGAATAATATTGAACTCCATCATAACTGCGGCGGAGTGTGTGCCTGCAGTACCTGTCATGTATATGTTGAACAGGGAGAGGATTATTTACCTGAAATTACAGACAGGGAAGAGGATTTTATTGACAGAGCAGTTAATCCTAAACTTAATTCCCGCCTTGGCTGCCAATGTATATTAGAAAAAGGCAGCAGCGGGGAAATTACTATTTTAGTTCCTGATCAAAGCCAGTTTTTAGGAGAATAAAAAAGCTGCAGGCATTAAAAAAAAATAATCACCAACCAGAAATAAGTAAACAGAAATATGAGTCAATTTGAGCCACCCATTCATTGGAACGATTACGAGGACATAGCAATGAAATTGTACGAACGATTCGGGGATGATTTTACGGAAGCAAAGATCTATCGTATCCGTTTTACCGATTTGTTAGAATGGGTATTACAGATTCCCAATTTTGCCGGGAAAAGAGAAGAGAGTAACGAAGGACACCTGGAAATGATCCAGAGCAGTTGGGTATATGAGTGGAGAGATAACCAGAAATAATTAGTCAATTTGAAAATTTGATGAAGGCATGAATGTATTAGAACTCTTTAAACCAATTAAAGCTTTTGTGCTGGATGTTGACGGTGTGTTAACCGATGGTTCTTTACTTATAATGCCGGATGGAGAATGGGTTCGCAGAATGAATATTAAAGATGGTTATGTACTGCAGTTGGCGGTTAAAAAAGGATATCATGTGTTTGTGATCTCAGGAGCTGTCTCCAAACCCGTGATGCAAAGACTGCAGCGGCTTGGGGTTAAAGAAGTGTATAATGGCATCTCCAATAAAAAAGAATTATTACTGAAACTGATGCAGCAGTATAACCTTATCAAAGAACAGGTATTATACATGGGTGATGATATTCCGGACTATGAAGCGATGCAGGCAGCTGGCTTACTAACATGTCCTGCTGACGCTGTTGCTGAGATAAAACAAATTTGCCAGTATATTTCACCGGTTAAAGGCGGTGAAGGTTGTGTGAGAGATGTAATGGAAAAAGTGATGAAACTAAATAATCATTGGGAAGCGGATACTTCAGTTGCCAGCCAATGATTATCTTCGGGCAGTAATAAGCCTTCATGAAATTACTTGCCGCATTTTTCAAACTCATTCGGTGGCCCAACCTGGTGTTTATAGCACTTACACAATTGCTTTTTTATTACTGCATCATTATTCCTGTTTTCAAAGGAGCGACTCCTTTTGTTTTTGCAGATAAAAAAATCTTATTACTGCTGATTCTTTCTTCTGTTTTAATTGCAGCGGCCGGATACATTATCAACGATTATTTTGATATCAACATTGACCTCATTAATAAACCACAGCAAAATGTGGTAGACAGCATTATGAGCCGGCGCTGGGCCATGTTCTGGCATATGTTCTTATCTATGACTGGTATTGTAATGGGATTTTATGTTGATTTTATCAGCCAACATTTTTTGCTGGGCATCTCCAATGTAATTTGTGTGGTGCTGCTCTTTGTGTATTCGCTTACGTTTAAAAAAAGGATGCTCGTTGGCAATATTATTATCTCCGCTTTAACGGCATGGGTGGTAATGGTAATGGGTTTGTATGTAATGATTGATTTTATTTTAAAGACGGGAGAATCATCCTCACCCGTTACCCGTATTATGCGGCTGACTGTTTTGTATACCGCATTTGCCTTTATTATTTCACTGGTACGGGAAGTGGTAAAAGATATGGAAGATATTGAAGGAGACCGGAGGTATGGATGCCGCACCATGCCCATTGTTTGGGGTATTAATTCATCTAAAGTTTTTACAGCCGTTTGGTTGATAGTACTAACATCAGCTTTAATAGTGGTACAGGTGTATGTAATGTTTTTCGGCTGGTGGTGGAGTGCCATTTATGTTTTATTGCTGATTGTATTACCCTTATTACGGATACTCCGGAAACTAAGAATAGCTAAATCGCAGGCTGATTTTCATTCTCTCAGCACCCTTATTAAACTGGTTATGTTGACGGGTATTTGCTCAATGGTATTTTTTAAATTGTACTTGTAATGGAACGAATCATACTGGCATCACAATCGCCAAGGAGAAAACAGTTGCTCGAATGGGCAGAGGTTCCTTTTGACATTATGGTGAAGGAAACAGAAGAGTTATATCCTTCCGATCTCCCGGTGGAGGAAGTGCCGGTATATATTGCACGTAATAAAGCACTGGCTGTAAAAGAGGAACTGAGTCATGACCGGGTAATACTGGCGGCAGATACCATTGTGGTGCTGGACAATGAAATTATCGGCAAGCCAAAAAACAGAACAGACGCTGTAAAAATTTTAAACAACTTATCTGGTAAAAAACATTTGGTCATAACAGGCGTTGTAATTCTTGATGGAGAAGAAGAAATTTCATTTGCTGATATAACTGAGGTATATTTTAATGAACTGACAAATGATCAAATTGCTTTTTATGTAGATAAATACAAACCATACGACAAAGCAGGTGCTTATGCTATACAGGAGTGGATAGGTGTGGTGGGTATAAAATCGGTAAACGGCGATTTTTATAATGTGATGGGATTGCCGGTGAGCAGGGTGGTGCAGGAGTTGAAAAAGGTTTAAAAGTTTAAAGGGTTAATAGTGGTAAGGTTGTTTTAAAGAATTAAATAAACTGTCATAACTTAATAACAATATTCTTTAAACCATTCAATGTATAAACTATTAAACCATCATGACCGAACGACTTCTTCAG
This sequence comes from Sphingobacteriales bacterium, assembly GCA_003963365.1. Classification (GTDB taxonomy): domain Bacteria; phylum Bacteroidota; class Bacteroidia; order Chitinophagales; family Chitinophagaceae; genus AWTP1-9. Next base: position 1,231,423 of record RXJG01000004.1, read on the forward strand.
TATATATGGCAAATGCAGCTGTTTAATAAAACTGCATTAGCCACCACGCAAAACGAAATTTTACAAATCTTTTTTCCGGGTCAATACAACACCAACCAGGGGCCTGATTTTTCAGCTGCTAAAATTAAGATTGATAATACTATATTGGTGGGAAATGTGGAAGTCCATACACTTTCATCCGACTGGAAAACCCATAAACATAATGATGATATCAATTACAAAAACATTATTCTGCATGTGGTGTGGGAAGATGATAAACCTCTTCCGGGTATTCCAACACTAGTTTTAAAAAACCGGGTGTCGGGCCTTTTACTGAATAAGTACGAAGAACTGATGAACAACCGTGGTTTTATTCCCTGTGAAAGAAGTATTGCTTTGATAAAAAGTTTAACCTGGCAAAGCTGGAAAGAAAGATTATTAGTAGAACGTTTGCAACGAAAGTCAGCCGAAGTTCTGTCTCTTCTTAAGCAATCCGGTAATCACTGGGAAGAAACTTTTTGGTGGTTACTGGCCGGCAACTTTGGTGTTAAAGTAAATAAAGAATGCTTTGAATCGATAGCCCAATCGGTTTCAATAAATATACTGGCCAAACATAAAAACAGTATTCAGCAACTGGAAGCAATTTTACTGGGACAGGCAGGTATGCTTAATGGAGAATTTACGGGTGATTATCCAAAACTTTTACAACGGGAATATAAATTTTGCCAGAATAAATATCAGTTACAGCCGGTTAAAATACCACCTTTATCATTACGTATGCGGCCAACTTCTTTTCCGGCGGTAAGACTGGCGCAACTGGCCATGCTGGTGCATCAATCATTGCATTTGTTTTCAAAAATTAAAGAAGCCATCAGCGTAAATGAAATAAGAAAATTGTTAGATATAACGGCGAATGATTACTGGCATTACCATTATTCAATGGATGAGCCATCTGCATATAAGCCCAAGCACCTTGGTGGGCAGATGATTGATAATATACTGATCAATACAGTTATTCCGTTGTTGTTTGCTTATGGACAGTTTCATAAAGAACATGCATTTAAAGACAAAGCAATAAAATGGTTGGGTGAAATAAAACCTGAACAAAATAATATCACCCGGCCGTTTACACAATTGGGAATAGAAAATAAATCCGCTTTTGATTCGCAATCATTGCTGGAACTGAAAAAGCATTATTGTGATAAAAAACGTTGCCTCAATTGTGCAGTTGGTAATTCTTTGTTGAAAAAATCTACCAGTTGAAAACTACCTTTTGCTCAATATCCGGGTGAATGCTTTTTGCTACAGGACAGGTGAGTGCTGCTCTTTCTAAAATGGTTTTGTCTTTATCTTCCAGGTGTAACCCTTCAGGAAAATGGAAAATAACATCAATACCACTCACCCGGCGGGGGTCGGCCTTCATGTGTTTCTGAATGGCTATTCTCGTTCCCTTCAAATCAATTTGCATGTCCCTTGCCTTAATACCCATTATGGTCATCATACAATTACCCAGCGAGGTAGCCAGTAAATCGGTAGGGGAGAAACGTTGTGCCAGGCCCTGGTTGTCAAGCGGGGCATCGGTTTCAATAGAAGTACCTGAATAATGATGAGTGGCACTGGTTCTTAAATTTCCTTCGTAAATAATTTCTGAAGTCATATTATAATCTTATTTGGGCAGCGTTTATAATGTATCGGGTGTCAATCTTTTTTTAACAAAGCAACAATAATTTGCTGTATGGCCGATTCCTTTAAATTTGTGTAAATTTATTCATTATAACAATTACTACCGTGCGGAAAATATCCTGTTTTATTTTATTCGTTTTCATTGCCTCTTCCTCTTTTGCCCAGCAAACTAAAACAGAAACGCCAAAAGACGGACGGCAGATAAAAAAAGAAAAACGCAAAGAAAAAATTAATGCCCTTATCAAACAGGAAGAAGAAGGGGCACTGATTTTTCATAAGCAAAATACATTTGGAGTTAAGGTTAATACAGATGGATATTCTATTTTTTTTGAAAAGGGATGGATGGAATCGCAAAAAAAAGCCACTTTACTCAGTTTTGAACTGGGGGAGAAAAAGCATCCAAAAGAACATAAGGAAACACTTAACGGTACTATTGGAACCACTCCCTATATTTTCGGCAAGCAAAATATTTTTTACCAGTTTAAAATAGGCGTAGGGCAGCAGGTAGTCTTAGGTTACCGGGGAAATAAAAACGGGGTGTCTGTGACCGGCATTTACTCTGGCGGACTTTCTATAGGATTATTAAGACCCTATTATTTAAGAGTGGAAAGATCAAACGGAATGGTTGATGATATTAAATATTCAAAAGCAGACAGTGCCTTGTTTCTATCCTCCGCTCTTAAAGAAGGAACAGGTTTGCGCTATGGATGGAATGAATTGAAATTTAATCCGGGTGTGCATGGGAGGGTAGGGCTCCGGTTTGATTATGGCCGTTTCAATGAGTTGGTTTCAGCCATTGAAGTGGGTGTAAATGCAGAGTATTATTTTAAAAAACCCGAGATAATGTTAATCGCTTCTAATAAACAATTTCTAATCAGCACTTATGCCGCCATTATTTTTGGTAAGCGAAAATAATCTCTAAAAATTAACGGGAATATTGATTTAAAAGTACTTAAACAGCGAGGCATAACTAAGCCCGATATCAACTATCTTTGCCCCTTAATTGTTGATGAAGGGTATGAAAGAACTCACTATTATCCCCCATGTTACCGATGAACAAAAACCCAAAAAGCCGGATTGGCTGCGGGTGAAGCTGCCCATTGGGGAAAGTTATAAGAACGTAAGAAACCTGGTAGATACACATAAGCTGCATACCATTTGTGAAAGTGGTAATTGTCCCAATATGGGCGAATGCTGGGGAGCAGGTACTGCCACCTTTATGATCCTGGGAAATATTTGCACAAGAAGTTGTGGATTTTGTGCGGTTGCCACCGGCCGGCCAACCGAATTAGACTGGGATGAACCACAACGGGTGGCAGAAGCTATCTATTTAATGAAGGTGAAACATGCGGTAATCACTTCTGTTGACAGGGATGAATTAAAAGATGGTGGCAGCATTATTTGGTACAACACCATTAATGCCGTTAAGCAATTAACACCCGCTACTACTTTAGAAACTTTGATTCCTGATTTTAAAGGAGAGAAAGAAAATATCCAGCGCATTATTGATGCGGCACCGGAAGTAGTTTCTCATAATATTGAAACAGTGGAACGCCTTACTAAACAGGTTCGCATACAGGCCAAGTACTGGCGCAGTATGGAAGTGTTGAAAACTTTAAAAGAAGGGGGCATGCGTACCAAGAGTGGTATTATGCTGGGGCTTGGCGAAACAAAAGATGAAGTAGTTCAAACACTGAAAGATTTGCATAATGTGGGTATTGATGTAGTGACGATCGGTCAATATCTGCAACCCACTAAAAAACATTTACCGGTACAACGTTTTGTTCACCCCGATGAATTTGCTGAATTAAGAGATATCGGTTATGAGTTGGGAATTGATTATGTAGAAAGTGGTCCGCTGGTTCGTTCTTCTTACCACAGTGAGCGGCATGTGTTCCCCGGTCTGGGCAGACAGGAATGGTTGCTGAAGAAGGGAGCATAAGCTTACTGGTGCGGAGCGTTTTATTAATTAATAATTAGTAATTAAGAATTAATAATAGCACTGGGTCCATTTTTAATTTTTCCCTTTTCATTTTTCTCTTTAGTTATTTTTGCCAAAATTTTTTAATGCGGAAGCTGAGCATGGATGAACTGAACCGTAAATCGGTTTCAGAATTTAAACAATCGGAAAAATTTCCGGTGGTGGTGGTACTGGATAATATCCGCAGCATGCATAATGTGGGCAGTGTGTTCCGTACAGCAGATGCTTTTTTATTGAGGGGAATTTATTTATGCGGTTATACACCTCAGCCACCACACAGGGATATTAATAAAACAGCCTTGGGTGCTACGGAAACAGTTGAATGGAAATATTACCCGCAAACACTGGAAGCAGTGAAGCAATTGAAAGAAGAAGGGTATAAAGTATTTGCTATTGAACAGGTAGAGAGCAGCATTATGCTGGATAAATTTTTGGTTGATGAAATAGAAAAGATAGCTGTAGTTTTTGGCAATGAAGTAAGTGGTGTGGAGCAGGAAGTAATTAAATGGTGCGATGGTTGTATTGAAATACCGCAGTTGGGAATGAAACATTCATTAAATATATCCGTGGCGGCAGGGATTGTGTTGTGGGAAATTGTTAGGACAAGAATGGGTAATTGAAACTTGATAATTGAAAATGATTTATGACAAAAATTAAAAACTATCTCAGCCTCATAAAATTTTCTCATACTATTTTTGCAATGCCTTTTGCATTGATTGGTTTTTTTCTGGGAATACTTGCATTAGTTAATGTTCCAAATGTTTATTATAATCACTTGTTTATTGATACGGCTGTTAAAAAAATAAATCTTTTTTTTAGTAGTAACTGGTATTTATTTCTACTTGTCCTTCTCAGCATGATCTTTGCCCGCAGTGCAGCCATGGCCTTTAACCGTTACCTCGACAGAAGTTTTGATGAAAAGAATCCACGTACTGCTATCAGGGAAATTCCCGCAGGTATTATTAAGGCAAACAGTGCATTGGTGTTTACGATAGTTTGTGGTTTGTTGTTTGTGGTTTGTTGTTATTTTATCAATCCATTGTGTTTAGCTTTGTCACCGGTGGCCTTGTTTGTGGTGTTGGGTTATAGCTTTACCAAACGTTTTACTCCGCTTTGTCATTTGATTTTGGGATTGGGTTTATCGTTGGCTCCTATTGGTGCCTATTTAGCAGTAACTGGTCAGTTTGCTTTATTACCTGTTTTATTTTCATTCACCGTATTGTTTTGGGTAAGTGGTTTTGATATCATCTATGCTCTGCAGGATGAAGAGTTTGATAAATCCCAAAACTTATATTCTATCCCCGCCTGGCTGGGAAAGGTGAAAGCATTAAGAGTTTCTGAAATATTACACTTGTTGTGTGCTGCTTGTTTAGTGTATGCAGGTTTTTATGGCCATTTTGGAATGTGGTACTGGATTGGTGTAATACTTTTCCAGGCATTATTAATTTACCAGCACACATTGGTTAAACCTACTGATTTAAGTAAAGTAAACTTAGCCTTTGCAACAACCAACGGAATTGCATCAGTAGTGTTTGCAATTTTTGTAATAACAGATTTATTTATTCATTAATATGGCCCGGATAATGGCAATAGATTATGGAGGTAAACGTACCGGATTAGCCGTTACTGATCCCCTGCAAATTATTGCTAACGGGTTGACTACTGTTGATACCAAAGAACTATTTCCATTCTTAAAAAATTACTTCAGCAAAGAACAGGTTGAGCTGGTAATAATTGGCGAACCAAAAAACTGGGATGAAAGTGATACACATGCCACCCCATTAGTAAAAAAGTTCATCGAAAAGTTTAAAAAAGATTTTCCCGGCATCCCTTTACTAACCGTAGACGAGCGTTACACATCCAAAATGGCCAAACAAGCCATGCTCGACATGGGTATGAAAAAGAAACAACGCCAGAACAAAAAGCTGGTAGATGAAATTGCCGCCACCATCATCCTGCAGGAATATATGGAGCGTCTCTAGTTGCTGGTTTATTAGTTTATTCGTTGGTCAAAATCCTTTGCTGGCTTATCTTTGCATACATTAAAATAGTAGTTGTTGTAACTCAATAACGGGTAACCAGCAACCAGTAACAAGCAACATGACTTTACCCATTGTAGCATACGGCCACCCGGTATTAAGAACAGTTTGTAAGGATATCACTCCCGATTACCCCAACCTTCAAAAGTTTATTGAAGATATGTGGGAAACCATGTACGACTCCAACGGGGTTGGACTGGCAGCACCACAGGTTAATAAAGAAATCCGCCTGTTTGTAATTGACAGTACACAGATTTTCGAAAATATGGAAGACGAAGAGAAAGATGAGTATGATGATGCGCCGGGTGTAAAGCAGGTGTTCATCAATGCACATATTGTGGAACTGGATGGTGAAGAATGGAGTTATAACGAAGGCTGTTTAAGTATTCCTAAAATTAGAGAAGATATATTCCGGCAGGAAACGGTTACCTTGAATTATGTGGATGAGAATTTTCAACCACATACGCAAACGTTCTCTGGTATTACTGCCCGTGTTATTTTGCATGAATATGATCATATAGAAGGTAAATTGTTTATTGACTATATGAAACCCTTCAAACGTAAATTGCTGAAGGGTAAACTGGACGATATTTCAAAAGGAAAGATTAGCGTGGATTATAAAATGATGTTTCCTAAATAGCCTGTCTGAACCTCTATTTATAGGATTAATAAGATCAAAACGAAATGAAGAAGAACATCTTTGCTTTAAAACACCATCTTCTTCTCGTCCTTTCCCTCTCTCATTCCTTTAATCTCTTTGCACAAAAAGATACCACAGTTGAAGTACAGGGTAAAATGATTACACTTTCTGATGTGGTGGTTCGTACCAATATTAATGTGCCTGCTTTTATAAAACAAGTGCAGGATGATACTACTTTTTATAAAGCATTCCGCAATTTGCATATACTCAGTTTTACTGCCATCAACGATATTAATATGCTCGATAAAAAACAACACATCATAGCATCGTTGAAAAGTAAAACACATCAAACCGCTGCTAATGGCTGCCGAACCATGCAGGTGCTGGAGGAAAATAAAACCGGTGATATCTATAAAGGGAATTATGACTGGAATTATTACACTGCTTCTCTCTATGCCGGTTTGTTTTTTACGAATGGTCGGGTATGCGGTGAAACCAATATTGTAAAAGGAGTTGATTTTTCTGCAAAAGATAAAAGTGGAATAGAGAAGCATAAAGCTCAATTAAAAATGCTGTTCTTTAATCCCGGTAAAAAAATTCCCGGTATTCCATTTATAGGAAATAAAATAAACCTCTTTGATGAAGAAGTGGCGCAGCTATATGATTTTAGTATTGATTATGCTGACCATAATCAACACCATTGTTATGTCTTTACCATTGTGCCAAGAGAAAATTTAACAGCAGATGAAAAAAGCCGTTTAGTAATTGATAATATGACTACCTGGTTTGACACGGAAACAATGGAAGTGATTGCCCGTAATTATGAAATGAGCTATGATGCCCGTGTTTATGATTTTAAGGTAAAGATGGAAGTGGAGATGACGCATTTTAATGAATACCTCGTTCCCCGTGTAATCCGCTACAATGGTAACTGGGATGTGATGTTTAAGAAAAGGGAGAGAGGTATCTTTACCGCTACACTATTTGATTTTGGTAAATAATACAAATGTCTGACATCTTTAAGATGTCTGACACCTATCTTTACTCCTCAAACAACAAATTATGGAAAACAATAATACTGCTTTATTAGTAAAGATGATCCGGATGTCATGGGATGCACAGAACAATGAACTCACCAAACTCATCAATACATTAGATGATGAACAACTGGCAAAAGAAATAGCTCCCGGCAAAAACACCGGTATTTACCTGTTAGGACATTTAATTGCTGTGAGCGATGCTTTGTTCCCATTGTTTGGATGGGGCGAAATGTTGTATCCTGAAATGCAGGATGTATTTATTAAAAGTCCTGATAAATCTGGTCATAGTTTTCCTACGGTGGCAGAGCTGAAGCTGAGATTAAATAAAGTGAACACAAAACTTAACTCACATTTTGATACTGCCACAATAGAAGAATGGCTGAGTCGCCACACGGCTGTTAAGCCGGAGGATTTTGCTACACAACCTCACCGCAATAAACTGAATGTGGTATTAAGCCGTACCACACATATGGCCAATCACATAGGGCAAATGTTGTTGTTGAAATAATAAACGATGGTGTCAGTTATTTGTAAGCAAAGAGCCCACGTCTTGCCAGGCATAGCGGCAAACTTTAGCTTTGGTGCCATCCCAGTTATCATGGTCAATTGTTTCAATATGCTGGCCGCCAAGTTTTTCATAAACCGTTCTTGCATTTTGATTGGCTTCAAAAACCCAGAGATATAGTTTATGATTAGATGCTTTTGCTAAAATAGTTTTGGCACAATCCTGCATCAGCAATTTACCAATACCGCTTTTTTGTACATGAATGGAAACATGGAGGTTATCCAGCAGTGTTCCGTATTGTTCATCATCATTTAATAACAGGCAGGAGAAACCAACCATTTGTTCACTCATCATTGCTACAATAGTGATTTGATTGACTGCCGGATTTTCTAATCGTTCTTTCCAGAATTTTATTCTTTCATCTGTTACTTCATTATCTAAATAATGATCACTTAGTATGCCACGGTAAGTGTGCTGCCAGTTGTTGGCGTGAAGTGATGCTATGGATTTATAATCATCAATTGTTGCTGGACGTAAGTGAATCATTGTGATAATTGCAGGCTGCAATTTACCGATGTTATTAAAATGTATAGCTGAATGGCAATCACTAATGCCACGAGTTATTTACAATTTTTTATTCGAAGTGAGATTAATGAATCAAGTTTTTGAGATTTATCAATTGAATTAATATACTTTAATAATTCCACCGAATAGTTGCAAGCATTTACCCCTTTTTCTAACAAGAGTTTTTGTTGGTTAGGATTAGTGTGATAGTATATGTTGTTTGCATATTTCAATAAATTTACAGATATAGTGTTTGTTATATTTGAATCTTTAGATATTAGCTTATTATAATAATATTTTGCAGCTTCCGGTTCCCCTAAATTTGAATAACATAACCCAAGCTTTAAATAGCCATCTATCTTTTCATCGTTAGATGTATCAAACTCCATGTATTTGCTAATCCAATAAATACACCCCTTAAAATCTTGGCTGCCCATGGTGCATTCTGCTGCAAAAAAAGTTGAACGTGAGTTTGTGGTATCACAATGGTATGCAGAGTCGAATTTTTCAACAGCCTTTTGCGTTAGTTTTATAGACAGCAAACTGTCAGTATCAAAAACCGCTATTGCTTTATTCATATAACCAATACCGCTCTCAGTTAACCTATTTGATAATTTCGGATTAGGATGGTAAGACTGTTTATTAGCGCAGGATGCGAATAAAAGTATAATTGTGAACCTTAGCATAGCTATGATTAGTTTTTATAAGTGATTTTGCAAGTATTATTGCAGTAAAGAAACTTAAGAAATAATATTCTTATTCACCGCATACCGTCTCCACTTATCAATCACTTCTTCCATATCTTCCGGCAGCTTGCTTTCAAAAAACATTTCTTCTCCGGTCTTCGGGTGTACAAAGCCCAGCGTTTGGGCATGCAGGGCGTGGCGACTGCAAACTGCAAAGCATCCTTCCACAAACATTTTGTATTTGCTGAACACGGTACCTTTTAAAATCCTGTCGCCACCATATGTATCATCATTAAAGAGGGGATGACCTAAATATTTCATATGTACACGTATCTGGTGTGTACGTCCTGTTTCCAGTACACATTCAATCAGCGTAACATAACCGAGACGTTCAATCACTTTATAATGTGTGGTAGCATCTTTACCATGTTCCCCATCCGGATATGCATCCATTATTTTACGGAAGCGTTGATGACGACCCACATTCACCCTTATTGTTCCGCTGTCTTCTTTTACATCGCCCCACACCAATGCTATGTATTTGCGTTTAACGGTATGATCAAAAAATTGTTTGGCAAGATGCACACTGGCTTCAGGTGTTTTTGCCATTACAATCAGTCCGCTGGTATTTTTATCAATACGGTGCACCAAACCAAATCTTGGCAAAAACTTTTCGTCTAATTCCGGATTTTGTTGTTGCAGGTGCCAGGCCACTCCATTAATTAACGTGCCCTCATAATTGCCACAGCCGGGATGCACCACCATTCCATCCGGTTTATTAATCACCAGCACCTGGTCGTCTTCATACACAATATCCAGTTCTAATTCTTCAGGAACAATTTCATTATTGCCCGGGTCATCTTCACTGAATATCAAAATCTCGTCGGCCGGCTTAACTTTATAGTTGGCTTTAATGCGTTTGCCATTAACCGTTACAAAACCGGCTTCAATAGCCTGTTGCACTTTATTACGGGTAGCACCTTCCACCTTGCCCATAATGAATTTGTCAAGCCGTATAGGCTGTTGTCCGGGCGGACAAGTAATGGCACGGCGTTCATACATCTCTTCTGTACCATCACCATTCTCTAACTGGTCATTTGCTATATCAAGAAGTTGCTCGTCCATAAGATACTTAACAAGTAAAGTGGGCAAAGATACGACTACAAATTGATGTAAATGGCAAGTTTTAGAAGCGTAACTTTGAGGTTTTTTATAATGAAGCAAACAGTTTACTATAAAGACTTAGGACAACTATCCTACAAAGCCGCCTGGGATTTACAGGAGGAGCTATTGCAGGAGAATGTGAGGGCCAAGGCAACAGTTCGCAGTGAGCAGTTGGCAGTGGTGAATGGTGAATGGTCAATGGTCAATGAACCACAAACCAGGCATCATCTTCTTTTCGTAGAACATCCACCTGTTTATACTTTAGGCAAAAGCGGACATATAGAAAACGTATTGATAAGCGAAGAAGAACAACAGCAAAAAGGAATTGAATTTTTTAAAACCAACAGGGGAGGAGATATCACTTTTCATGGTCCGCAGCAGATAGTTGGTTATCCTATTTTAGATTTGGAACGTTTTTATACTGACATTGGTAAATACCTGCGCAACCTGGAAGAAGTAATCATTCTCACTATGGCAGATTATGGATTAAAAGGAGAACGCAGTGCCGGTGAAACAGGTGTATGGTTAGATGTACATAACAAAGGGCAGGAAAGAAAGATATGTGCCATGGGTGTACGCTGCAGCAGATGGATAACCATGCATGGTTTTGCTTTTAACATCAATACAGATTTAACGTATTTTGATTACATCATTCCCTGCGGAATAAAAGATAAACAAGTAACCTCTCTCGAAAAAGAATTAGGCCACAAAGTAGATTTTGAAGAAGCCAAAGAAAGAGTGAAACGGAATTTTGAAAAAGTGTTTGAGGTGGAGCTGGTAGCTAGTGGTGAGTAGCAAGTAGTAAATAACCGGCACCCTGCAACTAGTTATCTCTTGTAATTAAAAACTTACTTTTCTCCAGCAGTTTTCCATTCTCGTATAACTCAAACTTAAACCAGCCGCTGTGCAGGAAATTTACTTTATCCAGTAACAGTGGCGATTCTTTTACTTCATGCAGTTCAAAAATGGGAGTATCGTTTTCTTCAAAGAATTTGATATGATATTTTTTAGTTCTGTATTCCGGTAAAATGATAGATACATTACCATCATTTGCAGTAAAAACATAAATGGAAGGAGCCCATTTTTTTACTGGCACGGGAGGTGCATCACCATCTTTTCCTTCTTTATTATTTTTTTCATTTTTCTCACCGCTGTTACCGGCATGATCAGGAGTAGGTGAATTATCTTTCTTTACATCCGGCTTCTTTTTTCCATCTTTATTATTTACTATCACCACCGGCTTTGTTGTATCAATAAATGGTCGTTTTGCCGGTGTAAAGAAATAATTGATGCCGCCAATCAGTACAAATACACGATAATACAAACTGTCATTGGGAGCTTTATCATCTATAAATGAAAACTTTTTAAGAGATGGGTCAGGTAATGAATGTATGGTCAGGAAGTTTTTCAAACTATCCTTTGAACGCTGAATACTTATTTGCTGGGCATTGGGATAACGGTTGATCCAGGCGATAGTTATTTTTTTGTCTTTGGCAACAAGAGAAAATTTAGGCAAAGTATCATTTTGCCCAAAAGCTGATGAAGAGAAAATTAACAACAGGATAAAGGATGTAACAATTGGCTTCATGTACTATTAACGGGTTATTGCTTTTTAAGTTATACGGACAAAGATAAAATTATCCACTTATTGGTTGGCAGAAGAATGATTAAAAGAAGTTAAAAAATTAATGTGCCCTCGGGTAAGGATAAATTTCCCTGTAAGCCACCGGTATGCAGGCAAAGAATTTTACTGCCGGGAGGAAAAAAATCCCTGGCGATGAGATCATTTACGGCATAAAATTGTTTGGCGGTATAAACAAAGTCAGTTGTTATTTTATGTTGTTGGTAAAATCGGTTCATAAAATGGATCAATTCTTCCGTTTTCTTTGCATAACCGCCAAAATGATAATCATGAATGAACTGAAAGTTTTTGTGTGAGGCTAATTCATCAGCTAAAGTTTTATTCATGGCTTCAGCGCCTTTTAATACTACAATCCCGATGATTGTTTGTTGTGCTGATGAACTTTTTACTATTCCTTTAAATGTAGTGCCGGTTCCAATATCACAAACGATGTGAGAATAATGATTGGCATTTTCAATATGATTGAGTATTTCGGCACAGCCTTTTTCTCCCGCCTCATTATCGCCACCTTCGGGAACTAAATAATAGCCGGGATATTTGTTTTGATAATGCTGGTATAATTTTTCTTTATCGGTATATTCAGTCCTGCTCACGAACTCCAGTTGCATGTCCTGTTCTTTACAATAAATTAATGTGTGGTTAAGTTGTGGTGGTACTTCACCCCTTACTATTGCAACAGATTTTATTCCGGCTTTATTACAGGCAAATGCTGTAGCTGCTAAATGATTGCTGTATGCGCCGCCAAAAGTGAGGATGCCTTCTTTATTAGCAGTCAACGAATTTTCAATATTATACTTTAGCTTAAAATATTTATTACCTGAGATGATGGGGTGCAGTTTATCGAGCCGTGCCACAGTTACGGAAACTTTTTTATTAACATATAATTCATCCGTAAGATTCACCGTTTCTATGGCCGTACTAATTTGCATCCCCTGAGTTGTGAGATTGATTAATGATTATCTTCGCTGCGGTTTACAAAAATAATTCTATTCAATGCAACCTACATTGTTGATTTTAGCTGCCGGCATGGCATCCCGGTATGGAAGTATGAAGCAGATCCAGTCCTTTGGGCCTTCCGGTGAAACCATTATGGATTACTCTATTTATGATGCTGTACGGGCCGGTTTTGGGAAAGTAGTATTTATTATCCGCAAAGATTTTGCTGATCAGTTTAAAGAAATATTTGAACCCAAACTCGCCGGTAAAATAAAAACCGATTATGTGTACCAGGATCTGAGTTCTTTTACCAATGATTTTGTTATTCCAACGGAAAGAACAAAACCATGGGGTACAGCACATGCCGTATTGTGTGCAAAGAATGCCATTAAAGAACCTTTTGCTGTAATTAATGCTGATGATTTTTATGGAAGAGATGGATTTGAAAAAGCATACCAGTTTCTAACTACTGACTGCAACTCACAACTATATTCATTGATCGGTTATGAACTGGAGAAAACATTGTCGCCTCATGGAACCGTTAGCCGTGGTGTATGTGATGTAAATGCAAATGGTGAACTGCTTGCCATTAATGAAAGAGTAAAAGTATATAAGAAAGATGGTGTAATTATTTATGAAGATGATAATGGTTTTCACCCAATTCCGGATGCGTGTAAAGCATCTATGAACTTCTGGTGTTTTGATAGTTCTGTATTTGATCTTACTCAAAATATGTTCAGTGATTTCTTAAGACATAATATCAGCAATCCAAAAGCTGAATTTTTTATTCCGATTGTGGCGGATGAGTTTATTAAATCGGGTAAAGGAAAGATAAAAGTAATTCCTACCTCTTCACAATGGTTTGGAGTTACCTATAAAGAAGATGCGCCGGGTGTACAGGAAAGTGTGAGCAAACTGGTGGCAGCGGGAGAATATCCAACTTCATTATGGTAATTATTCTATCACAATAAATTTTTAACTTGGACTGATGAAATACCAGTCCTTTTTTTTCTGCTTACTTTTTTCGGTTATTGTTTCAGCACAATCAACAGATTCTGTTTTCTTATTAAAACCTGCCAATGTATTTGACGGCGAGCAAATGCATGCCAATTGGTGGGTATTGGTAAAAGGAAATAAAATTATCGAAGCCGGTGATGCAAATTCATTTACTATCCCTGCTAATGCAAAAGTGATCGACCTGAAAGGAAAAACATTATTGCCGGGATTGATTGAAGGTCATTCTCATTTATTACTTCATCCATACAATGAAACGCCATGGGATGAACAGGTGCTGAATGAATCAAGGGCGGAACGAATTGCCAGAGCTATTAATCATGCAAAAGCAACATTAATGGCCGGATTTACTACGGTGAGAGATTTAGGAACAGAAGGGGCGATGTATGATGATGCGGGACTAAAACAAAGTATAGAAAAAGGAATTATTCCCGGGCCAAGAATGTTAGTGGCTACAAGAGCAATCGTTGCAACAGGTAGTTATGGCCCTAAAGCAGGCTCGGCTGATATAGATTATCCAAAAGGTGCAGCTGAGGCAGATGGTGTAGATGCATTGATAAAAGAAGTAAGAACACAAATTGGAAAAGGCGCTGATATTATAAAAGTTTATGCAGATTACCGCTGGGGAAAGAATAAAGAAGCAAAGCCATCTTTTAGTGAAGAGGAGTTGAGATTAGTTGCTCAAACAGCTAACAGCAGCGGCAGACCATTAGTTGTACATTCAGTAACACCGGAAGGAATGAGGCGGTCAATTATGGCGGGAGTATCTACAATTGAGCATGGTGATTTTGGTACCCCGGAAATATTTCAACTGATGAAGGAAAGGAAAGTAGCGTTGTGCCCTACATTAGCAGCAGGTTATTTTATTGAACAATATAAAGGATGGAAGCCCGGCACATCACCTGAACCAGATAGAATTATTCAAAAAAGAAAAAGTTTTAAAGCTGCATTAGATGCCGGAGTAACAATATGCATGGGCGGAGACGTTGGTGTGTTCAGTCATGGTAAAAATTGGATGGAGATGGAACTAATGGTGGAGTACGGAATGAAGCCAATAGATGTGTTGCGGTCTGCTACATCCGTAAATGCGGATGTATTTGAACTGAATGATAAAGCAGGGAGAATTAGAAAAGGTTTACTGGCCGACATTATTGCTGTTGATGTTAACCCTGTTGATGATATTAAAGCGTTCCGCAATGTTTCATTTGTAATGAAAGACGGAGTGATTTATAAAAAATAAAAATCCCGCCATTGGCGGGACTTTATTTATTTAGCATAGGTTCTTATTAGTTTCCTTTCACCATAAAGATGAAGTCTTTCACTTTGCGGGCCTGCAGTTTTCTTTCCATCTTTTTTACACTGGATACAGACGGCACTTTGATATCAGCATATTCTTCATTCTTTTTCAATTCATCCAAAGCTTTATATATGTATTTGGATTGTATGGCAAATACCGCACCTTCTGTTTCTAACTGGCGGGTGCTCAAAATACCAATCACTTCACCATTTTCATTAAATACCGGTCCACCACTATTGCCGGGGTTTGCCGGTACATCTATCTGGCAGGTGAGTGTATCACCATTAAAACCGGTTTTAGCACTCAGGTAACCTTCGCCATAAACAATATCATTTCTTGGGTAACCAAAAGTATAGATTGGCTCTGCAATATCAGTTGTTGATTTGCTGATGGCGTATGGTAAAGGAACAGGTTTGAATTCGCTATCGGCAATTTTTAAAATTGCCAGGTCTTTTGTATTATCGATAAAAGCAATCCCGGCCTTGTATTCTTCCCCTTTACTATTTAAAACCACTACAGTACTGGAATTTTTTATAATGTGTGCATTAGTGGCTAAATAACCTTTTGCATCAATAAGAAAGGCAGTACCGCTTGATTTAAACTTTACGTTTGGAACCTTCAAATCATCTTTTACTTTATTCAGCTCACTGCCCTGCGCATCTGTTGTCTTCTTTATATCATCAATCTTTTTGCTTAACTCCTGTACCTGGTTAATATCTGCTTTAGGAGCAACTAAATTGCTGGCAGCATAAGTGAGCAGCGATGTTATACCTGCAATAGAAGCAGCGATAGCGATCGTTTTCTTATAACGCTTATACAGGGTAATCACTTTAGCTCCGGCACTTAATGCTTTTTCTTTGAGCACACCTTCCGCTTCCAGTTTGGCCTGTGTTTCATGCAGGTTATTTTTGAAAGATTTAATGCTGCTGTAGCGGTTCATTTCATTTAAAAAGAAATGATGCTCCACCACCAGTTGATCCAGTTCAGGATTGGTGCGGCGCATTTGTTCGAAAGAGGCTTTTTCCTGTTCGTTCATTTCCCCTTTCAGGTAACGCTCTGCAGCATCGAGTAATAAAATTTCATCCATCTCAGTTCCCGTTTTTATATTGAGTAAAGAAAAGTTTTTTTAGTCTCATAAGGCATTTGTATTTCTGGTTTTTGGCATTATCGGCATTGGTGTAGCCAAAGTTCTCTGCTATTTCCTGCATGTTCTTACCCTGTAAGTAATATGCCTCTAACAAACTTTTACACGGCTCCCCTATATGCCCCATTGCTTTTTCCATCATTAAATAGGCCTCATTCTTTTTCTGGTGTTCCTCTAATTCATCTTCCACCGGCACCACCTCATCCAGGCTTTCCACCGGCGAGTTATAGCGTTGAGATTGTTGTAACCTTTTAAGCCATAGTCGCCTGCATACGGAATATACATAGGTTTTAATTTGTGCTGTTAACTCAAAGGACCCCGACGCTGCTTTTTCATATAGCACAATCATAGCTTCCTGGAAAATATCCTTGGCATCATCCGTAGTACCACTATTATTAAGAATATAGGTCTGTATCAGTCCGAAATTCTCCTTATAAAGAACTTCAATGGCCTGTTTATCGTTCGATGCCAGTCCTTTAAGCAATAAATCGTCGTTAGGGTATACTTTCACCTGTTCGTTTTTAATACAGAAAGAGCAAAATTGTAACCCAAAAAGCGGAAAAAAAAATTTTTTAAAATTAGCGGGTTACCTTTTTGCACCCTGTGGTATTATTGGTCAAATAATTATTTCAAAAACTTAAAAATCATCATGATGAAAAAAGCATTATTAGCTTTCGCTATCGTAGCGTTCGTAGCTTGTAATTCAGAAGGAACTAAAACTGAAACTAAAGACACGACTGCTGCTCCTGCAGTAGCTCCTGTTCAAGACACTACTAAGAAAGATACTACTGTAAAAGCTCCTGTTGCTGATACAACTAAAAAAGCTGACACAACAGCTAAAGCTAAGAAATAAGCTAACAATCGCTGAACCCATACGGGTATGGTCATAAAAAAGAATTGCTTGTAGCTTTTAAAGACCTGTAATCAGCTAAAGATTTTCATATGGCAAGCAATCGTTAGAGGCCGCTTCATTCCTGAAGTGGCTTTCTTTTTTTTATGGGCAATTGATAATTTAACCATGAATTTCATTTTTAATTGTCCATTTTTCATGGTCAATTACCCATTGCAAACACACGTTTGTTTTAATAATATTTTGAAAATCAATAAAATTTTTGAACAATTCTGTTGGCTGTTTAATCACTTAATCTTACTTTCGTTCTATGCTCAACAGCAAAGGATATTTCTGGTTTTACTTTTACTTCTATTTTACTAATAGACCGGGAATGCTTTTGTTGAACGCTTAAACTAGACAGAACTAAAACAACATAAAGAGTCCCGGTAAAAAACCGGGACTCTTGCTTTTATATGACAACAAGAGTCTCCATACAAGGCTATGAAGGCAGTTTTCACCAGGTGGCTGCACAACAATTTTTCGGAAAAGAGACCGAAGTGATTCCATGCGCTACTTTTAAGGAAGTGGTAAAGATTGCTGCAAACAAAAAGGAAAGTAATGGCGGAGTAATGGCAATTGAAAATTCTATTGCCGGCAGTATTTTGCCTAACTACAATTTACTTCAAAAAAGTAATCTTAAAATTGTTGGTGAGATTTATTTACAGATTCGCCAAAACCTCCTGGTGAATCCCGGTGTGAAGCTGGAAGATATCCGTGAAGTCCATTCTCACCCAATGGCCATCCTTCAATGTTTGGAATACCTGGAAAAATTTAACTGGAAATTAATTGAAACAGAAGATACGGCGTTAAGTGCAAAACATATTCATCAGCATCGCAGTAAACATACTGCTGCCATTGCCAGTAAGCTGGCTGCCGAATTATTTAAGTTGGAAGTGATTACTCCTAATATTCACACGATGAAAAATAATTACACGAGGTTTTTGATTTTACAAAGAGAAGATGTGGCTCAGCCGGTGAATGATGCTAATAAAGCTTCGGTTAATTTTCACACCGACCATTCAAGAGGAAGTTTGGCAAAAGTGCTTACCGCTATTTCCAATGGTGGTATAAATTTGAGCAAACTGCAAAGTTTTCCTATTCCGGGAAGTGATTTTAAATACAGTTTTCATGCAGATATGGAATTTGATACAATAGAGCAGTTCAATAAAGTAATAGATGAAGTAAAACCATTGACGGCTGAGTTGAAAGTGTATGGAACATATAAAAGAGGAATGTGGAAATAGTTTGTCTGAACCACTATTTGCGGATATAAATGATTAAAAGGAAAAGAGCATATTAATATGATTCAAACATCAAAAAGATTAGAGGGAATTGGAGAATATTATTTTTCTCAGAAGCTGAGAGAGATTGATGAACTGAATAAGCAGGGGAAGAATATTATTAATCTTGGTATCGGCAGTCCTGATTTGCCGCCGCATCCTGATGTGATTAAAGTATTACAGGAAGAAAGCAGCAAACCCAATACACATGCTTATCAATCGTATAAAGGTTCGCCGGTGTTGCGTAAGGCTATGAGTGATTGGTATAATAAATGGTATGGTGTTGAATTAAATCCTGATACGGAAGTATTACCGCTGATAGGAAGCAAAGAAGGTATCATGCACATCTGCATGACTTATTTAAACGATGGCGATAAAGTTTTAATTCCTAATCCCGGTTATCCAACGTATACCAGTGCGGTAAAATTAGCAGGTGGAACTTGTGTGGAGTATGAACTGCATGATGATAACGACTGGAAACCTGACTTTGCCGAACTGGAAAAAATGGATTTGAATAGTGTGAAGCTGATGTTTGTGAATTATCCGCATATGCCAACCGGTAAATTGCCGGAACAAAAATTCTTTGAAGAACTGGTGGCATTTGCCAAAAAGCACAGCATCTTAATTGTTCATGATAATCCATACAGTTTTATTTTGAATGATTCACCTATGAGTTTATTAAGTGTGAATGATGCAAAAGAAGTGGTGCTGGAATTAAACTCGTTGAGTAAAAGCCAGAATATGGCAGGATGGAGAATTGGAATGTTGTGTGCGGCCAAAGAAAGAATTGATGAAGTGCTTCGCTTTAAAAGCAATATGGATAGTGGAATGTTTTTGCCGGTGCAGTTAGCAGCAGCAAAAGCATTAAGTCTGGGTAAAGACTGGTATGATAGTGTGAATGCTGTGTACAAACGCAGAAGAGAAAAAGCATTTGAGTTACTGGACTTGTTAGGTTGCAAATATTCCAAAGACCAGGCGGGAATGTTTGTATGGGCTAAAATCAACAGCCGTTACAAAGATTGTTATGATTGTGCTGATTTTGTTTTATACAACAGCAACGTATTTATTACACCCGGTGGAATATTTGGTAATGCCGGTAACAATTATGTTCGGGTAAGTTTATGTGCTACCGAAGAAAAATTTGAAGAGAGTATCAACCGTATTAAAAACAGTTTGAAAAATTGATTGATATAAGATGTTTAATAACCTGGCGATAATAGGCACCGGTTTAATTGGAGGTTCTTTCAGTTTGTGTCTGAAAGAAAGAGGATTGGTTAAACATACCATTGGAGTAAGCCGTACACAGAAGAGTGCAAACAAAGCACTGGAACTGGGAATTGTAGATGAAATTCTTCCATTGGAAGAAGCAGTGAAGAAAGCTGATTTGATTTATGTAGCCATTCCTGTTGATGTTACTATCCCAACCATGGAAAAGATAATGGACATAGTTACGGATAAACAAATAGTGGTGGATGCAGGCTCAACAAAATATGCGTTATGCAGTGCATTAGCCAATCATACCAGGCGGAGTCGTTTTGTGGCATCGCATCCCATGTGGGGAACCGAGTATAGTGGTCCTGAAGCAGCAGTGAGAGAAGCTTTTACCGGGAGAGCCTGTGTGATTTGTGAAAAAGAAAAGAGTGATAAAGATGCGCTGGAAGCAGTAGAAAAAATTTACCGTGACTTAGGAATGCATATTGTGTACATGGATGCAGCTGCACATGACATACATGCTGCGTATGTAAGTCATATATCTCATATCACTTCATTTGCTTTGGCGAATACGGTGTTAGAAAAAGAAAAAGAAGAGGATGCCATTTTTGAATTAGCGGGTGGTGGTTTTGAAAGTACCGTACGTTTGGCCAAGAGTAACCCGGCCATGTGGGTGCCCATTTTTATGCAGAATAAAGAAAATATTCTGGATGTATTGAATGAACATATCAGCCAGTTAAGAAAGTTTAAGGCAAGTTTGGAAAAAGAGAATGCTGAATATTTGCTGGAGCTGATTGAAAATGCGAATAAGATAAGGAGGATTATTAAGTAGTTATTTTGAATGATGAATGTTGAATGAAAAGTTTTCACGATTGACGAAAAGAAGAATAAAGAACAGGACGTACAAGTGAGTGACACAACAGCAGCTGAAAAAAGTTTTAGCTGCCGGTAACATAAAAACAAAACCAAATTTTAATAGTTTAATTTTGACATCATGCAAGCAACACAAACAGTGAATGAAAAAGCACAGGCGGCGTGGAATAAAAGACCGCTGGTGATTTCTGGTCCGTGCAGTGCGGAGACAGAAGAACAAGTAATTGAAACTGCCCGGCGACTGGCAGCAACCGGTAAAGTAGACATGCTGCGGGCCGGTATCTGGAAACCACGTACCAAACCCGGAATGTTTGAAGGAGTTGGCGCCAAAGGTTTGCCCTGGTTACAACAGGCGAAGAAATTAACCGGTTTGCCAACGACAGTAGAAGTAGCTACCGGCAAACAGGTAGAAGATGCCTTAACTTTTGATGTGGATGTATTATGGATAGGTGCCCGTACAACGGTAAACCCTTTTAGCGTACAGGAGGTGGCTGATGCACTGCGTGGGGTAGATGTACCCGTGTTAATTAAAAACCCTATCAATCCTGATTTGGAATTGTGGAGTGGTGCCGTTGAACGTATAGCAAGAGTGGGTGTAAAACAAATTGGTTTGATTCACCGTGGGTTTAGTGCCTATGGTAATACCGAATACCGTAATGCTCCGATGTGGCACCTGGCTATTGAAATGAAACGCCGCAATCCCGGTATGATGATTATTAATGACCCTTCACATATTTGTGGACGCAGGGATATATTGATGGATGTGGCTCAAAAAGCGATTGATCTTGACTTTGACGGGTTGATGATTGAAAGTCATATTGACCCTGATAAAGCATGGAGTGATGCCAAACAACAAGTTACCCCGGAAGCACTGGGTGAAATGATCAGTTCCATTAAATGGCGTAAAGAAGATGTTGCTTCTGATGAGTTTCATTCCGCACTGGAAAAATTACGTCAGCAAATTAATCACCTCGATGATGAACTGATGGATTTATTAGGTCAGCGTATGAAGATTGCTGAAAAGATTGGTGAATACAAAAAGAATAACAGCGTAACTATTTTACAGACCAACCGATGGAATTCCATATTGGAAAGAGCTTTTGCAAAAGGTGAGAAGTTAGGATTGAGCAAAGAATTCATCACCAAGTATTTTGATGCGGTGCATATGGAAAGCATCAATAAGCAAAACAGGATTATGAATTCATAAGTGAATGGTGAATAGTCAATGGTGAATGATATAAATGAACAATGAAAGAATTAAAGTACCAGTTTTCTAAACGGGAGGTGACATATTACCTGGATGCTGAATTTTCTTATTTGGAAAATTTGGTTGAGAGGAATAATACAGTACTGATACTGGATGAGAATGTTGCCGGTTATCATAAAGAAAAACTGGAAGGGTGGAAGACGATTGTAATACCGCCGGGGGAAGCTTATAAACAACAATCAACCGTTGATTCTATTATTCATCAGCTGATAAAAATTGGAGCAGACAGAAAAACATTTTTAGTGGGAGTTGGTGGAGGTGTGATTACGGATATGACCGGTTATGTTGCTTCCGTGTATATGCGTGGTGTGCAATTTGGTTTTGTTCCCACTACTTTGCTGAGTATGGTGGATGCTTCTATTGGTGGAAAGAATGGAGTAGATATTGGTATTTACAAGAACCTCGTTGGTACAATTAATCAACCAAAGTTTATTTTATTTGACTATTCACTGCTGCAAACATTGCCCGAAGCAGAATGGGTTAATGGTTGTGCCGAAATGATAAAGCATGGTTGTATAAAAGATGCCGGTTTATTTCAGTTGCTGGAAGAAAACAATCTTTCATCTATTCAATCAAATGCATCATTGTTTGCTTCTGTCATCGAAAGAAATGTGACAATCAAATCCGATGTAGTTAAGAACGATGAATTTGAAAATGGTGAAAGAAGATTACTCAACTTTGGCCATACGCTGGCGCATGCCATTGAGAATAATTATCAATTATCTCATGGACAGGCAGTAAGTATTGGAATGGTGGTGGCAGCAGCCATATCGGAAACGATTAATCGTTTTAGTGCCGGTGATAAAGCAAGATTGATTAAAGTATTGCAGCAATATCAACTGCCGGTACAATTTTCTTACAATAAAGAAAAAGCTTTTGAAACACTGGTGATGGATAAAAAGAGGTCAGGTAATGCCATGAATTATGTATTGCTGAAATCAATTGGTGAAGCAGAGGTTAAATCCATTCCTTTAGAACAATTAAAAGAATTATTGCTACAAACGAATTAAACAATGAATGTAACGATATCACCTTCTACAGTAAACGGAACAATACAGACCCCCACTTCTAAAAGTTCGATGCAAAGGGCTTGTGCGGCAGCTTTACTGGTGAAAGGAAAGAGTGTGATAAAGAATCCCGGTTTCTCCAATGATGATAAGGCGGCTATGGATGTGATACAAAAACTGGGAGCGAAGATTGAAGTTGACAGTTCACAGTTGACAGTAGACAGTATGGGAGTAAATCCTTCAAGACCTGAAATAAATACTGGTGAAAGTGGATTGGGTGTAAGAATGTTTACACCTATTGCAGCTTTGAGTGAAAAAGAAATTTTAATTTCCGGTCATGGTAGTTTGATGGAAAGACCAATGAATTTCTTTGATGAAATTTTACCAAAGCTGGGAGTAAAGATTGAATCCAACAATGGTAAACTCCCAATGAAAATCCAGGGACCATTAAAACCGGCTACTATTGAAATTGATGGTTCATTAAGTTCGCAATTTCTTACGGGTTTGCTGATGGCCTTTAGTGCAGCAAATGCAAAAGATGTTTCTATCAAAGTAAATAATCTCAAGAGTCGTCCTTATGTTGATTTAACATTGGCGGTGATGAAAGAATTCGGAATGAAAGTTCCGCAGAATAAAAACTACGAAGCATTTTATTTTGATTCTCTTCCGGTTAACGGTCAACCGTCAACGGTCAACTATACCGTTGAAGGCGACTGGAGCGGAGGCGCATTCTTGCTTGTTGCTGCAGGAATTGCCGGTGATGTAACAGTAAATGGTTTGCAGAATACATCCACTCAGGCTGATAAAAAAATTATTGATGCTTTACTGGATGCAGGTGCGGATGTAACTGTGAATGAAGATTCAATCCACATCAAAAAAAATAAACTGGAAGCATTTAGTTTTGATGCAACAGATTGCCCGGATTTGTTTCCACCATTAGTGGCATTAGCGGCAAATTGTAAAGGCATCACCAAAATACGTGGGTTACGCAGATTGAAACATAAAGAAAGTGACCGTGGTGTTACACTCAAAGAAGAGTTTGACAAACTAAGTACAGCAATTGATTTGAATGATGATGAAATGCTGGTGCATGGTAATGGTGGCATCTTTGTAAAAAACCATACCATGAATTCACATAATGATCATCGTATTGCCATGGCGGTGGCAGTGGCTTGTCTCAATGCAGATTTTGATGTGGAAATAAGAAATGCAGAAGCGGTGAATAAATCATACCCTGATTTTTACCAGCACCTGCAAAAACTGGGAGTAAACGTAACTTTACCTAATAAGCAAACGGTTCATGAATAGTTTTGGAAGATTATTACGGGTATCCATATTTGGTGAATCACATGGTGAATGTGTGGGAATAACCATTGATGGTTGTCCTGCAGGTTTATCATTATCGCCGGAAGATTTATTGGCTGATTTGGAAAGAAGAAAAGGTGGTAAACAAAAAGGAACCACACCAAGACAGGAAGAAGATTATCCCATTTTTAAAAGTGGTGTGTTTAATGGAAAGACAACCGGTTTCCCCATCACCATTTTATTCGAAAATAAAAATACCCGCAGCGAAGATTATAACAAACAAAGAAGTATACCACGGCCGGGCCATGCAGACTGGACAGCACATCAAAAGTTTGGCGGTAATGAAGATTACCGTGGCGGCGGACATTTCAGTGCAAGATTAACTACAGGTATTGTAGCTGCAGGCGCCATTGCAAAAAAATTAATGCATGGCATCAGCATTCATGCCGGGGTAACAGAGATAGGTGGTGAAAAAGATTTGGAGAAGGGATTGCAGAAAGCAATCGATGCAAAAGATTCTGTTGGTGGAGTGGTAGAGTGTAAGGTAACCGGTATGCCTGTTGGTATTGGTGAGCCGTATTTTGATTCTGTAGAATCTGTTTTATCGCATATATTATTTGCTATTCCTGCCGTACGGGGAGTCGAGTTTGGTACTGGCTTCGCAGCAGCAAAAATGTTTGGCAGTGAGCATAATGATGCCATTGAGAATATGCAGGGCAAAACAGTAAGCAATCATGCAGGTGGAGTAGTAGGTGGAATCAGTAATGGAAATGATTTAGTTTTTCGCCTGGCAATTAAACCAACTTCTTCTACACCCAAAGAACAATACAGTTTAAACTGGGATACAGAACAAATGGAAAATTTTTCCATTAAAGGAAGACATGATCTGTGTGTGGCATTAAGAGCACCGGTTATTGTGGAAGCAGTAACAGCATTAGTGCTGGCTGATTTTATGTTATTGGAACAACGTATACCAAGAGTGTTGCCCGTTTCGGGAATAATGAATAAAGAATAATGAATATCGAATGAAGAAATATAACTTTTCCCTTCATCATTCAATATTCTTTGTTCGGTGTTCGATATTTTAAATAAGAAATAAAAACTTTTTGAAAGTATATGGCAGAAATATATCACATCACCACTAAAAAAGAATGGCAGGAAGCAAAAAAGAAAGGTTCGTATGAAGCTGCATCATTAGCCACAGAGGGTTTTATTCATTGCTGCGAATTAAAACAGTTGCGTGGAGTGGTTAAAAGATATTATGCGGGGCAGAAAGGATTGGTAGCATTATTAATAGATACAGAATTAATCAAATCGCCAATCAAGTACGAGCTTTCACCATCGGTTAATGAAGAGTTTCCGCATATTTACGGGCCGATCAATGTGGATGCAGTAGAAGATACTTTAGAGTTATAAGATTTTATTATGCACAATTATATTATCAACGCTTCTATTCAAATTCTTCCGGTTGGTACAGCTAAACATCCGTATAGCTGGGTAGATGAAGCTATTGAAGTAATAAAGCAATCCGGTATTAAACACGAGGTTAGCCCCTTTGCTACAGTGATAGAGGGAACTTACAAAGAAGTGATGAAGGTGATTGATGAGGTAAATGAATACCTGGTTTCCAAAGGGTGCGAAGAATGGATCAGCAGTTTGCAAATACAAATTCGCAGTAATGGAGATATTACTGGTGATGAAAAGACAGATAAATTCAGGGATTAATTATTCTGCCAATTAAATTTTACAGTGATCTTTTTGTAAAGAATTATTTTCTCTTTGCTGTTTATATTTTTATAACTGGCTACCATGCTTAAAGGGGGATAAGATGTCCATCCGCCTGGTTGATCTGAATCGTAGCTGACTTTTAATTCGCTTATTGAAAGGATTTTCTTGCCGGATTGTGTTGCGATAAATTCAGCTTCTTTTTTTGCTTTTTCCATTACCTTTTTAAATAATTCTTTATCCCAATATTCAGTTTTACTGTTTTTTAGTTGATAAATAAAAGTTCTGATATTTACTTTCTCACCAATTTCATTTATAAAAAATTTTATTTTATCAATACTGGAAAAGCTTATTGTATATAATTGGAGTGAGAGGCCCTCTAAGCGATCATTTAAAAAAGATTCTACTTTGTATAGGCTATCTATTGAGTATTTGGCGGCTATTTTTTTTACTATTTGAATTCGTTGGGTAACAGACTCTTTACTTTTTTTAATTGAAGTCAATAATTCGTCAGCATAATATCCTGAAAAAGTAATTCCCAATACAATCACTTCCGGAACCAGTTCAATTGTATCTGCTACTTCAATTTGAAGCGTTTCTTCTGTTTTTGTTTGTGATGCAGACTTAATTGAAGGAAAAGTAATGGAGATTGTGATAAGAATCAGCGTATAAAGTTTGATGCGCATATAATTAAAGTTTAAGCTTCTTGAGTTGTTTAAAGGTAAGATTCATTACCTCATATTCTTTCCCATCTACCCAGAAATAATGCCACCATTCGGTATCAAACGCTTTAAAACCATATTTCTCCATCGTTGATTTCAAGAGGTGGCGGTTATTTAATACTTGCTCCGGTAAGTTTTTAAAAACATGATGAGCAGAATCGGTAAAATTATCAAAACCGGTACCCATATCTAATTCTTTACCGGTTTTCAAATCAATGATAGTAAGGTCGGCAGCAATGCCCCTGTTATGTCCGCTTCCTTTGGCCGGGTTAGCTGTATAGCGTTCATCTTTTACCAATTCCCACATATATTCAGTTGCGGTATACGGACGATAAGCATCCCATATTTCCAATCCATAACCTTTTTCGTTTAATTCCTTTTGTACCAGTGCCAGTGCATTGGCGGCGGGTTGCCGCATATAAGTAGCCGTTACTTTGGGATAAATTTTTGTGTGAGTAAAATTATTGGTGGTGGCGTAAACCAGGTCCAGTACAATATTGGGGATCACTTTTTTAAGATTGACCAGTCTTTTGGAAGAATCGCTTGCAACCGTTTGCTTATAATCAGCAACTTTAGTAATAACTTTTAATCCGTATTTATTGGGTTCATTATGCTGAGCGAACAGGCAATTGGAAGTGGATAAAAAAAAATCCTGTATAAAAAAGATTAATAGCAGCAGATACAGTAATTTCCGTTTAATTAACATGAGACCTTTTCCTGTGAAGATAGATTGTTTTTTAAATTTATCTGTTATTCCATGAGTCAGCGTTTGATTTATTTTTTAACCGCCTTTATTCTCACCTCGGGTTTATTAAATTCCTGTGGTAACCATAACACCGTAAAAAAAGAAGATATTGTAGAGGAGCCGGAGAAAATGGATACCCGCAAGGCAGCTAACATTACCGACATTGTAATGTTTGCACTGGAACATGAAGGCAAAGTGGATGATAGTATAAAGATTGCTAACCCTTCTTTAGTTCAGGCCTATTATAAAGCGAAAGATTATAAAAGCATCTGGAGTGAGCAGGAGAACTGGTTGCGGGCAGCAGATTCACTGTATTCCTTTATTGAACATTCAAGAACGTATGGATTATTCCCTTCTGATTATAACTACAGGAATATAAAAACTATCCGCCAGCGATTTGTTACGGATAGTTTATCAACGAAAGATGCTGCATTATGGTCAAAGGCGGATGTAATGTTTACTGACGCTTTTTTTAGTATTGCTGCCCATGTTCATATTGGCAGATTAGGCAAAGACAGCACTTATTTAAATCCTGACAGTGTATTGACGGAAAGCTTCTTTTTTAATAACCTGGATGATGCCTTAAAAAAATCAAGTATAACAGCGGTGGTGGATTCGCTGGAGCCGAAAATACCAGCGTACAGGGAATTGCGTTATGCCATCAAATCTTTTTTGGACTCAGCTGATCTTGATAAAAAATATACATGGGTTTCTTTTCCGTTTAAGGATTCATCAGCTTTCATAAAATCATTAGTGAAAAGATTGCAGGAGTATGGAGCACTTTCAAATGAGATAAAGAATGTTGATACCAGTTTACTCAAATCTACCATTACAAAAATTCAGAAAGCAAGAGGACTAACTGTAGATGGCAAGCCCGGAGCACAGTTTATAAGAATGCTCAATAATACAGATGACGAAAAGTTTAAACGATTAGCCATCACGTTAGACCGGTACAAACAGTTGCCGACCAAAATGCCGGAAACATACCTGATGGTTAATCTTCCAAGCTATTATTTGAAATTATGGGATAGTGATACCGTTGTGTTTGAATCAAAAGTAGTGGTGGGTAAACCTCAAACCCGCACCCCTGTGCTCACCAGCCAGATATCCAACATGATCACCTATCCGCAGTGGACCATTCCTACCAGTATCATTGTGAAAGAAGTTCTTCCCGGGTTAAAAAAGAATCCCGGCTATCTTGCCAAAAAAGGATATATGCTGATGGATGCCAAAGGAGAGGAGGTAGATCCGTACACTGTAAATTGGGAAAAGTATACTAAAGGAATACCTTATAAAGTAGTGCAGGGTAGCGGGGATGATAATGCATTAGGCGTTTTAAAATTTAATTTCAACAACAAATACGCCGTTTATCTGCATGATACCAACCAACGCTATTATTTTGGACGTCCAATCCGGGCTCTCAGTCATGGATGTGTTCGTGTGCAGGAATGGCAAAAATTGGCTCATTTTCTTATTGAAAGGGATAGCCTGTCATTAAAAGAGCCAGAAACACTAAAATTTGGAACTGATTCCCTTAATGCGTGGTTATCAAGAAAAGAGAAGCATACCCTGCTCATTAAAAACAGGCTGCCCGTTTATTTAAGGTATTTTACCTGTGATGCTAAAAAGGGAAAAGTTGTATTTTACGAAGATATTTATGGTGAAGACAAGATTTTGAGGGAGAAATATTTTGCCAACAAAAACTAATACATGCGATTTTTAAAGCCATTCATCTCGGTTTGCTTCGTCTTTATTGGTATTGCCCTTTTTGGCCAGGATACTATAAAGCAGAAAAAGAAAGTGAGCAGGGTACAGTATGGTACAGCCAGTTTTTACGACAATAAATTTAATGGCCGTAAAACAGCCAGCGGCGAAATATTTAGTCAGAAAAAGCTTACCGGCGCACATAATACCTTACCGCTTGGAACATATGTAAAGGTTACTAACCTGCGAAATAAGAAATCCGTTATAGTAAAAATAAATGACAGGCTTCATGCCAAAAACACCCGGTTAATAGACCTTACAAGAACAGCAGCAACGCAACTGGGCTATATAAAATCCGGGCTGACACGGGTAAAAGTGGAAATTTTGGGCAAAACACGCCCTGCAGATAAACAAAAATATGTTCGTAAATAATTTGAGCAATTTGTTGATAGCCATTATTTTTGCCATGATTTAAATCAAAACTTACTGTATGAAGAAAATTGTACTATCACTGTTAGCAGCAATGGGATGCCTTTACTCATTTGCTCAGACAGCTGATTTAAAGAAAAATTCTGCATTGGGTGTTCATTTCACTCTTACTGATTTTCAAACTGCTGCAGATATAAGAAAAAGCGGATTGAGTTCTGTCCTCCAAAAAGGAAACTATACGGATATATCTCTGATGAATCCTGGTTTGGGGCTTTCTTATTGGAAAGGGTTAACTAATCAAATTGATTTTTCAAGCTGGGTAAATTTTTCCTTTTTAAAATACCCTGTGCCCAACAAGCCAGTTCAAACTGCTGATGCATTTACCATTTCTGCTGACGCTAATCTTAATTTCAAAATGCTGCCAGATAATTTTGTGGTTGTACCATATTTATCTGCCGGTATCGGGGCAACAAAATATAAAGGTTATTTTTCTGCTTATATGCCATTAGGGGCAGGATTGCAGGTAAATCTTTTCAACGATGCTTTTTTGATGATTAATTCACAATACAGGGTGCCCACAACCAGTTTGGGAGCTTATCATTTCTTTCATTCTATAGGCTTTGTGGGGGTTATTGGAAAGAAAAAGGAACCAGTTGTAGTAGTACCGCCACCGCCACCGCCACCACCTCCTCCGGTAGATACGGATAAAGACGGAGTAGTTGATTCATTGGATGCTTGTCCAACAGTACCCGGCCCGGCTTCCTTAAACGGATGCCCGGATACCGATGGTGATGGTATATTAGATAAGGATGATGCTTGTCCTACTAAGCCCGGCATTGCTAAATATAAAGGTTGTCCAATACCGGATACCGATGGTGATGGTATTAATGATGAAGAAGATAAATGTCCTACTGTACCAGGGTTGGCCCGTTACCAGGGTTGTCCAATACCGGATACCGATGGGGATGGTATCAATGATGAAGAAGATAAATGTCCTACTGTACCTGGGGTGGCAGAAAACTTTGGTTGTCCAAAAATTGATGAGGCCATTATCAAGAAGATAGAATATGCTGCCAAAAATGTTTACTTCGCTACCGGTAAATATACTTTATTAGCCAAGTCGTTTAAGCCACTAAATGATGTGGTTAAAATTTTAGCTGAGCATCCTGAATTAAAACTGGATATAGGCGGCCATACCGATAACACAGGCGACGCTACCAAAAACCAGGCATTGAGCCAGAACCGTGCAAAAGCTGTGTTAGATTATTTGGTTAAGAAAGGTGTTGCAGCTGCTCGTGTAACTTCTGCTGGTTACGGACAGGACCAACCGGTTGCTGATAACAAAACTGCTGCCGGTCGTGCAAAGAACCGCAGGGTTGAAATTAAAGTGCGTAACTACTAATAACAACGATTACTAAAACTTACTGCTGAAAGTCCCGCCAGATGGCGGGACTTTTTTTCTTACAACAAAAAAAGTTGTTTATCTTAATTCTATTACCTGGAAAGAAATGGCTAATTGGCCTAATGATTCTTTTATTCTTTCTTCATGCGTATCGGTGATAAATACCTGGGCTTCGTTCTCTAAACAAACATGTTGCAGTAAATTATCCATCCGCTCATCATCTAATTTCTCAAAGACATCATCCAATAAAAGTAAGGGAGCAAATCCTTTATTATCTTTTAATACATCAAATTCTGCCAGTTTTAAAGCAAACAACAAACTTTTTCGCTGCCCCTGGGAGCCCACAGGCTTAAACGGCTGACCGTTTAATTGTATAAACAGATCATCTTTATGCACACCGGCATTGGTTCTTTGTAAAGCAAAATCTTTTTGGCGAAATTGTTCTATCAGTGATTCGAAAGAATGTTCATTTAACTGGCTTTCATATTGGAGGGTTACTGCTTCATTGTTGTCTGCAATTTGCCTGTAAAGGTTTTGTACTTTGGGTATAAAGGAGGCAAAGAATTCCTTTCTCCGGGTATGAATTTTTTTTGCCGGCGTTATTAACTGGTGATCGATAATATCCAGCAGACTCCAGTCTGTTTTACCTGTTTCTGCAAAAGTTTTTAGAAGCCCGTTACGTTGCTGTAATACTTTGGTGTAAGTAATCAGCTGTTGCAGGTAATCTGCATCCAGCTGAGAGAGCATGGTATCAAGAAATTTTCTTCTTTCTTCACTGCCGCCTGTAATGAGTTCTACATCATCCGGTGCAATGATTACACAGGTGAATTGGCCAATATGCATAGAAAACTTTTCATATAGCACATCATTTAAGGAAACTTCTTTTCTCCCGGCGCCCCGGTAAATGGCGGTTACTTTTTGTGCTGCATTTTGTTTTTCAAACATTCCTTCCACCCGAAAGCCTTCTTTATTAAACTGGGTGGCCTGCGGGTCTGTACTGCTGAAATAACTTTTAGTAAAACACAGGTAATGGATAGCATCTATCAGGTTGGTTTTGCCAATACCATTTTTGCCAGTGATAGCTACAATTTTCTCCGTGAAATCAAATGATTGAAAATCGTAGTTTTTAAATTGAGTTAATGATATTTTTTTCAGCAGGAGCATTCACCCGCAAGATAAATTAGTTTGTATTTACTCTTTATATAAAAAAGTATTCTCAAATGATCCTGATAAATCTACCGTAACTCCCGGGTAAAAGAACAAAGAAGTTAAAATAATTACAGCATTAAAAACAACACATTTTAAGTGCAAAAAGTGATGAACCGGTGATCTTTAAAAAACAAGATTTTTCTTTCCTATGCGGCCTTTTGCATAATGGTTGTACAGACGCTGAAAGGTGCGACGCCTTTATCGTTGAAGCCGGGAAATCAGCTGGTCACATCAAAAAAATCAGGGGGCTGTAAACTGTTTTCTGCAAACCGAAATCCCTTATCTTTGCCCCTCCCAAAATCAGCCTTTTGGGGTGTTCATCTATGGCTACAAAGTTTACCAAAGAAACATATTTTTACTGGTATGAATTAATGCTGCTTCTTCGTCGTTTTGAAGAAAAAGCCGGGCAATTGTATGGTATGCAAAAGATCCGTGGTTTTTGCCACCTGTATATAGGACAGGAAGCGTTAGCTGCGGGTGCAATGACGGCTACCAAACCCGAAGATACTTTTATCACTGCTTATCGTGATCACGGATTGGCCATTGCTAAAGGGATTACTGCCCGGGCTTGTATGGCTGAACTTTATGGTAAGGCTACTGGTTGCTCAAAAGGTAAGGGCGGTAGTATGCACTTCTTTGGTGTAAAAGAAAGATTTTTTGGCGGACATGGTATTGTGGGTGCTCAAATTGGAACAGGTGCCGGATTGGCTTTTGCCGAGAAGTATAAAGGAACTGATTTTGTTTCGCTCACATTCTTTGGTGATGGTGCGGCCCGCCAGGGTATTTTGCATGAAACTTTCAACATGGCCATGACATGGAAGCTACCGGTAATTTTTATTTGCGAAAACAATAACTACGCAATGGGTACATCCGTTGAACGTACCAGTAACGTAGTGGATATTTATAAACTGGCTGATGCGTATGATATGCCGGGCGACAGTGTGGATGGTATGAGTCCTGAAGCGGTACATGAAGGCGTAGCCCGTGCTGTGAAAAGAGCAAGAGAAGGTGGGGGCCCAACTTTACTGGAAATTAAGACCTACCGTTACCGTGGACACTCCATGAGTGATCCTCAGAAATACCGTACTAAAGAAGAAGTGGAAGAATATAAACAGCGGGACCCTATTGAACATTGCCATCGGGTACTGGTAAATGATTTTGGTGTGGCCGAAGCAGAAATTGAAGCCATTAATGAAAGGGTAAGATTAGAAGTGGAAGATTGTGTAAAGTTTGCTGAAGAAAGTCCCTGGCCCAGTGATGATGAACTGTTGAAGGATGTTTATGTACAGGAAGATTATCCTTTTATCATGGATTAATTTTTACATCCGTCATTTCTTTTAAACAACAAATTCAAACTAAACAATAAAAATGAGCGAAAAACAAAAGCTTTCCCACAGATTGGCTGAAGAGGCTCCTGTAATTAAATCGGCATTGGGTTTTTGGGAAAAGTATTCTAAAAGGATTATTTATATAAGTGCTGCTATTATTATACTGGGGGGCGGCTACCTGGTGTATAAATATATGTTCGTAAATCCTGCTAATGAAAAAGCAAATGATGCGGTTTTCCAGTTGCAGGATGTATATGAGCAATTAATAAATGCGCAAACTGACAGTGCCAGAACAGCGTTGGCAGATAAAGTATTAAATGGTGATGCACAAACAACCGGCGCCCTTAAGTTTTTAAGTAAACATAGTGGTACCGATGCTGCCAACCTGGTACACTTTTATGCCGGCCGTGCTTATGTTGAAAAGAATGATTTTAAAAAAGCCATCAAACAATTAGAAGATTTTAATGCGCATGGCGCCACACAGGTAGCTACAGCGGCTTTAAAATTGTTGGGCGATTGTTATATGCAGGATGGACAGAAAGAGAAAGGTGCTGAAACATATAAGAAAGCCGGCACATTGAATGAGAAAGACGAAAATTTCTCTTCTGAATGTTTATATTATGCCGGGCAGGCTTACGAAACAGCTGGTAAAACTGAGGAGGCTATAAAAGCGTATCAAATCATAAAAGATAAATACCCCGGAACACAGAGAGGCAGCAGCATAGATAAATACCTGGCCCGCCTGGGTGTAATCACTAAAGACTAATGGCAGAAGTAACTAAAAGTAATTTATATACTACAGGCATCCCACACGTACAGGATGCCTGTATCGTTATTGTGCGTACCGAATGGAATGCGGCGATTGTAGATGAACTGGAAAACGGCGTTAGAAAAGTATTGACTGAACATAAAGTAAAGAATGTTACAACTGTTACAGTGCCCGGTGCATTTGAAATTCCGTTTGGAATAAAAAATTACTGGGAGAAGAATAAAAGTAAAAAGAAGAAAAAGCCAGATGCATTTATTGCATTGGGTACCATTATTCGTGGCGATACACCGCATTTTGATTATGTATGCAAAGCCGTTACAGATGGTGTGGTACAGTTGAACCTGGTGCTTCCTGTTCCTTCTATCTTTGGTGTATTGACTGTGGATAATCAGCAACAGGCGGAGGAAAGAATAGGAGGTAAGCATGGACATAAAGGTGAGGAAGCTGCATTGACTGCATTAAAGATGATTGCAATCACTAATCATTAACTATTCCCGATTGGGTTTATGAACGTTCAAATTTTTATACCTTGTTTTGTTGACCAGTTGTATCCTGAAACTGCTTTCAATATGGTGAAAGTGCTGGAGAAAGCAGGATGCAAAGTTTCGTATAATACCAATCAAACCTGTTGCGGACAACCAGCTTTTAATGCCGGTTTTTGGGATGAATCCAAAGCGGTATGTACAAAGTTTGTGAAAGACTTTAATGGCTCCGATTATATTGTTTCACCCAGCGCTTCCTGTACAGGATTTGTGAGAAATTATTACAGCAAACTATTTGATAATTCTTCCTTGCATAATGAAGTAAAAGATTTGCAGAAACGTTTGTTTGAATTCAGTGAGTTTATGACAGATGTACTGAAAGTAGAAGATGTGGGAGCTGTATTGAATGGTAAAGCAACCTATCATGATAGTTGTGCAGGTTTACGGGAATGTAAAATAAAAGAAGCCCCTCGAAAATTATTGCATAAAGTAAAAGGGTTGGAATTAGTAGAGATGAATGATGTGGAAACCTGTTGTGGTTTTGGCGGAACCTTTGCGGTTAAGTTTGATGCTATATCTGTAGCCATGGCTGATCAGAAAATAACGAATGCACTGGAAACAGGTGCTCAGTATATCATTTCAACCGACCTCAGTTGTTTAATGCACATTGATGGTGTGATTAAAAACAAAGGTGTTAATCTTCGCACTATGCATATAGCAGATGTGCTGGCGAACAGTTAACTAATTAAAAGAACACCGCCATTTTCACTCTTGGAAAGAAAGGAACACCTGGGGTAAAATGTAATTCCCTCACCGGACTGAGTTCATTCTTCAATCTTGATTCAGTGTCAAACTGCGCTTCATTCCATTTGGTATTGAATAAATTCTCAACTGAAAAACCAATTTCGTATTTAGGTTTGGTGTAATTCAATACGGCATCCACCACAAAATACCCTTTGGCAGTAACCGTATTATTTTCATTGGCCGGTCTGTCTTTCAGTAAACGGTAATTGATACCGCCATTAAATCCCTGTTTCGATTTGTAAAACAATCCGCCAACGCTGGTAAAAGTTGGAGCTAAAGGAATATAGTTCTCTCCTTTTGGATTATCAATTGATCTTGCCCTGGTAAGATTGATATTTACATTGGCAAACAGATGATCATTGAACTGGTAACGGCCAATAATATCAATACCCATTCTCCTCGTTTTGCCGCTGGGCTCAATTACACCTTCATCACCCACATAAACAAACTCCTGTTGCAGGAATAAATACCAGGCAGCAACATTTAATAACAATTTATTGGTTGGTTTTAATACAATACCCAAATCAGTACCATAAGCAGCAGGTAAAATATCTCTTCCATTATTTTGCACTACCACTCTGGTATCATTGCTATGAAAACCTTTACCAGCCTTCACGTATAGTTGGGTTGCCTTATTGATGGTATATTGAATATTTAATTTAGGACTGATGATTGTTTTATTTCGAGATGGTAATTGTTCAATACTGAGTTTGTTGAGATAATAATTATTAAAGTAGTCGGCTCTTATTCCAAACCCAATACTCCATTTATGATTTACTAATTGCTTATCAATAAAAGCATAGGCATTTGTTTCTTTAATATCACCCAGCGTAATATTTTTTAAAAACTCCCGTTTAACTACATGCGCCAATGTGGTGTTTTGTGTAGCATCATACCGTACACCTGCAGCATAAGTGGAAGTAATATTCCATTCATTAAAATTTTTCTTGGCGGTTAATTTTGATAAATATCCCCAAACATTTCTGCCTTCTTTCTGATTGATTTCGTCACCATTTACCGGGTCATTTAAAAAGAAAGTAAAATCTGAGAATAAATTAAACTGGTAATGAGTATAATAAACCTGGTTCTCCCAGTTCATTCCCTCGTGGAAATTATGATTGATAATGAGGTTTGCATTGTAACGTTCAGTATTCCCCCCTTCACTGGGGTCAATTGAACCAAAGCGATCGATCATACCACTTTGTACTGCTCTTGTGGGAACTTGTCCGCTGGCATCCCATTTACTACTAAACGCTGAGGTGCTGAATGAAAGTTTTGTTTTATCAGTTAAAGCTAAATTGTATTTACCAAACAAATTGATACGGTTGAAATGTTGTTTGTTAATAGTTGGTCCGTCTGTATAATTAAATTCTCCGGCGATATAGGCACTTTGTTTGGCTTTATTATTTTTTAATAAATCGATCACTGCTAATGTGCGGAATGTATTAAATCTTCCGGCTTCAATTTGCACCCGGCTTTTATCAATAGAATTAAAGGTAGAGAAGCTTACATAACCAGCAGTATTTAAATTTCCATGAGCAGCATAGTAAGGTCCTGTTCCAAAATCAATATTATTCACTGTTTCAGGAATAATGAAATGCGAATCGGCATAACCTTGTCCATGTGCATGACTAACCATGTTTACAGGCAAACCATCAACACTTACCTGCACATCTGTTCCGTGATCGGCATCAAAGCCTCTCAAGAAAATTTGTTCAGCTTTTCCGCCACCGGCATGTTGCGCCACAAATAATCCCGGAACAAGCCGCATTAACTCCTGCGAATTTTTAACGGGGCGGATATCGAGGTCGATCTTACTGATAGTTTTAAAAATACTATTGCTGTTTCCTGAAGAAACCAATGTTATTTCTTTAAGACTTACCGCACCTCTCTGTAATGAAATAATATTCAGTTCTGCTTTAAAGAGTGTTATATTTTTTGAACTATATCCTATTGAACTAATAAATGCTGTGGCTGACTCATCCGGAAGGACGATTGAAAAATTACCTTCTTTGTCAGTAATAATATTTTTATTGGATTCAACAACTGATATTACTGCAGCCTCAACTGGTTCTTTTGACTGCTCATCAATTATCTTCCCTTTAAAGATGTTTTGTGCAGACGTGTCAATGTTTAACAGCAGGCTTAATATGATAAAAAAATTTCTCACCTGATTTAAATTTTAGTAACTTCTTTTTTAATAATGTTAGCTTTAACCGGACCTAACTCATAGCCACTTTTATAAGCATTTGATAAATATTTTTTTGCTTTTTCTTTTTCACCAGCAGCTTTATAAATCATGCCCTGGTGATAAATAGAGAAGGGCTCAAAACATTTTCCTTCCACATAAGTTTGACTAATGTTATAAGCTTTTTGAACTTCACCTGTTTTATACAATGCATACGCCAGCATGTCGTAGGAGAGAGCGGTAGGACGATTGTTTACTTCTCTTTCTGCAATTCGTAACGCTTCACTATTGTTTTTAAATACATCTGCCTGCAGGGAGAATGCATATTTATTATACATATCTCCATAAAGTGGATTGCTGATATCGGTTAAGAATTCTTTATACCACTTTTCTTTTCCTGGCAGGTTGTTTTCAAACTCAGCAATTTCGCCCATCATTAATTTATAATCAGGAACGGGATGAACTTTCATCAGGTAATATAAAATGCGTTTTGCTTCAGTTGTATTTTTATCATGAGCATAAGCTAACCAGGCAATTCCTTTCAGTGCATGATAATTTTCCGGTTCGACTTTCAATGCATCTAAATAAGATTCATAAGATTCTTTGTAGTGATTGTTGTGACCCAACCAATCACCAAGATTTGTTTTAGCCCAGATATAACTTGCTTTTTCAAACTCAGGATTAATATTTTTTAAGGCTTCCTGTAAAGTTGCAATAGCTTCTTCTCCATTACCGTCATGATCAAGTATTTTGGCTTTGCGAACGAGGTAGGGAAAATCTTTTTTATCCTGTAAAGAATTAAGGACGGTTTTAGCTTTCTGTACATCGCCCAATTCCATCGCAATATCAATCTCCATTAATACACTCAGGTATTTATTATCGCCTAACTGCAAAGCAGAATCAATAAATATTCCTGCTTCTCTGAATTTATGCTGCGTAATATCGTTACTGGCTAATGACCGAAATGTACTGGATGAAGTAGTACGGTTAACATTATTAATGATGCGGTATAAACTGTCTGCGCTGTGTACTTCATTAATATTTCCGGAAAAAGCAAATCTCGTGGTAAGTAATCCGGCGATTTTTGATTGTGCGGCGATATCATTTGAATTAACCGATAATTTATTCCTCCAGAAACTGAGCTCTGTATCTATGTCTTTTAATTTTTTTGACTCAGCACTTTGCAAATAAACATTGTAATCACCAGGCTTTACAATGTTGTTATTGTTTCTGCAAGCGGTAAAACTTACTGCAGCAATAATTAGTAAAGAAATGAAATATCGTAAAGTCATGATGATTGATTAGTTGGTTAAAAGGAGCGGAGACGAACCCGTCTCCGCTGGTTTTTATGCAAGGAGATTAATGTGGTGTGGCTAAGTATGGGAACGATGTTAAGAAAGCTTTATCGTTATGATCAACATGATCGCTGGTTAAACCAGGATTAGAAGTTCCATTAGGCCCGCCAAAAATCAGGGTTAATTCAGCATCAATCACATCATCATTCAACGCTCTTCCTGTTAAAACATTTGTTCCGTCAAAGAATGTGGTTTTACCATTTAATGATACATTCAGTACATCGGTTGAAAGTATACCGGTGAAGGTGGAAGCATCCAAACCCAGTGCATTGGTGGTATATCCCGGATTCAGAGCCATCAATCTTGCTTTAAATTTAGCGCCAAAAGCTGCAGCTTGTGCTGAAGGGGGAGTTTCATTAAAAGTTTGTTTATCTGCCGGGGCATTGAAGACAGTATTTATTGCCGGACGGGCCATTTGATCCTGTTGTTCAAAAATTGAATTGTCCTCAATTGGTTTATCTTTTTTACAGGCAGTAAAGCTAATAGCCCCAGCCATTAATATTGCGAATAATTTTATTGTTTTCATTTTTTAAAATTTAGAAATGAATAAGTGTTGTTGATGAATTATGATTTTCTTTTCTTGGTTTCTAGCCATACGCTGATTTTACCGTTTGAAGAACCCAGCATTGATTTTGGAAGTTCTACCACCAGGCTTAATACGTTTGTTCCGGCAAATGTGTCACTACCCGGGTTGTTGAAACTGGTTGCATCTCCTGCAAGAATGTGTTTAAACTGAGATAAATCAAAAAAGAATGGATCGTCACGTGGTCCGGCAAATACTTTTAATCCGCCGCCAGTTCCAATTTTCGCATCGCTTCCATAAGAAGTAATGTCAACTGATGCGGTTGGGTTGCCTTTAATTACGCTTTGGGTTCCTGTCATAGCTGGTTTAACCGGACCCCATATATACATTTTACCATTTTTAGCAATACCCTGTATAACAAGGTCTTCCACATTGTCACCATTGTTATCAATGTTAAATTCAATTAAGGTGTTTTCATCAAATTTAGCAGCGGCCGTTGCAGATGGTGCTAATAAACCCTGTGTGTTAGCTACCAGTACTAAGTTGTTGGCATCCTGACCCTGAAATGCATACACATCGGTAATATCAGTTGTTTGATTGGTAACCGCAGGTGAGTCAATATGGTCAGCTGCATACACAATACCTCCGGCTATGGCTATTATAGCTATAGCAGCAGAGATGATTTTAGTCTTTTTCATTGATTTAATTTTTGTTTAATGATGTTTATAAGATGAAATATTTACGAAGTATTGTGCTGTGTGGTTTCAGACAAAACATTTTTTATTTCCGGGGCTGCTACTGCCGTTTAGTTGTATTAGCGACCATTAGATTCCCTGGTGGGAATACTGTTTAGAAGGAGAGAGGAATTATTCATTAGTATTAGGTAACTGTCAGCCGGTAATGGATAAAAATTTTCCTGCTATCGTTTTGCACAGGCAGTGAATGACTAAGGTTTTTATTTCTTTTTGAGAGATTAAACTAGAGCTCCATAATTCTTTCTACTGCCCAGTAAGCAGCAATTAATGCAATTAAAATGGAAAGAGGATAAACCACAAACTTCCGGTACCAAACCTGTTTGGCAAATGGAAGGAATATAAGTAAAGCTACTAAAGTAATAACAGTTATTTGTCCTAATTCAACACCTGCATTAAAGGAGAAAATAGAAGTAAAGAATTTATTTCGTGGCAAACCGACTTCATTTAATGCGCTTGCGAAACCCATGCCGTGTATTAAACCAAACATAAATACAATAGCAATTCGCCAGGGTTTCAATTGGGTTAGCAATAAATTTTCAACGGCTACAAATACAATGGATAAAGCAATGATGGGTTCAACAACTGCTGGTGGCATTACAATAATATTTTTCATGCTCAATGCCAGTGTAATTGAATGTGCGACTGTAAAGGCCGTAGCCTGCCACATTAATATTTTTACTTTTGGACTTAGTAAACACAACCCCACCACAAATAAAATATGGTCAAGTCCCAGCGGAATAATATGACTAATGCCCATCTTCAAATAAAACCAAACCGCTTCATGCGTGGGAGCTTTCTCTAACCGGTAGTTGATGGTGTGGGCAAACAAAATGTTCCCTGCCAGCAGCATTATCGCCAGCAGGAATGTTTTTTGAATGATTGTTTTATGATTAAAATTGGTTGACAATTTTTCTGATTTCACCGTAGTGTTCTTTGAGTTCCTTTGTGTACTTCGTGACCTAATGGAGCACAAAAAACGCAAAGAAGGAATGAAGGACACACAGCGTTTACAATGATTTTAAAACAACCTCACTTTCACTTTTTAATGTTTCGTTTATGTTGGGATTATTCTTCAATGCTTCGCTGATATAATTTTTCGCCATTAATTTATCATTGGCTTTTGCATAAATCAACCCGGCCCGGCAAAGACGCACAGGATTTTTGCTGTTGGTCTTCATTGCCACTTTCATATATTCAGTTGCTTTGCTGTAATCGCCTTTTTTGTAATAAACCCAGGCAAGCATTTCGTTTACATCAATATTACCCGGGCGACGGTTGTATTCCAATAAAGCATGTTCCAATGCTTTATCAATATTATTATCGTTGAGATAAGCATAAGCCAATTCCCTGTCGGCATAATGACCAATGGCATCATTATTATTCGCAGACGCTGCATCACTGCTTAACCGGTCTATGATTTCTTTATTTAATACAGCTGCTTTTTCTTTTTCATTCTGCTGAATATACAGTTCAACCAATTCTTCTTTAATAGAATAATCATTCACCAGTGCAGATGCCTGTTTGTATAAATCAACAGCTTTGGTAAAATCTTTTTTAGCAGCAGCTATTCTGGCCATCCCTGCCATTGCATAAGCATACGAAGGACGGTTATTGATAGCAATAGTATAATTCATTTCAGCATTTGCTATATCACCCGCTTGTTCATACAAATGTCCTAACTGCACTCTTGCCCATTCGGTTGATTCATCGCCCGGTGCACCGGCATCCACTGCCATTTTCATAGCATCGATAGCCCCTTTGTAATCATCATAAATTTCTCTTAAATAGGATACCCGGGAATAAGAACGTATATCAGGCCGCATGCTAATCATGGAGTCAGCGCTGTTAACGGCTGCATCATAATTTCCCATCTCCACATTACCATCTACCAGCATGCCGTATATAAAGGCACTGTATGGATTTTTTTGTTGAGCTTTTTGTGCCCAGTTTAATCCATCAGCAAAATGGTGTTGGGATAAGTAAAGCATCGATTTAAAACACATTGCCTCAAAATTGGAACTGTCAATGGACAATACACGATTGGTATAGTTCATGGCTGCCTTATCGTAATACATATAATCACCGGTAATCCTTGCCTCCTGTATAAAAAGCGAAGCCATGCCGATTAATGCTTTGGTATCAGTTGGGTCGGTGCTTAATGCTTTTTTAAATTCATCCGCTTTTTTTTGCACCAGGTGCCATTCATCACTATTAGCGAGGGAACCATTACGTTTTTTTAGCTCGAATAAAACAGTTTTTTCTTTTTGTACATTGGCTTTGTATTTATATACTACAAAACCGATAACGGTAACAAACAAAATGATAACCGTTGTGTAAATAATCTTTTTCATTGTCTTTGGTTGATGTTGAAGTGAAGCCCGGTTTTGTGAGTCCGCAACAATTATATGCGGACTCACATCATCGGGTTAAAAGAACTGAAAAGAACTATTGTTTTACTAATTTTATTGTTTGTTTTGCCTGTCCGTTTACAGAAGTGGTGAGGAAGTAAACACCTTTGGCTGTGTTACCACTCTTCCATTCTATATCGTAAATACCGGGCTGTTGTTTTTGATTTACCAATACACTAACCAATCTGCCCTGCTGGTCAACCACACTGATGTTTACTGTCGATAGTGTGCTTACACGGTAACGGATGATGTTGTTATTTACAAAAGGATTAGGTGAAGCAGTAACAAAGAAATCAGGCGATGCTATTTCTAAAGTTGATTTACTGAGATTATTGTTAACACTACGGCGTACTGATTGATTCGTTGCAGGAGTAACTTCCGTGCCACCACAAGGGCCTGTACCGGAGAATGGTTCAGCCACATACGGGAAGATTGACTGGAACGGCATATCATTCGCTTCAATACCTGTTGTATAAGTGAGATTGTTTACTAACTGTTGGGTAACAGGGCTGCCTGTTCCATTATAATCATCATACCACAAACCAATGGCAGCTAAAGCAATACCACCCACGGCTTGTAATT
The DNA here is from genome assembly GCA_003963365.1 of Sphingobacteriales bacterium. Taxonomy (GTDB): domain Bacteria; phylum Bacteroidota; class Bacteroidia; order Chitinophagales; family Chitinophagaceae; genus AWTP1-9. Next base: position 1,274,703 of record RXJG01000004.1, read on the forward strand.
CTATTCTTGTTACATCATCTTCTAATCTTCTTCCATTGGGAAAACCATCCATGTTGGGAATCCATTGTAAATTTTTATTGCTGTTGTAAGCCGGGTCAGTTAAACCCAGCACAGCCGCAGAAATAATACCCCCACTGCTGAATTGCGGATGATTACGTGGTGTAACCGGTGTGGCCATATTCAAACGGAGCATATCGCCACCATTAGGTAAAAAGTTATTGATAAAAGGTTTTCCTTCTGCTAAAGGATTACCATTTTTGCCAGTAGCTAACTGATAGGGTTTTAAATTAGGCACACCTGTGTTGAAGATTGGCCATAAGTCAACTGAACGTGGAGACTTTGCTGCGGGTAGTAATAACTTACCAAAGATGGCATCATCTAATGCTGTACCTTTTAATGCAGCATTACCTTTTAATCCATATAAACCATCCTGTCCGTTACCAAATCCAAATGCGCCTAATGAATTGCGCTGTATGCGCAACTTGGTTAATCCCGGAACAGCGCCACCAAAAAATGTATCATCCATGTACAACGCCAACTCAGGATTATAGAAATAATTTCCAAATCGTTTGATGTAAGATAAATCTTCGTAAGGAGTTAAACGGTTCCACAAATCTTTATTACCAACGGGAATTACTGCTTCATTGGTTAATGGCATACCTAAACGGCTAACCTGTACCCAGGGGCCACTTGTATTTTCACTTCCATCATCCTGCAATACACGTATTCGCTGGCGGCTGGCACTCGCCCACACACCAATTACATAATCACTATCTAAAATATTTTTTGCTTCACTAACGGGCTTACGGTTTTTTTGTAAAGTGGAAATATCAACCTGCAATACAATAGCACTTACATTTTTGCAGGCCACACCATCACGGGGTTGTGTGCCGGTAGTACGAGGTGCATCACCCAAATCAAAAATACCGCCCAGGTCAACAAAGAATGGGTCATCACTGGTTCCACAAAAAACTTTTTCACCGGTGCTTGCTGTGGCAATTGAATTTTGCATGAGTGTTTTGTAATCAGGCGCATTCAATCCAACTGGTGAACTGATAGAACGGGTACCAATATTGGGAGGGGGAACAATTCCATTCTTCACCACCACCTGGAACTTTTTACCACCATCCATGCTTCTTTCCAGTGTGTAGGTTGTTTTTAAATTTTGTTTTCCCAGCCGAATATTAAAAAATGTGGTGGGATCTTCGTTTACTTTTTTGAAAGTAAACCGGTAGATGATATCATCACCGGGAGTGGCAGTGTTGTTATCAATATGGATTTCATAACGGATGTTTTCACCAAAAGAGTAATAGTTAGGCCCGCCCTGTGGTAATTGTAAAGGCACATAGTTGGCTACTATTGTAACGGTATTGGGTTTATCCGGGCTGCGGAAGGCATACAAATCTGTATTATCCGCCAGCGGGTCATCGGCAATGGCCGGTGCTTCTCTGTGGCTGGAGGCAAATACCTGCACAGGAAACATATTTATTGCCATTACCGCTAACAAAAAAGCTGCAATTATTTTTTTACGTTTCATTTTGATCAGTTTAAAGTGTTTTATTGTTGTGCGTCCGTTCCTCTCCAGGGCTTAGCAGCATACGGGAATGATGAAGTAAATGGTGCATCATTGCCGTTTACCCCGGTGTTATACGTAATCACATTGAGTAATTGCTGTGTAACAGGGCTGCCAGTTCCATTATAATCATCATACCACAAACCAATGGCGGCTAATGCCACACCACTCACGGCCTGTAATTCAATTTTTGTTACATCATCTTCTAATCTTCTTCCGTTAGGGAAACCGTCCATGTTAGGAATCCACTGCAGATCTTTTGTGCTGTTGTAAGCCGGATCAGTTAAGCCCAATACAGCCGCACTAATAATTCCTTCATTGCTGAATTTCGGATGATTACGTGGAGTGGGGGGGACTGCCATATTTAAGCGCAGCATATCGCCACCATTTGGTAAAAAGTTATTGATGAAAGGTTTTCCTGCTGCTAAAGGGTTACCATTTTTACCCGTTGCTAACTGGTAAGGTTTTAAATTAGGAACACCTGTGTGGAAGATTGGCCATAAATCCACCGAACGTGGTGAATTAGCAGCGGGTAACAACAATGTACCAAAGATGGCATCATCTAATGCAGTGCCGGCCAATGCAGGATTGCCTTTTAATCCATACAATCCATTTTGTCCGTTACCAAAACCAAAAGCGCCTAATGAATTACGCTGAATACGCAATGGCGAAAAGGCAGGAACAGCAGCGCCAAACTTGGTGTCGTCCATATACAATCCTAATTCGGGATTGTAGAAATAATTGCCAAAGATGCCAATGTTAGTTAAATCCTGGTAAGGAGTAAGACGGTTCCAGTAATCTTTACGGCCAATAGGAATAACTGCTTCATTGGTTAAAGGCATACCCAAACGGCTTACCTGAACCCATTCGCTGTCTTTATCATCATCATCATCATCATATTTTCTTTCGCTTTCATCATCATATTTACGGCCGCCATAATATTTGCCTAATGTGCTTACACGTTTGCGACTGGCACTTGCCCAGATGCCGATAACATAATCGGGGTCTAAAATATTTTTTGCTTCGGCTACTGATTTGTGATTCTTTTGCAAAGTGGAAATGTCGATTTGCAACGCAATAGTATGTACGTTGTAATGACCAAGCCCGTCTCTTGGTTTAGCATTTTGACGGGGTGCATCGCCTAAATCGAAAATACCGCCGAGATCAACATAGAAAGGATCGTCAATAGGTCCGCAATAAATTTTTTCACCTGTTGAAGCTGTTTTAATGGCAGCACTCATTACATTTTCGTAACTACCGGCATTTAAACCAACCGGGCCATCAATACTGCGTGGGCCGATGTTTGTTGGGGGAACGGGGCCTTTGCGCATGATAGTGGTGAAAGATTTGCCGCCATCAGTGCTGCGTTCACAGGTGTACGTGGCTTTTACATTAAGTTTGCCCAGCTGGATATTAAAAAAAGTGCTGGGGTCTTCATTTACTCTTTTAAAAGTGAAACGGTAAATGATGTCATCATTAGGAGTAGCGGTGTTGTTATCAATATGAATTTCGTAACGGATATTTTCGCCGAAAGTGTTGTAGTTAGGACCACCATAAGGCAATTCGGCGGGGATGTAGTTGGCCAGGATGGTGATGGTGTTGGGTTTGTCGGGGCTGCGGAAGGCGTAGAGGTCAGTATTATCAGCCAGTGGATCGTTACTGATCAACGGTGCTTCCCGGTGGCTTGATGACTGAAGTACTAATGAACCAGCCGCAACAATGAGCAGTGAGGATAAAATTTTTACCCTTTTGCCCAAACGCATAATGCTTCTCATAAAGAACTTTTTTTGTGTAAGTAATTAATGTTTCGTTAAGAATATACGGAGCGGATAAGCTTAGCGGATTGATAAATGAAAGAAAAATAATATTGGTTACTATGAAGAAGGTGAAATGTAAGAATAAAAATAACTTTCATGTACGAAATATTGCAGCCGGTGGATTTACGAAAAAGAATTTTTCTTTATTTTTTTAAATGAAATGCAGATTATATCAGCTCAATCATTGTTGTCAATTGTACCCGGGGATTGGTATCTCCTGTATCAAGCCGTTCAATCATATTGCTTCGGTGATTACCAGCTGTATTGTGACTAATAATAAAATCTTATTATTTAAAAACGTTTTCAGAAAGTGAACCCGTTATATAAATAAAAGCCCCGCAGTTAAACGGGGCCTTTGAATGAAATCAATCATTCAATAAAAGTTTATTGTGGCATCACCACACTGTCTATTACATGAATAACACCATTGCTCTGGTATACATCTTTAATGGTTACATGTGCCATTCCTCCTTTTTCATCCATCAATACAATTTTATTCCCCTTCATGCTTGCCCATAATTTACCTCCGGCTACAGTGGTAAGTTCAGCTTTGCCATTTCCTTCTTTAATCTTTTCAGCAAGCGCTTTGGAGTCAAGTTTTCCTGCTACTACATGATAGGTGAGAATTTTTGTGAGCGTATTCTTATTCTCCGGTTTTAATAAACTTTCTACTGTGCCTTTGGGTAATTTGTCAAAAGCATTATTAACTGGGGCAAATACTGTAAAAGGCCCTGCTCCCTGCAAGGTTTCTACCAGGCCGGCAGCCTTAACTGCTGCAACCAGGGTGCTGTGATCTTTTGAGTTTACAGCATTCTGAATAATGTTTTTAGATGGATACATAGGAGCACCACCTACTTCTACTGTTTTTTCTTTCGTGTCGTTCATTTGAGCAAAAGAAGCATTCATGATCAATGCTCCTGCAATCAGCAAAGCGATTTTTTTCATCTGTTTTATTTTAAATGTTTAATAAATAATTTTCCACTTGCGGTAATTGATCAACAACCATCCAGTGGTTCATCAATGGAATTTATATACGGAATATTTTTGCAGATGGTTTTTAGCTTGAACCATTTATCTTCGCCGCCATGGCTGAAGAAGCAGTAAATCCTTTTGCAGAAGGGAAAATGTTGTTGATCGATAAGTCTCTCCGCTGGACATCTTTTGATGCGGTGGCAAAGATCCGTTCGCTTATACGGATAAAAAAAGTGGGGCATGCTGGAACGCTGGATCCATTAGCTACAGGGCTGTTAATTATCTGTACGGGAAAGTTTACGAAAAAGATCAATGAATACATGGCACAGGAAAAAGAATATACCGGCACATTTACACTGGGGGCTACCACAGCAACTTATGATTTAGAAAGTGACCCCGAAAATTTTAAACCATACCAACATATCACGGTTGATGAAATGCATAAGGTACTGCCTAAGTTTACTGGTGATATTTTGCAAATGCCTCCTATGCATTCAGCCATAAAGGTAGATGGCAAGCCTTTGTATAAATCAGCCAGGAAAGGGATTGAAGTAAAAGTAGAACCGAGAAAAGTTTTTATAAAAGAATTTGAAATTACAAAAGTAGCATTGCCGGTTATTGAGTTTCGCATCGTTTGCTCAACGGGAACTTATATAAGAAGTATTGCCAATGACTTTGGCGAAGCATTAGGATGTGGAGCCTACCTCAGCAGTTTGCGCAGAACAAGAATAGGAGAGTTTAAAGTAGAAGATGCACTGACAATAGATGCATTTATTGAAAAGTATCAGTCCGGCTATTATCAAAAGGCGTAGTTGATACCAAAAGTGAAATTATAATTTTCATACCGCCATTGTCTTCCGTTTTTACCAAATACATTTTTTAAATTGATGGCCGGTATCTGCCATCCGTTGTTTGCTGAAATATCAGGTCGTTTGAAACGGAAACCAAAATCAAAACGAAGAATAAAATAATTAAAGTCTAACCTCAATCCGGTTCCTAATCCCACCGCTAATTGTTTATACAGGTTGTTTAGTTTAAATACTTTGGGATCATCCGTTACATTTTGATCTTTTTTAATAGCCCACACATTTCCGGCATCCATAAACACAGCACCTTTAAGATTGATTACATTATTGAAGAGTGGTGCTATATCATAACGGTATTCTACGTTGGCTTCTATTTGCACATCACCCACCCGATCATTAAAACGACTGGTACCCGGTTGATAAACCGGGAATGCTGCTCCGCCTAAGCCCAACGAACGTATAGGCCATGCCCGCATGCTATTAGGGCCACCGGCAAAATATTGTTTAAAGAAAGGTAAACCGGAATCACCCCTGACGGGTGTACCGGCGCCAATAAAAGCTCTTAAGGCCAGCGTTGATTTCTGGAAATTGATAAAACGTTTATATTCCACATCCGCTTTTACATATTGCCGTAAATTTTTTAAAACAGTCTGATCCTTAAACCATTTTTTTATCTCCCCAAAAAGTACACCCGATTCTTCGAGGTTGATCTTTAAACTATGCACTATGTTGGCTTTTTTGGAAGCCAATGAGAAAAGATAAGTAGTACTTAACCCCATTACCAGTGAAGTTTGAAAAGAGTTTTTAAGAAACGGATTGTCTTTTATAGCATCTTTAAATGCCTGCGATTCATTATAAAGGTTGGTATAATCAACATTCATTTTAGCCGTACGGGCAAGATTTGCTTTTTGTTTCCAGTCATAACCGGCTCCCACACTAAAGGATGCCAGGTTGAAAAACCCCACCCGATTGAGAGAAGATACGTTACCGCTAAGATTGGTTGATTTGTAAATCATTGGTTTTTTCTTCCATAATATAAACAAATCTACCAGTGGAATCACTTTAATGAATTTGGGAAATACATAATTATTGGTAAGTCCGAGTTCCCTTGAGTTCTGGCTCCAATTATCTTTAGTATTGTATTCAACACCGCCACGTAAACTTAATGAAGCCCTTACGCCCTGTTTTGCTACATTCCTGTCTGTTAGTGATACGTTACTTAAAAAACCAAGTATATTACCATTTCCACTTCCCGCCGTACTCACATTGGTAGAAAAGCTGGATTCTACATTGGCAGAAAAACTGTACCGTTTTACAGGCGTGAGATAAAAATTAAAATTCACCCTGCCGGCAGAATCCTGGTAAGTGGAATCAATATACGATTGTACATTCACTACCTGCCAGGAGCCCAGCAGGTTAATATTATTGATGGTACGTACATAATCCTCTTCCCTGTATAAAGCTCCTTTCTTTAAATAAATATTGTTGGCTAAATACGATGTTTTGAATTTATACATGTTGTATACCACACGTATGTTACTGTCTTTTGACAAAGTTGTTTCAAGAAAACTGGTATCCCGCAGGAAATTAAAATCCGGGTATATGTTTATGTTGCCAATGTAATATTTTTTTAATTTGGAGGTGTCATATACAGTTGGTTTAACACTGTCAATCTTCGGACGCATTTTCATCAGCACATTAATCATGGGCCGCCTGTTTTTACTGCGGGCCAAAATAATGATACGTTCAAAATCGCTGAGGGCGGGATTTAATAATGCTTTATTTACTGTATCAACATCCGCATACAAATCACCACGGTTAATATTATAGTATCCATTGTTCCTGTAATCAGCCAGCAGGCGGTTAATTTCTCCGGAAACTTTTTCAACTGTAAATGGCTTTCCCTTTTTAAGCAGGGCATCCTCTAACTTATTATTGGTTATTCTTTGCAGATCTGCTGTAGGAAGGATATAATTAAGCGAATCGATGATTGTGTTTTTTTTGGTATCCACTTTAAAAGTCGTAATAACGGGGTACTGCCCTTTTTTTATGTATTTATTGGAGGAATCAACAAAATGTTCTGCAGACACTTCTGCTCTGAAATAGCCAAGGTTATTCATCAAAAGCTTAATATTCCTCATGGAGCGGTTAACTGCATTGGTATCAAAAGCAGGTGGATTTTTTATAAGACCTTTAAAAATAGCCCTGTCAAGCACCCTTGCCATCATACTGTCATCCAATTGTGCTGCAATCCGGCTCTTTAATTCTGATTTTTGTGAGGCACTGAGAGAATCCGTTTTTATTTCAAATTTATTATGGTACACAAAGGTGACCCCTTTCTGAAAATTTTTTACTTTATAATCTGGTATTTTATTCTTCTTAAAAATAAAACAGGCGGGCAGCAATGCAGAAAATAGTATAAGGATAGCGAAACACCGAACGATATTTATTCCTTTCTTTACAATCATAAATGCGTAATCATGCTGGGTAAAGCGCAGGCCAAATATATTCAAAGTTTAAGCCATAAAAAATTCAGGGATGAAGAAAACCTGTTTATTGCAGAAGGCCCTAAAATAGCTGCGGAAATTTTGCAGGAAAAGCCTCATGCAGTAAAGCAAATATATGCATTGGATGAGTGGCTGATTAAAAATAAAAATTTGGTTAAAAATATTGATGCAACGGCTATTACTCCTGTAAATGAAAATGAGCTGGAACGAATATCACAGCTAAGCACACCCAACCAGGTTTTGTTGCTGGTAGAAAAGTTTAGCATTGATGATAATATTGATTTGAATAAAGAACTCGTGATAATGCTGGATGCCATTCAGGATCCCGGCAATTTGGGAACCATCATCCGCATTGCTGATTGGTTTGGTGTAAAGCATATTATTTGTTCGGCTGATTGTGCCGATGCTTACAATACCAAAGTAATACAGTCAACTATGGGTAGTATTATGCGGGTAAATGTATTGTATAAAGACCTGCCTGCATTTTTAAAACTTCAAAAAAATGTTCGCATATATGCGGCTGTGCTGGAAGGAACACCCATACAAAAACTCAGCGGTGAACATACCGGTATATTATTGATCGGTAATGAAAGCAAAGGTATCAGTGAAGAGTTGCTGCAATTGGCGAATAAAAAAATTACAATCTCAAAAAAAGGAAATGCTGAATCATTAAATGCGGCAGTGGCTACGGGAATTATTTTGTCGCATCTTATTTAGGCGTTTGTCACACTACAATTAATTTTTCTTCGCCACCACCATCCAATCCCATGGATAAGGTTCAGCCAGCCACTTCGGCGGATTATGAAATTCAGTTGCCCAGGTATAGTTGATCTTTTCAATTCTATCCACCGTAAATCCTTCCAGCGTTAATAATAGCTGAAGTTCTTCCTGCAAATAATGTTTAGTAGGTACATTATCAATATCCGTAACACCCTGTTTTATATTCTTTGCCAAAGCATATGCTTTCTCTACACTTTCAATCCGCTCTTTATGATCATCATCCACATTCCAGCGGTGAGCAATGATGTTGGTGTACAGTTTTGATTCAAGTGAAGGAACCACTAATATCAAATGACCATCTTTGTTGATGCAGATATTGAGTGATTGAAAAAAGTTGATACGCTTTTTTAAGTCATGCGTTAAAATAGCATTGATGCATACTGCCACATCACAGGGAGTAACCGTAAGGTTATCGGCACTCATATCCATCCGCACATATTCTACGTTGGGGTAGGCGGTGCATCTTTCTTTGGCTATGTCTAAATTTTTAGCTGATATATCGGTAGCAATTACCTGTTTAAACGCAGTGGCTAACAACGGTATCCATTTGCCAATGGCACAACCTAAATCTGTAACTGTTTTTTCTTTGGAAGCAATTTGTTCAATCGCGGTAACAATTTTTCCGCTTTTATCGTTTTTAAGTACGTCAAAAATTTCTTCGTTGTAGCTCGGGGCAATACGTTCCCAGTATTTCCTGTCCATGCGTTAAAGATAATTGTTTGTACGAAACCGGTATTTAATAAATAGAAATGATGATTAATAAAGAAAGTTAAAGAAATAAAAAATCCCTCCTGCAACAGGAAGGATTTTTATGTAATATATAATTAATGATGAGAAAGTCTTATTTCGATCCAAGATCATTTCTTACAAAAAGCAATTCACTCCAGCGGCTTTCCACAATCTTTGCATAATCTTCCAGGTAATGTGTCCAGGCGCCTTCTCCATATACTTCATTATATCTTTCGGGAAACGATTTCCGGTAGCTGGCATCTAATTCTTTCAACCCTGCCTTTAATCTTGTTACCTGTGATATTTGCGGTGCTCCTGAATACACTGTGTGATACACCGCCACACTTTCGTTGCTGGCCTGCCATACTTTTTTCATTCTTTTTACTAAATCATTCAATGCAGTTAACATTCCCGGTTTGGGATGTATGTGGTTGATTATTATTTTATCTGCATAATCTGTCATGGCTACATTACTGAGGGCGGTATCAAATTCATTATAACTGCTGGTGCCCTGGCTGGTAATATACGGCGCAACATTTTTATTCCAGTCTGCCTGGTGTTCAGCGCTAAGGTCACCTCTTTTATCAAATTCATCCCAGCTCAATGGTCCTTCAATTACATGAAACCCGTTAGCATCCGGCCCGCTTTGTATTTCATACACCCGCCACTTCCAGTTGCCTGTATGATATTTCTGTGCATGAGCAGCCATGCCTTTTTCAAATTCGGCTATTTTATCAGGTTTTGGAAAAACACGAAAACTGTTGATGACATTTTTTGTCTGACTGATGCTTAATAAAGGTATAAGCAGCAGGATGAAGAAAAATTTTCTCATGTGTTTAAATTTTTAAGAATGAAGAAAGAGGTTGGGTGAGCCTTGAATAGGGGGCGAAAGAATAAAAAAGGTAGAACGATTTCCATAGGGTACAAAATTTTTTATTGTAGTTTGCAACTATGAGTGGAATAATTATCAGACCGGTTAATATGAATGATGCTGCAACGATAGCTGACCTCAGCCGCAAAACTTTTTACGAAACGTTTGCGCAGTACAACACAAAGGAGAACATGGATAAGTTCATGAACGAACAATTTACCCGTGAAGGGTTGATAAAAGAGGTAGAAGAGAGCAACGGCTATTTTTTTATGGCTTGGGATGATGAAAAACCGGTTGGTTATGTAAAGATGCATGATGGAGATAGGTATAATGCGTTTGGTAATAAATCTTCTGTGGAAATTGTTCGCATTTATGCTGACCAGTCGGTAATTGGAAAAGGAGTGGGGAGTGCTATGATGCAGTTTTGTTTGGATGAAGCAAAGCGAATGAACCGTACCATCATTTGGTTAGGTGTGTGGGAGAAGAATGACCGGGCCATTGCCTTTTACGAAAAATGGGGATTTAAAAAATTTGGCAAACATGATTTTTGGCTGGGCGATGACCGGCAGACGGATTGGTTGATGATGCGGGAGCTGTGATTAAAAAAAACATTTAACCGTTTGTCCAGATTTGTTTCAGTACAGCGTCAATATGAGGTAAATTAATTGTCAAATTCAAAAACAATTCTCATGGAAAAGTTCATGTTGATCTTTCACGGCGGTATGGCCGCCCAGGGCAAACGACCTACTCCCGAACAAATGCAGGCAGAAATGACTAAATGGATGGCCTGGATTGACCGGCTGGCTAAAGCTGGTAAATATGTTAGCGGTGAGCCGTTGCTGCCCGGTGGTAAACTCGTTAGCGGCAAGGATAAAAAAGTAATGGATGGTCCTTATACAGAAGGTAAGGAACTGGTGGGCGGATTTTTTATCATCAACGCTGCTGATATAAATGAAGCAGTGGAAATAAGCAAAGATTGTCCAGATTTTGAATATGGCGGCAGTGTGCAGGTAAGGCAGATAATGAAGATGTAATTTGATGATTGGGTGATTTGTAAATTAACCGATGAAATACAAAGAGGCTGTCTCAAAATCTTAATAAGTTCACGCAAAGAACCGCAAATTGAAATGCAGCGCAAAAAACAATGATTAGAATTCAGCTTATTGCGTTCTTTGTTTTCTGGCGTTCTTTGCAGAAAAATAATTTTGAGACAGCGTCTTGCATAATTGATAACAGATCATTATGCGGATGATCATTAACTTGCCAATAAAAAGATGAAAGAAACCATCAGCCAGTTACAGGATATTATTGCACAGTATGAACCGATGCTGCTTCAGTTAAAAGAAGAACAGTTAACTGCTAAACCCAACCCTGCCAAATGGAGTAAGAAAGAGATCATCGGGCATTTGATTGATTCCGCCTTATCCAATGCAAGAAGATTTGTAGTGGCGCAGTATGAAGATGCTCCTCATATTGTATATGCACAGGATACATGGGTTAAAGCATCAGGTTATCAGAATTATGATGCTGCTGATTTAATAAGCTTATGGCGGTTGCTGAATAAACATATCGTTTCTATTCTTTCTAATATGAATCCTGAACTGTATAGCAGAACCTGTGTTACCGGCGAACCACATACTATTGAATGGCTGGCGGCTGATTACAATAAACATTTGCTCCATCATATGCATGTAATCCTTGACCGGGAGCCGGTTGTTTATCCGTAAATTAGATCATAAAATTAATGGCTTGAGTTCCGGTTCATTTATTCATCAAACAGTTGATCATCTTTTCCGGCACGAATCGGGTAAACTCATTGCGTCCTTAACCAAAGTATTTGGTCCGCATAATATAGAATTAGCGGAAGATGTGGTGCAGGATACCTTGTTAAAAGCCATGCATACCTGGAAGATGGGATCAATACCGGATAATCCTACCGCCTGGTTATTTACGGTGGCAAAGAATAAAGCCATTGATGTTATTCGTAAACAAAAAAGACAAAAGGAATTTGCAGATAACATATCCCATCTTTTAAAATCTGAATATACTTTGTCAGCCACCATCAACGATATCGTTTCTGCCGGTGAAATAGAAGATGACCAGTTGCGGATGATGTTTACCTGTTGTCATCCATCGCTGAGTACAGAAAGCCAGGTAGCATTGATATTAAAAACACTTTGCGGTTTTAGTGTGGCGGAAATAGCCAAATCATTTATTTGTGCTGTTGACACGATTGATAAACGATTGTACCGGGCCAAACTACAGTTCAGAGAAAATAAGATTGCCTACGAGATACCATCGGGAAATGAATTAGAACAACGATTGGAAAATGTATTGACGGCGATCTATCTTTTGTTTAATGAAGGTTATAACTCAGCGCAGCATGCAGAACTGGTACGAAAAGAGTTACAGGATGAAGCTATCAGGCTGGCTGAATTGTTATTGAAGAATAATATTACAGCCAAGCCGCAAGTGTATGCTTTGCTGTCTTTAATGTGTGTTACGGCTGCCCGTAATAAAGCCCGTGTTGACAATAAAGGAAACATCATCTTATTGCAGCAACAAAACAGGAACTTATGGAATAATGAGCTGATAGCAAGAGGAATTAATTATATGGAAGAAGCAGCTTCCGGTGAAACCATCACCACCTATCATGTGGAAGCAATGATTGCCTGTGAATATGTAATGGCCAATACTTACGAGCAGACCAACTGGCCGGCCATATTGCGTTATTATGATGTACTGTACCGGCTAAAGCCTACACCCGTTGTGGCATTAAACCGTGCCGTAATTATAAGTGAGTTAGATGGGCCGGAGGCGGCAATTGAGGCTGTACATTCCATTCCCGGTATTAACGCTATTAAAAATTATTACCTGCTGCCCTCTATTTTAGGTGAGTTACATAAAAAGGCCGGTCATATTGATGAGGCCAATCAATATTTCAGGGAAGCTGCTGATTTAACCAGTAATGAATCGGAAAAGAAATTACTATTTGATAAAATGAAATAAAAAAACCTCCATTGTAAAACGGAGGTTTTTTATTTGTTAGTTGCTTACGAAGAGTTTAAGTGCAGCGATCAATACATAGATAAACATGTACATTACGACCAGCATAAACCCTGCTAAAGCACCTACTTTAATTAAGATTTGCCACAAGGGCGAGGGTGCCTGGGTGTTCATAGTTTTTCATTTTAGATACGGGTAGTAATAGGAATTAATACCTTCAAAGTAACTATATATATGTTCAAATGACAATAGCAAAACCCCTGAACAATCTTTTTCGTAAAATTACTGCTCTCACCATCTTTTTAATTGATCTTTATAAAATACCCATTCAGGTGTATATATAATATTGTCATTATTAGCAAAATACCAGGGACTATTGGAGTATTTGGGGTTTTTAAGTACATGAATATCCTGTGCCGGCATATAACTCTGTGCCAGCATATAAGCTTTCTTACCCTCTTTATTAATTGCCGCATCTACCACTATAACAGCATGACCTGGTGAACCTCCTTTTATTAAAACATCACCGGGTTTAATATTTTCATAACCCTTAACCTGATTTAATTGTATGGATAATGAAGCTGTTCCGCAGTTAGCAAATACCCGCAGTAAATATTTATCAAAATGCTCTTTGGTATAAGGCGGAGAAAATGGATAAACCCGGTGTGCATTATCAATAAAAATAATTTCACTGAATCTTTTTTGAGCAAACAGGTATTCGGCCCTAATCCGCATTACTGCATCGGCACATTGCTGCAAGTCCACTTTAGGAACGGGTATGTCCAGCACGGCATATTGTGCGGACTGGTTACGTTTAGGTACGCCATTATACAGGTAAACCGTTTTATCTTTTTTCAATTTTATATTTCTGAGAAAACTGGTGAATGAATTTTCATCCGCCGTTATTCTTTCAAACCCTTCAGGAGGAGGAATATCGCCTATTGATGTAATGGAAGTTTTAAAACTGTCAGTAGAAAAGTTTGGCTGAACATTTGCAGAAGGCTGACTGCATGAAAAAAAGGGAAGCGCAGCCATTAGTAGCAGTATCGGTTTCATTTTCCTTACTTTTGGTTTAAATGAGATTTACTGATAACGGTAATCCATAAAAAATACACGTTAACGAATAATTAAATCACCGTATGTCGAACATTTTGATAATAGACGATGAAAAAGCGATCCGTAAAACCCTTACTGAAATCCTTTCGTATGAGGGATATAAAATTGATGATGCAGAGAATGGAGAAGATGGACTAAAACGTTTGAAAGAAAAGAACTATGAAGTGGTGCTTTGTGATATAAAGATGCCAAAGATGGATGGTATTGAATTTTTAGAGAAGGCAAGAGAAGCAAGACCTGATGTTCCGGTAATTATGATCTCTGGTCATGGTACTATTGAAACAGCTGTGGAAGCAGTAAAGAAAGGTGCTTTTGATTATGTATCCAAACCACCAGATCTTAACCGGCTGCTCATCACCATCCGCAATGCGATGGATAAAACAACTTTAGTAGAAGAAACCAAAGTGCTGAAACGCAAAGTGAGTAAGGTGCAGGAGATGATTGGTGAAAGCGAACCTATCAAACGCATTAAAGATACTATTGATAAAGTGGCTCCAACAGAAGCCAGGGTAATGATCACCGGTGAAAACGGTTCAGGTAAAGAGTTGGTGGCAAGATGGATTCATGAAAAAAGCAACCGTGCCAATGGACCTTTAGTAGAGGTTAACTGTGCTGCTATTCCCGGCGAACTGATAGAAAGTGAATTGTTTGGTCATGAAAAAGGATCATTTACTTCAGCTATCAAACAACGCATTGGTAAATTTGAAACAGCCAACGGCGGTACACTTTTCCTTGATGAAATAGGGGATATGAGCCTGGAAGCACAGGCCAAAGTATTAAGGGCTTTGCAGGAAGGAAAGATCACAAGGGTAGGAGCGGATAAAGATATTAATGTAGATGTAAGAGTGATTGCCGCCACTAATAAAGATCTGCTGAAAGAAGTAGAAGAGAAAAAATTCAGGCTGGATTTGTATCACCGGTTGAGTGTGATATTGATTCATGTACCATCATTAAATGACCGGAAGGATGATATTCCTTTGCTGGTAGATAAATTCCTGGTTGATATTGCAGCCGATTATGGGCAGCCGGTTAAAGCCATTGACACAACAGCACTGGAATTACTTAAGAGTCATAACTGGACAGGTAATATCCGTGAATTAAGAAATGTAGTGGAACGCTTAGTGATATTATCCGGTAAAACAATTACACCGGACGATGTGATGAATTTTGTTTTGCCAAGGAAATAATCAAACTATTTACTGTCGGCTTTAATCCATTTTATACATACAGGGTTACCCACCTCAATTCTTTTACCGGTATCAGTAAGGAGTCCTGTTTGTTTATTTCTTTTAAATACAACGATATTGTCGCTGTTCTGGTTGGCTACTAATAAAAAGTTGCCGCCGGGGTCAAAATTGAAATTACGGGGCGTTAATCCCATCGTTGATTGAAAACCGATGCTGGTTAGTTTACCATTGACCGGATTAATTTTGAAAATGGCAATGGTATTACTTTCACCACGGTTGCTGCAGTACAAAAATTTTCCATCAGGCGATACATGAATATCGGCGCTGCCTTTTGTACCAGTATAATCTTTCGGGTGACTGGAAATAGTTTGTATTGATTTTAATTTTCCATTGTGGTAGGCAAATGCTTCTACCGTTCCGCTTAATTCTTCCATTAAGTAAGCATACTTGTTGTTGGGATGAAAATCAAAATGCCTTGGTCCAGCTCCGGCCGTAGTTTGCACAAATGGCTGAGCGGCTTTCGTAAGCCGGCCATTTGAATTATTGAACTGATATATCATTACTTTATCTATACCTAAATCGGGAACAAAAACATATTTATTGTCTTTTGATAAAACAGTTTGATGTACATGTGCCGATTCCTGTCTGTCTTTGTTAGCACTACTGCCGCTATGAGCAATTACCTGTGAGGCGGTATCTAAAGAATTATCTTTTTTAACGGGATAAACAGATAATGTACCGCTACTGTAATTGCCAACCAGCACAAACTTTCCATTGCTGCTGGTGGTAACATAGCAGGGATGATCTCCTTTGGATGACTGTTGATTGATGGTGGTGAGGCTACCGTTGCTTTTATCAAAGGAATAAGCAGTTACATCACCAGGTTTATTTTCATTAACGGCATACACATATTTTTGATTAGGTGAGATAGCTAAGTAGGACGGGTTAGAGCTTTTGATTGAGCTTACAGGAGTAGCGTCACCTGTTTTACTGTCGAATTTATAAACATATATACCTTCACTTTTGCCGGTAGTATAGGTGCCAATGAGTAAATAATTTTGTTTTTGTGCAAGGACTGAAAGTGAAATAACAGCAAAGCAAACGTTAAATAGAATTTTCATGTAAGTTGATTGATGATGTTAAGCTAATTTAGAAAGCGCAGTAATAATTTTTTCTTTTGTTTCCTCATCACTCAATGATTGAGGAATAAATTTTTCGCCAATTACTTTCTCATACAATTCAATATATCGTTTAGAAATTGTATCTACCCACTCATCACTCATCTCCGGAACAGTTTGTCCTTCTTTACCCATAAAATTATTAGCGATCAGCCATTCCCTTACAAATTCTTTACTCAATTGTTTTTGTCTTTCGCCTGTTGCCTGTCTTTCTTCAAATCCGTCCGCATAAAAATATCTTGAGCTATCGGGTGTATGAATTTCATCCATCAGGTAAATAGTATCCCCAATTTTTCCAAACTCATATTTTGTATCTACCAGTATCA
The DNA here is from genome assembly GCA_003963365.1 of Sphingobacteriales bacterium. GTDB lineage: Bacteria > Bacteroidota > Bacteroidia > Chitinophagales > Chitinophagaceae > AWTP1-9. The sequence goes on from RXJG01000004.1 coordinate 1,291,571, forward strand.
ATCCCTGTTTGGCGGCAATCTCTTTTCCTCTTGCAAATAATTTAAGTGCATAATCACTCAATATTTTCCAATCAGCTTCTGTAGCAAGACCGTTAGCAATAATTTCAGCTGGACTGATATCTTCATCGTGCCCTTCAGCAGCTTTGGTACTGGGAGTAATAATAGGAGACGGGAAATAATCATTTTCTTTCATTCCTTCGGGCATTTGCGCTCCGCACAAAATTCTTTTTCCGGCAGCATAGGTTCTCCAGGCATGACCGGTTAAATTGCCCCGAACCACCATTTCAATTTTAAAGGGGTCACATTTTTGGCCAATACTTACATTAGGTGCAGGAACATCCACCAGCCAGTTGGGACAAATATCAGCCGTGGCGTTTAGCATATAAGCAGCTATCTGGTTTAAAACCTGTCCTTTAAATGGAATTGGCCTTGGTAAAATAACATCAAAAGCAGAAATGCGGTTGCTGGCTATCATAACCAGCCATTGATTGTGTATGGTGTAAACATCCCTTACTTTTCCCCTGTAAAAAGCGGTTTGACCCGGAAATTGAAATGAACTCATGCGCTAAAATACCAAGACGAGGGTTTCCGCCCAATTTTAAGACGGTAAAGAAATTAACAGGGTCCCTCAAAATGGTGCAAAGAAAATTTTTATAGTAAGCTAACAATCACTATTTTGGCAGCCGATTGTTTAATCCAAAACTTCTGAATATGAGAAAAAGCATGAGCTCTTTTGCTTGCTTGTTATTAGCATGCCTTATAAGCCTCACTTCGATTGCACAAAATGTTACCATTACCGGTAATGTTAAAAATGGTTCAAACAAAGAAAATGTGGCTGCCGTATCAGTAGTAGTAAAAGGCACAACTATTGGTGCATTTACGGATGATAACGGTAATTTCAGATTAACGGTAGCCAAACTCCCTGTAACATTAGTTATATCTTCTGTTGGTTTTGAAACCACGGAAGTTACTGTGTCTGGTTCCGAAAAAGTAGCTGTAGAATTAACGGCAGTTTCTTCATTAGGACAGGAAGTGGTAGTAGCAGCTACCCGTACTTCAACCCGTTTACTGGAATCGCCTGTTTCAATTGAAAGAATTGGTACTGCAGCTATTCGCAACGCCAGTGCTGCCAGTTATTATGATATTATAAGAAATGCCAAAGGTGTGGATGTAACTAATTCCAGTTTAACTTTTACTACCGTTACTACCCGTGGTTTCAATGGTAGTGGTAGTGCCCGTGTAAACCAGGTAGTGGATGGAATGGATAACCAGGCTCCCGGCTTAAACTTCTCCGTTGGTAACATTGTAGGTGTTACCGAACTGGATGTGGAAAGTATGGAATTACTGCCGGGTGCATCTTCAGCATTGTATGGTCCGGGTGGTATGAACGGTACTGTTCTCATCAACAGTAAAAATCCTTTCAAATACCAGGGTTTAAGTGCACAGATTAAAACGGGTATGATGCATACTGATCAACGGGAAAGACCAACTGGTGCTTACCATGACTGGTCTGTAAGATGGGGAAAAGTGATAGGTGAAAAATTTGCTTTTAAAATCAATGCTCAGTTATTACAGGCAAAAGACTGGATTGGAGATGATTTCAGAAATTATTCCCGATTAGGTTCTACCGGTTCTGTAATTCCGGGAACAAGAGAAACAGATCCCAATTACGATGGTATTAATGTATATGGCGATGAAACAACCCGCAACCTTCGCAGTGTTGCGACAGCAGGAGGAAATGTTGACATTTACGGAGCGGTAGCAGCAGCTATTGGTGCGCAACAACCTTCTGCGGTACCTGTTTTAAATTATATAATGTCTTCTTTGCCCAACACCATTAACGTATCCCGTACCGGTTATACAGAAAGAGAACTACTGGATAATAACACCACTAACTTCAAACTGTCCGGTGGACTTTTTTATAAAATAACCAACAAACTTGAAGTTTCCTGGTTGACTAACTGGGGAACCGGTAACACTGTTTATACCGGAAGTGAACGTTATTCTATCAAGGATTTTAAAATGGGTCAGCATAAGCTGGAGTTTAAATCAAAGAACTGGTTTTTGCGTGGCTACACCACTCAGGAAAATGCCGGTGGTTCACATAACTCAACTATTACAGCGCAGCTATTTAATGAAGCATGGAAACCAAGTGCTACCTGGTACCAACAGTATGTGCAGGGTTATTTAGTACAGGAGCTTACAGATTGGACTACTGCTTACACTATAGCTTTACAGGGTGGTCAAAGCCAGGCACAGGCACAGGCAGCAGCATTTAATGCAATTGCTACTACCAACCCACTTAAATATCATAATGTAGGAAGGGCATTAGCTGATCAGGGTCGTCCTGTTTCAGGTACCGATTTGTTCCGTAACCTGTATAATAAAGTAAGTTCTGATCCAATTCCTATTGGAGGATTGTTACTTGACAGAAGTGATTTATGGGGAGCTGAAGGTCAGTACAACTTCCAGGATATTATCAAGTTTGTAGATGTACTGGTAGGTGCAAACTGGAAACAGTATGTATTGAATTCAAAAGGAACATTATTTATTGATTATAATGGACCCATTAAAATAAATGAGTACGGCGGGTATGTACAGTTGACTAAGCGTTTGTTCAATGAACGATTAATTCTTTCTGCATCCGGACGATATGACAAAAATGATAATTTCAAAGAAAGGTTTACCCCCAGGGCAACTGCAGTAATTAAAGTTGCTAAAAACAATAATATTCGTTTATCCTACCAAACTGCTTATCGTTTTCCAACAACACAGCAACAATATATTAACCTGGTTGTAGGTAGCGGTGTGTTCCTGGCAGGTGGCTTACCCTGGGTACAAGACCTGTATAACCTCAAGAATAATCCCGGTTTTCAATTAGAAAATGTGCTGGCAGGAAACTTTACTCCATATAAGTTTAAAGAATTTAAACCTGAAGTGGCTTCAACATATGAAGTAGGTTACAAGAGCCTGGTAAAAAATAAATTGTTGCTGGATGCTTATGGATATGTTGGCGAATACAAAGATTTTATTGGCCGCATAGTGTTATTACAGCGTAAAGCCGGTGCCCCACAATCACAGGCAGATTTTCTTGATTTCTTAAGTGCCTCTAAAAGAAATGCAATTGGTATTGTAACCAACAGTGATACTAAGGTTACTACATGGGGCTGGGGTTTTGGTATGGACTACAACTTTGTTAAGTTCTGGAACTTCAACTTTAACGTATCATCCGATAATATTGAAGATGTACCATCAGGGTTTGTCAGCAACTTCAATACGCCTAAATACCGTTTCAATCTTGGGTTAACCAGCACAGGTTTGGGTAAAACCAAACAGTTTGGTTTCAGTATAAATTTCCGCTGGCAGGATGATGTAAAATATGAAAGTGATTTTGCTAATGATCGCCTGCCTGCATTTAATACAATTGATGCACAGGTTAACTATAAAGTGCCAAAAATTAAATCTGTATTTAAAATTGGTGCCAATAACCTGCTGAACCAATACTATCGTAATGGTGTGGGTAACCCGGCCATTGGTGGTTTGTATTATGTTAGCTTCGGTTACAATGTATTTTAATCAAATAATCATTCTTTATAAAAAGGCTGTCGGTTATGACAGCCTTTTTTGTTGAATCTAATCTTTCACTGGTTGAATTATATATTGACATACTGATTAAATTTGTTCAACTAAATTTATTACTATGGCATACTGGCTGGTAAAATCAGAACCTTCTACTTACAGTTGGGAGCAACTGGAAAAAGATAAGCAAACTATGTGGGATGGGGTACGTAACTATGCTGCCCGGCTCCATTTAAAAGGAATGAAGAAAGGCGATGAAGTATTATTCTATCATAGTAATGAAGGAACAGAAATAGTAGGTATTGCCAAAGTTGCCAAAGAATTTTATCCTGACCCTACTGCAGAAGATGATACATGGGTGGTGGTGGATTTGAAACCTTACAAAAAAATAAAAAAGCCGGTAACTCTTGCGCAGGTAAAAGCGGATAAACGTTTAACCAATATGGCACTTGTTCGCCTTGGAAGATTAAGTGTGCAGCCGGTAACAGATACTGAGTGGGAAATTATAATGGAATTGGGAGATATGAAATAGACGACATTAATTCCAGGATTTGAAGATTTCGATATTGCTATCGTCAAATTTCTTTTCAATAATTAATAATTAGTAATCAATAATCGTCCCTTCAAAAACTTTTAACAACTTTAGCAGGTTACTTTTTAAAAGTGCACAGTATTATTATCTGCTGATGTAATGAACTGCAGATTATTTCCCTTCAGCCTAACCTCGTGTTTTCCATTCAATGATTGTATGCTGTAAGAAAGCAACCGGCAATAAAATCAACTGCCCGGGTATTAAACTTCATTTTTCCAAACAAATTAAAAGTACAATTATGAAAAAAGTATTCATTGGCTTGCTGCTGCTGGTAGTAAGCGGGGGAGTGGTGTATTATTTCCTCACCCAAAAACCTACAGTAAATAATCCAATTGGTTTCAACAAAGAATTATTAATTGGCAAATGGAAACTCGATAGTACCGATGCTAAAAATAATTTAGCCGCCCTGAATATTGCGGCTGCCGGAACAATTGATTCCAACCAGAAAAAATATGAGTATGTTATTGGGCCAAATGGTAAAGGGTTAATCATTTTACCCGGCAAAGCAAAGGCAGATACTATTGCCTACGAATGGACAAGCGATACGCAATTAAACTGGACACAAAGTGATTCTGCCAAAACAAAAACTGCCTGTACAGTAGTGAAGTTAGACAGTATGAGTTTTGGTATCCAAACGAAAGACAGTTCTCTCTTTCAATTTACCCGTGTAAAGTAAAATTCAGGCAGGCCGGAAAATATTTTCCGGCCTGTTCTTTTACATTTTTTTAATATCCAATCATAATAATTTATAAATTACCCAACAGCGGGTATTGCTGAGCTAAGATTTGAAGTGTAACTTCATATATCTGTAAACAATAAAATTATTTGTTATGAATTCCATCGAACAAAGATTGCAAAAGCTGGAACAAAATCTCCGGTTTTATAAAATTACTTTAGTAGCTGTATTACTTATCGGTAGTTTTTTCTTAATTACATCTTTCCGGTTAAATCAAGCTGATGTGTCCAACCTTGTAAAAGCTAAGGAGTTTCAGGTGATTGATGACCAGGGTAAAGTTTTGGTCGATATTAAAAATGATACTTATGCAAATGCCGGGGAAATAAAAGTAATTAATAAATATGGTAATGAAATAATTGACCTCTATGAGACTTCATATGGGACTGGGAGTATGTTAACAAAGAACACTAATGGCAACAACGCATGTTGGATTGGAAATTATAACGATGGAAGTGGGAAAATGCAAGTTTATAATGTTGAAGGAAAACTGGTTGATGAAATAGGATCAAATATTGTTAAAAATGGAAATATTATTTGCAAAAACGTGGATGGTAACTCTATAATTGAAGTTAACTCAACAACCAACGGTAATGGTATTTTAACGATCAATGATAATAAAGGCAATAAAAGAATAAGTCTGGGGTCTTCTGATAATAACGATGGTGGCTTCTGGGCGTATAATCGAAACGGGTATTTGATTGGTAATGTGGGGGGTACCTCATCAGGTGACGGAGCTTTAGTTGTATATAATAGCTACGGCGGTAATCTTAATGGTGTGTGGCCAAAATAAGAAGCATTATCAATTATTGATTATGTAATAAAGTTTGAATATGTGATAAGAAAAAAAGTAGTGGTCCTAACCGGTGCCGGCATCAGTGCCGAGAGCGGTTTAAAAACTTTTCGTGACAGTGATGGATTGTGGGAAGGTTATGATATTGAAGATGTGGCAACACCGATGGCGTGGAGAAGAAATCCTCAACTGGTATTAGATTTTTATAATTACAGAAGAAAGAATGTGCTGGATGCAATACCCAATGCTGCACATTATGGATTGGCAGAACTGGAAAATGATTTTGATGTAACCATCATCACACAAAATATAGATGACCTGCATGAAAGAGCCGGTTCAACTAAAGTGCTTCACCTGCATGGAGAAATATTTAAAATGCGGAGTGAGTTGGATGAAGAATTGATTTATGAAATTAAAGGTGATATTAAACTGGGTGATAAAGCCGAAGATGGTGCACAACTCCGTCCGCATATTGTTTGGTTTCACGAAGCTGTGCCGATGATAGAAGTAGCGGTTCCTTTAGTGCATAATGCGGATGTATTTGCCGTGGTAGGAACTTCACTCGTGGTTTATCCGGCAGCCGGATTGGTGAACTATGCTCAGCACCAGGTACCGAAGTTTATCGTTGATAAAAAGATTCCCTACACTTCATCAGTTTATAATCTCACTACAATCGAAAAGCCTGCAACGGAAGGAGTGAAGGAGTTGACTTTGTTGTTGAAGAATTTATTGTAAGTAAGGTTAGTTGGTTGTGATTGTTTCTTTAAATACAATTCCATGTTCCGCCAATTCTTCTAATACTGGCTCATAAATTTCTTTCACCACCGGTATTTGTATTCCTGTTAACTGAATCTTTCCTCTTAATATTAATTTAGCTGCAATGCCTAATGGCAATCCCACTGTTTTTGCCATAGCAGTATGTAAACTGTCATCTCCCTTCACAATTAAACTGCTTTCAACTTTTGACTTTTTACTTTTGACTTCGTACTCTATTTCATGCAGCATTACAATCATATCTTTATCGTGTGGCTGCATCGCTAATTTTGTTTCCAATAAATACTGCATTATATCAGCTGAACTTTTTGCATTGGCCGGCACATTAGTTTCATCAAACAAACCCAGGAACTCATATAATTCCTCATTCTCATCATTTACAAAAGGAGTAATGCCTTTTGCCCATTCTTTATATGTTAAACCATCTGTTTGCAAATTATCGGTATCGTTCGTTAACCCTGCATCAATAATATAATCCCATGCTTTATTGTAAGCAGGATAACGCAAAGTTGTTCTTATAAATGTTTCTGCTTTATCCAAATGATAAAGCGGAATATAACTTAATGAATCACGGTTGGGATAAGTAGCCAGCACATCCAATCCTTCAATGGCAATATCATCACTGTCTTCAAAAACTTTATCATAAGCAACAGTAACAGTCTTTCCATCTTTTTTATAAATGGCTCCTGCTTTTCCTGCTAATACAACGTTTCTTGGGTTCCAGCTTATTTTATAATGCCATGGATTATTATCACTTTCAGGTGCTACCAATCCACCGCAATGCGATTTAAAAGAAGTAACTGTTCCACCTTTTGCTTCAATTTCATGAAAGAGTTTCATGGCACTCATATGGTCAATGCCCGGGTCTAATCCTATCTCACATAAAAACAACAAATTATTTGCTTCAATTTTTTCTTTCAGGTTGCGGATGCCTTCATCTACATACGAAGCTGTGAGCAAATTCTTTTTCAGTTCCACACAATCGGTAGCTACCAAATAATGCAAATGTGCAGGCATCATGGAAATAACAATATCAGCAGTTGTAATTATTTCTCTGCGGGCATTGGCATCAGTAATATCCAGTTGAATGGCCCTGGTGTGAGCAACTTTCTTTGTTTTGCTTTCAATCAGTTCTTTACTGGCATCAGCCACCAGCAGTATCCAGTCGTATTTCCGGCCTTCTTCAATGAGGTACTCAATTAAAACAGTGGCCGATTTCCCGGCTCCAAACAACGCAATCGTTTTCAATTTTCGGTAAATTTTGGCGGCAAGCTAAGGCATTTAACGCAATTTGATTATGTGGTCATTTACCGATATTTTTGCTGCTCTTTAAAAAGAACTATTCCAATGAGACAAATTGCTTTCAGAGAAGCTTTACGTGAAGCGATGCAGGAAGAAATGCGCAGGGATGAACGTGTTTTTTTAATGGGTGAAGAGGTAGCCGAGTACAACGGAGCCTATAAAGTAAGCCAGGGAATGCTGGACGAATTTGGCGAGAAGAGGGTGATAGATACACCTATCGCCGAGTTAGGTTTTGCCGCCATTGCAGTGGGTGCTGCACAAAATGGCCTGCGTCCCATTGTGGAATTTATGACATGGAACTTTGCCGTTTTGCCTTTAGACCAGATTTTAAATACAGCCTCAAAAATGCTGGCCATGAGTGGCGGTCAGGTGGGCTGTCCTATCGTGTTCCGCGGACCTAATGGTTCTGCCGGTCAGTTAGGTGCCCAGCACTCTACTGCTTTTGAAAGCATGTATGCTAACATTCCCGGTTTAAAAGTTATTTCTGTAAGTAATCCTTATGATGCAAAAGGATTATTAAAAAGTGCTATCCGTGATGATGACCCGGTTATGTTTATGGAAAGTGAAGTAATGTATGGTGAAAAAGGTGAAGTACCGGAAGAAGAATATTTGATTCCCATTGGTAAAGCAGATATTAAGCGTCCCGGCCGTGATGTGACGATTGTTTCTTTTAATAAGATGATGAAAGTGGCTTTAGGTGCGGCCGAAGAACTGGCGAAAGAAGGTATTGAAGCTGAAGTAATCGATTTAAGAACGATTCGTCCGATGGATTGGTTCACGATATTAGAAAGTGTGAAAAAGACAAACCGCTTAGTGATTGTAGAAGAGCAATGGCCATTTGCTTCTGTGTCATCTGAAATTTCTTACCGCATACAAAAAGAAGGGTTTGATTATTTAGATGCTCCTATCCGCCGTATCACATCTGCAGATGCGCCGATGCACTATGCACCAAACTTAGTTGCTTTGTATTTACCTGATGTAGCAAGAACAGTGAAGCTGGTGAAGGAAGTGATGTATATGAAAAAGTAAAAACTAAAAAGTAAAAATTAAAAATTAAAAAGTAAAAATAGTTAAAAGCCCATTCAATTTTGAGTGGGCTTTATTTTTATTGTTCTTTTATTTCTCTGCGGCTGCCGGAATATAGTTCATACTCTAACAAACGACAATCAATAGTACTGTTATAAAATTCTATTCTTCGTTTAGCTTTTAATCCTATTTTTTTGGCCAACTCCATATTACCGGTAAACACATAACCGAAATAGCCGCCACACTTCTGTTTCATAAAATCTCCGATACGACTATAAGTTTCTTCCAATGCTTTTATATCTCCCAACCGTTCACCATATTCAGGATTGATCATCATGACTCCTTTTTCATTGGGGGGAACACTTGTTAAAGCAAAATCACAAACAGCAAACTCCATCAGTTTATGAACACCTGCTGCCACTGCATTTTTCTTTGCATTCTCAATTGCCTTTGGATTATAATCAGTCGCAATAATTTTTAAACCGGGCACATCAATAATTTGTTCTTCCAGTAAAGCATCTTCTTTTTGATAAACAGTTTCATCATATCCCTGCAAATGCATAAACGCATAATTAGTGCGAAACAAACCCGGTCTTCTGTTAGTAGCTATCAAAGCTGCTTCTATTGCTAATGTTCCTGAACCACACATAGGATTAATGAAAGGAGAATGCTTATCCCAATTGGTAGCGAAAATAGTAGCAGCCGCTAATCCTTCCAGCATAGGAGCAAGACCCGGTATTTTTCTATACCCGTGTCTCGCTAATGAATCACCTGAAGTATCAATAAAAATTTCAGCTTCTTCATTTTTCCAATGTAAATGAATTACTGCACCGGTTAACTCTGCACCAGTCGATGGTCTTATTCCTCTTTTGTCACGAAGCCGGTCAACTACCGCATCTTTTACTCTTAAATTAGCAAACATGCTGTTGTTGATAGTAGGATTATTGACATTGCTGGTAACAGAAAAATATCCGGGCCCGGGTAACAGCTTTTCCCATGGATAATTTTTCAGGTTGTTGTAAATATCGTTGGCATCATTGGCAGTAAATTGTTTCAGGCTGTATAAAACCTGGCTGGCACAACGAAGGTTTAAATTCAGTTTGATGCAATCATTAATGGTACCTTTCAATTTAACACCGGTAATAAATGTTTCTTCAATAGTAAATCCCAGTTCTTTTACTTCCTGTTCCAAATAAGGAGCAATTCTTTTATGGCAGGTGATGATGATGGAGGAGATGGTGGTATAAGGATTCATGCTGAATTTATTTTGCTACAGCAATCTTTACTTTTTTGTTTTTAATTTTTTCATCTTTTATCAGGTGCAGCATTGAGTTTACTTTTATTTTTCTTACACCCACAAATGAAAAGAAATCTTTTACCTCTATCAAACCAATATCTTCTTTTTTCAGTTTGCCTTTGTTGGTGAGAAAACCAACAATATCAATTTTGTTTATTTTATCTTTTTTACCGGCAGCAATAAATAAAGTGGTCCAGCTGGGTTTATCGGGAAGCGTAATTGTTTCGGGTAAGGTTATTTGTTCTGTATTGGCAGGAATATATTCCGGTATCTTTTCTCCCGGTCCAATAATTAAAATAGCCGTACCGCTGGCATCCATCCTGGCTGTTCTTCCGTTACGGTGAGTAAATACATCTTCACTCATGGGCAAATGATAATGGATGATGTAACGGATATGGGCAATATCCAAACCTCTTGCGGCAAGATCGGTTGTGACTAAAATATTAGAAGTTCCATTTCTGAATTTACACAAAGCAGCATCCCGTTCTCTTTGTTCCATTGCTCCATGATAAAATACATTGTGGATGTCTTTCTCTTTCAGCAAAGTGCTGGAACGTTCAACGGACTCTCTATGGTTACAAAAGACGATAGTAGAACGATTCCCCAGCATACAGATCAACCGGAAGAGTGCATCTACTTTATCTTTTTCATCACTTAGTAAAACTTTTACTTCCAGTTTGGAATCGGCCTCTTCGCTGTCAGCTAAAAAATCAAGCTTTACCGGTTCCTGCAATCCAACAAAATCAGGTATCACTTCTAATGAAGTGGCAGAAGTTAATATTCTTTTTTGCACAGCAGGCAATGAACCAATAATAAACGACATCTCTTCCTGGAAACCCAATTCAAGTGATTTATCAAATTCATCCAGCACCAGCGTTTCAATAGTAGCTGTTTTGATATTTCCTCTTCGTATATGATCTGCCAGGCGACCGGGTGTACCAATAATCAAAGCTGGAGCTTGTATCAAATTGTTTTCTTCGATCTCCCTCTTATGCCCGCCATAGCAGCAGGTTACTTTTAAATTTAATCCCAGGCTTTTAAAAACCTGTTCAATCTGCAAAGCCAGTTCACGGGAAGGAACAATGATAAGCGCTTTAGTGTTGTTATTAGCCGTTTGCAGCAATGGAACGATGGGCAATAAAAAAGCCAGCGTTTTACCGGAACCGGTGGCGGATAATAAAATAATATTTTGGTGATTACTGTAAGCCTCCATAGCCGATACCTGCATTTCGTTCAATGCTCTGATGCCGATATTGGAAAGGATAGTATCCAGCAATGCTTTTTTGTTTTGCATAGCGGCGAAGGTAAAGAAGTTTAAATGCAGAGTGACATGGAGTTTAGGTGCCTCTTTATTAACCTAACAATCGTTATCTTTGCGCATCTTTTGAATTTTTACTCTTTAATTTTGAATTAAATAACCATATGAAAGAAGTTGTTATTGTATCTGCCGTTAGAACTCCCATTGGAAGTTTTGGTGGTAGTTTAAAAAGTTTAAGTGCTACACAGTTAGGAGCGATTGCTATTAAAGGGGCCGTTACCAAAGCAGGATTAAAACCAGAAGATATACAGGACGTTTTAATGGGCTGTGTTATCCAGGCCAATCTGGGACAGGCACCGGCAAGACAGGCTGCTAAATTTGCTGGTTTGCCCAATAGTGTGAATTGTACAACGGTAAATAAAGTTTGTGCCAGTGGAATGAAAGCCATTGCTCAGGCAGCACAGAGTATTGCTTTGGGTGATGCGGATATTGTAGTGGCTGGTGGAATGGAAAGTATGAGCAATGTTCCTTTTTATGCAGACAGTGTTCGTTGGGGAAATAAATATGGTAATACATCTTTAATTGATGGTTTAGCAAAAGATGGCTTGACGGATGTGTATGATGGAAAAGCGATGGGCAATGCGGCTGAATTATGTGCCAAAGAATGTGGCATCAGCAGGGAAGACCAGGATGCATTTGCTATTGAAAGTTATAAGCGTTCACAAGCTGCCTGGGAAAAAGGTTTGTTCGCTAATGAAATTGTTCCTGTAGAAATTCCGCAGCGTAAAGGCGATCCCATTGTGTTTGCCAAAGATGAGGAACCTTATAATGTTAAGTTTGATAAGATTCCTTCGCTAAGTCCGGCCTTTCAAAAAGATGGAACAGTAACCGCTGCCAATGCTTCCACTATGAATGATGGTGCAGCAGCATTAGTGCTGATGAGTGCTGATAAAGCAAAAGAATTGGGATTAAAACCTATTGCCAAAATAAGATCGTATGCAGATGCGGAGCAGGCACCGGAATGGTTTACCACCACTCCTTCATTAGCTGTTCCTAAAGCAGTAGCTAAAGCAGGATTGAAAATGGAGGACATTAGCTATTGGGAGTTGAATGAAGCATTTGCTGTGGTAGGAATTGAAAACTCTAAAAGAATGAAACTAGATCCTGCTAAAGTGAATGTACATGGTGGAGCTGTTTCATTGGGGCATCCATTGGGTTGCAGCGGAGCAAGAATCATCGTTACGCTGATCAATGTATTAAAAGCCAACAATGCAAAATTTGGTGCTGCCGGAATTTGTAATGGTGGAGGCGGAGCCAGTGCCATGGTGATTGAGAATGTTTAATACAGAAAGTTTAATTAAATAAAAGGGATGCAACTGCATCCCTTTTTTGTTAGCATCGGATGCTTCACAAATTTTTAACTCCTTTGATTTAACCTTTTCTTTAAACTGGCTGTGGAAATTATAACGTTAAGCATCCTCATTCCACTTACACTTTCCGTTATGAGATTAATGCTGAAACTCCTGTTCACCATTTTATTAATGGGTATTTGTCTTAGTTTACTTGCCTGGTTCTTCTGGTATAAGCCTAAACTCAATCATAATAAACCGTTTTCCACTGTAAAATCAGTTATAGTAGATGAGGCATTTACATCAGTAATTAGAGATAAAGCATCTGAAGCAAAGAAATTTGTTCAGCAAAGATCTTTTAACCGCAGCATTTGCTTTTTAGTGGACATTAAAATTGAATCAGGTAAGAATCGGTTCTTTGTATATGATTTTAAAAGAGATTCTCTGCTAAATGCAGGTTTAGTTACGCATGGCAGTTGCAATGAAAGATGGTTAAATGGCAGAAAGTTTGGGAATAATCCCGGATGTGGTTGTACTTCGCTGGGAAGATACAAGGTTGGAAGTGCGTATACTGGCAGATTTGGACTGGCGTATAAATTATACGGCTTAGACAGCAGTAATAGCAATGCTTATAATCGGTTCATAGTTTTGCATTCTATGAATTGCGTTCCGGAAGGAGAAGTGAGTCCTGCACCTATTTGTCAAAGTCTGGGTTGCCCCACTGTTTCTCCCAATTATTTAAAGTATTTGCAAAAGCTGATTGATAATTCCCCACAACCCATTTTACTTTGGATATTTAATGAATAAAAAAAGTCCTGCAGTGGCAGGACTAAATATTTTTATTTGATCATCAATCTTATTCCACTTTAGTAATCTTAAGCATATTGGTTGGCAGGTGTAAATGTATGGGGGTACTTCCGGTATTTATAACGGTACTGCCGCTTTTAATAAAACCACGTTCTTTTAGTATTTGTATCTGGTCAAAAATGATATCGTCCAGACTTTCTTCTTCTGCATAGAAGAAGGCTCTTACACCCCAGCTTAAACTTAACTGGTTAACCAATGTTTTTTCTTTAGTAAAAATATACAAAGGAGATTTTGGACGATAACTGCTCAGCATAAATGCTGTGTAACCACTTTGCGTCATCCCAACTAATGCATCAGCATTTACATCTCTTGCAATTTTACAGGCGTTATAGCAAACGGCGTCACTCAGGAAGGAAGGTGAATGTGGCTGAGGTTCCAAATCATCCTCCCGGTTGTAACGGTATTCTTTGCTTTCCACTTCGTTGATGATCTTAACCATGGTTTGTACCACTAATGCCGGGTGCATACCGGTAGCTGTTTCACCGCTCAGCATTACAGCATCGGCACCTTCTAATACGGCATTGGCTACATCAGTGATCTCACTTCTGTTTGGCTTAACACGGTCAATCATACTTTCCATCATCTGCGTTGCCACAATTACCGGCTTGGCACGATGGATACATTTACGGATAATATCTTTTTGAATTAAAGGAACTTTTTCAACCGGTAATTCAACACCCAAATCACCTCGGGCAACCATGATACCATCACTTTCAACAATGATATCACGGATATTGACGATCGCTTCAGGTTTTTCAATTTTAGCAATAATCTTGGTCTTGCTTTTTCTTTCATCCAGTTTATTACGCAGGATAACGATGTCTTTTACGTGACGAACAAAAGATAAAGCTACCCAATCCAGTTGCTGATCAATTATAAATTCCAGGTCAGCTAAATCTTTTTCCGTTAAAGCCGGAAGAGAAATTTTGGTATCGGGTAAGTTGATTCCTTTTTTGGAAGAAAGCCTTCCACCCAGTGTAACCTGTACTTTCACATCTCCATTCTTCTCAATATCTTTTACTACTACTTCCAGCTTACCATCATCAATTAAAATGATATTTCCCAGTTTTACATCTTTATGAAGATCAGGATAGGAAACATAAATTTTTTCTTTGGTGCCTATACATTTTTCATTGGTAAACGTAAGGATATCACCTTCCGCCACATCAATACCACCATTCTCCATTTCCCCTACTCTCAGCTTTGGTCCCTGCAAATCACCGAGGATAGCAATGTTGTAAGGTTCTTTAGTATTGATCTCACGGATATAGTTAATGATCTTTGCTTTGTCTTCATGTGCGCCGTGAGAAAAGTTTAACCGGAAAACATTCACACCGGCTTTCACCAGTTCCAGCAATTTTTCATACGTATCACAGGCCGGGCCAACAGTAGCCACAATTTTTGTACGATGAGCATTAAAATGTTCAATACCTGCCTGGTTATCCATTTCCTGGTGTGTGTATTTGGAAATATTCTTTGACATAATCGTTAGTTTCTGTTTTCTGGTTGCTGGTTTGTAGTTAATAGTTGCTGGTTATGATCAGGAAGTTTGATGTCATTAATTGCTGCAACCAGTAACCAGCAACCAATAACCAGTTACCAATTTAGCTTGCCAGTATCTTTACAATCTTCATCCATTCATCACTGATCTTTTGTTTAGCCTTAATGGCTTTGTCCAATGGAGTAAAATGAATGCGGTTGTTTAATATACCGATCATATGGTTATGATGGGTACCAGTGGGATCTAACAGTGCTTCAACCGCAGCATAACCCATACGACTGGCAATTAAGCGGTCAATACAACTGGGGGCACCACCTCTTTGAATATGCCCCAAAATACAAACCCGCACATCAGCCATTGGTAAACGTTCTTTCACTACTTTGGCCACTTCATCGGCACCACCAAAATCATCACCCTCTGCTACTACAATCATGTTCACCAGCTTCTTACGTTTTTCTTTTTCTTCCAGTGAACTGATCACCGCTTCAATATCTGTTTTACGTTCCGGAATCAAAATATGTTCCGCACCAGTAGCGATACCACTGTGCAGCGCAATATAACCGGCATCACGACCCATCACTTCAATAATAAATAAGCGATCATGTGCATCAGCAGTGTCACGAATCTTATCTATACATTCTACCGCTGTATTAACGGCTGTATCAAAACCTATTGTAAAATCTGTTCCGGCAATATCTTTATCAATGGTACCGGGCAACCCGATACAGGGAATATCAAATTCGTGGGAAAATTTTTGTGCACCACGAAAAGAGCCATCACCGCCAATAATCACCAGCCCGTCAATTCCATGTTTCTTTAAATTTTCGTATGCTTTTTTTCTGCCGGAGAGTTCAAAAAATTCTTTGCAGCGGGCAGTTTTTAAAATAGTTCCACCCCGTTGAATAATGTTGGCCACACTTCTTGAATGCATCGGAACAATATCATCGTCAATCATACCCTGGTAGCCACGCATAATGCCAAACATTTCAAGGCCATGGTATAAACCGGTACGAACCACTGCACGGATACAGGCATTCATGCCGGGAGAATCACCACCAGAAGTAAGTACGCCGATATTGGAAACTTTTTTGGTCATCTGTTGAGTTAGTCTGGGTTTTTGATTTTAAGTAATCGTCTGATTGGCAGCACAAATCGTTAGTAATGAAATCACTTTCATTTAAACGAGGCCAAAAATACGGAATGCAATCGAAAAAAGGACGTATTAAAAGCGATTATAAAGCAAACGGATGTTAGTGGTAAAGCACTATTTTATACAATGAAAACGATTGCATAAGGAGTAGTTATTTTTGTTTTATAATTTATCAACAGGGTATGGAAAAGATTTTGATAACAGGAGTAAATGGAATGCTTGGAAAAGAACTGGCTAAGCAGTTGCTGGAGAAAAATTTTTTTGTAATTGGAACTTCGAGAGGAGAATGCAGGACTGTTTATAATAGTGAGAAATTTAAATATTATGAAGTTGATATCACCGATGATTTCCAATTGCATGATGTTTTGTTTGATGAAAGAGCGGAAGTGGTGATTCATGCAGCAGCAATGACCCAGGCAGATGAATGTGAACTAAATGAAGATAAATGTTGGAATGTGAATCAACATGGCACTGTGCATGCATTGGTGTGTGCAGAAATGTATAGTTCTTTTATAATTTATATTTCTACTGACTTTGTATTTGACGGGAAAAAAGGAATGTATAGCGAAGAAGATGAGTGCAGACCAGTGAATTGGTATGGCCGTTGTAAGTTGGAAGGTGAATCGGTGATTAAAGATGCTGAAATTCCCTGGGCAATAGTGAGGACTTGCCTTGTGTATGGAGAAAAAACTCCGGGTGGCAGAGATAATATCATTACATGGGCGGATGGAAAATTATCCAAAGGTGAAAAAATAAAAGTGGTGGATGACCAGGTAAGAACACCCACTTATATTGGTGACCTGGCAATGGGAATTATCAGCATTATTGAAAAGAGGGCAACAGGTATTTATCATCTTTCAGGCAAAGATGTATTAACTCCTTATCAAATGGTAAAAGCAGTTGCCAGCTATAAAGGTTATGATGAATCGCTGATAGAAAGAGTGACAGCTGATACTTTTACACAACCCGCTGAGCGTCCTGCCAAAACCGGTTTTGTAATTGATAAAGCAATGAATGAACTTAATTATAATCCCATCAGTTTTGAAGAAGGAATTAAAAAGGTACTGGGTTAGTTCATCATCAAAATGTTCACACTCCGCTGGAGTATGTTGAAGGCAATTTCGGCCATCAGGTTTTCTTTATCCAGTGTAGGATTTACTTCGGTTATTTCAAAGCAGCATACTTTGCGTATCTGCATAAATTTACTGATCAAATCTTCGGCTTCCCTTTCTCTTAATCCGTTGCCCACTGGTGTACCGGTACCTTTTGAAATAGACGAATCCAAACTGTCCACATCAAAAGAAATATAGATATCTGTACAATCCGCTAAATATCGAATGACACTTCTTACAATATTCTCAGGGCCTTTACTCCTTACTTCTTTAGTAGTTATCACTTTCATTCCGTGTTTTTCAATCAGGTGCTTTTCTTCTTTTTCATAATCCCTCAGGGAAATGAATACAATATCTTCCGGCAGTACTTTGGGATGTATTTTACCAATCCGTTTTAAAGCTTCCCATGCTTTTTTTGTTTTTTCATCTAGCTCATGTACAGCACATTCTTCATTATCTTCATCAATAGAAGCCGAAAGCGGCATACCATGCATGTTACCAGATGGAGTTGTGTAAGGTGTATGCAGGTCGGCATGGGCATCAATCCATATCACCCCCAATTTACTTTTAGGCCTGGCCATTTTAATGCCGGCCATTGTACCGCCGGATGTGCTGTGATCCCCGCTCAGGACTATAGGGAAGAAATTTGTTTTAATACTTTCACAAACTGCTCTACTTACTTTTTCATACATGTTAAAAACACCCTGTATACGCTTGGCATAAGGTGATTGTATGGGTTCGTATAACAAATGATTCTCCACTTCAATTTTTTCGCTGGGAAAATGAATAAAAAAGTTACTCATAAAATCCAGTGCAGCAATTTTAATGGCTTCAACACCCAGACTGGCGCCTCTTGTACCAGCACCTATTTCAGACGGAACTTCAATAAGCTTAATATTCTTCATACAGCATAATTAATTAAAACAAAAAGGGACGTAAGTAATGCGGATTGGGAAGAACGTATCAGTCGGGTATGTAAAAATTAACCGGTAAAAGAAAACCGGCTATGGCGTAAGGATTGCCTGTATTTTGCTGAAAGTTCATCAGCACAAAGCTAAGGCTTTTATTTTGGGGAAGCAAACAGCCGTTAATATGGCTTAAACCACTGCTAATTCCTCTTTTGTATAAGCACTTTCAGGGATGTTAATAGTGTTTATTAGTTTTTCCTCCAGTAAATCAGCAAATGTTTCAAAATAAAGAATCACATCTTCTCTTACATTCCTTCTCAACCATCTGAAACCACCGGGCAGTTGTTTTAAGACATCCTTGTCCTCTAAATATTCAATGTTATGTATATCCGTTGGTGTAAGTCCAATCTTTTGTAATTCGGTCAGAAGCAAATCAATTGGAGCATTGGTTATACCACAATACTCTTCTGCCAGTTCTGTCCATTCACCAATGCCACTGTGAGCATACTGTAAAATTTGTGCTTCAGTTAATTGGGTTACGCTTTGCAACAGGTTACCACAATTACAGGCCCCATGGTTACCCCATGCATAGTGAGCTCCGTCTTTTAATTGGTTAGCAGTTTTGCGTAATGCTTCAATCAATTCTATAGTAGGATATGCCATACTTCAAATTTCATATAATAACAGTCAGGGTAAAAATTTTGTTTAAGTACAGGGCATAAAAAATCCCGCCTAACCGGCAGGACTTTTAATTTATCGGGAGTAAGCTTAAATAATATCCAATGCTTTTACCAGAAAGAAACATACAAAGGGGATAGCTGCTGATAACAAATCGCCATGGTACATACATAAATAAATAAATACGGCGGTTGATAAAAAGAATAACAGCCAATAGATGCCGGTTGATTTTTTTGTTTCTTCCATGGTTAAAAAATTTTTTGCGAAGATAGGGGGAGAGAATCATTCAACAAAAATCCCCCCGACATAAATGTTGGGGCAATACAAAATGCCGGGGCAACACAATTTGTTTTAATCATTTGCACCGGGATTTATCAATGTGAAAAGCAAAAAAGACTTATTTTGCCTGTTCTTAGAAATTTAACTGCGATGAAGATCCATTTTTATGTAAGGTTCCATACGAACTATGGGCAAAGCCTGTCCGTTTCCGGCAATCATGAATTATTAGGTAATAACGATGTAAGTAAAACTTTCCCGCTTGCTTATTTGAACGATGAATTGTGGCATGGTATTATTGAAGTGGTTGATGAAACTGACTCCCTCAACTATAGATATATTCTTCACCAGGATAACGGCGATCTTACTTATGAATGGGGTAATGACCGTGTGGTAGAAGTATCCAAAATTACGGCAGAGGAAATTCAACTGATGGATACCTGGAACCATGCCGGTGAATTTGAAAACGCTTTCTTCACACAGCCTTTCCAGGAAGTGTTATTAAAATCACATGCTGACAGCAAACCTAAGCCATACCGTGGTGTAACACATATATTCAAAGTAAAAGCTCCCTTGCTGAAGAAGAACGAAGTGCTTTGTTTGAGTGGCAACAGTAAAATATTTGGCGACTGGAAAACAGATGAACCCTTGCTGATGCAGAAAGAAGGCAACTGGTGGGTGGCTAAATTGAATTTGAATAAAGAAGTATTACCTCTGAATTATAAATACGGTGTTTACAATACCAAAAAAGAAGCCTTTGTACAATTTGAAGCGGGTAATAACCGGGTTATCTATGATGCAAACAATAAAAAGAAAGTAACTATACTTCACGATGGGTTTGCACAGCTGCCTAATAATACATGGAAAGGTGCCGGTGTTGCTATTCCTGTTTTTAGTTTGAGGAGCAAAGACAGTTTTGGAGTAGGAGAGTTCACTGATATAAAATTGCTGGTTGACTGGGCAGATAAAATTGGATTGAAGTTAATTCAGTTATTGCCGATTAATGATACTACTGCTACTCATACCTGGGTTGACTCATATCCATATGCTGCTATTTCAGCTTTTGCTTTACATCCAATTTATTTAAACTTAGATGAAGTAGCAGGAAAAGAATTTGCTGAAATCGCAGCAGGATGGAAAGAAAAACAAAACGAATTAAATGCCTTGCCGGATGTAGATTATGAACAGGTGATGAGTTTTAAACTAAAGGCAATTAAAGAGCTTTACACACTAAAGAAAGATAGTTTTAAAGAAGAGGAAGAATATATAAAGTTTTTTGAGGAGAATAAACACTGGCTGGTTCCTTATGCCGCTTTCTGTTATTTAAGGGATAAAAATGGTACCAGCGATTTTAACCAATGGAAAACAAATAGTGTTTACAACAAAGAGACTATAGAAAAATTATCTGCATCCACTCAACGGCATCATGCATCCATAGCTGTTCATTATTTTACACAATACCAGTTGCACCTGCAGTTAAAAGATGCTGTGTTATATGCACACAAAAATGGCATTGTGCTGAAGGGAGATATTCCAATTGGTATTTATCGTTTCAGTTGTGATGCCTGGGTGCAGCCAGAATTGTATCATATGGATACACAAGCCGGGGCACCACCAGATGATTTTGCCATTAAAGGTCAGAACTGGGGTTTCCCAACTTACAACTGGGATCAAATGGCGGCTGATGGATTTGACTGGTGGCAGAAACGTTTTGTGCAGATGGGAAATTATTTTGATGCATTCCGCATTGATCATATACTTGGTTTCTTCCGTATATGGAGTATACCAATGAATGCGGTGGAAGGTATATTGGGAAGATTTGTTCCCTCCATTGCTGTACATATAAATGAATTTGGACAAAATGGTTTATGGTTCGATTATCATCGTTACTGCTACCCTTTTATTAATGAGCAAATATTGCGGGAACTCTTTGGTGATTTCAGCGGACGAATAAAAGAATATCTTAATCCGGCCGGTCATGGGCATTACGAATTAAAACCTGAGTTTGCCACTCAACGACTGGTAGAAAAACATTTTGAGGCATTGGAGCCAAGCGATGAGCATAATCGTATCCGTAATGGATTGTATGATTTGATATCGAATGTGATTTTCTTTGAAGAAGAAGGTTCGAACGGGCAGAAATTTCATTTCCGTATTTCTGTGGAAAGTACCAAGTCATTCCAGTACCTTGATGATGAGACAAAGAACAAGTTGAAAAATTTATACATCAATTATTTCTTCCGCCGCCAGGATGATTTCTGGTATCACGAAGCAATGAAGAAATTACCGGCATTAAAACGCAGCACCAATATGCTCATTTGTGGTGAAGATTTAGGTATGGTTCCTGCCTGTGTGCCGGATGTGATGAAACAATTAGGGTTACTGAGTTTGGAAATTCAGCGTATGCCTAAAGATCCAAAAACAGAATTCTTTCATCCTAATGATGCACCCTTTATGTCGGTAGTAACTCCTTCTACACATGACATGAGTACGATACGTGGCTGGTGGGAAGAAGACAGAACAAAAACACAGAAATTCTACAACAATATAATGGGACAATATGGTGAAGCGCCTTATTTCTGTGAAGGTTGGGTAAATAAAGCTATTCTGCTGCAACATTTATATTCACCGGCTATGTGGAGCATCTTCCAGTTGCAGGATTTGATGGGAATGAGTGAAGCGATCAGAAGAGAAAATCCGCATGATGAAAGAATTAATGTTCCGGCTAATCCAAAACATTATTGGCGTTACCGTATGCATTTAACATTAGAACAATTGCTGAAAGAAAAAGATTTTAATGATGAATTGGCGAGTTATGTAGATGCCAGTGGTAGATAATGAAACTCCGTTATTGGTCATATAATCTCCGCTTTCATCATCCCTTCACTATTTCAAAGGGAACAAAAACACATCAGCCCACTTTAATAGTTGAGCTGGAGCATATGGGTGTGAAAGGTTATGGCGAAGCACCAGCTATTGCCTATTATAATATCCCGGTTGAAAAGATGATTGAAGATTTGGAAGCAAAGAAAAGCTTTGTAGAGAAATATGCTTTTACCGAACCGGAACGTTACTGGCATTATTTACATCATCTTTTTCCTCAAAATAATTTTTTGGTTTGCGCATTAGATATTGCTGCCTGGGATTTGTTTGGCAAACTCAAACGTAAACCTTTGTATGAGCTATGGAAATTGGATATCTCCAAAAATCCATTGACAGATTATACCATCGGTATTGATACGATTGATAAGATGGTAGAAAAGATGAAAGAAAAGCCGTGGCCGATATATAAGGTAAAAGTGGGGACCGCTTACGATATTGAAATGATCAGCGAATTGCGTAAGCACACCGATGTACCGTTAAGAGTGGATGCCAATGCCGGCTGGAAATTAGAAGAAGCGATAGAAAAAATTCCGCAGCTAAAAGAATTGGGTGTTGAACTGGTGGAACAACCATTAGCAAAAGATGATTGGGAAGGAATGAAAGTATTGTATGAAAAATCACCTTTGCCATTGCTGGCGGATGAAAGTTGTGTGTATGAGCAAGACGTTGAAAAATGTTATCAGCATTTTCACGGCATCAATATAAAACTCACCAAATGCAGTGGTATTACTCCCGCAAAAAGAATGATTGAACAGGCAAGAAAAAAGGGAATGAAGGTTATGATTGGTTGTATGAATGAAAGTACTGTAGGTTCAGCGGCCATTGCTCACTTAGCTCCGTTATTAGACTATGTAGATATGGATGGGCCTCTATTATTGGCGGAAGATGTGGCGAAAGGGATCGGTTATGATAATGGAAAAATTTTGTATTCAGGTAAACCGGGATTAGGGATTGATTTTGTTGGGAAATGATTATTTAATTGTGTAATCACTTGTAACCGGTAACTAACAACAATCAACCAGTTAATTCCATACATCGGGTCTCACTGCAGCATCTTCATCTTCCTGCATATTGATTACCGAAAATACATTCTTACTGATCAGCACCAGCCGGGATGATTTACGATGGATGGCTTTTTTGCCGGTTCTGTTGTTACTGCTGCTTTTTAACTCTTTGTTGCTTGTTAATGCATTTCTTTGTTTAGTTACCGTGTGCATAATTTATCTTTTCAATGATTAAGACAAGTACCAGGCCATAATTGTTCAATGAAAACGGATTAACAGGAAAAATACAATTGCGAAATTATCGTTAGGGGACAGACAAAAAATTTGTAAACAACTTTGTGTTGTATAGGAAAACAACCATTCATTCAATTAAAGAATATCCTCCGGTTCCTCTGCATCATCAGTACAACATTCTTTAATAGCAGTTTCGATCCCGGTGTTTAGAACAAACTGTCTGTTTTTGCTGTGCAGGAAAGCTTCCTCAATTTTTTCGTTCAACGACTTTCTCATGGTTGCTGCATTCAGTTCAGGCCAGTCCATCGTGTAAACTTCGTTCAGCATAAAAACTGATTTATTCTTATTATAAGACTCTGTATACACCTAAAATGTTATACCGGGTTTGTTATTCTAATGCACATTTTCTGCACAAATAAAGCTCACATAAAAATAAACAGGCTCATATTAAGCTATTGTAAACTGTAGGACTTACTCTGAAATTGGTAATAAGCTGTGAATAAAAAAAATCCAGCCATAGAGACTGGATCTTTTTTTAAAAATGTTGATGTGAATTATTTCATTTCCCAAACCAATGCACTGGCACCTAATATAGCTGCATCCGATTCTTTTAAATGGCTGATCAGCAATTTTACTTTGTTCTGGAAAACCTGAATCAAATTGGCTTCCATATGCTCACGGGTGGGTTTTAAAATTAATTCACCGGCTTTGGTTAAACCACCAAATAGCACAATCGCTTCCGGGCTGCTGAACATTATGCAGTTTGCCAACGCTATTCCTAATATTCTACCGGTAAATTCAAATACTTCTAAAGCCAATTTATCACCCTGGATAGCGGCTTCATAAACAGCTTTTGAATCCAGTTTGTCATTTGGCACTTTGCGAAGTAAACTATCTTCTTTACTTTTTTCCAGTCTTTCCAAAGCAGTAAGTCTGACACCGGTTGCAGAAGCATAACTTTCCAGCGAACCTTTTTTTCCGGTGCCTTCATGCACTCTTCCATCGGGGATGATGATAGTATGCCCAACTTCACCTGCAAAACCATCGTGTCCGTAAATTAAATTTCCATTGGCTACAATACCGCTGCCTACGCCTGTGCCCAAAGTGATCATGATGAAGTCACGCATGCCCTTGGCAGCGCCATACATCATTTCACCAATAGCCGCTGCATTAGCATCATTAGTTAAAGAAACCGGTAATTTAAACTTGTCTTCAATCATTTTGGCAAGAGGAATAATTCCTTTCCATGGCAGATTAGGAGCGTATTCAATAGTGCCTGTGTAGTAATTGCCATTGGGTGCACCCACGCCAATTCCTTTCATACGTCCAATGCCTCCGGCTTTATCAATCAGTTCACCCAGGTTCTTTGCTAATTCATCAATATAGGCATCAATATCTGCATGCCCTCTTGTACTCATTTCACCCGAAAACAAAACATTACCATCCCTGTCTACAATACCATATTTTGTTCCCGTACCGCCAATGTCAATACCAATTGCTAATGGATTTTGCAAGGTGTTTGATGCGGTTACAGTTACGGAGGCTTTCTTTTTGGTAGCCATACTATTTTATTTCAGATTTATATTTTTTATTCAATGGTTTATTTAAGTAAAACTTTTAGTGGCCACCGCTACTTGCTGCGGCATCATAGTCAATACCCTGTCTTTTCAAAATTCCTTTTACCGCAAAAGCAAATAATGCGAGATAGCCAAAGCAAATAACAGGTACCCAGTAGGAACTGTGAATACCAATAAGGTCGGCCAGTTTACCCTGGATAGGAGGAATAATACCACCCCCTAATATCATCATAATTAAAAATGCTGAACCCTGGGTAGTGTATTTTCCTAAGCCTGCAATGGCCAGCGAAAATATACAGGGCCACATAATAGAGCAGCAAAGTCCGCCACTTAAAAAGGCATAGATAGAAATTTTGCCGGTTGTCATAATTCCGATTAACATAGCAACCACACCAAGCAAACCAAATATCAGTAATGTTTGTGCCGGTTTATCCTGGCCAAGAAAAGAGGCAACTATCAATACGGCAACACAAATAACATAGTAATAAAGTGAACTCATATCGTATTGAGCAATGGTATTAGCTCCTACAATAACGCCAAATGCTACCAGGGGCACTATTACCATCATTAATTGTTTAGTACCTTTTGATAAATTAAATGCACTGATAGATCCGCTCCATCTTCCTATCATTAAACTTCCCCAGTACATAGAAATAAAGGGGGCGATTTGAGAAGACTGGTAGCTCCCAAATTCTTTTTGTTTCAGCAATTCACCCAAATTACTTCCTATTGCCACTTCGGCACCAACATAGGTGAATATACCCAGCATACCCAATACCAGCTGCGGGTATTGCATAGCTCCCCAACCTTCGGGGTTGCTTTTAGCTCTTGTATTGGCAAATAGTAATCCAACCACTACAACGGCTAATGCACCAAACAACCAGTTCATCCTGTATTTTTCTAAAGGATGGCGTATGGCAGCCACTTCTTCCTGCTTCTGCTTTAATAATTGTTCATCTGCTGAACTTGCCGCCGGTGCAGTGGCTGAACTGCCCGCAGGTACGGCTCCCTCAATTCGTTTTTGGATAGCACTTATTTCATCATTAATAGCAACTACTTTCAATGCTTCAGCACTTTTATAGCTTTTAAACACCGGAGTAAAACACACTGCCAGCAACACGGTAATTATAAGCATTGTTACGAGTGATTTATTTTCTCTCTCAATCTTTTCATCATTTATGCCGGCAGGTACCTTCTTTGAAAAATAAAAAAGGAGGGCGGCACCAATGAATAAAGCACCCACACAGGTATAAAGCACAATTACTTTACTTAATGGCAGTGCCTGGATTTTTTCATCCGTAATAGCGGCTGTTGTTCCAAATAAAGCAAAAGCAACTACTATGGGGCCGATGGTAGTACCGAAAGAGTTTACACCGCCACCAAGGTTAACACGGCTGGTTCCGGTAGAGGGATCACCTAATGTAATGGCAAATGGTTGCGCCGAAGTTTGCTGTAATGAAAAACCCAGTGCCACAATAAATAAACCAAATAACATTCCTGCAAATACATTGGCATTTACTGCAACGATCATTACAGCAGCTCCTACTGCAGAAAACAACAAGCCATATACAATACTCTTTTTATAGCCCCATTTACCTACAGGGTCTTTGCCGGCAAATGCTCCATATATAAAGAGCCCTAAAGCACCTATATAGTAGGCCGTATAAAACGCAAAGTCAATAAGCTGACTCTGGAACTGGTCAAGTTTAAAATAATGTTTACAGAAAGGGATGAAAACACTGTTACCTGCTGCAATAAAGCCCCAGAAAAAAAATACTGTTACTAAAGTACTTAGTGCACCATAATTTGTGGGCTGAATAGTTGGCCTGGTCATAGCAATCGTTTATTGTTTTATATAAATAGGGGTTGAAAATAAACAGATTTTTTAAAAGCGTAAAAATTAGTTGGCTAACAACTATAAGTGTTTTAATCTCTTTAGTTGAAGAAGTAAAGCTTACAAAAAAACCGGCAAATCATTCCCTAAAATTTGCATATTGATAAATCCTCACTAAATTGATGCCCATACTTCCAAAACTTGATTGCATGGAAATTTTACACGTAAGCGCTGAATGTTACCCCGTGGCTAAAGCCGGTGGTTTAGGTGATGTAGTAGGAGCCCTTCCCAGGTATATTAATGAAGCAGGGCATATTGCCAAGGTGGTTATGCCTATGTACCGTACCAAATTTTTAATGGATAATGAATGGGAAGTAGTGCATAAAGGCGGCTCCTATATGGGTAACTGGTGGTTTGAGTTTTCGGTTATAAAAGAAAAAACAAATAAACTTGGATTCGATCTTTACCTGCTGGATATAAATGGGCTGCTTGATCGGGAGAAAGTATATGGTTATGGCGATGACAGCGATCGGTTTCTTGCTTTTCAAATTGCTGTACTGGATTGGGTAGCTGCCTGGCAACATCACCCTGATGTGATACATGTACACGACTATCATACCGGTTTAATTCCATTCATGCTTAAGAATTGTTACCAGTACAAACACATTAGTAATATTCCAACGGTGCTCACTATTCACAATGCACAATACCAGGGCTGGATGGGATGGGATTACAGCCGCAAACTTCCATCGTGGGATCCCTGGAAATGGGGTGATCTTGACTGGCAAAACACCATCAACCCATTGGCCAGCGGTGTTAAATGTGCATGGAAAGTTACCACCGTTAGTCCAAGTTATTTAGCGGAACTGAGAAGAGAAGCAAACGGACTTGAAAATTTATTTGAATATGAGAAAGGAAAATGTGTTGGTATCTTAAATGGAATAGATGTTAAAGTGTGGGATCCTGCTACCGATAAATATATCAAAGATCATTATTCCATTAAAGATGTGGAAGCAGGTAAGGCAAAGAGCAAAATGAAACTCTGCGATACCTTCAATCTTGATTTTGACAAACCCCTTATTGTTTTTATTGGGAGATTAGTTGGTGAAAAAGGGGCTGAACTTTTGCCCAATGCTATTGAAGATGCTTTTTATTATATTGGCAGAAGGATGTGTTTCTTAATGCTGGGAAGTGGTGAACCAGAAGTGGAGCATCGGTTGGAAGCGATGAAGCCAATGAGTTTAAATGATTACAATGTTTATTTAGGATATAATGAATCACTGGCACACCTCATGTATGCCGGTGCCGATTTCCTGCTGATGCCTTCAAGAGTTGAACCCTGTGGCCTGAACCAGATGTATTCCATGCGTTACG
The DNA here is from genome assembly GCA_003963365.1 of Sphingobacteriales bacterium. Taxonomy (GTDB): domain Bacteria; phylum Bacteroidota; class Bacteroidia; order Chitinophagales; family Chitinophagaceae; genus AWTP1-9. The sequence goes on from RXJG01000004.1 coordinate 1,319,672, forward strand.
GAACTGTGCCCATGGTTCGCAAAACCGGTGGATTGATAGATACAGTAAAAGATTTTGGTGAAGCTGGTGGTTATGGCATAACTTACAACCATACAGCAGTGGGAGATATTACACATGGCATTTGGAGAGCGGTGGAATTGTATCATAATAAAGATAAGTTTACCGAAGTAAGAAACACCATGATGAAATTAGATTTTAGCTGGGAAACAAGTGTGCAGCATTATATTGATGTTTATAAAAATTTGACATAATTAATTTGATATTTCTTTTACCAGTAACAAGCCCCCAACAACCAGTAACAAAAAAACTTAACTTAGAATAATTAATATATCACACTATGATAAGCAAATCAACAATAGCCATTATTTTAGGCGGTGGTGCCGGCTCAAGATTATATCCTTTAACAGCCAGCAGAAGTAAACCGGCCGTTCCTATTGCCGGTAAATATCGTTTGGTGGATATTCCTATTTCCAACTGTATTAATTCAAGTATCAACCGCATGTTTGTGTTAACCCAGTTTAACTCGGCATCGTTGAACAGGCATATCAAGAATACCTATCACTTCAGTGCATTCAGCTCGGCATTTGTCGATATACTGGCTGCAGAACAAACACCCGATAATCCCAGCTGGTACCAGGGAACAGCTGATGCAGTTCGGCAAAGTTTACGTCATATTGCACCATTTGAAAGTGATTATATTTTAATTCTTTCCGGCGATCAGTTGTATCAAATGGATTTTCAGGCCATGCTGGATAAACATATCCAGGTAGGTGCTGATATTTCTATTGCCACTATTCCGGTTGCGGACAGAGAAGCACCTGAGTTTGGTATTTTAAAAGAAAGCGCCGATGGATTAATCAGTTCCTTTATTGAAAAACCAAAGAAAGAAGTACTGGGCGATTGGATAAGTGATACAGGTGATGTGATGCGTAGTCAGGGAAGAAAATATCTTGCCTCAATGGGTATTTATATTTTCAACCGTAAACTGTTATTCGATTTACTGGAAGTTGAAAAGAAAGAAGCCACTGATTTTGGTAAAGAAATTATTCCTGAATCCATCTCAAAATATAAAGTGGCCAGTTATCAGTATGATGGTTACTGGACAGATATAGGAAATATTTATTCTTTCTTTGAAGCCAATCTTGGATTAACGGCAGATATTCCTGATTTCAATTTGTTTGATAACAGTAAAGCAATTTACACCCGCAGTCGTATGTTACCTCCTGCAAAAATCAGCGGTACCACACTGGAAAAAACATTAGTTACTGAAGGATGTATCATCAATGCCAGCAGGGTGGAAAATAGTGTGATTGGTATTAGAAGCCGCATTGGTCATGGTACTACTATTGTAAGCACTTACATGATGGGGGGTGATTATTATGAAACACTGGAAGAAATGCGTTATTCATTAGAACGTGGTTTACCCAAGTTGGGTATAGGGGAGCGGTGTTATATTAAAAATGCCATCATTGATAAAAACTGCCGTATAGGAAATGATGTTCGTATTAACGGTGGTCATCACCTTGAAAATACTGATCATTCTTTGTATACTGTAAAGGATGGAATAGTGGTAATTAAAAAAGGCGCTATTCTTCCCGATGGTTTTGTGATTTAATAAATCTTGTTAAACAATACTGATAAAACACCGGTTTTTTATGAAGCCGGTGTTTTTTTATTGGGTTTAGTTCTTATCTTCCATCAGTAATTGTTGTTTAATAACTATTTATAATCGATTGCCATGGCTTCAGATGTAACTGCTACAGCTAAAAAAATAAAACCAACTCTTTCCCTCGCACAAATAATGAATATGAGTGTTGGGTTCTTCGGAATCCAGTTTGCTTTTGGCTTACAGAATGCGAATGTCAGCCGCATCTTTCAGTCCCTTGGAGCAAAGATTGATGAAATTCCCATTCTCTGGATTGCTGCTCCGTTAACCGGTCTTATCATGCAGCCCATCATTGGTCACATGAGTGATAAAACATGGCTGGGAAAATTTGGAAGAAGACGTCCGTATTTTATGGTGGGAGCTATATTAGCTTCATTAGCATTGTTTGTGTTTCCTAATGCCGTTGCCTTATGGATGGCAGCTTCTCTGCTTTGGTTACTGGATGCTTCTATTAATATTTCCATGGAACCTTTCCGTGCATTTGTGGGTGATATGTTACCCGATTCACAACGTACAACCGGTTTCGCTGCTCAAAGTTTCTTTATTGGGATAGGTGCGGTAATATCATCTATGCTACCATACATCCTGGAAAAGTTTGATATTTCCAATGAAGCTGCACAGGGAAGTATTCCCCCAACGGTGAGTATTTCATTTTATACTGGTGCTGTTGTCTACATCATTGCAATTGCTTACACCGTTTTTACCACCAAAGAATATTCACCGGAGGAAATGAAATCTTTTGCTAATGCAGAGGGAGAAGCAGAACAAGTAAAAAATATTAAGACACCAGCACAAAAGTTTATCAGGAAAGGGTTGATTTGGATGGCAATCGGTTTGGGTCTTTCGGCTTTACTATTCTATCATAATTCAGTTGCTGTAAATAAACTGGAAAAAGAATTATATGTATTAGTGTTTGGCCTGGCAGCTTATGGTTTGTTCCAGGTGCTTGCCGGATTATTTCATAAAGCTAATAATGATAACGGGCTTGTTGAGATTATGGATGATCTTGACCATCTTCCTGATACGATGAAAAAGCTGGCCGTGGTTCAATTCTTTTCCTGGTTTGCACTTTTCTCTATGTGGATTTATTCAACACCAGCATTAGCACAACATTTATCCAATACCACTGATACAACTTCAGAAGCGTATAATAAAATGGGTAACTGGGTGGGAGTATTGTTTGCCTGTTATAATGGATTCTCAGCTTTATTTGCATTCCTTCTCCCTTTACTGGCTAAACAATTTTCAAGACCAACAGCACATATGATTGCTCTAATTGCAGGTGGTGTTGGATTGATATCATTCTATTTATTCCATAATGAAAATTACCTTATACTCAGTATGGCAGGCGTTGGTTTCGCATGGTCAAGCATTTTAGCGATGCCTTATTCTATGTTAACACAATCACTTCCTTCGCATAAAATGGGTGTGTATATGGGTATCTTTAATTTCTTTATAGTAATACCGCAAATATTAGCAGCTACATTGCTTGGAATTTTTACTAAACATTTATTCGGCGGGCAGGCCATTTATGCTATTGTGCTGGGTGGATGTTCAATGATTGTAGCAGCCTTATTTACTTTACGGATTAAAGACAAATAACAAAAACCCAAATAAGAATACATTTACTGGTCTGGCCTGCTGGTCTGACCATTTTTTTAAAAACCTATTAAATAATTTTTGATGAAAAGATTTGTATTAAGTATTGTTTTTGTTTTTACCGTTTCAATTATTTCAGTTGCGCAAAAAGTTGATGTATATCCAACCAACTGGTGGGTGGGAATGAAATGGAATAAAGTACAGTTGATGCTGCATGCCGATAATATTGGAATTTACGATAGAGTTAGTTGTAATTATCCCGGCGTTAAGATTTTAAAAGTCAATAAGGTTGAAAATAAAAATTATTTGTTTGTAGATATTTCTGTAGCAGGCAATACAAAACCTGGAAAGTTCAAAATTAATTGTGCAACTGTTGATATGATCCGGACAATTGATTACGAATTAAAACCCCGCCGCAAAGGCAATGGAACTGAATTTGCACAGGGCATTACTTCCAGTGATGTGATGTATTTAATCATGCCTGATCGTTTTAGTAATGGCGATCCATCCAATGATCGTGTGCCGGGTATGCTGGATCAATCATTGCGCAGAGATACAGTTTTCAATCGTCATGGGGGTGATTTGAAAGGCATTCAAAATCATTTAGATTACCTGCAGGATTTAGGTGTATCTGCTTTATGGTTAAATCCTGTACTGGAAAATGATCGTCCGGAAAGAACTGAACATGGTTATGCGTTTACGGATCATTATAAAATAGATCCACGATTAGGCGGAGCAGATACTTATAAAAATTTAATTAATGAAATGCACCACCGTGGTATGAAGATGGTGCAGGATGCAGTGTATAATCATGTTGACATCAATCATTTCTTTGTAAAAGATCAGCCGACAAAAGATTGGTTACATCAATGGGATACATACACTAACACACATTACAAAGACCAGGTGTTATTTGATCCTTATGCTTCGGCCATTGATAAAAAAATTATGAGCGATGGATGGTTCACCCGGCAAATGCCCGACTTAAATCAATCCAATCCTTATGTGGCAAACTTTTTAATTCAGCATGCTATCTGGTGTGTGGAAGAGTTTGGTGTGGATGGATGGCGTATTGATACCTATGCTTACAATGATCTGCCCTTTATGAACCGTTGCAACCAGGCTTTGTATAATGAATATCCCAAGATTTCCATCTTCGGCGAAACGTGGGTGCATGGAGTAATTAACCAGGCTTATTTCTGTCAGAATAATTTTAATATTCCTTACAAAAGCAATATGCAGGGTACAACTGATTTTCAAATGTTGTTCTATGGAATACAGCCGGCACTTACGCAACCTTTTGGCTGGACAGAAGGATTAAACAGGCTTTACACAACAACTGCACAGGATGTAGTATATAAAGATCCAATGAGACAAGTAATTTTTTTAGATAATCACGATATACCACGTTTTTATTCTGTGCTGGGTGAAGACACCACACGATATAAAATGGCCATTGCCTGGTTAATGACTTTCCGTGGTATTCCGCAAATGTATTATGGCAATGAAATTTTAATGACAGGTACTACTTCCCCAAATGATGGATATGTACGCCAGGACTTCCCCGGTGGTTGGGATGGCGATGCTTCCAATAAATTCACTGAAGCCGGAAGAACAGCTAAAGAAAACTCCATCTTTAATTATTACAAACGGTTCATTCATTTCCGTAATAATTCGTCGGCTATCAAAACCGGTAAGCTAATGCAATACTTTCCGCAGGATGGTGTATACGTTTATTTCCGTTACGATAATAAACAAACAGTGATGGTAATAATGAATCAAACCGATGAATTAAAAACTATTGACATGAGCCGGTTTAAAGAAAGAGTGGCGGGATATGCAAAAGCTTATGATGTTTCAGATGGAATGGAATTTGCCCTCGAGAAAAACCTAAGTATAGGCGGACGATACACACTGGTACTTGAACTAAGAAGATAATGTGAAGCCCCGCAGATGCGGGGCTTATTTGTATTTAGATCGGTAGCAATATTAATCAGTCTTTATACTGGTTTAAAGCAAACTGGTCCAAATAACTTTCGATCCATATTTCCCCCAATCCTTCATGGCTTTGCCAAGACTTACATTGTACTGAGTCCAGTTTACTTTCTTACCTTTTTGTTTAGGGGAAAGTTGCTGTGGAGCAGGTTCTATAATTTCAACTTTTGTAGCAAACCAGGTGGTGTTTAATCTTGGTACAGCCAAACCTAAAATCATTCCCGGCAAATTGCCAAAGCTTTCGGGACCACTGCTTACCATTATCTCATCGGTATAAAATGCCACTACATAAACCGAATCACAAATTTTCGTCACTGCTTTTTTACATTCAAAACCGGCGATCTTTCTTGTTTCATTGGTGATCTTCCATTCACAGTTGCGCAGGCTGTCTTCAATTAAAAATGTTTCTTCATAAACGTCCCGCTGAATTTTAATGCTGCTGTTTTTTAAATCTTTTACAATAATATCATCAGTAGATGGTTTTCTTCCCCATAAATATTTGTTGTCGGTATTTTCTTTTCCCAGTTTGTACACACTTTTGTCTTCATTAAAATCCAGCACATACACATCGCTGAGTACTTTGGGGAAGTTCTTCATCATATCTTTCATCCAGTTGCTTTCCAGGTCTTCTTTATCATACATGGCAAACTGGTTAAATTTTTTTTCAAATTCAATTTTACCGGCGGTAATAAACTTAACCTGCGCTTTTACACTTGTTGCTATAACCAGGATCAATAAACTAATAAACCAATTTTTCATAAAACTTTTTTTTGACAATAAACGATTGACGACTGACCATTAAATATTCCTATGTTCACAGCCTCAAACCAAAAACTATACACTATAAACCACAAAATCTCCTTACCATTTAGCCGGTTTTCCATTTTTACTGAAATTATAGATAAATGAAAGCAGGAAGAAACGCTGTATAACATCGCTCCTGGTTTCAGATATAAAGTTGCTGCTGATATTGCGGTTGATGCCACGGTTTTGATTGAAAATATCGTTTACATATAACTTCACTTCCAACTTTTCCTCTTTCATAAATGCTTTTTTAATGGAAGCATTTACGAAATAAGTATTTTGCCCGGCACTGAAAATGTTTGTTTTTTGAAAGATGTTGATCTCACTCTCCACAGCGATATAAAATTTCTTTGGCAGTTTAAAATTAAAGTTGGGATAAGAATTAAATGTCCAGTATTTGGTGATGATATTTTTGTTGATAGAGGAGCGGCTGTAATTACGGGCTGCTTCCACATTTACCCAGAAGTTAATCCATTTATCTGCCCAGTAACCCAGGCTGATACCCATACCCAGGTTATTATTATCGGTGACGTTTCTTTGTCCGTTTACATAATTAATAAAGCGGCTGATGGACGGATTAAAATTAAAACTCAGGTTCATTTGTGGTCTTACTTCAAAATTGTAAGAGGCCCATATATTACCATTATAAGTACCGTTAACATTAATAGCCTGGTTGGTGCGTACACCATTGGCGTTAATAGTGTTTTTATTGGTGATGGCATTTTGTGTTATGGTGAAATTGGCATTAGCCCATATACCCCGGTTTTTAAAAACTTTATATTGGTTAAAACCTAAATTAAAATTGTGGCGGAATGATTGTTTTAAATCAGGATTACCAATGGTTATGTTGAGCGGATCAATATTGTCAATTAAAGGATTGATTTGAGATAAAGTTGGATTGGCAGTAGAACCATTATACCGGAAGTTCCAGCCCGTTTGTTTTTTGGGAGAATAACGGAAACTTAAAGAAGGTAAAAAGTTGGTAAATCCAATGCTTCGTTTAACCGTTGAATCAATAATTCTTACACTATAGGAGGTATGACCAAGCCCCGTTCCCACGGAGAAATTGATTTTTTTCAATGTCATACGGAAGTTTACACCGCCCTGGTTGTCCATTGTACGGAAAAGAAAATGATTGCTGAGTGAATCAACTTTAAAATCGTACTTGGGATTATTATTTAATTTTTCAAACGTGTTTCTTTCGGCATCATTGCGGCTCAACCCAAGCCGGTAATTTAGTTCCAGGAAAGTGTTTTTCCAAAGCGGTTCGGTATAAGTGGCCTTGGTTTCCCAGCGAAGCAGGTTTTCATTAATCACTTTATTCTGGTCGGTTAATAATTTTCTTTCAAAAGCTCCATTGTTGTCATACAGATTAATATCCGATAATAAAAATCCTTCACTTTCCCTGTCTGTTTTATTAAGATTGGAATTTATGCTGATGGTTCTGCCTTTTTTCTTCAGTCGCTTTTTCCAGGTGAGGTCGGCATAGAAATTATTATTGGTTTCATTGTTGGAGTTAGATTGGTTATTGGTATTACTTAAAAACGGCTGATTGAATTTATTCTTTACGGTGTTGCTGAGTGTATTGCTGAACGAAGATGACTTTAAAAAAGAGCCATCTACTTTTAATTTTAATGTATTCGTACTGTCAAATGTCCATTCGTGTGTACCATATAAACGGTTGCGTTGTTTGTGACTGTTAAAACTTTGCCGGGAATTGGTTAGAAACGAGGAGTCCTGCAAAATGGTTTGATTAATGCCGGCTGTTGTACCGTTTACTTTTAAATCGTTAAACTGGTAAGTGGTGTTAAGGTTGTTTTTGTCTTTATTCCACTTGTCATTGTATAAAATACCAGCAGTAGTTGCGTTAGGGAAACCTTTTCCATTGGTAAAGTCATCGCCGTTGTTATACATCCACACACCGCCATCATCAGTAAACTCGGTAGTGGTATTTAAATCGGTACTGTAGTTGCGCCTTTCGTTCCAGTCGAGCGACTGGTAACGGGTATTATCATTAGTTAAGTAGGCAGCTATTTTTCTTTTAGCCTTAAAAGCATTGAACAGCCCTTTGCCGTACCGGTAATGATCAAAATTGCTTCCTGCTTCCAGTTTTCCAAAATATCCTTTCTTCTTGTCTTCTTTTAATTCAAGGTTGATGGTTTTAGTTTTTTGGCCATCATCAATTCCTGTAAAAGCGGCCTGCTCACTTTTTTTATCAAACACCTGTACTTTGCTCACGGCATCAGCTCTCAGGTTTTCGGTAACCACGGCGGGATCATCGCTAAAGAATTCTTCACCATCTACAAATACCTTTTCTACTTTTTCACCCTGTGCCGTAATTTCTCCTTTACTGTTAACCTGTATGCCCGGGAGTTTTTTTAATAAATCCTGTACATTGGCATTTGCTCTTACTTTAAAACTATCCGCAATAAATTCTGTGGTATCACCTTTAATTCTTATTGCTGAAATTTTTTGTTTAACAATTACATCCTCCAGCAATTTTGCTTTTGTTACTACCGGAATATTTACCTTTTCAAGAACAATATTCTCTGTTAATTCAATGTCCTCCACATAATCCGCATAGCTGGGATAGGTAATACTGAGGATGATTTTTCCGGCGGGTAAATTTTTGAGTTCAAAGTTTCCTTTACTGTCTGTTCGGGTAAATTTTATTAAAACTGAATCCCTGGCTCTTAGCACTGAAACAACCGCATTATGAAGATGCTGATTGTTTAATGTGTCATTTACACTTCCTTTAATGGTGGAGTTTTGTGCGTTAGTGGTTAGCCATAAACAACCCAGGATAAAAGTTAGAATGGTAAGTTTTTTCATGTCGTTGGTTAAACTAAATAACTTATTAATTGCAAATTCATTATATTGACTATTATTTGCAACTATTGACTGTTAATTTTGGGCCAATGGTTAATTTTCAATTCTAATGGCAGTTATATGAGCGACAAAAAATCAAAAGGTTCGAAAGAGGATAAAAAAAAATCTTCTGCTAAAGAAGAAACAAAAAATACCGAAAAGAAAATGGAGGGTAAGAAGAAGGATAAAATCAACCGTTATGAAGAGGAACATTTTATTGATTCCTCAAAACCGGTATGGAATTACTCCCGTTTCCAGGGAGATGATATAGCTAATTTTCAAAACGGCACCAATTACCGCCTGTTTGAATTATTTGGTTCACATGAAATGGAAGTGCTGGATACGCCGGGTTTTTATTTTGCCGTGTGGGCGCCTAATGCTTCTTTCATTTCTGTAATAGGAAATTTTAATGACTGGAATAAAGAATCGCATCCTTTATATGTTCGTTTAGATAAATCCGGTATATGGGAAGGATTTATTCCGCATTTTAAAAAAGGAGAAGTTTACAAATATCATATTCATGGATACAAGGGGCGACACTTAGATAAAGGTGATCCCTTTGCTATCTTCTGGGAAAAACGTCCGCTCACTGCATCTATCACCTGGAATTTGGATTATGAATGGAGAGATAAAGAATGGATGAGAAAGCGGCATAAACATAATTCATTAGAAGCTCCCTGGAGTGTGTATGAAGTGCATTTGGCAAGCTGGATGCGTCCCAATAAACATGATGAAGAATCGTATAACACGTACCAGGTTATAAAAGAAAAATTAGTTCCCTATGTAAAAGAAATGGGCTTTACCCATGTGGAGTTTATGCCGGTGATGGAACACCCGTTTGATGGTAGTTGGGGTTACCAATGCTGCGGTTATTTTGCGGCCACTTCAAGGTTTGGAGACCCGCAGGGATTTATGGATCTGGTAGATGCGTTGCATGAAGAAGGAATAGGAGTGATATTGGATTGGGTACCTTCACATTTTCCTTATGATGCACATGGGTTGTTTATGTTTGATGGAACGCATACCTATGAATATGCTGATATGCGCAAAGGATTTCATCCCGACTGGAACAGTTATATTTTTAATTATAAGAGGGGAGAAGTAAAATCATTTCTTATCAGCAGTGCTAAATTCTGGATTGAAAAATTTCATGCCGATGGATTGAGAGTAGATGCCGTTTCATCTATGCTCAAATTAAATTACTCCCGTAAGCATGGTCAATGGGAACCTAATGAATTTGGTGGTGATGGAAATTTAGAAGCCATTGCTTTTATTAAAGATTTGAATGAAACTTTATACCGTGATTATCCGGATATTCAAACGATAGCTGAAGAAGCAACCGACTGGCCGGGAGTTAGCAAACCAACCTGGCAGGGAGGCTTGGGTTTTGGAATGAAATGGATGATGGGCTGGATGCATGATTCATTAGATTATTTTAAAATAGATCCCATATTCCGCCAGTTTCACCAGGATAAGTTTGGCTTTAGCATGATGTATTATTACGACGAGAACTTTATGCTGCCTTACAGTCACGATGAGGTAGTGCACGGCAAAAGCCCTATGTTGTATAAAATGCCGGGTGATGACTGGCAGAAATTTGCCAACCTTCGGTTGTTATATACATATATGTTCACCCACCCCGGAGGTAAACTCCTGTTTATGGGTGATGAATTTGGGCAAAGCAGTGAATGGAATTATAAATCTGAACTCGACTGGCACCTGCTGGAATTTGACAGCCATAATTTATTAAGAATATGTGTTAAGGACTTGAATTATTTGCTGAGGAATGAACCTGCGTTGTATCAAAACCAGTTTAATATTTATGGGTTTGAATGGACTGATCTTAACCATCGCTCCGAGTCTGTCATTGCTTATCGCAGAAAAGGAAAAAAAACAAAGGATGATGTGGTAATTGTATTAAATTTGACACCCGTTGTCCGCAATGACTGGAAGTTGTATCTTGAGGGTAAAGAAAGCTGGACAGAAATTTTTAATAGCGACAGCAAAAATTACTGGGGCACCGGTAATACATATAATCCCGAAATACCCTGCACTTTGGTAGATAAAAAAGAAAAAAGGTTTGAACTCAACCTTCATTTGCCACCTCTTGGAGCCATCATCCTGAAATAACCACTCTTTACAGATCATCCCTTTGAGTAACTATTTTACTTATTTATCCACATCCAATGCGGATTGGAATAATTATTGGGATTATGCTATACAGAAAAGAGTGTTTTTACGTTTACAATTTAATCAGAATGAGCTATTTTAGCGCTAATCCGTATAAACCGTATAATCCGTATTTTATGAAAAGGCTATCCCTTCTTTCTATTTTCATTTTATTTATCAGCATTCATTGTTGGTCATTTAATTCAAATGACAGTGCACAGGTGTATTTGCAAAAAGGTTTACAGGCCAAAACCGAACGCCGCTGGCAGGTAGCCATTAATCACCTGCAAAAAGCGATGACATTTGATTCCACTGACATCAAAGTATTAACAGCATTAGGTGAAGTGGCCATGGAAATGCGCCAGTATAATGCAGCTATTAATGCATTTGAAAAACTGGATCGGGTAAGTCCCGATAATGAAAAGGCAATTGAAAATCTTGCGCAGTTGTATTCATGGTTCCGTAACAGTGAAAAAGTAAATTATTATGCAGGCAGGATGGAAAAGTTAAAGATTGGCGGTGGCAAGCCGCATTACCTGATAGGCATGGCTGCTTACCGGGATGAAAATTATGCTGTAGCCATTAACCGGTTATTGAACTATCTCGATTATGATCCTCGTAATGCCGAAGTTTTGTATTCCATTGGCCGTTCTTATGTTGACCTTGAGCATTATGATAAAGCAGTAACTTATTATGAAAAAGCGATTGCGGCCGATTCGTCCAGCTTCATGCGTATTTATGAATTAGGAATGGTTTATTACAGCCTCTCCAATAATAAGAAAGCTATTGAATATTATGAACTGGCTGCTACAAAAGGCATGCGGCAGGATGGTGAATATTTTGTAAATCTTGGTAACGTGTACATGAATGTAGGGGATACTAAAAAGGGGATTGAACTCTTTAAAAAAGCGCTGGAGAAAAAGCCCTTTACCCCTTCTATCATGAATGACCTGGCTTATGCGTATTATTATAATAAAAATTACCAGGAGGCCATTGATACATGGGACCAGGTAATGCAGGTAAATAAAAATGATGCCAAAGCTTTATTTATGATTGGTATGGCATACCAGAAAAAAGGTGATAAAGCCAAAGGACAAGCACTGTGCGATAAAGCAATTGAATTGGATCCCAGCCTTGCCGGACAAAAACAGCAGAAGGGTGGATTTGGAATGTAATGCTTCCCCGTTGATATAATTTTATAATCCCGCCACCGGCGGGATTATTTTTTATGCCTGTATCTTCGCAAAAAATATTGTCATGGGAATTGCAGATAAACTCTCTCAACTGAAAAATGAAAAAGCAGCCGCTAACCTAAAAGCAGGGCAGGACTTTTTAGCAGCTAATAAATCAAAACCCGGTGTAACAGAATTAGCAAGTGGGTTACAGTTTGAAGTCATTCACAACGGTGAAGGGATTAAACCAACAGCCAGTAATAAAGTTACCTGTCATTATCATGGTACATTGATTGACGGAACTGTATTCGACAGTTCGGTAAGAAGAGGACAACCTGCTACTTTTCCTTTGAACATGGTGATAAAAGGATGGACGGAAGGATTGCAACTGATGAATACCGGAAGCAAATGGCGTTTTTTTATTCCACCACATCTTGGATATGGCGACAGACAAGTGAGTGCACAAATAGGTCCTAATTCAACTTTGATATTTGAAGTGGAGTTGATTGCTGTTTCCTGATAAAGTTGTGAATGGTGAATAGTCAATGGTCAATGGTGAATGGTCAATGCTGAAGTAAGAAATTTGAAATAGGGAATGAGCAAGTTGACAAACAAACTAATCAACTACTTTCCTAACTCCCTCAGCTCAATATTTTCAAAACTGTTTTTGTTGCCAGCATTTTTGGCAAGATGAAGTAATGCTTTAGCCAATGTATCTGACCAGATAATTTTTGAAGGAGCTAATTTTTCCACCAGTGGGAATAATGGATAAATTAATTTATAGAGGAATGGTGCTTTTGGGTTTTTATGTCTTGGATTAACGGCATCAGGTCTTGCAATAATCACATTTTTTAATCCGCAGTTGAATAAAGCATTTTCTGTTTTGCCTTTTATGCGGCTGAATAAAGTGCGGCTTTTTTCAGTTCGGTCTGCACCATCACCACTTACAAATACAAAGCGGATAGATGGGTTTACCTGTAAACAAAACTTAGCACAGGCAATTGTATAATCATAAGTGATCTCAATATATTTTTCTTTGCTTACCTGTGTTTGTGAAATACCTAAACACCATATTAATGCATCGGCTCTTTTAAAATATTCTTCTGTTACTGTATAATTCAGAAAATCTTTATGCTGTACAACAGTGATTTTAGGATGAGTAATTTCCGGTTGATTGCGCACCAGCAAAATGATCTCATCAATAGCATCATCGAGGACGGCTTGTCTTACTGTTTCTGCCCCAACTAAACCCGCGGCACCGGTGATGAGTATTTTCATATGTTTCTTAACTGGCTTTATTTACGCAATATTTGTTACACTGGATTGCTTAATTTATACTCTGATAAAGATATTTATTTCACAGATTGAACTTAGATTGTCAGCCATTTACAATGTCCTTGGGAGTATTAATTAAATGGAAATTTCATCTTTTTATTACCGGAAGAAAGTATTTTTTTATTATCCAGGTAATCTTTTAAAATTATAAGCGATTTAATGTTTTGCCCTGCAACTTGTATTTCGATATTATCGTTTGTCTTCATAATTAGCCCTTGCCAAGTTTTCAAGTTATTCCTGTGGGTAGTTTGATAATATTCATTTATCTCATTTGCCTTTATTGTCTTTTTACTAAAAGGTTTGAAAAATGTTATAGAGTCATCATTTGTATCGATCAATATTTTATTAATACTTAAAAGGGTGCTCAACACTTTTATCATCAAGAAACTTATTAATGCAGTAAATAAATATAATAGGTAAGCGGCTTTAAATATAAAATGAATAGGTTCGATTGTGAAAAGTATATTTTCGTTATAAGGGTCTTTTAACCCGAATGTGGCGATCATAATGATGATAAGCAACAACAAGAACAGCATAACTAAACGTCCAATGATATTGGCATAATTTCTAGGCAGTGTCAACATGATAATATAAATCTACACATTCTAATTTAAGTTTCAAGTAATCCTGAACGAACACTAAGCAGACTTTATCTGATGCTCCAGCCAACAGCATATAAATTTTAAGAAGATTCCTCACTACGTTTCGGAATGACGCCTTGATGATGCGATGTTGTGAGTAGTAATGATAAACAAAAAAGGATCACAAGTTTCCCCGCAATCCCTGTCTGCCTGTCGTCAGACAGGCAGGCTTTCAATCATATAAATCCCGGTTCAGACTAAATATCTATCGCCTCACCATAAGCAGCAGCAGTTGCTTCTTTTACTGCTTCACTCATCGTTGGGTGAGGGTGAACAGAGTTTAATATTTCGTGGTAAGTGGTTTCTAATTTTCTGGCTACCACTACTTCAGCAATCATATCAGTAACTCCACTACCAATCATATGTGCTCCGAGGAACTCACCATACTTGGCATCAAAAATTACTTTTACAAAACCATCTGTATTACCGGCAGCACTGGCTTTACCACTGGCCATAAAAGGAAACTTACCCACCTTTACTTCATAGCCTGCATCCTTCGCTTGCTTTTCTGTATAACCAACAGAAGCAATTTCAGGAGTACAATAAGTACAACCAGGAATATTATTATAATCCACCGGCTCAGGCAAGTGATGATATTTCTTTTCTAAATAACCAATATGTTCAGCAGCAAGAATTCCTTCTTTACCGGCAACGTGAGCTAATGCTTGTCCCGGTGCACAGTCACCAATAGCATAAATAGAAGCTACATTGGTTTGACCATATTTATCCACAACGATCTTTCCTTTCTCTGTTTTAATACCGCTTTCTTCCAAACCAATATTTTCAATATTAGCAGCTATACCCACCGCACTTAATAAAATATCAGCTTCCAAACTAGTTTCACCACTGGCTGATTTTACTTTTGCTTTAACACCACTACCTGAAGTATCTACAGCAGTTACTTCAGCACTGGTCATAATGGTGATACCTTTTTTCTTCAGTTGCTTTTCCAGTTCTTTTGAAATTTCTTCATCTTCTACCGGCACAACTCTTGGCATAAATTCAACCACTGTAACTTTTGTACCCATGCTGTTATAGAAATCAGCAAACTCAACACCAATAGCACCACTGCCTACAACGATCATACTCTTTGGCTGCTGTGGTAATACCATTGCTTCACGGTAACCAATAATCTTCTTACCATCAATCGGCATGGCCGGTAGCTGGCGGCTGCGGGCACCCGTTGCAATCACAATATATTTTGCTTCTACTACTTGTTTCTTTCCATCGGCAGCAGTCACTTCAATTTTTCCTTTACCGGCTATTTTACCATAACCCATTATCACATCAATCTTATTCTTCTTCATCAGGAACTGCACACCCTTACTCATCTTATCTGCCACCCCACGGCTGCGTTTAATCACCGCAGGAAAATCATGCTGCACACCAGTTATGTTGATGCCATAATTAGTACTGTGTTTAGCGTAATCATACACCTGTGCACTTTTCAATAAAGCCTTTGTTGGAATACAGCCCCAGTTTAAACATACACCACCCAAACTTTCTTTTTCAATAATAGCTACTTTAAAACCAAGCTGTGAAGCACGGATAGCGGCGGGATAACCACCAGGACCACTACCGAGCACAATAACATCGTATGCCATATGTTGTTAATTTGATAATTTGAAGATTTGGCAATTAGCCAATTGTATTGATTTCTTTACTTACGAGGTGCGAAGGTAACTCATGGTAGGGAAATGGCAAAAGGGAGCTATTGTATGTAATCAGCGTACCAAATAAAAAGTTTCTTTTAACTGAACCGGTTTATTTTCTACTATTCCTCTTAAAATATAAATATAAGTACCCAATGGTTTGGGAGATCCTTTATACGTACCATCCCAGCCAATTTCAGGATTATTCGTTGAAAAGATTTTTGTTCCAGACCTGTCATAAACAGCAAACTCCTGCAATATAACCGCTACATCCGGCGGTATGCGGAAGATATCATTTAACCCGTCTCCATTAGGTGAAAATGCATTCGGCATGTACAGCCTGCGGAACACTTTTATTTTAATAGCTTCATTAACGGTGCAATTATTATTTACCAGTACTGATAAATGAAGTTCGGTCGCATTCAGTAATGGTACTGTTGTTGGTGATAAAGTTTGCGGATTAATTAAGTTGCCCGATGGAGACCATTAAAAGGAGAGATAATCGGTACTTATCAAAGTATTAATCTGTAATTGTGTACCTGCCGGTACAACGGTATCTTTAGGTTGTATGTTGATGGTGGGCAGCAGTTTGGCATTAATAACAATAGGGTTGGAGGCAACAGGAAACGGGTTACAGGGATTATCGGAAGTGACATAACAAATTACTTTATCATTATTATTTAATGAAGAGCTGGTGAAATCCGGCTGAAACCCCATTGGTTGATCATTGATTTTCCATACATAAACCGGGTTTCTTCCACCATTTGTTACATCTGCAGAAAATTGTACTGGTGTACCGGGGCAAATATTATTGGTGGTAGCTCTTATACTAACAGAAGGCTGTGCATTTGTATATACATTAACGATAACAGTGTTAGAGGCGGCATTGTATGTTTCCAAACCAGGAAATAAAGGATCAGCGGTTAACAGACATTGTATGGCATCACCTGTTCCAAGATCGGCTGTTGAATAAATATCTTTTGTCTCATTTGGAACAATAACCCCGTTTTTCTTCCACTGATATGAAGGGTTAGCTCCTGCATTGGTAGCTGTGGCAGTAAAACTAATGGTGGCCCCTTTACATAAGTCAAGTGTACTGGCTACTATTTTTACAGAGGGTATTAAAAAAGTTTTTGAAGGCGTGGTAAACGCAATAAAAGGAACAAGCATAGCAATAGCTATTGCTGCCCTTTTTTGCTTTAATAATATAAAGGTATACAACAGTTCCACCGGAGTAAATCGTTAGCGACCCTTTTACCTTCCTAAATTACAAAAAAAGCCCTATTGAAATGAATACTGTTTAACGGAGGCCGGGAATGTATTGCCAGATCCGTTAATCAGCTGTGATGATACTTCTCGTTACGGTTAATACTGCAGGCCCGGTACACCTGTTCGGCTAAGATCAGCCGTACCAACTGATGCGGAAATACCAATTGAGAGAGACTCCATTTAAAATTGGCCCTTTTTAAAATGGCTTCATCTAATCCATAAGCGCCGCCAATAAGGAATACAAGGTTTCGGGTGCTTTCGTTTGCCCTCTTCTGTATAAAATCCGATAGCCCTTCGCTGCTTAATTGTTTGCCTCTTTCATCTAATGCTATTAAGTAATCTTCTTTCTGCAACCAGTCCAGCACTATTTCTCCTTCTTTCTTTTTTAAATCCATTTCACTCAGCATACCACTGTTCTTCGGCAAGGGGATAATAGTCCATTCAACCGGGTAATACTTGGAGATGCGTTTGGTAAAATCTTCTATACCAGCCTTTACATAAGGCTCATGATTTTTACCAATGCTCCAGAAGGAAATTTTCATGGCTCAAATGTAGGGGGAAATTAAAAAGTCAAAAGTCAAAATTCAAAAGTCAAAATCAAAAGTAAGGCTTTTAGTTTCTTTAAGTTTTACCGGATCGGTATTTTAAGAATTGATAAGATCCCCATTTTTTACTTTTTACTTTTGACTTCACTCTGTACCGCTCATTTATTTTACTTTTCTTATTTTACATCCATATTGTTTGTCTTATGAGAATAGTTCCCTTCCTCATTTCTGCAGTTGTTACAGCTGGTTTGGTATATGCATTAAATAAAAAGCTTGGGCCTGCACCACCACTGGGTAAATTTTTAAGTCCGCAACATGGCTTCTGGCAAAATGCTGATCCATCAGATATGGATTATAATGCCGATCTTAAACTGAACGGGTTAAAAGATGATGCTGAAGTTTATATTGATGACCGACTAGTGCCGCATGTATTTGTAAAGAATGAAACGGATGCTTATTTCGTACAGGGTTACCTGCATGCAAAGTTTCGTTTATGGCAAATGGAATTTCAAACACATGCTGCTGCTGGTAGAATCAGTGAGATACTGGGAGAGAACCCTAAAGTATTAAACTTTGACCGTGAGCAACGCAGATTAGGAATGGTGTATGCTGCTGAAAAATCTTTGCAGGTAGTAGAAGCTGACCCGGATTCAAAAACAATTAATGATGCTTATACAGCAGGTGTGAATGCATGGATTGATGAACTGAAAGAAAGTGAACTGCCATTAGAATATAAACTGCTGGATTATGAACCGGAACACTGGACTAATTTAAAAACAGCGTTGTTCTTAAAATATATGAGTAAAGATCTGGCAGGAAGTGAAAATGATTTTGAATATACCAATGCTAAATCAATCTTTTCTGCTGAAGATTTCGAAAAACTCTATCCGCTGGCTGCTGATTCATTAGATCCTATCATTCCAAAGGGAACACCGTTTACTGATACGGCGGTGGCATTAAAGATTCCTGCTACTGCTGATTCATTATACTTCGCTAAAAAAGATACGGTAAAAATTAAAGAAACCAAACCTGATCCTGATAATGGAAGTAACAACTGGGCAGTGAGTGGTAAGAAAACAAGAAGTGGGTATCCTATTCTGTGCAATGATCCACACTTAGCACTCAATCTTCCTTCACTTTGGTTTGAGATGCAGTTAAGCACACCAACATATAATGCATATGGAGCTACCTTCCCCGGTGCACCGGCAGTTATTATTGGATTTAATGATAGTTGTTCCTTCGGCTTTACCAATAGCGGGAGAGATGTGAGAGATTATTATGAAATCACTTTCCGTGATTCCACCAGGATGGAATATAAATTCAATAATGAATGGAAGAAAACAAACTGGAGAGTAGAGACAATTAAAGTAAAAGGCAAGCCTGATTATATTGATAGTGTAGCGTATATACCAGAGTTTGGCCCCGTAATGTATGACCGTTCTTTTACCGATAATAACCGCACAGACAGTAAACATTATT
Organism: Sphingobacteriales bacterium; assembly: GCA_003963365.1. GTDB lineage: Bacteria > Bacteroidota > Bacteroidia > Chitinophagales > Chitinophagaceae > AWTP1-9. The sequence goes on from RXJG01000004.1 coordinate 1,338,866, forward strand.
ATGCTTGTCGCTGGAAAGCACATGATCCCAGCAATGAAATAGAAATATTTATTGGGTTAGACAGGGCAAAGAATTATACTGATTATGCAGAAGCGATTAAGAACTTACATACACCCGGACAAAACTGTGTGTTTGCCTGCAAGAATGGTGATATTGCTTTATGGTGCCAGGGAGAATTTCCTGCCAAATGGAAAGACCAGGGAAAATTTGTAATGCCGGGGACAGATAGTTCCTATCTATGGCAATCCATGATTCCTCAATATCAAAACCCGCATCAGCATAATCCTGCAAGAAATTTTGTGAGCAGTGCTAACCAGGTGCCGGTGGATATTACTAACTATCCATACTATCTCGGTGGCAGCTATCCATTGTATCGTGGTATCAGTATTAACCGCCGCTTATCAGCAATGGATAGCGGAACAGTTACGGTAGATGAAATGAAAAAACTGCAGACGGATAATTACAATGTGTTTGCCGAATACACCAGGCCGTTGTTATTAAAATATATTGATGCCACTAATCTGAATGATGAGGAAAGAAAATATCTTGACCAGTTAAGAAACTGGAACCTGCGGAATGATATTAATGAAACTGGTCCCACCATTTTTAATTTATGGTATGATACTTTGCAGGTAAAAACATATGGCGATGAATTAAACAAAACCAGCTTACCGTTGCACTGGCCTGAAGCCAGTACTTTATCAGAAGCATTGGCAAAAGACCCGTCGTATAAATTTATTGATAACATTAACACACCGCAAAAAGAAACAGCAACAGATATAATTACGGCTGCCTTTAAAGCTGCTGTGCCGGTGATGAAAGATGCAGAAGCCAATAATAAATTAACATGGGCCGCTTTTAAAGATACCCATGTGAGTCACCTCACCAAACAAATGGCCTTTAGCAGGGAACATTTACCCATTGGCGGTGGTAATCATATCATCAATGCAACAAAAGCAGATCATGGTCCCAGCTGGAGAATGATTGTGGAGATGACACCAGAAACCAACGCCTGGGGTGTTTATCCCGGCGGACAAAATGGAAACCCCGGCAGTAAATACTACGATATGTTTATTGATAAATGGGCGGAGGGAGAATATTATCCGCTGTGGCTGATGAAAACATCGGAGAAAAATGATAATCGGGTGAAGTGGGTAATGAAGTTGAGTAAGGGATAAGTAAAAAGTAAAAATTCACAATACAGGAAGGATGATAAAGTTAGGATGCTTTTCATCTTCAAATTATCAAATCACCAAATCTTCAAATCAAACACATGAAATTTTACATATCCATCATACTAACTGCTTTATTAAGTTTTGCCTTTGGAATGTATATGCCGTGGTGGAGCATTGCCCTGGCGGCATTTATTATAGCAGTGGTAATACCACAAACCCCGGGTAAATCTTTTATCACGGGTTTTATTGCATTGTTTTTATTATGGGGCATACTGGCATTTTATATTGACGTGCAGAATGAACATATACTTTCCCAAAGAGTGGCAGAGCTCATCATTAAATCCAAATCATCATTTGTGATGATATTGCTTACCGCATTGATTGGTGCATTGGTAGGTGGGTTTGCAGCGTTGAGTGGGAGTTATTTGAGGAAGACAGGGAAATGATTGTTTAACTTCTCTGCGTTAATCCCTGTTACTTTTCTTATTATCGGTTAAATGACTTTGCAACTTCAAGTATAGGTCTTGAGGCTGTCTGCTTCGGGTTTCCTTTGGATCAAGTCCCTCTAATAACTGAATTGATCCCAAGAAGGTACGGTGATGGTATGAAGCAAAGACTTGGTTTATCTTTTCTTATCGGTAGGTGTTCCACCAATAGAAACTGTGATGATGCCGTTACGATTTTTGTATATTATTTAATGCAGTTATTTGATTCTGGCATTCCGGCCGGAGAAGACACGGGCCGGTAAAAAAATTCTGTTTTACTTTTTTTGTTAACTTCATTACCAGTTTTTCAATCACCTTCAGTTGCCGGCCGGGTACAGCAACAAATACCAGCCTGGCGGCAAACCTTGAACGTTAACAGCTATTCCCTGTGGTATTCAATTTAAAGACTTACAATGAAAGAACTAACTGACCCGGCAAAAATAAAAGCAGCAAATACATACAACGCTGCAGCTGATTATTTTGACGATAAGGCGCTTTCTTTTTGGAATAAGTACGGCACCAATACTGTTAATCGTTTATACCAGGAACCTGGAATGAAAGTGATAGATGTAGCCTGCGGAAGCGGTGCGTCTGCATTACCTGCTGCCTTGGCAGTTGGAGAGTCGGGAAATGTTGTTGCCATAGACCTTGCACAAAACCTTTTAGATTTGGGAGCAGCGAAAGCATATAGATTAGGGTTGCAAAATATCCAATTCATAATGGGCGACATGACTGACCTGGGATATCCGGATAACAGCTTTGATGCTGTTATTTGTGTGTTTGGCATTTTTTTCGTTCCTGACATGGCTTCCCTGCTAAAGGAATTGTGGCGGGTAATAAAACCAAAAGGTAAACTTGCTGTTACCACATGGGGGCCTAATCTTTTTGCCCCACTTTATGATGTTTGGAAGGAGGAAGTAAAAAAAGAAAGGCCAGATTTATATTCTTCTTTTAATCCCTGGGATAGAATAACTGATGTACAATCACTAACGGAGTTATTTAATTCAGCAGGCATAAAAACAGTTGATGTTGTAGCAGAAAACAGCTCACATATACTGGAAACACCCGACGATTGGTGGAGAATTGTATTAGGATCAGGTTTTCGATGGACCATTGACAAATTAGGAGCCGAAGCAGCGATCAGCGTTCGGAATAAAAATCTCGAATGGATAAAAACCAACAATATTAAATCCATTGAAACAAATGTAATTTATGGATTCGCCTCAAAGGAAGAGTAGCACTCTTAACCTTCAACCCTTCAACACTTAAACCTTTAAACCATTCAACCTTCAACGCTAATTCCTATCTTTGCCCCGCTTTAAGAATTTTGCCCAACCTGCAATTGGGATTCTGCAAGCACAGGATTAAAATTCAAACTCATGGCACAATTACACAACCGCATCTCCCGTAAGGAGCTGAAAGAGCTTATACAGAACGATCCCACCCCACGTACTACTATTTCTTTTTACAACTATGTACATATTGACGATCCCGTAAAATTCAGGAACGATCTGTATGTGGCGTTTAAACAATTAGGTGTACTCGGCAGAATTTACATTGCACAGGAAGGCATTAATGCGCAAATGAGTGTACCTACCGCCAATTTTGAAGCGTTTAAAACACATTTGTATTCATTGGATGGTTTTAATGGATTGCGGTTAAATATTGCAGTGGATGATGACGCCCGCCTGAACGATCCAGTCGGGCAGGGCAAATCATTTTTTGTACTGGATATAAAAGTGCGTAACAAAATTGTGGCTGATGGTATTAATGATCCATCTTTTGATATGCGCAATAAAGGCCGTTATGTAAATGCGGAGCAAATGAATGAACTGCTGAAGGATAAAGAAACAGTGGTGATTGATATGCGTAATCATTACGAATACGAAGTAGGTCATTTTGATAATGCGTTAGAAATTCCCAGTGATACTTTCCGTGAACAACTACCCATGGCGGTTGATATGATGAAGGAAAATAAAGACAAGAATATCATCATGTACTGCACAGGAGGTATCCGTTGCGAAAAGGCAAGTGCGTATATGCTTCACCAGGGTTTTAAAAATGTGTTTCACCTGGAAGGCGGCATTATCAACTACGCAAAACAGATCAAAGAAAAAGGGTTAGACAGTAAGTTCATTGGAAAGAACTTTGTATTTGATGAGAGGCTGGGAGAGCGGATCACTCCTGATATTATTGCTCATTGTCACCAATGCGGTAAACCTGCCGATACACATACTAACTGCAAAAATGATGGTTGTCACCTGTTATTTATTCAATGCGAAGAGTGTGCGGCTAAATATGATGGTTGCTGCAGTAAAGAATGTCAAACGGTTTATAATATGCCTGTTGAAGAGCAAAAAAAATTGCGGGCAGGTATTGATAAAGGACGTATGGTCTTTAATAAGTCAAAGGCTGGAAGGTTAAGACCAAAGCTAAATGAAAAGAAAAAGTTCTGAATGTATCGTAAAAAAGCCATCCCGTTTCGAGTAAAATCCCTTTTTATTTATTAGTACATACGTTTTGTAATAAATACACGTTATCACTGTATTATTCCCATCAGGTTATTTTTAAATTAATATTTTATAACCTGTGGGCAATGATTTTTTCTAATTGAAAATCTTATGAAACCAAAACTGATAGTCCAGCTCCTATTTAGCCTTGTTGTTTTATGTTCTCTTAACAAGGTAAAAGCTCAATCATTTGGAACGTATGCTTCCGCAGTTTGGATTTCCAATTGCACTCAAAGTAACTTCTTTAATACCTCCGGGGTTGGTCCTAATTTAATCGGCCCTTCCGCAAATGCATTTGACGCTACCAATCTCGGCGTTTATACAGAAAATTCTGGTACACTTGTTTTAAGGGGTGGTGAGGTAAAAACTTTTAAAACGCTTGGTTTGGGTAATGTGTGCGGTGTTAAGTTATATTACCGGGTGTATCTTCAATCTGCTGCACCGGGTGCTTTTATTCCCATCGATTTACCTTTTTTGGAAGATTGTAATGTACCCACCAGCCAGTTTCCTTCCGGCGGACCCTGTACGGCAGGTGATCAGAAATGGCAAAGGGTAATACCAGATGGTACCACCACGCCTTATGCGCCGGTAAACTTAACCAGTTTATCCCCAGGTAATTATTTCCTGGAAGTTTATTATGAAATCACGGGATCTAACACCTCATCTTCCGGATGCGGTGATGTTCTTTTATTAAATAACAGCGGCAGTAATTATAAAGCCTCTTTTTCCATACAGTCCCCCACTTTATCCAGCACAAATCCTACCACCTGTAATGGTAATGAAGGATCAATTACAATTGGGGGTTTGATTGCCGGCTCCGTGTATTCAGTATCATATACTTATAATGGTTCACCGGTGGGTCCGTTAAGTCTTACAGCAAACGGATCAGGGCAGGTCACCATAAATGGACTGAAAGCGGGCATGTATTCTAATTTTACAGTTGATATTAATGGATGCTCTACCAGTTTATTTACCGGAGTAATACTATCCAATCCTATTTTTTCACCATCCTTTAATGCAGTGGCTCCTTTTTGCGCCGGAACAACGGCACCGGTATTACCAACTACTTCCAATAATGGTATCACCGGTACATGGAGTCCCGCAACCGTGAGCAATACAGCTTCGGGTACTTATACTTTTACACCAACCGCCGGTCAGTGTGGTTTACCTGCTACCTTAAATATTACCGTCATTCAACGTACCACGCCCACATTTACTTTTGGTACCAGTTTAACTATCTGTAATGGCGGTACGGTACCAACGTTGCCAAATACTTCAACTAATTTTATTTCCGGTACCTGGAGCCCTTCTACTGTAAGTAATACCAGCTCCGGTGTGTATACGTTTACCCCCAATTCGGGGCAGTGTGCCAACAGCGCCACATTTACTGTGACTGTTAACCCGATTATCACACCTACTTTTAGCTTTGGCACAACACTTACAATCTGTAGCGGAGGTTCGGTACCTGCATTACCCACAACATCAAGCAACGGTATTACTGGTACGTGGAGTCCATCTGTGGTGGATAATACCACATCCGGTACTTATACCTTTACACCAACAGCCGGTCAGTGTGCCACGAATACGACATTGAGTGTTACAGTTAATCCAAACATCACACCGACTTTTTCATTTGGTACTTCATTGACGATTTGTAATGGAGGAACAGTGCCATCATTGCCCACTACATCAAGCAACGGTATTACTGGTACGTGGAGTCCATCCACAGTAAGTAATACAGCTTCCGGTACTTATACCTTTACACCAACAGCAGGGCAGTGTGCAACCACCACCACATTTACTGTAACTGTTAATCCGAATATAACACCAACCTTTGCCTTTGGAACATCGCTTACAATCTGTAACGGAGGTTCGGTGCCGGCATTACCCACAACATCAAGCAACGGTATTACCGGTACGTGGAGTCCATCTGTGGTGGATAATACCACATCCGGTACCTATACCTTTACACCAACAGCCGGGCAGTGTGCAACAACCACCACATTTACTGTAACCGTTAACCCGAATATAACACCAACCTTTGCCTTTGGAACATCGCTTACAATCTGTAATGGAGGTTCGGTGCCGGCATTACCCACAACTTCAAGCAACGGTATTACCGGTACGTGGAGTCCATCTGTGGTGGATAATACCACATCCGGTACCTATACCTTTACACCAACAGCGGGTCAGTGTGCAACCACCACCACATTTAATGTTACTGTTAATCCGAATATAACACCAACCTTTGCATTTGGTACTTCATTGACGATTTGTAATGGAGGAACAGTGCCATCATTGCCCACAACATCAAGCAACAGTATTACTGGTACGTGGAGTCCATCCACAGTAAGTAATACTGCTTCCGGTACCTATACCTTTACACCAACAGCAGGGCAGTGTGCAACCACCACCACATTTACTGTAACTGTTAATCCGAATATAACACCAACTTTTGCCTTTGGAACATCGCTTACAATTTGTAGTGGAGGTTCGGTGCCAGCATTACCCACAACATCAAGCAACGGTATTACCGGTACGTGGAGTCCATCTGTGGTGGATAATACCACATCCGGTACCTATACCTTTACACCAACAGCGGGGCTGTGTGCAACAACAACAACATTTACTGTTACTGTTAACCCGATTATAACACCCACTTTTGCATTCGGAACTTCATTGACGATTTGTAATGGAGGAACCGTACCATCATTACCCACAACATCAAGCAACAGCATTACTGGTACGTGGAGCCCGTCTGTAGTGGATAATACCACATCTGGTACCTATACCTTTACACCAACAGCGGGTCAGTGTGCAACCACCACCACATTTAATGTTACTGTTAATCCGAATATAACACCAACCTTTGCCTTTGGAACATCGCTTACAATTTGTAGTGGAGGTTCGGTGCCAGCATTACCCACAACATCAAGC
>RXJG01000002.1:0-70517 GCA_003963365.1 Sphingobacteriales bacterium
GGCGGGAGCTGGCAACAGCAACTGTTCATGGAGTTTTGTAACGACCTATACGATCAGGGATGCCTGTGGCAACACAGTAAGTCCGAGCCCGACGTATACGTATAGTGGTGGTGATAAGACAGCTCCTGCTCTAACTTGTCCACCGGCACAGTCATTCTGTTATGTGGCCAGTAATACATATACCATACCGTTGTTAAGTGCTACGGATAATTGTGGAACAGTTACTGTGAGTTATGCTATCACAGGAGCAACTACCCGCAGTGGAACAGGTACTAATGCCAGTGGCTTGTTTAACACAGGTGTGTCAACTATTACCTGGACGGTTAAGGATGGCTGCAATAATACAGCAACCTGTACCACTACCGTTACCGTTAACCCATTGCCATCGGTATCAATTGTAGCCAGTTCGCCTAATTTCTGCTCTAACCTTACATTAACGGCGGTGCCTTCGCCTGCCGGTAGCTATACTTATCTCTGGTCGCCCGGCGGACAGACTTCCTCGTCCATAAATTTGACCGGAAGTAATGCAGATGGCAATTATAGTGTAACGGTGAGGAACAGTAACGGCTGTACGGCTACTGCCACCTATAATTATATTAAACAGAATAGTATCAACGTATACACTATCCTTGGTCTTAAAAATGTTAATCTTGGTAAAACAACCCAGGTTAATGGCTCGGTAGGGAATAATGCGAATGGTATGAAAGTTGTAATAAACCAAAACTCAACGGTGAATGGTTTTGTGAAATCGAGTTTGATACAACTTAATCAACCGGTAACGGTTACAGGCGGTTTGTATTACAGTCCGGCTACGGTATCATTACCGGGTATGCTTTATAATACAGCAATTGTTCCGGCGGGTAATTTTACCGTACCGGATAACGGAGTGGCAGTTATCAATACCAATTACAATAATTTAACTATTGGTAAAGCAGCCAATGTAACCATCAGAGGAAATATTTATGGTACGATCCATATTAAAGAAGGGGCGGTAGTTACGTTTACCGGTTCAGATGTTAATATTAATTATCTTACCATGGATAACGGAAAACCCGGTGTCAATTATACCACGGCGTATTTCAATGCGGGTGCTTCTATCAGGATTAAAAACACTGTCACTATTGGTAACCGAAACAGAATATATGGTAACGCCATCTTCTTTATGGGTGACCTTAATCCTGATGCCGAGAAAGTGGCCATTAATGGTACCGATACCTGGTTCTACGCCAGTGTATATATGCCCCATGGCCAGTTAGGTGTACACGGTTCTGCAGGCCCATGTATAATGAACGGTCAATATATTGCTGAAGACATAAAGAGCGATGATTTACCGGTAACATGGAATGGTAATAATTGCAATAACAATTCTGTTGCGGCTTTAAGGGTTGCCAGCAGCACTCCACCGGTAGTTATTAATTCCTTACCGCCGGCCACACAGCAATTTGAAGTGAAAGTGGCACCTAATCCAAGTGAAACAGACTACCGTTTACAGGTTACGAGCAGTTCTGGTGAATCCATTAAAGTAACGGTAGTGGATATTCTTGGCAGGGAAGTGAAACAACTGGTAATGCAGCCTTATCAAACATTAATCTTTGGTAATGACCTGAAGAAAGGAAGCTATCTGGTACATTTAATACAGGGTACTAACCGTAAGACTGTTAAATTAATCAAGCTATAAAGATGCCTGATTTTAATATGCTAATGCCTCCCACTGCGGGAGGCATTTTATTTCCTTACATTCTGTATCTTGAAAAGGATTAAACGGGATACATTAAGTTTTTTGGTTTACCATTTATCGGTAAAATAACTATAGCATTTTAACTTAGTAAGATTAACGCTTCTATAATACAAAGAAAAAAACATAGACGGATTTTAAGAGAGATGGAATAGTACAAAACATTTTGTGATGCTGATATTAAAAGCAGTTCAGGATTAACTAATTTGTTTAAGCTTAGAGATTCACTTAAATCGTACAATAATGCGTTTACCGCAGCTTAATACTGATGAATGACTGACCAAAAAATTGCTTTAATCGTTAACCCGCTTGCCGGTAAGGGTAAGGCAAATCATATTGCCGGATTAATTGCCGGCAAACTTTATCATCATGCCGTTTCGTATACTTTGTTTAATACAGAGTGGCCTTCGCATTTTGATGAATATTCTGAAGCCTGGATCATAGGAGGTGATGGTACCATCAATTATTTTATCAATAAATATCCCGCCATTAAAATCCCCCTGGCATTATTTAAGGGAGGAACGGGTGATGATTTTGCCAGTGCTTTATATGGAGAAGCTGACTGGCAGGAGCAGCTGGATATTGTATTACATACTTTACCAAAACCGGTGGATGCGGGTGTGTGTAATGGAAAAATGTTTTTAGTGGGAGTGGGTATTGGTTTTGAAGGAGAGATATTGAAATCGATGAATACTATCCGTATTATTGGCGGACATTTTGGCTACTATTTAGTGGTGCTTGGAAAAATAATAAGCTTTAAAGAAAAGCGATTTAAGATAAGCAGCGATTTGTTTTCCTGTGATGAAAAATTATTGCTGGTGGAAGTAAATAATACCCGGCAAACAGGGGGAGGATTTGTAGTATCTCCAAAAGCAGTAATGAATGATGGCTTACTGGATTTGATTATAAGCAAGCCCCTTTCTTTTTTTCATCGGTTGAAATATCTTCCGGTAATTGAAAAGGGTAAACATCTTTCACTGCCTTTTATCAACCATGTAACGGGAACAAAATTCAGTATCGAATGTGAAAAAAGTATTACGGGTCATATGGATGGTGAAATGATTACCGGAACAAGATTTGAGTTCGAAGTAGTAAAAGGAAAATTTCAGTTTTTATATTAATGCAGTTACTGGTGTTGGTTAAAGGGAACAGGAATTTGGTTAAATAGTTTCATCCTTCTGATTTTTCTGAAAGTAATCAGGAGGTAACGACTGGTTCAATGATCATACGCTGGTAAAACGCCATTTTAGTTATGTGCCGGTATTAAGAGAATATCCCCGGGCATCCCTGGCAGGCCATATAACAACCGCCGCACAAATGATGATGATGTTCTTCATAATATACTGGCCTACCAGTGTAAATCCGTAAGGAGCATACTTAAATGAGACTGATGGGAAGAACAATAGTGGAGTAAACGTACACGCCATATGCACAAACAGTAAGATCAGCGCTGTACGAACCGCTTTGCCAATAATTAATGCAATACCCACTGCACATTCCCATACTGCCAATAAAATAATATTAACTGGTTGCGGGATGGTACCAAAGGTGAGTTTATTAATGGTGCTGATGGCCAAATCCTCAGCAGGACTATAGCCATGAAAAAATTTTAAGGCACCAAACCAGAGGTAGATAATACCAATACTTATTCTGAGTAAGTTGAGGGAACGTTTGCTAACGGTTACAGAGGCAGCAATCATTTTTGTAAATGTTGATTGAAGTGAAAAGTAGTAGTAAGCCAATAAGCGACAGTTGATAAAAATCAACCGGCCTTTTGAGATTCGTCAAAAGGCCGGAGGCTGAATTTAAAAGGATTAGTGTTATAAAGGAATATTGCCATGTTTTTTCCGTGGCCGTTTAACCACTTTATTTTCCAGCATGGCAAATGCTTTAATTAATTTCTTTCTTGTTTCTTTAGGCTCTATCACTTCATCAATAAAACCACGTTCAGCTGCCAGGTAAGGAGTGGCAAATTTTTCAGCATATTCCTGTTCTTTTTCCTGGTGTTTCTTTAGAGGCTCAGGTGATTCGGAAATTTCTTTTTTGAAAATAATTTCACTGGCACCTTTAGCTCCCATAACAGCAATCTCTGCAGAAGGCCAGGCATAGTTCATATCTGCCCCAATATGTTTGGAGTTCATTACGTCATAGGCACCACCATAAGCTTTGCGGGTAATAACGGTGCAACGGGGAACAGTTGCTTCACTCAACGCATATAATAGTTTAGCTCCATTGGTGATGATGCCATTCCATTCCTGGTCGGTACCGGGTAAAAAGCCGGGCACATCTACCAATACCAGCAAAGGAATATTAAAACAATCACAGAAGCGGGTAAACCGGGCTCCTTTCTTTGAACTGTCAATATCCAGTACACCGGCCAAACTCATAGGTTGATTGGCGACGATGCCTACACTTCTTCCTGCTAATCTTGCAAAACCAACTACAATATTGGTAGCATAATCTTTATGTATTTCAAAGAAAGAACCTTTATCACAAATTCCATCAATCACCGCTCTCATATCATAGGGCTGGTTCGGATTATCCGGAACAATCGTTTCTAATTCCATTCTTGTTTCATCACCTAACGTATAGGGCTGTTTAGGTAAAACATCTTCACAGTTTTGTGGCATATAACTCAGTAATTTTTTTACCTGGTTAATGCAGTCCATGTCATTCATCGCTGTTAAGTGTGTTACACCTGACTTGGTGGAATGGGTGGAAGCACCGCCTAATTCTTCTGAGCTTACTTCTTCATTGGTTACTGTTTTTACCACGTTAGGGCCTGTTACAAACATATAACTTGTATTCTCCACCATGATGGTAAAATCGGTCATCGCTGGTGAATAGACGGCGCCACCGGCGCACGGCCCCATAATAGCTGATATTTGAGGAATAACACCAGATGATTGTACATTACGATAAAAAATATCTGCATATCCGCCGAGTGAACGAACCCCCTCCTGTATTCTTGCTCCACCGGAATCATTTAAGCCAACCATTGGTGCACCGCCTTTCATAGCTAAATCCATGATTCGGCAAATTTTTTCTGCATGAGTTTCAGATAAAGCGCCACCAAATACAGTGAAGTCCTGTGCAAATACATACACTAATCTTCCATTCACAGTTCCATAACCGGTGATAACACCATCACCGTAGTATTGCTGTTCACCCATACCAAAATCAATTGTACGATGAGTTACCAGTGCGCCGATCTCTTCAAAAGAACCCGGATCTAATAATAACTGTATGCGTTCCCTGGCAGTGAGTTTACCTTTTTGATGTTGTTTTTTGTTTCTGTCTTTACCACCACCCAGTTTTCCTTCTTCGATTTTTTCCCGTAGTATATCAATCTTAGCTTTCATATTCAATGTTTATTTCAATGAATGAATAATGATCAGGCCAGTCTGCGTTTCCAACTGGTAGTTTTATGTTCAACCGGTTTCAAAATATTTTGCTGATCAAGCCAATATTTTACTGCTACAATCGCAGCTATCCCGGCATTGGCTTTTTGTTTTTCCTTAATGCTTTCCGGGGTGTAATAATTTTTTACAAAGTGTGTATCAAAATGACCCGAAACAAAAGCTTCATGTTCCATTACAAATGTTCCAAATGGCAGCGTAGTGGATACACCTTCTATTTTATAATCTTTAATGGCCTGGAGCATTTTTTGAATGGCTTCTGTTCTTGTTTTTCCATGTACCACCAGTTTGGCAATCATCGGGTCGTAATAAATGGGGATGGTCATTCCTTCTTTATACCCGTCATCTATCCTGATGCCCTCGCCTGCAGGTTTTTGATATTTATTTAATGTGCCGATGGCAGGAAGAAAATTATTTAAAGGATCTTCTGCATATACCCTTAACTCTATCGCATGGCCATGTGGTTTAATGTCCTCCTGTGATAAAGATAATTTTTCACCACGGGCAATCCTGATTTGTTGCTCCACCAAATCAATTCCCAAAATCATTTCGGTTACCGGGTGTTCTACTTGCAACCGGGTATTCATTTCAAGAAAATAAAAATTTAATTTTTCATCTACTAAAAATTCTACCGTACCTGTGCTGACGTAGTTACACGATTTTGCCACCAGTATAGCTGCTTCGCCAATTTTCTTTCTCATCTCTGGTGTTACTACAGCTGAAGGAGATTCTTCCACCACTTTCTGGTGACGACGCTGAACACTGCACTCTCTTTCCAGGCAATGAATAACATTGCCATGTTTATCTGCCAGTACCTGTACTTCAATATGCCGCGGGGAAGTAACATATTTTTCAATAAAAACAGAACCATCTCCAAAAGATGAAGTAGCTTCACTAATGGCTCTTTCCATTTGTTCTTTCATGTCTGCCGCTTTATCCACCACCCGCATTCCTTTACCTCCACCACCAGCGGAAGCTTTTATCAAAATAGGATAACCAATTTTACCGGCTGTATTAATCGCCTCATTTACATCTATAATGGCATGATCGATGCCCGGTACCATAGGGATATTATATTGCTTCACACTGTCTTTTGCCGCCAGCTTTGAGCCCATTATCCGCATAGCCTCTGGCGTTGGCCCGATAAATTCTATTCCGGCCTCGGTAACTTTCCGGGCAAAATCAGCGTTCTCACTCAAAAAGCCATAACCAGGATGTATTCCATCTACTTTTAATTCTTTACAAATGGCAATAATTTTGTCGCCATTCAGATAAGATTGACTGGATGGCCCTGGTCCAATACAAACTGCTTCATCAGCAAATAACACATGAGGAGAATGACGGTCGGGCTCAGAAAATACAGCTACTGATTTAATACCCATTTTGCGGATGGTACGCATAATGCGTAACGCAATTTCTCCCCGGTTGGCCACTAATATCTTTTGCATAAACTAAAATTCAAAAGTCAAAAATTAAAATTCAAAGATGTCAATGGTGAATAGTCAATGGTCAATGTTTTTGTGAACTAGCGACTAATGAATAATCTTTAAACTATACTATCATTGACTATTCACTATTGACCATTCACCATTGACCATTCACTGGTTACTCTAACTCAACAAGCAGTTGCCCTTTTTCAACAGCCTGGCCTGATTTAACCGCAATGCGTTTGATTACAGCCCTGGTTTGTATCATGATGCTGTTTTCCATTTTCATAGCTTCCAGTATTAACAGTTTGTCTCCTTCATTTACCACCTGTCCGTCATTTACATTAATCTCTAAAACTAATCCCGGCATTGGGGCTTTAATTTCTTTTACATGTTTGGTGCCGGCGGTACTGAACCCCATCTGTTCTACCAGTATATCCAGTTCGTCTTTTATTTCGATGTCAAATGTTTCTCCTTCTACTTCAATCGTTAATTTTTTACCAGAACTGTCTGCGCTGGTTAATTTAGCATTTACAGAACGATTGTCTTTAATGAGGTGGAATATTCCGGGAGAAATTTTTATTAGATCGGCTGATTCAATATCTTCTTTGGAAAAAGAAAACTCAAAGGCATTTGATTTTACCCTGTAAGCAGTTTTATTATCGGGCATAGCAACGATTTTTCAGTAATTTAATTGATTTAGCTCAAAACTTATTAAGCCATTTAAATCAAAATGCAAGTTGGTGGGTAATGCGTGGGTAATTTATGATGATACTCAATTTGTGAGAGAATAATAATCAGTCACATGCTTAGCCAAAGCATTGGCATTTCTTTAACGAAAGATGGCCTGATCCTTTTATATGTTCTGAGGTAAAATCAAATTACTAATTAAAATTGTATAACATGAAAAAGATAATATTTACACTGGGTAGCGCTGTTTTATTGTTATCGGCCTGTAATACTACTTCTAAAGTACAGGAGCCGGAATTCAGAGATGTAAGAGATGTACGGTTGGTGAAAGTTGGAGTGCTGAATACAACCGCTGGTGTTGACCTGATCTACTACAATCCAAACAACTTTGGTGTAGAACTGACAGATGCCCGTGGGGATGTATATGTAGACGGGCAGTATCTTGGGAAATTTAATTTAAATAACAAAGTGAGTATTAAAAGAAAGGCTGAGTTTGTAATTCCTGCAGTGGTAAGTGTGGATAATTTAGGACTCGTAAAAAATCAACGGGATATTTATAAGAAGAAAGAAGTAACAGTAAGAGTTGATGGTTTTGCCCGGTTGAAGAAAGCCGGATTTTCTAAGGAAGTTCCGGTGAAATATGAAGGAGTACAAAGTGTTGATAAATTCAGAAGTATAGTGTCACACTAAAAAAATAATAAAAAAGCCACTCAACAGAGTGGCTTTTTTTATAGCATCTACTGAACAACTTTTATTATTCCTGCGCCATTATAACTGTGATACTCTCCATTGTACATCGCATCTGCACTTACCGGCCCCATTTTAAATACACCGGGTGATACGGCACGGACTGCATAATAATATTTTTGCTTTTGATAATAAAGATCAGTAAACATATTAATGCGGTCATCTCTTACATCCAGGATAGGATTGGAAGCATCTTTAATCCATTCCATGCCCGGCAAATCTTTGGTACGTGGATTTTCAATTTCAAAACCGGCAGGTAATAAATCAGTGATGACAATATTGTTGACAGCCGTATTGTAAGAACCTTCCAGGCTAATCGCCACAATAATCAAATCATTTTGCCTGAATGTATTGCTGGTAATTAATCTTCCATAGCGATCGTAAAACTCTTTGCGTACTTTAATGAAATTATCTTCCTGTTTGTAAGCGCCGCTGGCACTGATGCCTTCTGCCTGCCAGAAATAATAAATAGCGCCGCTTCCTTTGGTTGAAATTTCCACATTCGTTCCGCCGAGTTCTTTTGAACTGATCGCAAGATCACTGCCTTTGGTTTCTTTTATCACTTTGCCATTTACTTTAACCGCTGCTGTAACATCACTTTTGTTAGCTGCTCTTGCCATTTTACCCAATGCAAGGAAAGAGAAAGCTCTTTCCTGTGTGCTGAGCCAGTAACGTTGCTTGAGTTTATCCGTTAAATGTTTTGCCATGATGCCGGTTTGATTGTTGGTTGGGTCAACATCCAATAAACAATTCAATGCAATGGCTTCATCTCTTACATCACTGTAAAAACTTCCACCCGTTTGTGCCACACTTTCTTCACCGGTGAAACTGGTGGGTAATAACTCATGGAATTTATTTTTATCACCTGCTAATGCAAAGGCAACACTCAGCAGGTACTTGCTATCTAAACTCAATAAATCAGGATTGCTCTTATAATAATTCATCGCACTCACCTGTGGCTGACCAGCCAGTGCCAGTACATATAAACTATAGGCCATCTCTTTTGGAGCAATTTTCTTTTGTTGGTTACGATTGTAATAATAACTAATGGTTTCTTTGTTCTTGAGTTTGCTGGTTAAATAATTCAGCATGGTGCTGAGTAAACTATTGTCCACATCAAAGCCTGCTTTCTTTGCTTCCAGTAAGAAATGTGCGGAATAAACAGTGGCCCACCAATCTGCTTCTCCTTCATCCCACAGTGTAACGGCACCGTTGTACAACTGCCTCATCTTTATTTTGCGGATGGCTTCAATGATATTGGAATTGGCACTTGCTTTACTGCTTTTAAACTTCTGTATTAAATCAGCAATATCAGCAAAGTATAATTGCGGGAAAGCAGCACTCACTGTTTGTTCAGTACATCCGTAAGGGTATTGTACTAAATAACTCATCTGGTCTGCTACTTTCAATACCGGTGATTTGCTTATAACCAGTTGATAATTGACAGAAGATGGAATAAAATCATTCACCGCAAAGTTGATGTTTTGCGAACTGCCACCATTGATGCTTCCATAACCTGTTACTTTTTGTAAAGAGGAGGCAGGACGAACAGTGATATCTGTTTCATCAGTGAATTTTTCACCGAGGCCATTTACTTCTACTTTTACTTTACCGGCATTTACGGAAGATAATGCCAGCACTTTAAATGTTACACGATTCTCAGCATTAGCTGCTAAACTCACCGATTGTTTATTACCACCTACTACCTGCATAGGCCCTTCTACTTTTAATTCTGCATTGGCAGTAGTGGCTTTAGCTGTGGTGTTAGTAATAGTAACCGGAACAGTTACGGTATCACCAGGACTTAAAAATCTTGGTAAAGCTGTGCTCAATACAATCGGGTCAGCCACCGTCATAGCTGCATCATTCGAACCAAAACTCTCATCTTTATACGCCACTGCCATCAATCGTACTTCACCACTGAATTGAGGTATATCAAATTCAAAACTGGCATTGCCACTTCCATTGGTTGTTTGAATACCGCTCCAGTAACTCACTAATTTTATCCGGTCGTTACGGATGGGGTTTACTCTTTTCTCCAAATCGTAGCCATCACCACCCGTACTGCTTAATCTTGCTTTAATCTCTGGTAATAACAATGGATAGATATCATAGCCATTTACTTCTAATGCTTTCTTCTGATAATAATAATCGTATAGATTCGGTGTTTTAAAATCAGACACCTGCAACACACCATTATCAACAGCAGCCAGTGTTATTTTACAATTAGGCGCTGCTTTCACTGTAACCTTTTGATGTGTTTTGGAACGAACAGATTTAGCGGCTACAATCTCCACATCAATCTTGCGGTTCTTGTTATCTACTTTCAAACTTTTATAACCATGTGCTACTGTCAGTGGAATATCACTTACACCATGCGGTTTTATTAAAGTGGCAGTAACATACACGTTGGGTAAATAGTCATCTGTTAGTTTAATGTCTAATGAAGCATCTCTCTTTTCTACATTCACATACTGGTATGAAACTATTTTATCTGTTTCAAATGTTACCAGCATCTTTCCGCTGAATGGAGTTTTGAAATGAATAGTAGCCGATTCGCCTGAATTATATTTTTCCTTATCCACATCAATATCAATATTACCCTCATTGTTTACTTCAAAGGAATTATTATCGCCGCCCCACCAGCCATAACTGTAGAATGATTTGCTTACATAAGTGGCCACACCGGGTTTCATGATGCGTACTTCATAATCGCCGGGAGTTCTTGGAGTAAAACTGAAATTGTTTTTATCTCCGTTCAACACGATATAAGAATTATGAACGAGTTTATCTTCTTTCTGTGATTCATACCGGAAGTAAGAGCCACTTTTACTCAGCACTGTTCTGTATTCATGTTTGATAACCTGAACTTCTGCTTTTACATTGCTGGCAAGTTTTTGATCTTTAGTCATTGCTATTAGAGGAAACTGTATCGCCTGGTTTAATGGATAGTAGCCATACCCATCATCAGCAACGCCATAAAATATATCCTGCGTATAAATATCAGAATAAGACATACGGTTTACTGGTCTTCCGGTTTCATCAAACACAGTAGTATAGAAACTTGCCTGTAATAACCCCATGTTTACATAAGCTGTTGGAACCGGGTAATTTTCAGTAGCATTACCTGCTGCATCTGTTTTACCTTCATTGGTTTTATCATCAAAAAATGTTTTTTGATTGGCCAAAGAGAAATCAAACTTATCATAACCTTTCGGACTAAACATTTTTTGCCGAACCTGTATCTGGCATTGATAATTCCTGTTAGCAGCAGGCGGACCAAAAAAGTTTTGTGCATTGATGGCAAGACTGATATTATCTCCGGGTACACTGGTTGGCTTGCTTACTTTGGTTGCTACTTTAATTCTGTCGGGAACAAATTCTTCAATGCTGAAGTTTTTAGAAGAAAGCAATACATCATTGCTGGTATAAACCTGCAATGCGTAACTCCCGGTAATAGCAGCTTTGCTGATGTCAACAGAACCTTCACAGCTTCCCTGTTCATTTAATGTTTTGCGCAGTTGTGTTAATTCTTTTCCATTAGGGAAAAGGAATTTCAGTTTCAGTAACATTTCACCGGGGCTCTTCCATTGTTTATCCCGAACAATAACAGAGAAATGAACTCTTTCGCCAGGACGATAAATATCTCTTTCAGGATAAATGTATGCGTCTAATCCGGATGGATTACTTCTTTTGCCACCTGCATCAAAACGGCTTGTCTCTACTTTAGTACTGCTGAAAGGCATGTAATTAAAATCATCGGCAGTTTTAGCAATTACCATTGCCGGTTTAAAACCACTAAATTCTTTTTTAGTGTATTCAATTTCTGCCACACCATCACCATTGGTATTGCCCACACCTATCACCTGGTTATTGTAACCATACACCGTTACCGATGCAGCTGAAATTGGTTGAGTAGTTTTAATACTGTTGGCAAAAACAACCAGTTTATCTTTTCCTTCTTTAGCAATTAACCCAATATCACTTACGCTGAGAAAACGGCTGTCACGAACCCAGTAATCATCCACACTGCGAATCATTACATGATAAATGCCTTTAAAATCCTGCAGTTTATCCGTGGCATCAAAATGCAGCACACGGCTGTTATTGTATTTAGGTAAATCTTTTGTTTCTATTTCTTTACTGAAGATAATATCACCATCTTTTACTTCACTGTATTCAGCCTCATAATTATCTCCGCCATTATCATTGGGATAATAGCCACTTTGTTGTGAGTGAAGAATATTGTTCTCGTATATTTTGGAGATTATGATTTTTACTTTTGGCACATTTACCATCTTTACTTCAATATTCTTTAACCCAAGGCTGCTTAAATAAATTCCTTTGCTGTTTACAAAACTGATTTGTGGTTCCAGTTTACCAAAAGCAATATTGTTGGTATAATCATCTTTTAGTGTTCCACCAATTCTTCCTTTCAATCCTTTTAATAAACGCAGGTCGTAGGTTTTGCTGGCATCAAACTTATCGCTGGTAATCAAAAAACCATCTTCCAGTACTTCAGCAGTAAATTTTACTGCCGGACTAATATTGATGAACTTTTCCAACTCTTCCTGCTTTACCTGCTGACTGGTTAATATCTTAACTGTTCCGGTAACACCATCATGTTCAGTTTCAATATTTTGAATATTTAAAGCAAATGGTGAAGGCAAACCCACATTCTCGGTAATATCTTCTTTCGTTTCGTTTTTACCATTAACAGGAATAATGCCTTTGCTAACAGTAATAGCGGCGCTATAATCTTTGTCTTCGTTCTTTACATTTAATATATGCAGTAAAATCTTGTTGTCGCCGGAAACTGTTTTCAGCATATAATCTTTATTCTCACCATCCACTTTCACACTCAAATGGTCTTTTAAAATATTAGGGTCAACGGGAAAATTAAAATCAAGCGTTACCTGTGGCATGGCCTGGCTTTTGGTTTCATCCTGCACCACCCACATTACATTGGCTTTGTCCAGTTGAAGTGATGGTGTGTAAAAGCTGAGTTCACCTCCATCTAAGCGTTGGTACTTTGTTCCCTCCAGTAATTTCTTGCTGATGGTTGCTTTAAAAGAAGTGGCGGGTGGTAAAGCTTTGTTTGGTGAAAAGACGAGTTCGTTGTTTTGTAGCCAGCGAAAATGTCCTTCAATCTTTGGTTCAAATTCAACCAAATCATCTGCCTGCCAGTTGTTGAGCATGCTGTCGGCAGCGATAGAGTGATTGAACTGAAAACGGAAATTGCCCAGAACGGGGACTTCATTTTTACAATTAGTGTCCACGAGCTTAACAGTGTTCCTGTTGCAGGCAGCCAACAGGAGCACAGCTGCTAACATTGCCAGCAGCGGCTTCGGGTGATAATCCATAAAGGGGAGTTTGAGCTTCGGTTTTTGAAGAGAAGAAATTTGTACACCAAGATAGAGCATGTGGTTTTCAATTTCCAAATAAACTTCATTAAAACTTTCTTAAAACAAAAATTCTTTTTTCAACAACTTATTAAAAGAAGTAATTTCAAACCGGATTTAAAACGTATGACTACAACCGGAGACGGACATTCCCGCCCATCTTTTTTTCAAAGAGCTCAACTCAAATTATGGAAATGGAGTAAACGCCTTGCTGTTGTATTGCTGACGGTCGTTCTACTTTTCTTTTTATTCAATTTACTCTTCCCTTTACCCGATAAAATTGAATATTCCACCATCATTACCGATAATAATGGAGAAGTAATACATGCTTTTTTGACCCGTGATGAAAAGTGGCGGATGAAAACCGAGCTGGATGAAATATCTCCATTGCTGAAGAAGACGATAGTAGAAAAGGAAGACCGTTATTTTTATTACCATCCCGGTGTAAATGCTGTGGCAGTGGTAAGGGCTTTGGCAAAAAATATTTTCCGGATGAAAAGAACTTCCGGTGCCAGTACCATTACCATGCAGGTAGCCAAATTACTGGAGCCAAGTAAGCGAACCTATGGTGCCAAGCTGGTAGAAATGTTCCGTGCATTCCAGTTGGAATGGAAGTACAGTAAGGATGAAATTCTTCAGCTTTATTTAAACCTTGTTCCTTATGGAGGAAATATTGAGGGTGTAAAAAGCGCTTCCATTTTGTATTTTAAAAAATCGCCTGACCATTTGAGTTTGGCTGAGATAACCGCTTTAAGCATCATCCCCAATCGTCCTTCTTCTTTAGTGATGGGCAGGAACAATGATTTGATTGTAAAAGAAAGAAACCGCTGGCTGCAATACTTTGCCAATGAAAAAATATTTACTCAAAAAGAAATTACAGATGCTTTGAATGAACCATTAACCGCTTCAAGAACAGAGGTGCCCAAGCTGATGCCGCAGTTTAGTTATAAAATGAAAAAGCAGGGTGGTGATATAATAAAAAGTAATATTGATTTGAATACACAGCTGAAGACAGAGAAGTTGGTGGAAGATTATATTAAAGCATTGTATAGTCAGAATATCCGCAATGCTTCGGTGATGATTGTTAACAACCGGACGCATAAAGTAATTAGTTATGTTGGTTCGGCTGATTTTAAAGATACGGTTGATTATGGCCAGGTGAATGGTGTGAAAGCTGTAAGAGAACCGGGAAGTACATTAAAACCTTTGCTCTATGGTTTGTGTGTAGATGCCGGATTGCTGACACCCAAAACTATTATTACCGATGTGGCAGTTAATTATAATGGGTATGCACCTGAGAACTATGATAAAAAGTTTAATGGTAATGTAACGATGGAATTTGCACTGGAACATTCATTAAATATTCCGGCGGTGAAAGCATTGCAGCAGTTGGGAACAGAGAAGATGATTGAAACTTTAACGGAGTGTAATTTCAAAAGTATACAAAAGAAAAAGAAAGGATTGGGTTTATCATTAATATTGGGTGGATGCGGTACCAGCCTGGAAGAACTCACCAGTTTGTTTGCGGCTTTTGCCAATGATGGCGTGTATTATAAACCGGTGTTTATACAGGGCGATACCGTTTATAATAAAACAAGGATACTTTCTTCTGCAGCTGATTTTATGATTACAGATATACTAAGTCATATCAACCGGCCAGATTTTCCTATTAGCTGGCAAAGTACTTCTCACCTGCCAAAGATTGCCTGGAAAACCGGGACGAGTTATGGCAGGAGAGATGCCTGGAGTATTGGTTACAATAAAAATTATACAGTGGGAGTGTGGGTAGGTAATTTCAGCGGACAGGGAATACCGGAACTTAGTGGAGCCAGCATTGCCACACCATTGCTATTTAAGATTTTTAATACCATTGATTATAACAGCGATGCCGAATGGTTTACTCAACCAAAGACCTGCGAAACAAGAATGGTTTGTTCAGAAACCGGAATGTTGCCCGGTGAGTTTTGTACGAGTACGGTAACAGATTATTTTATTCCACT
The DNA here is from genome assembly GCA_003963365.1 of Sphingobacteriales bacterium. Classification (GTDB taxonomy): domain Bacteria; phylum Bacteroidota; class Bacteroidia; order Chitinophagales; family Chitinophagaceae; genus AWTP1-9. Next base: position 15,421 of record RXJG01000002.1, read on the forward strand.
GATTAGTTCTTCCATTGTTTGTAACAATACACAGGAAGTAATGGTGAGCCCGGATGAGAAAATAAGTTACTGCCGCTATTGTGTACCGGAAGCTGGATACAAAAAGAAACTCTATAAAATCATTGCTCCTGATTTACAGAATTATTTTAAAGAAAATGGAATTGCTTTTGAAATGATTCCACTGCATAATCCTAATTGCGAAAAGATTTTTAAAGAAGGGGCGCCGGTAATTACCAGCCCAACCAATGGAACGGAGTATTATATCAGCACCAAAGACCCTGAACCCATTGCTTTGACATGTCAAACAGCGATTGACGTAACCAAAGTTTACTGGTACATCAATAATAAATTTTACAAAGCAGCAGATGCAAAGAGCAAACAGTTTTTTATTCCAGATGAAGGCCCGGTAAAAATTTCCTGTACGGATGATAAAGGAAGGAACAGGGATATACGGATTAATGTGAAGAAGGTGGATTTGTGATTAATCTTTTTTTACAAATACTTCCTTTCCACCGACCACAGTGCGTAATACTTTTACATCCCAAATTTTTTCTGGTGGAATTGAAAATAAATCATCACTCAACACTACAAAATCGGCAAGCATACCAACTTTTAATTTTCCTGTTTTATTTTCAAAGAAACCGGCATAAGCATTATTCACTGTGTAACATTTCAATGCCTGTTCAACGGTAAGTTTTTGTTCAGGATACCAGCCATTGGGATTTTTATCATCTAATGTTCTCCTGGTTACCGCCGCATAAATTCCTTCGATAGGTTTTAACGGAGCTACTGTCCAGTCGGAGCCAAAGGTTAAAGTGGCACCGGCATCTAACATACTTTTAAAGGCATAAGTTCCTTTCAATCTTGCATCATCTAAACGTTTTGCTGCCCATCTTCCATCATCAATAGCATGATAAGGTTGCATAGATGGGATAACATGTAAAGATGCAAACCTGGCAAAAGCTGATTGCGTTACATGCTGTGCATGTTCAACTCTGAATCGCCTGTCTCGGTTTCCATTTTTCTTTTCGGCTTCTTCAAATACATTTAAGATGAAATCATTTGCATGGTCACCAATAGCATGAACAGCAACCTGCAAACCGGCTGAATCAGCACTGATAACCCATTTGCGCAAATCATTGGTATCGGTAACGGTAAAACCATTGCTGGCAGGTGCATCTAAATAGGGTTGATAGAACCAGGCAGTAGTTGAACCAAGAGAGCCATCCACAAAACCTTTTAATCCGCCCCAGCGGAGCATATCATCTCCTCTGCCATTCTTCTTAACAAACGAATCTAATTTTTGCCAGGTGCTTAATGCCACCAATGAATAGATGCGCAGATCCAGTTGTTTGTTTTGTTGTGCACGACGATAGGTTGCCATATCAATCCAACCACCATAACTGTTTACATCATTTATTTGTGTTACACCATTTTCAAAAGCATGTTGCTGTGCTCTTTGAAAATATTCATCCAGTTCTTTTTCTGATGCCGGAGGAATTATGCTGAACATCAAATTCATTGCTTCATCTTTAATTATACCGGTTGGTTTACCGGTTTTATCTTTTACAATTACACCACCGGCCGGAGGAGCAGTATTCTTATCAATCTTTGCAATCGCTAATGCTTTTGAATTAGCAAATGCCATATGCCCGTCATAACGATTTACAAATAATGGATGGTCGCCAGTAACAGAATCGATCCAGCTTTTATTGGGTAATTCACCACCCCATGCTTCATGGTCCCAGTCGCCACCCAGTATCCAGCTATCACCGGGATGTTGCTGACAATAAGTTTTTAAAGTAGATATGAATGCTTCTTTCGTTTTAGCTGTTCTTAAATTAACACTGGCAAGATTATATCCACCGGTTAAGAAGTGTGTATGATTATCAATAAAACCGGGAACAATCATTTTGCCCCCCACATCAATCATTTCTGTTTTATCTCCTTTTAATGCAGCATAATCTTTTCCCACATAAACAATTCTATTGTCTTTAATGGCGATAGCTTCTGCTAATGGTTGAGCAGAATCACCTGTCCATATTTTGGCATTGAAATAAATTTTATCAGCTGTTTCTTTTTGAGCACAGGAAATAAAAATTGTAGTAATGACTGCAAACAGTAATAAAATCTTTCTCATGTTTTATTTGATTTAAGCAATAATCTTTTAAGCTACTTCATGACCGGTAGAAGCTCTCCAGAGCATAAACCATTCCTGCCTGTCCATTATTACTTTGGTGGCTTCCATTGCTTTTTTAATTCGTTCGGCTTTGGAAGTTCCCAGCACTGGTATAATGCCAGACGGATGTTGTAATAACCAGCTTAATAAAATTTGATCGGGGGCCACGCCATATTTTTCACCCAGAATTTCTGCTACCGCAATAATTCGTTTCGCTCTTTCATCTTCTTCAGCCATGGCAAATAAATTTCCGCCGCCCAGTGGGCTCCAGGCCATGGGGATAATGTTTTTAGTGATGCACTGATCTAATGTTCCGTCAGTAAATGGTTTTAAATAAAGAACAGATATTTCAACTTGATTAGTGATGATTGGAAATCTTGAAGCAATCATTTCAACTTGTGAAGGAGTGAAATTGGAAACACCAAAGTGTAACACTTTTCCCTGTTCTTTTAAATGCGTAAATGCTTCCGCCATTTCATCCGGCTGCATTAACGGATCGGGGCGATGGATCAACAACAGGTCAATATAATCAGTATGTAAATGTTTTAATGAAAGATTGGCGGAATGAATGATATGTTCCCTGGAAGTATCATAATGTTTAATAGCATGATGCGGACGGTTGGGTGTTACCATTTTAATACCGCACTTGGTTATTAATTGCATTTGTGAACGCAACTCTTTTCTTTCTGATAATGCTCTGCCAAACTCTTCTTCCGTGGTATAATGCCCGTAAATATCTGCATGATCAAATGTGGTTACACCCATCTGCATACAATCATCAATCAGCTGTAAGTACTCATTGGTGTTAAACTTACTGCCCCATGCACCCCATTTCATGGTGCCTGCAATAACCCGGGAAAATTGCGATTGATTCATTGGCAACGCTAAATTGTTATAAAAGTTAGTTCAATAAAATTGAAATGAAATATTGGTTGATTTTGTAAAAGAATAAAAAAATCCTCTCACAAAGAGAGGATTGAATATGTTTTTAGATGATGACTTATTAATAGTCGTTGCCTCCACGGTCACGGTTATAACCGCCGCCATTGCCACCACGGTCACGATTGTAACCGCCACCGCCGCCACCTTTGTAACCGCCGCCACCGCCACGGCCGCCGCCACCACCTTTGTATCCACCACCGCCGCCGCCACGGCCACCACCACCGCCGCCACGGAATCCACCACCGCCACCGCCTTTGCGGAAGCCGCCACCACCGCCACCACGGTCAGTTTTTTCTTCTGCTTCGTTCAGCTTAAGGTTGCGGCCCATTACTTCTTTGTCGTAAAGGCTGCTGAGTGCATTTTGTGCTTCGCTGGCTTCGGGCATTTCTACAAATCCAAAGCCTTTGCTGCGACCGGTAAATTTGTCCATAATAATTTTTACACTGGCCACAGTACCGTACTGTTCAAAAAGAGTTCTTAAGTCATCCTCTGACATTTCCCAGGAGAGGTTGCCTACATAAATGTTCATTGTAACAATTAATTTAATGAAAAAAACTTTTAAAAAACCCAAATGCAATAAGCTGTTACAATGAACTGAAGAAACCGGACAAGGTTAGCTGAATGTCAGCCATTGAAAAAACTATGCATAAAGAGCTTAGTAAAGATAGTGTTTTTTGATAAAGTGCCTAAAAATTAAAAACCCCGACTTTAGTCGGGGCTAACAATTGTTTTTATTGAGAAGAACTATTCAGCTACCACTTCAAATTCTACCTCAGTTTCGTTACCGTTACCAAAGTCAATTTTAGCTTTGTAAGTGCCTAATTCTTTAACATCGTCAATGATGTGGATGCGGCGGCGATCGATTTCGTAACCCTTCTGGTCACGGATGGCACGGGCTATCTGTACAGAAGTTACGCTACCAAATATTTTGCCGCTGGTACCAGTTTTAGCGCCAATTTTAACGGGGCCTTCCTGTAGTTTGGCAATTACACTGTTGATTTCAGCTAATAGTTTAGCTTCTTTCTTTTGTAATTGCTTCATTCTTTCTTCCAGTTGAGCCAGGTTAGAAGGAGAAGCTTCCACTGCCATTTTTTGAGGAATTAAATAATTACGGGCATAACCATTACGAACTTTTACCACTTCGTTGGCACCGCCAAGGTTATTTACATCCTGAATCAATATTACCTGCATTGTTTTGCATTTTTACCCAATCCTGCTACCGGCAGAACTTTCATCCGCAAAATGCGGAATTAGGGTGGTTAAAAAATAATTTAAACTTTATCCTTACTCTTTAGGGGAGAGGCTATTTCAATAAATCTGTTACGTAAGGTAACAACGCCATTTGACGGGCTTTCTTAATAGCATCGCTTACTTTACGCTGATACTTTAAAGAGTTACCAGTGATACGACGGGGTAACATTTTACCTTGTTCGTTCAGGAATTTCTTTAAAAATTCAGCATCCTTGTAGTCGATATAACGGATACCCATCTTTTTAAAACGGCAATACTTTTTGCGGGGCTGTTCAGCCTTCATCGCCGTTAAATACTTGATTTCATTTTTTGCCATGGTATTAAGCCTCCACTGCGGTTTCAGTTTTTGCGGCTACACCACTTCTCTTTTTTGCATTGTACTCGACGGCGTATTTATCGAGTGCAGTGAACATGTGACGCATAACGGATTCGTCACGCAGGAGCTGAATTTTCAGCTTCTCATTGAAGTCGGATGGCGCCTTGTATTCCACTACCCAGTACAAACCTGTGGTTTTCTTGGCAATGGGGTACGCCAGTGATTTTAATCCCCAGGGATTTTCGTGCACTACTTCTCCACCATTTGATTTGATAAAAGAAGTAATTTTTTTCTGCTCGGCTTTAAAATCCTCGTCAGAAAGCACAGGGGTAAAAATCACCATCAATTCGTAATTGTTCATTTCCCTGATTTTTGGTTAAAAAATTAAATTTTATCCTTCGCCAAGCTCAGGATGACAGCATTGTCAAATTGCAGCTTTTAAAAGGGACGGCAAAGGTAGGGCTTTACAGCGTAAAGGCAAAGGGTAAAGGAAAAAACTTTTGAGGGATTTTGCCGGGGAAAAACCACTTTTCAAGGCAAATATTTACAAAATAAACCGATACTGCGCTGCTGATACCAAAATAAAAGGGAAAAGTCTCTAAAAGTAAAACCAAAAACTACTGCAGATGGTCAAAAAACTAATTTGAACCTGATTAAAAGACTGATTAAGGTTAATAAATCAATTTGTACTTTGCCAACCTGTCACTGTTGCACCAAGTGGCATCTTATTTGAAAAGAGGTGCTGAGTTTTAAAACAATTTTTAATATGCAAAAAGGAAATATCAGGGTACAAACGGAAAATATTTTTCCTATCATTAAAAAGTTCCTCTACAGCGACCACGAAAATTTTCTGCGTGAATTAATCAGCAATGCAGTGGATGCCACCCAAAAATTGAAAACACTTTCTTCTATTGGAGAAGCAAAAGGCGATTTGGGGGATTTAAGGATTGAAATAAAGTTGGATGCTGCCAATAAAACCATTACCATCTCTGACAAAGGGTTGGGTATGACGGCAGAAGAAGTGGAAAAGTATATTAACCAGGTGGCATTCAGCGGTGCCGAAGAATTTGTAAAAAAATACCAGGGTCAAAATGAAAACAGCATCATTGGAAAGTTTGGTTTAGGTTTTTATTCTGCATTTATGGTAAGTGATAAGGTGGAGGTGATTACCAAAAGTTATTTGACAGATGCAAGAGCGGTAAAATGGGAATGCGATGGCAGCCCTGAATATAGTTTGGATGAAGCGGAGAAAGAATCAAGAGGTACAGATATTGTGCTGCATTTAAATGAAGACAGTAAAGAATTTTTAGAAGCGGAACGTATCAGTTCAATGCTGAATAAATTCAGCCGTTTTCTTCCGGTACCAATTTATTTTGAAGAAAAACAAATAAATAACACCACGCCGGCGTGGACAAAGAAGCCATCTGAATTAACAACAGAAGATTATCAAAACTTTTACAAAGAATTATATCCATACAATGAAACGCCTTTGTTCTGGATTCATCTCAATGTAGATTACCCGTTTAATCTTACCAGTATTTTGTATTTCCCCAAAATCAAACAATCATACGAAATACAAAAAGATAAAATACAATTGTACTGCAACCAGGTATTTGTTACAGATGAAGTAAAAGATATTGTTCCGGAATTTTTAATGCTGCTGCAGGGAGTAATTGACAGCCCGGATATTCCATTAAATGTAAGCCGCAGTTATTTGCAGGGCGACCCGAATGTGAAAAAGATAAATGCACACATCACTAAGAAAGTAGCTGATAAATTAGATAAGATTTTTACAAACGAAAGAGCATCGTTTGAAGAGAAGTGGGAAAGCCTTGGTTTGTTTGTGAAATATGGAATGATGACAGATGATAAATTTTTGGATAAGGCGAATAAGTTTCACATTATGGAGGATGCCGGTGGTGGTAAATTTTATACGCTGGAAGAATACAGAACAGCTGCTGAAGCATTGCAAAAAAATAAAGACGGTAAACTGGTTATTCTTTATACAAGCAACCCTGTGCAACAGGATGCATACATCAAAGCCTGTAAAGAAAAAGGTTATGTAGTGGTGAAAGCAGAAACGATTGTGGATGCATCTTTCATCAATCACATGGAGATGAAATGGGAAAATGTACATTTTGTAAGAGTGGATGCAGATGTGGTGGATAATTTGATTGATAAACAGGAGTTGAATGAAAGTATATTGAGTAAAGATGAAGAAACAAAGTTAAAAGATTTATTCTCCCGGGAGATTCCTGAACTGCATGTAACAGTTGAAATAAAAGGATTGAGTAAAGATGCGGTGCCTGTTGTAGCCACCAGGCCGGAGTTTATGCGCCGTATGAAAGATATGGCCGCACTCAGCGGTCCCATGGGAAGTTTTTATGCCAACATGCCCGATGAAGTGACCCTCACCATAAATGGTAATCATCCAATTTATCAAAATGTACTGGCAGAAACCGACAAAGAAAAACAGGAAAAAGTAGTACACAACTTAGCTGATTTGGCGTTGCTATCACAGGGTTTACTCAAAGGAAATCAGTTGACAAATTTCATTAACCGCAGTGTGGAACTCCTAAAAGGCGAGGAGAGGCCCAGGATTATTATGAGTGAATAATGTACCACGGGTTTGTAACCCATTTTCAAAATAAATAAGACGTTGTATCACTACAACGTCTTTTTATTTTAAACTTCCCTTTTCATTATCACTCCTTCCAGCAAATTCAATTTTCTATGATGAAATATCTCTGTAAACCCTGCTGAAGAAAACAACGATTTTTCCTGCGGGTTCATATAGGCAATGTATAAGTCCCGTGGTTTTCGCTGCAGGCTGTCATTAATATGCTCCACCACATGCCGCATCACCACTGCATCAAAGGGATTGTAAAGGAACACTGTTGTTACTTCATCAGGAATAATAAAAGAGGAGGCATCTTCATGAATCACTTTAAAAGCAGTATTGCCTGGTTCAATTTTGTGAGCAGCAATATTTTCTTTTGTGTTATTACAAAATTTCTCAGAAATTTCTACACCAATTAAATTTTTAAAACCCATATGCGCCGCTACAATCAACACTCTTCCTTTGCCGCAACCAATGTCGAGCAAGCAATCATTACCCGGAATTTCTTTTAATCTTTTCAACAGTATTTCAAGTATGTTATAGCTGGCAGGCATGTACATAGTGGAATGAGTAATATCAATGTCCTGCTTTTTTAAATCCCGCAGTTCATCATAACCCGTGGTGTGGAGTTTGTATTTATTTTCGCCCCTTATTTCGTGGTAAATAATAAATGCAGCCAGTATTGGGTTCCAGTACCAGCTCAGGTAAAAGAAGTATTGTATGTATTGAAATACTTTCATGCATAACGGATTTTATATCCGGTTTATTCACTCAACCTTAAATCAACCATCTTCAACTGAATCGACTTTTCCCCGTTCCATTCATTTTCATCTAACGTATATACGATATCAATTGGTTTTTTTAGTTGCAGTAAAGCAAATTTATCAGCCATGTTAAAACCAATACCATTCACTGTAACATTTCCCTGGCGCAATACAAATTTTAAATGAATTTCTTTTACAATACGGCTCCAACCGGTATCCATTACATTGCGGGTAATAAAAACGGGCCGCATATTTTCAGGCCCGTAAGGTTCCATTTGGGAAATGATGCTGTAAAAAGATTCTTTAATGTCTTTAAAATTTATTTCTGCATCAATAATTATTTCAGGAATCAATAAATGTGGTTCTATGGTGGAAGAAACGACTTCTTCAAACTTATTACTGAACGATTCAAATTGTTCAGGCAGCAAAGTCATACCCGCTGCAGCAAAGTGACCCCCGTAACCCAGCAAATGTTCACGGCAGGCATGTATGGCTTCATATAAATTAAAACCGGGTACACTGCGGGCACTGCCGCCCAATACTTCCCCGCTTTTGGTTAGTACAATTGTTGGGCGATAGTAACTTTCTATCAGCCGGGAAGCCACGATTCCTACTACGCCTTTATGCCAATGCGGTTGATAAACAACTGTTGATTTTCGGTTGATTAGTTTTTCATCTGCGGCAATCATGGCTAATGCTTCTTCTGTTATACTGTTGTCGGCTTCCTTTCTGTCTGTATTATCGCTGTGAAGTTGTTCTGCCAAGGCCAGTGCTTCTTCATCTGTTTTGGAAATAAACATCTGTACAGCTTTAGTGGCATCATCCATTCTTCCGGCAGCATTCACTCTTGGTGCAATCATAAACACCAGGTTAGTAATTTGCAATTCTTTTACCAGTCCGCTTAACTGTTTTAAAGCTTTTATACCACGGTTAGGATTTTCGTTGGCTTTTTTTAAACCATGATAAGCAAGTATTCGGTTCTCTCCCGTTATGGGAACAATATCCGCTGCAATTGCTGTCGCAACTAAATCGAGGTATTCAAAAATATATTCATCGGCAAAGCCAAAATGATTGGCCAAGGCAGTAATAAGTTTAAAGCCCACACCGCAACCGCATAATTCTTTAAATGGATAATTACAATCACTTTGTTTGGGATTTAATATCGCAACGGCCGGAGGCAATACTGCATCAGGTAAATGATGGTCGCAAACGATAAATTCAATGCCAATTTCTCTGGCGTATTGAATTAATTCAACCGATTTAATTCCACAATCAAGTGAAATGATTAAGGTGAAACCTTTTTCTTTTGCATAATCAATTCCTGCTTTAGAAACACCATAACCCTCCCGGTAACGATGCGGAATATAAAACTCCAGTAACGACGGTTCGTAAATGCGGTTGAGGAATTGAAACATACAAGCCACGGCAGTGGTGCCATCCACATCATAATCGCCAAACACTAAAATTTTTTCTTTTTGCTGAAAAGCCTGCAGTATTCGGTCAATTGCTTTTTGCATGTCTTTCATCAGCATCGGGTCATGCAAATCTTTTACAGAAGGGCGGTAAAAGTTTTTGGATTTGTCAAAATCATCTATACCTCTCTGAACTAAAATTTTGCATATAGCCGGGTGTATTTTCAGCTTTTGGTAAAGTGTATTTACTTTTTCCGGGTTTGCAGAAAGTATGTTCCATCTTTTTCCCATAAAACCTTTCTGAAAGGGTTTAATATTTTCGGTCGGTAGTGTATTCCACCAGTTCCTTTAATCCTTCACGAACAGGATTTTCAGGGAAACTGTACAGGATATTCAATGCTTCATTTTTTAACTGTGTCATTTTCTTTTCTGCATAATCTATACCTCCTGTTTTTACAACGGCATCAATTACCCATTTCACTTTTTCCTTATTCTTATTTTGATTTTTTACGATATAAATAATTTTTCGCCGGGTTTCGCTATCACAATTATTCAGTGTGTAAATGAGGGGCAGGGTCAGTTTCTTTTCTTTTATATCGTTGCCGGTGGGTTTTCCAATAGCTTCATTCCCGTAATCAAATAAATCATCTTTAATTTGAAAAGCAAGCCCCACTTTTTCACCAAACAATCCCATTTTTTCGGTAATTATTTCGTCTTTACTGGTACTCCATGTACCGGCGGCGCAGGCTGAGGAAAGCAGAGAGGCTGTTTTTGTACGGATGATTTCAAAATAAATATCTTCTTTAAGATTCAGGTTTCTGGATTTTTCAATTTGAAGTAATTCACCTTCACTCATCTGTTTTACTGCGGTTGAAAGAATTTGCAGAATTTTGTGGTCATTATTTTCTAACGATAACAGTAACCCTTTTGATAAAAGGTAATCACCTACTAATACGGCTACTTTATTTTTCCACAAAGCGTTTATAGAAAAAAAACCGCGGCGTTCAAAAGATTCATCCACTACATCATCATGAACCAGGGTGGCTGTATGTAAAATTTCAACCAGTGAGGCTGCCCGGTAGGTAACATCATTTACCTGCCCGTGCAGTTTGGCACTTAAAAAAACAAACATGGGCCGTAATTGCTTTCCCTTTCTTTTAATAATAAACTTCATTATGCGGTCCAGCAACGGTACCCTGCTGGCCACAGCATCATTAAACTTTCCTTCAAATAATTCCAGCTCTTGTTGTATTAAGTCTTTTACCTCTTTCATGTTAAAGCAGCAATTTACTTCATACAAATTGTACGGGAGACGAATTTTATAAAAAGAAGCAACTTTTTGAAACTGTATATGGTCTATGGGACGAGTAACGGTGATAAATACGGGTATAATATGCAAAAAAATTTGGTTTTTAACGCACTATATCTATTTTTGCACCATCACTTAGCGTAATTTTTTCAACGAAATACTTAAAACTACATTATGGCAAGCAAAAAGTACACCTTATTGATGGGACTTATATGTCTTATCTCTACTGCATTTGGGCAAGTAGGCTCAGGTGGTTATAACTGGAAAGACTCCTCGCTGATCCCTACGAAAAGAATGCCTCAGCATCAGGAATTCCTGAATAACAATTATGCGTTCCCCGCTAAACCCCGTAACCAATGGGAAATTGGTATTAGTGCCGGTGCAGCTACTCAAAGTAGCGATGTATCAGCTATCTTTCCAACCTTAGGTCTTGGTGTTTCTGTAAGAAAAGCAATCGGGTATGTTTTCTCTCTTCGGGCTGAATATATCCATGGTGTAACAAAAGGACTGAACTGGGTTTCTTCTTACAACTATCAAAAAAATCCAGCCTGGTCTCATAAGTACAATGCTCCATTTAGACAACCGGATGGCACCATTATTGGGACCGTATCAGGCTTAAACCCGGTGAAATTTGATCCTGTTTTCTACAACTACAAAACAGTTATTAACGAAGCCTCTTTAGAAGGGGTATTTACTTTAAATAATATCCGTTTTCATAAAAACAAATCTGGATTAATAATTTATGGTTTGGCTGGTATTGGAGGTATGATTTTTGATGCCAGAGTGAATACATTAAATAGCGCAGGAAATCCTTATGACTTTTCTTCAATCGTCGCTAACGCAAATGTTTATAAAAATAGAAAAGAGGTAAGGAAGGCATTGAAGAAAATGATGGATGGCACTTATGAAACACCTGCCGAATCAGAAGGTACAAGAAGACCTAAGTTGTTTGGAAATACATTTTTGCCTATAGTTACAGCAGGTTTTGGTGTTGCCTTTAAATTGTCTAAGAAATTCAATATAGGGTTAGAAGAGAAGATTACAATGACTAAAACTGACTTGCTTGATGGCCAGCAATGGCAAGAACAAGCTTGGGGCGATGCCGTACAAACAAGAGACTATGACAGCTACCATTATACATCTATACGTTTAAATTATAACTTGGGAGCCAAGTCTGTTGAACCATTGTGGTGGGTTAACCCATTGGATTATGCTTACAACGAGTTAAATCGTCCTCAGCACATCCTGTTCCCCAAACCGGTATTACCTGATGCTGATGGTGACGGAGTAACAGATCAGTTTGATAACGAACCAAACACACCACAAGGTTGCCCGGTTGACTCTCATGGTGTTTCTTTAGATACAGATGGCGATGGTGTTCCTGATTGTAAGGATAAAGAAAAAGTTACTCCTACTTACTGCCAGCCTGTTGATGCAGATGGTGTAGGTAAATGTCCTTGTCCGGATTCATCATGCTTTGCCGGATATGCTAAACCAGATAAATCCTGCCATCTTGGATATGTACCACCAGTAGTATTTAAGAAAGGTTCTGAAAAATTAAGTGATGAAGCCAAATCAATTTTGACCAGTCTGGGTGGAATGCTTAAGGCGAGTGAAAATTGCAAAGTGAAAATTGTTGGTCATCCTTTGGCTGACAAACGTAGCCAAAAACGTAACCAGGCAAGAATAGATGCAGTTGTAAAATACTTAGTGGAAACACAAGGTATTACAGCCGACAGAGTTGAAGCTGTTTATGATGGCGGCGCTGGTGATGAAAATACAGTTGATATTATTTCCGAGACCATTGGTGGCGGAAAATAAGTAAATGAATAGATTTTTGCTTGCAGGAACCCTCCCGTTTTAGGGAGGGTTCTTCTTTTTTTGCAGCTTTAGTAAAAGATTAACCTCCCGGTTTTGGCAGGAAAAATGAATAAGGTAAAATTTGCCTGAAACCCTTAACTTTGCACACTTTATGAGTAGGAGCTGGCTTGTTTTAATTTTTACTGTTTTGCTTTTTAGCTGTTCCCGGTATAACAAGATTTTTAAAAGCAAGGACACAGAATATAAATTGAGGATGGCTGAGCAGTATTACGCCAGCAAAAAGTATAACGTGGCCCAGCAGTTATACGAAGATCTTTTTACATATTATAAAGGAGATCCAAGGTATGAGGATATGATTTATAAGTATGCTTATTGCTTTTATTACCAGCGGGACTACCTGAGTGCAGAGAATTATTTCAAGAATTTCCTGGAAATTTTTCCTAAAAGCACCAAGGCTGAGGAAATGGATTACATGCGTTGTTTTTGTTATTATAAGCAATCACCCAAAACAGACCTGGATCAGAGCAACACCGTAAAAGCTATTGGAGCTATGCAAACATTTATAGCCAACCATCCGGGATCTGCCAGGATTACGGATGCTAATAAAGTTATAGATGAATGCCGGGCAAAACTGGAAATAAAATCTTTTAAAGCGGCCACACTATATTATAATTTAGGTCAGTATAAAGCGGCTGCGCTGTCATTTACCAACCTTATTAATGATTACCCGGATTCCAACAAAGGAGACGAGTATAAGCTGATGGTATTGCGTTCTTATTATGCATATGCCCTAATGAGTATAGAAGATAAGCAGCGGGAAAGGTATGAGCAGGTAATAACTGAGTATAATGACTTTATTGACCGTTACCCGGATAGTAAATTGCTGAAAGAAGCAGAACGTTATTATAATTTATCTCAAAATAATTTAAAAGCCCTCACCAAATGAGCAAACTTAGAAAACAATGGGGTGTTAACACCAGTAATGTAGTTGAAACAAAAAATGTAAACGACATTAAGGCTAAAACCGGTAATGTATATGAGTCTATAGCCATTATCGCTAAAAGAGCCAACCAAATCAACATTTCATTAAAAGAAGAGTTGCATAATAAATTAGAAGAATTTGCCAGTCACACAGATAGCCTGGAAGAAATTCATGAGAATAAAGAGCAGATAGAAATTTCCCGTGCGTACGAAAGAATGCCAAACCCGGCATTGCTGGCAACACAGGAGTTTATGGAAGATAAAGTGTATTACCGCAAGCCACAGGACGAACTTTTCAGTTAATTGCAGGAGTGCAACTTATTAACTAATTTCACAGGCGATGTATTCATCGCCTGTTTGCTTTTAATGCCGGAAGGCTGACAATTTAAATTATTTGCTGCCATAGTTTTGCTGCATGTTAAAAGGTAAAAAAATTATTATTGGAATTACAGGAAGTATCGCTGCTTATAAAGCCATACTGTTGGTTCGCTTATTAATTAAGGCGGGTGCGGAAGTACGGGTAATAATGACCCCTGCTGCAAAAGATTTTGTTTCTTCATTAACGCTTTCCACTCTTTCTAAAAATAAAGTATTAATTGATCTTTTTGACGAAGATTCCTGGGCTAATCATGTAATGCTTGGCAGGTGGGCAGATGTTATGCTGATTGCTCCTTTGAGTTGTAATACACTTGCCAAAATGGCCGGTGGCTTTTGTGATAATCTTTTATTAGCAGTTTATCTTTCTGCAACCTGCCCGGTAGCAGTGGCTCCGGCTATGGATGAGGATATGTGGAAACATCCTTCCACTAAAATCAACCTTGAGAAAATTAATTCGTACGGTAATAAATTAATCCCGGTTGAAAGTGGTGAACTTGCCAGTGGATTGGTTGGCGAAGGAAGAATGGCTGAGCCGGAAGCTATTGTCAGCTATCTGGAATCCAATTTTTTTTTGCCTAAAACATTAGCCGGGAAAAAAGCATTGGTAACTGCCGGGCCTACATATGAGGCAATCGACCCCGTTCGTTTTGTAGGCAATCATTCTTCCGGCAAAATGGGGATTGAAATAGCTAAAGAGTTGCACAACAGGGGAGCAGAAGTTACATTGGTTTTAGGTCCAACTGCTCAGGGTATCTCCGCAAACGGAATTAACGTAAAAAACGTTAAATCGGCTGAAGAGATGTATAATGCCTGCACTGAAATATATCCTTCCACAGATATTGCTGTTATGGCGGCGGCCGTTGCTGATTATACTCCGGTAAATGCAGCGGAAGAAAAGATCAAAAAAAAAGCTGATAACTGGATATTAGAATTTAAAAAGACAAAGGACATTCTCAAATCACTGGGCGAAAAGAAAACTGCGCAACAATTTTTAGTTGGTTTTGCATTGGAGACCAATAATGAAAGAGAATATGCGTTAAATAAACTCAGCAGCAAAAATGCAGACATGATTGTTATGAATTCTTTAAGGGATGCAGGGGCGGGGTTTGGACATGACACCAACAAAATCACTATTTTTGACCGGTCTGGCCATGAATATAATTTTGATACAAAATTAAAATCAGCTGTTGCAAAAGATATAGTTGACACAATAATCCAATTGATCAATGCATAATTTTAAATTATTTTTTTTAGCATCAGCCTTATTGTTAACTCACTTTACTGGTGCACAGGAAATAAAAGCCAAGGTGGCAGTAAATGCATCCCGTATCCCATCTACTATTGATAAAAAAGCCTTTCTCACTTTACAAACTGCTTTAACCAACTTTATCAATAACCGCAAATGGACAAACGATGTATTCCAGGCAGGTGAAAAAATCGATTGTAATTTCAACTTAACACTTACTCAGTTAGTTGAAACAGGGGTATACCAGGCCACATTAACTATCCAGGCTGCACGGCCTGTTTATAATACCAGTTATGTTTCTCCATTGGTAAACTACCAGGATAATGATATAAAATTCAGTTATACAGAATATCAGCCAATTGAATTTAACGAAAACAATGTACAGGGTAGCAATCCATCTGCTTCTAACCTCTCCGCTGTATTTGCTTTTTACATTTATATGATTTTGGGTTTCGATTACGATTCATTTTCAACACGGGGTGGTGACCCTTATTTTCAAAAAGCTCAAAATATTGTAAACAGTGCACCTGAGGGAAGGGGTATTACCGGATGGAAACCATTTGATGGCACAAGAAACCGTTACTGGCTTATGGAAAATATGACCAATAGCCGGTATTCATTGATTCATGATGCTATTTATAACTATTACCGGAGCGGAATGGATAAAATGTATGACGATGTTAACGCTGCAAGGCGGGGTGTTTTAGAAAGCTTACAAAACATTGACAATATCAATGCTGATGTACCTAATACCATGATTGTTCAGTTTTTCTTCCAGGGAAAATCTAACGAATTGATTAAGATATTCAGTAAGGCCAATGGTTCCGACAAAGCCAGGGCGTTGGAATTATTACAAAAATTAGATATTTCTAATTCAGCTTTATATAAACAGGAATTGAAATGAGATGGCTGATGATAGCTGTTTTTTCTTTTGCTTTTGCCAGTTGTATAGATAGCAGGCAGAAAAAACCAAAAAATTTATTGGAATTTACTCCCATGACTGCCGTGCTCGCAGATGTTCTTACTGCAGATGCTGTTGCTAATGAAAGAAAATATCACGACTCATTACTCAATGTAAATAACCTGTCAGCTGCCTATTATCAGCAAATTTTTAAGTTACATAATATATCAAAAGAGCAGTTTACTGCCAGCTATGAGTACTATGTTAACCACCCCGACGAATTTAAAATAGTACTTGATTCCGTTAGTACAATAATCAACAGGCGTATGTCTCCTGCCAACCATTCCACAACAGCCGGGCCCGGCTCTCAGGAAACTAATAAATCACAAACTACTTTACCCCAATTAAAACCTAAAATAAAAAACCCAAAATGAACAAAGTTGTAAGCAGTGCAAAAGAAGCTATAACTGACGTAAAAGATGGAGCTGCATTAATGCTTGGTGGTTTTGGATTATGTGGTATTCCCGAAAATTGTATAAATGCATTGGTTGAAAAAGGTGTAAAAAATCTTTATTGTATTTCCAACAACGCCGGTGTGGATGATTTTGGGTTAGGATTATTACTGCACCGCAAGCAAATAAAAAAGATGACCAGCTCCTATGTAGGTGAAAATGCTGAATTTGAAAGGCAATTGCTGAGTGGCGAACTGGAAGTGGAATTAATTCCACAAGGAACATTAGCCACAAGAATTCAAATGGCTGCTATGGGTATTCCTGCTTTTTTTACACCAGCAGGTTATGGAACGGAAGTGGCAGTGGGAAAAGAAATAAGAGAATTTGACGGGAAAAAATATTTGATGGAAAAAGCTTTGCATGCCGATTTTGCTTTGGTAAAAGCCTGGAAAGGAGACACAATGGGAAACCTGGTGTTCAGGAAAACTACCCGCAATTTTTCAACCAGTATGGCTAAGGCCGGTAATGTTACTATTGCGGAAGTGGAGGAATTAGTTCAACCGGGAGAACTGGATCCCGATCATATCCATGTGGCCGGAATTTATGTTCACCGCATTTTCCAGGGTAACGATTATGAAAAACGTATTGAAAGAAAAACAATACGCATAGCTCAACTTTAAAATTCAACAAATGGCCTTAGATAAATATGGTATTGCCAAAAGAATTGCACAGGAACTGAAAGATAGGATGTATGTAAATCTTGGAATTGGCATCCCAACTTTAGTATCCAATTATATTCCACCTGGTATTTCTATAATGCTGCAGTCTGAAAACGGGATGCTGGGAATAGGGCCTTATCCTGAGGAAAAAGATATTGACCCGGATTTAATAAATGCCGGAAAAGAAACGGTAACGGTATTACCCGGTGGTGTTTTTTTTGACAGTGCAGAAAGTTTTGGAATGATACGGGCAGGCAAAGTTGATTTAACAGTATTAGGTGCAATGGAAGTTTCTGAAAACGGGGATATAGCTAACTGGAAAATTCCGGGTAAAATGGTAAAAGGAATGGGTGGAGCAATGGATTTAGTGGCGTCAGCAAAAAATATTATAGTGGCGATGATGCACACTAATCCCAAAGGTGAATCTAAGTTATTACCAAAATGTACACTTCCATTAACCGGGGTTAATTGTGTAAAAAAAGTTGTGACAGAATTAGCCGTGCTTGATATATTGCCACAAGGTGCATTTAAATTATTGGAACGGGCGCCTGGTATTTCAGTTGATGAAATCGTTTCAAAAACTGCCGGTAAATTAATTGTTGAAGGCGAAATTCCTGAAATGAAGCTTTAATCTATTAGTGAATTCTTCATGGCATAGAAAACTAAACCAACAGAATTCTTAACGCCAAATCTCTCCATCAATCTATCCTTAATTGCTTCCACTGTTCGTGGACTAATGTTCATTTCTGTAGCAATTTCCTGGGCCGTATATTCCATGCATAACAAACGAATTACTTGTTTTTCTTTGTCATTGATAACAATTTCGCTGTTGAGGTTGGGAATTGTTTTAGTGCGGTTATGAGATTTCTTTAATAAAATTCTGTTGACAAAATTGTTGAGATAATAACCTCTGGCCATTACTTCCATAATCGCTTTTTTAATTTCCCCGGGGTCAGAACTTTTTAGCAGATAGCCATTAGCTCCATTTTCCATCAGGTGAGTAACAAATCTTTCATCTTCAAACATTGTTAATACAATGATGTGAATGTGAGGATATGTTTTACTGATGATTTTGGTGGTTTCAATGCCATCTTTATTGGGCATTCGCAGGTCCATTAAAATAACATCAGGCTGGGCTTCAGCAAGCCCTTCAAGTAACTGGTCGCCATTCTCGGCTTCCAGTACAAATTTGATATTCGCAAAAGGTCTTAGTGAAAGAATTACGCCTTTACGAAAAATCTGGTGGTCATCGGCAATAGCTACTTTGATTGTACTCATAAGGATAATGAAAGTGTAAATTACTAAAATTCTGTTTTATTGCATAGCATCTGCCGGCAACTCCAGAGAAATTTTATAATACGTTTGAGATGGATCTTTTTCAAAAAATAACTGGCCTTTCAGTAAACTCACCCGGCTTTGTATATTTTTTAAACCTAATCCCTGTGTTTTATTTTTCAGTTTTTCAAACTCTGTTTGTGTTAAGCCGGAACCATCGTGATGAATACGGATAAAAAATTGCTCATCATTTCTGTTTTGTGTTAAATGGATAAAACTGGCGTTACTGTGTTTTAGAATATTATTGATCATTTCCTGGATTACACGATAAACGGACAGTTCATGCTCCGGCTTCAGCCTCCGCCGGTAATCGTGAAAGCGGCAACTGGCATTAATGCTTCCGGAACCACTTAATTTTTGAAATACATCATTCACCGCTGATTCTAACCCGAAATTTTTAAGAGTGGGCGGCATCAGGCTGTGTGAAATGTTACGGATTAGCTGAATAGTATCGTCGATAATTTGCTTGGCATTATAAATAGATTGCAGTTGTGTGGCCGGGTCAAGGTTGACCATATTTTCATTAAGATATAACCGTACAGTTGCCAATAGCGGACCGGCGTCATCGTGCAGATCGGCAGCGATACGTTGTCTTTCCTCTTCCTGTAACTGGATGGATGCTTCCAGCAACATTTTTTGCTGGTCTTCTTCCATTTTTTGTAGTTGGTGCTGAAAACGTATGATTCTGCGCTGATGGAAAACAATAAAAACAACGAGGCCAACTGCTAAAGCCAGCATACCAAGAGTTCCAAAAAAAAGTACGCTGGGTATTGATGAAGGATTTCCAGCGGCCTGTAATAAAATCATTTTAATGGGTTCTGGTTTGGGATTAACTGGTTCTCTCTAATAGGGTTGGCTTCTATATTTACCTGTCAGCTTACCACTATTATCAACTTTAGTAAACATTGCAACTGACAGTAAAGTATTTTTAATTATCACAAAAACGCCATTTATTAAACTATATTGGATATATGCTTCGGAACCTTTTTCTAATACTTTGTTTTGGGAATAAATAAAGAGGAAGAAAGTCCCGGCAAAATAAATAAAATAAGAAGATACCACCCAAAAAGCCGGAGAACTGTACAAAAATAATTGGGAGTTGTCGGTTGGTTTAGTTAATTGCTCATAGAAAAACAGAATTGACCAAATAATTACCAAAATAGCTATAAGCGCAACATTCATTGAGTTGAAACTTCCACTATTGTGGCCGGTAAAAAGTTGAATTATAAAATATAAGGCAAGTCCTATAGTGGAAACTAAAAGTGTCTTCTTTGTTCTGGACCCCTGCAGGACATTATTATATAAATAAAATAATACTACCAGGGCAACGATTGTGAATAAATTAAGACTCAACCCGGAGTAAGAACTATTTGATGTTCTTAAAATACTTGATATAATATCAGAAAGAAAACTTGTTACCTGGCAGATAAACGCAAATTTTAATTCCTTATTTTTCTTTTGTCTTCGAAAGAAAAAAAGAATCATTGGGATTAGTTCCGAGATAACCGATATATAAAAAATAAACCTTATATCTGGGTATTTTATAAACCAAATATAAGGTAACAATTTTTAATGCTAATAAAAGAAACAGATTATTGATTAGAATGGCCAATCAAATAACAGCCACCATTGCTCTCTAGTTCCTTTTGTTTTTCCAGCAGTAAGTTTACTATTCATCATACTTCTAGGTTTTAAAACGTTTTTAATTGTAATTACACCACTAATTTTCCTTAAAAACCTTCCATATGCAATAGGTGTATTTCTCATGCGAAAAATTAAATTTGGGCAAAATGCAATACAGTAAAGGGTTTTACAGCTTACAGTATGACATTTATCAATGTAATTTTGGGTAAATGTACGGGTAAAATACCGTAAAATTACCATACTGTTTTTCGTAAATCAACCTTGATTTTTGGAGGGTATATCCGGTTTCCTGATGGTAAGCTTACGCTGTGGATAACTTGTTAGGAACAAAATTGGCGTCTATCTTCCGTTTTTGGAAAGCACACCTTGATAATAGCTTAAAACGACAGACTAATAATATTATTTTGCCACAATATGGGATTTACGATTTGGATTTTTTGTGAGGATAAGTGCAAACGCAGGTTTTAGGGTTTGATGTTAATTACATTCTTATTAAAAATGAAAGAGGGAATTGATTGATTTATTTTGCCAGAATGTTATGTTTATTATAGTTCATTAAAATTCGCCCCGGAAAACTTGGATAACAACAATGGATTAGTAACTTTACTAAAAGCCAGTTACTTTTTTGTAATTACACAATAGTAAGTTAACTTGCAACGAACCCGATTAAAACCAATGAAATCCAAATGTCTACTACCACTGCAACCAATCACATCAAAGTCGCAATAGCCGACGATCACAAAATCTTCAGAGATGGTATTAAAATGGCACTTAGCAGCCGCCCCCATATTAAAATGTTATGGGAAGCGGAAGATGGCAAGGACCTGATGCACAAAATTGCCATTAAAAAGCCTGATTTATTACTGATGGATATTCGAATGCCGGAAATTGACGGCATCAACGCATTGCAACTTATCCGCAAAGAATACGAGGATCTCAGGATTATTGTTTTAACGATGTACGATGATTCACAAATGATTGGTAAAATGATGGAAATGGGGGCAAATGCTTATCTTACCAAGACATCAGATCCCGATGAAATTTATGATGCCATCCTAACGTGTATGAATGAAGATTTTTATTTTAACGACCTGGTGAACCAGGCAGTTTTATTAAAACTTCAGCATAAGAAAACCGTTAAGCAATTTTATCCTAACCCCGTTAAGTTTTCTGAAAAAGAATTACAGATACTCAAACATCTTGCTGACGATAAAACAACTGAGGAGATTTCAAAACTAATTTTTTTAAGCCCACGTACCATTGAAACTATCCGCCAGAATATGAAAGCTAAAGTAGGTGCCAAAACCATTGCCGGATTAATAATGTATGGCATGCGTAATAAACTAATTGAATAACAGGCTGGTTTTCAAAAAAGGTACACCGTATTTTCCGTAAGAAAAAACTTGGGTACTTATGCTGTATAAAATCTGCGTAAATATTCCAAATTTGCAATCGTAAACTATCTATGTAAATACTGAAAAGTCCGATTTTATGAAAACAGATCGTAACGACACTGCAAACATGATCAATATAGTAATAGCCGATGACCACGTCCTTTACCGTGCCGGCGTTAAAACTGCATTATCGCAGAAGAAAGATATTAAAGTATTAGCTGAGGCTGATAATGGTATGCAGTTGCTCAACCTGCTAAAACATATTCAACCTGACGTTATTCTGCTGGATATTGAAATGCCTATTATGAATGGCATTGCAACTCTTCCCGAAATTAAGCAACTATACCCGCAGATAAAGGTTATAATGCTTACCATGCACGATGATCATTCTATGATCGCTAAACTGATGGAACTGGGAGCCAACTCTTACCTGACTAAAAACTCTGATTCAGAAGTAATATATGAAGCAGTAAAAACCTGTTATGAACAGGAATACTTTTTCAATGCACTTACTAATAAGGCTTTGATAGACGGGCTTCGTAATAAACGCAGCGATGATGGGCCTAGTGATGTAAAACTGAATGAAAAAGAAATCACCATTCTCCGGCTGATGTGCGAAGAAAAAAGCACTAAGGAAATTGCCGATATTGTTGACCTGAGCCCAAGAACCGTAGAGGCAATCCGTGATAAACTCAAATCAAAAGTAGGAGCAAAATCCACTGCAGGATTAATTTTATATGCAGTGAAACATAATATAGCTGAGCAGTAAAAAATTTTAATGGATATTTAAAGTCCTGCTTTTACAGCAGGATTTTTTTATTTTACCAATGGCTGAATTTTATAATTATAACGGGAAATTTTACCAACAGGGAGATTTTTTTATCTCACCTGATAGCCGTGGGTTCAGGTATGGGGATGGTTTATTTGAAACCATAGTGATGAAAAATAATAAACTCAGGTTAGGTTCATTTCATTTTGAACGGTTATCTGCAGGAATGAAATTGATGAAGTTTGAAATTCCTAAACTTTTTACTGCTGAACACCTCGAGAATGAAGTACTATCCTTGTGCAGGAAAAATAAACTGACCAATGCCAGGGTCAGGGTAACAGTTTTTCGTGGCGATGGTGGTTTGTATGATGCACAAAATTTGCAGCCCAATTATGTCATCCAGGTATGGCAATTGCCCGGGCATGTATTTCAGCTAAATGAAAATGGATTGGTTATAGATGTATTTCCGGATGCCAGAAAGCAACAGGATATTTTTGCCAGCATTAAATCTGCTAATTACCTGCCTTATGTGATGGGAGCATTATATGCCAAAGAAAATAAACTTAACGACTGTCTTATATTAAACTCCAATGGATATATTGCCGATGCAACTATTGCAAATGTTTTTCTTTTAAGAAATAGTGTTTTGCATACGCCGGCTTTATCCGAAGGTTGTGTTGCAGGAGTAATGCGAAGGTTCATCATAGAAAATGCATCAGTAATTAAGTATGAGGTTTCAGAAAAAGTTGTAAAAATTGCGGACGTCGAACAAGCTGATGAAGTATTTCTTACTAATGCTACTTATGGAATCAGGTGGGTAAAGCAATTCCGGAATAAAGTTTATGGAAATTCGCAATCAGCTGTTATTTATAAAAGACTTATGGATTTACTCAACAATTAGGCAGCTTTGTTGTTGTTTACCAAAATTATCTCCTGAAACAATCTGTAAACATATTTTGGTTTCGCCGTGATTTGCGGCTGAATGATAATGCCGGACTTTACCATGCATTAAAAGATGGGTTGCCGGTTGTTCCAATATTTATTTTTGACAGAAATATCCTTGATAAACTGGAAGATAAAAATGACAAAAGGGTTCAGTTTATTAATGAAGCTTTGCTTGAAATGCAAGAGCAATTAAAGAATATGAGCAGTACTCTTGAAGTCTATTATGGTTTCCCGGAAGAAATTTATAAAGCATTACTGGAGAAGTATGATATTAAAAAAGTTTTTACTAACCATGACTATGAGTTATATGCATCAGAAAGAGATTCAGTAATCAATAATATTTTAAATAAGTCCGGAGCCAGTTTGCATACTTACAAAGACCAGGTAATATTTGAAAAGAAGGAAGTGGTAAAAGACGATGGGAACCCTTATACAGTTTTTACTCCTTACAGTCGTAAGTGGAAGGCAACACTCAATGATTTCTATTTAAGCAGTTATCCTACTGAAAAATATTTTTCAAATTTTTATAAGCAAACGCCGGTTGAAATTCCATCTTTATCTCAAATGGGTTTTATTGAAACAAATAAACACTTCCCGGCAAAATCACTTAATGAAGAAATTGTAAAAAAATATGCTCAGCAAAGAGATTATCCGGCTATAGAAGGTACTTCTAAAATGGGGGTTCATCTCCGCTTTGGTACAGTAAGTATTCGTAAGCTGGCACAAAAGGCAATTCAGCTAAATGAAACCTATTTGAACGAACTCATCTGGCGGGATTTTTATCATATGATTTTATGGAACTTTCCCAATGTGTCAAAAGACAAAGCTTTCAAACCAGAATATGACTTGATCCAATGGCGTAATAATGAAAAAGAATTTGATGCCTGGTGCAATGGACAAACTGGATATCCTATTGTAGACGCAGGAATGAGAGAATTGAACACGACCGGTTATATGCACAATCGTGTAAGAATGATTGTGGCTTCTTTTCTTACCAAACACTTACTAATTGACTGGCGATTGGGCGAAGCTTATTTCGCTAAAAAATTATTGGATTTTGATTTTGCCGCCAACAATGGTGGCTGGCAATGGGCGGCCGGTAGCGGATGTGATGCTGCACCTTATTTCCGCATTTTTAATCCTTACCTGCAAACACAAAAGTTTGACCCGAAATTAGGCTACATCAATAAATGGGTACCGGAGTTAAATGAATTAACTTATCCCAAACCAATTGTAGAACATGAGCTTGCCAGGAAAAGATGTTTGGAGGTGTATGGAAAAGCTTTGGGGAAAATTAAGCAGTAAGAAATACTTTTTCTTTATTTATTTCAATATTATACATGCCTGCGTATACAGATAATAATTGCTCAATAGCTGCTTTCCCTTTTTCTCCCTGGTCAATAGAAAAATCATTTACATACAATTCTATGTGCTTCCGCATAACCTCTTCATCCATTTCCTGTGCATGGGCTTTAATATAGTCGCTTAATTCGGGATAATGTTTGAAAGAATATTCAATACTTTTTCTGATCAGGTTATCAATCTGCAGACTGGTTTCTTTATCGATTGATTGCTTAATAACAATTCCGCCCAATGGAATAGGGCAGCCCGTTTGTTCTTCCCAGTATTCGCCAAGATCCAATATTTTTTTCAATCCTCTTTTCTGGTAAGTAAAACGGTTTTCATGAATAATTACACCGCAATCAACTTTGTCTGATAGTATAGCATCCTCTATTTTATTGAATGTCATAAACTGTTTTTTCTTAGCATGAGGAAAAGCTAAAGAAAAAAGTAAATGAGCTGTAGTGTTTTCACCCGGAACTGCCACCGTACACTCATCAATATGAAGTGCAGCAATATTTTTCTTTGAGATTAATAAAGGCCCCACACCCTTTCCCAAAGCTCCCCCGGAATTAAGTAGTGAATAGTTTTTAGTAACTAAGGGCAGTACACCATAACTGATTTTGGAAATATCCAGTTTGCTTTCTAATGCCCATTGATTGAGTGTTTGTACATCTTCCAGTACTACTTCAAACTCCAATCCTTCTGTATCTATTTTTTTATTTACTAATGCATCAAAAATAAATGTATCGTTGGGGCAGGGTGAAAATCCTAATGTAAATTTCTTACTCAAAGTAATTAGTTGAGAATGCAAATGTAAGTAAGCGGTATCAATCGGCTGCCGTTTGTTAAAGACCGTCCAGTAACCTGATCAGTTCTTTATTAAGACTAACAATGGATTCTTTCAGCTTCCATTTCTTTTTATTCCTTTCACCAATGTAATTACAAACACTGCGTATTTGCAGGAAAGGAATATTTTCCATGAGACATACATAGTGCAAGGCGGCGCCTTCCATCGATTCCACTACCGGTTGCAATGTTTTACGGTAATAATCAATCTTCTTTTTCCCCGTTGTAATTTCATTTACAGATATACCAGCCACTTGCTTAAGCTTTGAACGTTTTAGCAAAGTCTTATTCGTATTTACCAGCCAGCCTTTTGTATAAGGTTGCTCATTGGGTTTGGCCAGGTTTAAATCAAAAAGATTTTTATATTCACTTTGCTCAAATACAACCTGGTCAGCAACTATATCTTTTTGCACACTGAATACAGTGCCCAGTTCAACTGACTTGTCAAAACAACCGGCCACACCGGCCTGGATTATTAATTGGGGGTTAGTGATATTAATTTGTTTGGAAAGGGCATAGGCGGTGGCTGTAAGTCCAACGCCGGTAATCACAACATCCAGCTTAAAATCAATATAGTTAAGCTTTTCTGTGTTTCGGTAATGGTTCAAAAAAGGGGCTATTTCAACAGCGGTGGAAGCTATTAACAGGCAATTCATGTAATAAAAATAAAGAACCAGCAGCATTCGGCATGAATAAAATTGAAATGTTACCTTTGCGGCCGCTATGGTTTACTTAACAAGGATAGAACATTTTAATGCGGCTCATAAACTTTACAATCCCAACTGGAGTGCTGAGCAGAATGAAGCCGTGTTTGGTAAATGTGCCAATCAAAACTGGCATGGCCATAATTACGATTTGTATGTAACGGTGAAAGGCACACCCCATCCCGATACCGGTTTTTTATATGATGTAAAGAAACTAAGCGTTATCATTAAAGAAAAAGTAATTGAGAAAATTGACCACCGCAACCTGAACCTTGATGTGGACTTTATGCAGGGTAAAATGTGCTCAACAGAAAACCTTGCCGTTGGCATCTGGAATGAATTAGCTCCCCATTTACCGTCAGAGATAAAGCTGCATAGTATTAAATTGTATGAAACCGCCAGCATTTACGTAGAATATTACGGTGAATAAACCGAACATTTTTATTTTATTACTGTTATTATCAATTCATTCATAATAAGCTGTCGTAAATATGACATTGGCTTACTGTTGAATTTTTGTAATTTGTATATTCATATGAGTAAAAAAGTGGCCGTTTACAGGAAGGAACATTTTAATGCAGCACACCGCCTGCATAATCCCGACTGGAGTGATGAAAAGAACAAAGAAGTATTTGGTAAATGTAATCTTCCGCATTACCACGGACATAATTATGAACTGGAAGTAAAAGTAGCAGGCAAGCCCGATAAGAAGACCGGCTATGTGATGGATATGAAATTGCTTTCAGATCTGATACAAAGAGAAGTGCATTCACGGTTTGATCATAAGAATTTAAATCTCGATACAGAAGAGTTTAAAAATTTAAATCCAACAGCGGAGAATATTGTGATAGTGATTTACGATTTGCTCCGTCCGCATATTGATAAGAAAAATGATTTGCAGGTACGCTTATATGAAACACCAAGAAATTTTGTGGAGTATCCGGTTGAATAAATAAAGAATAAGAAAGGTGAAATAAGGAATAAGAAATTGAATTAAACAAATAACAAGTAACCAGAAACACGCAACCAGTTATGGCTTATAAAAAAACAGAACAATACGAAGATAAAATTACTTCGGGATTAATTGAGGCGTATCGTAAAAGTTTGGAATTGCTGGGAGAAAATCCAGACAGGGAAGGATTATTAAAAACTCCTGAAAGAGTAGCCAAGGCAATGCAGTATATGACGCAGGGTTACCAGGTGGATGCACTGGCAATATTAAACTCTGCCAAGTTTCATGAAGATGTAAGTGAGATGGTGATTGTAAAAGATATTGAATTGTACAGCATGTGTGAACATCATATGTTGCCCTTTTTTGGTAAAGCTCATGTAGCATATATTCCTAATGGATATATTACTGGTTTGAGTAAAGTGGCAAGAGTGGTGGACGTATATTCAAGAAGATTGCAGGTACAGGAAAGATTAACTACCCAGATTTTAAACGCTATAAAGGAAGCATTAGACCCTATTGGTGTGGCAGTGGTTATTGAAGCACAACATTTGTGTATGATGATGCGTGGTGTACAAAAGCAAAACTCTGTAACTACTACCTCTGCTTTTTACGGTGAATTTCATAAGAATTCTACCCGTAGTGAATTTATGAAGCTCATTACGGCAGATTTGATGGGAAAACGATAGAAAAATTTTTAGTGGAAAAAGAATCCCGGCAATTACCGGGATTTTCTTTTTTTTGCACAATATAAATCGATTGATATGGCACATGCTTATGTATTTCCGGGTCAGGGATCCCAGTTTAAAGGAATGGGTAAAAATTTGTACGACAATAATGCTTCCGCTAAAAGATTATTTGAACAGGCAAATGATATATTAGGTTTTCGTATTTCCGATATCATGTTTGAAGGCAGTGATGAAGATTTGAAGCAAACAAAAGTTACACAGCCGGCTGTTTTTCTTCATTCAGTTATGGCTTACAAAGCCATTGATGGTGCAAAACCGGATATGGTGGCCGGTCATTCATTGGGCGAATTTTCTGCATTAGTGGCCAATGGGGCGTTAAGTTTTGAAGATGCGTTGAAGTTGGTTTCCATCCGTGCACAGGCTATGCAAAAAGCATGTGAGTTAAATCCATCAACTATGGCTGCAGTATTAGCATTGGCTGATGAAAAGGTTGAAGAAATTTGCGCAGCAGTTACTAAAGAAACAGGTGAGATAGTAGTGCCGGCTAATTATAATTGCCCGGGACAATTAGTTATCAGCGGCTCATTAAAAGGAATTGACATTGCCTGTGAACGGATGAAAGCGGCAGGAGCCAAGAGGGCATTAGTATTGCCGGTGGGTGGCGCCTTTCACTCTCCTTTAATGGAACCAGCTAAAGAAGAATTACAACAGGCAATTGAATCCACTTCTTTTTATGCACCTACATGTGCCGTATATCAAAATATAGCGGCCAAAGCTGTGTTGGACAGAGATGAGATTAAGAATAACCTCATTGCTCAGTTAACCGGCGCTGTTCGCTGGACACAAAGTGTGCAGTCGATGATTGGAGATGGTGCTGATAAGTTTACCGAAGTTGGTCCCGGAAAAGTGTTACAGGGATTAATACAAAAGATTGACAAGTCCATGGTAGTAGATGGGGTGAATTAAACAGCCATGAAATCTTATTTTAGATCACAGGCTCATACCAGAGCCTGGTTTTTTCTATAAACATAAAAAACCCCCGCCGGAGCGGGGGAATTATTAATCAAAAAATTAAAAGTATTATCCTTTAGTTTTTTCTTTTTTATTTTCTTTAAAACGTTTGTCAGGAGTGCCGTCTTTTTTAAGGTGCTGATCTTTCTTTGCTTTGTCTTTATTTTCTTTGTATCGCATATCAGGAGTGCCGTCTTTTTTAGTAGGAGTGCCTGATTTTGCTTCTTTTTTCTCTTCTTTTTTCTCCTCTTTCTTTTCTTCTTTTTTAGCTGCGGCTTTGGTTTCTTTTTTTGCTTCTTTCTTTTCTTTTGCTTCTTTCTTTTCGGTAGGTTTTCCCTGTCCGAAAGTAAATGCTGTAAAGGCAAGCAATGTTAGTGCCGATAGAATTAACTTTTTCATGTTGTGTGAATTTTTATTAAAAAAATATTTACCTGTAAGCTAATTCAAAACAAATGCCTTTACCATTTTTTGAGAGCTGATTAACCGACAATTAACGATGTTTAAATGAATGTTAGTGGAAAAATAAAAGCGTCCTGCAGTTTGCGGACGCTTTTTCGGTTGGCCTACCTGGATTCGAACCAAGACAAACAGAACCAAAATCTGTCGTACTACCATTATACTATAGGCCAATCCTGTTTCCCGTTTGGGAGCGCAAAAATAAGGCTAGAATCTTTCATTCCCAAATCGTTTTTTAAGCTTTCTGGGTACTTGTTTACTTCATCTTACTTCTTATTGATGAAGCAAAACTGTTTTATTCAAATGTGCATCTTCCCTTTCCTTAAGCTCCCTTATTTTATCCAAAGCACCAGCCACTACATCACACATTATAGTGTATAATGCTCCCTGTTTGGAATTGGCATAAATATATTCCAACGCTTCATTTTCATTAGCAATTTTTGTAATGGGTACGTTTGGGTTAACTTTCCTTATACCTTCTTCCAGCAGCCCCATTATTTCTTCTGCCGTTCTTCCTCTAAGGTTTTTATCACAACGCATAATGATTTCATCAAAATACTTACCTGATATTTCACCCAGTTCCCTGATATCATCATCTCTTCTGTCGCCGGTTCCGCTGATGACTCCTACTTTAATGGGATAATCCAGTTTGCTTACAAAATCACACAGCAGTTTTAATCCATGCGGGTTGTGAGCAAAATCGGCCAGGAAAGTAAAGTTTTTGAAATGGAAGAAATTTAATCGTCCGGGTGTTAAGCTTTCACTCGGAATAAAAGTTTGCAATCCTGTTCTTATATCTTCGATGGATATATCACGGAAAAGATAAGCTGCTAATACAGCAGGTAAGCAGTTATTAATGTTATGAATGGCTTTGCCTTCATACGTTAATGGAATATTTTTCACATTTAATACCCTGATCTTCCAGTTCCCTTTCATGATGGTAACAAATCCGTTTTCAAATACACAACTCAATCCATTCTCCGCAGCATGTTCTTTAATGCGTGGATTATTTTCATCCATGCTGAACAAAGCAATATTACATTTCAAATCATGCTTCATCTTATACACTAAATCATCATCAGCATTCAGTACCGCATATCCATGTGTAAAAACAGTTTCCGGCACTACCGCTTTTACCTTTGCCATTGCTTCAACGGTGTTGATGCCGCCTAATCCAATATGATCTGCGGCCACATTGGTTACAACAGCTACTTCGCAATTTTGAAATGCCAATCCACTTTTCAAAATACCACCACGGGCACATTCCAGTACAGCAAAATCCACTGTTGGGTCTTTCAATACAAATTGTGAGGAGATAGGACCGGTGCAATCGCCTTTCATCATCAGTTGATTTTGTATATACACGCCATCACTGGTTGTATAGCCCACTTTCTTGCCGGCACTTTTAGCAATGTGAGCGGTTAACCTGGTAGTAGTTGTTTTGCCATTCGTTCCGGTAACAGCAATAATAGGAATACGACCAGCACTTCCTTTGGGGAATAACATATCCACCACAGGCTCGGCTACGTTGCGGGGTAAACCTTCTGCCGGTTCAATATGCATACGGAAACCGGGGGCAGCATTTACTTCTAATATGGCGCCACCATTTTCAGATACAGGGGTGCGTAAATCAGTGGCCATTACGTCAATACCACAAATGTCAAGTCCAATTATTTTAGCGATGCGTTCAAACATAAATACATTGGCAGGATGTACTTCATCCGTTACATCAGTGGATGTACCACCCGTTGATAGATTGGCGGTGGGTTTTAATAAAACTCTTTCACCTTTTGGCGGAATATGTTCTAATGTAATGCCTGCATCATCCAGCATCTTTTGTGTAAACTGGTCAATAGTAATTTGTGTCAGCACTTTTTCATGTCCATATCCACGACGGGGGTCTTTATTGGTTTCTTCAATCAGCCATTTAATATCATGTACACCATCACCCACAACAGAAGCAGGGGTACGCAATGCCGCACAAATAAATTTGTAATTAATAACGAGGCAACGGAAATCGTAACCGGTAATAAATTTTTCTACAATCACATTCCTTCCATACACTTTAGCAGCTTCTAATGCTTTTGTTGCCTGTTCCCATGTAGTGATGTTTGTTGTATTCCCTTTACCGTGATTGCCATCAATAGGTTTTATCACCAGCGGGTAACCATATTTTTCAATCGCATCTTTCAGTCCTTCTTCAGTTCTTATAACAGTTCCTCTTGGCACAGGAATTTCTGCTGCTTCCAGCAATAGTTTTGTTTCTTCTTTATCGCAAGCGATATCAACAGCAATATTTCCGGTAGTAGAAGCGATAGTGGCACGAATACGTTTTTGATTTACTCCATAACCCAGCTGCACCAAACTTTGCTTATTCAGGCGTATGTATGGTATTCCTCTCTTAGCAGCTTCATCAACAATACAACCTGTTGAAGGTCCCAGTCTCGTATCTTCTCTTATCTCTCTTAATCTTTGAATATCCTCACTTAAATCATACGGCGCACCATCCACTAATGCCTGCGCAATGCGTACCGATGCTTTTGCTGTATACACACCTGCATCCTCTTCCATATAACTAAATACAACATAGTACACTCCCTCTTTTTCTCCATCGGGTGTACGGGTGCGGCCAAAACCCACGTCCATACCGGCAAGGGTTTGGAGCTCCAAAGCAATATGTTCAATCACATGACCCATCCAGGTGCCTTCCTCCACCCGTTTAAAAAATCCGCCACGCATCGCTTCGCTGCAGCGGTGTTCAATCATGGTAGGAAATAATTTTTCTAACCGTTCACGAAAACCGGGAATTTTATTGGTTGGACTTTGCTCCAGTTCTTCCAAATCAAGTTTCATTTGAATGAGTTTGTTCCGGCGAACACTCCAGTAATTAGGTCCTTTAAGCACTTTAATCTCAAGAATCTTCATAAGCAAAAAGTTAGATATTCAATATAGGATTTTTTAATTAGGTAACCAACAGTTTCATCGCTGATCATCGTCCCTTGTGTCACTCACTTGTACTTCCGGGAATTCTATGCAGCTTTTTGTGAATGGTGCGTATTGAGATGAAAGTTGGGAGTTTGTATTAAAAACTATTTTATAAATATTAATCCCTATTCACAATTCATAACTCACGATTGACGATTCCCACCTTTTACCTTATTTTTGTTTTAACCCAAAAAGTTATTGATGCAATACCCCAAAGGAAAACTTATCGCTATCGGTGGAGCAGAAGATAAAGGAACCGACCCGGAGAAAGGAGAAATTCACCGCAGCAACCTCAACTTTTTTGAACTGGGCATTCTTCGCCGTGTTGTAGAAGAAGCCGGCGGCACTTCAGCCCGTATAGAAGTTATTACCACTGCCTCTACCATTCCTTATGAAGTAGGAGAAAATTATATGGATGCTTTTGGTCGCATTGGTTGTACCAATATCGGTGTCATGCATATTCGTAACCGGCAGGATACTATGGATGCGGACTTTATGAAACGTATTAAAACCTGCGATGCAGTAATGTTTAGTGGCGGTAATCAATTACGCTTAAGTGTAACAGATGGTGGTACAGAATTTTTGGCCATCATGAAAAAAAGATACCAGGAGGAAGAAGGTTTTTTAATTGCCGGTACCAGCGCTGGTGCTATGGCCATGAGCAAAACGATGATTTACGAAGGCAATGCTACCAGGGCTCATTTAAAAGGTGAAGTAAAGATGACTACAGGTTTAGGTTTTATGGATGGGGTTATCATTGATAGTCATTTTGAAAAACGTGGAAGATTTGTAAGACTGGCACAAGCAATTGCTACTAATCCGCAGTGTATTGGTATTGGATTAGGAGAAGATACCGGAATGCTGATTACAGAGGGAAATAAAATGGAAGCGATTGGCAGTGGATTAGTAATTATTGTTGATGGATTTGATATTATGCACTGCAATATTGCTGATATACCTGATGGTAATCCTATCAGCATTGAAAATTTAAAAGTTCATTTCTGCGAAAAAGGGAATGGGTATTTACTCTCTGAAAGAAAATTTTTAATGGAAGCCAGTGAAGGTTCTGTAATACCTAAGCAGGTGGATGTGGAATGATATTTTAGCCACAGATTCGCAGATTTTTATCTGCGAATCTGTGTATGATTAAACTGACTTCACTAAATAATAATTCTTTTTGCCTTTTTGAATCAGCAAGTACTTTCCATGTAAAAGCATAGAGATGTCAACTGTCAACTGTACATTCTCAACTTTTTTACGGTTGATACTTACACCACCGCCCTGCACCGTTTTTCTTGCTTCACCTTTACTGGGGAAAATATTTGTTTCGGCTAAGAAGCTTACTACATCAATGCCGGCATTTATTTTATCGGCCGGAAAATCTGATTTAACCACACCTTCCATTCCTTCCAAATCTTCCACACTCAAACTTTCAGCAGGAGCTGTTTGATTTGCAAATAATTTTTCAGTGGTGTTGACCGCTTCCTGTAAGGCTGCTTCTCCGTGAACGAATTTGGTTATTTCTTCAGCCAATCTTTTTTGTAATAATCTTTTGCCAGCATCTTGTTTATGTTCTGCTAAAAGAGAATTTATTTCATCCTGCTTTAAAAAAGTAAAAATCTTAATCCACTTCTCAGCATCAGCATCGGTAGCATTTAACCAAAACTGGTAGAACTGGTAAGGAGAGGTTTTATTGGCATCTAACCATACATTTCCTTTTTCAGTTTTACCAAACTTACCACCATCTGCTTTTGTTATTAATGGACAAGTAAAAGCAAATGCTTCACCACCGGCTTTTCTTCTTATCAATTCAGTACCGGTAACAATATTTCCCCACTGATCGCTGCCACCCATTTGCAGTTTGGCATTCATGTTTTCATAAAGCCAGTAAAAATCATAACCCTGTACTAACTGGTAAGTAAACTCAGTAAAGCTCATACCTGTTTCTCCTTCCAGTCTTTTCTTAACACTATCCTTACTCATCATGTAGTTTACGGTTATGTGTTTGCCAACATCACGAATGAAGTTTAAAAAGGTAATTCCCTTAAACCAATCGTAATTATTAACCATCACAGCACTATTAGGTTTGGATTCATCAAAATCCAAAAACTGCATCAATTGTTTTTTTACACCGCTTTCATTAAGACGAAGTACTTCCTCACTCAATAAATTTCTTTCCTCACTTTTACCGCTGGGATCGCCCACCATACCCGTGGCGCTACCCACCAGTGCAATGGGTTTATGACCTGCTTTTTGCAAATGAACCAGTAAAAGAATGGGCACGAGGCTGCCAATGTGCAAACTATCAGCTGTTGGGTCAAAGCCAATATAGGCAGTGGTCATTTCCTTTTTAAGCTGTTCTTCCGTGCCCGGCATAATATCCTGAATCATGCCTCGCCAGCGTAATTCTTCTATCAAATTCATTTTCAGCCAAAATTTTCGCAAAATTAGGGAAAATGCTTTGTGAATCAGTACAATAAAAACTGCCACACTGCGTTTTCCTGAGTCTGAGACCAACATTGGCTGTGAATGTTTTATGCGCTGATAGTAAGTGACTTGAAAATCAAAGCAGCATCGCCTGTTAATATGGCCTCTTTATTAATTGCTTATCCAGAAAATGGCTGTAATGAAAAAATACACCCTCGCAGTATCCGCCCTTTTACTTTTTGCCATCTCTAATGCTGATGCGCAGTTCCGTAAGTATTCCAACGAATTTTTAAATATTGGTGCTGGTGCCCGGGCAATGGGTATGGGCAGTGCCCAGGTTGCCACTGTAAATGATGCCACGGCCGGGTATTGGAATCCCGCAGGTTTAACCAACGTAAAGGACCATCCTTTGGTTACCGCAATGCATGCTGAATATTTTGCCGGTATTGGTAAGTACGATTATGCTGCACTGGCTATTCCTTCTTCCAACAAAAAAAGAACAATTGGTATTTCCTTTTTGCGTTTTGCAGTAGATGATATTATGAACACTTTGTACCTGGTGGAACCGGATGGATCGATCAATTATAATAACATTAAATCTTTTTCCTCTGCTGATTATGCTTTTCTCCTGTCTTATGCTCAGCAATTAAAACAAACAGACAAAAAAAACATCAGTTTTGGTTTCAATGCCAAAATTATTCATCGTAAAGTTGGACAGTTTGCCACGGCCTGGGGATTTGGTATAGACGCAGGTTTACAAATTCAAACAAAGAAAGCACGGTTTGGTATTGTTGGCCGTGATTTGACAACAACTTTCAATGCATGGTCATTCACATTTAGTGAACGAGATAAAGAAAAATTATACCTAACCAAAAATGACATTCCGGTTAAATCAACGGAATTAACTGCACCAAGATTGATATTAGGTGCAGCATACGATTTTAACCTCACTAAATCCTTAGTGCTTACCGGGGAGGCAAATTTTAATCTCACTTTCGATGGTAAGAGAAACACATTACTGGCCACTAATCCTGTAAGCGTTGACCCTAATTTGGGATTTGAATTATCGGTGAAGAATGTATTTTTCCTTCGTACCGGCATTTATAATTTCCAAAAGGCGTTAAAAGACGGGGATACTGTAAATCAAAAGAAAGTGTGGATTTATCAACCCGGTATAGGAGCCGGTTTTAAATTAGGCGATGTAAAAATCGACTATGCCTATAACAATTTAGCTAATCAATCGAACCCTTTATATACACATGTTTTTTCTTTGAGTCTCAATTTGCAGAACAAGAAAAAGAAAACTAATTAATGCACACTAACGTTATGAAAAGAATTATACTATCCGCCTTATTTTCTTTATTGATGCTGGGTGCCTTTGCCCAGGCATACAATAATGAATGGATAAACTACGGCCAAACTTATTACAAGTTTAAAGTTGGTTCAACAGGTTTGTGGCGAATTAATCAACCAACGCTGGCAGCTGCTGGTTTAGGCAATGCTAATGCTGAAGATTTTGTATTATGGCGAAACGGTGAAGTAGTTCCGGTTTATACTTCTGTGGCAACAGGCCCGATTCCTGCAAACGGGTTTATTGAGTTTTATGGTCTTCAAAATGATGGTAAACCAGATAAGCAGTTATACAGGCTGCCGGAATACCAGCTACACGATAAATACAGTTTAGAAACAGACACTTCCACTTATTATCTTACAGTTCAGCCAGGCGTGGCTAATAGTCATTATTCAGCTGTTGCTAATAATGTTGCGGGCACCAGTTTAACTCCTGAATCATCTTTTATGTACACACAAGGGTTGTACTATAGTGCTAAAATTAATACAGGCAACGCAGCAGTAATTGGAGCTGATTATGTTACTTCATCGGCTTATGATAATGGAGAGGGCTGGACTTCAGGAGATCTTGGAGCAGGCGGACAAATAAACTTTACTGTAGGGAGTTTAAATATTGATCCTTCAGGGCCTCCCGTAAGTTTTAGTTACGGAGCTTTCGGAAATGCTAACAATATAAGAACAATTCGTATTAGTCTTAACGGATCCCCTGTTGCAGCAAAAGCAATTAATTATTTTGAAGCGGCACAGGAAACAATTAATAATATTCCTGTCTCACTTTTTAGCAGTAATGCTGTTACGTATAATATATTTAATGATGGAACAGTTCCAGGTGACAGGATAGTTATGTCATATTCCCGGTTAACTTATCCCAGGAAATATAATTTTGATTACAAAACGGTTTTTGATTTTACACTGCCTGCCAGACCCGATTCATCATTTATCCAAATTAGTAATTTTAATGCAGGCGGTTCCCTGCCTGTTCTTTATGATCTTACCAACAAAAAATTAATGATTGGTGACCTGAGTGACCCGTCCTATGTAAAATTTGTATTACCACCCACCGCCACGGAAAGACAACTGGTATTGTTAAGCAGGGATGCCGGTTCTGTTCGTTTAGTAAATAATTTAATACCCAGAAATTTTATTGATTTTTCCAATGCAGCAAATCAGGGAGATTATATTATTGTAAGCAACCCGTTATTGTATGACGATGGTAACGGAAATAATTATGTTGATCAGTACAAACAATACAGGGCATCGGCAGCTGGCGGAAGTTTTAATGCAAAGATTTATGATATAAGTGAATTAATTGATCAGTTTGCTTTTGGTATTAAAAATCACCCCTCCTCAATAAAAAACTTTCTCCGGTTTGCAAGAGACAGGTTTAGCCAGAAACCTAAGTTTTGCCTGATTATAGGAAAGGGGGTTACTTATCCGGAATTGAGAAGATTTGAAAGTTTGGCTGTTACTTCAAGGATTAATCTTGTACCAACTTTTGGATGGCCGGCCAGTGATAATTACCTCGCTTCGGAAACAAATAAAGATCCTACACCAGCCACACCAATCGGGAGGATAAGTGTGGTTTATCCTAATGAAATAAAAAATTACCTTGATAAAGTAAAACAGTATGAAGCCAACCTTAACAGCAGTTCCTGTACCATTGCCGATAAAGCATGGATGAAACAGGTAATGCATATTATTGGTGCAGAAGATGCAGTAGGTAACCAGATTGATTACTATATGAGTAATCCATATACCGATACTATTCAAACAGCCCAGTATAGCGGAAACGTAAACAGGTTCAGAAAGACTTCCGACATTACTATTCAACAGGTGCATAACGAGCAGGTTCCAATCCTTTTCCAAAGTGGGTTGGGATTGGTAACTTATTTTGGTCACTCATCTCCCAATACATTACAGTTTAGCCTGGATGAGCCGGCGGATTTAAAAAATGTTGGTAAGTATCCTTTCTTTATTGCGAATGGTTGCCAGGCAGGTAACAATTATCTTTTTGACACATTAAGATTGGCTCAAAACCTCACCCTTTCTGAAAAGAATATCGTAACAGCTAATGCAGGAAGTATAGGTTTTCTTGCCAGTACGCATTTGGGCATCGTTAATTTTCTAAATTTTTATACGCATGAATTTTATGTAGAACTTTCAAAAAAGTCTTACGGTAAACCTTTTGGGGAAATCTCAAAAAATACAATTAGTTATATTATGCAAACATATACTAATGATGACTTTTATAACCGGCAGAATTCTGAGCAGGTTAATTTAAATGGTGATCCGGCCATAAAAGCTTATTCGTTTCCCAAACCAGATTATGTTATAGAACCACAATTAGTGACAATATCTCCACAGATTATTTCTGTAGCAGAGCAAAATTTCAATGTTTCATTAAAAATGATGAATATTGGGAAAGGTGCTTCCGATTCTATACGAGTAGTGGTAAAAAGAAAATATCCGTCAGATGGTCATGAAGAAAATGTTTTTGATCAAAAAATTCCGGCTATTCAATTTGCAGACTCCATACAATTAGTACTGCCCATACAACCCTTACGGGATAAAGGGTTAAATAAACTCACCTTTATTGTTGATGCGGATAATGTGACTGATGAAATTTGCAAAACGAATAACAGCATCTCAAAAGATGTATTTATTTACGAAAACGAATTAAAACCTGTATATCCTGCAGATAATTCAATCATAAATAAACAAAATATCAGTTTTAGTGCTTCTACTGCCAACGCATTGCAGCCCAGCCAGCAATACCTTATGGAACTAGATACCACCGAAATGTTTAATTCACCATTAAAGGTGTCAGCTTCTGCAACCAGTATAGGGGGTATAATTTCATTTACCCCAACTATTACTTTCCAGGATAGTACGGTGTATTACTGGCGTACTGGTGTTGGCGATGCTGCTACCGGCAATATAATCTGGAATAATGCTTCTTTTGTTTATCTGCCAAACTCAACAGAGGGCTTTAACCAGTCGCATTATTACCAGTTTAAAAAAGATAAATATTATAATATTCAGTTAGATTCAAATGACCGCAAGTTTAAATTTAAAGTTTCTCAAAGGAACCTAAAAGTGAGAACAGGCATTTATCCATACTTTAATTTTGACCGTATAGATGTAAATTTAGATTTTGAGAGTATTGATAATTATGGCTGCCGCTATCTTTCGTTCCAGTTTTATGTGCTGGACGGCAAAACACTAAAACCCTGGCACAATACCGGAAGTTTATATGGCAGCCAGCCTATTTGTCAACGCCCATATCGTAACTTTTTTGAGTTCTCTTACCAGGATTCAGCCAGCAGAAGGAAGGCAATGGATTTTATGAACTCTGTGCCGGATAGCAATTATATTTTAATTACTAACCTGGGAAGAGATTTTGTTAGTTCCGTTGATGCCACAACGCTAATGTCGGACACATCCTATTTGGGTAGCGGAGTTTCATTATATCATACCTTTAAGAAGTATGGGTTTGAATTAATTGACTCATTCAGAGCTAACAAGCCAATGATATTTATTTTCAAGAAAAATGATTTGTCATTCCCCGCTCAGCAATATATAGGCAATACAACAGACTGGCTGGTGAAAGATTTTGATTTAAGAGGGTTAGTAAATATTGGTACAATTGAATCACCATGGTTTGGGCCTGCTAAAAAATGGATTGATTTGCATTGGGATGGAAAAAATCTTGAGCCACAGCCCGATCAAACCAGTGTAGAGATTATTGGGCAAACATCAACAGGAAGTGTTGTATCACTTGCCACAGTTAACTCAGCAAAAGATACAACCGTCGGCTTTATTGATGCAGCTATTTATCCATATCTTAAGTTGCGATTGAATAATGGGGATACGGTGAATTCAACACCCAACCAATTGCGATATTGGAGGTTGAATGGAGAAACATTACCGGAAGGGGCTATTGCACCCAACATTGCTTATCAATTTAAAGATGTGCTGGCACAGGGAGAGCAGCTTACAGTAAAAGTAGCATTCAAAAATATCACCAGTAACGTATTTGCAGATAGTCTTACCGTGAAATGTGTGATTACAGACAGGAATAATGTACCTAACAACTTTACGTTAAAAGTAAAAGCACCGCCACCGGGTGATACAACCACGGCCACTTTTGTTATTGACACAAAGAATTTATCCGGGGTGAATACCATGTACCTTGTATTTAATCCTGATTTAATTGTACCCGAACAATTCCTGTTTAATAACTTTTTCTATAAAGATTTTACCGTAAACGCAGATAATTATAAACCAATCCTGGATGTAACCTTTGATGGAATACATATCCTCAGCAAAGATATCATCTCATCTAAACCACATATACAAATCAAACTGAAGGATGATAACACATCATTATTGCTTAATGACACATCACTCTTCAGAATACAGGTGCGTTACCCGGATGGAAGGCTAACAGATGTGGTGTTTAACAGTGCACAGGTACAATTTACCAAGGCAACAAGCGGAGCAAATAATACGGCATTGATCGATTACTTCCCAACCTTTACACAAGATGGGCAATACGAACTGATTGTTACGGGCAAAGATGTAAATGGGAATAAATCAGGCGCAGTTCCATACAGGGTATTGTTTACTATCATCAATAAGCCGATGATTTCAAACATGCTCAATTATCCTAATCCGTTTACCACATCCACCGCATTTGTATTTACTATAACAGGAAGCGAAATACCACAAAATATACGGATACAAATTCTTACGATTACAGGTAAAGTAGTAAGAGAAATAACCAAGGAAGAATTGGGTCCGCTTCGTATTGGTAGAAATATTACCGAGTTTAAATGGGATGGAACCGATCAGTATGGTCAAAAACTGGCAAATGGTGTTTACCTCTACAGGGTGATCACTAATCTGAATGGCAAATCGCTGGATAAGTATAAGTCAGCCGATGATAATACCGATAAATTCTTTAACAATGGCTATGGTAAAATGTATTTAATGCGTTAATGTTGAACTTTTGATAAAATAAGAGGCCGGGATTCAACTTCCCGGCTTTCTTTTTGTTACCAATAACGGAAACGTAAAATATCCAAACCTGTTACCTTTGCGTCCTTTATAATACATATGGCAAAAATTGGAATTAATATAGCAACCGGCAGTCTGCAGCAGGAAGAAATAATTATCGGAATCGATCTTGGTACCACTAATAGCCTGGTGGCAATTATTCATCCGGAAGAAAAGAAACCAGTAGTAATTAAAGAACATGATAGCAGTGCATTGGTGCCATCAGTCATTTACTTTGATAGTTATGGAAATGCCATTGTGGGCAGCGAAGCTAAAAAGCATCTTATAACCGAACCTCAAAACACAATTTTCTCAGCCAAGCGATTAATGGGTAAATCGTATAATGATATCAGGCAAAATGCTTCTTTCTTTACCTACAAAGTATTTGATGATGATACAGAACGACTGGTGAAAGTGCAGGTGGGAAACAGGTTTTATTCTCCCATTGAGTTATCCTCTTTTATACTAAAAGAACTTAAGCAAAGAGCCGAACATATTTTAAAAACTCCGGTTAATAAAGCTGTGATTACGGTGCCGGCCTATTTTAACGATGCCCAACGCCAGGCAACAAGGGATGCAGGAAAACTTGCCGGATTAGATGTGCTTAGAATCATCAATGAACCCACTGCCGCCAGTTTGGCTTATGGATTAGGTATGAAAAGTGATGAAGAGAAAACAGTAGCAGTATATGATTTGGGCGGGGGAACCTTTGATATTTCTGTTTTACGAATTGCCAATGGAATATTTGAAGTTTTATCAACCAATGGCGATACTTACCTGGGTGGCGATGATTTTGATGCAGCTATTGTTAAACGCTGGATGAAGGAGCATCGTATTACCGAACAACAGGTAGCCGGTGATAAAGCATTGGCACAGGCGTTACGCATAAGAGCAGAAGAGGCGAAAGTGCATTTGAGTACAAAGGATGTTTACATTGGAAAAGTTAATGATTATCCATTGCAAATTACCCGGCAGGAATTTATTACGACTATTGCTCCATTAGTTGATAAAACAATTCAGTGCTGTAAAAACGCATTGCAGGATGCAGAATTATCTGCCGGAGATATTGATGAAATTGTAATGGTAGGTGGGTCTACCCGTGTGCCTTTTGTAAAGGAAACTGTTAGCAGGTTCTTTGGCAAACCCGTGCATGATGAAATTAATCCCGATGAAGCAGTGGCGTTGGGGGCAGCAGTGCAGGCAGATATTCTTGCAGGCAATAACAAAGATTTTTTATTGCTGGATATTACTCCTTTATCGTTGGGTATTGAAACTATGGGAGGATTGATGGATGTGCTGATTCCCCGTAATTCAAAAATTCCTGCTAAAACAGGAAGACAATACACTACACAGAAAGACGGGCAAAGCAATATGCGAATTTCAGTTTACCAGGGCGAAAGAGACCTCGTAAAAGATAATCGTAAGCTGGCTGAGTTTAATTTAACAGGAATTCCCGGCATGCCGGCAGGGTTACCAAAAGTAGAAGTAAGTTTTTTAATTAATGCTGATGGAATATTGATGGTAAAAGCAAAAGAGTTGCGCAGTGGAGTGGAACAATCATTAGAAGTAAAACCACAATATGGTTTAACAGATGAGGAAGTAGAAAAAATGTTGCTTGACTCCATCACTCATGCTAAAGAAGATATTGCCACCCGTGCACTGGTAGAAGCAAAAACAGAAGCGGAACAGTTAATTAACACTACACAAAACTTTATTAATAAGAATAGAGAGCATTTAACGGAAGCGGAAATTAACGCTACCGGTAATGCTGTTAAAAATTTGCAGGATGCTATGGCAAAAGAAGACAAAGACGCCATACAGCGGAAGATTGAAGCACTGAATGAATTATCCCGTCCGTATGCAGAAAGACTGATGGATAAAGCTATTTCAATGGCGATGAAAGGAAAATCTGTTTAAATGGTTTTTCGTTTCAACGCTGTATTAATTTTATAAACGAACAGCAGTAAAAGCACAACCATATTAAGTAAGCCTAACTTTTTTATTATCCCAGGTTCATAAGATAAATTAATGCTGTGTTCCCCTTTACTTACAGGAACACACATGAAAGTATAATTACAGGGTATTAGGTTTGTCTTATTTCCATCAACCGTGGCCTCCCAGTATTTATAATAGTTCTGTTTTATTACCAGCACATAATCATCCTTGCTGGCTGATTCAATTGAAATTTGATTGGGTTCAACTTTGATGAGTTTGATTGATGAAGATGAATCGGGTGCAGAACCTGGCGGAAAATCATTCGTCCGGTAGTGAATATTTACAAAACAGGTAAAAGAGTCCTTAGCTGATGCCGGAATAGAGTCGCTATAAAATATTATTTGTTGCGCTTTATAAAGAAAGGAAGAATGAATGAAGATGTTGTTTAATCCACTGGAAAAATATTGCTGATTAGATTTAAAAAGATTGGGATAAGTTTTTGCCTTTGTAAGGGTCCCGATCTCTTTGCTGTACATGCTCCAGTTGCCAAATGACTTTTCAAAAGCAGGATCGGCAGTGGTGTTTTTTATAATTGGTTTTAATTCGGGTAACGGGAATCCTTTGGGAGCAGTATTTAGTAATTCCTGCGTAGCCTTAACTGATTTTTGTCCAACAATAGTAAATGGTGCATTGAGGCTAACCGCCAGGAATAAATCAATAAAACAAACAACGCTGATCAATGTAAACTTATGCTGAGTTTTGGTTCTTAATA
This sequence comes from Sphingobacteriales bacterium, assembly GCA_003963365.1. Taxonomy (GTDB): domain Bacteria; phylum Bacteroidota; class Bacteroidia; order Chitinophagales; family Chitinophagaceae; genus AWTP1-9. The sequence goes on from RXJG01000002.1 coordinate 59,325, forward strand.
AAACAAGCAGCAGGGGAATTTGAATCACTGATTGTATTACGATCGTTTTTGAAAGACTGATGTTTTCAATCCAGTCTTTAATACCTCGCTTATCAAAAGAAACAGGCAATAAACTATCATGACTTTTTAAGAGGCTAAAAACAGAATAACTGAATAGCAATCCAATAAAGATTAATAATCCCGTAATGATTTTATTGATTTTAATAGTAAGTTTTCCTTCAAAAAAATCAGATAATGAATAACCGCAGGCGAGGAGCAAAAAGAAAATCCCCGGCAACCTGAAAACTGAAATTAGTCTTACAAAACCAAGCAGGGGAATGTAATGGGTAAGAAATCTGCTTATTATTCCCCCAAATGAAAGAATAAAAAAACAAGCTGCAGCAGTAAAAAAAATTTTTTGGTAATAATTTTTTTTTGAAACGAGTGTAGCTATAAAAAAAATGAGTATAACAATTCCCATATAGGCATTGCGCATACCGAGATCGGTATGCTGAAATAATTCACCGGGTGATACAGATGTAAAAGGTAATAATGCTGATATTACTGATACTATGGGAAAATGATTGCTGACCTGTGCGGCACTTAATGATTGGCTTCTTGAGAGATAAGGAAATAATTCCAGCGCAGAAAAAAGATACCCGCTGGTTAATAATAGTATTAATACGACAGAGAACACCAGTTGAATGATTGTCTTCTGAAATACAGCAGGAGATTTATCAGATAAAACAAAAAACAAAATAAGCGTTATGTAAAATAAACTGATGATCAGGTAGGGGTGGGCACTAACAATAAACAAAGCTGTCCATAATGCAAGGCTAACAGCATTTTTAAACCGGGGCTCTTCAATAATATTTAAATAAGCTGAAAGAACAAAGGGAAGTATCGCTGCTCCACATATCCAGTTTGTGTGTTGTGCGTTGCCGGTAAAAATTCCTCCGCAGGCATAACATAAGGCAATAACAAACGCTGCTTTACTATTTTGTTTAAGCCTGGCAGATAAACTAAACATTCCCCATGCCGCCAATATGCAATACAGCAGGTATTCAAGATGAACAGTATAAACAGTATATCCACCCAGCAAAGAAAATATCCATGTAAATGGGCTCCAGAAACTGCTGGTTAAATCAGCATGCATAGGATAGCCATAGTTGATATATGGATTCCACCAGGGGATGATGTTGTTATGTATGGATTCAGCAATAAAATATTTGGCAGGGAAATAACCGGCCAGGGCATCGTTCTTCATTGCAAACAAAAAAGTAGAAACGGGCCAGTAAATGATAATGATCAATACTGCCAGCCAGCAATAATATTTGAAATAATTTTTTACCATTAAGTGGTTACGATGCAATTAAAATCAAATTTAGCCTTTATCAGTTAACTTTGAATTTTCACAATATGTTTGAGGCATTTCCCAAAACAAGACCGCAGGTTGATGAAGAGAAATTGAAAAGGCTCTATAAAAATTATGAGCAAAACCGGTTGCGAAAAACTATGGCATCACGGTTAGCCGGTTTTGCGGAAGGGTGGATGCATACCAAAGTGGCGGCAGATGTAAAAAACGATGCAACGAAATCAACCCTGGAAATAGGAGCAGGTTCTCTGAATCATCTCGTTTACGAAAATGGTAAGATGTATGATATAGTTGAACCCTGGAAAAAACTTTGGATTGGTTCCCCTTTTCTAAACAGGATTGGGAATAAATATGATGATATCAACGAATTGCCTTCAACGGTTACGTACGATCGTATCATTTCTATCGCCACATTTGAACATATTTTGGATCTTCCCGGTTTAGTGGCAAAAACCTGTTTGCATCTTAGTGAAAATGGCTGTTTAAGAGTGGCTATCCCTAATGAAGGAAGTTTTATCTGGACTGCCTGCTGGCGGTTGACTACAGGATTAGAATACTTTTTAAAAACGGGGGAAGATTATGGCCTTATTATGAAACATGAACATGTAAATACAGCCAATGAAACAGAGCAGGTGCTGAAGTATTTTTATGGGGATGTAAAAAAATCTGTGTTTGGAATAAACAATGTGCTGGCCATTTACCGCTTTTATGAATGCAGGTTACCACAAATTGAAAAAGCGTCAGTGTATCTTAAGCAATCTTAAATATTGATTTTATCTTTTACAAGAAAGACGGGGCGTTTTTTTACTTCGGTAAACATGCCGGCAATATATTCACCCAGTAACCCTATTACCAGTAATTGAATTCCTCCAAGCAACATTACCGCAATAATTATTGAAGCCCACCCGGGGATTGTTTCTCCACGGAAATAACTGACCAGTGCAAAAACCGCAAAAGCAAAAGCAAATAATGAAACAACGGAACCTATTAATAACGATAAACGAAGCGGTTTGAAACTGAAGGAGGTAGTTCCTTTCAGAGCCAGCTTCACCATTTTATTATAGGAATATTTTGTTTCACCGTTCTTTCTTTCAGGAGCAGTGAAACTGATAGTTGTTTTTTTGAAACCTACCCAATTAAAAATCCCCCTAAGAAAAATTTCTCTCTCTTCAAATTGCGTAACTGCTTCCATTACTTTTCTGTTGAAGGCTCTGAAGTCGGCTGACCCTGCTTCTATTTTTGTGTCGGACAAAAAGTTGATGAATTTATAGAAAATACTGCTGCTTAATTTTTTTAAAGGAGGTAATTTTTCTTCCCCTTCTCTTTTAGTAAGCACAATATCGTTACCATCATTGAGTAAGCGTATCATTTCAGGAATTAATGATGCCGGATGCTGAAGGTCTCCATCCATGGTAATTATAATATTGCCTTTAGCATAATGCATGCCGGCAATCAATGCATTTTGATGACCAAAATTTTTGGAAAGAGAAATACATTTAACCCTGTTATCTGATTGTGCAATTGTTTCTATTACCGCAAGTGTTGCATCGGTACTTCCATCATCTACCCATAATAGTTCAAAATCTGCCGGGCAATGCTGTTTAACCGCATTGTATAAAGGCAGAATATTGTCCGCTTCATTAAATACCGGTACTATAATGGAAACACCTGGCATATAGAGTTATTACCTGCAAATATGGTGATAAGCTTACAATTTATAGTGTAAACAGGATAATATTCTTATTTACCAAAGAAGATTTAAAAATTGATCATGTCCTTTACCAGGTACAATGGCCTGTTCCGGTTATCGTTTATGGCTGTGTTAACCAGTTTAAAAATCATACCGGTTAAAAATAATTGTACCACACTTACCAGCAAAATTAAGGTTGTTTGCAGGTAGTTGCTGTCGTTTTTATTAGCGGAATATATGTTCCATAAGGGTACATTGAATAATGTAATCACCAATGAAAAACCAATAATAATACTGATGAATTTTATGAGGCTTGGGTTGAACAAAATAATTTTATTTAACTCATTTGCCAAAGTTTCCTTTAGTGAATACTTAGTGGAACCATGTTTTCTTTCAGCACATTTAAATTCAACAGTGGCTGATTTAAAACCTATCCAGTTAAAAATACCTCTTAAAAAAGTTTCATTTTCTTTAAACTGTAATACACTGTCCAGTACTTTTTGGTTAAAGGCACGGTATTCCGTAATGTTTTCATCAATTTTTGTTTCTGAAAAGAAATTGGCAAAGCCATAAAAAATTTTATTAAGCAATCGTTTTGACCAGATTTCTTTTTGTGTAAATACGCTTTTTGTAAATACAATGTCAGCGCCTTTATATAACTCTTCAATTAGTGTTGGAATAAGAACAGGCGGATGTTGTAAATCGCCATCCATGGTAATGATAATTTCACCGGAGGCATAATTAAGACCGGCAATCATGGCATTTTGATGACCAAAATTCCGGGAAAGGGATATGCACTTAACCCTTTCTTCGTGGAAAGATAATTGCTGAATTTCGGATAATGTTTCATCATTACTTCCATCATCAATCCAGATTAATTCGAAGTTCTCGGGGCAATATTTCTTTATTTCATAAAATAGAGGTAATATATTTTCCGCTTCGTTGTATACGGGTACTATTATTGAAATCTTAAGCATTAGGACACTATTTAGTTTCATATAGTCAACCCGACAGCTTAGCCGCCGGTTGAATATAGGTACGGTATATATAAAACGAATATTGAATGTACGTGTTGTTGCATTTTTGACCGATTTTAAACATCAGTATTTTTACTGAATAATACGTACTTGTTGGATGCGGGCCACATATTTGCCTATCAGGTCGAATTCGAGATTTACTTTATTACCTGTTTTTAAATACTTTAGATTAGTTTGCTCATATGTATATGGAATGACGGCAACTTCAAAAAAGGAGTCTGATATATTAAATACAGTAAGGCTTGTACCATTGATAGTAATAGAACCTTTTTCAACTATGAGAGTTGCAAACCGGGTTGGATATTCTATTATATACTGCCAACTCCCGTTTTTTTCTTCAATATGTGTTACAATACCCGTGGTATCTACATGCCCCTGAACCCAATGACCATCCAGCCGGCCATTCATTACCAGGCAACGCTCCAAATTAATAACGGTACCCGGCTTCCAATTGGTCAGGGTAGTTTTAGAAAGGGTTTCAGCCACAGCTGTTACCCGGTGCTTACCATTTTTAATTTCTTCCACGGTGAGGCAAACCCCATCATGAGAAAGACTTTGGTCCACTTTCAATTCATGGCTGATGGGGGAGTTGATCCAAAAACTTTTGTTAGTGCCGCTGCTGGTTATTTCCGTTATTTTTCCGGTAGTTTCTACTATACCTGTAAACATAAGGGTACAAAATTCGTGTTTTTTGCCATTTGATTTTTCAAATTCAAATTTTTGCTGTTTCTTTGCACCCCATTCTAAAAACACTAAAGGGGGTATATAATATGCTTATTATTGATTCAAAAGATTGCGAAAACATTGACAAGGCGCTCAAAAAGTACAAGAAGAAGTTTGAGAAAGCTAAGATTTTGTTGCAATTGAGAGAGCGTCAGTCTTACACCAAGCCTTCAGTAAAACGCCGTGGCGAAGTATTGAAAGCTGTGTACAAGCAAAAGCTGGCAAGCGGAAAAATTGAAGATTAAGCTGTAGTTTTTTAATAAATAATTGCCTGGTAGCCGTATTGTTTTACTAACTTTATGGCTACCAGTTTTTTTATGCCTGTACTAACCCAAAGTCCAATACAATCTTTCCTTGACTATCTCAAGTTTGAAAAGCGGTACTCCCGGCACACTATTGTTTCCTATCAAAACGACCTGGATCAATTCTTTAGTTTTCTGGCAAGCCAGTACGATGGCATACCATTAAAGTCAATTACTCATTCTATTGTACGAAGCTGGGTGGTGGAACTGATGGAGGATGAAATACAGGCCAAAAGCATTAACCGTAAGATTTCAGCGCTCCGTTCTTTTTTTAAATACCAACTTAAAACAGGAGTGATTGAAAAAACGCCTATGTCCAATATCATAGCGCCTAAAGTAAGCAAGCGGTTACCAACATTTGTGAACGAACAGGATACTAAACAACTGATGGAAGCTTTGAATACGGCTACAGAAGACTGGAAATCACTGAATGCAAAAATGCTGTTTGTCCTTTTCTATGCTACCGGTATGCGGCTAAGTGAGTTGATTAACCTGAAGGAAACGCAGGTCGATAAGTCAAAATCATACATAAAGGTTTTAGGTAAGGGTAATAAGGAACGGGTTATACCCATTACTAAAGATGTATTAACCATAATTGAAGATTACCGCCAGCAGAAACGCAAAGTTTTTGAGGAGCCTGCTGAGATACTACTGGTAACAGAGAAAGGAAAGCCTCTTTACGCCAAATACGCTTATTTGCTGGTTAAAAAATACCTTGGTGAGCAGGCTAAAAACCTTGAAAAGAAAAGTCCCCATGTGCTGCGCCACACTTTTGCTACTCATTTAACTAATAATGGTGCCGACCTTAATGCTGTAAAGGAGTTGCTGGGTCACGCCAGTCTTGCAGCCACGCAGATTTATACCCATAATACCATTGAGAAATTGAAAGATGTTTATAAGAAAGCCCACCCCAAGGCGTAAACAAAAATTTATCATGGTTGTAAAACAATAAAATTTTACAAATCTTTTCTTGAAAAATTCCCTTCCTTGGCTTAACTTGAAGCAGATAAAAAACTTGCCTATGACCTGAAAAAAAACTCTCTCTAAAGTTCTTTATTTATTGATTTATTCACAGATTAAAAAAAGAGTTCTATGAACGTAAACATTCAGACTGTGCATTTTGATGCTGACACAAAATTGATAGACCACGTAAACAAAAAAATTCAAAAACTCAAAAGCTTTAACGACCGTATCCACCAGGTGGATGTTTTTCTGAAACTCGACAATGTGGTACACCAGATTAAAGACAAGATTGCAGAAATTAAAGTAGTAGTGCCCCGGAGACAGTTCTTTGTAAAACAAACCTCAAAATCTTTTGAAGAATCTTTTGACTCCGCATTAGATTCTATCATTAATCAAATTAAAAGACAAAAAGAAAAACAATACGAAATTTAAAAACTAAAAACATTCATCCCCCGGTAAAAAACCGGGGGATTTTTATTTTCAGGGGTTACCATTACCGGGTAGCAGTATCAAAAGATAAATTCACTTTGCAATTTTTATTGCTGTTTATAGCCAGGTGAAAACAAAAAAACAAATTTGAATTGGCCGGTAAGAACGAAAAAAGTTGTTGTATTTATTCAGCCTTTTGGAAAGATGGATGAGGGTTATTAAATGAATTGGGAAAAAAGCTTTCACAAAGTATAAATACTGATATTAAAATTTTGCCCGCAAAAGATATTGAGCGATAGAATTATTTAATACCTGCAAAAACAATTTGCCAGCAAAAAGCATTTCCATGCTGTTACAGCTAAGGATATTTTCACTAAAAGAAGTAATTCATGTTAATGGGGGTGAAATGGGCCTGGGTCATCAGCAGGGGTATGCTTGAGTTCTTTAAATATTCAGATTGGGTAAAAAGAGCCATATAAGTGAGCAGTTATACAAAGTAGCACTTCATTAACCGGGTTACAATGCCGGTTTACCTGGTTATAAGGAAAATGAATGTTATATGATGGATGCAGCAGGCAGGATGAAGCCAGATAATCAGCGGTTTTTTTGTATAAAATGAAGACAGATTTTACAGCTTAATTCTTTTTTGAAACAATTGAAAAATTATTGGGTTTTTAATTCCTGATAATCACTTGATTTGGTGTAAAAATTTCTTTTTCAAAATTTTTGTATTTCACATTTTCCGTTACCTTTGCCTTCCCAAAAAATACGGTAGATACGTATGTAATGACGGGAAGTTCTTTACAGCACTGGATTTCCGCCAATTTTGAAGACCAGTAAATGTAATAAGCCACTTTAGCTCAGTTAGTAGAGCATCCTGATATTAAATCGGGAAGGTTGAAGGTTGAGTCTTTATTAGTGGAGAGTTTTTTGAAAGTAAATGCCACTTTAGCTCAGTTGGTAGAGCAGCTGATTTGTAATCAGCAGGTCGTTGGTTCGAGTCCGACAAGTGGCTCCACAATATAGCTAACAGCTCAAAGTTGTAAGCTACCAGCAGGGCAAGTAGCCAAGTGGCCAACGGCAACAGACTGTAAATCTGTCCTCTTCGGAGTTCGGTGGTTCGAATCCATCCTTGCCCACAGTTCTTTGATTATTTTGAATGATAAATTTTAAATGTTGAATTCTTTTATCTATTTAAAATTCAACATTTAGCATTTAAAATAATAAATGCGGGAGTAGCTCATTTGGTAGAGCGATAGCCTTCCAAGCTATAGGTGGCGAGTTCGAGCCTCGTCTCCCGCTCTCTTTTCAGTTTGCAGTCTGCAGTTAGCAGTTTGCAGTTGAGTAAGCTGCTATGCGAAGAGCCAACTGAGAACTGCCAACTGAACTACGCCGTTGTAGCTCAGTGGTAGAGCACTTCCTTGGTAGGGAAGAGGTCGTGAGTTCGATTCTCACTAACGGCTCCAAAAGTTCTTTAAAATATTGTTTGGTAAATGAAAGTATGCAGCCTGCAGTTGGCAGTTTGCAAGCGCAGGTTTAAGTGAAAATTGATTCTTAACATTCACAATTCACTATTGACCATTCACTACTGAACAAAGAACAGAAACTTGAAGTGTGCGACGCAACAGCCGTTCAACAGAATTACTGGTGCCGACTACATGATATAAAATTTTGTACACACACAATTAAAAACACATACAATGTCAAAAGAGACCTTTAAGCGGGATAAACCCCACGTAAACATTGGTACCATTGGTCACGTAGATCATGGAAAAACCACGTTGACTGCCGCCATTACGGAAATCCTTTCTAAAAAGGGCCTGGCGACGGCAAAAAAATATGATGAGATTGATGGGGCTCCTGAAGAAAAAGAAAGGGGTATCACCATTAATACTGCTCACGTAGAATATCAAACAGCAAATCGTCACTATGCACACGTAGACTGTCCTGGTCACGCCGACTATGTAAAGAATATGATTACAGGTGCTGCCCAAATGGATGGTGCTATCCTGGTAGTAGCTGCTACTGACGGTCCTATGCCTCAAACAAAAGAACACATCTTATTGGCCCGCCAGGTAGGCGTTCCCCGTATGGTGGTGTTTTTAAATAAAGTTGACCTGGTTGATGACCCTGAGTTATTAGACCTGGTTGAAATGGAAGTTCGTGATGAATTGACTAAACGTGGTTTTGATGGTGATAACACCCCAATTATTAAAGGTTCTGCTACCGGTGCTTTAGCTGGTGAAGAAAAATGGGTTGCCGCTATCAATGAACTGATGGATGCAGTTGACTCTTACATTCCATTACCTCCCCGCCCGGTTGATATGCCATTCCTTATGAGTGTGGAAGACGTATTCTCCATCACTGGTCGTGGTACTGTGGCTACCGGTCGTATCGAAAGAGGCCGTATTAAAGTAGGTGAGGGTGTTGAAATTGTAGGTTTAATGGATTCTTCTCTGACTTCAACAGTAACAGGTGTGGAAATGTTCCGCAAGCTGTTAGATGAAGGGGAAGCTGGAGATAACGCTGGTTTATTATTACGTGGTATTGAGAAAACTCAAATCCGTCGTGGTATGGTTATTTGTAAGCCAGGTACTATTACTCCACACACTGAATTTAAAGGTGAAGTTTACGTATTGAGCAAAGATGAAGGTGGACGTCATACTCCATTCTTCCAAAAATACCGTCCTCAGTTCTATTTCCGTACTACGGACGTAACTGGTGAAGTTGAATTACCAGCAGGTACAGAAATGATTATGCCTGGTGATAACACTTCATTGACGGTGAAACTGATTCAGCCTATTGCGATGGAGAAAGGTTTGAAATTCGCTATTCGTGAAGGTGGACGTACGGTAGGTGCTGGTCAGGTTACAGAAATTATCAAGTAAGCTTGAGCTAAAGCTTCTGGCTTTTTAGCAAAAGCTCTTTGCAAAAGATTATTTATCTTTGCGACATAAGTCTAAAAGCTGTTTCGGTAACACGGAATAGCTTTTAGCTTTCTACGGGCATAGTATAACGGTAGTACAGAGGTCTCCAAAACCTTCAGTCTGGGTTCGAATCCTAGTGCCCGTGCAACGATTAGGTTTAAAGGTTGAAAAGGTTTAAGGGTTGAAAGTTGATTACCCCAAAGCCATTAAACTATTAAACCAATAAACGAATAAACGGTTTCAATATGAACAAAGTAAGTACCTACTTTAAAGATTCATACAAAGAGTTGATTGAAAAAGTAAGCTGGCCTACCTGGGCACAGTTACAGCAATCAACCATGATTGTACTGGCAGCAACCTTATTGATTACTGCTATGGTATGGGTAATGGATACGGCTATTGCCAAAATATTAGAATTAATTTATTCAATCTTTTAATGATGGAAGAAGCGGTAAACATAACAGAAACAGAAACCAATGCGCCGGATACCAAATGGTTTGTACTGCGGGTGGTTAGTGGAAAAGAAAAGAAGGTAAAAGAATACCTGGATAAAGAAATTTCCCGTGGCGGATGGGATAAAATTGTGAAGCAGGTGTTTTTACCCGTGGAGAAAGTATATAAAGTGCAGAATGGTAAAAAGGTGATGCGGGAACGTAACTTCTATCCCGGCTATGTGATGATTGAAGTAAGTGGCGGTAAAATGAGTGATGACCTGAGAGATGCAATTAAAAATACTTCTAACGTTATACATTTTCTTGGTAAAGAAAATCCTATTGCTTTACGTAAGGCTGAAGTAAATAAGATGCTGGGTAAAGTGGATGAAATGGCGGATGCCGGTGGTATGACGATGAGTGAACCGTTTATAGTGGGTGAAACGATCAAAATCATTGACGGACCATTTAATGACTTTAACGGCGTGATTGAAGAAGTGAATGATGAGAAGAAGAAACTAAAAGTAGCGGTGAAAGTGTTTGGCCGTGCTACACCTGTAGAACTGAATTATATGCAGGTGGAGAAGATTGGTTAATTATTCTTTTTTATAAATTATTTGAAATGCAGACTTATTAGTCTGCATTTTCTTTTACCACCTCGCTACAATCTTAAAATTCACTAACCTTGGCGTAAGACGATTAGGAATGGTGAAGATATTATTGGAGAAATCTTTTATCAGCAAATAGGAAATGGTGTTTGGCCGGTCGATGATATTAAATACTTCGAGGCTGGCCCAGATGTTTTCAAAATTGCGGAAGGGACTATGACTTCTTCTTCTTGCTTTTTCTGCATCAAGCAATAGGGCACTAAAGCCGAGGTCGAGACGGATGTACGGATCAATCGTTAATGCATTGCGATACTTGGTGCTGTTGGGAATATTGTAGGGAAGATTACTGCCAAACAATGCATTGAGGTGTACTTTAAAATTTTTATTGGTACTTAAATAATCCTGGAAGAACATACCGAAGGTAATTAAACGATCATTGGGTCTTCTTAACCAGCCACCATTTACTTTTACACTATCAATTGGGTGATTTAATGAATCTAATTTATAATCATACCAGCTATCGTTATTTAAATTTTCCCGGCTGCGCATAATGCCAATGCTGATCCAGCTTTCTGCATCTTTTACAATTTCACCAAAGAGTCTTGCTTCCACACCCACAGTATATGCTTTGGCCATGTTCTCACCAAAGTAACGAATGCGAACATTGTCCACATCATAAGGCACCACATCGGTCATGTATTTATAGTATGCTTCCAATTGCAAACGATA